>CAWFUU010000029.1:0-85024 GCA_963819035.1 uncultured Acidobacteriaceae bacterium | reverse complement strand
ACGTTATCGAAGCGGCCCCCGCGAAACAATCCTCCTCCGCCCCAAATTCCGCCAACCTCACCGCTCAGGCGCGATGCGCGGGCCCCTCCAGTCCACGCTTGAAAAGCCCTGCGATTTGACGATATTCTGGTCAGGACAGACTTCGAACAGCAAAAACAACCCCTTCCCAAAAATCGCCGCGTCCCCCGGGCCGCTGGCCACTTCAGGACGCCAAGGCACGTTTCAGCGAACTGATACGCCGCGTCCGCAGCGAAGGGCCGCAACATGTCACGGTGCATGGCCGCGATCAGGTTGTCGTCGTAGCGGCGGAAGAATTTCGCCGCTTGAAAGGCGATCGTACCGGCGAGGCGCTGATAGCCGCCCTGCAAGCATCGCCTTATCGTGACGTCGATACCGGCGGCAACTGCCCCCAAGACTGACGTCTTCACAAAATCACGGCGCGAGAATGTCACGGATTCCTCCCGGTGCAGACGGTCATGTTTTGCGAAAACGAGTCCGGCTGCGCAGTATGGTGGTGTTGCATGCGGAAGGCGGAAGAATATCACGGCGAGGGGTTGGGCTCACGCTCGCGGAAAGGTATCCGTAGTGGAAGCTACCGCTTTGAAGAAAACCCCCACTTCTCGCGCAAAGAACAAGCGAGAAATAGGGTACCCGTTTCATCGTCTTTCAGTGGAACCACAGGCTCGTGGGCAGTCGGCAGTGCGGCAAGCGTTGTCTCCGGCCCCGAAGCCTGGACAAATGCAGATCTCAGAGCGCACGAAGAGATGCCATTGCGATCCTCAACGGCTGGCGAATCTCCGCAGGCGCCCCGGGTACGCGGCGCCTGCTTTGGCCAATTGATCCGCCGTCGCTGACGTTATGGGCTGCACGTTCTCTGCCCGGAAACGAAGAAGAGCGGCAATGTTGCCGACCTTGTCGAATTCGGCGTCATCCTTGACGTAGAAGGTTTCAATATCACGGCGAATCACCCAGGGCAGGAGGGCTTCGCCCACGTCGACGACTTCCTGCGTCGCCCGCCCGCAGGCCGGGCAGAAACTTACCAAGTGTGCGTCCAGATGGCCGCACCCGGCACACTCGACAGCATGCGCCTGAAGGTTCTCGCCGATCAGCAGAGTCTGCACTTCTCCCATTTCCAGCGAACGCAGCACGCGGCGGAGGCCGGTGACGCCCCGTGCCTTGCTACGCGCCTGGTCGAGCACCAACTCGACCAGTTCGCGGCGGCGATTGCTTTGCCAGCGGTCGACGATCTGCTGCGCGTGGGTGCGAATTTCGTCGCGTGTGATGTGGACCGTGTCCGCCGAAAACCGACCCGACAGCGCCTGGCTGACATAAGGATGCAGTTGCGGCTCCAGTTGCGCACGGTGAACGTCCTGGCAGCCCAGAATCCACTTCTCGAACACACCCTTTTCCAAAGACTCCTTCAAGACTTCAGCCACGGCCTTGAAATGATGGCGGGCCTCATCGTCGACGCGGCGCTGTGCGTGGCCGCCGTCGTACCCGGCATAGCCGTCACTGCGCCCTTTGCGCGAGAGCGGCTGAAAGAGTCCTTCGCGCTCCGTCAACTCGCCCAGGCGAAGGTCAAAGAAGCGGGCCCGGTGACGGTCGACCAGCACCACTCCCAGTTGCGGGAACGCGCCCAGCAGGTGCGCCAGCGGCTTGAGATGAAAGTGGCGGTCCACAAAAAGCTGCGTTCCGGACAGGGTCGCAGGCAAGTCATATTCCCGCCAAAACTTCTCGCCGGCACAAGCAAAGACCGCTTTGGCATGAGTTCCGTTGCTGCGGAGTTCTCCCGACAGCCGTACGATGCGGTCCAGATCGCCGCGCGGGCCTTCTTTAGTTCCTTTACTCTCTAGCTTACGGAGCGCCTCGCGTGCCAGATCTTTGATCAGAATCGTATCTTCCTTATGCGCTTTGTTGCGCGGCGTGGAGGGCTGGAAATAGAAGCTGACTGCACAAGAATTAGAATCTTCGAATTCCGCCACTTCTCGGATTTGTTCGCGGGTAATACTCATGGAATGACCTCTCGGAAATTTTAAATTGGGATCAGGCGACGCCGGACGGAGCCAGCCGCTCGTGAAACTCGCGCGCCAAGCCCGGCGCTTTGCGCAAGTGTTCGCGCGCGGCGGTGATGAAAGCGACGATCCGGTCGGTCGGAAGGCCGGTGATCCCCGCGATCTCGCCGACGCTGAAGCCTTCGATGGTGTGAAGAATAAAGGCCTCGCGCGGACCAGATCCCAGATCGCGCAGAGCAGAGGCAATCAGACGCAGCATCTCGTCGGAGGCCATGATTTGCTCCGGCGTGGCCACGCGCGAGTCCGCAATCACGGTTGCGCCCGTAATCGATTCATCGGGCTGATGAAACTGCAACTCCGGCTCGTCGCTGCCCTTGACGTTGGGCCGGCGCGCGGATTCTTCCAGACATACCGCGTTGCCGTTGCTTTCGTCGGTCCGCGATAACTTATCCAGTGCCTGCAGAGCCAACCGATAAAGCCAGGGCTCAAGCGCCAACCGCTCCGGCTTCTCCTCGCCGTCCCCCAAAGCGGCAGCGATGGTTTCGTCGATCACTTCTTCCTTGCTTAACTGATCAGGGGCAACGGACTCCTGGGCCTCCCGGAAGTAAATCTCGCGCTCGACAAAGCGTTCCAGGCGGGCCAGGTTGACGTTGACATACGAACGGACATCATCGGCTGAAACCATCGGCGGGTATACGGCCGCGAGCGTTTGCTCGAACGGAACCTCGCGTACTGTCTGCGAGGGGCGGACGGTATTCCCGCGCTTTCCGCGCTGCCATTTGTGCGACGAGCGCAGAATCTGCTTGTGCTTGTTTACTTGCTGCAGCAAGTCCTCAAAGGCGCCCTTCACTGCGGCAGCAGCGGTCGGAGCGTTGGTCTGCACGGCCATCTGCCCCGAGGGCAGGCGCAAGTTCAGGGAAACGCTGGTGCCTTCGCGCGCAGAGACCTCCTCCACAACCCCTTTCAAGTGGATGAGTTCCGGCCGGAAGACCTGCAGGCGTTTCCGCAGTTTTTCGATTTGGTGTTGAGTTTCTTTTTCTACGGCGGGAGATTTATGAAGACGGTAACTGATGTGGACGTTCATGAGCGCCTCGGCCTTGCTAACGAAGTCGCGCAACCAAGTGCTTCCTAAGCCGAATTGTACACCCGGTTCAAAAAAGGCAAGCGGAGAATTGGATCAGAATTTTTCATGAAAACAAGGTCATTTCCCGGAATGTACGAGGCAACCCGCCGTCATTTTTCGACAACCCCATCCGCCGACGCGTCTCGGCTATTGCGAGCCGTTGCATGGGCCATTATCATCCCACTCCATGACTCCTGAAAGATTGCTGTTGTTGGCATCACTCACGGCGCTCGCCTTCGCTCAGGCTCCAACAGGGAAGGAAGTCGAGAGCGTCTATCCCGATGCCCATGGCCTCTACGTCGATTTGCACCAGAATCCCGAACTCTCGACGCACGAGACGCAAACTGCCGCGGAGGTAGCTGCCCGGTTGCGCAGCGCCGGCTACGAAGTGACCGAACATGTAGGCGGAACCGGCATCGTCGCCATCCTGAAGAATGGCACAGGCCCAACCATCATGCTGCGCACCGAACTCGACGCTTTGCCGGTCGAAGAGAAGACCGGACTCCCCTATGCCAGCAAAGTGCATGCGAAAGACGACGCTGGACGCGACGTTCCCGTAATGCACGCCTGCGGGCATGATCTGCACATGGCGTCGTTAGTGGGAACCGCCGAGATCATGGCCCACAGTAGGGACACCTGGCACGGAACTCTGATGCTGATTGGCCAACCGGCCGAAGAGACGATCGGCGGTGCCGAGGGCATGATCCGAGACGGCCTGTTCACGCGCTTTCCGAAGCCGGACGTCGCCGTCGCCTTACACGTCGGCAACGAATACCCAGCCGGCATGGTGGCCATCACCCCGGGTGTTTACAACACGAATTCGGATTCGATTCGCATCACGATCTACGGCAAGGGCGGACACGGGGCGTCGCCGCACACCACCGTCGATCCGATTGTGATTGCAGCTCGAACGGTTCTCACCCTGCAGACCATTGCGTCCCGCGAAGTCAAACCGGGAGAGCTGGCGATTGTCACCATCGGATATCTGCACGCTGGTCTAAAAAACAACATCATTCCCGATCAGGCGGAGATGGGCTTGACCGTTCGAACCTTCAAGTCCGACGTGCGCCAGCAGGTTCTGGCTGCCATCACCCGCATTACGAAAGCAGAAGCCGCGGCGGCCGGCGCTCCGCGAGAACCCTCGATTGACCGCTACGAAGGAACGGACTCGGTCTACAACGATCCCGCGCTGGCCCAGCGGCTCCGGGCGCCGCTTGAAGCCGCGCTGGGAAAAGATAAGGTCGTAATTGGTGAACCGATCACTCCCTCCGAAGACTTTTCGTACTTCGTCGAGCAGGGCGTCCCGGGTTTCTACTTCAGCCTGGGAGGAGCGGACCCGGAGAAGTTGGCGCAGGCCAAGGCCGCGGGAACGAGGCTGCCCTCGAATCATTCTCCCCTGTTCGCGCCGGATGTCGACCCGGCATTGCACACCGGGATTATTGCCGAGGTTGCAGTGCTGAGGAATCTGCTGAACACGTCGGCTGACGACCTGCACAAGCTAACCGCTGAGAAAGCATCTCACTAAAGGTCAAGAGCCGCGCTGGGGGCGCGGCTCCGGGACATCCGGGGGAGATCGGGGTTCTGTGGGATTTGGGATCATGACCCCCACCGGAAGCTTGTTTCAATAACCTCCGCCGACCGCCATTCCGTCGAGTGTGAGCACCTCGCTCTGCTCCCATTCCTGCGGCTCAGTCGGGGGCGCCGTGTGGATGCTCAGCCCCGCGGGATTGCCTTGCCGCCAGACCTTGGAGAGGTAAACGCGATCGCCGTTGCGAACGAACATCAGCTTGTGCCCAGCATTGGCGTTCCCATCTGCGTCCACATCGGTGGCCACGGATGCGTAGAGCATGGGCCCTTGCCCGCGCACGACCAGAACGGCTGCCTGATCAGAGGGCTTGGGTGATCCCGTCGCCATTTCAAAGGTGTATTTGCCTGCCGGGAAAGTGTGGTTTCCCACGACAAATTCGAAGGGCACGGAAGCTTCCAGCGTAACTTTGCGGCGCGTCTGTGCGTCTGCTGAACCGGCGGTGACCCCAGCGGTAATTGCGATCAACGTGATCCATAGAACAAATCGGGGGAGGACTTTTCTCTTCATCACTGACTCCTTGCTTCCAGACATGCCATGAGAAGAGCAACGCGCATGCCAAACCCGCCCACAAGTGGATTCCCAGCAAGTGCGCACAGCGGGGCCAGTTACAGTGGCATTCACGTTTCTTGACGAAAGTGCCAGCTGCCAGATGCCAGCTTTGTGAACAATAGCCGCCAGAATTCTGGCATGGGAAAGGCTGTTCAGCGAGATCGCGACGAGATGCCTAACTTCTTCATGCGGAGTTGCAAGGTGGACCGTTTCAATCCCAAGCGCGCAGCAGCACCGTTCGGCCCGGCAACGATCCACCGCGATTGCTCGAGGGCGGCGGTGATCTGCTTGCGCTCGACATCTTCCAGCACATCCCGGATGGGCTGCGCTCCATCTTTCAGTGCAACGTCTGCCGGCGCGCTGGCCGAGTGAACCGGTTGCGCAATCGCTAGGCGGCTCTTCAGATCCGAGAGTGGGACCTTCAATATCGGCCCGTTTGAAACCAGCACCGCCCGCTCGATGACATTCTGCAGTTCGCGGATGTTCCCCGGCCACGAATAACGGACCAGGGCCTGCATCGTTCCCGTGGGAATAGTCTCTATCTTCTTGTTTACGCGATGCGCAAAAAGTTGGGTGAAGTGGCTGACCAGCATGGGAATGTCTTCCTGCCGCTCGCGCAAAGGCGGAATGAATACGGGAAAAACATTCAAGCGGTAATACAGATCGGCGCGAAACTTCTTTTCATCCACCATCCCCTGCAGATCGCAGTTGGTGGCCGCGATCAGCCTGGCGTCGGTGTGCAAGGTTCGTGAACTACCCAGCCGTTCGAACTCGCGCTCCTGCAGCACGCGCAGGAGCTTGGGTTGCAGTTCCAGCGGAATCTCGCCGATCTCATCCAGAAAGATTGTGCCGCCGTTGGCCAGTTCAAAGCGCCCCACGCGCTGCGCCACCGCCCCGGTGAATGCGCCCCGTTCGTGACCGAACATTTCACTTTCCAGCAATCCCATGGGGATCGCCGCACAATTCAGCTTGACGAAGGCATGCGACTGCCTGCGGCTCCGCTCATGAATCGCCCGCGCCATCAATTCTTTGCCGGTCCCGGTTTCGCCCAGCAAGAGCACCGTGGAGTCGCTGGGCGCCACCGTCTCCACTTGCCCGAGTACCGCGCGAATCGCGGGGCTATTGCCAACGATGTCGGCAAAGTTCATCTCGCTGCGGATTTCCGACTCCAGATAGAGCTTTTCTTGTGCCAACTCATTCTTGAGGTCCGCAATCTCACCGTAGGCGATGGCATTGTCGACGGCGATGGCCACCTGGTTGGCGATCTGCACCAGGAATTCGACTTCGTCCTCTGTGAACGCGACGGCCCGCGCCCGGCCCAGATCCAGCGACCCCAAAATTCGCCCATGGCTCACCAGGGGAAGCGAACAGGCTTCCTTCATGCCTAACTGACGAAACTCGTCGGATTCGACCGGAAGCTGTTCGAGCGACTCCGTGTGCAACACCGCAGGCTTCCCCGAGCGATAGGCAATAACCGGTCCCGACTTCTCATTCAGGAACTGAAGCGGTTCGCCGGGGCCGCGGCCTTTCGCTGATTCATAGGCGTATCCTCGCAGCCTCCCATCCGCGGCAGGATCAGGCAACGCGACGCCCACAAAGTCCGCCTGCATCACGCGCCGCACGTTCGCCGAAATCGCCAGGAGCAGATCGCGCAATTCCAGATTGGAAGCAATGCTGTTGTTCACGTCCAGCAGTAACTGCAGCCGCTGATTTCTTTGTTCCAGTTGCGTCTGCACATGCTGCAGAGCCTGCACGTGCAGCGCGTCATCAATGGCGAGTGCAATCTGATCCGCGACCAGCGCCAGAAAGCGGCAATCCTCCTCGGAATACGCATCGGCATGGTCGCTGCCTACAGCGAATGTGCCCAACCGCCGGTGCGCCGTCGTCAGCGGGAGTGTAACGTGCGACCGGATACCGTACTCCTTGAGAATGCCGTGCAGCCGCGGGAAGCGGGATTCCTTGTCCACGTCGGGAATGAGCAGAACTTCCTGCCGGTCATACACCCAGCCCACCGCGGTCCCTTCCGGCGGAAACTCACTGAACGGCTCGGCCGGTTGCCCCGGCGCCTCGCTGACATGAAGCCGCATCAGGTGGCGCGCCTCGTCGTACAGGAAGACGCGGAGGAAGATGAAGTTGACTACAGGACGGAGTTCGTCAGCCAAACTTCGAAAAAGAGTTTTTATTTCGTGATGCGCCGCGATGGCGCGCGAGACCCGGCGCAAAGCCTGGTAGCCCGCCTCCGAGAGAGGCTCGCCTGGGTCGGATTGGTAGGCGGCATGCATGGCATTGCTAGATAGTGACAATCCCCTGCTCCCGAACAGAAGTTGGTGATGAGAATCATAAAACGTCCACGAGGCGTTGGACGGCTGCAGCCGACCACTTGGTCGCTTGCCTGCCAAAGTTGGATGTCCCCATCGGCGGATCGGATGCCCGCCAGAAGGGCATTCGGCGACGACGCCCGCACCACCAAAACCGGTTGCAGATCACGGGATGATACAGGTTTCCAGGCGGCTTGGGAACGCAGATTATGAGGGTCGCTTCTCGATCGGGACCGTGAAGAACCAAGACCATATGTACATACATATGTATTGACATGTCGAGTGGCCTCCTCTATCCTAACTGCGACGGCGGAAACGGCCATGCATTTCGAATGGAACGATGAGAAGAACCGCCGGAATCTACTCAAGCATGGCCTTCGATTCGAGACTGCACTCCTTGTGTTTGACGATGCATGTGCTCTGACGCAACGCGAGGAATCGACACTCGAAGAGGAACGTTGGATCACTCTCGGATCGGTCAGTCTGGGTACGGTGCTCTTTGTCGTTCATACCAGCTTTGAGCAGGAAGGCGAAGAGATCATAAGAATCATTTCGGCTCGCGTCGCCACGCCGCGTGAAAGGAGAGCATATGAAGAAGCTAAGCAAGGAACAAAAAAGAGACATCGCCGCCCTCGCGGCAAAAAAGGACGAAGACATTGATCTCTCTGACATGCCGGAGGTTGTGGACTGGAGCGGGGCCGAAATGGGCAAGTTCTATCGTCCGTCGAAGAAATTGGTAACGATCCGACTAGACACCGACGTGTTGAAGTGGCTCAAGGGATACGGGCGCGGCTACCAGACGCGCGTCAATATGCTGTTGCGCCACGCCATGACAAGTTCGCGGCAAGGTGGCTCTTTACAGCGGGAGAGGTCGAGTCGGGTGCATGACTCACGCTAGCACGGCACTCCTCGATTTGAGCGTTCTCCGTCGTGGTGTGCTCATGCAGAGGACACATATCCAAAAGAAAACCCCGTGGGCAGACCGCGAACTTCTGGTCCCAATCGAGGCGTCGGAACCGAAACCTCTACAGGATGATTTGTGGCTGCGCCGGCAGGTTGAGTGTTTGCCGACAATCGTTCGGTTGGCCCGTGAAGGTAGAATCGCCCTCTACACCCACCCGGAACTCGACTTTGAGGAGATGCGGGCCGGCCGCGGGATGGCCGGAACCTCCGGCGATCTGTTTTCCGAAGTTGAGATCAAGAAGTGCCAACCAGCCGCAAACAGGCCACGGTTTCGCCAGACTATAGACTTTGGCTACTACTTGAAAAAGGAAGAAGTCCTTGAGTTCTGCGATTTCCTCCTTCAACTACCCGAATCCCTGCTACAAGAGACCGCCGAGATCTGGACGAAGCTGCCCGCCTCGGAGCATAGAAATTTGGCCCAGATTGGGCGGTTCAAATTACTATGTCGCCACCTCGCAAGAACACACTATCCAGACGCCTTCCACTTTTGGACCGCGGAGGCTAACGGATTGGACTACTTTCTCATGATGGACAAAAAATTTCCCAATGCTCTCCGAAACCGTCGCGACCTTGATTTTCGCTGCAAAACCGTTTCGCCCGATGAACTTTTGAATGCTTTGGGTATATCAGAAAGAGATCCGTACCCGTACGAGCATTCTCCGCAGCGCAACTAATGTCGTGGCAGAGCTCTACACGGCCACCATCACCGACGTCTCGGTCCTCGTGACGGGCCGGTAGAGCGTGTCGCGCTCGATCGGCTCGCGGCCGGCGGCGCGGATCAGGCGCTCCAACTCTTCGCGGCGCATGGCTTGCGGGGTGGTGGCGCCGGCGTCGTGGTAGATCTTCTCTTCGATCACCGTGCCATCCATGTCGTCGGCGCCGAAGCGCAGGGAGATCTGCGCGATCTTGGCGGTCATCATCTGCCAGTACGACTTGATGTGCGGGAAATTGTCGAGCACCAACCGGCTCACCGCGATCTGCTTGATGTCGAGCATGCCGGTCGTCTTCGGCAAGTGCTGCAGCGGAGTGTTATCCGGATGGAACGCCAGCGGGATGAACGTCTGGAATCCGCCGGTCTCATCCTGCAGTGCGCGCAGCTTGAGCAAGTGATCGACGCGGTCTTCGTCGTTCTCTACATGTCCGTAGAGCATGGTCGCATTCGACTTTAAGCCGATCTGGTGGGCCAGGCGGGCCGTTTCGAGCCACTGGTCGCCGTCAATCTTGTGGTCGCAAATAATATGCCGCACTCGGTCGGCGAAGATCTCCGCCCCGCCGCCGGGCAGCGAGTCCACGCCAGAAGCCTTGAGTTGCTCCAGCGTCTCGCGAATCGAAAGCTTCGCCCGCTTCGACAAGTAGGCCACCTCAACCATGGTGAACGCCTTGAGATGCACCTGCGGAAAGCGCTGCTTCAGGCCAGAGCAGAGATCCAGGAAATACTGAAACGGCAAGTCGGGGTGCAATCCACCGACGATGTGGAACTCCGTAACCGCCTCGGAGTATCCGGAACCCGCAGTCTCGAACGCTTCCTCCAGAGCCATGGTGTAGGCGCCGGGAGCATCTTTCTTTCGGCCAAAGGCGCACAGCCGGCAGGCCGCCACGCAGACGTTCGTAGGATTGAGATGCCGGTTGACGTTGAAATACGTCTTATCTCCGTGCAAACGTTCACGCACGGAATTCGCCATCCAACCCACGGCGAGAATATCGCCGGTGCGGTAAAGGGCGAGAGCGTCGGCGGCATCCAGCCGCACCCCGGCCATCACCTTGTCGTAGATCGGCTGAAGACGCGGGTCGTCGGTCTGAAATGCGTGAGTCTGGAAGGGGCGCGAAGAAGCCATCCTTATGATGATATCGCAGGACAATGAGGGTCTGCCATTACCAACGCTGGCCAGTGAGCGCGGTTAGTGAGTCACGACAATGCGGTCCTGGATCTGGGCATACTCATCCTCCGACAGCACATGCCTGGTCACCAGTTGATGAGTGTTCGCGTAAGGACGCTCGGCCACAATACGCTCCGCCTTCTGGGCAGAAATACCCGGCAGGGAGGACAGGTCTTCTCGAGAAGCTTTATTCAGATCCACGGACTTCTTCCCGCTGAGCCCTTCTTTGACACCTTCGGCCACGGCTTTCGTGTCGCGTTTGATGGCTGCCGTCTCTTCGGCCGTCTTCTGGCGTAACTGATCAGGACTCTGATTCGGCGAGCAAGCCGCACACCCCAGCAACAAGACGACGGGCAGACACGAGAACAAGCTGTTTTTCATGCTAATCCGATGCCATTCCGAGATTGGCGGTTGTCGAGTGCAGGTAGATCGTGGCCCACCTTCCTGGCCTGAACCTGCATCTATTTACTAATGAGTTGCGCGCCCTTCCGCCAATGTGGAAGGAGATCGACAATGAAGCACATTTTTGCTGCTGCACTGCTTACCGGCGCGCTGCTGTACGGATCGTCGTTCGCGCAGAGTACAACGCCATCATCGACGGATCCAAGCGCTCCGGCACCCCAGGATCAGTCGCCTCAGGCCCAGCCTCAACAGCCACCGACTTCTCAACCGCAGGCCAGTCAGCGCTCCGCATCGCCCTCAACACGTACGACAAAAATCGCGCCAGGTAGCGTGATTCCGGTGACACTGACAAAGACCATCGACGCCAAGAAGGTCAAAACCGGCGACGAGGTCGTGGCCAAGGTCACTGAGGACATGAAGACCAATACGGGTGAAGTGCTTGTGCCTAAGGACACAAAAGTGGTCGGACACGTAACCGAAGCGCAAGCGCGCAGCAAGGAACAGAGAGAGTCCATGGTAGGAATCGCCTTCGACCACGCCGTCATGAACGGTGGTGACGTGTCATTGCCGATGTCGATTCAAGCCATCGTCGGCGCCCAGAGCGAAAATCCCAATGCAACCGCGGGCAACGAGCAGCCCTATCCGGGATCCCCGAGCGGTTCCGGCGGCGCACCAACGGCTAGCGGTGCGGGAAGGCCCTCGGGAATGGGCGGGGCGACGACTCCCCCGCCGTCCGGTGCGGGCATGCCGAGCGACTCTCCAACAGGCACGCGCGCGACTCCTCAAATCACATCTCAGACGCAAGGTGTAATCGGAATGTCGCACGTATCGCTTTCCCAGGGGGGCACCGGCACGCAGGCCTCAGTCGTGAGTTCCGACAAGAATAATGTGAAACTCGAAAGTGGCACGTTACTGATACTCAAGGTCAATCAGTAGTAAGAGCCATGCACTGCGAAGATCGACGCCGGGGTGGACCCTAAACCACCCAGGCGTCTGTCTGTCTTCGAGGGCAGGACCTTGAGTGGGAGCATCCGCGCGCCGGCCCATTTCGGGAAGCCTTTGCGCAATATTCACAATCGAGAAACTTTCCTGCCAGCATAGTGGGTTAAAATCAGGCAGCACTGTCAGTAACCCAGTCGGCGCCCGGATGGCTGGTTTCCCGACTGTACGCAGTTCCCCCTCGTAGTCCGTCAGCGGATTCCCACGCGGTTCGATCTGCGCACATGATTGAGACGCTTTCCTGTGTGACGGCCTGACTCATCCAGTCCTAACGAACCAGGGCCCCGTCCAAATGTCTTGAAATCTGTGGAGGTAAACCCGATGGCACTCCGAGATGTAGCTCCTCCCTTGCAGTTCCCGCCACGACCCTTAACCTCACTGCCGAACCTGATTCGTATCCCTCTCAGCACACCAGCAATCCCGACGCTCCGCTTCGCATCCCTGGAGGACCGCGACCACTTCGGCAAGGCTTGGCGAATCGCGCCGCTCGTGGCCGATCCGACATCTCCCGGCTTCTATCAGATCGACGTCAGCACTCTGGGACTGGCCGACGGAGCTTACGAATATGAGTGCTTCATCGACGCCGATATGACCCAAACCATGCCCGATCCCGGCGCGATGGAATTGGTGAAGTTCGGTGGGTACCGCGCCGTCTTCCACATCGAAAATGGCAAGCGAGTCACCGACCCTTTCTCTTGGGACGACGAATTCCCGGTGGGCGTCACTCTTCCTAGCAACAACCAGATGGTGATCTACGAAATGCCGGTGCGATGGATGGCCGTGGCTTCGGACAATCGCGAGGTGGACCTGGGCACATTCGACAAGGTGATTTTCGAGCATCTCGACGATCTGCGCACCCTGGGCATCAACGCCATCGAACTTCTGCCCTGCTTTGACTCGGCCGACACGCTGAATTGGGGATACGGCTCCCGCTTCTTTCTTTCTCCGGATTACGACATGGGCACGCCCATGGACCTGAAGTTTTTCGTCAAGCGCTGCCATCAATACGGCATCCGTGTGCTGCTGGACGTGGTCATGAACCACTCGCGCGAGTGTCCCTTGGAGCAACTCGCGCACGACTGGTTCTACCTGCGCGATGACGAGGAACCCGAGCGCAACGGCTGGGGAGGACAGCGCTTCCGCTACCGCAATCCCGCGAACGGCGGATACCTGGCCCGCGATTTCCAGTACCACATGGCGAAGTTCTGGATTGGTGAGTATCACATCGACGGCTTCCGCCTCGACGAATTCCGCGGCATCAACAACGGGGACTTCCTGCAGGAGTTTCACGATCAGGCGTGGGCGGAACATGGGCGGCTCTTCCCTGACCGTCCTTTCCTGGTGATCGCCGAAGACTCCTCGCGAAATCCCGGGATCACCGGGGATCAGGCGTACAACGAGCGCACGCTGATCGACTCCATGTGGAATTTCGACTTCCGCGATGAGGTCCGGCGGGTGATGAACAACAGCCTGCAGACGAACCTGGGCGAACCCGCACGCCGCGACCGCATCCAGAACATGATCACCGGCGCAAGAGAATGGGACGATCTGAGCCGCAGCTATCGCGCCGACGGCTTCTCCGACTTGAGCAAGGCCGTGAACTATGTCACCTCGCACGATGTGGCGGGATACACCGAGCAGCGGCTGATGAATTTCTATCTGTCGGAAATTCTGAGCTATGAGGGCAAGACTCCGCTGCCCGGAGAAACTCAAACCCAGATGATCCGCCGCTTGGTGGACAGCATCGCGAGCCAGCCCGCCGACATCCAGGCGGCGCATGCGCAGAGCCTGGAGCGCATCGGCGGCACCTTCGCTCTCATGCTCACTTCGCGGGGGATTCCGATGTTTCTCGCAGGGGAAGAGTTCGGCGATGTTCACGACACCGATCACACAGATCCCGGACTGAAGCAGGAGGATCCGGTCGACTGGACCCGGAAGGACTACCTGGGCCACCAGACGCTTTTCAACCGAATCCAGGATTTGATCGGTCTGCGAACCAGCCACCCCGCCCTGCAGCGCAATGAGGTGGAGTTCTTCTACTTCCATCCCACCATCGACGACAACGTTGGGGTAAGAGTCTTCGCCTATTGCCGGACGGGCGGACAAGCGCTGGGAAAGACCGGTCAGGTTTTCGTGGTGGCCAACGCCGGGGGTGACGCTTTTCCCCAGTTTTACCTGCCGTGGGACCCGTCATGGCCCGACCAAACTCAGCTTCGCGAATTCGGAGCGCCAGCGGGCGCACTGAATCCGCAAACTACAGGGTCATCCCTGTGCCTCTCGCTCGCGCCATTTCAAGTGCGGGTGTTTGCGAGTTAGAGCGGTTTCGCTCTGGATTGAGAACTGTTTTGAAAGGGCTCGGCTTTCAGCCGAGCCGCAAAGGGATGGGAATAAGACAGGCTTCAGCCGCTGAGGGAATGCGTCCTCAGGGCCTAAAGGCCGGTCTTTTTTCTTGGCTCTTGTCGGCGCGGCTGAAGCCGCGCCCTTTCAAATCTGAGCACGGTTACATCGCCGACGCCAGCTTCTTCTTTGCCAGCGGACGAGCGAACGCGTTGGTTGGACTGTGGCCGTTTGACTCCAAGACTTTGCGGTAGAAATCCTTGGCCGTGGCCGCATCGCCGGACTTCTCATAAGCCTGGGCGAGCAGCACGAGATTCAAGGGATCGCGCTGGTCGGCTTTCAGCAAATCGGCAATCGCTGTCTTATAGTCTCCGTTATAAAACGCGACGTAACCCATGAGATACGGCACGAACCGCTCCTGGTCGGGATTCTTCGCGTTGGTGAGTGCAGCTTTCGCGGCGGCTACATGTTGTTGTGCTTCGCTGGCCTGGCCGCGCCGCGCCGCTACCCGGGCCTGCGCGCTTTCCCACCGGAACAGCCACAGGTTCTTGTCGGCATCGCTCAGGTCGGGCTTGCGCGACGCGGTTTCGTATCCCGTTTTGTACCACTTATAAGCGTGGTCGGGATCGCCCAGTTCCAGATAAATACGCGCCAGTTCGTTGCAGGTCTCAGCCGCGCCGACCAAATCGTTTTTCGCTGAGCGCGCGTTGAAAACCTCGAGTTCGGGCTCCGATGCCTTGTAGGCATCGCCTTCAAACACATACGAAATCGCCAGCGCGCGTTGTGCCTGCTGCTTGGAATCTGCGGGAGCGGCCTCGATCGCCTTGGTGAAATGCTCCCGGGCTTCGGCGAACTCGCCCTTGAGATCAAGCGCCATTCCCGCCGCCAGATGCGCCTCGTAAAGTTCGGGAGACCGGTCGAGCGCCCGGCTGTAGAGGGCGAGAGCCTCGTCCTGCTTCCCTTCCCGGCTCAGCTTCTGGCCCTGCTGGACCAGGTCCTCAGGGCTCCCTGGAGTAGGAGCTTGCGCCGGCGCCGGTTGTTGCGCCAGAGAAAAAGTTGATAGCAGAATGAGAGTGCAAACAGTCCGAATCATAAATCCTCCAGTTGCGGTAGCGATCATGGCACGGGAAAGAACGGCAGGGTGAGAGTGAGCCAGCCCCTACTTTGTCCTCTTTTATTTACGCAGCAGCAAGTCGCCCGCCACGAATGCAAGAAATAGAACCGAGATGACGCCGTTCATGGTGAAGAACGCGGCGTTGAGTTTACTTAGATCGTCGGGCGAAACCAGCGAGTGCTCGTAGCCCAGCAGCGCGGCCACGACCGCGACGCCGACCACGGCAACTTTGCCCAATCCAAAAGACCAAAGCAGCGCGACCAGCAACCCAAGCATGAGAACGTGGAAGCTCCGCGCTATCCAAAGCGCGCGAACAATCCCCAAGTGCCGCGGGATGGAGTGCAGTCCGGTCTGGCGGTCGAAGTCGAAATCCTGGCAAGCATAAAGAACGTCGAAGCCCGCGACCCAGAAGGTCACCGCCGCAGTGAGCAGCAGAATTCGTCCATCCAGCGAGCCGCGCACCGCAATCCACGCCGCGGCTGGCGCGATCCCCAGCGCAAAACCCAGTGCCAGGTGCGACCAGCGAGTGAAGCGTTTGGTATAGGAGTAGAGCAGCAACACGGCCAGAGCCACCGGAGAAAGCCACAACGACAGTCGGTTCAACTGGCTCGCCGCTAGAACAAAGATCGCACTCGAGATCACGACGAATGTCGCCACAAACGCGGGTGTGAGATGGCCCGCCGGCAGGGCGCGGGTTTTTGTGCGCGGATTGGCAGCGTCGATAGCCGCGTCGGCCAGACGATTAAAAGCCATCGCCGCCGAGCGCGCCGCGACCATGGCCACGATGATCCAGGCCAGTTGATGGGCCGTGGGAAGGCCTCCTGCCGCGAGCATGGCGCCGCATAGCGCAAAGGGCAGCGCAAAGATCGAGTGCTCCCACTTGATCATCTCCAGGGTCACGCGCAGGTTGTGCAGGACGGGCATCGGGTCGATTGTAAAGCAGGAACTGGCTGTTGGGTTTTGGGCCTAAGACCCAAGACCCGAAACCAACGGCACAAATCGGCACATCTCGCGCAACGTGGTATGGGGCTGGCCGCCTCGCATATGGATCAGCAGCAATTGCTGAGAGTGTCCGGGGCCGACCGGAATGACCATGCGCCCGCCTTCGGCGAGTTGTGCGAGCAAAGCGGGCGGCACCCGGGGTGCGGCCGCCGAAACCAGGATCGCATTGTATGGTGCGCCAGCGGGAAAACCCAGAGCGCCGTCACCCACAATGACCTTCAAGTTCGTATAGCCCAGGCGCGCAAGCAGTTCGGTGGCTCGCCCGGCCAGCAAAGCGTGACGCTCCACGGAGACCACTTCAACTGCCAGTTCGGCCAGCAGGGCCGTCGCGTATCCCGATCCCGTACCCACTTCGAGAACCCTGTCCGCAGGAGTAAGTTGCAGCGTCTCCAACATCAGCCCGACCATGTAAGGCTGAGAGATCGTCTGGCCCGCGCCGATCGGCAACGGATAATCTTCGTAAGCCTGATCGCGATCTCCCTCGGCCACAAACTCATGACGCGGAACCCGCCCCATGGCCTGTAACACGCGCTCGTCCGCAATGCCACGGTCGCGGAGTTGGGTTGCGACCATGCGCGAACGCAAAGCGGCAAGCAGCGCGGTATCCGCGGTAGAAGTCATTCCGGCCTGTGGGGGCGAATACGCCCACGCCTTGATTCTATTTCCTTCGGCGCCGGATGCGAACATCGAAGCTGACCACGCCGTTCTGATCCCGCGTGCCCACCGCGGAGATGTTGCGGGTGAAGTAATACTCGCCCTGAATAATTTGCTGCGAACTCTGCGAAACGTTGGTGCTGTAGGTCAGAGAAACGTTGTTGGCGAACTGCTGCTCGATGGTCACTTGCGGTCCCCTGGCCGTAGGGTTGGTCTCCGTGGTCAAGCCTTGCGGATCAATCTTGATCCGGCTGACGCCAAATAGCTTTTGCATCCGGCTGCTGACGGTTTGGTTGATCGCCTGATTGATGATCAGCGCACTGGCTTCGTCGGTGAACGGAGTCTGCCCGGATTGCTGCTGCAGTTGCTCCGATTCCTGGCTGGTGCGGCCGAGGGCCAGCAGCGCGATAATGTCCGACTTGGGCAGCGGCGGCTCGGACCGATAGTTCACGGCAAGGCGATCCGGAGTTCCGGTAACGGTGACGTCCAAGTCGTAGTTGCGTACGTGGGTGGTGGCCTGCAGGTTGACTTGCGGTTCGATGGCGACGGGGTTGGCAAACGTGATGTCGCCGCGTTCCAACCGGAACTTGATGCCGTTAAACGTTGCATCTCCTTCCAGAATGTCCGCCCGGCCGAGCACGCTAGGCCGCGCAACGGAGCCGCGCAGGTGCAGGTCGGCGTCGCCGGACAGCCGCGCCACCGCCGTCTTCATTTGCAACTCAGGCGCAGTGCTGACGGCCACGTCGAGCTTGACGTTGTACAGCGGCGAATTCGCGGGCGCGAGCGCGACCGACTGCCGGCTTCGCTCCAGGTACGAGCCGAAGTCAAAGCCGGGTGTCACCGCCAACTTCGTGACCAGGATTTCGCCCGAAACCGTTGATGCCGAGCGGTTCCCCACCCAGTGCAATTCGGCATTGGCGGTGGAACTGACGCCCGGCGGATAACGCAGCCGCACTTCTTTCCCCACGGCGGTGAGGTTGAAATTAATCTGCTGGTTGAACAAGGTCGCGTCGCCCTTCAGATCGAGGGTGCCGCCGCCCGTGCGCGCCGTCAGCTGTTCGATGCGAATGCTGTCGCGGGTGAACGCCAGCGATCCGTTCATTTCGCTCAGGCCGCTGGGCAGTCCGGCATAGTTGGCCGCCCCGTTCTTGATCTGAATGCTACCTTGCGGCAGAGGATTACTCAGCGTCCCTCCGACATTCATATGAATCGACATGAGACCGGAGCCGGTGAAGTCAGAGTTGATGCTGCCCAGCAACCGGAGATCAACCTGCCCATCGGCCGCGAGATCAAGTTCCCGCGGGCCCGCAAAATGGATCGAGCCGCCGCCGGTGACATCGGTTCCCTCGCCCACCATGTGCGTCGGCGCAATGTGGGCGGTCTGCTGCCCGTATGTAAACCGTACCGGCCCCTGATTGTGCAGCTTGGTGTATTCCGCCTCTATGGAAACGTCGGCCAGGTCGCCGTTGAGCGTCCATTGCCGCGGATAGCGCAACGGCCCCTGCATTGCAACCGTTCCCGCGACAGCAGAATGCCCTGTCAATTGGCCGCCAAGATAGGAGCGCCAGAGAGCATCGAGATCGAGATGATCGAGACGCGCATCAATGTTCGCGGGATAATCGCCGCGCATGCCAACCGTGCCTTCCAGTGAGAGCTTTCCGCGCGTGAACTCCGAGCGCCCGGTAACGCGCAGTTCGCCATCTTTGGTTACGGTTTCGAGATCGAGTCCGCCCGCCAGTTCACCATCCAGCGTGAGATCGCGAACATGAACTCCGGCGTTGATCACCGGGGCATCGAGCGTTCCAGACCCTCGCAGAGTAAAATCGGCACGGCCGTCCACCCGCAACTCGTCGAGATGAATCTGGCGCACGCGCGCTAAATCGAAATTCTGTCCTCGAAGGTCAAGCCGGAAAGCCCGGGTCTCGGGCGTATAGGCTGCATCGCCGCTCATAGAAGCATCTTGATGGGTGAGCTGGATGTTGCTGAGCGCGGTTTCTCCCTCCACGATGTGCAGATCGGCCTCGAAGTTCTCGATTGACTCACCGTACGCCGAGGCGTCCGCTGCGTGGATGTGTCCTTGCACGCGTGGAGCGGCCCGGGTCCCGGTAATCTGCAGCGAAACATCGGCCGTGCCGGTAACGGGATAGTCGAATCCCGCCAGCGCCGCCGTCGAAGCGACGTCGACATGATGCAGGTTGACCCGAGCATTGTAGGGACTGTATAGGGTGAATTGTCCCTTCTGCAGCAATGCGCTGACATCAAAGTCGGCGGTGGTATCGCCACGCCGCAAGCTGCCGCCACGCATCGTAAGATCCCGCGAAGAAAACTGAATACTGGCCGCCAGCGAATCCCAATGCACCTGTTGCTCTGGCGTGCGTGAAGTCGCCGGGAGGGTGAATTCGAAATCTTGCGCCACCAGCGTCCCAGCTAGCGTTGGAGAGGAGAAGGTTCCCCCCGCTACTCCGTTGAACGCGGCCGTCCCATCCACCCGGAAGGGCAAGTTTGTAGGGCCTCCCAGCACAGCCACCAGCGGCCGCCATTCTTCGAGGTTCGTGGTGGAGACCGAAAAACGCAGCGACGACGAAGCCGACAGCGTTCCTTCCGCCTGCACTCGCGACGCGGGGGTGGACAGATTAAATTGCGTCATCTCCAGCGCGTCGCTTGCGCCGTGATACTTGCCTGCCCCGTGAGCGGTCAGCGGTAACTCGCCTGCAGCGGTTTTCGCGGGCGGGCTCACGTCGAGAACGAATGCAATCTCGACATCTTTCGGCGACCCCTTCCAGGCAGCGTCGACCGTGCCCGTGGCGATTCCGGCAGGGCGAAACCGCCCCAGCGGATGCGCCGGCACATTCAGCGCAGCAGCCACGTCGGCGGCAGAAACATCGCGAGCACGCAGATGCACCACTCCGGTCTGCACCCCGGGGAGTTTTGGCCGGGGACCTTTGACATCTCGCGGGCGAGCCGCGCTAACCACTGGAAGGTTCTCATTGCCCTTCTTCGCCGTCTTGCCCACCGGCGGTGGTGGAACGCTGTGCAGCCAGTTATCCACCTGGGCGTCTCCGGTGACACTTCCTCCGAACAGCTTGCCCTGTAATTTCGACAACTTGACCTGCTCATCCGTGATCGCGTAATCGGCAGTCCCGCTGGCTTTCTTGACGATGAACTGGTCGTCCCGCCAGCTCACGTCACGCATCGCGAGAGCGCCGGAGGCAGAAAACTCATTCAAGAACCAGTGCCCGCTTCCTTTGAACTCGGCCACGCCCTCTTGAAGGTCGTGGCGTCGCGCAATGGCCGCGGCTTCCCCCAGGTCGATGTACGCGTCATAGCTGGCGTCGAGGCGAGGAGTGCGAAAATCGCTGATGCGTCCGCTGGCTTCCAGATGCGATCGACCAGACGTCCACTGCAGCGATTTAATGTCGGCGAAAGTGGTCGCCAGGCTGATGTCAACCGTGGTCATCCAGGCAAACGGGCGCAAATCTTCCACCACTGTGTCCACTTTGCCCACCGAGAGATGGCTCTCGTATCGCCCCCGCAGGTAGGAGTAGTCCATCTGCAATCTGGTATCGTCGACGTTGAAGTGGAGCGGAACCGTCTGGTCGGCCCAGAGCAATTGCCCGTTCCGCACCGCCAGGTGATCAATCGAAAGTGCGAACAACGGCTGCAGCAGATTGTTCTGGGAAGGCGCCGATAACACTCTCAGGGCGGGGACGTTGGTCGTGCCGTCCGGAGCCACGGCGATGTGGACGATGGGATGCTCCAGACTCAGGGAATAGAATCCGAACTCAGTACGGAGCAACGAGATGACTTTGACTTGCGCGATCAGATGATCCGCGTGCGCCAGCGGAACGTCGCCGGGCGCCTCCTTGCCATGCACGGTGATATCGCGCACCTCAACCTGCATGCGAAAGGGAATGACATGGAAACTTCCAATTTCTGCGCGGCCGCCAGTGATTCGCTCCACCTCGGCGACCATCCGCCGTCGCACATAGGATTGAAAGGAATCCGTGGTGACATACCAGAGAGTGCCCAGCAGCAGGACGAGGCCGGCGCCGCCTGCGATCAGAAAGTATTTCCACCGGCGCCGCGGCCTGGTGGCTGGCTCAGTCACTGCGACTGTACTCCCTCGCCGGCAAACGCGCTCGCGCCTGGCATGCTCACTTTACTTTCTGAGCGCAGGGTCTGCAGCCATGAAACCAGCAATTCGTTGACTTTCTCTTCAGTCAGCAACTCGCGAATCTTGCCCGAGACGTCAGCCAGAGAAACCTCGCCCGCACCGGACTGCTTCAACCGCGGAACGAACTTATCCCGGTAATAGGCCTCGATGGTCGTCGAGTCAATCTGCACCGCGGGGCGCAAGTGAGCATCGACTAGCCGCATGACGTCAACCTGCGTCTGGACGCGCGCGAGCAGATCTTTCTCCGCCAGCTGCAATCTCGACAGCACCGCGTGCCAGCCATCGTCGGTGGCGGCTTCCGGGTACTGTTTTCGCGCCTCGGCGAGCCGAGCCGCCGCGTCCTCTGCCGTGCAATGCTGGAAGGCCGCCGACTTCATCTGCTCGCCCAGCAACTCCTGATCGATCAGGCGATCGAGTACGGCGCGGCGGTCGTCCGCGGTGAACTCGTTGGGGGCGCGGCCGTTGAGTAGGGCCTCGTAGCGCAGCGCGTCGTCCCAATCGCTTTGCAGAATAACGTGGCCGTTCACGGTAGCTACGATGCGGTCGATCACCTCAGCTCGTGCAGCCGTAGAAAACGCAGCCGCGACCAGCAGCGCGGTCAGCGCTGCCGCCACGATCGTCATCTTCGCCGGAATTCGTCTCATTAGAATGGCTGCCCTATGCTGAAAAATACGTTGAAATGCCGGCCGCGCTCCGTCGTGTAGCCGGTCAACTTCTTGGTCGTCGGATCGAAGATACCTGTGAAGAAACTGGTCGGATTCAGATTGTATCCGAAGTCAAACCGAAGCGGACCAATTGGCGTCTTGTACCGCACTCCGACGCCCAAGGCATGCGACGTGTAATCATATCCCGATTGGTTGAATTTGTTGAAGCACTGGTTGTCCGTAGTACCTGTTGTACTAACGGCCACCGGCAGACACAGACTCGGGTTCGCCTGGTGCCAACGCAATACTCCCTTGAGCATGTCATGCGGCGCTGTAAAGACGTTGCCCATATCGTGAAAAATCGCAAACCCGAATCCCTCCCCCAAATATGGCAGAGTCAGCGGGGGCAGGCGCAGTTCTGAATTGTTGACGAACAGCGCCGTGCCGCCGACCGGAAACCCCGAAGACGGATCACGCGGACCTGCTTGATTTAACCCGAAACCGCGATGCGAGTTGCCACCCCCGGCAAAAAACTCTTCGGGCAGCGGAATGGTAACAATGTCGGTGCACTCTAAGGTGGTGGTATTCAGGGGGCACGCGCCGGGGGGCAGCACCCTGGTTCCCCGGGCAGGCTGCTCTAAACCGACGGTGGTCGAGCGGGCAAACACATACTGACGCCCAGGTTTACCCTTCCCCCCAAAGGCGTGGTAGGTCGAATTCTGCGCCAGCGCCCTGCCGAAATCCGCTTGCGATCCGAAATAGCTGGAAGAAGCGAAGGCGTCCAGCGTGAAGTAGTTTCCCTTTGTGCTTTCCAGCGGATTGTCCCGCTTGTCCCGAATAAAGGTGAACCCAGGGCCCCCGACCCTGGCCGGCAGCGAAAGCAGCGCAATCTCACCGGGCGAGAAGTCCTTCGCGAAGTTGCTCGCCTTCACCCGCCGGAAGTCGAAGCGGTACGTGATCGAACTTGGCCCGGGCCGCGTGCCGGGTTCCTCTCCCGAGTTTCCAATCTGCTGGCGCAGGTCGATTTTTCCTTCCAGCCGCTGCGAGGTGAATGTCGCCACATCCAGGCTGTTGTCGTAGAAGACGGTGTAGATGAGCTTCCACTTGTCGCTGTCCAAAAGCTTGGGAACCGTGTAGCTCACCAATCCCCGCTGCTGCAGCCGCCCAACGTGGGACTGAAACGTCAGCGTCTGGTTTCTCCCCCCACGTTCAAACGCGTCACATCGAAACCGACCCTGGGGCTCACGCCCGTGTTTCCCTGCGGCGCGGTCGTCCCCGCCGGCTGCCCGGTCTGGAATTCCAATCCCAGGCCATAGGTAAAGGTGTAGCGCTTCGCCTCCTGCATCTGCACCAGCACATTCTTCTGCGGATCCGCCCCATCCGGATTCTGTACGGCCGTATCCACCTGGCTGAAGATGCCCAGATTGTAGAGACGGGTCTGGGTATCGAGCAGCCCCTCCTGGCTAAGAGGCTCGCCCGCCTTGACCTGCACTTCGCGCTCGACCACATAGTCGCGGGTATGTTCGGTTCCCGCCAGCATCACCCGATCGACGGTGAAGCCCTCGCCCTCCGAAATGGTGTAGGTTACGTCCTCACGATTGGGCTCCGTGCCCGAGGTTTTGGTTGTTATCTCGAGCGCGGCGTTGGGAAATCCGTGGTTAAAGTAAAAGTTGAGGATTCTCTCCCGATCATTCGCCAGATCCTGCTCGGAATAGGGCTGCCCGGGCTGCGTGCTCAGTTCCGGCAGTTTCTCTCGCGCGAATTTCTGATTGCCGACTACGAGCACCTCTCCCACCTGCGTCCGCGCTCCTTCCTCAATCTGCAGATGCACGGCCAGGTGGTTGTCTGCGCCCTGGTAGTCGTCCTCCACCTTGCTTTCGATCTTGACCTGGCGAAAGCCGTTGGACCGATACAAACTCTCCAGGGTCGAGACGTCATTCTTGAGCAGGGTGCCGCTATAGCGCCCATGGCTCAAGAAACGGCTGGCAGGCTGCATCTGCAGGTAGGACCGCAGCTTGGCCGTATCCATAAAGTCCTTGTTGCCGCTGATTTCCACCAGCACCAGCTTGTGTACCGCACCGGGATCGATGTCATACACGACATGCATGGTTTTGCCGTCAGATTTTTTGTGGATGTCGACCGTGGCATCAAAGTGGCCGCGCGTTTGCAGGTAATCCAGGAGATTCCGTTTGCCCTCGTTCAGAAGATCGTCATCGACCGCATTCTCCTCATACACCGGAACCTCTTTCTTCATTACAGAGCGGCTGATGTGGTACCCTTCCGCCGAAATCTGCACAACCGGACCAGGATCAATCTGGAAAGTGAAATCCACGGCATTGCGCTCCTCGTGAAATTCCTGCTGTGCGATCGAAACCTGGGCCAGGGCGCGGCTTTGCTTCTGAAATCTCTTGCGCAGATGCTGCAGTGAACCGCTGACCAGCGCCGCCGTCACTCGGTCCCCGCCGTCGATATGGGCTATGCTCTGCACCTCCCCGGAAGTAAGGCCGGAGCTGCCGGTCACCTTCACTTCACCCACATGGGCCTGCGACCCAGGTGTCACGTGGAACAAGATGTCCACTTGCTGCGTCTCCGCGTTCGATGTGGCCTCGGCTGTGACTCGCGCCCGGTAGAAGCCACCCTCTTGCATCAGTTGCCGGATGTTCTCCAGCGCGCGGTTTAGCTTGTCGTGGCTATAGAGTTCTCCCAGCTGAAACTTGGTTGCGTTCACAATCTGGTTGGGGGTGGGACGGGTCGGAGCACCTTCCACATTCACCGCGCCCACAAAGAAATTCGCCGAGGTGGTGAAGGTCAACGTAACCCCTTCGCCCGAGGGCACAACTTCGGCCTCGATGTCGGCAAACCGCCCCGTCGCATACAGTGTGCGAATGCTGTCGCGCACGTGGTCGCGATCCAGCGGTTCCCCGGCCTTCTGTGCCAGCAACTGCAGAAAGTGCTCCCGGTCGCGATCGGGCACTCCAGGAAGCTGGATCAGCCGCACCAACTTTCCTTCGTACCCGGGAACGCCGGCTGCCGGGGGGCGCTGTGGTTCTTGAGGTTTGGACGCTTCATTCGCACTTTGGCCCGTCACTGAACCCGCAGTCACCAGTGCCGACGACGCAACCAACTGTGCGACAGCCCCCGACGGCTGGACCGCACAACACAGCAGGATCGACGCGGTCAGCAATGTCGTGTACCGTCTCAGCAAAGGTGTCCTTAGGTTCCGGGCTCTGTTGATTTCGATGGAAAGCGCCCGTTTCTCTGTTGTACGAATCTTCTGTGTACGAATCTGTCGGGCCTGCGCTCTGGGCCAGGGGCCGCCCGCTGCAAGCGACAGGTGCAAACACCAACCACTTATAATAAAGGTTTCAGAGCGTGGTACTGGTTGACCTCTTTGGCACGCGAAACACAACACGCGCAACCGAGTGGCGGCGATTCGAAAGAAGATTCCGCAGGACAGTCCCCGGCTGAACTTGATCGCTACTCGCGCCAGGTACTGTTCCGCGGCATCGGCGCCCAGGGGCAGCGGAAGCTGGCAGCGTCGCGCATAGCCATTGTCGGTTGTGGCGCAACTGGCTCGGCGCTCGCCGGGCTGCTGGCCCGTGCCGGCGTCGGCACGCTGCGCATCATCGACCGCGACTACGTCGAGCCTAGCAACCTGCAGCGCCAATCGCTCTTCGATGAGAAGGACGCGGCTGAGTCCCTGCCCAAGGCCATTGCTGCCGCACGGAAAATCGCCGCCTTCAATTCCCAAGTCGTGGTTGAACCCAAAGTCGACGATCTGGTCCCCGCTAACATTGAAGCTTTACTTGAGGGAGTGGATTTGATCCTCGACGGCACGGACAACTTCGAAACCCGCTACCTGATCAATGACTACGCCGTCAACGTCTCCCGTCCTTGGATCTATTCCGCCGCGGTCGGAAGCTACGGCCTGACTTTGAACGTGCTCCCTGCGCAAACCGCCTGTCTGGCATGTATCTTCCCGGACTCGCCGCGAGGCATGGTGGAGACTTGCGAAACCTCGGGCATTCTGAATTCGGCGGTGAATCTGGTGGCATCGATCGCCGCCACCGAGGCGCTCAAACTGCTGGTCGGCGGCGTCGCTGCGACTCATCTGCGCCGGACGCTGCTCTCCTTCGACGTCTGGACCAACGAGCACGCCGAAATTTCAGCCGCCAAGCCGCATCCAGGCTGCCGTGCCTGCGGCGAGCGAGACTTCGTTCATCTCGCAGGCGAAGGGCGTCCGCATATCACCCTGTGCGGTAGAAATTCCGTGCAAATCCATGAGAGACAACGTCCCATTAACTTCGCCGAGATGGATCTGCGCCTACAACCTCACGGGGTCGTCCGCCACAACGATTTCGTCCTCAAGTTCTGGCGTGACCCCTACGAGATGACGCTGTTCCCCGACGGAAGGGCCATTATCAAAGGAACGACCGACACGGCAGTAGCGCGGAGTCTGTATGCGAGGTATGTGGGAAGTTAAATTGTCATGCTGAGCGGAGCGTTGAGGAGCGCGAAGCGATCCTCAACGCGCAGTCGAAGCATCCCTACCCTCTTCCGAACTCATCCAGGGATACCACTCTGAAGCCAGGTCCAACCAGTGTGGATTCTTACGAACAATGAGCGCGATCTTCTTGGCGCGCGTCCATCCCTTCAGTTGCTTCTCGCGGGCAAAAGCCTTGTGCACGTCGTCATACGATTCCCAATAGAGCAGGCGGGTTACGTCATAGCGGTCCGTGAATCCTTCAAAGTGATGGAATTTATGCTGGAAGACGCGCCGGTGAAGGTGGCCGCTGAAGCCAATGTAGAGAGTACCGGAGAGACTGCCCATGATGTACACGCAATAGTATTTGGGATCCCGAGCCATACAACATCGTCGAACAATTGAGTTGTGACAGGCAGTGACAAACGTCACAACGCGAAGCAGCCGTTCCCGCGGCGGGAATTGCTCAGGTAGGGCTGCTTCGACTCCGCGGGAGGACCGCTTCGCGCTCCTCCCGCTCCGCTCATCATGACAATGCCTTGGGATGCCTGGCTAGAGCTAGGAGCTAGAAGCTGAGTTCTGCTAATCTTCTCTGCTCGTCATCCTCGGGACTTCAATTTGCTCGGAAAAGGGCATTAATGCACCAAACCTCACGTCCTCAACCGCCAGTATCCTACCGCTGGGCGGTTTTGATCTTCGTCAGCGTGGCCATGGGGGGGAATTACTACATCTACGACAGCATCAACCCTCTGGAGCGGATCTTCATTGACCACCTCGGCTTCTCCGCCACCCAGTTCGGCTGGCTGAACGCCAGCTACAGCGTCGCTGCGGTTCTGACTCTTCTCATTGGTGGAATCATCATCGACCGCATCGGCACCAAGAAGGCGATGACCGCCTTCGCGCTCTTGTGCCTGACGGGAGCCGCCTTGACGGCGGCCAAAGGCAAGGCGCCGCTCATGATCGCAGGACGCACCGTTTTGGGCCTCGGGGCGGAATCGATGATCGTCGCTGCCACCACAGTGCTGGCCAAATGGTTCCGGGGCAAGGAACTGAGCTTCGCCTTTGGCATCAATCTCACGATCGCCCGCCTGGCGTCGGTAGCCGCCGACAACTCTCCCACCTGGGCGCATTCGGTTTATTACCCTCAGGGTTCATCCGGCCCCGCAAACTGGCAGGGACCACTCCTGATTGCAGTCGGAGCCGGCGTGCTAAGTGTGGCGACGGCCCTTGTCTATTGGGTGCTGGAAACGCGAGCCGAAGGCAGATATGAGCTCGGCAAGGCCGGCGAGGTTGACAAGCTCGAGTTTCGCGGAATTTTCCGTTTCAACATGTCCTACTGGTTGGTCGTTGGGCTATGCTTCACGTTTTACTCCGCCATCTTCCCGTTTCGTACCTTCGCCATCGACTTTTTCACCAATAAGATTCTCGCCACCCACTGTGGGGTGATGGCCTCGGAAGCCATGCGCGTGCTGGCCCATGAGAAGGCTGGCTTCTTCAACAGCCTGCTTCCCTTTTCCGCCATGATTGCCACTCCCCTGTTCGGCCTGCTGGTTGACCGCGTGGGCAAGCGCGCCTGGTTCATGATGTTCGGCTCGCTTTTGTTGATGCCGGTCTATCTGATGATGGCTTACACCAACATTTCGCTGTTCGTCCCCGTGTCCCTGATGGGAATCGCGTTTTCGCTGATTCCCGCGGTCATGTGGCCTTCCGTCGCCTACATCGTGGACCAATCCCGCCTGGGCACGGCCTACGCCCTGATGACTCTTATCCAGCAGATCGGATTCTTCCTCTTAAACTTGCTGATCGGGTGGGCCAATGACTACGCCCACGCAGGCCTGGAGAACCCCGGCGGCTACGCTTTGGGCATGTGGATTTTCTCGATCCTCGGATTCGTCGGAATGGCCCTTTCGATTCTTCTACGCATCCGCGAAACCGGACCCCATGGACACGGGTTGGAGACGATTACAACCGCCAAGAGTGCGGCCTAGCCCGGGGAGTGGCTACCAATTTCCGAAGGATCGGCTCTAATTTCGGGATCAGCTTTGACCTTGAAAACACAGAGTCTCTCAACCCCGAGCAGTCAAAGGATTTCCGAAGCGGTGGGAGCGAACGGAGGAATCCAAAGTTCCGTAGAATGGCTCTGATATTCTGCATACGGACATTACCACAGTGTCCGCAACACAACCCGCAAGCCATACAACGCAAAGATAGTTAGCCGCATCTCAGCAAGTGCGGCCGGAAAAGACAACTTGACCGACCGAGTACAGCGACTGAACGAAGAGTTCAACGAAGCCGAGGCCATTGAAAGGGCCAAGCAGGGCGATGCTCGAGCCTTTCAGGAACTCTACGAGAAGCACAAGCGGCGAGTGTATTCTCTCTGCCTGCGCATGACGGCGAACACGGCCGAAGCGGAGGATTTAACCCAGGAAGCATTCCTGCAGCTCTACCGCAAGATCGCAACCTTCCGCGGCGAATCGGCGTTCTCCACTTGGCTGCACCGACTCTCGGTGAACGTTGTGTTGATGCACCTGAGAAAGAAGAGCCTCCCGGTGGTTTCGCTTGAGGAAACCACGCAGGGCGAAGAGGATTCGCCAAAGAAAGATTTTGGGGCAGAAGACTTGGCGTTGGCCGGATCCATCGACCGGCTGCAATTGCAGAGAGCAGTCGATGATCTCCCTCCCGGCTACCGCACGATCTTTGTCCTTCACGATATCGAAGGCTATGAGCATAATGAAATCGCAGGTATCGTGGGTTGCTCTATCGGCAACAGCAAGTCGCAGCTGCACAAAGCGCGTATGAAGCTGCGTGATCTGCTCAAGATGAATCGAGCCGAAAAGGCCCAGAAGTCCTGAGCGGCGTTTGAAAGTCTAGACCGTCTTTGAGCAGCAAGAGAGCCAGCACAGACTGGCACCAGCGGTAACCTCGGCAGAGGCGCAACAACTGCAAGCAGGCCGAAATCGGCAGTACACTGATTTGGACAGAGTACCGGTTCGGCAGAGGCTTGGGGAGAGAGCAGTATGAATTGTGTTGAGCTGCAAAATAGCCTGGCAGAAATCGAAGGCGCCGGCAGCGCCGAACAGCAGGCTCATCTGAGAACCTGCCGCGAGTGCTCTTCTTTGGTCGGGGAACTGAAACTGATCGCCGCCGCGGCGGCCGACTTGCGCGGCACCGAGGAACCCAGTCCGCGGGTGTGGAATTCCATTGAAATCGCCTTACGGCAGGAGGGGCTTATCCATGCCCCGCGTGCCGGCCGTTCGCTTATTCCCTCCCTCGGCAGTCGCTGGGCGTGGGCGCGATGGCTGGCTCCCGCCGCTGCCGCTTTGCTGTTTACGGTGGGAATTTATGTGCGCCAGCACTCCGTCTCGCCGCCAATTGCCGGGAGCGCGGCCCCGGTTCCCGTTTCCGAGCAACCCGTCTCCGATTTAGCCATTGCGGGCCTGAACGACGAAGACCTCTTGCAGGAGATCGCGCAGCAAGCCCCCGCGATGAAAACCCAGTATGAAGACGATCTTCGCAGGGTCAACGAGTACATTTTCGATGCAAAAGGCATTGTCGCCGCCAATCCGAACGACGAGGAAGCCCGCCGCTCGCTAATGGAGGCTTACCAGGAAAAGGCCATGCTTTTCGAATTGGCCATGGATCGTTCTCTGCCATAATGTAGGATCTCGGGGAGTCACATGAGCGGGCGCACAGTCAAACTCGTCGCTATCGGCACGCTGATCGCAGGAACGCTAGTCGCCGAGAGCCGTAAGGAATATCACTTCAACGTGGGATCGAAGGCTGGTGTCTCGGTCAACAATCCCTACGGGTCGATCTCAGTCAAACCTTCCACCGGAAACACTGTGGTCATCAACGCCGTGCTCCATTCCGACAAAGTTGAGGTCGACAACAACCAGAGCGGAAACCACATCGAGATTCAGTCTCACCTGCTGCCCGGAGCGGACGCCACGAGTGGCCGCGTGGACTACGAAATTCTTGTGCCCTCCGATGCCAGCGTCACTCTGCACTCCAGTACCGGTCCGCTACGCGCCGAAAAACTCCATGGAGATATAACCCTGGAAGGCGCCGGAGCCACCGTCGACGTTCGCGATGTCCGCGCCGCCCACGTTCACGTGAAAACGGTCAACGGCCCCGTCACCCTTACCAATGTGCAGGACGGGCACGTTGAGGTCGACTCCCTCAGCGGTGACATTACGCTCGACCAGGTCAACGGACCGCTGGTGCAGGTCGTTTCCACCAGCGGCCGGATCAACTATACCGGTGACTTCGGCCGCAGCGGCGAATACCGCCTGACCAGCCACAGTGGCGACATCGAAGCCACTGTGCCCGATGGCACCTCGGCCGATGTGAGCGCTCGCTCCGTCAAGGGCGAGGTGCATGACGACATCCCTCTGCAACCCAAAAGCCACACCTGGTTCCCCGTGCAGGAGGGGCGTGCCTTCATGGGTACTATGGGTCGGGCGGCGGTGTCATCGACCGTGGTGCTGCGCAGCTTCAGTGGTAAAATCCACCTCAGAAAACGCTCTGCAAAATAGCAACGAAAAGAAATTCGAGTCGCGCGAAGAAGCGTCGTAGCCGCAAGGTTGGCGCTCAAAAGTGGGCCAGTGTGCGGTCCACGAAGGGATCCACAGGGGTTTCTGTTCCTTGGGGCGCTGTCTTCCTGGTCGGCTTCATGGGCGCCGGGAAGAGCAGTGTTGGCCGCGCTCTGGGGCAGCGGCTGAATTGGCTCTTTGAAGATCTGGACGACCGTATCGAACGGCGCGAAGGGCGTCGCATCGCAGAGATTTTCCGGGATTCGGGCGAACCCGCATTCCGTCGGGCCGAGCGGTTGGCGCTGGAGCAGGCTCTGGAACAATTGCGGGGCGGCGTTTGCAAAATCATCGCCCTTGGAGGCGGGGCGTATGCCCAGCGTGAAGTCGCTATGTTGATCGAGGCCTCGGGCGTACCTACGGTCTATCTCGATGCGCCGGTCGAAGAATTGTGGCTGCGTTGCCGTCAACAGGCGGCCGAGACCCAGGCCGAGCGCCCATTGCTGAAAGACGTCGAGCAGTTTCGCCAGCTTTATGATTCGCGGCGCAAGAGCTATCAGAAGGCATTGCTGCATATTCAAACCGGCAGCCGCACCGTGGACGCGATCGCAGCCGAAATCGCCGAGAAGCTGGGCCTGGAGAGCATCGCTCTCCGGACGGAATCAGGAGAAGCCGAGTGAAGTCGTACACCGCAACACGCTGGGTTCTTGGGTTGGCGCTGGCCACTTTCCTGGCCGCATTCCCCGCTCGGACCAACGCCGCACCCAAGGACGACAAAAAGGACAAGTCGAAGCCCGCTTCCACCCAAGTGGTCGATTCCGGTTCGTTCGGCGTCGTCATCAAGGGCCAGCGCGTCGTGACCGAGACCTTCAGCATCCAGCAGCAAAACGGCAACAGCATCATCAAATCGCAACTCAAGCAGACGGCCGGAGCCGACGCCGGCAGCCAGAAGTCAGATCTTGAAATCACCTCCAGCGGCGAGTTGCTGCGTTACGAATGGAGCCAGGATTCCGGTGGGTCCTTAAATGTGCTCCCCAAAAATGATTTCCTGATCGAGAAAATCACCGCCCCCGGATCCGCCAAAGCCGCCGAGCAGCCTTTCCTGATGCCCAGCTTGACGATGATTCTCGACAACAATTTTTTCATTCACCGCGAGGTGCTCATCTGGCGCTTTCTCGCCGCCGACTGCAAGTCGGAAGGCGGAAACTGGAAATGCCAGCAGGATCCGGCGGAATTCGGCGTGCTCGTGCCCCAGGACCGCAATTCGCTGCGCATCCGCTTGGAACTGGTGGGCAAGGAAAAAGTAACGATCCGTGGTGCCGAGCGCGAACTGCTGCGCCTGAATCTGACCGGAGAGAATTTTGCGTGGAACCTGTGGGTAGATCCGCAGGATCAGTTCAAACTAATACGGGTGGCGATTCCTGCCGATGATACGGAAGTAGTGCGGGACTGAGTGCCGTTCGGCGAGTGGGAATCGAGGTTGCACCCTGGAAAATCTTTTGCTGCTGGCGGACTCACGTACGGCTCGGTCGTTGGTCACAGTGCTGCTGTTCGCGCTGGGATTGGGATTTCTCTACGTGGCCCGCGCCACCTTGATCGCGTTTTTGTTCGCCATCTTTTTCGCCTACCTCATGAGTCCTCTGGTGACCCATCTGGAGAAATGGGTGCGCCGTCGCAGTTTGGCCATCGCAATCATCTACACCTTCTTGCTGGCGCTCGTCGTGGTCTTCTTTGTAGCTGTCGGTCCGAAAGTGACGCGGGAGGGAGCGCGATTGGGGCAGGCGCTGCCCACACAGCTAAGCCAGCTCAGTTCTGGCCAGCTTGCCCAACAGCTTGGGGAGCAGCATGGTTGGAGCCGCGCCAGCACCGAACTGGCCCAAAATTTTCTGGTGAGTCGCAAGGACGAAATCACTGAACTGGCACAGCGCCTCGGCCTCCGCGTTGCCGACGTCGCCAAAGAGGCCTGGCTGCTCTTCGTAGTCCCGCTGCTCTCGATCTTCTTCCTGAAAGACGGGCGTGCCTTCAGCGATTTCCTCTTGTCTACCATCCAGTCGCGTCCCCAGCGCGAATTTCTGGAAAACGTGCTCAACGACCTGAACCACATGCTCGCGCATTTCATCCGCGCCCAACTCACTTTGGCCGCTCTCACCCTGGTCGTTTATTCCGCCGTCCTGTCGATCATGGGGGTCCAGTACTTTCTGGTTCTGGGAACGGTGGGCGGGTTGCTGGAGTTCATCCCCGTCGTAGGCCCACTGGCTGCGGGACTCATCATCGTGAGCGTGGCCCTGTTGACCGGTTACCCGCACTGGCTTGCTCTGGTTATTTTTCTTCTTGTCTGGCGCGGGATTCAGGATTACGTTTCTTCTCCGCGCATCGTGGGCGAGAGCATGGAATTGCATCCCCTGGCCGCGATCTTCGGCGTCATGGCTGGAGGCGAAGTCGCCGGGATCCTCGGAATTTACTTGTCCATTCCGGTCATGGCCAGCCTGCGCATCGTATTCCGCCGCTGGCGCCTTTATGCCGAGAAGAAGAAATTCGGTCCCCTTACCGAATACGCGATCGGCAGTCAACCCGCGCACAGAAAGTAACTTTCAGCTCTCAGCTATCAGCCGTCAGCTTGTCGTGGCGAGGCATAGTTCGGGCACGATTGGCGCGACCTTTGAAGGTGAGTGCGGGTTTTGAACAACTGATAGCTGATAGCGGACGGCCGAGAGCTGTCAGCTTCCTTACTTCCCTGCCCCTGCTCCCAGCGCTTTGTCCACCGCTACCTTCCGCAGGAACTCCGCCGCCGCTTCGGGCAGAACGCTGTTGATGAACATCCCCGACCCCAGTTCAAATCCGGCCACGCGCGTCAACCGAGGGATCACGCTCACGTACCAGTGAAAGTGCCGGGCGCCGTTATATTCCGTCGGACCACTGCGCACCGTGTAGTTCAAGTCAGGATTCTCCAGCCCCACATAAATCTTGGCCAGCAGCGTGCGCAGAACCCGTGCCAGGTCGGCGATCTCGAGATCGGTGATGTCGCCGAAGCTGGCCATGTGGCGCAAAGGAAAGATGTGCGTGACAAACGGCGTGGGCGAGGCAAACACCTCCATAGCCACGAAGTGCTCGCTCTTGAGAACAACCCGGGTCTGATCTTCCACCTCGCGTTCCACCATGTGGCAGAACATGCACTCCCCGGCGTCGTCGTAATGCCGCAGCGCCTCATGCAACCGGTGGCGCACCTGGCTCGGGATTACCGGCGTCGCAATCAGTTGCGAATGCGGATGCTGCAGGCTCGCGCCCGCGTCGGCCCCGTGGTTTTTGAAGATCGTAATATGATTCACCCGCCGGTCAATGCTCAGCGTGTTGTAGCGCTCCCGATACACCCTCAGGATGCTGGCCACATGTACATCCGGGAGCAACGCCATGCAGCGCGCGTGGTCGGGACTATCGATAATCACTTCATGGAAGCCGAACCCGTCGATCCGCCGGCGCAAATGCTGCAGGTTGCGCGTGGGCTGCACGTCGCTTGACAATGCCGCGAATTTGTTGGGGATCACGCGGACGGCCCACGGCTCGCCTGCATTCGCCGGCGATCGCAGCACCTCTGGCGGCGTCTTGCTTTCGTTCCCCGGACAGAATGGGCAGGTTTCCACGAATGACGCGACCGGGGGCGCCGCTCGATGTGTGGCCAACTCCTCGGGCCGCTTGGCTCTTTCCGTGGCGATGATGACCCATTCCTTGGTGAAAAAGTTCTGGCGTAGCTCGGGCATTAGAGTCCCTCCGTCCTTACTTATCGGCACACCAAACCGGGACTGCAGTGACTCAAGTGCGGGGCCCGTTTCCCCGATTGTTATAAAATTCGAACATCCTTATGAACCGCAAGATCCCTATTGGTATTCTCGGTGCCACCGGCGTCGTCGGACAGCGATTCATCCAGATGCTGGAGCACCATCCCTGGTTTGAAGTGGCCTGGCTGGCTGCCTCCGACCGCTCCGAAGGCAAGGTTTACGCGGAGGCCGCGCGCTGGCGCCTGAAAACACCGGTGCCCGCGCCCGTCGCCAAAATGCAGGTATCCCCCGCCACGCCGGAGGGTGCGCCCAAAGTTATCTTCGCCGCGCTCGACGCCTCCATTGCCGCCGAACTCGAACCCCGCTTCGCCGAGGCCGGCTGCGCCGTGGTCTCCAACTCCAGCGCCCTGCGCATGAAAGAAGACGTCCCCCTCGTCATTCCCGAGGTCAATGCTGGCCACATAAAGCTGATCGATGGCCAGTCCTGGCGCAAAAAATCTGGCGGCTACGTCGTGACCAATCCCAACTGTTCTGCCATCGGCCTGGTCCTCGCCCTCGCCCCGCTGCACCAGCGCTTTGGCCTCGAGACCGTCATGGCCGTCACCATGCAGGCCGTTAGTGGCGCCGGGTATCCCGGCGTCGCCTCGCTCGACATTCTGGGCAACGTCATCCCCTTCATCCGCAATGAAGAGGAAAAAATGGAAGAGGAGACGCACAAGCTCCTCGGCCAGCTGAACGGCTCGAAAGTGATTCCCGGCGCCTTCGCCATGAGCGCGCAATGCAACCGCGTCGCCGTCGAAGACGGCCATACCGAATCGGTCTCCATCCGTCTCAAGACCAAAGCCAAGCCGGAAGAAATCATCGCCGCCTGGAATAGCTATCGCGCAGAACCGCAGGAACTGAAGCTCCCCAGCGCTCCCGAACGCCCCGTCGTCTACGTCGAAGCGAACGATCGCCCACAGCCCCGTTTCGACGTCGACATGGGCGCGGGCATGACCACCGTCGTCGGTCGCCTCCGCCCCTGCGGCGTGCTCGACTGGAAGTTCACCGTGCTCTCGCACAACACCATCCGCGGAGCCGCCGGCGCCGCCGTCCTGAACGCCGAGTTGCTCAAGGCCAAGGGATACCTGGGATGAGCGCATTTGCAGACGAGCTAGCGCGGCCTCAAACGCTCCGGTGTCATCCTGAGCGCAGCCGTTTTTCAAGCGGAGCGAAGGATCTCACGAGCACAGCCCCAGACTTCTCGCGCAGGAAGCCACGCCAATGATCGTGATGAAGTTCGGCGGAACTTCCGTCGAAGACGCCAAGGCGATCGACCGCGTAGCCTCGATCGTCGAAGGCAGGCTGGCGCAGAAGCCGGTCGTCGTGGTGAGCGCAATGGCGAAAGTTACCGACACGCTCCTCACCATGGCTAAATCCGCCGGCGCCGGAGAGCGCAAGACCGCGCTCAAACTCTGCCGGTCCTTGCAGGAGCGCCACTACAATACCGCCAGCGAACTTCTGGGCACGGCGTTGTTCACCGAATTCCATTCCGAACTCGGCACGGAGTTCGAGAACCTTGACGAATTGCTGCGCGGCATTTCCGCCGTCGGCGAGATCACTCCCCGCACCACCGACCATGTCGCCGCGTTCGGCGAAATGCTCTCCAGCAAAATCGTCGCAGCCGCCTTTGCCGCCCACGGCCTCAACGGAGCCCATGTCGACTCGCGCGATGTCCTCGTCACCGATAGCGCCTACATGCAGGCTGTGCCGCAGTTCGAGGAAACCAACGCAAAGCTGCAGGAGAGAGTTCAGCCTCTGTTGGACGAAGGTAAAGTGCCGGTCATGGGCGGTTTCATCGGCTCAAACCGCGCCGGCATCACCACCACCATCGGCCGCGGCGGATCGGATTTCTCCGCCGCCATCTTCGGCGCCGGCCTCGCCGCCGACCGCATCGAGATCTGGACCGACGTGGACGGCATCCTGACCACCGATCCCAGGATTTGTCCCGATGCCCGCCGCATTAAAGTCATCAGTTTCGACGAAGCCGCCGAACTCGCCTACTTCGGCGCCAAAGTCCTGCACCCGGCGACGGTCCTGCCGGCAATTCAGAAAAACATTCCCGTCTATGTCTTGAATTCGCGCAACCCATCCTGCGAAGGCACGCGCATCACCACCCGCGCACCCCAGAGCAAGAATATCTTCAAAGCCATCGCCGCCAAGAAGCGCATCACCATCGTCGACGTGGCCGCGCCCCGCATGCTACTGGCCCACGGATTCCTGCGCTCCATCTTCGAGGCCTTCGACCGCCACAAAGTCGCCGTCGACGTGGTCTCCACTTCCGAAGTCAGCGTCTCGCTCACCGTGGACTCCAATCAGGCTATCCCGGCCCTGGCCGCTGATCTCGCCAAGCTGGCCGACGTGAAATACGAAGGCCGCAAAGCCATCGTCTGCCTGGTCGGCGAAAACCTGCGCGACACGCCCGGAATCGCCGCTCTCGTCTTTCGCGAACTCGCGGACAAAAAGATCCGCATGATCTCGCAGGGCGCCTCGGAAATCAACCTGACTTTCGTCATCGAAGAAGACGAGGTTCCCGATGTGATCCAGCGCCTACACAAGACTTTCTTCTCAGAGCTAGACGCGGAAGTCTTCGCGTAGAAGACGCCCTCGGCTGTTCCTAGCTGTGAAGCGGCGGCGCAAGGATAAAGCCCAGGGCGTAAGCCCTGGGTAGTTGCGAAATGACCAAGCCCCAGCGGGCGAAAGAGGACTTCTCACACTTCGAGGCTCGCGCAAGTCGCCGATTCTGTGAGCCGCTGGGAAAAAATTAAGCCGTCCTCCTCTACACTGACAGCAACCGGTCAAAGAAGGCCCGATACCTCTGCAGCGCCACGCGCAGATCTTCGGTCGAAACGCTGTCCCCACGATCCCACTGCTGCTCCAGCCTGGACCGCTCTTCCGCGAACACCTCCGCCAGCCGCTTCATCGCGGAAGCCACCAGCCCGTCGGCCTGTTGCACAGCGCTCCTGGGCTCATCCACAAAAGCCGTCTGCACCTCTTTCCACCGCGTGCGCAGCGCCTCCAACTCGTCGCTCGGGAATAGCGGTTCGGTTCCGGCCGACCCTGAAGGCTGCGGGAAGCCCGTTTCCGCCGCCACGGCTTGCGGCCCCCGCGCATCACTCACCGGTCGTTTTCCCTGAGCCAGATCGCCAGTTGTAATTTCCTCGTCTTCATTGAAATCCGGTTGTTCTTTCCTCAACGGCGTTGCCATCGCTATGCTCCCTTCCTTTGGGTTTGACGTTCTTCGAGCAGTTCTTGAAACAACACGCGGTAATGCACCATCGCCTGCCGCAGGTCTTCAGTGCTGGCTTGCCCCGCATTGTGACGTACCGCAATCCCATGCCCCGCGCGGTAGTTTTCCACCACGAGCGGATGATCCACGGAAATGTCGGCGGCGCGCTGATCAAACTCGCCAATCGGATATCCCCGAGCTTGCATCACCTCGGTTACCAGCGCGTCCGCCACGGTAACCGCTCCTCGCGGATCATCGACGAAGCGAGCCTGCACTTCCCTCCAGCGGACGGCAAAGCTCGACTTGTCGGTCTCGGACAGCGGACGGATCTTGAACTTTTCCCGGCGCTTTTCGCGAAATTCCAAAACCCCTTCCGCTTTTCGCCGATCCCCTTCCTGCAGCAGCACTCGGTCGTACTCCGGCCCAAAGCGCTCGCGCAGTTTCACGCTCCGCCGCTTGCGCGAAGTAACATAGGCGATCGCCGCAACCGCAACGACCGCGATGATAACTACCACTATGACCAAGAGTTGATTCTGAGTCAGATTCATGCACACCCTCCCGTTTCGCGGCGCTGGTATGGGATGCCGGTGTCGTGGCTGCTGTTGTCGCAAGGATGGCGGTCAACTGTGGAAAGCGATGCCTTTTGCTCCGCCCACTCAGGTCCTGAGGTAATCTGTCTAAGTTCACCTCGGTGAGAATCATGCGCTTGCTTATCCTGGGTCGTGGCAAAACCGGCTCGCTGGTCGCCGAAGTGGCCGCCGAGCGCAAACATCATGTCGAAGTTGCCGGAGCGAAAGAAAACGCCGCGTGTGCCGCGCTCACGCCCCATAAGCTTGGCGACATTGATGCCGTCATCGACTTCACCGCGCCCTACTGTGTGATCGCCCACATCGAAGCCTGCACCAAAGCGGGCAAGAACATGGTCGTGGGAACAACGGGCTGGTACGGGGAACGGGAGCGCATCCGGAGCATGGTCGAGCAGCACGGAACCGGATTCGTCTACGCCGCGAACTTTTCGGTGGGCGTGAATCTCTTCTTCGATGCGGCCCGCGCCGCAGCCGCGGCCCTGCGCCACGGCTATTCCGGTCAAATATTCGAGCGCCACCACGCTCATAAGAAAGACGCTCCGTCCGGAACCGCCATCACCCTCCAGCGCATGGTCCGCGAAGCCAGCGGCCAAAAAGAAGACCTCGAGATCACTTCCTTCCGCGAAGGCGAGGTCGTCGGCCTGCATGAACTCGTCCTAGAATCCCCCCACGACCGCATCTATCTTTGCCACGATGCCAAATCCCGCCGCGGCTTCGCCGAAGGCGCCGTCCAATCTGCCGAATGGCTCGTAGGCAAGAAGGGTTTCTACGATTTCAAAGATGTGTGGCAGGAGTTGTAAGAATTCCAATGTAGGGACAGCCGCCGTCGGCTGTCCGGTCGAGCGAGAGCGCGACGGTCTCCGAGAATGCTGGGCCGAGTTCTCTGCGCGCGATTTTCCCTTCTCGTTCAATCGCGCTATCTTATACCTATGCAACTGTGTGGCTGTGGTACGGCCCTGGTAACTCCATTCCATCAGGACGGCTCGGTCGACGACACCGCTCTGCGCAACCTGGTCGCCTGGCAGGTCGAGTCCGGCATCGACTTCCTTGTTCCTTGCGGGACCACCGGCGAGACTCCGACTCTCACCCACGACGAGTGGCTGCACGTCATTGACACGACCATTGAAGTCGCCGCCGGACGCGTACCCATCATGGCTGGCGCCACATCCAACTCGACTCACGAAGCCGTCGAGAAAGCCAAAGAGATCGCCGCGCGACCCGGGGTCAACGCCATCCTCACCGCCTCGCCCTACTACAACAAGCCCACGCAGGAAGGCCAGTACCGCCATTTCAAAGCCATCGCCGAAGCTGTGGGCGACAAGCCCGTCATCCTCTATAACGTCCCCAGCCGCACCGGCTCGAACCTCGAGCCCGGAACGCTGGCGCGTCTGGCCGAGATTCCCAACATCGCCGGAGTCAAAGAAGCCAGCGGCAACATGACCCAGATTGCCGAAGCCGTCAACGCCGTGCCCGAAACATTTCTCGTCTTCTCCGGCGACGACGCCGTCACCTTGCCAGTCATCGCGCTCGGCGGAGTCGGCATCGTGTCCGTTGCCTCGAACGAAATTCCGCACGAAATGGCCTCGCTCACGCGAGCTGCGCTGAATAATGACTGGGCCACCGCGCGGACGCTGCAGCGTAAGTACTTGCCGCTGATGCAGGCCAACTTTATCGAGTCCAGCCCGCTGCCGGTGAAAGCCGTCCTCGCGATGATGGGGAAAATCGAAGAAGTCTACCGGCTGCCGCTTCTGCCCATGCGCCGCGACACCCGTTCGCGCCTGCAGAAAATCGCCACGGAAGTCGGGCTGATTGCCAAGCCCGCAGGACCCGCACCAGAAGCTCCTGAGTTTTATATTTACGAAAATTGGGCCGCCGGCCCGCACAAAATCGTCCTGCATCGCGGTTCCTGCGGCCAATGCAGCCACGGCAAAGGACGTCCCTCTGGCCACGACGCAAACCACGCCCGCTGGCACGGCCCCTACGCGAGTCTTACGGAGGCCCGCGAAACGGCTCACGCCATGACCGGCATCCTGATCCGCAGCGAGTGCAAGTGCGTCTGAAAGTTCCAGCGCTTTCCCCCAGGGCGTCATCCTGAGCGGAGCCGTTCTTCAGGCGGAGCGAAGGATCTCGCGCGCAACCGCGGCTGGTGACGTAACTTTGATTGTGTAAAAGCAAGAGGGTGTAAGTTGGCTTTGGCCTGACGAGCTAAAGCCGATCCGAAAGGAGACCTACACCCAATGGCGAAGATAATCCCGATCACGGAGCATTTTCAACATTTTCTAAGGGAGATGAGAGAGAGCTTCTGGGGAGATCTGTATGGACAGACCCGGCAGGCGTGGCAGCAGTTTTTCGAGTTGCAGTCGGAGCGGCAGCGCGACCGGTTTTCGGGCTGGGGACGGTATGAGCGCAGCCGGGGAAAGCGGCGGGTCTACCGCAACGGCTACTACGAGCGAGACTTCGTGACCCGCTTCGGGACGATTCGGCTGCGCATCGCGCGCACCCGGGAGAAGAGTTTTTTGCCGGTGGGACTGCGGCGCTTTCAGCGGCGGGCCGAAGAAGTCTCGCTGCTGATCCGCGAGGCGTTTTTGCGGGGCATCTCCACCCGGCAAGTGGGACGGGTGGTGGCGACGATCACGGGAGAGACGGTGAGTGCGCAGACGGTGTCGAAGCTGACCCGCGATCTGGACGAGGCGGTGCGCCAGTTTCATCAGGCGCGGTTGGGCGACGATTATCTCTATCTGTTTCTCGACGGGGTGAGCCTGCGGGTGCGGCGACCGACGGGGCGCAAGCAGGTGCAGATGCTGGTGGCGTACGGAATCCGCTGCGATGGCAGTCGGCACTTGCTCGCCTTCTTGCGCAGCCAGGGCGAAGGTCAAGCCGACTGGGAAGGCTTGCTGCAGGACCTCTACCGGCGTGGACTGGAAGGCCGATCGCTGGGCCTGATTCTCACCGACGGCTGCCCGGGTTTGGCCGCGGCCCTGCGCACCGTCTATCCGCGGGTGCGGCATCAACGCTGCTGGGTACACAAGATGCGCAACATTTTAGAGAAGACGCGGAAGCGCGACTATGACGAGGTGAAAGTCGGAGCCCAGGCCATCTATTTGGCGGAGAGCCGGGCCCAGGCGGTCGCCGCCTTCCGTGCTTTCCGCTGGCGCTGGTTCCGAGCTTACCCCGCAATGGTTCGGCGATTACAGCAGGACTTGCCTGAGTTGCTGTCGTTCTACGCGTTCCCCCAGCACCTTTGGCGCAAACTGCGCACCACCAATGTGATCGAGCGCTGTTTTGTCGAAGTCCGCCGCCGCACCCGGCCCATGGTCTGCTTTGTGAATGTCCAAAGTGTGGACCGCATCATCTACTCCATCTTCCAGAGATTCAACCTGGAATGGAAAACCCGCACCCTCAACCTATTTACACAAGCAGCTTGACGTCACCACCGCGGCTTCCTGCTTTGACAAATCAATAATCTCCATTCAACAATCATCAATTCCATGTCCTCCCTGAAATCCTCCATCGAGCGCCTGGCCTCTTTAGACGAAGTCGAGCACGATCCCGAAGCGCTCCGCACGTTTCTCGATTTCCGCGACCAACTCACGCAAGGCAAAATTCGCGCCGCCGAGAAGGTCGACAACCGCTGGACGGTCAACGCCTGGGTCAAGCAGGGCATCCTGGTGGGATTCCGTCTGGGCGCACTTACGGAAATGCCGGCCGGCCTCTCCTTCGTGGACAAAGACACCTTCCCAGCCCGCCGATTCACGGTTGCCGACCGCGTGCGCTTGGTTCCCGGCGGATCGTCGGTGCGCTTCGGCGCGTATGTCGCGCCGTCAGTCATCTGCATGCCGCCGATGTTCATCAACGTCGGCGCCTACGTCGACGAAGGCACCATGGTCGACTCCCACGCTCTCGTGGGTTCGTGCGCGCAGATCGGCAAGCGCGTGCACCTGAGCGCCGCCGCGCAGGTCGGAGGCGTGCTCGAGCCCATCAACGCCGCTCCCGTAATCATTGAGGACGATGTGCTGGTCGGCGGCAACTGCGGCATCTTTGAAGGCACGCTGGTGCGGGCTCGTGCTGTCCTGGGCGCGGGAACAATCCTGACTCGTTCCACGCCGCTGTACGACCTGGTACGCGGCGAAGTCTACCGCGCCACCGCCGACGCGCCGCTGGAGGTCCCGGAGAATGCGGTAGTGGTTCCCGGCTCTCGCGCCGTGAAAAAAGGCGCCGTCGCAGAATGGAATTTATCCCTCTACACGCCAGTCATCGTGAAGTACCGCGACGAAAAAACTGACCGCGGGATCGAGTTGGAAGACTGGCTCAGGTAGCGATTGTGTGATGCAGTGACCAGAGGGCGTCTCTATGTGTCGTTATAGCCCAACCCTTTTTGCCCAGTATTCCGCCCGGATATTCTTGAGTTGGGTGTGCGTCCTCGACCGATTCTCTGGAGCAAAGGCATCCACAATCTCATCCCAGTTCTCCTGGATTACCTTCATGCCATCACCTACGGAGTGATTGTGAGCACAGAAGGAACTCGTGCCCGAAGTACCACTGATCAGATCTTTAAGCTCGCATGCGACCCACCATTGGTCGGGCCAGCCGTAGACATCGCAGACTTGCGCGCTCCATGCCCAACCTCTGTCTGCGCTTACGCGGACGGCGATTTTGTCGTTTCCATACTGCCAGCGTATCTCTCCTCCAGAGTCAGGCACAGGCCCCCGACACCCGAAATACAATCCTTTGCTCCGAACAAATTCCTCTAACTCGGCGAGACCTTCCGGCCACGCGATGGCCCTCGCATCCCCGCCTTCAAGCGTGACAACTTTCAACCCCGTCCCGTTCGACGTAACTCGAATCTGTTCCAGCCTTCCGATCACCGCATCCGCGTGCTCCAAGGCTTCCGCCCGATACGTGCTCGTAATTCCAATCACCTTCATCCCACCCGCGCGCGCCGACTCAATCCCCGCCGGCGCGTCCTCGATCACCAGACACTCCCCCGGTGCGAAGCCCAAACCTTCCGCCCCCTTCAAATACGGCTCCGGATGCGGCTTTCCCTGTGTCACATCGTCGGAAGTGACGAGAACTTCAGGCACTGGCAGTCCGCAATAACGCAAGCGATTCGTGGCGAGTTGCCGCGACCCTGACGTGACCACGCCCCACCGCCCGTTAGGAATCGATTTCACCAGATCGATGGCTCCGGGCATGACCGTGACTCCCCGCTGATCGCCCGCCTCGTGATTCTCGATTGCCGCGGCCTCGGCCTCGACATCCAGATGCGGCGCTACCCGCCGGATCACTTCAATCGTCCGCACGCCGTGAGCGATGGCCATGATCGCATCGCCATCCACGCCCTTGCGCGCCGCCCACTCGCGCCACTCCCGGTCCACCGCGCGGGTCGAGTCGACGAGAACGCCGTCCAGATCAAAAAGAATGGCTGAGCAGGAAAAGACAGGCATCTTTATTTTTTAACACAGCGGCAAGCCTTAACAGGTTATGTGGAGCGGACACTCCTGTCCGCTGCTTTTGAAGTTGATCTTGCTTTTGCGTTGGTTCGGATTCGAATTCAAAACCAAAGTCAAAAGCGGCGGACAGGAGTGTCCGCCCCACATAGCGTCCGCTCGCGCAGGAGCAGGTGCCGCTGGCGGAAATGCGCCCTGGCCCGCTCGCCCCAGGCCCGTACAAACCAGTAATTCAGTCCCGCCCCGATCGCAGCACTCGCCAGCGGAATCACGCGCCCCGCCCACTTTTCCACCACTTCCGTGCTGGCCCTGGCGGCGATCCGCTGAATCACCCGGGGAACGAATTTGTTGACCACTTCTTTTTCCAGCAACTCGCGGCTGATGTCCACTCCCGCCGCGCTCGCCGCCGCAATCCAAAGCTCGGCGACCTCGTCGTCGGTGTTGAACTCAAATCCATAGATCAGGCTCAGCTTCTGAATGGTACGCATCGTGATGGCGGACAGAATCCCGAGATCGGGCACAATCGTAATGAGCCCGCCCAGCCCAAGCCCCGCGCCCTCGACGGCCGCGACCTTCATCCCGCTGCGAATGATCGCGTCCGCCACAACGTCGAGTTCGCCGACCTCCAACGAAAACACGCCATGATATCCGCTGATCGGCACACGGTAAGCCGCGCGCAATTGCAGCAAAAACTTCTCGGGATCCACGCGTACTGTCGAATACGCCCGCGAAAACCCGTTCAGCAGCGCCGTCTCCACCCGCCGCCGCAGCCATGATTTGCGTTCTTCAGCCATTCACTCAACCTTACCGCACGAACGAGGAGAAAGCCATTGGGAGGAAACCTCAGTCTCACGACTCACTCGCTGTGCTAGCATCATCTTTACTCAATGCCAACTGGAAAACTGCAGATTATCCCCCTGGGCGGCTTGGGCGAGTTCGGCATGAATTGCATGGCCGTCCGCTGGGGTGACGACATCATCGTCATCGATGCCGGACTCATGTTCCCGGAAGCCGAACTTCTCGGCGTCGACATCGTCGTACCCGACATCTCGTATCTCACCGAAAACCGCCAAAAGGTCCGCGGCATCATCCTCACCCACGGCCACGAAGACCACATCGGCGCGCTCCCCTGGATCCTCTCCGAACTCAATGTTCCCGTCTGGGGCACCGAGTTCACGCTCGCCTACGTCGAAGACAAACTCGACGAGCATGGCCTGCTCGACGATGCCGACCTGCGAGAAATGCGCCCCAATGAGCGCTTCAAGGCCGGAGCCTTCACCATCCATCCCATCCAGGTGACGCACAGTCTGGTCGATTGCGTCGCCCTCGCGATCCACACGCCGCTCGGCGTCGTGATTCACACCGGCGACTTCAAAGTCGATCCCACGCCGACCGACAACAAACTTTTCGACCTGCACACCTTCGCCCAGTACGGCAAAGAGGGCGTGCTGGCCCTGTTCCAGGATTCCACCAACGTCGAGCGCAAGGGATACACGCCCAGCGAGCGCGCCGTCCGCCGCAAGTTCGACGAAGTTTTCGCCCACACCAAGCGCCGACTGTTCATCTCGTGCTTCTCATCGTCAATCCACCGCATCAACCTCGCCGTCGAACTCGCGCACCAGCACGGACGCAAAGTTGCCTTCATCGGCCGGTCCATGAACAACTCCGCCGAGATCGCCGAGGACCTCGGGTACATCGAAATGCCCGAGGGCCTGGTCATTAACCCCGGCGAGATGAAGAATTTCCCTCCGGAAAAAGTCTGCGTGTTGATCAGCGGCACGCAAGGCGAGCCCATGTCGGCCCTGTCGCGCGCCGCCGTCGACAATCACAAGCACGCCAAGATCGAAAAAGGCGACACGGTCGTCCTCTCCTCCCGCATCATCCCCGGCAACGAGAAGACGATCTACCGCATGATCGATCACCTCTTCCGCCGCGAAGCCCACGTCATCTACGAAGACGGAACTTCGCCACCAGTCCATGTCAGCGGACACGCCAGCCAGGAAGAACTCAAGCTCATCATTAATCTGGTCAAGCCGCGCTACTTCATTCCCATCCACGGCGAATACCGCCAACTGAAACTGCACGCAGAAATGGCCGGCGCCATGCGTGGTTCCGTCGGCAAGGTCATGCTGATCGAGAGCGGCGACGTCCTGGAATTCGACGAACTCGGCGCCCGCAAGAGCGGCAAAGTAACCGTGGGCCGCGTCTGCATCGACTCCGGAAACCGCACCGACGTGGTCGAAGACCTCATCATCAAAGATCGCCGCCACCTGAGCGAAGACGGAATTGTGCTCCCTATCGTCGCCATCAACAAGGCGTCGGGCGAAGTCGAATCGTCACTGGAAATCGTTACGCGAGGATTCAACGTCGGCGAAGACGGCTTCATGGAAGGCGCCCGGCGCATTGTCGAAGACACGCTGGTGCATTCCAGCGAAGAAGAAAAAGCCGACTACGGCGTAATCAAAGAAAAAATCCGCGCCGACCTGAAGCGCTATATCTCCAAGCAATCGCAAAGACGCCCGCTGATCATGCCGGTGATTCTGGAGATCTGATAGAGATTACAATTTGAGACCATCGTAGTTGCAGGGAGCGGCGTTGAAATCCGTCCCGCCCAAATGCGACAGTTCGCCATTCGATCGTGGGGTGGCGTTCATGAAGCTTTGCGCCTTGCTAGCGGGATCGTTCCTTCTTTCGTGCGCCCTTGCGGCTCAACACTCTGAGGAACCGCTACGCGGACCCGACGGCGGCACGAATTATTTCGCCTTTGTCGGTGGCGCCAAAATCCTCCCGGTTGCCGGAAACCCGTTCTCCGCGCGCGCCGCCACCACCGAGTCGAAACATAGCCTCGAAAACGGAACTGTCGTCGCAGCCCATCTTATTGCGATGGTTGCGCGCGACAGCCAAGGCCGGATCTTCCGCGAGGTCCGCAGCTTCGTACGAGCCGACTCGCACGAACTACCTCCACTGTTAGAGATCAGGATTCTCGACCCTGTCACCCACACGCGAACGGCCTGCATTATCGCAACTCGTCGCTGCAATATCACCGGCTATCACGCACCGACCGCATCTATACCATCGCCGGAAGGGCGTTCCGACGACGGGACCTACCTCGAGCGCGAACACCTGGGGATCAGGGCACTCGATGGTCTCACTACCGTTGGCACACGCGAGAGAGTTACCACAAACACCGGAGTGGTAAGTATGCAGGAGTTTTGGTATTCCCCTGACCTTCAGATCAATGTGTCCAGCACTCGCAAGAACAGCGAAGGCACTCAGGTCATTCAAGTCGGCGATCTCTCTCGCGAGGAACCTGATCCCGCGCTGTTCAAGATCCCGCCCGACTTCATTTTGGAAAGCCAGCCCCGATCCGCGAAATCCAAAAACTGATCATTCACGATCAAGGGAATTGACAGCGCAAGACTGCTGCTACGTTAGAATCGGCATGTCCAAAGAATTCTCGACATGATCACCCTCTCCGACCTGCACTGCGCTCAAACACGCCTCCAAGGCGTCACCGTCCGCACCCACCTGATCGAATTCGATCAGGGCGACTCGCGCCGACTCCTCCTCAAGCCCGAAAACCAGCAACCCATCGGCGCCTTCAAACTGCGAGGAGCCTACAACAAGATCGTCTCCCTTTCCGACAACGACCGCAAACGCGGCGTCATCTCCTACTCCAGCGGCAATCACGCGCAGGGCGTGGCCTACGCCGCCCGCGCCCTCGGCGTGAAGGCCGTCATCGTCATGCCCAACAACGCCCCCGCCATCAAGCGCGAAGCCACAGCCGCACTGGGCGCCGAGATCGTCCTGGTCGGCCCTGCCAGCGACGAGCGCAAAGCCAAAGCCGAAGAACTCGCCGCCCAGCACGGATACGTCATCGTTCCACCATACAACGACGAAAAAATCATCGCCGGCCAGAGCACCATCGGACTCGAAATCCTCGAGGACTTGCCGGAAGTTGAAGCCGTCTTCGCACCGGTCGGCGGCGGAGGCCTGATTAGCGGCGTCGCCGCAGCCATCAAACTCACAAATCCCAAAATCAAAGTCATCGGCGTCGAACCCGAACTCGCCGCCGACGCTCAAGCCAGCCTCCGTGCGGGAAAAATCGTCCAGTGGCCCGCCGAGCAAGTCTCGCGCACCCTCGCCGACGGTCTCCGCACCCAGAGCATCGGCGACATTAACTTCGAGCATATGCGCCGGTACGTCGACGACATCGTCACCGTGACGGAAGATGAGATTCGCCAGGCGATGAAACTGCTTGCCGCAAATCCGAGAACCATAGCCGAACCCAGCGGCGCCGTCGCCACCGCAGGATTCCTTTTCCGCCGCGATCAGTTGCCCAGCACCAAGCTGAACGTAGCTATTATTTCGGGCGGCAACATCGAACCGGAGATGCTGAAGGAACTGCGCTGATCCTTAGTTGGTAAATCCCCACCCCTTCGACTTCGCTCAGGGCAGGCTCTAACCGCAAAGAAACCGCCTAGGATGGGGCACCCGCTTCAGGTACTCCGCCAGAGACGTTGCAAGCAACGTCTCTACGGCCAATAATCTAGATATGACACTTCGCCTCACTCTTCTAGTCGTTGCGGTCTTTCTGTGGACCGGCCTTTCCCCCGCTCGCCTCGCCTCGGCCCAGGCCCAGCGCGGCACTCTGGTCCGCGAGGAAACCATCCGCGTCTCCCCTAGCGCCGACACCGCCAAACTCGGCGAGGCTGGACGCGGACACGAACTCGTCATCATCGACACCAGCCGCGACTGGACTCACGTCGAAGCGATTCTCCGCGAACCCCGCAAGGACTCCGACGAAGATGACGAGGAATCACAGGGCAAAACCATCACAGGATGGGTCTCCAACAAAGCTCTGGTGACGATGACCACGCCCAACGGGGACAAAATCATCTACGGCGAGGCCGCCGACTCCGAAGATCAGGCCAGCCGCCGCCGCGGACGCCGCGACGCCGCGCAGGACGCCATGCGCCTCTACTACCGCGTCTACGATCTGTTCCCCACGTCGCCGCTGGCGGCCGAAGGCCTCTACCGCGCCGCCGACATCCGCTGGCAGATGGAGCGCTCCGACGTTCTGACGCGTCCCTCGGCCCGCGAGCGTGACCCCTATATGCGCGGCCAGATCGGCGAAGAGTGGATGAAGCTGGTCATCAAGAAATTCCCCGGCACGAAGTGGGCCGACCTCGCCGCCTTCCACCTGCTCGACAACAAACTCTGCGGCGACTGGCAGGGCGCGTCGAAGTGTCCGGAAAAAGAGGCTGAACTCTACGAAAAATACGCCAGTGAGCACGAGCAGTCGCCCTCCGCCCCCGAAGCGTTATACGACGCGGCCTGGCGCCGCTCGGCGCTGATTGAAATCTACAAAACCGAAGCCAACCAGAAAAAAGCCGACGAGTCGAAAAACCGCGCCCTGGCGCTGGCACAAAAAATCGTAAGCCAGTATCCCCAGAGCGATTGGTCTCTGCGGGCGCAAAAGCTGATTTTCTACGTGCAGCAGGGCGTTCCAACCTTCGGCAACGCGAGCGATTGAAGCAGCGCAGTCGTTCCGTCGGCCATCCGATGGGCTGGCGCACACCTTCAAGAGTTGTCATTCCGACCGAAGGGAGGAATCTGCTTTGGCTGGCACCATTGCAGCCGCACAGGACAGCAGATTCCTCACGGCTCCGCCGTTCGGAATGACAAGAATGTGATGTCTCGCGCCGAGAGCGAGGCGCCTCTTCGACTTTCCATTAACGCTTGCTTAAAGTTTTTCTGCGATACTGTTCCCTTACTTTTCCCGGAGGACGATTGAACGACTACCTGCTTTCCCTAATCTTAGGCATTGTCGAAGGTCTTACCGAGTTCTTGCCCGTCAGTTCGACCGCACATTTACGCCTTTCCGAAGCGCTGCTGCACATCAGCCTGTCCGACGGCTACTGGAAGATGTATTCCATCGTCATCCAACTGGGCGCGATTGCTTGTCTTCCCGTTTATTTCTGGAGCCGCATCACCAAATTTCTATCGACCTTCCCGCGCGGCGAGAGCGGCAATCGCACGGCGTTAACCCATCCGCTCGGCCTCACCGCCGTCGCCTTCGTGGTTACGGCGATTCCATCGTTCCTGTTGACCAAAGTGATCGGCAAGCATCTCGAAAACATCATGATCATCGGATGGTCGCTGCTGATCGGCGGCATCGTCATGTGGATTGTCGACGCCATGCACGCCAAGGCCGAGGCCGCCGGCCCAAATGGCAACGGCCGCATTCACACCTGGAAAATGGAAGACATGAGCTTAGGGCAAGCGGTCTGGATCGGCTTCTGCCAGATCTTCTCGGCTGTGTTCCCTGGAACTTCCCGCTCCATGTCGACCATCGCTGCCGGACAACTCGCCGGCATGTCACGCGCCTCCGCGCTCGAGTTCTCCTTCTTCGTCTCGATTCCAACTATGGCCGCAGCCACGCTCTATACGCTCTACAAGTCGCTCCGCGGAAAAGGGGAGAACCCCATCGGCGTTTCCGAGATTGATCCCCACGGCTGGGTCGTGCTCGCCATCGGATTCGTCGTTTCCTTTATTGTTGCCTACGCCTCCGTGGCCTGGTTCATGGCTTACGTTCGCAAGCGCGGCTTCGCTCCCTTTGCCGTCTACCGAATCATCGTCGGCGCTTTGGTACTCGTGTATGCCGCAAAGCTCTCGTAGAGACGTTGCTTGCAACGTCTTCTATCCACAGGCACTACTGTCAGCATCAGTGGGACTTTGCCAACAGCGTCTCTACGGGAAACCCTGTAGACAACCGCCCACGATTTCCGCATTGTCGGAACTCCCGCTTCTTGGCATAATGTAAAGGCTCTGGCCGATTACTGCACCTGTGTCTCCGGTGTGAATCCGGCCTAAATGGACTATTTGGCGATTTTTGTTCCCACCGGTAACCGGCGGCTCAACGAGCTAGTCGGCTTTCTGATGTGCGTCTTCGCGCTCCTCGTGTTCCTCGCCTTGGCTTCCTATTCTCCGCTCGATCCATCCTGGAACAGCGCCTCGGTGCTCACTGGTTCGCATGCCGCCCGCAACTGGATCGGCGTGGTTGGCGCCTACACCGCCGACGCCCTGTTGCAGTTTTTCGGTGTCGGCGCGTTCCTGCTGGTGATCTTCCCTGCCCTTCTCGGCGCGCGCTGGTTCCGGTCGAGCAAAGTGCAATCACCTCTGGCCAAGAGCCTGGGAGCAATCTGGTTAATGATGTTCGTCCCCGCCATGCTGGCGCTCTTGCCTACACACCTGCGCTGGATGGACGTGATCCCCGTCGAGGGCTTGCTGGGCCGCGTCGTTGGCGATTTCCTGATTCACTACCTCAATCTTGTAGGCGCCTACATCGTGTGCGCCACGGTTTTGGCAGTCGCGCTGTACCTCTCGACCGCGTTTTCCTTCTCGGCCATTCGGTTGTGGGCGCCGACGCGGTTTGCCTTCACCACCGCTCTTTGGAATCGCTACAAAGACTGGCAGGACGAGCGACGAAAGAAGCGTCAGCAAAAGGAACTGGAGCAGCGCCGCATTTCGAAGCCGCTGGTCAAGACGCAGCTCATCCAGTCGCGTCCGCAGACGGGAGCGCAGCCGGGAGCGGCATCGGAACCGCGCCGCACCGGGATCGAGCGCATGATGGCCGAGGAACCGCCGAAACCTGCCACCCAGGCCGCGTCCGGCGAAGTTCTGGCAGAACTCTCTGCAGCAGGTCCTTCAGCGGAAGCGGCCCCCGATCCCGAAGTCGCAGAGCGGGGCGACAGCGGACACAAGGCCAAGACAACGATGCCGCGCATCGCCGCTGGCGGATACAAACTCCCCTCCAGCAGTTTGCTGCAGCGTCCCGATGAGCAGCAAGCCGTCGACGCCGATGAACTCAAGCTGCTGGCGCAGGTGCTCACCGCGAAGTACGCCGAGTTCGAAGTTCACGGACAAGTCACGCAGATCAATCCCGGCCCCGTGGTGACGACGTTCGAGTTCAAGCCCGAAGCCGGAATCAAATACAGCCGCATCACCAATCTGGTCGACGACCTGTGCCTCGCGCTCAAAGCCGAGAGCATCCTGATCGAGCGTATGGCGGGCAAAAGCACGGTCGGAATCCAAGTACCGAACCGCCAGCGCGAAATCATCTTCCTGCGCGAGAACATCGAGTCGCAGGAATTCATGGGCTCGAAGTCGAAGCTCACCATGGCGATGGGCAAAGACATCAACGGCCGCATCGTCACCGCCGATCTGGCAGGAATGCCGCACCTTCTGATTGCGGGTTCGACCGGCGCCGGCAAGAGCGTAGCCATCAACGCCATGATCATGTCGATTCTGTACAAGGCGACGCCGGATCAAGTGCGGCTGATTCTGGTCGACCCAAAGCGGCTCGAACTCGGCAATTACGAAGGCGTCCCGCATCTTTACACGCCGATCATCACCGAGCCGAAACTGGCTGCCAACGCGCTGCGTAATGCCGTGCGCGAAATGGAGCGGCGCTTGAAGCTTCTGGCTTCCAAGGGCGTTCGCAATATCGATCAATACAATCGCCTGTTCGACAAGGGCGACACGCCGAGTCTCTTTACCGAAGAGTCCGACGACAAGCCGATTCCCTACATCGTGATCATCATCGATGAGTTGGCCGACCTGATGATGCTCGATTCCCACAACGTCGAGGAATCGATCACGCGGTTGGCGCAGATGGCGCGCGCCGTCGGCATTCACCTGGTGCTGGCGACGCAGCGGCCCTCGGTGGACGTCATCACCGGGCTGATCAAAGCAAACTTTCCCGCTCGCGTTTCGTTCCGCGTCGCCACCAAGGTCGACTCGCGCACGATTCTCGATGCCAACGGCGCCGAGGCCCTGCTGGGCAAGGGCGATATGTTGTATCTGCCCTCAGGGTCGGCGCGCGTGCACCGCCTGCACGCTCCCTTCGTCACCGAGAAGGAAATCGCCGCCGTGGTCGAGTTCTGGAAGTCGCAGGCCATCGCCGAATATCAGGAGCAGTTCCTCGAAGCACCGCAGGAAGAACGCGACGCGGCGGCTGCGAGCGCTGGAGAATCTGGCGAGGACGGCGAGGCCGAAGACGATCCCATGTATCCCGACGCGGTCAAACTGGTGGTCGAGTTCGGCAAGGCCTCCACTTCCCTGCTGCAGCGCCGGTTGCGCATCGGTTACGGTCGAGCCGCGCATCTGATCGATCTGATGGAGCACGATGGCATCGTCGGCGCGGCAGACGGTCCCAAGCCGCGCGAAGTGCTCAAGCGCCCGGACTGGATTTCGGAAATCGAAGAGACGACGCGGTAGGATTCCAGCCCTTCACCTGCTACAGCCCAAACCAATTCCAGAATCGATCCACAGTCTGCCGGAACGACTCCGGTATCCAATTCTTGTAGCGCAGCAGTACGGTTGCGTTCACACTTTTCGCTGCCTTGGGCGCGAATTTGTTGCTGAAAACCAGATAATAGATTCCCGCTCCAGTTGGAATCTCCGCCTGCACCGTGCCTTGAGACACTCTGCCACTCTCGTAGACGGAACTGGCCGCATATCCGTTCTGCCAGACGACGAAGGCCGGTTCGCTGAGCACGTAGACCTCGATGTTGCTGTCGGCGTCTTCGTCGGCGTTGTCTTTGTCCGCATTCTTGCGGTCGCCGCGATTCTTGTTGCTATCGCTCGAGGCGGAGAACTGGCCAACGATGGCCACGTTCGTCGATCCGGCAGGCAGTGAAAATTTGTAATAGCGGAAGTTGTGCGCCGAAACGGAGAATGGAGTTTGCACGACGGCCTGATCGTGCTTCCATCCGACTAAATCCTGGATCCCCTGGGCGTACGGACTATCGCTGGTCGCCGCCCAAAGTATCGCGACGAGAAACAACGCTAGCGCAAGTCCCAGCACCAGTCGCAGCCTGCGTTTTGGTCGCGGAACCTGCGATGGAACCTGCTCCGGCGCCGCAGGCTTGGGGATAGCCGCAGCCTTCGCCGGCAGACTCACCGGCTTTCCGCATTTAAAACAGAATAGCGCGCCCTCCGGGAGAGTTGCCCCACACTTGCTGCACGCCAGGTCAACGATTGTTGTCGCCGGAAGTGCAGCGGTTGTGGGCCACGCAGGACCCACTGGCTGCCCGCATTTCAGACAGAATTGCGAACCTTCAGGAAGATTGGCGGCGCACTTGGTGCACAACACGGCTGGCTCTTCTCCATGCGGGCTTGTCCATCCGGGTAGGACAGCAGATATTAGCACAGGGATAGCGCAGCTATCCCGCTTTCGCCGCGCTGCCGTCCAGGCCGAGTTCCTTGGCGATCGGCTTCATGGCTTCTATGCAAAATGCGATGTGCTCATCCAGATCGACGCCGAGATCCGCGGCGCCCTGAATGATGTCATCACGATTCACCTTGCGGGCAAAGGCTTTATCTTTCATTCTTTTTCGTACCGACCTGGCGTCGACTTCAGCCAGAGATTTCCCAGGTTTGATCAGGGCGACGGCAGTGATGAAGCCCGCCAGTTCATCGCAGGCAAAGAGAGCCTTTTCCATCGGCGTCTCTCGCGTAACGCCGCTGTACTCCGCGTGCGACATTATGGCGCGGCGGATTTCGTCGGAATATCCGCGCTCTTTGAGAATCTCGTTACCCTTATAAGGATGCTCTTCCGGGCTCGGCCAGCGCTCGTAGTCGAAGTCGTGGATCAGACCCACGACGCCCCAGAGATTCTCGTCGTCCGGCGATCCGCTGCCCCACTTGCGCGCGCACGCCCGCATGCAGGCTTCTACAGCCATCGCGTGCTTGCGCAAACTTTCTGACTCGGTGAACTCACTTAGTAAACACCAGGCGGACTCGCGATCGATCATGGTTTTGCCCTGTTTTCTCCGTTATTCTTGTGTACCGTATCGGGTTTTGCCCGCGAAATTCGCGGGGTTCCTGCATTTTAACCTTGACTTCCACAGGCTAAATGCCGCAGATTGAGCGTGCTGTAGGAATCGCCCCCAATTTGATTCCTGCGCTTAGCTGTAAGGAGCGCCCGCTCTGGCCCTCCCACAACTCGATGGCCACGAATCTTGCCCCGGTAGATTCAAGGGAAGTTGTTCGTTGCGATCACTGCCTGCTGGTTCAGTTCCGTACCGTCAACAACAATTGCCGCCGCTGTCACGCGTCTCTGGACGAGGAGCCTGAACCGGAGCCCCTGCCGGTCGCGACTCCGGTAATGATGCCGGTCCCGGGCAACGGCCACGGACACCTGAACCTCGCCACCTCGATCCGCTCGCTGCGCTTGCGCAACGGGCTTAGCCAGCGGCAACTGGCCGGACGCATGTCCGTCCCCCGCACTTATGTTTCGAAAATCGAGAACGAGAAGGCCACGCCCACGCTGTCTTCCCTGGAACGGCTGGCGCGCGCACTGGAGGTCACTGTGCCCGAACTGCTCAGCGGCGGTGAACGCAGCCGCCAGGAAGAAATCAGCGAATTGATGAAAGACCAGTTTATCGCGGAGTTGCTCCCCTTTGTGTCGCAGCTGAACGGGATGCAGATGTCCAGCATCCTGACTCAGGTTCGGGATTTGACAGTGCGTCCGCGCAGAAGCGCGTAGAACCAAGGTTTCAAAGTTTCAAGGTTCCAGAGTGTCAAAGTTTCGAAGAGCTCCGACTCGGATCGGTTTTACCTTGAAACTCTGAAACCTTGCCACCTTGAAACCTTGATTTTATCCGGGCAACCAGCCAACACTGATGCCGGGACCATCCTCTGGTCCCGGCTTTTTTCGCCTCGACAAAATATCCGTGTGGGGACAGCCGCCCCCGGCTGTCCGTGGAGCGAAGCTCCGCTGCCCTGAATCCAACCTGGATCGACCGTCATCTATCCAGCATGAATCTGGAAGAAACGGGACCTGTATTTTCGACCGCATTTGCGCACGCCGCTCCGTTGAGCGACCTTGCCGATGCAGGTAAGTTGGCGGAAGAATCCGGACGAATTGCGGGCAACCCGAATCCCCCAAGCGACGCTTCCCTGCTCGACGCCTATTCAACCGCAGTTACAGCCGCGGTGGAGCGAGTCAGCCCATCAGTAGTGCACATCGAAGTGCATCAAGCTGCGGGGCGCACGCGCTCGGGCCAGCCGCGCGAACAGCGCGGCGGCGGGTCCGGGTTCGTGTTCACCCCTGACGGGCTGATCCTTACCAACAGCCACGTCGTGCACGAGGCCGTTCGTATTGCGGTGACGACGACGGAGGGGCGCCGTATGCCCGCCACCCTGATCGGCGACGATCCGGCAAGTGACCTAGCCGTGATCCGCGTGGACGAGCCAGGGCTCACCGTGGCTGCTCTCGGAGATTCGCAGAAGCTGCGCGTCGGGCAGGTCGTAATTGCGATCGGCGCTCCCTATGGATTTCAGTCGACGGTGACCGCGGGCGTGGTGAGCGCGCTGGGGCGGTCGCTCCGGTCGTATTCCGGGAGGCTGATTGACGATGTGGTTCAGACCGACGCGTCGCTTAATCCTGGCAATTCGGGCGGGCCGCTGGTCGATTCCTCCGGCCGCGTCGTGGGCGTCAATACGGCGACCATCCTGCCGGCGCAGGGGATCTGCTTCGCGATCGGGATCAACACGGCGAAGTTCGTGGCCAGCCGTCTGCTGCGCGATGGACGCATCCGCCGCAGCTACATCGGCGTTTCGGCGCAGACCGTGCCCGTGCATCGACGCGTGGTCCGCTTCTACGATCTGCCGAAAGAGACGGGCGTAATCGTGCTCTCGGTCGAAGAGGGTAGCCCGGCGCGGCGTGCCGGTCTGCGCGACGGCGATGTGATCGTGGCGCTGGAAGGCGCCCCGGTTGCGGGCGTCGACGACTTGCATCGCCTGCTGACTGATGTCCGCGTGGGCGTGAGCTGCACGTTGACGGTCCTGCGGTGGACGGAGAAGCTGGAGCTTAAGATCGTGCCCGATGTCAGTCCGTCGGAATCATAAGCCAGCTACCGGCGACCTACGGCCGAGCGTAAGCGGGGCTATCCGGGTCGGGACGGTCATATTCACGCCCATATTTGTTCTTGTGGGCGAGTTCCACGTCTGACACCGGCAGGCTGAGGGTTCCCAGAGAGGCATTACCTGGCCCCACCGTGATCTGGCGACTCTGCGCGCGCAGCGCGTCGGGCGCCACCGCGGAATGAAACACCTGCAGAGCGTACCGCCCCGGCGGAACATTGGGCAGCATCAGTTCGCCCCGCACATCGGAAATGGCGTAGTAGGGCGTGGCCAGCGTAATAATTACGGCGCTCATCTCCGCATGAATGTTGCAGAAGATAAACGAAACTCCCGGCTTGTCAAACTGCACGAAGCGCGTAGTCCCGCTTTCATAAAGACCCAGATCAAAACGCTTGCCCTCGAACAGCGAGAACACGTTGTGAAAGAACGGATCGTGGTTGGGGAATTCGACCTTGCCTCCCACCGGAACCACAATCAGCGAAGGATGAAAGCTCTTGTCCTTTTGCACCAGCTTCGGAATCTCTGACGTCGGTTGCGGCGGGAGTTCGACCGTTGAGCCCACGGGAGTCAGCCAGACGACAACTTTGGAAGCGTCTTTCATGCGATGACCGTTCTTGGTCAACTCCACATGGGCCTGCAACGCCGATGGCTGGGCAGATGCGCCCACCGATCCCATCATGACGTAAAGCAGGATTCCAATCGTCGCCGCGAGGAACGCGCACCTCTCGCGGCGTCCGACGAATCGGAAATGATACAAGTGCGTCTTCAAAACAGAATCCCCATAGCAAGATTGACCTGATTGGTCGAGTTGCTGCTGCTATAGACGGGGAAGCTTTGTAATCGTCTGAACTCCGCCGAAAACACCAGGTCGGATCGAGGGCGGAAGACCACATTCCCGAAGGCTCCCCGGTTGCGTCCCAAGATCGGGCCAAAATTATTCGGAGCCGAATTATTCTGATCGGTGGCGAAGCCGCGAATGTCATGGGTGAGCGCGTCGTCCTCGGCGGCTACGCCGTTCAACTCCAGCTTAGGCGTTAGTTGGAGCTTGAGCTGTGCCCATCCACCAACGGTGTTGAGGCCACGAATCGGCGAATTGCTGTAAATTGAACTCGCTCCATATACGATGGAGCGTCCAGCGGACGCCCCAAGTCCCCCAATGCCGCGACCGCGGTAAAACTCACCTGACACCGAGAGGCGAGGAGCGATGGGAACCTGCCAGTCGGCCATTGCCGCCCACGCATCGACGTAACGGTCCCAGTTCCAGTTTTGGCGGCCATAGTAGCCGGCCGCGCCAAAGCTGAGAGGACGCTGGTGCACCGGACGGGACCATGCAGTCCGCACCGCATAAGCCGGCTGGCCAGACTGCTCCCCTGCCTGCGGAGAGCGGTAGGGACTGTACGCGGGCTCCCAGTCGAGATTGTCCAGGATTCCTGCTTGCACGGTCACCGTTTGCTGGTCGGAAACCGAGAAGCGCTGCTCCACGCGAACTTGCGGCGTCCATCCCCAGAGATTTCCCGCAAAAGCGAAGGCCGGAGTCGCCAGCGACGCGAACGAAGTAGGCGAAAGCGGTGAGATGAACAGAGAGTCCTGGCCCGCGACCACGGAGGTGTGCTGCCAGTCCAGTCGCAAGCTGGCAGTCTGCAGGCGCACGATTCCGAAATTCACTCCGTTGCCAATGGCCGGAAAGCCTCCCGCGAAATCAAGCTGGACATCGGCTGATGTCTTAGCCGCCGACGAGAGTGGGCCCAAAAATCTCAAGACCGATTTCGGACTGCCGCAGCGTTGCGCCAATGGAGGCCAGCGGCGTAGCAGAGCCGGCTGGTTGCGCGAAATTTGGGAAATCAAGATTGTCGGTGCCACCAACGTTGCGGAAGGCATTCATCAGCACGATCCCGTGCAGGCGCGCTCGATACTTCGACGCGGTCTCGACCTTGGTCTGATACTGCTCGTCAACCTTGGCTCCAATCAGCGACGTGGAATCTTCCAGCTTCTGAACGCGCTCTTCGAGTCCTGCACCGCTCGTCGATGACGCGGGACCTGATGCAGTCGACGAATTTTCCGCCGCATCAACCCCATTCGCTTCTGCTCCCGACGGGCTGCCCGCAGGCCCGGCAGGCCGCTCCAGCAGAGAGCGCGTGGCTTGCAGGTCCTGCCGTAACTGGTGCATTTCCGCCCGAGACTCCACATTTTCGGCGCGCATTTCATCGACCAGCACCCGCAGTTGGCGAACCTGATCTTGCAGTTCACGCACGGCGGCCGAGGTCTCACCCGCCAGGGAAGGGACAGCCGCCGCAGCACTCTCCTGCGAGCGCCCATACGTGCCAGATAAGACGAAGAAAGCGGCAACCGCCAAAGCGGCTCCGCGAACCGCAGAGGTTCTCAGGCTGTTCACACCTTCCTCCTGCACATCATCCCAAGTTATGTACTCAAATCAGGGCACGCGATCAAGAAAGGAACCTCGTTTATATGTCAGGCTGGGGAATCGAAGCACCGCCGGCGTCACCCCCCTGTGCGGGCACTAAAGAAGACAGTCCCTCATTATTCGCGTGCCGTATGGCATCCTGTTCCCGCCGGGGCAGCACAATGCGGAAGATGGTTCTGCCCTGGGCCGTGCGCTCGAGGGAAATCTCACCGCCGTGATCCTGGACGATCTTCTGTACGACCGCGAGGCCGAGTCCGGTGCCGTTCTCTTTCCCATGACTGACGAACGGGTGAAACAGCCGGTCGCGGATGGATTCCGCGACGCCCGGGCCGTTATCAGCCACCGAAATCGTGATCGCGCCTCCGATTTCTGCGGCGGTCACCTCGACCTGACCGCCGATCGCAGGCGCTGCCTCGCACGCATTCAACAAAAGGTTGTACAAAACCCGCTCCAGTTTGCGCCCATCGAACCAGCCCGAGACTGAGCCGCTGCACAACACGTCGATCGAGCGGGAATGATGCCGGGGATGCAGGCGAACCGCCTGCACCGCCCGCTGGATGACATCCGACACGTTGCCGAACGACGGGCTCAGCGATTCGCGGGTGCGCGCGAATTCGAGCAGTGAATCGATAAGGTCGGTCATGAGATTCACACCGGTGCGGACTTCCTGGTAGAGTTCCTCGCGCTGCGCGGGGGTCAGGCCGCTGTCGACCAGAAATTCGGAGTTGGCCACGATCGCCGCCAGCGAGTGTCGCAGATCGTGCGAGATCGAACTGGCCATGCGTCCGATGGTCGCCAGTTGCTCGGACTCGAGCAGATCCTGCTGGCTCTTCAGAAGGCTGGCGCGCATGCGATCGAACGCGCCCGTAAGTTCCGCCACCTCGTCCCCTCCGCGGGGATCGAGCGGATGATGAAAGTCTCCGGTCTCCAGCGCGCGCACCCCGGCGACCAGACTTGCCAGCGGACGGGTGAATGTGTGAGAGAGGAAGAATACAAAGCCGCTTCCCACTACGATTGCAGCCAGCCCCAGCAGCAGAAGATAGCGATTCAGTTGATCGAGGAATTTTGTGGCCTGATCGTACGAGCCGAGCACGCTCAGGCGAACAGGATTAGTCTGCGAATTCGACAACAGCAGCGAAGTAGCCAGAAAACGTTCGTTGCCGATCTCGACATCGCGCGGGTCGGTCTGGATCGCTCCCGGAATCAGACTCTGCGCACTCCGGCCTTCCATCTGCGCGCCGCTGAACGTCGTGGCCACGACTTCGTCGCCATACGAAATCGCCACCTGGCTGCCCGCAACCTTACTCACCGACGCTGCCAGCCGGTCGTTGATCTCGTAGCCAATGACAAGGAATCCGAGCAGCGTGCCTTCGGTCGCGGACCCGCGGTAAATGGGTTGGATGAAGGCCTGATAGAGATGACGCCCGTCATACCACCAGTGACTTCCCTCGTCCTGGTCGAGCGACTGCTGAAAGTACTTCTCCGCTGCCTCCCGGGTGAAGCCAGGAGTCTTCGTGTGCAGGGCCACCACTCTGCCGCTGCGATCAACCAGCACGAATAGATCGCTGCTGCTGCGCACGTGCTGCCAGACATCCTGCGACGCGTCCTGGATCGTCACGGGATCGGTGCTGGTCATAATGGCACGCGTGAGGGGGATGTCGGCCAGCAACGCCACGTCGCTGGTCAGCATGGCTTCGCGTTCATGCCGGAAGTCCTGAAAGGCGCTCACCGAGTTTCGCAAGTTGACGGAAATGATTTGTCGCACATTGCCCTCGACGCTCCGCCGCACCAGCAGCAGACTGGTCGTAGTAAGCCCCGCCGTAATGACCAGCATCGAGAGGAGGAAGCGCGTGCGCAGGCGCAGACGGGGTAAAAACCCGTTCGCAGCCACAGTCTTAGAGCCGGGGTCGGGTTGCGGCGATGGGTTCACGCGATTCAGCGTATGAACTTATATCCCATACCGTGGACGGTGCGGAAGTGTACCGGGCTGGATGGGTCCTTTTCCAGTTTCTGGCGCAGTTTGAGGATGTGGTTGTCGACCGTGCGCGTCGAAGGATAATTCTGGTAGCCCCACACTTCATTCAGCAGTTCATCGCGACTGATGACACGGTCGGCATTCTGCACCAGAAACTGAAATGTCTTGAATTCCTGGGCGGTCAAAGTGACGGGCTTACCGTCACGCTTGACTTCCATTTTCTTGAAGTCGGCGGAAATTTCGCCGAAACTGACCACCTTCACCTCGGGACTGCGCTCAGTGTGCCGCAGGGCGGCGCGTACCCGGGCCAGCAGTTCGCGCGGACTGAAGGGCTTGGTCACATAGTCGTCCGCGCCCAGTTCCAGCAGCAGCACCTTGTCCGAAACATCGCTGGCGGCGCTAAGAACCACAATCGGCATGGTCGGAGTGAGCGCCTTGATCTCCTTACACACGTCGCGACCCGAAACCCTGGGTAGGCGCAGGTCGAGAACAACGGCTGCCGGCGCCGAGGCCTGAAAACTATCCAGCGCTCCGCGCCCGTCGGATTGAGTCTCGACGGTGTATCCCTCCGTTTCAAACAGACGCCGCAGCGCTTTTTGCACGGCCGGGTCGTCTTCGACTACAAGGATGCGGCCCGCTGGCCTTGGCGCAACGGTCGGCGCCATCGTTTTGACTGCACTGAAAGGAGCTGCCAGATTGCCCATAAGAAAACTGTCCTCAGTCTCGGTGAGAATTCGCGCTACCCACAAAGCGCCTCCCCGGAAGATCGACCATCGAAGCTTACAACCATTTGACGGCGAAACCGCCCCGAAGCTCCGGCTTTTGACATATTATTTACAATTTCGAGACGATGTCACGAAAGCCAGCGGAAGGCCACGTGCTCCAGGACGCCTTATTTTTTCCCGGTCGGGCGCATGACGAGACCTGGACTGCACTCGGCAGGACGCCCCGCCGCTCCGGACCAAATTCGTCACCGAGGTGCACCAGTGGAGACTGGCATGCTTAGTCTTCGGCGGCTAGACTGTCTATAATCATAAAATTCTGCCGGGGCATGCGAGTCCTTCGCGGAGGTGTGGTTGCAAGGTAAGACTGAACTGGTGGCGCGACTTCGCAGGATGCGCGTGAGTTTAAAGCCCGTTGCAAGCCTCCGGCCGCGCACTCTGCGCTTCGCCTTCCTCCTAGCCGCATTCCTGGCATGCTTGTTTGGACTGCGGCCCGTTGCCACAGCGCAGATTTCTCCCGGCCCCCTCGCCCGCCCGCACGAGTTCCTCAACGGATCTACGAATTGCGCCCAATGCCACAAGTTTGGTGGCGAAGCCAAGTTGAAGTGTGTGGAATGTCACACCGAGATTGGAGCCCGGATCTCTTCCCACAAGGGTCTGCACGCCACTTACAACATCCCGCCCGGTTCCAGCCAGGAGTGCGCCCGCTGCCATTCCGATCACAACGGAGTCGACTTCCCGTTGATCAAGTGGGACATCAAAACGTTCAATCACAAGGAAACCGGCTATGTGCTCGAGGGCAAGCACGCCGGTCTGGACTGCAACAAGTGCCACATGCCTTCGCGCATCTCTCCCCAGGAACGGCCGTCGATCAAGATTAAAGATCCCAACCGGACCTACCTCGGTCTATCCACCTCCTGCGTCCCTTGCCACGAGGATTATCACAAAGGCCGCCTGGGTCCGAACTGCCTGCAGTGTCACAACTACGAAGACTGGAAGACGCTGAAGATTGGCAACGAGTTCGATCACTCGAAGACGCGCTATCCGCTGACCGGTCTCCACGCCCAGGTGCAATGCGCCAAGTGCCACACCAACGGGCCGGATGGCAAGCCGCGGTATGCAGGCATTCCGTTCAACCTGTGTTCCGATTGCCACCAGGACCCGCACCACGGCACCTTCACCCAGGCATGTTCCTCCTGCCACAGCACGGCGGGTTGGAAGCGAATCTCGCAGCAGACGCTCGGCGAGAATTTCGATCACTCGAAAACCAAGTACCCGCTGGAAGGCAAACACGCGACTGTCGGTTGCGAAAAGTGCCACGCCAACGGCGACTTCAAGAAGCCTCTGGTTTTCGACAAGTGCTCGGATTGCCACAAGCCCGATCCACACAATGGACAGTTTGCCAAACGTCATGGCGGTGGCGAGTGCTTCCCCTGCCATACCGTGCAGGGATGGAAGCCTTCGACGTTCACGGTGAAAGACCATGCCACCAGCGCCTATCCACTCGAAGGCGGGCACGCCCGCGTGGACTGCGACAAGTGCCACATCCCCAAAGGCAAGGACACGCTTTTCAAGGTCAAGTTTGACAAGTGCACTCAGTGTCACAAAGATGAGCACTCCGGACAGTTTGTCGCGGCACCCTATTTCAACGCCTGCGATCAGTGCCACACTCTCGATGGATACAAGCCGTCGACCTTCTCTCTTGCGAAGCACAAGAAGACGCTCTTCGCGCTGACTGGCGGGCACATCGCCGTGCCCTGCGCCGACTGCCATAAAGAGTCGGACGAACTCAAGCCAAAGTCAGCGCTCTACCACTGGAAGAATCTCGACTGCACCAGTTGCCACGAAGATGTGCACAAAGGCCAGTTCAAAGAGCGCATGGAGCAAAAGCGTGCCGATGGTTCCCCGGCGGGCTGCGAGGCTTGTCACTCCACCAAGTCGTGGAAAGAACTGTCGGGGTTCGACCACTCGAAGACAAAATTCCCGCTGCTCGGAGCCCATAAGGCGACGGCCTGCATCGATTGCCACAAGCCGCCTAACCTTGAGACCAAGCTGATCAATGCGGATTTCAAGGCTGCTCCGACGCAATGCGAGGATTGCCATGAGGACATCCACGGCAAGCAGTTCGCGAAGGCCGATGTCACGCGCTGCGCCGACTGCCACAACAGCATCAAGTGGAAGCCTTCGACGTTCGACCATGACAAGCGGACCGATTTCCCGCTCCGGGGGGCCCATCAGAACGTTCGGTGCGCCGAGTGCCATAAACTGACGAAGGTGGTGACCGCAAAGACGGTTCTCTTCTACAAACCGACGCCCAAGGACTGTGCCGCATGTCATGGCCCCACTATCCCCGTTCCAAAGGCCAAGCCGCCTGCTTCCTAGCCGGAGGTTTCTCCAAATCGCTTTGGGCTATACGTCCAGAAAAGTGTACGAACTGGGCTCATCGCGTTCAGAAGGTTGTACAAAATGCCCTGTCGTGTTCGCTAGGTTGTACAACCTTTGTGTATCCTTCGACCGAGCCTTGGCGTTTTATAATGCGTCATTCGAAACCCTTAATTTTCTGCGCTGTAGCAGCCACCCGTCTCGTGATGCCCCTGGATTTTGGGCCTATTAATTTCTCGTAACTTACTCCGACAACTTTGAAAAAAGTGCGGGGTGGAGGGCAGAACTTACAGTGGACCGATCAAATGCTGGATTCCGATCAATGGCCCGAGCGTCGTTATGGACACGCACTAGCGTAACTTTTCAAGCTATACACCAGGCGCTTACCCTAAGTGGACGATCAATTGCTGACATTTACATCACTCATTGTAGATTTTTTATTCACCTTCCTTCCTTCTGTTTGATGGGGAGAAATAAGCAGTAGGGACATTTAGGGTACAAGGGGCGACTTATGTTGGCTGCGGCGAGCATATTCAATCTGGTTGTGCTACTTGCGCTTTCCGGATCTCCGGCAGGCGTACCTGCGCAAGCGGGTGGTACCTCCGGCACGCATAGTCCCCACGGCAATCTTACGATTCCTTGTCAAAATTGCCATACCGCGAGCGGATGGAGGCCGATCCGAGCGGTCCCCGAATTCGATCATAATCAGACCCGTTATCCTCTTCGCGGCATGCACCAGTCGGTAGCCTGCACCCAGTGTCACGAAAAAATGGTGTTCAGCAACGTGGGCCAGCGCTGCCAGGATTGCCACGCCGATATTCACCGGCGGCAATTGGGAGCCAACTGCGAACAGTGCCACACGGTGCGCGGATGGAATGTGACGGTGCAGCAGATCCAGGATCACAACAACCGCTTCCCGCTCACCGGAGCTCACGCGGCGGTGGATTGCGACGCCTGCCACAAAAACGCCGCCAACAGCAAGTTTGAGACGATGTCGGTCGCCTGCTTCTCGTGCCATCAGTCCGACTACAACGCAGCCACGAATCCGAACCACGTAACCGCCAAGTTCTCCGTAACCTGCGATACCTGCCACAGCACCGATAACTGGCTAAACGCGAAATTCGATCACAATACGATGACGAATTTCCCGTTGACTGGGCTGCATACGGTGCCACCGCGCCAGTGCACTGATTGTCACGTCAACAATAACTACAATCTGACCAACACCACCTGCGTTGGCTGTCACATGGCGGATTTCCAGGGCACCAGGAATCCCAATCACGTGGCGGCGAGCTTCCCGACGAACTGCGCGCAGTGCCATACGACGGGCGGGTGGTCGCCGGCGAGCTTCGATCACAATACGGTGAACTTCCCGTTGACCGGCATGCACACCGTCCCGCCGCGGCAATGTACGGATTGCCACATCAATGGGAACTACAATCTGACGACTACGACGTGCATTTCGTGCCACCTGAAAGACTTCCAGGGCACGACCAATCCGAACCACGTGTCTGGAGGATTCGCGCAGACTTGCGAAATCTGCCACACCACGAGCGCTTGGCAGCCCGCGACCTTTGATCACTCGAAAACGGCGTTTCCTCTGACCGGCAATCACATGGTACCGCCGCGTCAGTGCACCGATTGCCACGTCAACAACAATTACAACATTACGAATACGGCCTGTGTTTCATGCCACCAGACCGATTACAACAATGCGAACGCCCCCGTGGCTCACGCGTCGGCGGGATTCCCCACGACTTGCGAACAGTGCCACGACACCAACCTGTGGACCGACGGCGTGTTCAATCACACTTCGACCGGTTTTGCTCTGACCGGCATGCACACCGTGCCGCCGCGGCAGTGCAGCGATTGCCACACCAATAACAACTACAACATCACGACGGGAACCTGCGTTTCGTGCCACCTGAAGGACTTCCAGAGCACGACCAGTCCCAATCACGTGACGTCGAACCTACCGCAGACCTGCGAGAACTGCCATACCACGGCGACCTGGCTGAATGCGACTTTCAATCACGACACCACAGGTTTCCCGCTGACCGGCAATCATATGGTGCCGCCGCGCGCGTGCGTGGATTGCCACATCAACAACAATTACACGATTACGAATACGGCCTGCGTCTCGTGCCACCAGACTGATTACAACAATGCGACCGACTCCGGTGGCCCATGCGGCGGCGGCACTCCCGACCACCTGCGAACAGTGTCACGACACGAACCTGTGGACCGATGGCAAGTTCGATCACGCGACCACGGGATTCACCTTGACCGGCCTGCACACGGTACCGCCTCGGCTGTGCACCGACTGTCACACCAACAATAACTACAGCCTGAACACCACGGCCTGCGTCTCGTGCCACCTGAAGGACTACCAGGGCACGACCAATCCCAATCACGTCACGTCGAATCTGCCCCAGACCTGCGACGTCTGTCACAGCACTGCGACCTGGCTGAATGCGACCTTCAATCACGACGCTACAGGCTTCCCGCTGACCGGCAATCATAAGGTGCCGCCGCGCGCCTGCGTGGATTGCCACATCAACAACAATTACACGATTACGAATACAGCCTGCGTCTCCTGTCACCAGACCGATTACAACAACGCGACTACCCCGGTGGCCCACGCAGCGGCGGGATTACCCTTAACCTGCGAACAGTGCCACGACACCAATCTGTGGACCGATGGCAAGTTCGATCACGCGACCACAGGCTTCGCTTTGACTGGCTTGCACACGGTGCCGCCTCGGTTGTGCACTGACTGTCACGTCAACAATAACTACAGCCTCAACAGCACGGCCTGTGTGACCTGCCACCTGAAGGACTTCCAGGGCACGACGAATCCGAACCACACGACGTCGAACTTCCCGCAGACCTGCGAGCAGTGCCATACCACGGCGACCTGGCTGAATGCGACCTTCAATCACGCCAGCACGGGCTTCCCGTTGTCGGGAAGCCACATGGTACCGCCGCGCGCTTGCACCGATTGCCACATCAACAACAATTACACGATTACGAACACCACCTGCGTTTCCTGCCACCAGACCGACTACAACAATGCGACCAGCCCCGTGGCCCACGCGGCGGCGGGATTCCCGTTGACTTGCGAACAGTGCCACGACACCAACCTGTGGACCGACGGTACGTTTAACCACGCGAGCACGGGCTTCACTTTGACCGGCCTGCACACCGTGCCACCTCGGCTCTGCAGCGACTGCCACGTCAACAACAACTACGCTTTGAATAGCACGGCCTGCGTGACCTGCCACCTGAAGGATTACCAGGGCACGACCAATCCGAATCACGTCTCGTCGAACTTCCCGCAGACCTGCGACCAATGCCACAGCACGGCGTCGTGGCTCAATGCGACCTTTAACCACAACACCACGGGCTTCCCGTTGACCGGCAATCACATGGTGCCGCCGCGCGCTTGCACCGATTGCCACATCAACAACAATTACACGATTACGAATACGGCCTGCGTCTCGTGCCACCAGACCGACTACAACAATGCGACCACCCCGGTGGCCCACGCGGCGGCGGGATTCCCCTTGACTTGCGAACAGTGCCACGACACCAACCTGTGGACCGATGGCACTTTCAATCACGCTTCGACCGGGTTTGCGCTGACCGGCCTGCACACCGTGCCGCCACGGCTCTGCACCGATTGCCACGTCAGCAACAACTACAGTTTGAATAGCACGGCCTGCGTGACCTGCCACCTGAAGGATTTCCAGGGCACGACCAACCCGAACCACGTGACGGCGAACTTCCCGCAGACCTGCGACACCTGTCACACCACGTCAACCTGGCTGGGTGCGACCTTTAACCACAACAGCACGGGCTTCCCACTGACTGGCGCGCACATCGTCCCACCGCGCGCCTGCACCGATTGTCACGTCAACGGCAACTACAACCTGAACAGCACATTGTGCGTGACTTGCCACCTCACGAATTACCAGGGCACCACGAGCCCGAACCATGTGACGGCGGGATTCCCGCAGACCTGCGAACTGTGCCATGACACGACTGTGTGGACGGATTCGACGTTCAACCACAACAACACGGCGTTCCCGCTGACCGGTGCCCACACGACCACGGCTTGTGCGCTCTGCCACGTCAACGGCAACTACACGACACTGCCGACAACCTGCATCGGCTGCCATCAGACCGATTACAACAACACGACCAACCCAGGCCACTCGGCACAGCCGCAGTTCTTCCCGACCACGTGCACGACCTGCCACACCACCGCGGCCTGGACCAACGCCACTTTCAACCACACGCAGTACACGCAGTTCTCGATCAATCACGGCAACGCCAATGGTCTGTGCTCCACGTGCCACACGAACTCTAACGACTATTCCGTTTTCCAATGCACCGCTTGCCATGGCGGCAATAATGCAAACAATTTCAACCACCCCAATGTGAACGGATACGTCTACAACAGCATCAACTGTTATCAGTGCCATCAAAGCGGAGGTGGCGGCTAGAGGCCGGCGTTTGGCCCGTAGCGTGCTATCTCGAGAGTCGTAAGACGCATAAAAGAGTAGTAAACGCCATCCCCCAGGCGGCAAGTGGGAGCGCCAGCGAGTGTTAGCAGAGAATGATTGGAGTTCAAAAATATCTTGCGATCCTGCTGCTCTCGGTGTCCTGGGCTGCGGCTCAGAACAGCACCAGGACCGTATCCGTGCAGCATGTGACCGCGGTGGCCGACGGCGCCGACCTGCGCGTCGAAGTCACGCTGACCTCTCCGGTGGACGTCGCGTCGGTCGAAACCGCGGTTAATCCCGACCGAATTCTCATCGACCTTCCCGGAACCACCTGCAACGCTTGCACACAAAACGTAAGCGTCAGCGCCGGTGGCATTCGCCGGGTGCGGACTGGCCAGCACAGCACCAAGCCAATGGTCGCCCGTGTGGTCGTCGATCTTGACCAAGCGCATCCCTACACGTTGAAGACCGAGGGCAATCGGGTGATTCTTACCGTTGGCCCGGCAGAAAATGCGCATTTCCAGACCAACGGAGCGCCGGTAGCTGCCACCTCGGGAAACTTGATTGGAGTGTTCCGCAGAAAGAAGGAGACGGCACCGCCCGTGGTAGACAACAACGCGGCCTACGTTCCGCCTCCCACGCCGCCACCGACACCGACAGGGCCGTCGTTCGAGCCATCGTCGGCCAACACTTCGGCCACTCCGCTTCCCGTACCGCCGCCGCAGGTCGCGCCCCCGGTCGTCCAAAGCCATCCAGCGAGTGTTCCCGCGCAGGACCCCGCTCCAGCTTCGCCAGCCCGGACCCAGATTGCCGCGGCGAAGCCGGCTGCCCCTGCGGTGCCAGCCCCCCCGCCAGCTATTGCGGCGCGTCCCAGTGAAAACCTGGCCAGTCCAAAAGTTGAGGCGTCCACGGCCCCGGTGGCTGCGAAACCCGCGCCAACCGGAGCCACCGACGCGGCAGCGGTTCGCCCCAAAACTTCCGAGCCCGCAGCGCCCGTTACGGCTGCCGCCGCTCCTGCACCCGCTCCCAGCCCGGCTGTGACGAAGCCGAAAGTTGAAGTGGCCCCGGTCCCCACGCCGCCGGTACCTGCAGTGCCATCGCTGGTGACGGGGATGGTGGCCGTAAACCGCCATCCTCCTGCGGCCATCGTTCTCGCGCCGGCAGTGCCTGCGGCACCTTCGCTGGCGACCGGAACCGTTGCAGCCAACCGCAAGCCTCCCGAGGCCATCGTTCTTGCGCCGCCCGCGCCATCGGTCGCAGTTGGCGCTACCGATACTCAGGAAATAGCCAAGGCTGACGCCCCCGTTTCTCCTGCGTCCGAAACTGCGACGCCGGAAGGCATAGCAGAGGCGGCACCGACCCCGACCGGCAACGAATCTGGATCGCCAGCGGAAGCCGCGGCCCCGGCGGAGGCCCTCGTGATCCCCCGCTCCGACGATCCCAGTCTCCGCACCGTGTTCAAAGTGAAATACGTCGCCGAAGGAGTGGCCTATCTCGAGGGCGGGCGCGGTCAGGGTCTTTCCGAAGGCATGAAACTGGAGGTGGAAGATTCCAACCGGCCGGCGCGACAAGGAGACAGCAAGCACGCCGAGGATCCGAAGGTGGTGGCCGAACTGGAGGTGACCGCCGTGGCGGAATCTTCGGCCGTGACCGAGATCCACACTCCCAAGCGGCCGGTCAAAGTGGGCGACCTCGCCTACCTCTCCAGCGGTGACGCCGAGTCCTTGGTGCAGCAGCGCGCCCTGAGCGCCACGCGGCAGTACCCAGCCGTGATTTCGTTTACGGAGGGCGACACCCTCGACGAGGAAGTGCGCGCCGAGGTACCCCGGCCACCCTTGCCTTCGGTCAACCGGGCGCGGGGCCGCATCGGATTCGATACCATTGAGACCATCAGCCATGGCCTCACCAGCGTTACTAGTACCGACGTGGCCGCAGTCTTCCGCGGGGACATGACTCGGATCGGCGGAACCTACTGGAACCTCAGCGGCTATTGGCGCGGGCAGCTCACCAAGGAATCGGCGGCTTCGCAGCAGACCTTGCAGAGCCTGCTGAATCGTACCTATCACCTGAACTTGACCTACGATAACCCCAACTCCGACTTGGTCGCGGGATTTGGTCGCCTGTTCCTCCCTTGGGCTCCCAGCCTTGACACCCTCGACGGAGGCTATTTCGGCTATCGGCTTTCCAGGGGCTCCTTGGTTGGAGTCTTCGGCGGCTCCACTCCCGACCCATCGTCCTGGGATTACAGTCCCGACCGCGCGATCGGCGGAGCCTTCATCAATTTCGAAGGCGGCGAGTACAGCGGCTTCCACTACAGCGCCACCACCGGAGCCGGGTTGAGCATGATCAACTGGGCGGCCAACGACCCGTTCGTGTTCGTCGAGGATTCGGTTTCCTACAAGCGCGACATTGCCGTCTACGAGTCGGCGCAGTTGGATAGTCCCAAGGGAAACTCCCAAACGCCGTCGCCGGGGCCCGGCCTAGGACGCAACTTTTTTACCCTGCGCGTGAACCCTTTCTCCCGGCTCGAACTGGATGCCAACTACAACTATTTCCGCCAGGTCCCGACCTTCAATCCGACCCTGATTGGCACCGGGTTGCTGGATAAGTATCTGTTCCAGGGATTCAGCGCCGGCGCGCGCTTGGAAATCTTCAAACAGGTCTGGCTCTCCACCAATCTGGGCCGCAGCAGCGGCACTGGCGACTCCAAGACTTCGCTCAATCAAATGTATGGCATTACCGTCAACCGAGTGCCCTGGATCAATTTGCGGGCCGATTTGCGTTACTCCCAGTTCAGTAGTTCCTTTGGCACCGGCTCCTATGACGCTCTTTCCCTCTCGCGCCAACTGAGCGACCGGTTGCGGATTGAACTTCTGCTGGGCCAGCAGGTCTTCGCTTCCCAGATCACCTCCAACACCCGCTCCAAGTTCGTGACCGGAACCTTCGAAACGACCCTGGGACCACACTACTATCTGCAAAGTAACTTCACCACCAACCGCGGGGACCTAAGCTACGACCAACTGATGTTCTCGATGGGCTATCGCTTCGATTCCAAGAGGAGAGGTGAACGGCCATGACAAGCCTTACACAAATCTGCCGCCGCCTGTCAGGCGTCCTTGTTTTCACGACGCTGTTTGCGGCGGGTATGTCTCTGGCGGGCACGACGCCCCCAATTCCGGACGCGCAGAAACTGAACGATCTGCTGTCCCGCGCCGCCGGCCAGACCTCAGGATTTCTGGATCAGTTCTCGGATGTAAAGTGTACCGAGCAGGTCCGCCAAGAAAAGCTGAACAAGGACAACAAGGTCGAGCTCAAAGAAGAGTCCACCTATGACTACCTCGTGATCCTGACCAACAGCGGCGGCGAACTTAACCTGTCCGAGTCGCGGATCCCCGTGAAGGAGGCCAAGCGGGATCGCCGCAACACCTCGATGCTGTTGAGCAATGGCTTCGCCACTCTCTTTCTCGTCTTCCATCCGCTCTACTCTGAGGCCTTCAAATTCACCCTGGCCGGCGAGGAGACGGTGGACGGCCACCTGCTCGAGAAGGTCACCTTTCAGCATGTCCCGGGCATGAGGTCCCCCGCCGCCCTGGCCCTGCGCGGAAGGGAGTATCCGCTGGAGCTGGGCGGTACCGCATGGATTGAGCCCCAGACCGGCTCCATCGCCAAGATCGACGCCGGAATCGCAGACACGCTGGCCGATGTAGGGCTAAAATCTTTGGATTCGGAGATTGACTTTGCTCCCCTGCCTTTCCCTAACGAGAAGCAGGTTTACTGGTACCCGACCCAGGCGCGCGTAGAGGTTGAAACTCCCAAGCAACACTGGCGTAACTTGCACCACTTCACTTCATACAAGAAATTCTCGGTAAGCACCGAGGAGCAGGTGATTAAAAAATGAGCGCGAATGCCACCGCAACTGCCCGCATAGCCGAACATACGAGGGTCGTATCGGATGCAGAGAGACGCCATCGTGTACGCCTCCATGCCCTCTATGTTGTCGCTATTGTCACCAATCTGGCCATATTCTTTTACGGCTTCGACTATTACAAGCTGTCGGCGATCGACCGTCCCTTTTCTCCCAAGCACCACATGCTGCGCCCCAGCGGCCCGATTGGCCTCTACTTGGGATTTGTCGGTGTTGCGTTATTCGTGGGGATCTTCCTTTATCCCCTGCGCAAGCACTGGACGTGGCTCGGAACCAAAGGCAGTACTCGTCACTGGCTCGATATTCACATCCTGATGGGGCTGACTGCGCCCTTCATCATTGCCTTCCACTCCACGCTGAAATTCCGCGGCATCGCCGGCATGGCCTTCTGGATCATGTTTGCCGTCTCCGCCAGCGGCATTGTCGGGCGCTATCTCTACGCTCAGATTCCTCGCAAAGTCACCACGGCTGAGTTATCGATCAAGGAAGTCCAAGAGTTGCAGGAGCAGTTGTCGCTGGAACTGGCAAGGCAGAACGTGTTGCCGGAAGCGGACCTGCGCGCCCTGTTGCGCATGCCCGACGCAAACGCGGTCAAGCGACTCCCCATCGTGGTTGCCTTGGTGTACATGATGATCCTGGACGTAATTCGCAAGTTTCGCGTCGCCGCGTTGCGCCGTCATGCCCTGGGCTTCGGAGAGTCGGCCGCAACGCTGGGGGGCTTCCTTCGCACGCGGCATCGTGAACTCGAAAGAGCGATCCAGGCTGCCGCCGAGGAAGCGGCGCTGCTGAAGCGAATCCTGTTTCTCTCGCGTTCGCAGAAGGTTTTTCACATGTGGCATATCGTGCACAAACCTTTCAGCTACGCGTTCGCCGTGCTGGCGATGATTCATATCGGACTGCAACTCTTTCTGGGGTACTTCTGACCGCCCGCGATGGACAACATCATTACACTTGCGATTGGCGGCTTCATCTCCCTTATCTTTCTTCTGGTCTATCTCAAAAACCTGAAGAAAAGGGAGGTCCGTGCTCGCCAATCCGCGGAAAAAGGAAAGCTGTTTTCTGAGGGACCCAAAGCGCAGCACCCTCACATCGATACCAACTACTGCATCGGCTGCGCCACCTGCACCAGCGTTTGTCCGGAGGGTGACGTGCTCGCCATGATTGGCGGCAAGGCCGTCATCGTAAACGGATACAAATGCATCGGCCACGCCCTGTGTGCCGATGCCTGCCCGGTGGGCGCCATCACCATGGTGATGGCCAGTCCGAGCATGGCGGGCGACCTGCCATTTCTCACTCCTGACTCTGAAACGACGGTACCCAACCTGTTTATCGCCGGAGAACTGGGCGGACTGGCTCTGATCAAGAATGCCGTCAACCAGGGACGCGACTGTATCGATCTACTCGCAAGCAGGTTCAAAACGGACAGCGCATACCAGCCGATTCCGGGGATTTACGACGTTCTGATCATCGGGGCCGGCCCGGCCGGCATCAGCGCTTCCCTGCGCGCGATCGAGCATAAGCTCAACTATCTCACCCTCGAACGCGACGAGGTTGGAGGCACTGTTGCCAAGTATCCCCGGCAAAAACTGGTGATGACCAGCCCGGTCGAGTTCCCCATGTACGGCAAGTTCAAGAAGCTTCAACTCTCCAAGGAAGCCCTGCTTGCCTTCTGGGACATGATTCTCAACCGGGCCGACTTCAACGTCTCCACTGGAGAAAAGGTGGAAGACGTCCAGAGGGGCGCCGACGGCATTTTCACAATCGTCACCGGCACCAACCAATATCGCGCTCGGGCCGTGATCCTGGCCCTGGGCCGCGCGGGCGAACCGCGCAAGCTTGGCGTAAAGGGCGAAGATCTGCCCAAGGTGATGTATCGCCTCATCGAGGCGGATCACTACATCAACAAGAAGATCCTGGTCATTGGCGGCGGTGACAGTGCCGTGGAGGCCGCCATGGGACTCGCCAGCCAATCCGGCAACCAGGTCACGCTTTCTTACCGCAGCGAGCGCTTCAGCCGCATTAAAGAGCGCAACACGAAGCGCATTGAAGATTTCATACGCTCGAACAAGCTGAAGGTGTTGTTCAACTCCAATCCCGTCGAGTTTAAGCCGGAGTCTGTCATCCTCGATGTCAACGGCACCCAGCAGGAAATCCCCAACGACTATGTCTGGATTTTTGCCGGTGGCACCCCGCCCAATGCCTTCCTCAAGAAGATCGGCGTCGGCTTCGGCGAGCAGGACGTGACGCTGAGAGCCAGCAAAGAGGCCAAGCAGGCTGATTCGGAGCGCAAAGAACTTGTACATGCTGCGGTCGCCCCCGCCAACTGATCCGCCGTTTGAGGGTTGTGTGGAGCGGGCACTCTTGCCCGCTACTGCCGGCGGTGCAAAGAACCGGGCAAGAGTGCCCGCTCCACACTTTTCTCGTGCCAACCGCTACTATCGTAGAATTGACGCCTTGCCTCCTGCTTTAGACGGTCTCGTTGTTGTGCTCGTGCGTCCGCGCAATCCCCTCAATATTGGCGCGGCGGCCCGCGCCATGAGCAACTTCGGCGCGCATCGGCTACGCCTGGTGAATCCCTACGCCGTCGCTTTCCGCGAGGCTCGTTCCGCCGTTGGCGCTTCGGAACTGTTGCGGAAAGCGGAAGAATTCAAGACCATTGCCCCCGCCGTGGCCGATTGCTCCCTGGTGGTCGGCACAACCGCCGTGCGCAATCGCGTCCTGCATCATCCCTTACACCGGCTCGACCAGACTTCGGCCCAGACGATCCACGCCCAACTCCAAAGCCGCTGTGTCGCCCTCCTCTTCGGCTCGGAGAAGATCGGCCTCACCAACGAAGATTTCAGCCACTGCCACTGGCTACTGAACGTGCCCACGAGCGAAGACCACATCTCGATGAATCTGGGACAAGCAGTCGCCGTTTGCCTCTACGAGCTAGCCCGGAGCCCCGACCCAAAATCAGAGAAGCATCCCACTGAACGGGCCACGGCAGAGGTCAATGAGCAAATCACCGAAACCTTGCTCGAGGCGCTGCGCCGCAGCGGCTATGTGAAGCCGGGCACGGATGCCGTCACCGAAAAGAAAGTTCGTCGCCTGGTTCTGCGTCTCAGACTCGACACCATGGACGCGAAAGTCCTTCTCGGCATGGCGAGGCAGGTTGTATGGAAGTTCCGGCAACTCGATCGCGAATAGCGCTACAGCCGCGAAGCGGCGACAGAATAAAGCCCAACGCGCAAGCCGTGCGTAGCCGTTGAAAATGATTTCAAGCCCCAGCGGGGCGAAAGAAAGAGTTCTCGCGCACGCACTTCAGTTGTTTGAGAGGCAACGCTCTCCCCCAGTCGCCAGACCGACGTAGCCTAGCGCTTCAACCTCTGCGGCGCGACCTGAGTCCCTTTCCGCCCGATACGAAAGACCAGACTCCACGCACTCGCCGTTGGCTGTCCGGCCACTTCCGGCGCTGAGAATTCCCACTGCCGCGACGCCTTCAGGGTCTGGTTGGCAAAGTACCGGCTTGGCCCCGCCGAAGTAAACTTTGCGTCCGTTACCTTGCCCGAAGCATCCACGTCCACTCGCACGATAACCCTGATCTTGCCCCGGATGGTGTTCCGCGCGCTCGGCGAAACTTCAGGGAGAACCTGTCGCACGACTTGTCCCGGGGACGCGGGCTTAGTTGGATTAGCTGGCTCCGCCGCCGGCTTCGGAGTGGACGCCGCGGGCGCCGGCAGCGGCGCCGCCGCAGGCGGTGTCGCGGGCGAGGGCTGAGTCGTGCTCGCAGGCCGTGGCGGCCCACTCTTTCCGCTGGCGAAGAAAAAGATTAATCCCAGCACGAGGGCCGCCACCGCCACTCCCGCCGCGATCGGCCCCCGATTGGTACGACGTCGAGGTGCGGGCGGCAGCTCAGGTTCGGCAGGTACGGAGCGTCCCGGGGGCTGCAAGCGCGCGACGATATCTCCGACGGAGCACCGCCGCTTGGGATCGAAGCGCAAACACTCGCGCGCAATGCCTCGGAATGGCTCCGCCAAACTCTTGGGCAGCCCCGGATCGCCTTGCGATCCTTCTCCCGAAAAAGGCGCGCTTTGCAACAGGGCCGTCACCAGCGTGGCGCCAACGGACCATAAATCGCTCGCCGGCCAGACGATCCCAGCCGCCGTTTCCGGAGCGTCGTAGACGTCCCGCTGTGTTCTTCTGGAATGCGCGTCCGCCGCAGGGGCAACCTGATCCGAGCTCAGCTTCAACTGATCCCCGACCGCTAGCACGTTCGACGGCCGGATGCGCCCGTGTACAAATCCTTTTTCGTGCAGGTAGGAAAGCGCCTCCAGCATGGGAGGCAGCAGGTCGGCCACTTCCGGTGAAGTCAGCGGTCGTTGGGGAAGAATCTGCGATAAGTCTTCTTCCGCATACTCCATCACCGCGTAGAGAAGCGTCATACCACAACGCCCGGTTTCAAAGATGCGAATCAGGTGAGGATGGGAAAGTTGTGCCGCGGCACGCCAACGTGCCAGTTGACGGTCCGCATCGCCAGCGTCCGCCGGAATTAACTTAAGGGCAGCTTTCTCGGTCCCTTGTCGTCCTTGCCGATCCGTCAGAAAGACCGCACTGTGCTCCGATCCGCCCAGCCACCGTCGAAGCGGAAACTTCCCGTCGACCAAGCGGCCTTCCCAAGTTTTCCAGACCTCGGCACTGCTCATCAGCGGTCCCCGCGAACAACATATTCTATGCCATTCTCCAATGCCGGCAGGAAAACGGAAGTTCGTCGCGGGGACCGCCCCATTTCACCGGCTCTTGTAGCTGAAAGTCACTTTTGTCTCTTCATCCAGCACCAGCGGCCGTACAAAGCTGAACGAAGTGCCGGCCCGCGGCACACCGATCGCCACTGGCAGCACTCCAGCTACCCGCTTTTGCAGATCCATCACGTTAGCGGATGCGCCAGATTGGAAGGCCGGTCCGTTCGAGGGAAGGTTCTTATCGCGCCTGCTCTTCCTGCTGCTAACCGACGCCGCCTCCGTTTGAAGCTGGGGAGATTCCGCAACCACCTCGACGGTTTCCGATACATTGCCAATTTCGAGCGAGAAGTTATACATCGATGGACGTTCGGCGTCATAGTTCAGGTCGAAAGCGTTGGCTTTGAAGCCCGATGCCTCGGCTCGCGCTTTGTAGTTTCCCGAGGGCAGGCCAGCAATCACCCAACGGCCTTGCGAATCAGTCGTTGCCGTGGACGTCCCTCCCGTAGCTGAGTTCGTGATTGTAATTTTTGAGTTCGAAACGACCGCTCCGCTTGGATCCACAACATAGCCGCCCATCTGTCCAGGAAACGCCTGCACTCTCTGGTTCGACGCTTCTACGTCAATCAGGTTCTGGTAATTCATCGCAACCCCCTCGCGAAACGCCGCAGGCACCAGATTCGCTGCGATCACGTCGCCCCCGAAATCCTTCACCTTATATTGCTGGGGCAGAAAAACTTCCCAGCTCAGGAGGCTGATCGGGATGTCCATGTTGGGAAGGATCAACTCCGCTCCGCCCTTTTTCGCGAAGGGGGCTCCGGAGTGCATGAATACAAACGAAACCGTGTAGGAACTTGTCGGACGGAATCCCGTGCGCAAAAGTGGCACGCGGTTTCCATCCGGTCCCTGCACCGGCTTGACGCGCTCGCCCGCGACATCGGCAGACAGAATGGTCGCCCCCGCGGGCAAAGCAACTTTCAGGAATGGCTGCGCCTGATTCTTGAGAATCAACTTCACTTCGGTGAGCGACTTCCCCTCCGATGTGACCAGGGTTGTGACCACCGCGCTCTCGGCCACGGCCGCGAGCACGCTGCCGTCCGGAAACCGCACCCACTCCAGCGCCAGCGTTGGAGTTTCACTCGGCTGCCGGTGATAGCGAAACGCCGCCTGCGGCGGATAGTGCGCCAGCGACCGCAGATACGGATTCGCTTCTTTCACGTCCATCCGCTTAAGGCCGCCACCTTCTTTCGCCGTGATTTCCATCGTGCCCGCGCCTTCGACCAGCACCTCGCCTGTTTCGCGCTGCGCTCCTTTGAAGATCAGAAATGGAGCGTCCGCTTTAAGACCGTCGATCGATCGCTCCATCGAAATCAGGAATTGATGCGTCCGCTGCGCCGGAGCGTTGACTTTCAGGATCAGCCCGCCAGCTTGAGTTTCGCTGGAGTCGAGCGTAGCTCCGGTCACGCCCGTGATTTCGTATCCGGCTGGAATCTCCAACTGAAATTGCGCTGGCTCTCCCTGCAGCACGTTCACATCGGCGAGCACTGCAACGTGCATCTCCGCTTCGCTTACCGAGACCAGCGTCTTCTCGTCGGCGAGAAATCGCACTTCGCGCGGCACCACAGGCGCCACCACTTCGCGCGTCGCCCACCAGATGTTCGCGGGTTGTCCCGGAACCAGCGTAGCTTCGATCGTGGTATGCCCGTTCTCCGATTTGCGGTTGGTGATCAGGCCCGGAGTGATGTTCGCCAGCGTGTGTTCTCCAGGAATCACCAGCGATAGCTGAACGCTGCCCGCCGCCGGCACCGGTAGATGAACCGACGCCCGTCCAGCTTCGATCCGCAGCGGCAATCCAGTTTCGAGCGCGACCGAAAATTCCCCGGGCCCCGGCAGCAACGCCATGTGCGTGCCATTCTCTTGCTCCAGCGGGACGCTCTTGCCGTTTTGATGCGCATCGAGCACGGTCATCCCGCTGGTCAGCGGAACTTTGCTGACGCCTTTGCGGAAGATTTCTCCGTCAAATTGCACCGTGCCACACACGCCATTGTTTTCCACGTGCAGCTTCATGTCGGCGTGCTGGATGGAATAAGGGAGCGGCGCAGTTTCCAGCTTCTTCGGCGGCCGGGCCGCGAGTTCGACCAGCTTGTTGTATTCGTCGAGAGTCAGCGTCACGTTGCCCGGATCAGGCAGTGGTAGCGTGGATTTTTCTTCTGCCACGCAAACACCGCAAAGCAACAGCACCATCAGAAATCTGCTTTTCATCGCACACCTCCCTTTTTCTCGCGTTGGAAGCTAAACTCTGCAGCTGGACTCTGGTTTTCGCTGGTAAGTTCGGAGACGAGGAATATGGACGGCCCGAATGCGGGAAACGCCACATTGACCGGCAGAATGCCAGTAACTTTTCCCGCACTGGACTTGGCGCGGAAAGTATCGAGGAGGGCTTGGGTCGTGTCTTTTTTTTCATCGTCGGCTGACTTCAGTTTGGCGAAATTTTCCAGTCGATCGAACTGCTGGAGCGGCGGCGGCGTTGCAGATGGCGCAGCCGATCCCATCCCTGCGCCGGTGCCGCCGCCGACGCCTCCACCGTATCCATAGCCCACGTTCGGCACCAGCGCCGCCGAAGTCGGATTCACAAACTCCTCCGTCCGAAACGCCCCCGGCTCCGCCGTAACGCGGAACAAAGGCGGGTAGTACAACAGCAGTCCAGTGCGCGAAATGGGAAGATCAAGCGCCGGCAATGTCACCTTCTCGCGCCCTTTCTCCTCCCAAGCCGGCGCCTTAGCGAGATATAGAATCTCCACCACAAATGCCGGCGCATCTTCTCCCCCGCGCGATTTTTCCAGCGGCAGTAGCAGGCTGCCATCAGGCGACTGCCCGGGCCGAATCGGTTTCCCCTGCAGCAGAACGCTCCACACCGTCGCCCCCGCCGGCAACGTGACCTTCACGAAGTTGCGCTGGTTGTTGCGGACCGCGTACCGCGCCTGCACCAGTTCTTTTCCGTCGGCGCTCATCAGGACCTGATAGCGAGCCTCTTCGACATTGGCCATCAGAACTGACTGCGTGTCGTACCGTGCCAGATTCACGCTCAACGACCGCGTCGCCCCTGCCGGCCCGGATCGCGCCCGAAACGCAACCAGCGCAGGCGACTGCCGGCTCGCTACCATCTCACCCAAATCGGTAGCGTCGGCTTCCTCCAGCCCTTGAACTTTCTGACCTTTGATTTCCCCCGCGCCCAGGATTTCCACCGCCACTCCCCCGTCGTCGCGCTCCGTGTTCAGCAACCGGAGCAACGGAACATCAACAATCCCGTCGCGCGGCAGCCGCATCTCTCCCGTGATCACGAACCGCGCGCTGTGCTCCACAGGCTCGAGGAAGGTCACCGCGAGTTCGCCGTCTTTCATCTCCCAGTCGGCCACCATCGCGCCGGCAACCTGATTGATGGTGACATTCTGCGGAAGCTGGATCCGCGCCTCCTTGGCCGCTCCCTGCACCACCTCAAGACTCGCTTCGGCGTACAGCGACGTCGAGTCCTCCGCCAGACTCGTCAGTTGCGTCAGCGAGCCGCGCATCCGCAGAGGTTGGTCGATGTGATGGTCCTCCGTCTTCTTGCGCCAGGTAAACGTCAACGCCTCGTTGCCATGGCCGTAAGCCAGCCACTTCGTCTCCCCGGCCGTCTCCGATTTCTGCGACAGCAGCCCTCCGCCGATTCTCAGATCAACTCCCTGCCGGGGAAGCTCGACCGCGGCCCGCGTTACGCCCGATTCGGTCGAGGGCAGAGAAATAGTCTCGTCGCCCGCAGACGAGGTGACCGGCACGTCCACGTCGAGCAGCAACACGAAGCGCCCGGCGTGCGACAAAAGCGCCGCCAGATGCGCCCCACCTTTTCCCTGCGCGTTCCCTGGCACCAGCGACACCGGCTTGCCGTCAAGTCTGGCCTCGCGCACCAGCAGTCCCGCCGGCACCGGCACGCGCACCCAGCCATCTTTCAGCACGTCGACCGTGAGACTCGCTCGTCCAGTCGCCAACTCTCCAGGAATGCGCAGGTCGTAATCTACGCGCGTCAGCGTCGCCTCCACCGGCGGCGGCTCCGGATCGTGCTCCACCGGATAAGCCTTCGCCCGCAGCACCCGGTACTCCTCCACCGGAATAACCACCCACCCTGCGGCATGTAGGGCGTCCGGGACCTTTTCTTGAGCTTGCGCGGCGCCTCCCCAACAGAGCGAAGCAGCCACAAGGCAGGGGAAAACTCGTCTCAGAACAACTCGCCTGAGATGCCAGACAACAGAGAGAATCGGATTTTTCATAGTTAAACCCTCACTCCAACTATTCTGGGGATGCATATAGGTTTCAGGGGGATGTTCCAGCGGAGAATTCATTCTCAGGAAGAACGCCCGAGCCGGCAAAAATTGCACCCGATTTCAAGCCAGGGAGACGCTGAAGGTGAGCCAGCAGCCGGTGACCTAGTTTCCGGAGGCAGAGGTTTGCCTACGCAGGAATGGCGTTACGTTTTGAAAGGAGGAGCTCCTTTGCCACCGAGAAGCACCTGGAATCAAAGGGTTTTTTGGTGTGGTGCGCACCATTAGTTCGTGGTCGTTCGTGCTGGTGATTCCGCCGTCCTGCGGTTTTATGATCTCAGATCGGGGGTGGCGATCATGAAATTGTGGACGGGATTTGCATGCCTGCTGTTGTTGGCCGGTTCAGCGATGGCTCAGGGCGGTGAGTTGGTGGGAGCGGAGTGGGGAGTTCCGGGACGCAAAGTCGACGTGACGTCCCGCGTCCGCACTTTCATCCATGACGGCGTCCTGCAGCTCGAGGTCACCCGTTTCAACCTGGGAATCGATCCCGCACCGCACGAGAATAAAGTCCTGGTCATCCGCCTGCGCGAATGGGACGGAGACATTAAGGACTACAGCTATCCGGAGCGGAGCGTTGCGCGCCTGGAACTGGATCCCGACAACTGGCACGAGCGCCGCGACGAGCACGAACGACACGAGCGCGGCGATCGTCGCGAAGATTGGCCCGATCGGCACGAGCGGGGTCTGCAGATTCTGCGCGCCTACTACGGAGCAGAAGGACAGTTCATGAATGTAACGGATGTCCTGCGCAGCCGCATCGATGACGGCCGGCTTTTCCTTCGCGTCGACAACTACAGCATGGGAGGCGATCCACTGCCTGGAGCCCACAAGCATCTGCGCATCTTGTATGTCCAGGATGGCGAGCGCAGGAATATCGTGGTGGACGAGAAAACAGATCTCCGGCTGCCTTAGTAGCGCGGCAGCGCGGAGTCAAATAGTCGCCGACCCTACCTCGTCGAAAACGAACAGCCGCGAACCAGAGAGCACAGGTCGCTCGTAGGTGTCGTTTTTCCACCCTTCAACCTCCGCCAGCGGCGTCTTCACAGCAAGGCGTTACACCAGCGTATAATCCCGTGCATGTTTTCGAAGGTATTGGCGATCTTGGGCATTGCAGTTCTCCTGGCGAGTGCTACCGACGTTCCGCCAAAATCGCTAGTACGCGAGAACATTAAGAAGGCGTCCGTGATAGTAAAGGGCGTCATTGAAACGTCGAATGCACCTCGTCCAGGAGTCACGGTTGCCAATTTCCGAGTAAGCCATTGCTATCGCGGTTCGTTCAAGCCAGGTGACATTATCTCGTATGCATCGTTTAGAGAAGGGGACAGTTACAGCAGCGAGTACCTTCACACTGACCTGATCGTATTCCTTCGCAAACGATCGCCCCGTTTTACCCCGCCTGACTGGGAAACCGCAACCGACTTGTCTGAATTCCTATATACGTCCGACCTGGAAGCTATGCTACCCAGGCATGACGGGAGAGAACATCCATGAGCAATCGTACCCTTCCCGCCTTCGCGTTACTATCGGCAAACTACCCGACAGATCCCGATAGTCCTAAGGTGATTCAGCAGTTAGGCGGTGAACTGACGCAATCCTGGGTCGGTCCTAACTCGTGCGTGATGCGAATGTCGAAAGCCTTCAATTACGCCGGCAAAGATCATGAGATTCCGAAATCGCCGAGAGGATTGTTGACCGTGAAGGGAGGGGACGGGAAGAATTACGCCATTCGAGTCATCGAGTTCATCAATTATCTGCACACTCAATACCGGGAGCCTGATCTTATCAAGACGGGTTCTGCCATGAAGCCTGACGCCTTCACCAGCAAAGGCATCATCGCTTGGCTGATCGACGGGTGGAGCGATGCACGGGGGCACTTCACTCTTTGGGATGGATCGCAAGGCCTCTTTGAGGGTGGACACCACTATTTTGCCGATTTTGGTCCGTCCGCACCACAGAACGGCCCCCACATGGTCAAGGTTGAATTCTGGAATTGCTGAGCCTCAAAACAATCCTGTGCAGTGCCCTCTCCTGGAACGAAACAAGGCTGCGTCCTAAGTCCAAGAACTGATCGTCAGTAAGTCGGCGAAACGTCCCTTTTGTTACTCACTGACCTCCGGCAAGGGGGTTTTGAGCGCTATGGCCAGTTTTCGACAGTTGACGCTCATGTCGGCCAGTTTGGCATGAGCCACGGTTTTGCATACCAAGCCGTCGATGAGAAATACCAATCCCAGAACCACTTCGGGGCAGAATCCGAACCCCATCTTTTCCCGCTTGGCTGAAGGTGAAACGAGACCCGATGAACCACGGGCAACTGCTTCCAATAAAGTATGTTGAAGTTCGTGTGTGTTTCCCAATTGATCGTATCTAATTGGATCACTGATCCAGCGATCTCGGGATACCAGCCCATATATACAATCAGACGTTCTTTATTGAAGGAGAGGAGTTCGCCAGAAACGTAATCATCGCTGCCGTTGACAAATTGATCCCAGTCCGGCTTTGCACAACGTTCCCATTCTTGACCGCCCAACGCAGTGACCTGGTATGTCACCCGCGATGCAGACGGGAGTTTGTCCGCCGGACCAAAATGACGTGGCGAGACGTTGAGGTCATGCTGCGGAAGATTGATAAACCGATCTAGGATTTGCGCCACTCCATCGCTACTGTTCACATCATCGACAGCATCCTTGGACAACAACTCGATCATGCGCCTCTCCCGAAGCTCAATAATGCCTCGCATGTAATCGTGAGCGTCGCAGCCTGGAATCGTTTGGACATTCAAAGCCTGTTCCTGTACCACTGGAAGAATACGGTGCAGATCAACAGGCATTTCGACGGCCAGATTGAGCAGCCAATACCTGATCACCGCGTCAGTGGCTTCGCTGGGTTCGTTTCTCATTCCGGTAACTTACACCAGCCGCGTCAATTGGTGAAAAATTCCCACTGCACTCATCAAGCACCGAATGCGGTCGCAGGATAGTGGTACGCTCCTCCAATCGGAGGAGACGCCCTTTGGAGAATCGATTGCTGTTTACATTTTGGCTGCTTTTCTCGGCAATCTGCTTCCTGCAAGGAGCGGCAACAGGCAGACTGTTCAAGTCCGCAAGGTCAAAACGATATTGGGCGCTTTCCGCCAGAGGCCGGCTGTTGTGTTTACTGGTCGGGTTCGGTTGTGTAGCTGGACCTGTGGCTGCCTTCCTGTCGATTTTCCCAAGCTCCTCTTAGCCAACTGTCAGTTGACGTA
>CAWFUU010000028.1:0-75292 GCA_963819035.1 uncultured Acidobacteriaceae bacterium | reverse complement strand
CAATCGTGGGTGCCCCATTTCTCGCGCGTTCTTTGTGCGAGAAATGGGGACTCTCGCCGGTTCTCGTCTCATCCGCGCGTGGTTCCGGGCGCCGCGACCACGGCATGGCCGCTTTGACCTCCTCGTTTTCTCTTACCTTTGAAGTAAAGAATAATGGCGGAAGGAATTGACATTCCAATGAAAAACCCATTGGCCAAAGAGAAAAGACAGACCGGGGCGAGATGTCTCAGATCGTAGTGAGCGATCGCAAAGAGATTGAATGCAACTAACGACGCGCCAGATATCACCAGCACGAACTGGCGCTCTTTGGAGAAACGATCGGGAGAAGCATGGCCACGAATACCCCATGCAAAAGGTGCCTGGCGAAGTAGAAGGCACCGACCGGCAGGGATTGAAAAACGCCGATATACCAGTACAGATCAAATCCGCCGCATAACAGGCCAATCAGTCCGGTCAGGGCTGCCTGCTGCCGATGGGGGGGCCCTGCCCGGCTTTTAGCGAACCGAGCAAAAGCAATAGGCTTCCCAGAAATGTGACTGAAAGGCTGATCCAGTTCCACGGGGCTAGACGCCTTCCCTTAAAGCCCAAAACACGCCGAGCATTCTCGTTCCCTTGATCAGCAGCTTGCCGCAACAAGCGGTTGGATTCTGCCCGGTCCTGCGGTACGCCTATACCGTGCGAATACGTGTATGCGAGGGAATACTCAGCGTTCGAGTTGCCCAACTCCGCGGCCCTGCGATACCAGCGAACAGCCTCGGCATAGTCCCGTGGTACGCCTTGTCCGTAGTAATACGAAGAGCCGAGAGCAGACTCAGCTTTCGAGTTGCCGTGCTCCGCAGCTTTGCGGTACCAACGGACTGCCTCGGTGTGGTCCTGCTGCACGCCTTGGCCGTAGTAATACATAAGCCCAGCCCGTATTGCGCCTTCGGGTCATCCTGGGCCGCCGCTGCTTGGTACCAGCGGAGGGCCTCGGCATAATTCTGCGGCACTCCCTTGCCCTGCTGATAAAGGACGGCAAGTCTGTATTCAGAATCTGCGTCTCCCTGATCAGCGCGCACGCGACATACTTACAAGGAGGACGAGGATGCCCTTCGCGTCAAGGTGAAGCCGCAAGCGGCTGACGCGCACGATGCGCTGGCTTACGATTTCGACGATGTGAAACCGAACGCGACGGTCGTGACCATGCGATGGGATAAGGTTGCGGTGCCCTTTAAAGTCGAAGTCAATGTAAACGAACTGGTCACCGCCAGCATCCATCGGCAATTACATGGGCTGAACCAGTATTACTGGGAAGGATGGGACGACGCGGCCGGTTATTTCCTGGCCAACAAGATCAATCTCGACGAGGCGCTGAAGTATGAAGACCAGTCGATCCAGTCCGAAGAGCGCTACGACAACGTGCTCAACAAATCCCGAATTCTGGAGGCGCTCGGTCGCAACGAGGACGCCAAGGTATTCCGCAGCAAAGCGCTGGAGATTGCCAGCCCGCTGCAACTTTATTTTTACGCTCGCCAGCTGCAGGGACAGAAAAAGCAGGATGAGGCGCTGGCGGTGTTCCGTTCAACCGCCAAGAAGTTTCCTGACTACTGGACTTCGCACATGGGCCTGGCCCGCGTCTACAGCGCTCAGGGAGACTTTGACAATGCCGTGAAGGAAGTCAAGCTTTCGCTGACGGGAGCGCCCGATTCCAACAAGGCCAACTTGGAGAACTACGTGAAGCGGTTGCAGAACAAGGAGGATATTAACCGGTAGAGTGGTCGTGCAGGTGGCGCGGGGCTTCGCCCTCGCTTGGACGGCCGAGGCGGCCGTCGCTACATGAGCATCTTGTCCATTAGAGAAGGAAGGGCCAGCTTTGCGGCTAGCCCTTCCAACTTGAGCGAGTGACTACCAGACGCGGCAGGCGTTGGCCCTGACCATGCGTTGTCCGGCTTTGCAGCCGAAGGCTTGTTGGAATTCCGCCATGTTGGACATTACGTTGTCGATGCGGAAGACCGGGAGGGAATGGGGGTCGGTGGTTACGATGAGGCGGGCGACTTGTGGGCGGACGTTGGCGCACCACGAGTACGCATTCGACAGGAAGAAGCGCTGGCGGTAGGTCCAGCCGTCGTCGCCTTTGTCGTCGAGCGATTTACCTTGCTGTTTGAGAGCGGTCTCGAGGGCGAACAGCGCAAGGTGGAGTCCACCGTTATCGGCCGTATCTTCGCCTTGGGTGAGCAGGCCGTTCTGCTTGACGCCATCGCCGGCATCGGGGACGTCCTGAGTATATTCGTCGGAGATGCACTTGCCGCGTTCGTTGTATTGTTTGCCGTCTTCGGCGGTCCACCAGTCGCGCAAGTTGCCGTGGGCGTCAAATTTGCGGCCCTGATCGTCGAAGCCGTGAATGATTTCGTGTCCGATGACCATGCCGATGGCGCCGTAGTTCACGGCATCGTCCTTGGTGGGATCGAAGAACGGTGGCTGCAGAATGCCGGCAGGGAAGTTGATGGTGTTCAGTTGTGGATCGTAGTAGGCATTGATGGTGGGCGGAGTCATCGTCCACTCGCTGCGGTCCACCGGCTTGCCGACCTTGGCGACCCAACGCTCGAATTCCAGCGATGTGGCCTGTGCGACGTTGTTGAGGTAGCTATCCCGCGTGATCTTGACACTCGAATAATCACGCCAGTGTGAGGGATAGCCGATCTTGTCTTCGATTCCCTTCAGCTTAACGAGGGCCTGTTCCTTGGTAGCTGGGGACATCCAGGCGAGGCCCTGAACGTCGGTGGTCAGAGCGGTTTCAATGGCGTGCACCATCTGGATGGTGCGGGCTTTACTCTCGGGCGGAAAGGCGCGGTCCACGTAAGCCTGGCCAAGCGCTTCTCCGAGGTCACGGTCAGCGGCACGGACGCAACGCCTCCAGCGCGGTTGCGGCTGCTCGGCGCCGGCCAGGGTGTGAGCGAAGAAGTTCCAGTTTTCTTCAAAGAACGGCTTGCTGAGATACGGCGACGAGAGGTGGAGTACCTGCCAACGCATGTAAGTCTGCCAGTGACCGAGCGGATGGTCCCTGATCAGTTTCTCTTCAGCGCGGAAGAACGCGGGCGAGGTCACGATGTAATGCTCGCTGACCGGGGCTTTCACCGCCTTCAAATACGCGTCCCAATCGATGGAGGGGGTGAGTTCGCGAACTTGCGCCAGCGTCATTTTGTTGTTGATGTTCTTGGGATCGCGGCGCGTCACGTTGTCCATCTGCGCCTGAGCCAGGGCGGTTTCCAATTCGATCACCGTGCCCGCATCCGCGGTGGCTTGGGCGCCTGATTCCCCAGCAAGGGTGAACATCTTCTGCAAGTGCATCCGGTACTTGCTGAGGATTTCCTTCGACTTGTCGTCGGTTTGCAAATAGTAGTCGCGGTTGGGTAGGCTGAGGCCGCCCTGATCGATCTGGGCCACGACTTTCGACGCATCGTCATAGTCCTGCTGCCCGGTGAATCCGAACAATGGCGCGTTGGTCTGGTTGTCGCCCTGCTGCCAGGCGGCAGGAAACAGGTGGTGCAGGCGGGCGATTTCGAGGGTGACGTCTTTCTTGGACTTCAGTCCGGCGATACGATCGAGTTCGGGCTGCAGGGGCTTCATGCCGGCGGCGTCGATGCCGCTTTCGTCCATGCACGCCGCCCAATAGTCGCCGATCTTCTGGTGGACCGAGTCGCGCTTGGGATCGTTGGCGCTGGTGGCCTCCAGCGTCTCGCGCAGCAGAGTTTCATTCCACACCTGCAGGCTGCTGCCGGTGCTCCAGTAGACCTGATCAGGCGGAATCGGGTGGGCGGTCAGCCACTTGCTGCAGGAATACTTGTAGAAGTCGTTGCAGGGATCGAGATCCTTGTCGACCAGGTTGGGATCAAAGCGCTCGAGCTTCGGCTCGCTGGGCTGATCGGTGCCCGCGCCGCCGAGGACGGCGGCGTTGGAGAGAGCGGCCTGAGCAGGCCTTCCAAGCGCAGAGGCGCTCTGTCCCAATGCGGCTGCTGACAAAGACAGGCACAAAACAAACAGAGTTGTGAATCGTGAAATGTTCATATGACCTCTCGGGGAAATGGCATGACTTGGATTGCAGACTGGGCCGGTGAAGGTTACGCATAAGCGTACGAACAAGTTCCCATGGGGCGACACACCTCGACCAACGGAACACCATACTACAGACGGACACGGCGGCGCGAGGTTAGCGCTGGCGTGAGCAGTGAGGCGGGCTCCTGGCGCTCTATCCTGTATTGTGCAGACCGGCCGCAATCCCGTTGATGGTCGCCCCCAGCGGGTATTCGAACTCTGAGCTCTTGTCTCCCTGCTGTTTGCGCCGCAAAAGTTCGACTTGAATCAGGCTCATAGGATCGACGTAGGGGTTGCGTAGGCGGATCGATCGAGCCAGAACGCGATTGCGAGCCAATAGTTCGCGCTGGCCTGTCACGCGCAGAATCATGCGCCGGGAGCGGAGGAATTCCTCCTCCAACATGGAGAAGATGCGATCTCTCAAGGCAGCGTTTTTGACCAGTCCGGAATAGACGCGGGCGATGCCCAGATCGGCTTTCGCCATGCCGAGTTCGACGTTGCGGATCAGGTCCGAGAACATGGGGAAGCTGCGCGTGATGTGGCGTAACAGCTGTTCGTGGCCGGGGCCGCGGTTTGCGAATTGTTCTAGAGCGTGGCCCACGCCGAACCATGCGGGCACGGCGTGGCGGCTCTGCATCCAGCCGAAAACCCAGGGAATTGCACGCAAATCCTCGAGCCGACGGCCTTTGGTGCGGCGAGCGGGGCGGGATCCGATGCGGGCGGCATCCAGTTCGTTGACCGGGGTTGCCTGCTCGAAGTATTCGAGCACGTCGGGATTCTCGGCGATCTCACGGCGGTAGATGCGATACGCATCCGCCGACATTTCTTCGATTGCCTCTTCCCAGCGCGCCGGATGCGGATCTTGCTCTCGTCCGGGCAGGGTCAGAGCTTCGAGGCTGGCAGCGATCATCAGTTCCAGGTTCCACTCGGCGAGGACGGGGTCGGCGTATTTCCAGTTGAGGACTTCGCCCTGCTCGGTGAGACGAATCTGGCCGGAGAAACAGCCTGGGGGCTGAGCCAAGATGGCGGAGTGCGTGGGTCCGCCGCCGCGGCCCACCGTGCCACCGCGGCCGTGGAACAGGCGCAGGTTCACACCGGAGTCGCGCGCGGCGCTGTGCAGTTCCCGATGCGCCTTGTGCAGTTCCCAGGTGCTGGTGAGCATGCCGCCGTCTTTGTTGGAGTCGGAGTAGCCGAGCATGACTTCCTGCCAGCGTCCCCAGGAATCGAGTAGCGGCTGATATTCGGGATCGCTCCACAGGCGGCGCATAACGCCAGCCGCAGTGCGTAGCGATTCAATGGATTCGAATAGAGGCACGGGCATCAGGCCGGGATCGCCAGATGACCCCGCAATCTGCACGCCGCCGGCTTTCGCGAGGCGCACTACCGAAAGTACGTCGCTCTCTGACTCAGCGCCGCTGATGATGTAGTGTCGAATCGAGCCCGCGGGATGGGTGCGCTTCAGCTGCGCGATGGTGCGGAAGGTTTCGAGCAGTTCGCGAGCCTCGGCCGACTCGGCCTCGCCAGTGAGCGCTGGGCCTAGCTCGGCGATGACCTTGGCATGCACGCGGGCGTGCTGGCGGATGTCTAGCGTGTGAAGGTGTAGACCGAACGTGCGCACCTTGCGCAACAATTGATCGACGCCGGTTCGGGCCAGGCGTTCTCCGCGGTTAGCCTGCAGACTGAATCGGATCAGTGTTATGTCATCTTCGAATTCCGCTGCGCTGCGATAGGCCGCTGGAGCGTCGGCGGATTCGCGGCTCTGTTGCAATCGGTGAAACACGTAGGAGAGAAACCGGCGGTAGCTCTCAGCTCTGTTGTGCGGTCCCCAAGCCAGATGCACACCAGGAATGGTGCGCTCATAGTGCACCAGGCGCGTAAGCAATTCCGCCGAGACGGCGGTTTGCCGGCGCGAAGAACTGAGGCGGTCGCTGAGAGCATCGATATCGTTGAGATACTCGCGGAGGATCAACCCGCGGGCCTGATCCAGCGCATCACGAATGCACTCTGGCTTTACCAGCGGGTTGCCATCGCGGTCTCCGCCAATCCACGAACCAGGTTGGACCAGGTTCGGTAAGACCGCCTGGTCGAGTTCGAATCCGTAAACGTCACGGAAGGACTCCACCAGTTCGGCATAGATTCGCGGAAGCGCGGCGAACAGGGAAAGACGAAAGTAGCGCAGCCCCATGCGGATTTCATCGTCCACCGTGGGCTTGGCCAGGCGGACCTCGTCGGTCTGCCACAGAGATGTGACCTCGGCGCGAATCTGGTCTTCGCAATCTTCGGCTTCGTCGGCCGGGAGCGGGAGGCGGTCGAGTCGCTCCAGTTGCTTGGCGATGCGCCGCCGCTTCAGCAGAACGGTCTGGCGCGCGACTTCAGTGGGGTGTGCGGTGAAGACCGGAGTGATGATGATTTGTTTCAGCGCGGTGAGGGCATCCTCGGCGGAAATTCCTGCTTCCTTCATGCGCAGCAGCGTGCCTCGAAAGGAACCGGGAAGTGGAGGATGCTCGCGATCCAACTTCCCGGCGCGACGTCGTCGCTTGCGATGATTCGTCTCGGCCAGATTGGTCAACTCGAAGTAAATCGCGAAGGCCTTGGTGACATGGTAGGCGTGCGTCACCTCCATCTTGGAGACGATTTCTTGTGCCTTGAGCATCAGATCGTGCGCCGAAGCCTGGGCAGCAGCGCGGCGCGCTGTCTCGCGGTACTCGATCAACAGACGGCGCAACTCTTCCACGGATTCGAATAAGTCCTGACCTGCCTGCTCGACCAGGATCTGGCCGAGAATCGCGCCTAGAGAACGTACATCGCGCCGCAGCGGGTTATCTTTCGTGGGTTCGTCGGAATGCGCGGTCAACTCGGCCAGTCGTGCGCTCTGGTCGCTGGCATTCCATAACGGCTTGGGCTTGCTCAAGGCCATTCGAGAAGGGATGCAGTACAGAATAAACGACTAGTGTCCTGTCTCTGAAGTTGATGTAGCCCGAACATCAGAGAACAGGACGTTGATGAACGGCCACCCATACCTCGTGAATCGCCGAGATGACGACCTCCGGATGTTCGGTTGGCATTTCGTGGCTGCTGTCGACAACGATCTGCTTGCCACGGGTCGAGAGACGAGCCAGTTCCGTCTGTAACTGGTGGACCCAAAGATCCTCATCCGTCTGTGCGTCCTTGTGCGGGATCTCCGGAGGGATATCGTCCTGTCTCGTCGCGGTAAGCACAATAAGTGGCCGATCCCCGAGGTTTCCGGCGCTTCGCACCTGTGCGGCGCTTAAAGTGGAGAACACCTGATCCTCATCGATCATAGCGAATTGATGTTTGGTCGGAAGCGTCAGGAAATCTTCCTCGTCCCTGAATGCTTTCGGCCAGAATTCAGGCGCATCGCGATCCGCCGTCAGGCGAGCCCAGCCAAGATGGAGCTGAAAGAAATATTTCAGCTTCTTCCAGCCAGGGTGTTTGCGGTGGTCCCGTGACCATTTGCGGATGGAATCCGGCGCTCTCAGTTCTTGATCTTCATGGGAAGCATCGACTAGCACCATTCCCGCAACATCATTTGGATATTGACCGGTGTAAACCCTGATGTCGTATCCGCCCATAGAGTGTCCCACAAGAACGTACGGACCTTTTTCACCGGCCGTCTGCAGCAACAGTTTCAGTTCGCGAGCAATCCGCAGGCTGCTGCGCGGTTCAGCGCCGGAGTCGCTCCAGCCATATCCGGCGCGGTCGTAGGAACACACGCGGGAGAACTTCGCGACCTCTGGTTGTACCATGAGCCAGTCAACAGAAGGGCCGCCCAAACCGCTTTCCAGTATTACAGTCGGCGAACCCTGCCCGCTGCAGTCGATGTTCAAATGGATCGACCCAGCCTGGACGAGGTGGCCACGCTGCGGGAAGCGTTGCGCATCACGCCAACTGCCGATCATCTCGTAGAGCGCGCCGGCGATCGCGAGGGACGCAGTAACGAGCAAGAGGCCAGCGAGCGTCGCGCGGGCGGTTGGCTTCATTCGAATCAATTCTAGCGTCCTGTCTGTAAAGTTCGTGAACAAAACCGGAGCAATGCTGGAGAGGATCTGGTCAGCCGTCTTGGTCAAGAGGAACGGTTTTGCCTGCGGAGCCTGCGAGTTACCGGGGCACTTCGAGGCGATAGCCGATACCTCGCAAAGTCTTGAGGTATTGGGGATGGCGCGGGTCGGGTTCGATTTTTTCGCGCAGGCGGCGGATGTAGACATCAATGGAACGTGGTGTGACGAAAGGAGTCTCTTTCCACACGGCATCGAGCAACTGGTCGCGCGTCAGGACGCGGCCGCGATGCGCCGCCAGATATTCCAGCAGGCGGAATTCACGCACGGTGGTGAAGACTGTGCGGCCCTGCACTTGCACGGTCATGGAAGCAATATCAATCTGCAAGTCGCCGAGCCGCAAGACCTCGGTGGCCACGGGGGATTGACCTAATCCGCGCAGCACGGTGCGGATACGGGCTACCAGTTCGCGCGGGCTGAAAGGCTTTGTGATGTAGTCGTCGCCGCCCAGTTCCAGACCCTTGACACGGTCCGCCTCAGCGGTTTTCGCCGTAAGAAAGATGATGGGAATGGCAGAAAGCGCCGGAGTCTGACGGATGTGTCGGCAGAGTTCGAAGCCGTCGGTACCGGGCAACATGACGTCCAGAAGGAACAATGCCGGCATTTCGCGCATGGCTTCGGTCAGTACGGAATGTCCGCTCACAAAACTCTGCACCTCGAACCCGGCGGCCTGCAGATTGTGGGAGACGAGGCGGGCAATGTCCTCATCATCTTCGACTACAAAAATGACTGGATGGAAGGAGTTGGGACGAAGATTGCTCCCGGGGCGGTCGTAGGGTTCGGCTGGCAGATGCATTTTCGCGTCGGGGGACCCTCCTTGGCACACAACTGGCAGCCGATTTAAGAGGAGGGGTGCCAATCAAAGACTCTATTGGTCCAATGTTGCGCGAATGTTGCTCGTTTGTTAAGGAACTATGAATTTGTAAGGAAAGTTCTCAGTCCCGACCCAGCAAAGAGCTGACTTCTGCTAATTGGCCTTCTTCTTGGGGGCATGCCGCAGGCTGCGGCCTTCGATCAGGCTGTAGAGTTCTTCGGCCAAGTTGGTGGTGTGGTCGCCGGCGCGTTCCAGCGCCTGTGCCATCAGCAACACATCAAAGCCGGCCGGATCCCCTTGGGCGCCGCTTTCTGCCAGGTGCTTCTGGAACATGGCATGACAGATGCGGTCGACTTCCTTATCCATCTGCAAAACCTTGCGGGCGCATTCCAGGTCGAGGGTGGAGAAGCCCTTGTGAATCAGGTCGAGCATTTCGCGCAGGACGGAGGACATTTCTACAAGTTGGCGCACGTCGGAAGCAGGCATCTTCGCGGTTCTGGCCTGTACCCGCATAGCCACGCTCATCACCAGGTCGCCGATGCGCTCCAGATCGGTCGTGCACTTCAGGCTCGAGAGTAACTGCCGGGCGCGGGCCTCATTGACTCGCGTGATAGCAGCAGGCAGCCGCTCATCAATTTGACGCTCAATAAGGTCGAGTTCTTTTTCGCAGTCTTTGATCGCCAGAAAAGCCATGCGAGAAGAATTTGTAATCAGATCTTTAACATTGAACGCGGCATCGCGGGCGATCAGGCATCCGTTCAAGGCGAGACGTGTTAAGTCGTCGCCCGCGGCCGGCCTTGCGCTTGGGGGCGTCACGGCCCTGGTTTCCATCTTTTCATCAGAGCGAGGTGGCGGGGCTTTGCGCGGCATGGGAGCTGAGGGAAACTTTTGCTACAGAACCACAGTCGCTCAGTTTAGTCCAGAAATGTGAAAGGATGGTTACAACGTTGCCGCGGCAACAGAACTGCCGTTACATTGTTGCATTGCGGGGATTTTCCTAGGAGGTCGGATCGTGAATCTTGCTGACTATCTGCGCCGCCAGTTCGCCTACGACGAATGGGCCAACCGGGAAGTTCTTGCCGCACTCCGAGCCAGTGGCAACGCGAGCCAGCGGTCGCTCCAGCTCATGGCCCATCTTCTTTCCGCGGAACGCATATGGCTGGAGCGGTTGAAGCAACAGCCGCAGAGCTCCCCGGTCTGGCCGAAATTGGGCCTGGAGGAGTGTGAGGCGCAAGCTGCTGAGTTGGCCGGCCTGTGGCGCGAATACCTCGATCTGATCACTGCCGGCGATGTGAATCAGTCGGTTTCCTACAAGAACAGCAAAGGTGAGGAGTGGACGAGCACGATCGTGGATATGCTGACGCACGTCGTGATGCACTCGGCGTATCACCGCGGGCAGATCGCCAGCCACATGCGGGAGATCGGACAAACGCCGGCCTACACCGACCTCATTCATGCTGTTCGCCAGGGCCTGGTCGCTTAGGCGAACGAGGCGAATATGGAAGGCCGACGATTCTACGTTTTTACAGCGCTTCAGATCGTGTCTGTCGGCATTCTGCTTTGGCTGCTGGCTACCTGGCAAACCCCGTGGAACGCGCAACGCTATATCGGGTCGGTGCTGGCCGTGGTTGGTGTGAGCTTCATCGGGCTCGCTCGGTACCAGCTGGGCAAGTCGTTCTCGATCAAAGCGGAGGCACATGCCCTGGTCACGACTGGACTTTACTCAAAGATTCGGAATCCGATCTACGTGTTCGGCTTGGTGATGCTCATCGGCCTGATGCTCGTGCTGCAGAAGCCGGCTCTGTGGATCGTGCTGGTCGTGGTGGCTATCGGTCAGACGGTCCGCGCACGACAGGAAGCCCGGGTTCTGGAAGCCGCCTTCGGCGAGCAATATCGAGAGTACCGGCGGAAGACCTGGTTCTAGGGTGCGCCCTTTGCCGCTGCCCGCGCAAAGCGTAATATCTCACCGATGAACAAACTGGCGGGTTTCTTCTTCCCGGCGCTGTGCGCAGTTTTTTTGCTGGCCGTAGATCAATCGAAAATTCCCCCCATGCCGGCCGCCGTTTCCGACAACGCGGTCGCGGCGCTCAGGGGCGGCCTCGATGTTTATTCGCTGATGGGCATTGGGGCCAAAAGGACTTGGGACGACGTTACCAATAAAGTTTATGTTCTGCACATCTCCTCGGCCAAATGGAGCGAGGGCCGGGCTGTACCCGGCGTCGGCGGCCGACTGGGCGCGAGTGCGGTTGGGGTCAAGGGACAGATTTTTCTTTTCGGTGGATATCTGGTGGACGGTCAGGGCGGGGAGTTAACCGTGTCGGACGTGAACGCGTACCTTCCCGAAGAGAAGCGCTGGTACCGTGCCGAGGACATTCCGGTTGGGGTCGATAGGGCTGTGATTGGGGTGAATCACGATCGCTACATCTATCTGGTCGGTGGACGATCGAAGAACGGCCCTGTCAACAGTGTGCAGGTCTACGACATCGAGAAGAACACCTGGAGCCAGGCCACGCCTTTTCCGGGAGCGCCCGTGTTTGGCCACGCTGGAGGGTTGGCCGACGACGCGATCGTCTACGTTGATGGGGCCAAGAAAGGCACAGGTGGCGGCGCGCCTTACGTGGCGTCCGACGAGTGCTGGATGGGTAAGATCGATCACAAGGATCCGAACAAGATCGAGTGGAGCAAGCTGGCGGCTCATCCGGGGTCGGCGCGCTTTGGCACGGTGTCGGGTGAGAAGGACCGCCGGATATTCTTCTCCGGTGGATCGGCCAGCCCGCACAACTTCAAGGGCATGGATTACGACGGCAAGCCCGTCGAGTTCTCCGGTGTTACTTTTGCCTATGACGTGCGCGCCAACCGGTGGGAAACCATCAGCGAGGATACGTTTGACGTGCGCAGCGACACTCGCGGCATTGTTAACACTCCCATTGGACAAATGACTGTTGGCGGCTTGGTGAAGAACACGGCTGCGACCGCGAGAGCGATGATATTGCCGAAGAGGTAAGAAGCCAGCAGCCGATCCGTCTGTCAAAAATCCCACTTCTCGCGCAAAGAACGCGCGAGAAATGGGGCACCCGGGAGCATTCCTACTTTGGAATTCTTCCCGAAAGGGAGCCCTTGCCCGTCAGTCTGACTCTGGAAAGTACCTTCGTTATCTCACACCTCCAGGCTCGACGGGGTTAGCATCGTCTTGTTCCAGAGAGCGAACATCGTTCATACCTCCTAAGGGATGCGGCGGGTGGTGACCTCCAACCATCCGCCGTTTCTGTTCTTGTTGGCAGAGGCCATGGGGTTGCGATAAAATCCATCCGATAGTTGTTCGTTTCCCTGTGGGGACCTGTAGTTTCATCTGATCCGCGCTGAGGAACGTCATGCACAAGCCTCGCTAATCCGCCCTTCTGCGTCGCCCGCGTTGCGCGGGCTCTCCGATTTACTTCATTGCTTGTTCTGAATGCACCGTGTCCGCGGGCCCGCGGATGCGGTTGCGGAAGGTCAAAGGTTTTTATGGAAGCGATTTCTGTTGCCTCCAAACCGCAGCATTCCTTGTGGTCGTCGCTGGTTGAAGCGGTCCGCGGATCGCATCAGGACTACACCGAAGGCAGCTTGAACCGCGCCATTCTCCTGCTGGCTGTGCCCATGGTGTTGGAGATGGTGCTGGAGTCCCTGTTTGCGGTGGTGGATGTGTTCTGGGTGGGGCGTCTGGGGGCCAATGCGGTGGCCACGGTGGGGCTGACGGAATCGATGCTCAGCCTGGTGTTCGCTGTGGGCATGGGACTGAGTCTGTCGACGACCGCGATGGTGGCGCGCCGCATCGGCGAGAAAGATCCGGAGGGAGCGGCCGACGCTGGCGTGCAGGCCATCGCTCTCGGACTGATTGTTTCGCTCGCGATTGGACTCCCTTGCCTTCTGCTGGCTCCGCGCCTGTTGCGGTTGATGGGAGCTAGTCCCGAGATTGTCGCGGTGGGCAGCGGCTATACGCGAATCTGCCTGGGCGGCAGTTGCGCGGTGTTGCTGTTGTTTTTGAACAACGCCATCTTCCGCGGCGCCGGAGATGCCGCTATCGCCATGCGCCTGCTGTGGGTCTCGAACATCATTAACTTGATACTCGATCCCTGCCTCATTTTCGGCTGGGGGCCGTTCCCGCAGACTGGGCGTGACCGGGGCCGCGCTGGCGACCTTCATCGGGCGCAGCATTGGCGTGATCTACCAGTTCTATCGGCTGCTGAAAGGGACGGAGCGGATTCACATCCTGACCCGGCAGATTCGGTTGCATTGGAGTGTTCTGTGGCGGCTGGTGCGGGTTTCGCTGACCGGAATCCTGCAGTTTGCCATCGCGCACACCAGTTGGATTGGGCTGGTGCGCATCGTGAGCATTTTCGGCGCGGCTGCGCTCGCGGGATACACGATCGCCATTCGCATCGTCATTTTCGTGATCCTGCCTTCGTGGGGATTGAGCAACGCGGCGGCCACGCTGGTGGGGCAGAATCTGGGCGCGGGCAAGCCGGAGCGCGCCGAAAGCGCGGTGTGGCGCACCGGCCTCTACAACATGATTTTTCTGGGGGCCGTGGGCGTGTTCTTCGTGCTCTTTGCCGAGCCGGTGGTGCGCCTGTTCACGCACGATCCCTGCCGTCGTGCCGTTGGGCGCGACCTGCCTGCGCATTGTGAGCTACGGCAACATCGGCTACGCCTACGGCATGGTCATGCTGCAGGCGTTCAACGGAGCGGGAGACACCGTGACTCCCACGATCGTGAACTTCTTCGGCTTCTGGCTGTTGGAGATTCCACTTGCCTACTGGCTGGCGATTCCGTTGCACATGCAGTCGAACGGGGCGTTCTGGGCCATTGTGGTCGCGGAAGGAGCGATCGCCGGGGCCAGCGCAATCCTGTTCAAGCAGGGGCGCTGGAAGAAGCAGAAAATCTGAGGCGGAGCGCAGTCGAGAAAAACTGGGGCGGGAGGAACGGTTTCGAACCGTCATCTCCGGGATGGAGCCCCGGCGCATTGCCGAAGTTATGCTACTCCCGCGTACGGAGTTGTAAAGACCGAGGCACCAAGGTATTGCATGGTGCTGTTCTGTCAATCGCGCAGATGTGGACAGATAGCGGCAGTTACGCGATCGCCTTCTGAGCCGATGCTACGATGTTCCAACGCTACGCGCCCGCGCCAGCACCAGCGTCACGTCGTCGGGCTGCTCTTTGTCGCCGATCCAGTCGTCCACCGCCATGGTCACGATCTGGCTGATCTGCGGCAAGGGCAGGTGCCGGTTTTCGCGGACGAGGTCGATCAGGCGCTGCTCGCCGAATTCGCCGAAGTCGTTTTCCGGTTCGGTGACGCCGTCACTGTAGGCCAGGAAAATTTCGCCGGGACGCATTTCGACCGCGCCCTCGTCGTAGGTCATGTTGTCGAACAGGCCCACGACCGTGCCCCCGGCCTCAAGCCGCCGGATGGTGCCATCCTCGCTGATCAGGATGGGCGGCAGATGTCCGCCATTGCTGTACGTGAGCCGGTGCGACGCGGCCATCGTAAATCCCGACGAAAAGCGTGGCGTATTTTTCCGCCGGAGTGCTCTCGAAGAGCTGGTGATTCAGCAGGCTGAGCAGGGCGGAAGGAGAAACCTCCACACCTTCCGGCCAGGCTGCCATGACGCGGCCCGATCCCGCAACGGCGCCGACAGCGACCGGCTCGCGCATCTGCGGCAGGTTCTCCACGCTATAGGCACGGACGGCGGAGTGGATGGTCGCCATCAACAGAGCCGCGGAGATTCCTTTTCCGCTGATGTCGCCGACCGCCAGGATTAGCTTGTGGGAACTCGCCGAGACAAAGTCGTAATAGTCACCGCTCACGGTGCGAGCCGGGCGGCAGAAGCCATGCACTTCGAGCGACTCAAGCTCTGAAACCTGGCGCGGGAACAACTGCGCCTGGACTTCCTGTGCGATGGCCAGTTCGTTTTCCAGGCGCTGCTTTTCTTTCTGCTCCAGGATCAGCTTCTCGATGGAGGCGGTCATCGAGTTGAACGAGAGCGCGAGTTCCGCCAGTTGGTCGCTCGATTTTACGGGGATGCGATGACTGAAATCGCCGCGATCTACGTGCCGGGTCGCGTCATGCAGTTGCGCGACGGCGGCGGTGACCGTGCGGGTCATGCGGGTGCCGATGATGAGCGCGATCAGTTCGATGACGGCGAAAAAGATTCCCACGCCCAGCAGGATGTAGGCGACGCCGCGCACGAACTCTCCCAGTGCGGCGAAAAGATGGCCGTACAGAACCGCGGGCCGGGTGGTCACTTGCAGCACCGCGCCGACGCGTTGCGGTTCGCCGGTCTTCCAATCCGTGACCGCCAGCGGCGTTCCGAAGGTGATCTCGCGATCGAAGGTGCCGCTTGCTCCGGGCAGCGCACCGACGGTGAAGGCAGGATGCAGCACTTCCTGATCCGGCTTCGCCGTTGGGTTTCGCTTGGTACTGATGACGATTCCACTCTTGTTCGTTGCGGGCCCACCGGCATCAGAACCGAGTTTTGCTTCCGGTTTTGCGGGCGGCTCGTCGAGAGTGATTGAAGCCGAGTAGAGAGTGATTTCACCGAGATCGGCGGCAATGTTTCCGACCAACTCCTTGTCAAACGGTTCGCTGGTGACCACGGTCAGCCGTGAAGACCCGATTGTCATGGAGGAAGCGACCCGCAAGTACAGCTGATCGCGTTCGCGGATGATGTCGCGGAACGTCCCCTTCACAAAACCGGGGGCAGAAAGAGCGGTGCCTTTGATCTCATTGCAAAGGGGCAGCGGTTTGTCGCCGTACCAGGCGCAGACCTGCCGGCGGCCCCAGGCCCGATCGCGTTTTCTCAGTCCGGCCAGCGACTCTGCGGTCGGCTTGTCGCCGCGCTCCAGGCGGGCCGCCAGCTCGTTGCTGACTGCGGCGTTGACCGCCTCCATGGTTCTCAATTGCGAGTGGATTTCGGAGGTCACGACGAAGACTGCGAACTGTCCGGCCAGCCCATAGAGCGTGATCACCGCCATCGCCATCAGCAGCGCGGCGGGAATCACCCCGATGAATACATAGGTGACGATCAGGCGGTTGCGCAAGCGCCACAGGATTCGGCGTCGCACCCAGCGGAACGCGAGGACAAAAAACAGCACGCCGGCGAGGAAGGTGAGGAATCCGACCCAGCCGCCCAGATGCTCGCCCCAGGAGGCGGCGAAGAGTCCCAGAAGCTTTTGCAGGACGAACAACACCGCGGCCATGCCGGCTAAATAGCAGGCTAGTCGGGCCATACGGCCTTGGGGCCACAGTTCGGCCTTGATGAGCCGCTGGCGCAATTCTGGATAGGACCATTGCATGCGATTCGTTGCGAAGCTCTAAGAAGATCAGAATTCTAGCGGCGACCGGAGGTCGACCTCAACTCCAGGGCCGCCGAACCCCTTGCTCAAAACCAGCGGGCCCGTGGTCGCTCCGTTCGCTCAGATCTCAGGGTAGAGATCGAAGAACGCCTCCAGGCTCGTGCGCAACTGCTTCTCGATGTCTTCCTTGCTGCCTTCAAGCACGTGCATGGTGACGTGCGCTTCGCGGCCGTTCGTGAGCTTCACCGGAGCCTGGCCCACCTCGGCCACGTCCTCTGACGGTAGCAGCCTCATGCCGTAAACCAGAGTCAGATTCGCCATAAGAGAATTCTAAGTCTTTCTCTGCTTTCTTGGCGAAATCGTTTGTGGCCTCGGCGGAAACAATGCTCAGGATAAGGGGCGAGCATGTCCCCACATACCCGTCCCGTGGGGTCATCCCGAGCCCAGCCGTTCTTCAGGCGGGGCAAGGGATCTCCCGCGTGCTGAATGCAAAGTGGAACGAGATCCTTCCCGCGGCTGAAGTGCGCCGCGGTTCGGGATGGCGCATTCGACAGGGACGTTTAGCGGATGGGTGACGACCTGAAAGATCGCCTTTTGACCAGGCAGGCATGCCACGGGGCACCCGAAGATTTTTCGATGCTTCTCATTTAGAATTCCGCCGTGCCTAGAATCATGGTTTTCTCCCTGTTGACCGGTTTTCTTGCCATAGCATTGCAGGTTAAGGCGCAAGAGCAGCCCGCCAATCCGGCCTCCACGCAGCCGCAAGTCAAAGTCAACATGCTGAACGTCTGCACTCCCTCGGCCGAGGAGCAGAAAGAGATCGCCGCGGCATTGGCGCGCATTCCGAAGCAGCCACTGTTCGGGAACGATTTCGAAGTCTCCCGCGGGCGCTCGACGCTTGAGGATATGCCGACTTTCCTGCAGCCGGGACAGGGGGGGCATGTGGCAGGCGAACCTCCGGTGGCGAGTTACGTCCGTATCCGCCGCGAGTTTTCGGTGCAGGCGCTGTTTGCCAGCGTGCAGTATTCCTTCAGCAACGACGGCCAGACCATGATCGAAACGCTGGTGCTGCACGTGCGCGACCCCAAGGATCTGATCCAGGTGTCGCTGGAGGATAGCGCCTCGTCGGTGACCAGCGCGGAGGCCATGCTGACTGTGAATACGCCGGCCAGCCGGGTTCGGCTGGAGCGATTCGGCAAAGTCTTCGGTCGCGCTCGCCCGTTGCACGGCTGCGGAAGACCGTCCGGCGCCTGATCAGAGCGCCTACGAACCACTGTTTCGCGGCGCGTCGGATGTGCTGGCGAACTATCGCAGGCTGTTGGGGGTAGGTGTGATCGTTCCCGAGGAGCTGGCGAAAATCAGCGGAACATCGAAGCCGAAGGCCGCTCCTAGGGCGAAAATTGCCAAGCCTGCGGCAGGGAAGCAGTGAAGAGAAGAAGCAGTGAAATCTGCTTGCGCTGTTGTCCGAGATGCCGTGCATCAAAATCTGGCCCTAGCCATCTAATCTGCAACTAGCAAAATATCTATGAGCGAAACTCGAAATGTTGTCGTCATCGGGTCCGGATGCTCCGGCCACACTGCCGCTCTCTACACGGCGCGCGCCAACTTGAAGCCCTTGGTCATCGAGGGCCACGAACCCGGCGGCCAACTCTCGCTGACCACGCTGGTGGAGAATTTCCCCGGATTTCCCGAGGGCATTCTTGGGCCCCAACTGGTCGAGAACATGCGCAAGCAGGCGGAGCGTTTCGGCGCGGAGTACCGCATGGCGCATCTCACCAGCGTGGATTTGAGCCAACGCCCGTTTCTGCTGCATCTGAGCCACCAGCAGGTTCACGCGCAGACTCTGATCATTGCCAGCGGGGCCTCGGCGCGATGGCTGGGCCTGCCGCATGAGCAGCAGCTCATCGGGCACGGTGTTTCTTCGTGCGCGACTTGCGATGGATTTTTCTTTTCCGGAAAGGAAATTGTGGTGGTGGGTGGCGGAGACTCCGCCATGGAGGAAGCGATTTTTCTGACACGATTCGCAACCAAAGTGACGGTGATTCATCGCCGCGACGCCTTTCGCGCGTCGAAGATCATGTTGGACCGGGCGCAGCACCACGAGAAAATCCAGTTCCTGCTCGATACGGTAGTGGAAGACGTTTATGACGCGGGTAAGCAGGAAGTCACCGGGCTCAAGCTTCGAAATGTGAAAACCGGCAAGATCTGGGATTTCCCCACCAGCGCGTTGTTTCTGGGCATCGGCCACGAGCCCAACGCGAAGATGTTCGCCGGTCAGCTCGACACCGACGCCGATGGCTACCTCAAGACTCATAACTACGTTCACACGCGGGTACACGGGGTCTACGCCTGCGGGGATGTGCAGGACAGGCGCTATCGCCAAGCGATTACGGCCGCTGGCACAGGTTGCATGGCTGCCATCGAGGCGGAGAGGTTCCTGGAAGAGCACAGCAAGTAGTACGGGAAAGGTGATCCTCTTCGGCAAACCCTTCTGCGGCCGACGTAGGCATTAATGCCGTTACCACGGTGACCTTCTTGGCGAGATGAGTGGTCGATTAGACTTTTCTCATTATGAAGACCCTGATGCGGCGTGGTGTTATGAAAGCTCTGCTCCTTGCTGCCGTACTCGCTTTTGTTCCAGCTCACTGCTTGGCGCAACAGACCTCAGAAGCCAGGAAAGTCTTGGTCAAGACTCCGCCCGCCTATCCCACTCTTGGCCGGTCCATGCATATCCACGGTGTTGTCAAAGTCGAGGCCCAAGTCGCGCCGAACGGCACGGTAAAGTCGGTAGGAGTGAAGGGTGGGCACCCGATCCTTGCCCAGGCCGTTGTGACCGCTGTGGGGCATTGGAAATTCGAGCCCGCCGCTCACGAGACTACGGAGCTGATTGAAATCAAGTTCGATCCGGAGTGATCTCGACGGCGTGGTTTCGGCCTGTCCTCTTCCGCGTTGGTGCGCGGGGGATCCCTTTGGCTGCTCAGGGCGGGCTCTTCGCTCCGTCTGAAAAAACCGCTGCGCTCAGGATGACGGCCCACCTTTTACTCAACGTGATCGTGGTCCTACCTTCGGGGTGCCCGGTTTGTGATACAAATTTCTGTGATCTTCATATGGGTGCGCAGCACTCCTTCCCTTACCATTTCTGACTTGGCAGGTACTGCATGCTGAGGACGTTCTTCGTAGGCCTTTCTGAAAACCGATCTCTGCGCGGTTTTGCCGAACAGTCCGCAATCGGACGCCGGGTATCCGGGCGCTTCGTCGCCGGCACCGAGATCGCCGACGCCGTCCGCGTCACCCAGACCGTAAACCGCGCGGGCATGAGCGTCTCCATCGACAACTTGGGAGAGAACGTCACCAATCCCGACGAAGCCCGTCATAGCGCCGAGCTGTATCACCAAATTCTCCACGCGATCGCAGAGAATCGACTCAACGCCAACATCAGCTTGAAGCTGACTCATATGGGTCTCGATGTGGACGAGGGGCTGGCCCGTGAATTGGTCGGAGGGTTAGTCGCCCAGGCGGCATCGATGACTCCGCCCGGGTTCGTCCGCGTCGACATGGAAGGCTCGCCCTACACGCAACGCACGCTCGATTTTGTGCATGAACTGCACCGGATGCCGGGGAACGGAAATAGCGTCGGCACGGTGATTCAGGCTTACATGAAGCGCTCCGAGAGCGACGTCGAAAAGCTGCTGGCCGAAGGCATCCGCATCCGCTTGTGCAAAGGTGCCTATAAGGAACCGCCGAACATCGCCTTCGAGAGCAAAGCCGACGTGGATGCAAACTATATCAAGCTGATGAAGATCCTGATGAAGAGCGGCGTCTACCATGGCATGGCGACCCACGACGAGAACATCATCCGAGAGGCTCAAGCATTTGCCACGAAGGAGAAGATCGCGCGCGATAGCTTCGAGTTCCAGATGCTGTACGGGATTCGCCGCGACCTGCAACAGAGCCTGGTGCGCGACGGCTGGCGCATGCGCGTCTACATCCCGTTCGGTACAGAGTGGTATCCCTACTTCATGCGGCGGTTGGGAGAGCGCCCGGCGAACGTGTTCTTCATCGCCCGCAACCTGCTGCGCGCATAGCTGGAAGTGCCAGGCGATGGCACCTCCGGGCCAATTTCCGGCGCTGGGTAGTTTGTTAGCATCAGTACGTGCATTACACGATCTCGCCTGAACTGGTTGAATCCTTCTCAATCTTCGTGGGTCCCGACATTGAGGATGAGGACATCGACCTCATTCGGGCCACTCTGGTCATCGCGCGCACGGAGTATCCGGTCCTCGACCTGGAGGCCTACGCCGCGCGCATTGAAGAGCTCGCGCGCCGGGTAGCCGGGCTGGTGCCTGAGCTCGACCCGCACAGGGCGCTGCCCGCACTCAACCAGGTGCTGTTTGAGGAACTGAAGCTCCGCGGCAACCGCGAAGACTACTACGATCCGCGCAATTCGTTTTTGAACGATGTGCTCGACCGTGGGCTAGGCATTCCCATCACGCTCTCGATCGTCTATATGGAAGTGGCGCGGCGGATCGGACTTGCCTTATCCGGTGTAGGCATGCCTGGGCATTTCCTGCTCAAATACACGGCTGACGATGGCAAAGAGACGCTCATCGACTGCTTCAATCGTGGGGATGTTCTCAGCCGGCAAGACTGCCAGAGTCGCCTCGACGAGATCTATTCCGGAGAGATGAAGTTGCGGCCGGAATTCCTCCATCCCATCAGCCGCCGCCAGATTCTGACCCGGATGCTCAACAATCTCAAAACCGTCTATCTTTCCACCCGCAACTTCCGCAAGGCGCTCGCCGTTGCCGACATGATTCTGGTGATCTATCCCCAGTCGGCGGAAGACGTGAAGCAGCGCGCCCTTCTGCGTTATAGCCTCGGATTGCAAAGACTCGCTGCCGAGGACTTGGACGAGTACCTGAAGATGTCGCCCAATGCGTCCGACGCAGAAGACATCCGGCAGATGTCGTTGTCGATCCGGCGGATGCTGGCGCTGATGAATTAGGGGCGGGGAGCTACTCCCTACTCCGGAGGCCCAACTTCGCCGCCCTCCGCCGGAGCGAGAGGCAGACGGGTGGCCCCGCGCATCATCTCCCGCTCCTGACCAGAGAACATACCCTTGAAGCGATCTGAGTTAATGATTCGCTCGCGCTGTTCCGGGGTCATTGGCCGAAGGTCGTGGATCGCCGTGCCCACGGCACGCTGACGATCTGGCGGCAACTGCTTGATCTGCCCGAAAATCTGCCGCGCCTGCTGCTTTTGTTCGGGAGTCAGATGCTCCCAGGTTTCCATGCGGTTGAGCATGCGCAATTGCTGTTGCGGCGGCAGGCCGGAGAAATGCTGCAGACGCTGCCGAAGCTGCTGCTGTTGTGCCGGCGGTAAACGGCGGAAACCGGGATCATTTTGCAGAGCGCGCTCCTGCTCGGCGGGGGGCATATCTTTGTAGCGTCGCAGCCAATCACCAGCATGGCCTCCCGGCTGGGGCCGCGCCGCCGGTTGGCCGGGACGGGGCGGTTGATAGGCTGGAGCCGGATGCCGCTGTTGCGCTGGCGGATGATACGCCGGGGCCGGACGCTGCTGTGCCGGGTGGAAGCTGCCTTTTTGCGCCACACAGGGGAAGGGAACGGCCATCGCCCACGCCAAGGCGGCGCACGCCAGCCATTCCGCGATGTATTTTCCCCGGATCACCTTCCCCGTCCTTATTCTTTGCCAGTTGCTTGCAGTGTGACTACTTCACAAGCGGAGGCTCAAACTTTTCTTACGGATTCGCTACCACATCCTGCTGCACATCCAGATCATCGAGCAACTCGAAATCCGAATACAGCTCGTGATTCTTCTCCAACGCCTGCAGATCGCTCACCGCACTACCTGGCTCTGCATTGGCAATCGGAGGTCTGCTCGGACCGTAATCCTCTGCCGCGGGTAAACAAGCAGCCCCACTCCAACTCCTATCAAGACCGTCAGGGCCGCCGCCAGCACCGGGCGGCGGAACCAATGCAACCATCCCGCTTGCGGCTTGGCCATTTCCTCCCGCAGACGAGCCTGCAGCCGTACGTCGAAGTACGGCGAAGGCTCCGGCGTCTGCCACTCGTCGAGCAGTGCCATGGTCGCGCGCATTGTTTTCAGCTGCTCTGCGCACGCAGCACAGGTCGCGAAGTGCTTTTCCTCGTCCGCTGTGGGCTGGGTGAATCCAGCCGCTACGTCGGGCATCCGTTCTCGAATTTCTTTGCAGTTCATGACTGCTTTCCCTCAACTCTCTGCTTCTGCGCTCCACGAAATACTGTCTTGCTACACATATTCTTTTAACTGTTCTCGCAAAGTCTCATAGGCCCGGAAGAGCAGCGATTTGGTTGCCGACTCGCTCTTCTTCAGTACTTCGGCAATTTGCTTGTAATCCATCTGCTGGTACTTATGCATGATCACGGCCAGCCGCTGAAGTTCGGGCAAGGTCTCCACCTTCCGCCGGATCGCCAGCATGCGTTCCTTTTGCACCATGGTCTGCTCGGCGGTCAGCTTCCCGTCGGGCAGTTCGACTGTGGTGCCGCTTTCCTCGTCCGGTTCGTCCAGGCTGACGGTCAACTCCGGCCGCTCGTGGCGCGTGTCGCGGGCATGGTTCACCGCCAAGTTGGTCGCGATACGATACAGCCACGTCGTGAACTTGGCGCTGGCCTCGTAGCTCTCGCGCGAACGATACACGCGCAAAAAAACTTCCTGTGCCAGGTCTTCGGCCGCGGCGGCATTGTGCGCCATCCGGTACAAGAAACTGATCATCGGCCGGCGGTACTTCTGCACCAGGTAGTCGAAAGCCGACTGGTCGCCCGCCTTGACCCTCAGCATGATCTCGGCGTCTGAAACAGCCTCTGCACCGATCCGACCGGTTGAGAACGCTGCGCCTCCCTGCGGTGTCGCCGCAGCCATCAGCACGCCTCGATCAAGTGCAGCGGTGCTCACACTTATTTCAACCCCGGCTGAGTCGGAAAGTTGCGTCTCTTGGCTGCCAGGGGACGCCGGGGAAGTTCCTGCAGATGAAGGAGATAGGGGTGCGCCAGCGGGATTTGGTTCGAACGCCATGCCTGGGGAAAAGACGGTCACGCGGCTCCAAGTCGAAAGCCCGAGTCACGCCCCTGCAGCCGATAGGCTAACATGCCCGGGCAAAACGCCGAAACCGCAGCCATGGCTGGCGAAAGATCAGCGAAAAAGGTCGACCGTTTCTTGGCACAGATGCTTCGATATTTGTACGTAGGTTGCATAATCTGCAGCTAAATGTTTGAATAAAACCCACTCTGCGTGGGCGCTTAACTCAGCGGTAGAGTGCCATCTTCACACTTCTTCCCGATCCAATACTTTCACAAACTTAACAAGGCTACCGGGGACTGCCAAGTACCTGATACTACGTGTTAGAAGGAGCAATGAACGGGTGCTAATGCGGGTGCAGAAAGGAATGTGGGGTCGCGAATCGAAAAGTCTGCGGATCGAATTTCTTAATATTTGTTGCGCCGCTCGAGCACGGACCGGAACGCAAAGCGTCCCTTTCATTCGCGATGTCAAGTGCGGGTTTATCGCTAGGACAACCTTGAATTTGGCACTACCCTGGACCCGAGTCGCGCCTCACTACCGAGCCTCCCTCCAGTGGTGACAGGTCAGGGTAAGATCAGGCGCATGAGCTTCGCCGTGCGCGAAACTGAGCGGGTATACCGGCTGCGATCTCAGTTGTTTGACGTTGCGGGTTATCCGCCACGCATGACAGAGATCACCCTCCCCTTGACTGCGCCGAACAGAACGTCTACCACAGTTTCCGCCGCGAAGCCGCCGCGTTCTTCGATGACAGACGGATTCATCGCCGCGTTCGCGGCTGGGACACTAGCGTCACAAGCTCTCAGGTTGCCTGTGTGAACTTCCTGTTCCCGGGTGTCAAGGATCCAGACGTCCTGCTCCGCTGCTTCAAGGCGCGTTTCCCAGCGTCAAGGAGCGTGCGCATGAGATGGAAGCAGATACGGTCTCAGTTCTCCTGATTGCGCCGTGCGCGAATCGCGAACTGCACAATAACATTACTGCCCCGAACCTCCGACACTTCGGCGCTTCAATACCGGCTGTCTTCACGGAGTCGCAAGTACCGAGGTAACGTGCTTCAACCCTGCTACAATTCACAACAACCAATGCATAAACCAGAGCATACAGTGGACGCGGTGTACGGGATCACACGCGACATTCCGCTGAACTACACGCCCCGGCCCAGCGTGGACGAATTGCTGATAGAGAATCTGACCCGTGAAAAACATTTGATCATCTACGGCAGTTCAAAACAGGGGAAGACCAGCCTTCGAAAATTCTGCCTCAAAGATTCCGATTACATCACCGTGCAGTGTGCGAGCAAGTGGACACTGGAGGAGATCCTTTCCAACATTCTGAAACGTGCTGGTTTTCTAGTGACGCAATCGGAAAAGAAAACAGCGACGGGAAGGAACAAGATCGTCGCTTCAATCAAGGCCAGTATTTTCGGTGTCGGCTCCGAAGTCGGAGGAGAGAAAGAACAAACCGACAGTTCCGAGGTGGTGAAGAGCGAACTGGAGTTAGACCCATCAGATGTGAACGATGTAATCGCTGCGCTCCAACGAATCGGATTTAATCGCTACATCGTGCTGGAAGACTTCCACTATCTGCCGATCGAAACGCAAAAAGAGTTTGCCGTTGCGTTGAAGGCTTTCCACGAAGGTTCGAAGAATTGCTTCATCATCATCGGCGTCTGGCTGGAAGAGAATCGCCTTGTGGTCTACAACGGCGACCTAACCGGACGAGTTGTTGCTATCAATGCCGATCAATGGACCGACGCCGAATTGCGCGAAGTTGTGGAAAGCGGTGAAAAGTTACTCAATATACGCTTCACGGAAGACTTCAAGAGCACCCTTATTCGCGAATCTCACGGCAGCGTTTATGTCGTGCAAGAAGCGTCTCGACAGGCATGCCTCGCGGCTGGCATTAACCACACTGTGTCGCAGTTGCAGGAAATCGGTTCCCATCTGGACGCAAGCGCGATTGTGAGAGGGATTGTCAACCAGCAAGGTGCACGGTACATTTCGTTCCTGAATCAGTTCGCAGCGGGATTTCAAGAGACGCGACTGGAAATGTACAAGTGGTTGCTTTACCCTATTCTCGCTGCTGATGCTGCAAAGTTGGAAAAAGGATTTACGCAGGCGGAATTACGCCGTGCCCTGAGAGAACGTCACCCGCAAGGCACGACGCTGAATTCAGGAAACGTGACGCAGGCTCTGCAGGCGGTAGCTTCGCTTCAAGTGGCCAAGGACATCAAGCCTATCATTCTCGATTATGACCAGACGAACCTCACGTTGAACATAGTGGATCGTGGTTTTGTGATCTGGCTGAATAACCAGAACAAGAAGTTGCTGTTTGAAGAACTTGACCTCCCCGCTCCCAGCGTGGACCAGCTTAGCCTTAAAGATAATTGAGCCTTTGCAATCCTGATTCCGCTGCTCCACAATTGAGCGGGTGGACGTCATAGATAAAATCGCACAATGCCCTACGATGCTCTCCGTGGAGAAACTGGCGGAGATGCTCGACGTCAGCGAAAACCTGCTGCGTAAACAAATTCGCGCTCGCTCGTTGCCGTGCGTCCGGATCGGCGACGCCATCCGCCTGAACCCCTAAGGCGTGGTCGCGTCGGAGTTGCCCGCTGGGAGACGCACCGAGCGGCACCGTTAAGCCTTTTGAGTGTCCGTTCGCGCGTGTACGATCAGGAATCAAGAGACAACATTACTTCTAAACATGTTTGGAACAATAGAAACCAAGGCGAGACCAATCAAGCTGGCTTATCTTGTGGAGCCAGACACTGCAGAACAGGTGAGAAACGCGATCCGCCTGAGTTCTTCCCTCTGGGGAGGAATGTATTTCCCGATCCTGCCACTCTACCAGCGAATGCCTGCCACGTGGCGAGACAAACCACTAAAGGCGCCGCCAGCTAGGAACGTCATTCTGGGATCGCTAGAGGCTTTCGACCCCGATATCCTCGTGCAGCTCTCCCGAGCCGTGCCAGACTTCATTACTAAAACTGGCCTTCAGATTATCAAGCCGGACGATATCTGGAAGCCCCTCGCCCGCGATAGCCTCTCGCCCATATTCGGGATCGGAATTTTCGAGCTCTTGTCGGACATATTCGACAAGTATTTCAAGTACAAACGTAAATATCCGATCAAGGTGCTGATGCCGAAGATCTCCTCCGGGCTGTCGCTGTTCTGGGCAAGTCTTTTTGGCGAATTCCAACCTGCAATCACATCCGTGGTTGAGAAACGCTATGCCGAGCCCCTGGAAATTCAATCACTAGACTTTCAGCCGGAGAAGCTGGCCGAAGTTATGGGTGGGGATGTGCTTTTCCCGAGGAGAATAACGCAATGGGGGCTCGATCCTCTCAGCCGATCGGGTTTCCGCAAAGATGCAAGAGTGTATTTTATGGATGCGACCAAAATCGAGGACGTTGTTGATTTTTGGAATTTGCGGGCACTCGGTGGCTCGGTGCTCCCGCTTCCGAAGCAGCTCCAAGCTAACCCACAGATCCACACCATAGTGACCGAATTCCTCAAGGCTCACAGGCGTCCTTGGAGACATCAACCAGGCGTGTACGACCATGCGTCAATAATCCGGTCGCGCAATAGCACAATGGAAGAATTGCAGGAGTTCGCGAAAACGTTGCACTTCGACCTGGAACCTGGGGAGACCGGCAACTCTGCCTTCTTCGATCTGCAGCACTGGTATCCCAGGATTTGGGACCAGTGGGGCCGGGACAAAGACGGAGCCGTACCGGACGATCCGTTTGCGGAGGAAGAAAGCTCAACTGAAGTCGCTGAGACGAGTAAACTCACAGTCCAATTAAAGCCCATCCTGCCCGATTTTGCCTTCAAACACGGATACCACGGGGAGCCTCGTTGTGCGAACGAGATTAGCTTTCGTCTATACGGGGCGGATGAGTACCTAGCGGAAGTTTTTCCAAAGTCGCCCGGAGCAAATCTGGATCGCGCAATTTCCGGATTCGCTTCCCTTCGAGGTGATTGGCGGATCGGTCGCAATGGTCTCGTTAGACTCGTCAAATACGAGCACACGGAAACCCGCAATATGCCTTCAGCCGAGAATGTTGTGTTCGCATGGTTGCGTGATAGAGGGTGGGAACCAACCCTGTCGGCACCGGGGCTGTTGGCAAACCAGATTCAGAGGAAGGTTGGCGGGCATGTCGGGTTGCTGCGTAATGAGAAGCTGCTGGGCTTGCTTGAGCACATGAATGGGGGCCGCGTCAAGCAGGACGGCACGCCACTTGAGGATAATGAAATTGGTCAGGAACGAGATTTGCCGGTCGGAGAGGTTAAGAGTCGACTCGCTGGGTCTTCCAGGAGACGAGATATTTATGAATATCTTCTCTCGAAAGGGATTTTTAAGCTCGGTCTTAGGGTGCAATGCACTCACTGCCTGCGGCGCTCTTGGTTGGCCTTACCGAACGTTCGCGATTCCCTTGCGTGTCCTCGATGTCTAAATGTCTTGCCTCAACTGGAAATGGAGAGAGCGTTCTTTCGCTAAGATAGCGCAGAGAACGTATGAAAAAAGAGCGCAAGCACTATACCGCAGAAGAGAAAGTAGCCATTCTGAGGCGACACCTCTTAGACAAAGTCCCAGTTTCCGATTTGTGTGAGGGAAATGGGCTGCAACCCACCGTGTTCTATCGCTGGCAGAAGGAGTTCTTCGAGAACGGGGCGGCTGCCTTCCAGGCGAAGGAACGTCCCGCGCGTCAGGTCGAGGAGAAGCAGAAGCGGATCGAGTTCTTGGAGAAGAAGGTGCAGACCAAGGACGAAGTCCTGGCCGAACTGATGGCCGAGCACATCGCGCTAAAAAAAAGTCTTGGGGAGCTTTGACCAAGAGCTGGGTGCCGCATGATGTGCGGGATCAAGTGGTGGATTTTGTCCGGCGCTGGTCGGAGAAGACTGAGATCGGCGTCGGACGATTTCCGCAGTGGTTAGGCATTGGGGCGAGCAAGTTCTACGACTGGCGACAGCGCTACGGGCGAGTGAATGAGCACAACGGTTGGATTCCCCGGGATTTCTGGCTGCAGCCGTGGGAGAAGGAAGCCATCGTCGGTTTTCATCTGAAGAATCCGTTGGAAGGGTATCGGCGGTTGACGTTCATGATGCTGGATGCGGAGGTGGTGGCGGTGAGTCCGGCGAGCGTATGGCGAGTGCTGCAGCAAGCGGGACTGCTGTCGCGCTGGAAAGGCCAGCCCTCGCGCAAGGGGACGGGGTTCGAACAACCGCTGCAGCCGCACCAGCACTGGCACATCGATGTTTCCTATATCAACCTGTCGGGCACGTTCTACTACCTGTGCAGCGTGTTGGATGGCTATAGCCGGTCGATCGTGCACTGGGATCTGCGGGAATCGATGAAGGAATCCGAGATTGAGATGATTCTGGAACGAGCCAAGGAGAAGTACCCGGAGGCGAAACCCAGGATCATCTCGGACAACGGGCCGCAGTTCATCGCCCGCGATTTTAAGGAGTTCATTCGGATTTCCGGTATGACCCACGTGCGCACATCTCCGTTTTATCCGCAGTCGAACGGAAAGTTGGAAAGGTGGCACAAATCGCTTAAAACAGAATGCATTCGGCCGCTTACGCCGCTGACGCTGGAGGATGCGCGGCGCTTAATTCAAAGCTACGTGGACCGCTACAACACGGTGCGTCTGCACAGCGCGATCGGTTATGTGACGCCGCAGGATATGCTGGCGGGACGACAAGCGGAGATCCATGCGGCGCGCGATCGTAAGTTGGAAGAAGCTCGCCGGCAGCGACAACTTCTTCGGCAGCAGGCACCGTCATCGATGTTTGCGCGGTTCCGCCGTGCAAGTACAATGACTTCGCCAAGTGAAACAGAAGCAGGCTCTGCGGGGACGCAACCATGCTGAGGGATAACTTGGCGGGGCTCATCGAGCCGATGCGAGCAGCGCGTGAGCTCAAACCTCTCGCGCTGTTCACCGAACAGAAAAAGTCATCGGACGATAGACCCCAACATGCCTCGAAAATCCCCGCCCCGAAGGGGCGGAATCTTACACTAGCCAAGAACGCTGCTTCTCCATTTCACGCTGAACCAAGACATAAATACCTTCCCAGCGGTTGGAAACATTGACAGCGCCACGTGGTCATACAAAACGACTGGTCCATTTAGTGTTCCTGGCTATGCAGACGGAGCATACGCTGTTCTGCTCACTGTGGACATGTTTTCCGATCATAAGATGTCGACGATGCGGACGACGCCTGTTGTGAGTTTCACCGCGCAGGCACCGAACAAGCAAAACCTTGAGGGCGATTTCGCATTGTTTTGGCAGGAGTCACTCTTTGGTGAGATCAGGAACGGCATCATGTTCGGTGAGTGTAAAACGTACGGATATTTTGCCAAGAAAGACTTCGATCGAATGCGTTACCTGGCGCAAAACTTTCCTGGTGCCGTGCTCGTATTCAGCACGCTTCGGAAATCGCTTACTCCAAAAGAGATTTCTGGAATTGCGCGAATCGCCAAGGCGGGGCGGAAATACTGGAAGGCTGAGCATCCGACAAATCCGGTATTGATCCTCACAGGTACGGAGCTTTTGAGCTGGGAAGGGCCCCCGTACTGCTGGGATGAGCCCCTGAAGAAGAAATACGACCGCAGTCAGGGACTCATCGAATTCTGCAATGCAACTCAGCAAATTTATTTAGGTCTTCCCTCGTGGCACACGGACTGGCAGAAAAGATGGGAAGAAAAGCGCCAGCGCAGAGCTGCAGAGGCACGCGCCTCCGCGGCGCAGGCAACGTTCAGCCAAACCTAGTTGCGTTGTAGACCTTCCGAATCAGTCAGATCGGTTTTTGCCCGAGGCCGCGCCGCGGGCGGCCTCGAGTTTCAAAACGATAGCGGCAGTTGATCGACACGTAAACGTAGATTCCACGGATCGTCTATTTGCAGTTTGCCGTCGTCCAGCGGGGAAGTGGTTCCAGGTGAAATCACTCACGTTATAATTCTCCGCAGAGCCTGGATTGCCAGCTAGGGTGCGGCGTCCAGCAATGCTGTGCTTGAGCAGGATAGATTCCGTACCAAAAAGGCACACTGCTCGCACACTGGTATCCTCCAGATAGGCAGGAGCAGGCTACGCTTACGGTATTGGCCCAAGCGGAATTGTTGTGCAGAGATTGGGTCGCCTGATTTTCGCTGAGCGGGGTAATTAGGTCAGTCGCGTATCAGAAACGATTGGTATTCACGCAGGTTTTCCCTTCACATCACAACGCGTGGAGCATTTCTCGCTGACGTTAGCAATGTCTAGATGCATTCCCGATGCATCGAGGCATCGCAGGTTGTTAGATGCCTCTGCGATGCAGTGCTGACGGCCGATCAGACCATTACTCGATCGCTCTCTCGCATACGTACCAGAAGCATCAATGACTTGCCGAGGTCGTGCCTTTTCGGTGTGGCGCAAAAGGTGCCGTAACCCTTTTCGCTACACCTCTACTTCAGGGCTTGGCGGCTGGTAATCGAGCGCAGGGGCGGGACGCCCTCAATCGCGGAAGCTGGACGTTCAAAAATAGCGCGGCAATTTGCTATTTCGAGGTCCTGATCACGGTGGTCTTCGAGATGCGGTAGCGCGCGGCGATGTCGCTCAACGTCAAACCTTCCGCGCGTAGCTCCTGAATCTTCGTCGTAGAGACTGAAACCCGCGGCGCCGACCTAATCGCTTGCCCTGCACTCGAGCCTTGCGCAGGCCAGGCTTCCACTCCCTCAGCGACGAGCGAGCGAGCAAGCCCGCGGTCCACGCACCGTTTAAAGCCCATCATCATGCCCAGATCCCGGGCTCCAGGATGTTGCAAAAACGAACCTTTATGATACAATGAAGTCACCCCCTATCTGCATTGTCAATAAAGGACTTAGTGACACCAAAAGGGATGACCTTTATGAAACAAAACATGCGCGTTGCGATCTATGCCAGGGTGTCAACCGACGACAAGGGCCAAGACCCGCTCAACCAGCTTCTGCAACTTCGCGAGTTCGCTCAGCAACAAGGCTGGACCATCATTGCCGAGTATACGGACGAACTGAGCGCGAAAAACGGGAACCGGGCGGGCTTCAAGGCCATGTGGAAACAGGCCGAGGCTCACAGCTTCGACTGCTTGCTGTTTTGGAGCCTGGATCGGCTAACACGAGAGGGAACCTTCGCCACGCTGCAATACTTGCGACGCCTGAGCGATCTCGGGATCAAGTTCAAAAGCTACACGGAGCAGTACGTGGATAGCTTGGGGGTGTTTGGTGAGGCCATCATAGGAATTCTGGCGGCCGTCGCCCAACAAGAGCGGATCAGAATCAGCGAACGAACGAAGGCAGGTCTCGAGCGCGTCCGAAAGAGAGGTAAGCGTCTGGGACGCCCACGGCTGAAGGATTTGTCGGGCGCCTCCCGCGTAACGATCTGGCGTCGCAGGAAAGCGGCGGCGGCATCGTAGCGGGTAGTGTTCGTCGCCGTCCGCGATGATCCTGACATTCCAGTGAGAGGGCGTCCTTGCGCAGAGTTCTTGTTGTGGTGCTCTGATGTCAGTCTGCCGCGATAATGACCGCGAAATGCCTCGATCGCTGGGACTGTTTCGCGGTTAACGCCGAGTCCCGATTCTGAATGCGTTGACTGGTGCTAGGGAGGCGACCCACCACTCCAAAGGGGCCAAGCCGTGCGGATTTTGAGTTCAGCCCATTCACTTTTCAAAGTTCCCATTTTGTAATGTTTACAAAGGCTTCCGCAATTTCCGCGTACTGTTCTGTGCGGTCCCGTGAGGGCCTGTTGAGAGCCAATGGGCAGAGTTTGGGCAGAGAGTAAGTAAGGAATCTCGGGCAATTTCAGCTGGCGGGTTCGGATCTCGGACCGTTGGTGGTCGAGCACAGCTACTCGGGCGCGACCATGATATAGGCATGGGTGGGCGACGCTCCACTACCGGAACGCTACTTCATGCCGTCCGCCAGAAACAATGTCGAGAGTTCGCGGCTGTATGTGTAGAAATATGAGTTTCCGTCGGGAGTCAGCAGCAAGGAGTGGAAGACAAAGCCAGCCAGGTCGGGAGTCGGGAGCTCTTTCCATAAAACTCTCTCGCCAGTCCTAGCGTTGAGGCGATAGATGTGTGTAGGAACTTGTCCACTTGTATCCCTAATCTTCCACACATACATCAAATCTCTATCCGGTGTCCATCGGATGAACGTATCGTCGCTGTCAAAACCCTTAGGTGAACGAGGTGAACCGCCCCCAAGGTCGTAGATCGCAGGTGAGCCATCCGGTGCGTAAGCAATGATAGACCTTCCATCAGGGGAGATCATGTACCGTCCGCCTAAGTGGACCAGAAATGAAGTACCCTCCGGCGTCAATGCAACGGGAGGTCCGCCGTCCGTTTTCTGGACGTAGAGCCGCAAGGGACGCCCCGGCTCGTTACCTTCAAAAAGTATCCTCTTGCCATCCGGGAACCATGCCGCAGCAGTATGGTTGAGAGAATCATTCGTGAGGGCCCTTGTTTCACCCGCGCCCACTGGGACGAGAAAAAGCTGCCGCGGGGATTTGGTGGTACAGGCCAAGATCCATTTTCCATCGGGAGAAAGGGCTTGCGCGGACCCAGTTCCCACACGAATCGCGGGCGATCCGTCGAGTCTTCTGACGTACATCACGAACACATCGGCTCCTCCTCCCTCCTCGAAGAGTAGCGTCTTGCCATCTGGCGAAACGTCCGTCGCCAGAGAGAAATCGAACCACGAAAAGTCGCGTTCGCTGGGATCTGACGGGCCCTTGCCGGTGATGCCCCAACGCACATCGTCCCGAGTAAGCAGGACTCTTCCCTGGGAGGAAATGTCTTGTATGGTCAGCGATGACGGAGCCCGATAGACAAGGCGCTCGCTTCCCGAGAGACTGACTGCGTAGACATTTCGGATAGTGTCTGTTTTTGCTCCAGCGAACCACACCTCCTTGCTGTCGGGACTCCAGGCGATCCCACGGATGCTCCCAAATTGCGACGATGAAGTTCGTTTCTTGCCGAGCGTATCCAAGATCGTCACCCAACCCGCGTCGTCCGCTCGAACCGGCCACTCGGTCATGGCTAATGACTTGCCATCAGGCGCAAAACGCAAGTAGTTGATAGACGACGCCGTCGAGTAAATCACTTTACCCGGTGGATATTCGATCTGGTTAATCCCAGCAAACTTCTTAAGGATCGCAGGTTCATGATTGCCCGGCGACAGCTCCGCCGAAGAGACATCTTCGAAAACTGGCCTGGGCGTGCCTCCGGTCAGTGGCACACTTGCCAGCACATCTTTGCCTCCATTGTCGACGTCGATAAGCATATCGCCGGGTGGCCACACCGACTCTAGCGTTGCTCCCGGAGGGTCGAGGGGAAGCGAGTCAGGGGCATCTTCTCGAACCATAAAGATCCGGCTGCGATCCCCGTTCCACCAGGCAGAGTAGAGGTTTGTCGCTCCGTCGGGAGTAAACCGAGCGTTGGAGATCAGCCCCCGACGGAACGTGAGCTGATGGAAAGTCGGCCTCGACGTCGCAGACCCGAACCGAGTTAACCAGCCCAAGGCGATTCCTGTGGCCGCCACGCCTAGTACAACAGTCGCGATAAACAGCGACCCTGAGCGGCGCCTGTTAAACGCAGGCACGGCCGTGGAAGTAGAAACTTCCGAAACCGCTTCCAGGTCAAAGGCGAGATCGCGGGCCGAATAAAAACGCTCTTCCGGATTCTTTTCAAGGCAGTGCCGCACAATGCGTGACAGAGCGATTGGGATCTTAAGCTGCAAGGTCGATAGATTTGGGAGATCTTCATTCAGGATGGCATTCATCGTCTCCACGTTGGTATTGCGTTTGAAGGCGCGCCGTCCCGACACCATCTCGTACAAAACAACGCCGAAGCTGAAAATGTCAGACAGATGGCTGACACTTTCTCCTCTCACCTGCTCCGGAGACATGTATCCCGCCGTTCCGAGCACCGCGCCCGGCTCGGTTTCACTAGAAATGGTTGTACTTCCAAGCGTTCCTGACTGCGGGACTGATTTAGCCAGTCCGAAATCGAGAATCTTTAAGCGACCATCTTTGGTTATGAAAATGTTTTCAGGTTTAAGATCACGATGGACAACTCCTTCCGCGTGGGCTGCGCTCAAACCTCTCGCGAGCTGCACGGCATATTCGATTGCCTTTCGTAGGGACAGTGCTCCGTTAGCAAGTTGCTGTCGTAGCGTACTGCCCTCGAGGAGTTCGGAAACTACATAGGGAGTGCCCTCCTTTAAGCCGATGTCGTAAAGAGCAAGAATGTTCGGGTGATTGAGGGCGGCAACCGCTCGTGCCTCCTGCTCGAATCGGCGAAGGCGATCACGATCGTTGGCCAGTGCCTTTGGCAGCACTTTGATGGCTACACTACGATTGAGTCTCGTGTCTCTCGCCCTGTACACCTCACCCATACCTCCCGCGCCGAGAAAGGCCGTGATCTCATAGGGTCCCAGTCGGGTTTTGACCGAAAGAGCCCGATCGGACCCGCCCGCATCGTCTGGAGCGGATGACTGTTCAGGCGTGAAAGGTGACGAACTGCGAGCAGGCTCTTGATGGGGAGGTAGAGAAAGAACTTCCGCCTTGATGTCTTCCTCCGGACCGCCCGACGCGGACGCCTCAAGAGGCAGATCGTTCCTTTGCAGCGCAAGCAGTGCGGGAGTGGAGAGGAAGTCACCGGCTTTGTCGTATTCCGCCAGCAGACGTTCGACTTCAGCCCGAATCTCGGGATCGGAAACGGCTTCGTTAAGGAAACCGCTTCGGCCTGCCGAGTCCACTTCCTGTGCGGCTTCAAACAGGGCCTTAACCATTTCCCACTTTTCGCGAGATAACGCCATGGTTCTGTCTCAGGTCTCCGTGCAACCAAGCTTTGGCAACGCTCCAATCCCGCTTTACCGTTTTGGGAGATATTTGCAGCACCTCAGCGGTTTCCTCCACCGTTAGTCCTGCGAAAAATCGCAGTTCGACAATCTTGGACTGCCGTGGATCGAGCTGGGCCAGCCGTTGCAGCGACTCGTCGAGTCTTAGGAATTCCAGCGACCGCTCTGGAGAGAACACTAAAGCCTCGTCCAGAGCAACCATCTCCTGCCCCTGGCCGCGCTTTCCCCGCAGATGAAAGCGCGCGTGATCAATCAGGATCCGGCGCATGGTCTGGGCAGCAATAGCAAAGAAGTGAGCGCGGCTCTGCCAGCGTACGGAGCGCTGCTCCACCAGTTTGAGATAGGCCTCGTTGACCAGCGCAGTGGCCTGGAGTGTGTGATCGGAACGCTCGCGCAGCATGTGCCGTTTGGCCAGTCGGTGCAACTCGCCGTAGACCAAGGGAATCAGCTTGGACGCGGCTTCTTTGTTGCCCTTCGTCAATTCAATCAGAAGCAACGTGACATCTTGATTGGCTGGATCCATGGCTGTGTGCGCGTAAGCCCGGTCCCCGAGGTAGGCCGGTCATTCTAACCGATTTCCGCACGGATGTCTTTGACTGTCGATTGCGTTGGTCTGCGAAGACACTGGCAGGTGCCGCTCTTAGTAAGTACTTTCAAGGAATAGGCTTACGAGCTTTCTTCTTTGACGGGAGACCGAGTAGGAATCCAAGTTGGACCGGGCGGCACCGCCCCTGCGGGTTGTCCGCGCTTCTCACATCCAAGAGTGACCCCCTTTTTGCACAAATGTCGCGCTAATAGATGAATGCGCTGCAAAGCATTCTTTGCGCTGGTGGTCCTTCGGCACCCACAGTCGTTAAAGCTCTATTTAATTAAGGAGGCTACAATGCACCACCTTCAAACTGTCCGTTTCGCAGTGTGCTTGTTCTTAGTGTGCTCAAGCATCGCTTGGTCGCAGAAAAAAACCATCACCACCTTCGACGTTCCAGGTGCAGGCAAAGGCCCTGGCCAAGGCACCCTCGGGTTTGTCATCAATCCGAAAGGAGTCATTGAGGGAGAGTACCTTGACGGAAACAACGTCTATCATGGGTTCGTACGTTCTCCCGGCGGCTCCATCACCACGTTCGACGCTCCCGGTGCAGGCACGGGCCCCGGCCAGGGTACCCAGCCGTTTAGCCTCAACTCGCGGGGGGAGATAAGCGGCTTTTATACCGACCCCTCTGGCTTATCTCACGGCTTCGCTCGTGCTGTCGACGGCACAATAATCACCTTCGACGCGCCGGGAGCGAGCAACGGCGGCTGTGCCCCTCCAATTATTTGTTCCAGTGGTACCCAAGGCGCAAGCATCAATCGGGAGGGTACAATCGCCGGACAATACGTTGACAACAGCGGTGTTTTTCACGGGTGTCTCCGTTCTCCCGGCGGCTCCATCACCACGTTCGACGCTCCCGGTGCAGGCACGGGCCCCGGCCAGGGTACCTTCATCACATTCGCCGACGGCATCAACCCGGAGGGTGCAATCGCAGGGGCGTATGCTGACGCGGAAGGTGTCTTCCACGGTTTCGTGCGCGCTCCCGACGGAACCTTCACCACGTTTGATCCTACGGGTTCGGTCTTCACCAACAACTCAGGCATCACACCGAACGGAACAGTTACCTCGTATTACCTCGTTGCAAGCGGCGTGTCTCGCGGCTATGTGCGCTCTCCCAACGGCGACATCACTGTCTTCGATGCTCCGGGGGCGGGGACAGGCTTTGGCCAAGGCACCTTCCCTGAGAACATCAACTCGAGGGGGGATGTCACTGGACAGTACGTCGACGCGAGCGGGGTTAATCACGGCTTTTTGCGTACTAAGAACGATACCATCACGACCTTCGACGTTTCGCGCGCAGGCACAAGTAGCAGTCAGGGAACGATCCCTTTTTCCAACAATCCAGCCAACGCGATCACTGGATACTACGTTGACGCCGGCGGGGTGTTGCACGGATTCGTGCGGACGCAGGAGAAGTAAAGGGTGGGCAGTTCCTTTAAGCGGTGGACTTAAAGTATGAAGACAAGATGTCGCCTTACGAGGACGAAGGCGCTAGTATCATCCGTTCGCCCACGCCCGCGGGGGGACGCGGAGACGATTGGACTGCTAGCATCCAAAACCGAGCACACATTCGTGTTGAAGCTGTTGAAGTCCCCGTCCCCAAAGATTTCTTTGGCGAGCTGATGGAGCGCAATCGATTTTCCCCGTGGGCACCAATGCCGCGTGACGGTCGCACATGCTCGATCTACCGAATGGCCTAAGGTCAAAAGTGCGGCGATGATCGCACATGCTCGGCGAAATGTCGGCCCAAAGCAGGAATCGCGAAGCGCGAAAGCACTCCTTCTTCGCCTCCAAAATGCAGCGGTTGTAGCAGAGAACGATCTTGGCGCGGTGGACTGCATATCCGCCTCCACCCTTTGGCGTGAATAGAAGTCCTCGCGTCTCAAAAGCCTCTAAGAGATCGGCAGCCACCCTCTGCCCAGCCTCTGCTCACACATGCAGACTGTCCGTGTCACCCTTCCTTCACCGCGAGCCCTGAGAGATATTCTCCGGCGGCGCCCGGCGTGGAACTATGGTGATCAAGGAGGGAACCGTGGGAAGAAGCAGCGATCCGCAACCACCTCGGCACGGCAGAGTCATTGCTGGCGCGCCGGGCAGGATGACGGCCAAGCACCTCCGCAAGCACATGGCGGAGTTGAGTGCCCATGCGAACGAAGTTCGCGACTACGGATGTCATGGGACGGGCTTTTCAAGCCAGGGCGCAATGAGTCCGGGCGGCGCGTCCGGCGCCGACTATCAGACATCGTCAGCCGACAGCACGAAAGACAGCGACAGCACCGGTCCGACCGGATACTAAGTTCCAAAGTCTGGCCGAGAGCGCCTGATATATTTGGTTCATCGCCGCGCTCGCTGGCGGCGCAAGAAGGAGGAGTGGGAGTCGCCAGAGCAAAAAAGCCGCCCTGCGCAGGCGGCGAGTTCTTCGAAGGTCTTTGTATCTTTCTTAACGCAGCTATGATTCGCCGGAGCAAGATGACGAGTCAATCGATTTCTACCACCACCGCCGTGCTTCTCTTGATTCCTTTTCGCTATTGATCCGCGTTATTCCTTTGATTTTTCCAGGGATTCTTCTCTAGCGTGTCCTAGTGACGCGGGATGCACCGCGCCCGGAGTTCGCGTTGGCCCGCACCTGCACCATCTGCACCCACCACCGCCGCGACAGCATGGACAAGCTGCTGCTGCGCGGCGAGCAGCTCAACGCCGTCGCCCGCCGCTTCGCTGTCTCGGAGGACGCCCTCGGGCGTCACAAAAAGCACATTCAGCTTGTGATCGCGAAAGCTGCAGCTCTGGGCGAGCAGAAGGACGTGGCCTACGGGTCGGCTCTGATGGCCGAGATCGGCCGCATCCGGGCGGATGCGGAGCGCCTGCAACTGGAGTCCGAGCGCCGCCAGGATCTGCGCGGAGCGTTGCGGGCGATCCACGAGCGGCTTGCCGTCGTTGAACTTGAGGCCAAGCTCAACGGCCAGATCGACACGTCGCAGAAGAACGTGACGATCAACGTGCAGGCGATCAGTACGGAGGAGGCGGTCGAGTACGCCCGCGACATTCTGGAGCTGTTCGCTCCCACTCCGCCGCCCGACGCGCCACCACTGTTGCTCATGGTCGAGAACGTGCCTGATGTTGCCGCCGAGGGAGGGTGCGATGGAGACTGAACTGGGAACTGCTGGTCTGCCACCACTTGAGAAAGCGGCTTTACTCCGCTCGCAACTCGCCGACAAATGGGCGAACGACTTCGCGGCCTTCGTCAAGAAGGCTTGGCGCGTGATCCACCCGACACGTCCGTTGGTCTGGAGTTGGCATTATGACCTGCTCTGCGAGTACTTGACGGCAGTCAAGCAGCGCAAGGTGACGAGGTTGATCATCAACGTCCCGCCAAGGACCGCGAAGTCGACCATCGCGACGATCTGCTTCCCGTGCTGGGTCTGGGCAAGCGATCCTTCGCAGAATTTCCTTTCTGCGAGCTACTCGCTCGATCTGTCGACCGAGCACTCGGTTATGCGCCGCAGTCTTCTCCAGAGCGGTTGGTATCGCCGCATGTGGGGCGACAAGTTCAGACTTTCCGGGGACCGCAACCAGGTGGCCCAGTTCATGAACGACCGGCGCGGGCAGATGATCGCCACCAGCATTGGCGGCACGACCCAGGGCCGGGGCTGCGACATAGCCATCATTGATGACCCGGTGAGTCCGGACCAGGCGCTGTCGGACGCGGAGCGCAAGACGGCCAACAACTGGATTGACAATACGCTGCGATCAAGACTGAACGACCCTTCAACTGGGGCGATAGTCTTGGTGATGCAGAGGCTTCACGAGCTTGATCCGACCGGATACCTGCTCGAGCAGGAACCCGGGGCATGGACTCACCTGCGCATTCCGTTGGAAGCCGAAGAAACCGAGTTTTGGAGATTCCCGATCTCGGGCAAAGTAATTGAACGTGAAGTGGGAGGGATTCTGATGCCCAGACGTTTCACCGAGACAGCAGTGGAGGAGTTGAAAAGGCACCGGCTACGATGGGCCGGGCAGTACCAGCAGCGCCCTTCTCCGATGGGCGGCAACATGATCAAACGGAAAGAAGTGCGGTACTACGGAGGGATTGACCCCGCGACAGGGCAGCCGGACGAGAAGTTGCCAACGACGTTCGACATGAAGATCATCAGTGTGGACGCCGCCTTCAAGGACCTGGCTACGTCGGACTACGTGGCGATTGGAGTCATCGGCGTCAAGGGGCGGAAGCGTTATGTGCTCAACGTCGTCAACCAGCACTTGGACGCGGCTGCAACCGAATCTGAGATCAGGCGACAGCGGGATGTGCACCGTCCGGTCAGCGCGGTGCTCGTCGAAGACAAGGCCAACGGGCCGGCAGTGATTCAGCGGCTCAAGACAAACCTACCGGGAGTGGTCGCGATCAATCCTCAGGGTGGCAAGATTGCGCGAATGTTCGCGGCGGCTCCAGAATGGCAGGCCGGAGATTGGCTGGTGGACCGGAACGCGGCGTGGACCGAGCCTCTCGTAGAACAGCTGACCATGTTCCCCAACGCCGCGCACGACGACATGGCGGACATGATGTCGCAGGCGGCTGCGTGGCTCCTACAGGCGAACTGGCCGACCGTGACCATCTCGACGGTTTATCTGTAGCGCAGACAAGAAACCGCTGGGGCACACAATAACGTGGCAGAGATCACGAAAGAACTTCTATTATAGGACTTCCTCACGCGGAGTCGGTTCTCCTTGCAGATGACGACGGCTTACTCATTTCTTTCCTGCCTTGACCTTTGCCCATCGTGCCCTCTGCGCTGCGGCGATTCTCTTGCATCCCGCAGCCGAAATCGTTCGCTTTTTGCGAGTTGCACAAATAGGTTTCGGTTTGCCTCCACGCATGTAGACCTTCCCGAAGGCTGTCAGGGCCGCTGTTACCCTGTGCAGTTCATCCTCAAGTCGTGCACGTTCGTTCGTAAGCGTCCGGTTGGGACGGGATCGGATACAGGCGGAGAACGCGCGGCCGTGATCTACAGCCTGATCGGTTCGGCGAAGCTAACCGGTCTCGATCCCGAGGCCTATCTACGCGAAGTGCTGACCCGCATCGCCGATCATCCTATCAACCGCATCGCGGAGTTGTTGCCCTGGAACATCGGCTCCACTCCTGCCGAAGTGTCCACTTAAACGATTCGTGGACACTTAGCAAGACGGTGCACTTCGGACGCTTACTTTGATCCAGCAGTTGGTTGAACTTCTCCGGCGTCACCTTCTCACCCGCCGCCACAGGCCCCAACACGTTCACCAGCAGCAAGCGGACTCCTACGATCTCGGCCAACGCCGGATCATCGCTGGCCGACCCTCCCCCGCAGGATCGCCTCGCGGCACCACTCGCCGAGCGTCCGGCCGCTCGCCTGCGCCGCCGTTTCCAGACGCGCGTACTCTTCCTCGCTGACCTTGAAACCGATGGATTTCGTGCGCAGCGGCGGCTTCACCATGTCCCGGCGTCCTCCTCTCGCCATCTCAGCCGAGACTAGCAGCCGCGCTTAAGAATCAACAAAGTTCGCCTGCGTTAACTTCAGGTTGCTCTACAGCACCCTGATCGGCAGGTTTTTTCCTTAGCTGCCCTCGTTTCAACAAGTTCGCGCACGGTAGCCGAAAGTTACCGTGCAGCATCCTTTCAGTGGTGGAGTGTCTCTCTCCCTTCCATCCCGTGCGCAGCACGGCTAAAAACCTCCTCCCCGCCACGGCACTCCGGGAGCACGAAAAAGCCACCCCTCACCGTGGCGGATTCGTCACACTGCACGGTCCAGATCGGCGCGGCCAGAACCAACCCGCAGCTAAAGGAAAGAACTCTCAGGCCGCCTCCCAAAGAACAGAGTTCCCTGACCCTCCCCCCTAGAACGCCAACAGCAGGTACTCTGTTCGACGGTCGGGATCGTCGAGTTTACTTTAAGCCGCGTTGAGCTGAGACAGCGGTACACTATCCAGAGTTGACTGACCACGCCTCCGCAGACTCTCCACGTCACTTTCGGCACACTGCAACAGCACGTGAAAAGGCTTTGGTGTCGTCGCGCGCGCCCACTCTGTACAGATTCCAGAGAGGATACGGATGAACGTCACAAACTGCTTCTCAGGTTCAGCGCTCAAGACCTCAAACGCATTCGAAATGAGCAGAACGTATCCCGGTGCTGGGAGCCATTCAAGGTCAGCCAGGCACTCATCGAATGCGGCCCAGTTCTCGCCAAAGTACAACGGGAACTGAAAGGCAGCAGCAAACTCATCGTAAAGGCCATCTAATCGCCGCATTTTGTTCCCGCGCACGACTCGAACTGCCAACCTAGAGCTATTCTCGTAATTCAGTCTGTACCCGTATTCACCAAACTCCTTAGGGCCTGCGATACTCAGGTACAGGTACGGCGGTTCGAGCGAAGCAAAGTTCATCGGATTCACCTGATCTTTTGGAACGTACGGTAGTGGTCGGTTGTGTAGTAGGCACTCCCATCGCTGCCTGTGACTATTCGTTCAGCACCCCTGCCTCCTGGGCCCCTGGGATTGACATCCCACTCTCTATACGTTACCCCGTTTCCGCTTCCATCGGTAGGAGGAAGAACCTGCCCGCCGTCGCGACCGTCGTTCTGAAAATTTCTTCCGTTCGACGGTACGTTTGTAGGTGTCGTTCCGCTTGTGTCGATCGCATCCAACACCTTGAGTGCTTGAAGCGGAATGTTAGGAAGAGACTTTCCGAATTGGCTATTGGCAACCTGACTCGGTAGAACGTCATTTATGTTGCCAAGATTTCCTCGGAACACTTGGCCGAACATCGACCACATGATCGCTTTTCTATCCTCGGGATCGGCCCCCCTAGTGTTTAGGAACGTTCGGAACAGATCGATGGCAGATGGCTCGTTCTGTTGGGGCGGCGGGTCCGGTGTAACAACACAATGCATGTTTCCTTGATCATCTGTCGTACACGTCATCTTGTGGCCGTCGGGATCAACCCGGTTCAGCGGGTTGTTGCGGACGTAGGCGTAGAGATTCAGAGTTTGCGGATCACGAAAATCGGCAAAAGGCATCGGACCGGGGCGATCCACATCATCGTCCAAGTCGGGCGTCATGAAGCGGCCCATCGTACTTGCATAGTGACGTGCGCCGAAGTAGTCGAGATTGGATTCAGTATCCCGTTCTTTGCCGGTGAACTTGTAGTGATTCGGGTCAGTGCCGCTGATTGGAATCTCGCCACCGTAGGGATAGTAGTCCGATTGCTTTTCGGGATTTCCGTTAATATCCGTTATCATTGTGGCGGAACCCACCAAGTCACTGAAGTAGAGGTTGGCTTTGCCGCTCGGGCGGTCCATTCGGACCATCCGTTTTCCATTCAGGTAGGCATACTCTTCTGAGATCGTGCCGCTAAGGTTACTCTCCGCGAGTACATCATCCCCTACGCCCCACCAGTAGACGGTGCCGTTGGACTTCATGACTCGCTTGCCATCACCATCGTAGGTATAGGTAACGCCACCCGCAGTAATGAGTCGATTCTCCGCATCGTACGTGTAGATCTCCGAGCCATTCTTCGTTAGGTTTCCTGCCGCATCATAACCGTAGCATGTATTGAGTTGATTCTTGCTGTTTGCCGGACCACAATTAAGTCCCTCGTAGGGTTTGCCCTGATACGAGTTGATAGCTGTTAAATTACCCCAGGCATCGATGGTGTAGGCTTCCCCCCAATTTGGACCACTGGTTTGGGCTGTCTGGATACGGTTCAAAGAGTCGTAGACAAAATTCTGCGTGCGGCCTGTGGCGAGGTTGTTCATCACCTGATAGAGATTGCCATTATTCGCTGGTGAAGTCGCGGTGAAATCGCATTCGAAATTTAAGTCCCCGATCGTCGTACCGCCCTGAACGTGGAAATCGTAGCAATATTGAGCAATATAGCTACTCTTAGAATCAAGCGCATACATCTCCGCCTGCTGGAAGCGATTGTTATAGAACAGGGCTTGGGAAACAGCTCCTGGGTTCGACGTTGGGCCAGCCTGAAGGTTGGCCAAGGCCCCATTAGGGGCATAGCTCGGGGCGATGTCAAACGTAAACGAGTCGGTCACGTAGCCTGGAAGACCGTTTCCATAAGGGGCGAACCCGACCTGCTCTCCATCTGGGTAAAGAATCGATCCGGGCTCGCCATCTTCGAAGTAGGAATACGAAAATCGCTTGGTAATGCCGTTAGTCAGACGTGCTTCCTCGAGCGCGCGTCCCATGGCGTCGTAGCTCCACGCGGCAGAACCGGCTCCATCACACATGCTCGACCTCCGGCCAACTAGATTAGTCGCTCCACTTACCTGTGTGGGAGTGCAGCCAGACGGTGGCACGCCGTCATACCCAAATCTGATGGTTGGCTGGCCACTCATACCCGTAAAACTCTTCTGCACGAGCCTATTCAAAGCGTCATAGCCATAATTCGTCGTCACCTGAGACGCGCCGGTTTGATTGGGGAGTGGCGCTTTCTTTTGCGTCACATTTCCATTGTTATCATAGGTATAAGCGATGGCCCCCGCAGGAAATGGCGGCGCCGCTGGGCAGGTCACGAGCTCAACCTCAGGGTTGGCAGCGCACAACAGTCTTGAGAGACTGTCATAGGTAAAAGTCCGTATTCGAGCGATGGCGCTGTTACTGCCATTTTGTGTTACGGAGAGTAGATTGTTCAGTGAGTCGTAGGCATAGACCGTTTTGTAGTTCAAGCCCGACGGGTCTTCCTGAACAAGCGTCATGCGACCCAATCCGTCCACGCACGACTTACGGGACTTGCCCGCTTCATCGGTGGCCGTTGTACAGGGGAAAGCCGAGTAATTCGTGGCGACTGTTGAGCTATCCTGCTCCTTTACCTGTGTTGTGCGCCCTAAGGCGTCATATAAGTAAGTGGTAACTCCCCAACTCGTCTCCGTCCCACCCGTTCCACAATTCGTGGTGGGCGGCGAGCAGCGCGTCGGATTCCACGATTGGTAAGTCCGTCCAAGACCGTCGTAAGCCCTGGCCGTGGATACCGTTCCGAGTGGGTCTGATGTGAGCTGTGACAGCACGGGATGTCCTAAACCGTCCATGGAGGTGGTCGTGATGAGACTCGAGCTAGAACCAATCAGCCTGGTCGTCGTGACGCTGGGTACGGAGTCGTTGTAGCAAAAAGTCGTCTTTCCACCGTCTGGATAGTCGATCTCGCTCAGGCGATCGAGCTTATCCAAGTAGCTGCAGCCGGAAGGGGGGGTGTTGTATATGTAGCTTGTGGGTTGGATGTTGGGATCGGTGGAGCTGGTGAGTTGCCCGTCATTATAACCGTACTTGAAAGTCGTGAAGTGATTCAGAGGGTCCGTTACCTTTGTGAGGTACGCATTGGTTTGTCCCGGTGGCGTCCCGCTCGAATAGCTGTCTGCGTAAGAATATGTGGTTGTGTGGGTAGTTCCTGTCATGTCGCTGCAAGTGCCGGTACCGCATGGGTCTGTCATTGAACGAACTTGCCCAGTCTCGTCGTAGCTGTACTTTGTTATTGGCCTCCTCCGAGGAATCTGTGGGTAAGTTGGGAAAGTAGCGAGTAGGACAAACCGTGGTTGTGGCTTTGATTGGGGTGTTGAAGCGAGACAGCAGCAGTAACCGTGCGGTGGGAATGTGGGAAGCGTGGGGTTTGCGCTTTCCAAGAAAGAGGGAAATCCCGTTCTTGGTTTTGGGGATTTTCCTCTTTCGTCATTTCCACCGCCTCTTGGCTGATGCCACGCTCGGACGGCCTTCCAGGAATCTGCGAAACTTGCTGCAGGTGGATGCAAAAGACCGCTCCTGCTCCTCGGAGTCGTTGTGATACAGAATGGGACCTCCATCCTGGATCACCTGAAAGACCAAAGTCTCGATGGGTACCTTTCTCAGAGATGGGGTTTCATGCAGATCGCGGATCATCTCTCCGCCCAAAATCCAGAGGTTGTCCACATGTTTCCGGATGGTTTTCCTGGACAGCCCGAGATCGATCAGGTGTTCCAGGAAGGGCCGGAAGTAGGTCACCATTTTTTCTCCGGGCACCAGGTCTTCGGGGCAGGCCCATCCAGCTTCTGGGCCACTCGGCAAGGTCTTTGCAGTAGTCGTCGATGCGGGCCGCGGCGGATTGTTGTAGGGTAGATGCTTTTGCCATGGCACCCATTTCGACATGCAGATTATCACGCTTCTTAACCAGTGCTATCGCTTCCCTGGTTTCGTTTACCAACCAGCCCGCCTCAGCCCAGATCGCAAGCGCCTTGAGATCCGGGTGCGGCCACGTGTGGGTTCCAAAGCTATCTGTTCCGGTTGCCACCGGCCAGCGGCCGGCTACGATCACCTCGCCGAGCGTTCTTTCGAGTTCATCCCGGTTTGGGGCTTCTTGGTTTTTCTCCTCTATCGCATGCGCCGGGTCCACTGCACCACCTGCGGCGTCGTGGTCGAGGAAGTTCCCTGGGCCGATGGTAAGCATTCCCTCACCAAAGCCTACATGATCTTTTTGGCTCGCTGGGCGCGCAAACTGTCATGGAAGGAAACCGCCGAATCGTTCCGCACCTCTTGGGACCAGGTTTGCCACGCCGTGCAGTTTGTCGTGGACTGGGGCTTGGCACATCGCACCCTGGGTCCGATTTCGGCCATCGGTGTGGACGAGATCCAGTATGCCAAAGGCCACAAGTACCTCACCTTGGTCTATCAAATCGACTCCGGTTTCACTCGCTTGCTCTGGATCGGCCAGGAGCGAACCGTCGAAACCTTCCAGGCTTCTTCGCCATGCTCGGAACCGAACTCAGCTCCAACATCCAATTCGTCTGTTCCGACATGTGGAAGCCCTATCTCCATGTGGTCCGGGAAAAATGCTCCCAAGCACTCCACATCCTCGACCGTTTTCACATCGTAGCCAAGATGAATGAGGCCCTCGACGATGTACGTGCCGCCGAGTCTCGCAAGATGGCCCAAGATGGCCACGAACCTCTCCTCAAGAAGTCCCGCTGGTGCATCCTCAAGCGCAAAGCCAACCTTACTTCGCAACAGAAGTTCCGGCTGCGCGATCTCCTCCGCTATAACCTGCAAACCGTTCGTGCCTATTTGCTCAAAGAAGACTTCCAGCGCTTCTGGGATTACAACTCCCCCACCTGGGCGGGCAGGTATCTCGACTTCTGGTGTCAGGAAACCATGCGCTCCCGGATTGAACCGATGAAGAAAATTGCCAAAACCCTACGAGCGCATCGGGAACTCATCCTCAACTACTTCAAGGCCAAAAAGCAGTTCTCCAGTGGCGTGGTTGAGGGCCTGAACAATAAAGTCAAAGTCACTATGAGAAAATCCTACGGGTTCCGCACCTTTCGCATCACCGAACTTGCGCTCTATCATGCTCTTGGCAAGTTGCCAGAGCCGAAACTAACCCATGAATTCTTCTGACGAATCGTTATTGCTGGTGTGCCTGTGTTCAACCCATATGTTTCTTGGGTCGCATTACCCCTCGGCACATTGGCACCTGCTGGATAGTTGGTTCCGTCGTGGCCGGTCAGATTACTCACGCTTAAAACGGATTGTGTCCCGGCAGTTACGCAAACCGCACTCGTTGCACCGTCATAGAGGTAGTCAGTTTCCGTTACAGGATTAGTGCCGCTGCTGTCGTAAACGATTGTTCGGCAAGGCCGATCGAATATCGATGGGGCAATGGGGTAGATAGGCGTGGCGATGAAACTCTGGTAATTCGTGGCCGTTTTTCGCAATAAGCCACCGGATGTACCCGAACCGAAATCGTATTCGTCTTTCTCGGTGACTTGCGCGCCGGGCCCGTATTTGAACGTTACCAATGACGACAAGCCGCTATCGACGGTGTCTTGCTCACTCTCGAGCTCGTATTGATCGAACCAGGTCTTATTCACAGTGCGCAGGGGTGTACCGTTACTGTCTTTGTAAACAATCTTTTGCTCCACGGGAATCTGATTGTCCCCTGGAGGCGTCGGCATATTGGGGACACTCGGTCCAGGCACCGAGGTGTAGTTGTACGTCGTTGCGGTCGTGACATTTGGCTGGCGACCCTGATCCGTCGTAGTCACAGTCGTGATCTTGCTTGTCCAAACACCTAAATTCCAAGTAGTTTGGTAAGAGAAATGTTGGTGCAATGTGGTAGTGTGCCCGTCAAACACATAGCGGTCCGTAATTGCAGGTTTGCTGACGAGCCATTCGCAGGGTACGTTACCCGTCTCCTGGGGACCTGGGGCAAAGACGGCCAGAGCCGAATACACATTGTAATTCCATGTGTATTGCACATTTCCTCCATCAGGGTAAGTGATCTGGCTTATCTGCCCAAAGGTTGAGTCGTAACTAAACGCGTACTGCTCGCCGTTTGGCAGAGTTATGGCCTTTATTACGGCTTGACTTCCCTGTGCAGGGGTGATGCCTGAGCAATAAGTTGCTCCCGTTCCAGACGGCTTGTTAGGAGGGTTGAATGAATAAGTAGCCGGTTCCCATATCAGCGTATAAGAATTGGGGATGCCAGAGACAGTAACTGAGTTTCCAGTTGCCCCAAAGCCAGACCAGGAAACAGCCGTTCGACCCAACGTATCCTTACTTGTTACGATATTACCGTTTCGATCCTCTATCGAAACTGGCAACTCAGACCAGACGATGCCGGCCCCCCCGAAGTCACTGTGAGGAAAGGTGTAAACCGTGCCATCTGCATCGACAATTATGGGAACCGTACCACCGCTAAGAGTTGCTTGGTAGTAATCATCGCTCGCTGAGTCCGACTCGAAATAGTATGGACTGCAGGATGTAGGTGATGGCGTGTCGGCATGAGAAATGCCCAAAGAGTGGCGACCGCCCGTAGGGTCCTGGAAAACAAAGCCGGATGTCGCGGTATAAGTACAATTCTGTTGGTTGGGCACCGTGTGCTCAAGGGAATCATAGCTTAGCATCGGCACTGAATAGCTCCAACCTCCAAGTGCAGGCACCTGCGATGCCGGAGCCACTTCGACTGTGCCATATCCAGCCTGCCCAGGTGTGGTGCTTACGGGGAAGTGAACACCATTCGAATCGTACGCAAACGAAAAAGGCACAGTAAATCCGCGACTTGGCTCAAAACCCCTCAATGAGCGAAATCGCCTGATAACGTCAACGATCAGACCAGCTTATAATGCCGCCATGCGCTCTGGACTGGATCAGGTCGTTGTTTTCGCGACAACCTTGTTGGCTGCGCCGATTCCTATTTACGCACAGCAGGCCAATGTGCCCGCAGTTGCTGAAGTCCAAGATCAAAGCTACTGCCCTCGTTCCTCCCCTTCTCGTGAGGCACAACCCTCGGGGACACAAGTCTCAATCGACAACGTAACATTCTCGGGCTTCCTCCAGATGCCGATTTCTGACCAGGACGAGATCGCTGCTTCGATCAGGCAGGAAACACATGGAAACAAACTTGACGGAGTGATCGACGAGGCGTTGGAAAGGGTCAGAGCGGGCTGGCAAAACCGTGGATACTTCAAGGTGCAGGTTAGCGGCGACACGAGGACGCTGACAAAGAGTGCTACTGATCCGCATATTGCCCTTTTTGTTCACGTGGACGAGGGCCTACGGTACAGCCTGGGCGCGATCACGTTCAAGCACAACAAGACTCTCACCAATAACGCAGCTCTGCGCAATCTTTTTCCGCTCAAGGACGGGGAGGTGTTTAGCCGGGAGAAGATCGCCAAGGGTCTGGAGAATCTGCGCAAGGCATATGGCGAATTTGGCTACATCAACTACACAGGCGTTCCTGCCACCACATTTGACGATGAAAAAAGACTCGCCTTTCTCGAAATCAATGTGGACGAAGGCAAGGAGTTTTATGTAAGTAGCATCGACATCGTCGGTGCAGACGCACAAGTGCTGAACGACTTGGCCCTCAAGCCAGGTCAAATCTATAACGCGAGGCTCGTCGAGTTATTCTTGCGAAAGCACCTGCCCGGAGCGGACCTGAACGATCCAACCATCCAGCGCCGCCTATTAGACGAACGAAATGGGACGGTTGCGCTTAGATTCGATTTTCGAAGCTGCCCTAGCTGAATTTGGCTGGATGTTTTCTTGGCCGTTGGTGAAAAATCAATTACTCTCAAACCCCCTCGCCGCAGCGGCACGCCACTGCGCTTGGGGGCGAAGAGACGGCGCAAACTTGCGCTATGGCCTGATAACAGAAGTTACGGCGCGACTATTTTTTGTGATGCAAAGAAAAGCCCCAGACATGGGGCATCCTCTGGCATGGTTGGGCTAAAAGCCGTCAGAAAGGAAGTTGAGTTACGGGAGGTTCTGGAATGCCTGAACACAACGTACCCGAAGCGGCCCGTCACAGGCGCACTTGATTAGCACCGCAAAGTGTGCGGACGATCACAGACCAACGGGACGAAGAGTGGTAAAGAGTGGTAATGGGGAACCATTGGGCGAGGATACCAATGAAATGGCGGGTCTTGTTAGCGATGGCCATCCTGACACCCCTTGCGTGTGTTGGCGTTAACCGCGTTAACCCCTTGCAGATAGGTGGCGACCAACCTCGCATCGCAATCACTCACCCTTACGTTGCGATACTGAACCAATCGTTCAACGTGGACTTTTCCCTAGTTCCCGCTCCGGACTCAAACGAGCCAGTGACTGTAAAGTTGGACCCAAATCCGTATGTTCGCTACTCGCAAAGTCGTTTTCAGTTACGGGGACAAGAACACAAAATTTTAACCGCGACAATCGTCTCAAAACCAACTTCCGGCCTCGTTTGGCTTTATGCAAGAGGCATGCCTGGGTATGAGGCCGGAGACTGGGCCGTCGTCGACGTTGGCTTTGATGGTCATCTTAAGTCCACTTGGTCGGAGACGCTCGGTTACGACGAGCCAACCACGTTGAGTCTAACAATCGTGGACAACGAGGGGAAGCCGATCCTGTTTGAAGGAGGCCTAGAAGTAAAGCTCGATAGTGCGGATGGAGTGCTCGACAAGAAAACGATTACGGTACCTTCGGCGTCTCGGAGTACCTCTCAATTTCAGTTAAGGCCGGAATCTAGGCTTGGAGGTAATGTTCATTTGACGGCAGTTCTGGCCGCCCCGAACTACGATCACATCTTGGCACAGGAACAATTCTCATTTCCCGCCAAACCCGCCTGGTGGATACCAATATTACTGGCCATCGGTGGCGGCTTACTGCACGCCGCCTACAAGATTGCGCGGTTGTCGCTTCCGGCAGGACTGAGGCAGGCAATGCTTATTTTATTAGGAGTGGTTGCGACCAGTTGTATTTCCGCCTTTATTGGTTACATATTTGCCGGTTTTGATCTCTTGGGACTGAAACTCGACCCAAATGTACTCCGCACATACCCAATTGTGGGCTTCTTGTTTTCCTACCTAGGTATGGAGGGGATTCTGTCGGGCAAATTTTCGACTTCCGATCAATCGAAAGGTTGAACCTTCCTTCAAACCGCTTTGGCGAAAAATCGCCATTTCACGTGCGCCGTGAAAAGGCGCTGGTCGACTGCGGGTGAAAGTCCCGCCCGGGAACTGGGTTCGCTCCACCCGGAAGCAATCGGAGCGGCGGTGGAGGAAACGAAGCCGTCGGAGCCTCCGGTGTAGAGGGTCGCTTAGGCGACTTGGCGAGCATGCAAGCCGTAACGTGAAGTGAACGCTGAGCAGGCCTCGAAACGATTAACGCAGGAGCCCTCCCCCCGTGTTTTGTGGGCGGGCCGCCGTTGATGGGACAGTACGAGCGAACGAGTTCCATCAGACCTGCCGGGGTAATGGCGACGGCAAGCAGGCAAAGTTGACCAGTAGCAACACGGGAAGCCCCAGCGGTGATCGCGGATGCGATCAACCGGCATCTCATGAGAGACAGGCCGGGCCGTATGGGGGGACGGAGAGGCCCGTAGTACTGATGAAGCCGGGTAATGCCGGTGGAGGGAAGGGGCCTCAGTTGAAAGGAAACGCAAGAAGCAACGAAGGCGGAGGGATTGGTGTCGAACCTAACAACCCCAGCAAGCGTTCAGAAATTGCAGACGGCGTTGCACGACAAAGCGAAGGAATCGCCCAGCTTCCGCTTTTACGCCTTGTACGACAAGGTGTACCGCAAGGACGTTCTGGCATTCGCCTACGCGTGCTGCAAAGCCAATGGCGGAGCGGCAGGAGTGGACAATCAGACGTTCGAGGACATCGAGACGTACGGGGAAGAGCGCTGGCTGGACGAACTGGCGCAAGAACTGAAGAATCGAACCTATCAACCACTTCCTGTGCGGCGTGTCTATATACCGAAGCCGGACGGGAAACAGCGGCCTTTAGGAGTGCCCGCTATCCGGGATCGGACAGCGGAAATGGCAGCAGTTCTGGTTCTCGAACCAATCTTCGAGGCCGATCTACCGCTAGAGCAGTACGCCTATCGGCGAGACCGCAGCGCACTGGATGCTGTAAGACACGTCCATAAGCTGATCAACACTGGCCATGGAGAAATTGTAGACGCAGATCTCAGTTCCTACTTCGATACTCTTCCGCATTCCGAGCTTTTAAAATCGGTAGCTCGTCGCGTCGTAGACGGAGCGATACTTCATCTGATCAAGATGTGGCTGGAAGCTCCAGTCGAAGAAACGGACGAGCGTGGAAACAAGCGTCGAAGCACGCGTAATCGGGACGAAGGTCGAGGGAGTCCGCAAGGATCACCGTCAGCGGCACGGGCGAGCTACATTTGGAAGTGATTTGCGACCGCCTTGTGCGTGAGTTTGGAGTTCCCCTCCACGTTGAAAAGCCCACCGTCATATACCTTGAAACCATTCGCAAGCACGCGGCGGCAGAAGGCAAGTACATACGACAGGTGGGCGGGCGCGGACAATACGCTCATGTCGCGATAGAGTTGGAACCCGGAGACGCAGAGAGTGGTTACCAATTCACGAACCAAAGCCCGGAGGGTGCGGTTCCACGCCAATTCGTGGAATCCATTGACTCCGGCATTCAAGAGGCAATGAAAGCTGGCGTTTTGGCGGGTAAGGAGATCGTTGACGTTCGCGCGGCTCTCCGGGATGGCAGCTATCACGTGGAAGACTCAAATGAGTTGTCTTTCAAGATAGCTGCTTCAATGGCTTTCAAAGAGGCCATTCGCAAGGCGAATCCGATTGTCTTGGAACCACTGATGTCCGTTCACGTAGTCGCGGGCGAAGACTTTGCAGGGGCGATCATGGGGGACCTAAATTCGCGTCGCGGACAGATCGAAGGCATCGAGCATTCTGCCAATGGAGTCGTGATTCACGCGATTGCTCCATTGGGAGAGCTACTTGGCTATCAGTCGCACCTTCGTGCCATGACGCAAGGACGAAGCTCGTCTTCCATGCAGTTCGCCCGCTATGAATCCATTCCCAACGACGGCGGTTCTGGCCCAGACGAAGTCGGCGTTCCTGCCAACAAGCCCAAAGCTCCAACACAACGACATGGAGCCGCTTCTGCGAAGCCAGACGAGCTATTCGGGTGACTGGTTCTCCCAAGGCAGCAATCGGTTCGAGCCAACTGTTGATCGCGGTAGGGATACCACTCGGCGTGGTACCCCCCGCACAGACCCGGACGGGCGCTGATTAGCGCATCCGGTTCTTATCTCGGATGAGTGGCGGCGAAACGTGCATCAGGAAAGGGATGGAGCGCACGCGGTTGAGGAAGCCATCGCTGAGCCAAAGCGAGAGTGCGTGTCCAGGAGATCCGGCGTTTCTGACTCCGGCGCCGAATAGTTCGCCACCAGAGCGCGATCACCCGGTCCCGAAACACTCCCAAACTCGTGAGGTTTCCTGGTACCGCGTAGTAGTTGAAGTAGCCTTGCACGACCGACTTGAGCCATCCTCCGGTTTGGGGCACGGGATCATGTATACGCTGGCGGAGTAGCTGCTTAACCTCTCGCAGTTTGGCTCGCATGCGTTTGCGGATCGTGGTGCGCCGCACCATGAATCGCCCTAATCCGTTCTTCCCGCAGATGTGCGTGAAGCCTAGAAAGTCGAACGTTTCCGGCTTGCCTTCCCCTCTTCGTTCCCGGTTTTGTTCGGCAAACCGTCCGAACTCAATCCGGCGCGTCTTGTCGGGATGGAGCTCCAGCCCAAACGTTCCCAGCCGTTCCCGAAAGTTTTCCAGGAAACGATCTGCTTCTGTCTGATGCTGGAATCCTAGGATAATGTCGTCCGCATAGCGGACGACTACCACGTCGCCTTGCGCCCATTTCTTGCGCCAGACGTCCACCCAAAGGTCGAACGCGTAGTGCAGGTAAATGTTCGCCAGAAGCGGTGAAATCACCGACCCTTGCGGACTACCTGTTTGCGTGTCCGACCATTTGCCTTCCTCCATCACTCCAGCGTTGAGCCATTTCTGGATCAGCCGCAGGATGCGGGGGTCGGCGACGCGATGCTCCACGAACTTGACCATCCAACTTTTGTCGAGGTTATCGAAAAACCCTCGGATGTCGGCATCAAGAACATAGTTCACCTTCTTCTTCAAGAGCGCGTACGACAACGCATCCAGCGCTTGATGCTGGCTGCGCCCCGGACGAAACCCATACGAGAAGCCGAGAAAGTCTTCCTCGTAAATCTGGTTGAGGATGGTAACTACGGCATGTTGGACAATCTTGTCTTCCATGGCCGCAACTCCCAGTGGACGTTGTCGTCCATCTGCTTTCTCTATGTACACTCTTCTCGAGGGCGTCGCTCGGTATGCTCCGCGATGCACCCGGCTATGAAGGTCGACCAAGCGATCTTCCAACCCGGGTTCATACTCCTGCCACGTTACACCGTCTACTCCGGGTGCGGCCTTCCTCTTCAGTGAGTAAAAGCTTTCCCGCAGCAGATCGACGGTCAGGTGGTGGAGCAAGGCGGTGAACTTCATCTCCTTATCTTTTTTTGCTGCTTTCCGCACACCCGCCAGCCCCTGGGACACGCCCTTCCCGCTCTGCGTCGGGTACGTGTTAGGTTGACGAGCGTTCTCCTTGATCAGCGGCCTTCCCTCCGCACTCTCCGCCAACGGTTTCCCGTCTTTGTTCGAATGGTTCATAGGTAATACTCCGCTGTGTGACTCCTCAGGGACGTGCATGCGGGCCGTACGGCCTGGGCCTTCGCCCGCCGACCTGCTGCCAGACTGGGCTGCAGGTGTCTCCGAGGTCTCCCGGTTCTCGTGCATGAAGTTTCTAGGCGTGCCCTGGGGTCTTCGACTACGCCGGACTGAGTAAGGACTCGCGCTATCGCCCCTGCTCATGTTGCCTTCCGCGCATATTAACCGCGTCGGCGTCCGGGTTGTAAGTTTTCGCAGCTCCATAGCCCACCCCGCCTATACCCCTGTCTACGCTTCACTGTGTCCCTCGCGGTAGCAGCGCAAGACTCGGGGCCGAGTGGATCGCTACTCCTTTCCCGTAAGAATTTTCCATTCTCTGCTTCATGCCGGTTTACCCCGGCGCACTAATACCCCCATAGCGCTCATTGCCCCCGACGAGGGCAAGTCTCATCAATCCCCCCTGCAGCAACGCATCGACGCCGATCGGACGATTGTTCCTAGCCCCATGAATTTCTTCCGCGCTCTGTTTATAGAAGCACGGTTCCCCGGGCCCATAGGCTTCGATAACTCCCATTAAGAGTTTAACTTGCGTCGTCGGTTTTGATTGGTTGCTGAATTGCAATTAAGTGCTTCGCGTTTTCTCCCGTTTACGGTCCGTCGTCCGCTAGGAGGACCAAAGTCGATGGCAGGCTTCGCACAACACGCATCCCGGCAAATCCTTGTCTGCCGCCTCTGCAATTCGTCCATCCCACTCGAAACTAGCAAGACCGATGAGTATGGAAGAGCTGTTCATGAGGAGTGCTACGTCTGTACGACGATTTCGAAATTCAGAACGAGCAGCGCCGGGCACCTCCGCGATAACTGGCTGAGCGCGATCTCTATGGCCTACGACTAAGCGGCTTTCCGGTAGGCAAACATGTTGCCTAGCTTAGTGAAGCGATGGCCGAAGGCCACCTGGGACATCTGACCCGACTCCGCGTCATCCTGTCCCGAATCGCTTTTTTCAATAACCGAGAAGTGGACGTAATCGTAGATGTCAACGTCTTCTACTTTGACCCGCAAGCCCGTTGGATCTGCACAGACATCACCTCTGGCAACCTGTAAATCGTGAATCATCGCTTTAACCTCCAGTTGGTTGAGAATGTAGCCACCACTATTTCTCACGACCGGCGACCACTCGTGGGGAGAGGCTGGAACCCTCGTAATTCTTGGGGTTCCAGGGCGCTGTGCGCTTTGCCCAGCAAGACGGAAATGTTTTCAGACTTTGAGACGAGTGCCCATACGCCTGCGGAGCGGGCTGCTTTCTCAGTGGACGAATCACCGTACGCGCTGTACATGATGACTGGCACTTCTGGCATCATCCGTTTGAGAACCAGGGCAGCCTCCAGTCCGTTCATCACTGGCATCGAGAGGTCTAGCAGAATCAAGTCAGGGTGCAATTCCTGAGCTTTCTCCACTGCTTCTTTTCCGTTTTCTGCCTCTCCGCAAACGTTGAAGTCGTCTCGCTCGAAGAATTTACACAAGGCCTCTCGAATGAATAGATTGTCATCGGCGATCAGAATGGTGTGAGACATGTGCAGCCTCCAAGCCCTTGGCAGGCTGCCTGGCCGCGCCGCAACGTACAGGCCGACGGACGGTGCGAGGAAGGGTTACCTCGACCCTACACCCTGAGCCGCGAGAGTACATCCGGCGAAGACCGTACTATATCGAACGTTGACCAGTACTGTAACGTACTGACCGATGGTGTTGGGCGGGCGGCAGTATTTTTAGCGGAAGCCGTTATTCCTAACTGGCAGCGTAGCCGTCCTGCTTGAACGATTAATTGTTCTTGTTTGTCGTATTTTTCAGAACAAGGACGAGTATGCGTCCGTCGGAGTGAAACTCCCCGCCGGTAGCAGTCTTGGCAGTGGTGAGTGCATCGGCTGGCGTGACATGGTCCCGCTGCGTCACAAGTCCGGTACCGGAGAGGGTGCCATTGACGTACTCGCGTTCGCCATCAATAGCGGGGTCAATTTTATGTGTGACACCGTTGTTCCGCTGATCCCGCTCGAATCCAATATCGTGCGTCGCCGCGATGCACCACAGTGGGCGTCCTTCGATCACGTAAGGCGATTTCCACACGCGCAGGTGATTCCGCGACATCGCGACTCTGACCGGCTCGGCGTGCGCGAATCCGTAATCCTGGGCACGGTCGAACAAGAACAGCGTGCTCATCGGCATCGTGAGATAGTCTTTTTTTTCTAAAGATCCAACTAAAGCATTCAATGCCGTATTGCCGACCGTTTTGTCGACTTGTACCCATCCCGCAGAGGTAAATACTTGCACCACCTGGTCCTGCGTCCCCACAATCAGCACATTGACCATGTCGCCAGGGTTTTTGGCAGGATCGGAGACGCGGCGCGGAATCTTACTCAGCAAATCCGGCGTGATGCCCGCCACTCGGGTCTCAACCGGTCCTCCAACAGCCACAGCATCGCCCGAACCCTCTTTCAAAATCTCGACCTTGACCTCGAAGCTACCCGTCGCGACGGATGCGTCCTGTTCACTCTGATTGATTCCCAGGTACAATCGGCCCGAAACCGGGACGTCGTATTCAATGCTTGCTCCGACCAGAAAGGCTTGGGCATACGACTCAGAACCAATGCGGCCGATGAGAGCGCCGTGCCCTGCGCTTCCAACGGCGTACTGGTGAACCAGGTCTGCGAATCCTCGCGGAAGCCCATCCGGGCCGAAGGTTCCTGCTGTGCGCAATTTTCCACTGTAGGATTGATCGGCTGGGTATGTAATCTGCCCGGTAGCAGCGAAGCGTAGCTTTGCGCCGCCTCGCACCTCGATGTTCGTGTCGACCCATCCCTTGGTTGGTGACACTTCAATTTTGCGTGACTGAGTGTTGTCCTTCGCCTGGTCCTGTTGTGCCTGCGCTCCTATACAGATCACACTCGCCGCGCTCAATGTCAGCACCGCCAACCTTATACTGCTCGTCAGACTCTTCATGGCTCATCCCACAGTTTGATTTCTTGACGCATTCGATCCACTCAAGCTCTCATTATAAATCTGCAAAATTGACGAAAATGCTTGGCCGACAACGCAACGTCCAAGGTCGCGAAAACGCTGCTCCTGGGGAATCTCCCAGATGGCGACGGAGGGTATTAGCGCGTAGCTAGTGGTCGTTTGTTGCGAGTTATCGCTGCACACTTGGCCATTGGAGAAGGAACAGCTCCGACCGACCAAAGGGTCTGCTCGGAGTAGGGAACATTTCAACCCGGCACGCGGCGAAAGCCGACAACCTCATTCAAGCCGGCATAGAGCAACGGTCGATTTGGGACGGGTTACGCTTCCTTGTTAATTGCTGGACGAGATCCAAGTCAGGCTTTTTTCAGTAAGCGGGTGATCCCGACCAGAATCACCGCGCCGACAAATGCCACAATGATGGAGCCAATCATGCCGCCGCTGGGCCAGATTCCCAAAAGCCCGAACAGCCAGCCACCCACGATGCCGCCGAGAATGCCGAGAATGATGTCAACGATGATGCCGTAGCCACCACCCTTCATCACCTGCCCAGCAAGCCAACCTGCTATCAACCCAACCACAATCCATGCGAGAAATCCCATGCCGATTCCTCCTCGGATCCGCCTTAGCGGGCCGACCGAAATGTACACCTAGCCTTGTCAACGCTCAAGGAGAATCGAATCTAGAGGGGAAACTTGGAGCCAATTTACCGTTGAAATATTGTTTCACTCAATGCCGACCCCCAGATTGCGGCGCTGGCGCGCCGCCTCGTAGAGCACGATGCTCCCCGCCACACCTGCGTTTAACGATTCCACGCGCGGAGAGTGTGGGATCGCCACCGTCTCGTCCATTTGGCCCATGAGCGCCCGCGACAGCCCCGCGCCCTCGCTTCCCACAAAAATTGCCGAAGGCTCGGTAAGCTTCGCCTGATCCAGCGGCGTCCCTTTGTGCGAAGAAGTCGCGATCAAGCGCACACCCTGTGCCCGGAACTTCGCGAAGATGCTCTCCAATTCTCCCACCTTCTTCGCCACAATGACAGGCAGCCGAAAAATCGATCCCGCCGAACCCCGAATGACTTTCGAATTGAAGAGACTGACCGTGCCCTCGCCCAGTATCGCTCCGGCGCTGCCAAATGCTTCGGCCGAGCGCAAGATCGTCCCCAGATTGCCCGGGTCCTGCAAACCTTCCACCGCGATGACCGGACCAACCTGCAGCCGTTCGAGCACATCATCGAGTGAGAACTCTTTCAGCTTGACCAGGGCTGCCACTCCCTGCGGCGTGTCGCTCGGCACAGCTCCATCGAAAATCTTGTCGGGAAGCAACAGGGTTTCCACGTGCGCCCCGATCTGCGGCATGAGCCGCGTGGTCAAGGCCTGCGCCGATTCGCGAAAGAAAACTGCCCGGAACCGCAGCCCGCTGCGGATTGCCTCCTCCACCACGTGCAGCCCTTCAATGGCGCAGTCACCGTCTTCAGTGCGCTCGGCGTGACCAAAGGCCTGCCGCAATACCTTAACCAAGGGATTATGCCGGCCTTCGATGCGGCGGAGTCGGCCTTGCGAACTGAGCGGTTCGGGGTTTCGGTTCATCGATTCGCAGCCGGGTATCGACTGCATGATACTCAATCCCGCCCCCTTGCGCCGTTTTTTGCCGTATTATGATAGGTTTTGCAATCAAACCAGTAAAATCCTGAGGGTCATTAGGAAGGGGGCGCTGTGCGCGCCGAGATCGTCAAAATCAATTGCGATAACCCTGAGTTGTCACTGGTCAAGTACGCCGCCGATCAGATCCGCTCCGGCGAAGTACTGGGCATGCCCACCGACACGTTTTATGGACTCGCCGCCGATCCCTTCAACCTGCGCGCGGTCGACAAGGTCTACGACATCAAGACGCGTTCGCGCCACAAGCCGCTGTCGCTCCTGATCGAAAACGTGGATCAGGCTTCGGAACTGGCCAAGGACTTGCCCGATGAGTTTTACGCCTTAGCCCGCAAGTTCTGGCCCGGACCGCTGACCATCATCGTTAGAGCCGGATCGCGTCTGCCTCTCAAAGTCACGGCGAACACCGGCAACGTCGCGCTGCGCGTGCCCAACGCCAAGATTCCGCGGGCCGTCGTGAGTGCCGCGGCGATTCCGATCACGGCCACGTCCGCCAATCTCAGCGGCGCCTCCGAATGCACCAGCGCCGAGCAGGTGCGCGATCAACTCCACGGCCGCATCAGCATCATCGTCGATGGCGGCGCCTCCCCACGCGACGTCGCCTCCACGATCGTGGATCTGACCGACCAGGCCGCGCGTTGGCGCATCATGCGCGAAGGTGCCATTCCCTCCGACGAGATTTCTACTTTCTTTGCCCAAGGATGAACCACGCTCGAGGTTGAGCGCTACAGGATGAACTCCGAATAATGACTGACGAAAACGCCAACCGGCATCCCTTGCGGCGCTGGTGGCTTCGTCTGCTGATCCTGGTCGGGCTGGCGGTCGCGCTGTTTTTGACCGTCACCGCAGTCGAGGTTGTAAGCACTGCGTCGCTGCAGGAACTTCGCCCCGCCGATGCGATCGTCGTCTTCGGCGCCGCCGAATACTCCGGTCATCCTTCGCCCGTCTTGCGCGCGCGACTCGATCATGCCCTCGATATTTTCCACGACGGAGACGCCCCAGTCGTCATCACGACCGGCGGCGCCGGCGCCGATCCCAGCTTCAGCGAGGGCGGCGTGGGTCGCGACTATCTCATGCACCACGGCGTTCCCGAACGCAGCCTGATTGCCGAAACCCAAGGCCGCGACACCTCGGAATCCGCCGCCCGCGTGGGCGTCATCATGCGCGCCAACGGCCTGCACAGTTGCATCGCGGTCAGCGACGCCTACCACGTCTTCCGCATCCGCAAACTGCTCGAACATGAAGGCCTCGGCCCGGTCTACGTTGCCCCGCGCCCGGATTCGCGCCCCCGAGGCACCCTGCTGCGCGCCGTCGCGGTCCTCCGCGAAGCCACCAGCTATTCTCTGTGGAGACTGGGCATCACCTGAACGTATTCTTGGGGCGTCGAGCTGTGTGGAGCGGGCACTCCTGCCCGCTAGCCTTATCGGTTCTGCGAGCAAGCGGGCAAAAGTGCCCGCTCCAACCGGGCAGTTTGAACGCACAAAAGATGACCTAAGTTTTCACTCATTAAGGGTCAAAGTACCCCACCGGCTACCATCCCTCACGATCACGCAGGCTTGTGATGTGGCTCACATGGTGCCGTCCGTGCCAGGCATACAGCGCAAGCGTCTTTTCCAGCGTCATCGTGCCCAGCGCAGGATGGCGGAACGTTCGCCTCCAGTCTTCCGGCCCAAGCGATCGCAGCAACCGCACCCAGCGGTCGTGCAGAGACTCGAGTAGGTTCAAGGAGACTTCCACGGGAGTGGCCTTCGTATCTGCCAGTTCCGCCCAGCGATCCTCCGCATAGGGCGTGATGGTCGGTTCGTCCTCCGTAAGCGCAAGCTTGAAGCGCACGTACGAGTTCAAATGGCTGTCGGGCACGTGGTGAACCACCTGTCGTACAGTCCATCCTCCGGGACGGTAGGGCGTGTCCAACTGAGCCTCAGTCAGTCCTTTCACCGCTGTTCGCAACTTGGCCGGGGTACGGGCAATATCGTCAAGGAACGCGTGTTTCCGATCTTCGGTGAGTGGTCCGTCATAGCTGAATTTGCCGATAGGATAGCGCAGGTCGCTCATCATTGCTCCTCACGGGAAGCCAGTTCACAGATGTTGCCAGACTCTCAAAAGCTGCACGAAATCTGAAGGTTGGCTAGCTTCCGTGTCTTGGCCCATAAGTGGATCATTGAGAGCGACCTCGTTCCGGAGCGTCGGCGGACATGCGGCGCAGGAATCCGCTCAGTTAACTACTATCCCTAGTGCCGAGGCGTTTCCGACCCCATCCCCTCCGGCTTGGAATTTCGGTTCCCGCGCCCTCAACGTGCCACTCGCTTGATGCATCAAACCAGTGTTCTGAGCTAAACTCTCCCTGCTGTGAGGTTTAGCGCTTCCGTCCCGCAGCCCCGCCGGCTTCGGGGACGACTTCGAGGGAAACCATGCCATCGTCGACTTGGTCCGGTCACTTAACTTTCGGCCTCATCTCCATGCCCGTGCGTCTGTTTTCCGGCGCGCGCAGCAGCGGCATCTCCTTCAACATGCTGCACCGCACTGACAAATCGCGTCTCAAGCAACAATATGTCTGTCAGGCCGACGGCCAGGTCGTCGACCGCAGCGACATCGTGAAAGGCTACGAGTTTCGCAAAGACGAGTACATCGTCATCGAGCCCGACGAAATCAAGAAGATCGAGCCGCAGACCGCCAAGACCATGGAGATCCTCGAATTCGTCAAGGAGAGCGAAGTCGACCCGGTCTACTTCGAGAGTTCGTACTACATGATGCCGGAAGAAGCCGGACGCCGCCCCTATGCCCTGCTGACCAAGGCCCTCGAAGAAAGCGAATACGTTGCCATCGCCAAGATCACCATGCACAACCGCGAATACACCGTCTTCCTGCGTCCACACGAGGGCGGCATGATGCTGCACACCATGTACTACTCGGAAGAGGTGAAGAAAGTCGAAGGCTTCGGCGCACCCGACGTGGAACTCAAAGACGCGGAAGTAAAAGTCGCGCACCAGTTGATTGAAGCTTTAGCCGCAGACTGGGATCCGGAGAAGTACCAGGACTCTTTCCAGGAAAACTTGAAGAAGCTGATCGAGACCAAGCTCGAAGGCGGAGAAGTCGCCGCCGTCGAGAAGCCCAAGAAACTAGCCCCGGTCGTAGATCTGATGGCCGCCCTGAAGCAAAGTCTGGCCCAGATGGAAGGCAAGAAAAAACCAGCCGCTACCGCCGACGTCGAGGAACCCCGCACCGCCGTTGCAAAATCACGCCGCGGCCGCGGATAGCCAAGCGTCAGTACCGAACAGTGAAACAACCCGAGTTCGCTTTGGCGGACGCCACGGGTTTCCTAACACCCTCCTCAGGCATCCCAACCCAGAGCCGCCCGCATCCTTGGTTGAGAACTGAGAACTGAGAACTGAGAACTGAGAACTGAGAACTGAGAACTGAGAACTGAAAACTGAAAACTGAGTACTGAGTACTGAGTACTGAGTACTGAGTACTGACCACTGACGCCAAGCGCTGCGTCCCTAGCGCCCGCGCCCAGCAATCGTTACAATAGTCGCTTCTGTCTACAATCGTTTTGAACCAGAATTCCTTCTCCGGGGTGCCGATGAGTGTCCGACGTGTGGGCTGGCTGGCCGCAATGGCGCTGGCCGTTTTGCTGTGGGCTTCGTGTGGGCAGGTCTACCGCCCGGTCGTGATTCCGGTGAGCACCACTCCTCCCAACCCTGCGAATTTCCACGCCGTCTTCGGCATCAGCACCAACGTGCTCTCCAACCCCGGCACCGCCCTGCAGATCGATGTCTCCGGCGACAGCAACATCGGCGTCGCAAGTATGGGCGTCAATCCCACTCATGCCGCAACTCTTCCCAACGATTCCCGGATATTTGTGGCCAGCGCGGGCAGCGTCAATAGCGACGGCACCGTCAACGTTGGAGGAGTTGACATAGTCACTGGTTTCACTCCCGCGGGAGATAGCACTACGGCCACCGGTCTGGGTACGCCGACAATATTCACCCTGCCGAACGTTGGGAATAATCAGTCCTCCGCCATCACCGCCATCTCCGAAGACAGCACCGGCCTGGTCACGGTCACATTGAGCACTCCCCTGGTGAAGGCGCAGGCAGGAGGCGCCGTCATCATCACCGGCGTAGTTGTGACTGGCGCCAATCCCAACGCTTACGACGGAAGTTTCACAATTTCCTCGGTCAGCGGGAACACGATCACGTACGTCGATCCTGTACTTGGGCTGGCGAGCGGCACCAGTGGAACTGCAACCATTCCGATTCCGCTCTCTTGTTCCTACCAACCAGACTTCCTGGCCACGGCTCAAACGAGCACTATTTACCTGGCCAACTACGGCTTCGAAAACGACCCGAACTGTCCCTTCAGTAGCACGGATTCGGTCGCCGCGCTCAATCCAGCCCAGAGCACGATCACAACCATCAGCTACCTCGCCACCACTGCGAACCCAATCGCGCACCCCGTTTCTCTGGCCGAGACTCCCGACGCGCAAAATCTCTACGTGGTCAACGAGGGAAGCGTCAATCCGCCGGTCGCGGGCACGATCATGGATCTGTCTCCGACCGATCTGTCGACGCTGGCTACGATTGCTCTCCCGGCGGGCAGCAGCACGCCGGTGTGGGCCGTGTCGCGCCCCGACAGCAGGTTTGTGTACGTCGTCACTCAGGGGGACGGACAGTTGCTCACCATCAGCACCGCCACGAACACCGTGACGTCGAGTCAGTCGGTGGGCGGGCCGGGCGCCAACTTTGCCCTTTACGACAAAACCCGCAACCGGCTCTACGTGACCAATCCCACGGCCGCAGCCGTCTACGTCTTTGATGCGACCTCGGACGCGCCCACGCTCCTGTCCGCAATCTCCATGACCACAGGCGCCAATGCTCCTTGCCCCAGCGGATGCGCGCCCGTCTCCGTCGCGGTCATGCTTGACGGATCCCGTTTTTACGTGGCCAGCTATCAGACCCTGAGCGCATGTCCAACCGGTTCCGGTGTGTCGGGGTCGTGCGTGATCCCCAGGCTCACGGTCTACGACGCCCGCAGCATGACCGTCAAACCGATTTCGGCGTCCACTTCCCTGCTGCCGCCGTCGATTTCCCTGCTGGGCCAGCCGCTGTTCGGGGCCACGCAGTACGCCGTAGCTCGGGTATCATCCTGCGACCCGGCTCCAACCTACGCTCCCGGCACGACGCGCTTCCGCATGTTCGCCGCGGCCGCCGCTGACAGCAGCCACGTGTATGTGAGCATTTGCGACGCCGGCTCCATCGCCGACATCATCGCGACCACAAGTACCCTCTCCACCGGAGGCGTCAACACTCCAGATCAACTGGTCACCGACTTAGCCACGCCCTTCAGCGCGGCCTCAGCCCCGCCGGGCGGCCAGCCCGCGCTGCAGAACCCCATTTTCCTTCTGAGCGGCCAGTAGGAGTCAGAACTCGTTTTGGCCAGCGATTCCCAGCCGCGAAGCGGCGGAAGAATAGAGCCCAGGGCGCAAGCCCTGGGGAGCAAGCAAGAATTGATCTAGCCCCAGCGGGGCGAAAGAGGAGCTCAGACTCCCTTAAGGATGCAGGCACCCGTTCACTGCCGGGCAGCGACTTCAGCTTCCCTTGCCGCGTAATGCGAATCCACGTACTCGTCCAGGATCTCGATAAACTCCGCCACGATCCGATCCCCCTTCAGCGTTGTGAACAGCCGCCCGTCCACATAAACCGGAGCCTTGGGCTCCTCGAACGTTCCCGGCAGCGAAATGCCAATGTTGGCATGCTTCGACTCCCCTGGCCCGTTGACCACGCAGCCCATGACGGCCAACTTCATCTCCTCGACGCCCACGTAGCGCCCTTTCCACGCCGGCATCTGCTCGCGCAGGTAAGACTGAATCTGCTCCGCCATCTCCTGGAAAAACGTGCTGGTCGTGCGTCCACATCCCGGGCAAGCCGTAACCTGCGGCGTGAAGCTGCGAATCCCCATCGACTGCAGAATCTGCTGCGCTACCCGCACTTCTTCGGTGCGATCGCCCCCGGGCGCAGGCGTCAGCGAAACCCGAATCGTGTCGCCAATGCCCTCCTGCAGCACCACGCCCATTGCCGCGCTTGAGGCCACCACGCCCTTCGCCCCCATCCCGGCCTCGGTCAGCCCCAGATGCAGCGGGTAATCGCACCGCGCCGCCAGCGCACGATACACGTCGATCAGATCCTGCACTCCGCTCACCTTCGCGCTCAGGATGATCTGGTCCGCTCTCAGCCCGTACTTCTTCGCCAGTTCCGCCGAATTCAGCGCGCTCACCACCATCGCTTCCATCGTCACTTCGCGCGCATCCTTAGGTTCGGGCAGCCGCGAATTGTCGTCCATCATCTGCGTCAACAGCGTCTGGTCGAGCGATCCCCAGTTCACGCCGATTCGCACTGGCTTCTCATTCTTGACCGCGACTTCAATCATGGTGCGGAAGTTGGAGTCCCCAGTTCGCCCAATGCTGGCGTTCCCAGGATTAATCCGGTACTTCGCCAGATCCCGGGCACACTCCGGATACTTTGTGAGCAGCACATGCCCGTTGTAATGAAAGTCCCCAATAATCGGCACGCGGACGCCCTGCTTGTCGAGTTGCTCGACAATCCGGGGCACGGCCGCCGCCGCCTCATCGTTGTTCACCGTAACCCGCACCAGTTCGGACCCAGCACGGGCCAGAGCCGCCACCTGCTGCACAGTTGATGGGACGTCCGCTGTGTCGGTGTTGGTCATCGATTGCACCACAACCGGTGCATCCGACCCGACGCGCACACCTCCGACGACGGTCGTAACGGTCTTCCTGCGTTGAATCGTAGCCATGGGAATTACTAGTTTAACACGCAAAAAGCGGGCCTTGCTCGAACCCCAGCCGAATCAATGCCAGGCGAAAAACAAGCGAATGCAACGCGTGGGCGTGAGTTGTTAGCTAGCATGCAGAGGAAGGCGCCTGGTTGCGCCACGCATCCAGCCGCGATGCGGCGACAGAATAAAGCCCACGGCGCAAGCCGTGGACGGGGTCCGGACGAACAAGCCCCGCAGGGGGCGAAAGAAAAGTTACGACACAGACTCTGCGGGGACGCACGCTTTTCTAAAAAAAGGGCCTCCGTAGAAGCGCCACTCCCACCCTATGGGCAGTAATGTTCCTTGCCTGCGAGTAACTCTTCCCGTTCGCATCAAACCCCTTCACGACGACGAAGAGCGCTCCCTTACTCACTGTAAAAGCTGTATCCACATAGGTTGCGCCGTCTCGAACGGCTGCAAGGAACCAGGCCTTAGTTCGCGCAAAGGCGCAAAATCCCTACAAAGCTCACGCTTCGCAGAGAATGCCGTTCTCGCCGCTAGTTGCGTTGTTGATCGCCAGCGTATCACCGTTTGTCGCACTCTCGGGGGTTTTCGAAGGGGAACTGCTACGGCTCGATGCCGGTTTTCCCCGCGCTCACTTGTGCAATGCCTGTTTTCGTCAGTGGAGAAATCGAATCATTAGCGGAGTTAATTCAATGAGGGGCGATTCAGAAGGAATCGAGCCACCGTTAGAAATATCTTGTAACGGCGGCCCGAAAAAGAACTGTCCTATTCGTGCTCCTTGCCTTCCTCCATCCCTTTGTGCTTCTGCATCTGCTCTTGCCTCATTTGCTTAAACTTAGCCTGCTGCTCGGGTGTGAGTACGGCATTGATCTGGTCATGTAAGGATTCGTGAATCGATTTCATCTTAGCCCGCTTCTGCTCCTCGGAAAGAGAACTGTCCTCGCGGACTGCTTTCATCTGCTGCATCTGATCTTGCAAGATTGGTTTTAGTTTTGCTTTCTGGTCGTCGGTAAGGTTGAGCTTCTCGGAGAGCATCTGCAGATGCTGATCCGCGCTCTCTTCGTGCTGCATTCCAGCATGCTTGTCTGGTGTTGGAGCTTGCGATTGCTGTGAAGGCTGCGCAAACGCCAGACCTGCAGCCAACATTAGGATAGTGAGAATTGACCAACGAGAGTTCGACATCTTGCCTCCTAGAAACTGATTTCTCGAAGTGGTCGAACACGCCCTGCGGATACCGAATATGCTACTCCTCAACCAGACTTCGTTCCAGTTTGTAAGATGGCCATCGACCACCGGAGAGCGTTAAGAAGTGGCCACTTCAGTCAGGTGACTATTGAAATATCTCTATCACGCTCACCTTCCCAGCGTGGCGTGGAATTTGAGTGTAACGGCCTGGGTACAACAGTTACGTTGGGTCGAACGTCAACTTGGGAACAATCTCGATCACTGTCTCTGATTCAGGCGTGCGCCAGCCGACAAGTTGGAAGAAGCTTACGTCCCGGAAGCAGATCAATTTGACGCCGAAGGTACCCAAGCCATGCCGTCCACGCCTTTTGTGAGCCGAATGGGCTCTTCCATCTTCGAATCTTTTAGATTCAGGACCTCGATCGTGCCGCCCTGGGGACAGGTCACGTAGGCGTGTATGCCGTCTGGCGCCAGCGCGAATTCTCCTGGGGTTGGTAGAACCGGCACATCCGGGGTGTCGAACGTTTTTGCAACCGCTCCACTGGCCAGATCTACGACGAAGAGCTTGCCTGATTCGGAGTTGGCAAGGAGCCAATGGCCGTCTTTTGTGGCAATGGAAGAGAACACAATCCTCGGGAGGGAAATCGATCGGACGACCGCGTTGGTCGCCGCATCGATGACCACGATGCGCGGTGTTTCCTGGTCCTGCGTAAAAACGAATTTGCAGTCGGGTGAAATCGAGATGCGCTGCACTCGCTTAGAGATTGGAATCGTCGCGAGCAAAGTCCGCGCTCGCAAATCGAGAACACTCACGCTGCCCGCTTCGTTATTTGCGGTGTAGATCCTCTGGCCGTCAGGAGAGATCACGAACATGTGGGTATGGCTGGCCCCAGTAGGAATCTCGCCCACGAGAGAGCGAGTATTTGTGTCCACGATGTAGATGGCATTGGCGAGTTCTGCCGAAACATACAGCAGTCCGTCAGGCCCAAAGTGCGCAGAGTGCGGACGAACTTCTTTGCCGAGATCGATGACGGCAACGGTCCTCGCCCGGCGCAGGTCGACGACCTGAATCGTACTTCCATTCGAGCCGGGCTTTCCCACCCATGTGTTTCCGTAGATGGGAACGTAGCCGAAGCGACCGTCCGGGGAGACAGCGACTTCGTGTCCGTTAATGTCAACTCCCACTGTGGCCAGAACCTGTTTCGACATAGGATCCACAAGCAAAACGCTGTGTTCCATTTGGTTCGCGACCAACAGAAGATTGTGTGGGCGTGGGTCATTAGAGGCGCCGGGCGGAAGCAGAAGACATGCGAAAAAGCAAAACCCCAAGAAGCGGTTCACAATGGCTCCTTTTTTCGAGAGGGAGGCAACTCCCAGTTGACGGGAAGTGTAGCACCCGCAGCAACCCTACAGGTTCTTCGCACGCGGGTGGCCCGATAATCGTTGATAAATCCCCGATTGCACTCATCTACCGCGAGTCAAACTAGTTTTCCTTGCGCTCTGGTGAAAAGGCCTTCCATGAGAAGGCCGGTCGGAGTCAACGGAATTCTGGATTCATAGTGAGCTCTTGATGTTTTTCGCTGCAAAGTTCTTTCCCGCCGAGTTGCCGCTGTCGCCATGCTTCCATCCGCACTCTCGAGGAGCGATTCGTTTCGCTCGGTGCATGTTGGGCGTTCTCAATTCAGCCGGTGCTGCTATCTGTTTGGCGACCTGTCGTTTCACTTAAGAGTGGAACGTGGCCCAGGCCATTGACGCAGTCACCGGAACTCGGCTTTGGGCTTTTGTCTTTTCTCTTCCTGGAACGATTTTGATTTTGTTTTGCGTTTTAGTTTTTACGCATCTGCTGCAACTGTTATTAGGTTGCTGTTGTGCAAGGGCTCGTACACTTCTCCGCTCACCCACAGATGATGCAGCAGCACTGCCAGCTTTCTTGCCGTGGCCACAATCGCTCGCTTCTTTCCGTTCCTTCCGCCACGCTCCGCCAGTTTCAATCCCCAGCGTCGCCAGGTCGCAGTCGATGCCGAATGGTCCCAGAATGTGTTGCGCTCCCTGCACCAGCAGCGTCCGCAGATAGGGATCGCCCTCTTTGCTGATGTGCAGCTGCGGCTCGCTCTCTCCCGAGTTCATGCGTCCTGGCTGCAGTCCCAAATAGCCGCCCACATCGCGGCTCTTATGGAAGCGATGCGGATCTTCCAACGTCAGCAGGAAGGTCAACGCGATCAGCGTACCCACTCCCTTGATCTGCTTCAGCAACTCCACCTGCGGGTAACTCGCTTGCGCCAGTGCCTCGATCCGGTCGTTGTACTCCACGATCCGTTCGCTCACCTCTTCGATGGCCGCAAGCAACGGCTCCAGGGCCCGCTGCAGTTCCGGGCTGAGATTCTCGGCTTTCTCCGGATTCATATTGCGCACGTTGCAGCCGCGCAATCTCTCTCCGTACGACTTCGCCAGTCCGCGCGCCGCGTTGACCAACCCTGTGCGCGCTCGCACCAGGCTGGCCCGCGCCCGAATCATCATCAGATCCGCTTGCGCCTCCGCACTGCGATGCTTCACCGGATACAGCAACTCGGGATCGATCCTGGCCAGTCGCGCCAAGGTCTGCGCATCGAGCCGATCGTCTTTCTTACGGCTCTCCCCGATCAACCGCACCTTGCGGGCATTCGCCACGATCACTTCGTGCCCCAACTCGCTCAACAGACGGCTGATCCAGGGCGAATGCGTCCCAATCTCCAGCGCGATCCGGCTGCGCGGCATCCCCCCGAAAACTTCCTGCAACGCTTTCGCCGTCGTCCGGACTCGCTGTTCCAGTTGTATCCGGCCGGCTTCATCCACCACGCAATACCAGCTGTTGCGATCTCCCAGATCCAATCCGATGGTCAGTCTCTGCTGAGAAATATTCCTGCTCTGCTTTGCCACCTCGGTGCTAGTCTTCTTCATTGCCGGTCTCCTTTATCGCTTGTGCTTCGAGCACGTTGATAACTTGGGAGCGTACAGCATCCCGCCGGAGACCGGCCTTCTCATCTCATCTGCTTAACGACTGTGGTGAAACTCGGGCGTATAATTTTTGTAACGCTGGCAGACTCGCCAACCGGGGAGACTCCAATGCACCGATTCTCACATTTGCTCTTCGTGATTGTTATCACTACGCCGTTATGGGCTCAATCAATATTCGATAGGTCGCAGACGATGGACCTAATGACCGTCACAAAGTACTGTGCGAATGTCGAGGACTATTCCGACTCACAAGTCCCGCGCATTTTCGCACAGACTACTTCTGCCTATGGACAATCGACAGGCTGGGTGGAGTTCGACACCAGAGGATCTTGGAGCCGAGCAGGAAGCCCGAAACCGATGGCGTTAGTGTGGTACCGGGACGCCAAGATTGTTCGCGTCGCAATGTTTCCAACGGACGATGAGAGCCTACGAGTGTACGCTGACTACTGTTATCGTCAAGATGGCACGCTTGCTCGACTTCGGTCGGTGCCAAGCGTGCGACAGAAGTGTGAACCAAATGGCTATCAGTGTACTGTGGTACTGTGGGAGGTGCGGGTGTACCCACCTGAAGGCCCGGTCCTAAAGGCCTACGGATTAGATGAACTCCTAAAAGATGGAAACGATATCACGGGTTTAATCATCGGAGACGCAATACCAGCCGAGCGCGTGCGTGAGACTTTCGTTCCGATGAAGTGGCCTGAATACCGACAGGTCACAGACTTGCCTTTCAGCGAGTTCCTATACGCAACCTTGAGATGACTCGCTGATTGGCGACAAATCCCGTTTACACTCAAAACCTCAAGGGGCTGACTCCCCACCCTTCAACTCCTCACGAATCTGTTTGACGTTCAGGTCGTGATATTCAACCTCTAGTTTTAGCAGTTCCTCGGTCAGTTGCTGAATGCGGGTTGCGTGCCGCTCTTTTACCGACGAGGGCAATTTACCCTGCGCGATCTTCATCACGTATAGTGAATGACGCTTACGTGCTATTTCTCGTGCGAGTCTTGCCCTGCGAACCTGACGACTTTCCAGCATTTATGCGGCTCGACAAGATTGTAGCCCACACACCCGGCTCGCTGAACTGGTGATCGGAGTAGGGATCGTGATTGCTCACGACCCCCTCCTCGGACCCGGACGAGCGCTGATTAGCGCATCCGGTTCTTATCGCGGATGAGTGGCGGCAAAGCGTGCATCGGGAAAGGGATGAAGCGTGCTCGGTTGAGGAAGCCAGCGTGAAGCCAATGTGAGGATACGTGTCCATGAGAGTCGGTCGCGCTGGCTCCGGCGGCGCAGAGTACGCCACCATAGTGCAAGCACCCGGTCACGGAACGCCCCCAGGCTCGCGAGGTTTCCTGGTACCGCGTAGTAATTGAAGTGGCCTTGGACGACCGACTGCAGCCATCTTCCGGTTTGGGGCACCGGATCGTGCATGCGCCTCCGAAGCTGCTGCTTGATCTGGCGCAACTTACCTCGCAGGCGTTTGCGGATCGTCGTGCGCCGCACCATGAAGCGCCCTAGACTGTTCTTCCCGCTGATATGCGTGAAACCCAGAAAGTCGAACGTCTCGGGTTTTCCTTCTCCTCTACGTTTCCGGTTCTTTTCGGCAAATCGCCCGAATTCGATCCGGCGCGTCTTATCCGGGTGTAGTTCCAGTCCAAACTTGGCCAACCGCTCTCGCAAGTGTTCCAAAAAGCGATCCGCGTCCGTCTGATACTGAAATCCCACGATCGTGTCATCGGCATATCTGATGACCACGACCTCGCCTTGCGCCCACTTCTGGCGCCAGACATTCACCCAAAGATCGAAGCTGTAGTGCAGGTACACGTTGGCGAGCAACGGTGAAACCACCGAGCCCTGTGGCGTACCCGTCTGCGGCTCCGACCATCGGCCTTCCTCCATCACTCCGGCCTTTAACCATTTTCGAATGAGCCTCAGTATGCGAGGATCGGCCACGCGATGCTCCATGAACTTGATCATCCAGTCCTTGTCGAGGTTATCGAAAAAGCCTTGGATGTCCGCGTCCAGAATGTAGTTCACCTTCTTCTTTAGGAGCGCATACGACAGCGCATCCAGCGCATCATGCTGGCTACGCCCCGGGCGAAACCCGTACGAGAATCCCAGAAAGTCTTCCTCGTAAATCTGATTGAGGATGGTGACCACAGCTTGCTGGACGATCTTGTCTTCCAGGGCCGCGACTCCCAATGGACGTTGCCGCCCATCTTCTTTCTGTATGTACACTCTTCTCGAGGGCTGCGCTCGATACGTTCCACGATGAACCCGTCCGTGCAGATCGACGAGCCGATCCTCCAGGCCGGACTCATACTCCTGCCACGTGACTCCATCCACTCCCGGTGCGGCTTTCCTCTTCAACGAGTAAAAGCTTTCCCGGAGTAGATCGACAGTCAGGTGGTGGAGCAAGGCGGTGAACTTCATCTCCTTGTGTTCCCGTGCTGCTTTCCGCACGCCTGCCAACCCCTGGGACACGCCCTTCCCGCTCTGCGTCGGGTACGTGTTAGGTGGGACGGCGTTCTCCTTGATCAGCGGCCTTCCCTCCCCACTCTCCGCCGACGTCTTCGTGTCTTTGTTCGAATGGTTCATAGGTAGTACGCCACTGTGTGACTCCTCGCAGACGTACACGCGGGTCGTGCGGCCTGAGCCTTCACCCGCCGACCTACCGCCCAATTGGGCTGCAGGTGTCTCCGAGGTCTCCCGGTTCTCGTGCATGAAGTTTCTAGACGTGCCGTGGGGTCTTCGACCACGCCGGACTGTACAGGAACTCGCGTTATCGCTCCCGTCCATGTTGCCTTCCGCGCATATTTACCGCGTCGGCGTCCGGGTTGTATGTTTTCGCGGCTCAATGTCCCACCCCGCCTATCCTCTATCTACGCTTCGCTGCGTCCCTCACGGGTAACAGCGCAAGACTCGAGGCCAAGTGGATCGCTATTCCTTTCTTGTAAGGCTTCTTCCTCCTCTGCTTCATGCCGGTTTATCCCGGCGCACAAACATCGCCATTACACTCATTGGGGTAAGATCGACGGAAGCAATTTTCGTAAGGCCGCTTGGCTCCGCTGCCACATACTAGGCCACTCATGGATTGGGCACTTCATCAGCAGCAAGTGCGCTTCGATATTCGCGCAGAACGCGTCGAATATGAGTATCTATTCAAGCATCCGGCGAGAGTGCTTCAGGACCGACTTGCGCGGCTCGGCGGTGGCGACCGGACAAAGGAAATTCCGATCGCCGAGTGGGAGAGAGTCTACCAAAAAGAAGCACAGGCGCGGAGGCTGCTGCATCAGGCAAGAGTTCTAGGCTGGGGAAACGAGAAAAGATATTACTACGCTCACAAACTAGTGTCCTGTCCCGGAAATACGTTCACATAGTCGCTGGACTTTAGCGAAGATGGAATCTGCTGTTGCCGTCCAGACGAAGGGCTGGGCGTTCTGGTTATCGTTTGCGACGAATTGATCGATCTTGGTCACCAGTTCTTTCACGCTGCGAAAGGTTCCGCGCCGGATAGCTCGCTGCGTGATGCGGTGGAACCAGATCTCCACCTGATTGAGCCAAGAGGCGTAGGTCGGAGTGAAGTGCACATGAAAGCGGGGTCGCGTTGCCAGCCAGCGCTTCACCCGCGGATGTTTGTGGGTCGCGTAATTGTCCACGATCACGTGCACGTCCAGGTCCGGCGGCACGTTGTTGTCGATCTGCCGTAGAAAGTCCAGATATTCTTGATGCCGATGTCGTTGCCGACAGCGCGTGAGCACCGTGCCCTTGGCTGTGTCCAGCGCGGCAAACAGGGTCGTGGTTCCATGACGCCGATAATCGTGGGTGACGCCTTCGACGTACCCCAGCCCGATGGGTAGCATGGGCTGGGTGCGTTTCAGCGCCTGAATCTGGCTCTTCTCGTCCACACACAGGACCACCGCGTTTTCCGGGGGATGCAAGTACAGTCCCACGATGTCGCGCACCTTCTCCACGAAAAACGGATCAGTCGAGAGCTTGAAGTGGCGCTGCCGGTGCGGCCCCAGCCCGAAGGCCCGCCAAATGCGGTGCACCGTGGATTTCGAAAGCCGGGTCTGGCCTGCGATTTGCCGCACACTCCAGTGCGTGCCGCCTTTCGGTTTTGTCTCCAGTGTTTTGCGCACCAACTGGGCCACTCGTTCATCGCTGATCGGTCGCGGACGGCCTGGGCGCAACTCGTCATGCAGTCCCGCCACCCCCTGCTCCACGAAGCGTCGCCGCCATTTGCCCACGGTGGCGTTGCTCATCCAGATTGCCGGGCAATCTGTTGGTTCATCTTTCCCGCCGCGCTCAGCAAAACAATTCGTACCCGAGTTACCAGTCCCGCCGGAAGCGAACGGGAACTGGCCATGCTTTCCAGTTGCGCACGCTGCTCCGGGCTCAACACCAACGCCGCTTTCGGTCGTCCCATCGCCATAGGCACCTCCATTGTGCATCAGAGACACCTATTTACCTTGCAATACTAATGCCACTTACTTATGGGACACTACACTAGGATGACGTTATTTGTCGCATTGTCGTAACATCTCCGTTTCACCCAGTGACCGGTACTACCCATTTCTCGGTGAAGGAAACGCCTGACAGCAATAGTCAGTCTGGACACGCGCAACTCTGGCGACCAAATCTTTCCAGCGTGTTCAAACGCCAAGCTGACTGGGACATGAACCTTGACTCGTCACCGCCCTTTTCCTTTTCCACAGCTATCCACAAACAAATTTCCAATTCCTGTGACGCACAACCTTGACTGAGGTTGTAGAACGCTGAGAATCAGATCGTGAGCGAAAACTTCCATCAGCACTCCC
>CAWFUU010000027.1:0-17967 GCA_963819035.1 uncultured Acidobacteriaceae bacterium | reverse complement strand
TGATCGGAGTAGGGATCGTGATTGCTCACGACCCCCTCCTCGGACCCGGACGGGCGCTCGTTAGCGCATCCGGTTCTTATCGCAGATGAATGGCGGCAAAGCGTGCATCGGGAAAGGGATGCAGCGTCTCGGTTGAGGAAGCCATCGCGAAGCCAAGGCGAGGATACGCGTCCATGAGAGCCGGTGTCGCTGGCTCCGGCGGCGCAGAGTTCGCCACCATAGCGCCAGCACCCGGTCACGGAACGCCCCCAGGCTCGCGAGGTTTCCTGGTACCGCGTAGTAATTGAAGTGGCCTTGGACGACCGACTGCAGCCATCTTCCAGTTTGGGGCAGCGGATCGTGCATGCGCATCCGAAGCTGCTGCTTGATCTTGCGCAACTTGCCTCGCATGCGTTTGCGGATCGTTGTGCGCCGTACCATGAAGCGCCCTAGACTGTTCTTCCCGCTGATATGCGTGAAGCCCAGAAAGTCGAACGTCTCCGGCTTCCCTTCTCCTCTACGTTTCCGGTTCTTTTCGGCATATCGCCCGAATTCGATCCGGCGCGTCTTATCCGGGTGTAGTTCCAGTTCAAACTTCGCCAACCGCTCTCGCAAGTGTTCCAAAAAGCGATCCGCGTCCGTGATATCTGAAATCCCACGATCGTGTCATCGGCATATCTGATGACCACGACCTCGCCTTGCGCCCACTTCTGGCGCCAGACATTCACCCAAAGATCGAAGCTGTAGTGCAGGTACACGTTGGCGAGCAACGGTGAAACCACCGAGCCCTGTGGCGTACCCGTCTGCGGCTCCGACCATCGGCCTTCCTCCATCACTCCGGCCTTTAACCATTTTCGAATGAGCCTCAGTATGCGAGGATCGGCCACGCGATGCTCCATGAACTTGATCATCCAGTCCTTGTCGAGGTTATCGAAAAAGCCTTGGATGTCCGCGTCCAGAATGTAGTTCACCTTCTTCTTTAGGAGCGCATACGACAGCGCATCCAGCGCATCATGCTGGCTACGCCCCGGGCGAAACCCGTACGAGAATCCCAGAAAGTCTTCCTCGTAAATCTGATTGAGGATGGTGACCACAGCTTGCTGGACGATCTTGTCTTCCAGGGCCGCGACTCCCAATGGACGTTGCCGCCCATCTTCTTTCTGTATGTACACTCTTCTCGAGGGCTGCGCTCGATACGTTCCACGATGAACCCGTCCGTGCAGATCGACGAGCCGATCCTCCAGGCCGGACTCATACTCCTGCCACGTGACTCCATCCACTCCCGGTGCGGCTTTCCTCTTCAACGAGTAAAAGCTTTCCCGGAGTAGATCGACAGTCAGGTGGTGGAGCAAGGCGGTGAACTTCATCTCCTTGTGTTCCCGTGCTGCTTTCCGCACGCCTGCCAACCCCTGGGACACGCCCTTCCCGCTCTGCGTCGGGTACGTGTTAGGTGGGACGGCGTTCTCCTTGATCAGCGGCCTTCCCTCCCCACTCTCCGCCGACGTCTTCGTGTCTTTGTTCGAATGGTTCATAGGTAGTACGCCACTGTGTGACTCCTCGCAGACGTACACGCGGGTCGTGCGGCCTGAGCCTTCACCCGCCGACCTACCGCCCAATTGGGCTGCAGGTGTCTCCGAGGTCTCCCGGTTCTCGTGCATGAAGTTTCTAGACGTGCCGTGGGGTCTTCGACCACGCCGGACTGTACAGGAACTCGCGTTATCGCTCCCGTCCATGTTGCCTTCCGCGCATATTTACCGCGTCGGCGTCCGGGTTGTATGTTTCGCGGCTCAATGTCCCACCCCGCCTATCCTCTATCTACGCTTCGCTGCGTCCCTCACGGGTAACAGCGCAAGACTCGAGGCCAAGTGGATCGCTATTCCTTTCTTGTAAGGCTTCTTCCTCCTCTGCTTCATGCCGGTTTATCCCGGCGCACAAACATCCCCATTACACTCATTGGGGTAAGATCGACGGAAGCAATTTTCGTAAGGCCGCTTGGCTCCGCTGCCACATACTAGGCCACTCATGGATTGGGCACTTCATCAGCAGCAAGTGCGCTTCGATATTCGCGCAGAACGCGTCGAATATGAGTATCTATTCAAGCATCCGGCGAGAGTGCTTCAGGACCGACTTGCGCGGCTCGGCGGTGGCGACCGGACAAAGGAAATTCCGATCGCCGAGTGGGAGAGAGTCTACCAAAAAGAAGCACAGGCGCGGAGGCTGCTGCATCAGGCAAGAGTTCTAGGCTGGGGAAACGAGAAAAGATATTACTACGCTCACAAACTAGTGTCCTGTCCCGGAAATACGTTCACATAGTCGCTGGACTTTAGCGAAGATGGAATCTGCTGTTGCCGTCCAGACGAAGGGCTGGGCGTTCTGGTTATCGTTTGCGACGAATTGATCGATCTTGGTCACCAGTTCTTTCACGCTGCGAAAGGTTCCGCGCCGGATAGCTCGCTGCGTGATGCGGTGGAACCAGATCTCCACCTGATTGAGCCAAGAGGCGTAGGTCGGAGTGAAGTGCACATGAAAGCGGGGTCGCGTTGCCAGCCAGCGCTTCACCCGCGGATGTTTGTGGGTCGCGTAATTGTCCACGATCACGTGCACGTCCAGGTCCGGCGGCACGTTGTTGTCGATCTGCCGTAGAAAGTCCAGATATTCTTGATGCCGATGTCGTTGCCGACAGCGCGTGAGCACCGTGCCCTTGGCTGTGTCCAGCGCGGCAAACAGGGTCGTGGTTCCATGACGCCGATAATCGTGGGTGACGCCTTCGACGTACCCCAGCCCGATGGGTAGCATGGGCTGGGTGCGTTTCAGCGCCTGAATCTGGCTCTTCTCGTCCACACACAGGACCACCGCGTTTTCCGGGGGATGCAAGTACAGTCCCACGATGTCGCGCACCTTCTCCACGAAAAACGGATCAGTCGAGAGCTTGAAGTGGCGCTGCCGGTGCGGCCCCAGCCCGAAGGCCCGCCAAATGCGGTGCACCGTGGATTTCGAAAGCCGGGTCTGGCCTGCGATTTGCCGCACACTCCAGTGCGTGCCGCCTTTCGGTTTTGTCTCCAGTGTTTTGCGCACCAACTGGGCCACTCGTTCATCGCTGATCGGTCGCGGACGGCCTGGGCGCAACTCGTCATGCAGTCCCGCCACCCCCTGCTCCACGAAGCGTCGCCGCCATTTGCCCACGGTGGCGTTGCTCAATCCCAATTGCCGGGCAATCTGTTGGTTCATCTTTCCCGCCGCGCTCAGCAAAACAATTCGTACCCGAGTTACCAGTCCCGCCGGAAGCGAACGGGAACTGGCCATGCTTTCCAGTTGCGCACGCTGCTCCGGGCTCAACACCAACGCCGCTTTCGGTCGTCCCATCGCCATAGGCACCTCCATTGTGCATCAGAGACACCTATTTACCTTGCAATACTAATGCCACTTACTTATGGGACACTACACTAGGATGACGTTATTTGTCGCATTGTCGTAACATCTCCGTTTCACCCAGTGACCGGTACTACCCATTTCTCGGTGAAGGAAACGCCTGACAGCAATAGTCAGTCTGGACACGCGCAACTCTGGCGACCAAATCTTTCCAGCGTGTTCAAACGCCAAGCTGACTGGGACATGAACCTTGACTCGTCACCGCCCTTTTCCTTTTCCACAGCTATCCACAAACAAATTTCCAATTCCTGTGACGCACAACCTTGACTGAGGTTGTAGAACGCTGAGAATCAGATCGTGAGCGAAAACTGCCATCAGCACTCCCCGAGCGAAGGAACTTGGGCGTTTCCCCGCATGTCTGCCCCTAACTCCTTATTCCGGAATATTTTGCCTGTAAGTCTATGCGGCTCAATATTTTGCCGGCAACATGCCCGATCCGACAGGCATAACGTTAACGGAATCATAGATTTACAGCGAACGTGATAAAAAAATTGTGTGCGATATACCCCTTCCCCAGTTCGAGCATTCGCCGGATTCTGTAACGGATTGCTCTCTCTTGGTCTCTGTGAAATCATCCCAATTACCATTCCATGGGGCAGTAAGAACGTCTGGGCCCACCTCTGGCGAAAGACGGGGCTGTAACGTGCCGCCTCGATCCCTCACCATCCTATGTCCGTAAATGGAGGCGTTTAATGAATCACCGCATCAAGGCAGATCACTCCCAAAAGAAAACTGTCGCCATCAAGCGTGACACTCCGGTCGCGCCCGCATGGCCCAGCTACCAGGGCACCTCTGAATTCGTAGGAACCAGTCCCAGCGGCCGGTGCACCGTGTACGTCGACCCCTCGCTCGGCGCACCCGCACTGCAGAATGCTCAGGATCTGGTCAACGACGCCGATCGCGTCGCCACGGCCAATGACGGCATCTTCGGCACAACCGGAGGCCCGGTCAGCGTCATCGTCTTCGCTCTCGGCGGCGCCACCGACGGCACCGGCGGAGCCGACCACATGGGCTGCGATTACATCAATGGAGCCGCCATCGAAGTCTGCGCTTCCTTCGGCAACTCAATGCGCGTCTCCGCCCTGTTTGAAGCGGAACTCAGCGAGTGCTCGATGAATGGAAACCTTTGCGGCCTGAGTACCGGCGAAGCCCTCTCCCGCTGGTGCGCCATGGTCGTCGGCAACAATGCCCTCTCCGACTTCGCCACTGCTCCGACGTGGCTCAACGACGGTGCACCCGACTTCGTCGATCAGACCGATAACACCGACCAGGACGCCGACAGCACCGGCTGCGGGATGGCGTTTATCTCCTGGCTGATCAGCCAGGGCCACACCCTTGAGCAGATCGCTCCGGCCATGGTGAACCTGGGCGACTCCGGAACGTTGGCGCAACTCTACGCCAACCTTACCAGCGACTCGGCCAGCAACGCGTGGCCGAACTTCCAGACCGCGATCCAGAACTTGCCGAATGGCGTTGCCAATGACGATCCCTTCGGAGGACTGGCTCAGCCCGTGCAGATGTCGCATCTGTCTCCCCAGACGGCAGAACTGGTGGGCCGGGTGTTTGCAGCCATGATCGGAGAGATCACCGCAGGAAGGCAGCCGGAACAAATCGCGGCCAGCGTACGCGCCGCCATGCTCACGGCTAACCGGCCCATGGCACCCGCGGTTTGCAGCCCGAAGTCAAAGCGCTTGCAGCCGCCGGGCAAGGCCGGACACCGCACAACCAGGACAGCGTAAAACAACAAGCCGGCGGCTGATCTCAGCCGCCGGCTTTCATTTCACGAACGTTGAAGAGCTACGGCAGTCTCTCCGCCAGCCCCGGAATGGTCTTCATCAGGTCGTTGTAGATGACCATCACCGCAAACAGCACCAGGAACACGAACGCCGCCTGATACACGCGCTCCTTGATGTTCATACTGATATCGCGCCGCATCAGGCCCTCAATCAGCAGGAACAGAATCACACCGCCATCGAGGATGGGAATCGGCAGCAGGTTGAAGATGCCCAGATTCAGGCTTATCCCGGCCGTCAGTTCCATCAGCGGCGTCCAGCCCTTTTGCTGCGCGGCATAACCGGCATCCTGCGCAATGCCGATGGGGCCGGAAATGGCCCGCATCGAGATCTTGCGCTGCACCATCTTCTTGGCCAGTTCCAGAATCAGCAGCGAGTACTTCTTGTTCTGTTCGAGCGACAGACTCAGGGCTGCCGGGAACGGCAGTTTGGTCACCTTGGTCACGCCTTTGTTGACGAAGCCCAGCCTGTATCTCTGCTCTTTGGGATCCTCGGTCGGGGACAATACCGGCTGCAGGTGAAAGCTCAGGGTCTGATCACCGCGAGCGACGGTTATTTCAACCGGCTGATCCTTACTCTGCTGCAAGCTCTCAATCATGCTCTCGATCGAGGGAACGGGCTGCCCGTTCATGGCAATGATCTTGTCGTTCTCTTTCATACCGGCCTTGGCTGCCGGCAGACCGGAATCGAGCCGGCCGATCACCACTGGCTCTTCGGGGAACCATCCGGCCGATCCCACTTCCGAGGTGGTCACCGCCTTGGGCATCAGCGTCTTTTCCAAAACCTGGTCGCCGCGCTTGATCGTAACCGCCAAGGGCTGATTCGGACTCATCCATACCCGCGGCTGCACCTGCTCCCACGTTGGATCGGGATTGTCGACTCCTTCGATCTTGATAATCCGGTCCCCAGCCTGAATGCCGGCGCGGGCTGCGGGTGAATCCTTGCGCACGCCTTGCACGACCGCCGGTCTATCCAGATAGACGGGATACTCGTAATGCACCATGTAGACGGTAGTGAGGAGGAAGACGGCGAGGAGAATATTCATCACCGGCCCGGCAACGGCAATCAGGAACCTGTGCCAGCGCGAGTGGTTCAAGAATTCCCTGGGATCGTCGGTGCGCTCATCCATCGGGTTCTCGCCACTCATCTTGACGTAGCCGCCCAGCGGGATGGCGGCGATGCGGTAGTCGGTCTCGCCCTTCCGAAAGCCGATCAGGCGCTTTCCGAAGCCGATTGAGAAGACCTCAACCCGCACACCCAGCCACTTGGCCACCGCGTAGTGGCCGAACTCATGGATCAGGATCATGAAGCCCAAGACTGCCACTACAGCGACGATTGAGGTCAGGAAGTCAGACATATTCGAGGTACGTGCTCTCCACCCTTTTAGATTCCAAAACTAAGCGAAAGATGTTGCCCGGGGCCCTTCCGATTTCTTTAATTCCCCGACCCGCCGCTTCGCCGATTGCCGGGCCTCTGCATCGGCTTCGAGGACCTTTCCGATAGAACCCAGTTTGACGGAATTCGTTGCCACCAGAACATCTTCGATGATCCTGGGAATCTCGTCAAAGCGGATGCTGCCTTCCAGAAACGCGGCCACCGCGACTTCATCGGCCGCATTCAGGGCCACCGTCTTGGCTCCGCCCGCATCCGCTGCCTCGTAGGCCAGCCGCAGACAAGGGAATTTTGTCAGGTCCGGCGGACAGAAGTCCAGATGACGCAGGTCACTGACCGGAAAGCGCATATCCGACGGAATCCGCTCCGGGTAGGTGAGAGCGTAAAGGATCGGCAACCGCATGTCCGTCACCGAGAACTGAGCAAGTATGCTGCCATCTACAAACTCCACCATGGAGTGAATTGTCGACTGGGGATGGACAATTACTTCCACTTTTGCGGGCGGCATGTGAAAAAGTCTGCACGCCTCTATCACCTCAAATCCTTTATTCATGAGTGTGGCGGAGTCGATGGTGATCCGCCGCCCCATCTTCCAGGTGGGATGATTGAGCGCCTGCTCCACTGTGATCGCCGCGAATTCCGAGCGCGGCGTGTTGAGGAACGGCCCGCCCGAAGCTGTCAGCCAGATACGCTCGACCTCATCCATGCGCCCGCCGCGCAGGCATTGGTGGACGGCGTTGTGCTCGCTGTCGATCGGCAGCAGTGGCTTGCCCTGCTTGCGGGCTTCTGCCGTGATGAGCTCGCCCGCCGCGACCAGGCACTCTTTGTTGGCTAAGCCGAGAATCTTGCCCGCGCGTACGGCTTCGTACGTCGCCTCGAGGCCGGCCACGCCCACGATCGCACTGACAACGAAATCAACCTCCGCATGAGTTGCGACGCGAACCGTACCAGCCGCGCCATGCACGACTTCGATATCGCCGAGAGCTTCCTTTTTTAGGCGAAGACGCAGTGCGTCAGCATCTGCCTCCGTCGCCATCGAAACGACCCGCGGCCTCCAGCGCTGCGCCTGCTCGACGGCAGCTTCCAGATTGCCGCCAGCAGCCAGCGTCACGATCTGAAAGCGGTCGGGATAAGACTCCGCCACGCTGAGCGTGCTGCGCCCAATTGAGCCGGTCGAACCCAGAATGGCGATGCGTTTCATAGATATTTGCAGGACAGCCTTACTCCGCTGCCTCTTACTTCGTGAATGCTGCGGCGTAATGATCGATCCACTCTCGTTGCTCCCGCGTTTCCGGCACGGATACTCCGCGCGCCGCCGACACTTTCTCTACTGCAGCGCCCGGGCTCATTCCGTTTCTAACAAGCACACAAGCTGCCACGAGCCCACTACGGCCGATGCCCTGACGGCAATGGACAATGACATTCTTGCCCGCCGACAGGACACTGCTGACCTCATTCAGTACTAGCGCCAGCTTTGCTTCCGAGCTGGGAACCTGGAGATCAGGAATTGGAAACGAAATGAAGTCCAGTCCTTGCCTTTTCGCCTCCCGCCCCTCATCCCGCAAATCTAAGTCTTCTTCTTCCTCGGGTGTCAGCAATGACAACACTGAGCTGATTCCCGCTCGTTTCCAATTGGCGATGTCGTCGGTGAGCCAGTCTCCGCCACGCGGACGAGCGGCCAACGCCAACTTTCCTGGCCACGCTTCGTCGAGCCAATAGAGTCCCGCCCGCATTGTTACGCTTGCTCCTTAATCACGATCTCCCTGGGAAGATTTTCTACATCCACGCCCCGCTGGCGAAGAATGCAGATGCGGTGATGTCCTTCCAGTATAGTTCCATCCGGCCGTGTTTTCAGGCAACACTCTTGTCCCGGAAGCAGTGAGGAAAGCAGGGTTTCGGTCGAAAGGCGGTCCATCTGTGCAAGTTTCACTTTATTGAGAGAACTGTCGGGATGAAGTGGTTTCAGTGGGGGATACTGAGGCAGGTCCACCATCGATTCAACACCTCACTGCATGACGTGCCAGGCCGCATAGAACCACAGCACCGGGGCGGCGAAGAGCAGGGCGTCGATGCGGTCGAGCATGCCGCCGTGGCCAGGCAGAATCGCGCCCGAGTCTTTCACTCCAGCGCCGCGTTTGATCAACGACTCGACCAGATCACCGAGCTGCGCGGCCACATTCAGTGCGATCGTAAGCAGTATCACCGGCCCCATATCCGGCTGCTCCAGCCCGAACAACCCGTCGCGTCGCTGGATCAGCCCCCATCGCAGCAGGGCGGAACTCAAGGGCAGAGCGTAGTGGAACAGCAGCCAACCCACGCCGACGCTTGCCACCAGCGATGCGATCGCGCCTTCCCATGTTTTTTTTGGGCTGATGCGCGGAGACATTAGATGGCGTCCGATCGATTTGCCCACGAAGTACGCGAAGATGTCTCCCGCCCAGACCACCAGAAGCAGGTAAAGCAGATAGATTGCCCCTGCAGCGTGCTGGCGAAGTTGCACGAGCATGCCCATGGGCATGGCAACGTAGGTAAACGCGAACACGGATGCCGCAGCTGCCGGATATCCACTGCGCAGTTCTGCGGTTCGCATGGCGCGAGTGAGGAAAACGAACGGCACGATAGCGGCAGCAAATCCCAGCACAACCAGGAATTTCCCGGTCGAGGGAAGTGGCGCATCCTCGGCGGCGCCGAGGGCCAACCAGACGAAGAAAATTCCCGTGTAGAGGTACGTCGGCCAGCCCATCGGCCGCACTCCGTACGATTCGGTCAGCTTCAGGAATTCGCGAATGGTCAGCAGGGCCACGATCGCCGCCACGATGGCCAGCACCCAGACCGGCGCGCGCAGGACCAGCGCCAGCACAATCGGGATCAGGACGACTGCAGTCGCGATGCGTTTTAGCACGGGAAATAGTTTGCGGCTTCAGAGGTAACAGTTCGCCACGCCGCTATGATCTTGGCACGAATCGCCGATTTTCACCACCGAGCACACGGGGATTTGCAGGGAAGCCGTTTCCTCTGTGCTCCTCTCACGGGGCTTAATGAGTGGAGTCGAGAACAGGCGCAGTAGCGGTAGTCTCCCGGTGGCATTCGTAAGCGCTGCTTTCGCAGAGCGCGCCTCAATCCGGTTTGGCATGGCTCTGTTTCCTGTTCTCGCTCATCGAACCGGACAGGCGCGTCTCGCGCATCCGGCTCTCGGAGAAAGTTTCACGATTTCGCCCACGGAAGGCTGCTTGTCCGAGTAGTAAGTTCGACAAGGCCCAGCACCTGATGCAGGGTAGTGATTGAAAACTGCTTGCTTGCCTGCCCTCGCAGCTTGTGCTTGGCGCACAGCCACTGTCGCAGCCTCTTGCGAGCATGTCGTTCGACAGCTCGATAAGCAGGACTGACTGGTCCCAAACAGAAATAGTTAGCCCACCCGATCATGATGCGATTGAGTGTCGTGATTACTGTTTCTTGGGCCAGCAGGGTCCTGTTCCGTCCGGTTTCCTGGCTGATCGCCTCACAGACGCGTTGCACCCGTTTCTTCGACGGAGTGCTGCCGAGATAGGCTCGTCCCGTCTTTGGCGAGTAGCATCGCCCGAACGTGTACCCTAAGAAGTCGAACTTTTCTTCCGGCAGCTTGCAGACCCGCGTCTTCGTCTCGTTCACCGTTAACTTCAGCTTCGTCATCATGCCCCGCATCGTGACTAAAGCATCTGCGGCTTTGTCGCGACAGCAGATCACAAGGTCATCGGCATAATTAACGATGTACGCTCTCAGACGCCTCTCGTGCCCCAATTTCTTCCAGCCAAGCACGAACCGACGCATGTACAGATTACTCAGCAACGGACTGATCGGGGATCCTTGCGGACTCCCTCGACCTTCGTCCCGATTACGCGTGCTTCGACGCTTGTTTCCACGCTCGTCCGTTTCTTCGACTGGAGCTTCCAGCCACATCTTGATCAGATGAAGTATCGCTCCGTCTACGACGCGACGAGCTACCGATTTTAAAAGCTCGGAATGCGGAAGAGTATCGAAGTAGGAACTGAGATCTGCGTCTACAATTTCTCCATGGCCAGTGTTGATCAGCTTATGGACGTGTCTTACAGCATCCAGTGCGCTGCGGTCTCGCCGATAGGCGTACTGCTCTAGCGGTAGATCGGCCTCGAAGATTGGTTCGAGAACCAGAACTGCTGCCATTTCCGCTGTCCGATCCCGGATAGCGGGCACTCCTAAAGGCCGCTGTTTCCCGTCCGGCTTCGGTATATAGACACGCCGCACAGGAAGTGGTTGATAGGTTCGATTCTTCAGTTCTTGCGCCAGTTCGTCCAGCCAGCGCTCTTCCCCGTACGTCTCGATGTCCTCGAACGTCTGATTGTCCACTCCTGCCGCTCCGCCATTGGCTTTGCAGCACGCGTAGGCGAATGCCAGAACGTCCTTGCGGTACACCTTGTCGTACAAGGCGTAAAAGCGGAAGCTGGGCGATTCCTTCGCTTTGTCGTGCAACGCCGTCTGCAATTTCTGAACGCTTGCTGGGGTTGTTAGGTTCGACACCAATCCCTCCGCCTTCGTTGCTTCTTGCGTTTCCTTTCAACTGAGGCCCCTTCCCTCCACCGGCATTACCCGGCTTCATCAGTACTACGGGCCTCTCCGTCCCCCCATACGGCCCGGCCTGTCTCTCATGAGATGCCGGTTGATCGCATCCGCGATCACCGCTGGGGCTTCCCGTGTTGCTACTGGTCAACTTTGCCTGCTTGCCGTCGCCATTACCCCGGCAGGTCTGATGGAACTCGTTCGCTCGTACTGTCCCATCAACGGCGGCCCGCCCACAAAACACGGGGGGAGGGCTCCTGCGTTAATCGTTTCGAGGCCTGCTCAGCGTTCACTTCACGTTACGGCTTGCATGCTCGCCAAGTCGCCTAAGCGACCCTCTACACCGGAGGCTCCGACGGCTTCGTTTCCTCCACCGCCGCTCCGATTGCTTCCGGGTGGAGCGAACCCAGTTCCCGGGCGGGACTTTCACCCGCAGTCGACCAGCGCCTTTTCACGGCGCACGTGCTATGGGGAATTTATCAACAGTTGTGATCCTCGGCGATCACCCAGAGTCAGAGATGTGACCCGTATCACTGACAATACGTACTCATACGCGCAGCATTAATGCGTCTCGAATAAATCTCGCCTCCCCGAAGAGCGAGTTCCCACCATTGGGATGCAGCACCCCCGTAGGCGACATTAGGATTCTCTCTAAGTCCTTAACCGAAGAGCGGTTGCGCACGGAGGTACGTATGCACCGGCAAGAACGATGGTCAATGCTACTTCTGGGCTTGGTTCTTCTACCGGTTGTTCTGTTGCCGGCAGCTCAGAAACAGGATAAGACGACCTCGTCGGCGCACTACACCGTCGAGGGAGCGAAGATTTTTCAATACCACTGCGCCGTGTGTCATGGAACTGATGGGCGAGGGCATGGACCTGACGCAGTTGTCCTGAACCATCCGGTTCCCAACTTGACCCTGATCTCGCAAAGAAGTGGCGGGAAGTTTCCGTACCAGCATGTGAAGGAAATCATTGAAGGAAAGAAACCTGGACTGCTCTCCCAAGGTGATCGAGAGATGCCCATTTGGGGGACAATCTTCCATGAGGTTGAATCAGACCAAGACTGGGGAGAAGTAAGGTTGGATGCAATCACCAAGCACGTGGAGTCAATTCAAAAATAGTTAGCCAGCGATCTTGATCGAACAGCCGAGGGGGAAAGAGCGGCATAACAATGTCAACCATTGAAGAAGTAAGAACAGCCGAGAAGAAAGTGCAAGAGGTTCTGGACGCCCTCAAGAAGGCCGGTGCGCAAGATCCGAACCACCTTAGCACCGAGTTAAAGAACGCGACTGACGATTACGCAAGAGCAGTTCGTGAATTGCGTTCGAGCTAGCCCACAATCTGAAATCCACAAACGTAGCAATCGGGTGCGCCCTGTGGGAGCTTATAAGTATGTCAGAGAAGCGAACAAAATCCGACAAAGCGCTGCGACAGGCCGATCAAGCTGAAAAGCGAACCGAAGCGCGGCCAGAGCAAGATCCTAAGAAGCGCAAGCCCCGCGAGGACTTCAGCCAAGCCGCTGCCGGGATCGTGAGAGAAGCCACGGAAAAACCCTAGCCGTCTGATTCTCCGGCCCCGTGTTTGCCTCGATCCCCTTCTTTGATCAGAAGAACGGTGAAGCCTGCCGGCATCGTGCCAAGAGGTGACGGTCAAGCCGGAAATCTTCAACAATGGAGAAGGCAAGATGAGAGAGGAGTCTGGATAGTTTACGTAACCAGGCGTGTGCGTTCAAACTTCGACCTCTTTCGATTCGGTTCATATCTGAAGATGTTTGAAACTGGTCGAAAGATGAGTGGAGTCGAGAACAGGCGCAGTAGCGGTAGTCTCCCGGTGGCATTCGTAAGCGCTGCTTTCGCAGAGCGCGCCTCAATCCGGTTTGGCATGGCTCTGTTTCCTGTTCTCGCTCATCGAACCGGACAGGCGCGTCTCGCGCATCCGGCTCTCGGAGAAAGTTTCACGATTTCGCCCACGGAAGGCTGCTTGTCCGAGTAGTAAGTTCGACAAGGCCCAGCACCTGATGCAGGGTAGTGATTGAAAACTGCTTGCTTGCCTGCCCTCGCAGCTTGTGCTTGGCGCACAGCCACTGTCGCAGCCTCTTGCGAGCATGTCGTTCGACAGCTCGATAAGCAGGACTGACTGGTCCCAAACAGAAATAGTTAGCCCACCCGATCATGATGCGATTGAGTGTCGTGATTACTGTTTCTTGGGCCAGCAGGGTCCTGTTCCGTCCGGTTTCCTGGCTGATCGCCTCACAGACGCGTTGCACCCGTTTCTTCGACGGAGTGCTGCCGAGATAGGCTCGTCCCGTCTTTGGCGAGTAGCATCGCCCGAACGTGTACCCTAAGAAGTCGAACTTTTCTTCCGGCAGCTTGCAGACCCGCGTCTTCGTCTCGTTCACCGTTAACTTCAGCTTCGTCATCATGCCCCGCATCGTGACTAAAGCATCTGCGGCTTTGTCGCGACAGCAGATCACAAGGTCATCGGCATAATTAACGATGTACGCTCTCAGACGCCTCTCGTGCCCCAATTTCTTCCAGCCAAGCACGAACCGACGCATGTACAGATTACTCAGCAACGGACTGATCGGGATCCTTGCGGACTCCCTCGACCTTCGTCCCGATTACGCGTGCTTCGACGCTTGTTTCCACGCTCGTCCGTTTCTTCGACTGGAGCTTCCAGCCACATCTTGATCAGATGAAGTATCGCTCCGTCTACGACGCGACGAGCTACCGACTTTAAAAGCTCGGAATGCGGAAGAGTATCGAAGTAGGACTGAGATCTGCGTCTACAATTTCTCCATGGCCAGTGTTGATCAGCTTATGGACGTGTCTTACAGCATCCAGTGCGCTGCGGTCTCGCCGATAGGCGTACTGCTCTAGCGGTAGATCGGCCTCGAAGATTGGTTCGAGAACCAGAACTGCTGCCATTTCCGCTGTCCGATCCCGGATAGCGGGCACTCCTAAAGGCCGCTGTTTCCCGTCCGGCTTCGGTATATAGACACGCCGCACAGGAAGTGGTTGATAGGTTCGATTCTTCAGTTCTTGCGCCAGTTCGTCCAGCCAGCGCTCTTCCCCGTACGTCTCGATGTCCTCGAACGTCTGATTGTCCACTCCTGCCGCTCCGCCATTGGCTTTGCAGCACGCGTAGGCGAATGCCAGAACGTCCTTGCGGTACACCTTGTCGTACAAGGCGTAAAAGCGGAAGCTGGGCGATTCCTTCGCTTTGTCGTGCAACGCCGTCTGCAATTTCTGAACGCTTGCTGGGGTTGTTAGGTTCGACACCAATCCCTCCGCCTTCGTTGCTTCTTGCGTTTCCTTTCAACTGAGGCCCCTTCCCTCCACCGGCATTACCCGGCTTCATCAGTACTACGGGCCTCTCCGTCCCCCCATACGGCCCGGCCTGTCTCTCATGAGATGCCGGTTGATCGCATCCGCGATCACCGCTGGGGCTTCCCGTGTTGCTACTGGTCAACTTTGCCTGCTTGCCGTCGCCATTACCCCGGCAGGTCTGATGGAACTCGTTCGCTCGTACTGTCCCATCAACGGCGGCCCGCCCACAAAACACGGGGGGAGGGCTCCTGCGTTAATCGTTTCGAGGCCTGCTCAGCGTTCACTTCACGTTACGGCTTGCATGCTCGCCAAGTCGCCTAAGCGACCCTCTACACCGGAGGCTCCGACGGCTTCGTTTCCTCCACCGCCGCTCCGATTGCTTCCGGGTGGAGCGAACCCAGTTCCCGGGCGGGACTTTCACCCGCAGTCGACCAGCGCCTTTTCACGGCGCACGCGCAATGGCGATGTAACGCCAATTCACCCGCGCGGGGCCTGCTACCATCGCTGAATGTTCAATTTTGGAAAACCAAAAACAGTTGGCGACTGGATCGTTCACATTGACGGGGCCGTCGCCGCCATATTCCTTGTCTGGTGGATGCTGCGGATATACGTCCTGTAAGAACTCACCGGGCGTGGTCAATGAGTCATTGATTCCATAAACAATGTCGGGATGGCACGCGAACTCACCGTGGCAACGGCAATAGCCTCGCAGAAAGTTGCACACTGGCCCGCTGCCCGAGTTGATGATAGAGTGCGGAAATTCGAGGCTGGGGAAAATTATGCTCTCGCGTCGCTTTCTTCCGCTTTTCTCTTCCTGTTTTTTGTTGGGAATTTTCATCAGCACGTTCGTACTGGCTCAGTCGAGCCGCGTACCCCTGTCGAATGAGCTCAATCGGCTGCCCGTTACTCAACCACACAGGGCAATGCCCCACAATATTTCCCGGGCACCGCAATCGGCATTGTTCACCCGTGGCGAGGCGGGAGCGACCAGAAGGAGTTTTGCGTCCCCAGCGAGCCCTTCCCCAATTTCTGGGTTGAACTTTGCACCCGCTGTTACCTACAACTCGGACGCGAACCATTTCTCTTCCTATTCGGTGGCCGTGGCGGACGTCAACGGGGACGGCAAGCCAGATTTAGTTATGGCGAACGCTTGTAGTGCCGACTCCTGTACGAACGGCACAGTGAGCGTACTGTTGGGGAACGGCGATGGAACCTTCCAGACGGCAGTGAACTACGCCTCGGGAGGGATTCTCGCATATTCTGTGGCCGTAGCAGATGTGAACGAGGACGGCAAGCCCGACTTGGTTGTGACAAACGAATGTGGCAGTGGCGCGACCTGCGACGGCACGGTGGGCGTGCTTTTGGGCAACGGCGATGGAGCCTTCCAAACGGCTGTGACTTACAGTTCGGGTGGGTGGAATGCGTACACTGTGGCGGCAGCGGACGTGAACGGAGACGGAAAGCCTGACCTTGTGGTGGCGAGCCAGTGTGCTAGTAGCTGCAACGCTGGCATTGGCGGTGGTGTGGTGGGAGTGCTCTTAGGCAACGGCGACGGAACCTTCCAAGCACCAGTGACCTACGGGTCGGGTGGGTTGTCCACCTTTTGGATGGTAGTAGCGGACGTGAACGGGGATGGCAAGCCCGACTTGGTTGTGGCAAACGACTGTGGCAGTAGCGCAACCTGTGGCACCGACGGCACGGTGGGCGTGCTTTTGGGCAACGGCGATGGAACCTTCCAGACGGCGGTGAGTTACGGCTCAGGTGGGTGGGGTGCATATGCTGTGGCGGCAGCGGACGTGAACGGGGACGGCAAGCCGGACCTGGTTGTGACAAATGATTGCCCCACCGGTGACACCTACTGTGGGAACGGCGCGTCGGTCGTGGGGGTTTTATTGGGCAACGGCGACGGAAGCTTCCAACCAGCGGTGACGTACCCCTCATCAGGCGGGTCCGTTTCGGTGGCGGTAGCAGACGTGAACGGGGACGGCAAGCCGGACTTGTTGATGGCAAACTGGAACAGCAGCACCGTGGGTGTGCTGCTGGGTAACGGCGACGGAACTTTTCAGCAAGCAGTGGCGTATGCGTCGGGCGGGTATGAAGCCACTTTTGTGGCGGTAGGGGACGTGAATGGCGATGGGAAGCCGGACTTGATGGTCTCCAACTCCTGCAACAGTAGCAATAACTGCGCGAACGGAGTCGTGGGCGTGCTCATCAATACAAGCGCCGAAGCTACGATAACTACATTGGTCTCCTCTCCCAATCCGTCTAACTTTGGACAAGCCGTGACCTTTACCGCGGCCGTAACAGTTCGGGGTTCCAAGGGCGCTCCGACAGGTACAGTGAGTTTCCTTGACCAATCCACCGCCGCAAATCTGGGCACTTCCACTCTGAACGGCAGCGGAGTCGCGACTCTTGCTGTTTCCAGCCTGGCAGTGGGGACTAGCAGCATCACAGCCACGTACAACGGTTCTGCCAATTTTGCATCCAGCACATCGTCAGCCCTGAGTCAGCTTGTGCACGGCGCCATAGTCAAGCTATCGCCGACGAGCCTGAGCTTCGGCAATCAAACCGTAAACCTGGCCAGTGCTGCAAAGAACGTTACGCTCTCGAACAGCGGAAACGCTGCGTTGAACATCCGTACGATCTTTCTCGCCGGCGCGAATGTGCCCAGCTTTAGACAGACGAATAATTGTGGGGCCACACTGGCAGCGGGCGGAAGTTGCATAATCGCCGTTCGCTTCGAGCCCAACTCTGCCGCTAGCAAAACCGCCGCAATCGGCATCACCGACAATGCCCCCAATAGCTCGCAGTATGTTCCGCTAAGCGGAACCGGTGTTTTACCGGCGGTGACGTTCTCACCAGGCAGTCTGGCGTTCGCGACGCAGGTCGTCTACACCACGAGTGCGGCAAAGACGGTGAGATTGACCAACTCCGGCCTGGGGATATTGGAAATCTCAAAGATTGCTGTCAGTGGACCGTTCGCTCAGACCCACACGTGCGGGAGCACGTTGAATCCGGGGGCCAGTTGCACCTTTACCGTAAGTTTCACGCCGAAAGCGATTGGTCTTCTAACTGGCGGTCTCTCAGTGACTGACAACGCCACCGGGAGCACTCAGGAAGTTTCGCTGGAGGGTACGGGGACTGCAATTCAGCTCGCACCCACAACGCTCAACTTTGGTAATCAGCCGGTGAACACGGCAAGCCTCGCCAAGACCATCACTCTTAGCAACAAGAGCAGTGCGGCAGTCAGCATAACGAGCATCACCATCACGGGAACCAATGCCGGCAGCTTTAGTCAGACGCACACCTGCGGCGCAACTATCGCGTCAGGAGCCAGTTGCTTCATCAAAGTCACCTTCAAACCCACCGCGACAGGCGCATGGACGGCAGCAGTTTCCGTCTCAGACAACGGTGGCGGAAGCCCGCAGAAGGTGAGTCTGTCAGGTACGGGGACCTAATTGCAGGGTGACGAA
>CAWFUU010000026.1:0-132847 GCA_963819035.1 uncultured Acidobacteriaceae bacterium | reverse complement strand
AGGTCTCCTTTCGGATCGGCTTTAGCTCGTCAGGCCAAAGCCAACTTACACCCTCTTGCTTTTACACAATCAAAGTTACGTCACCCAGAGCGCGTGCACATTGGAGTTATTCGGCCCGTTGTGCGAAAATGCCGCCGGATCCCATGGAGGAAGCCCAATGCTGAAGCGCCTTTTCACCGTTTCGCTATGTCTGCTCACCCTGACTCTGTCCGCAGCCGCACAAACCAAGAAGTCGCCCATGAAGAAGGCGGCTGGCCCTGAGCCCAACAAAGCCTACCTGCAGAAGATCTGGGACGGCTGGAGCACCCTGGACCCTGCCAATGTAGCGAGGTATTACGCCACCGGCCCGCACACCTTCTTCGACATTGCTCCCCTGAGGTACAACAGTTGGGACGAATACGAGAAGGGCGTCAAGGGCGTCCTGGCGGGCTATAAGAGCGCGAGGTTCACCGTCAACGACGACGATGCGATTCATTCGAACGGCAATCTGGTTTGGGCCACCGCTACTGTGGCGGAACAAATGACCAGCCAGGCCGGTAAGGTGAGATGGGCAACTTCCGCTGGACGGTGATCTTCGAAAACGTAGACGGGAAGTGGTTGATCGTCCACGAACATGTGTCTGCGCCGGTCCAGTAAGAGCTTTGGCCACGGATCTACACGGATTCTCACGGATCAATACGAATCGTCAAGAATTGATCGGTGAGATCCGTAGCCGATTCTGCTTTCAGTACGACTTCCAGAAGAAATACACCGTCATTCCCGTACCCACCACTACCACCAGCATCCGAATCCACACCTGCGGCACTTTTTGTGCATAATGCGCGCCCAAATAGCCGCCCAGAATTCCTCCAACGATCATCACGACACCGTGTTTCCAATACACCGCTCGTGCCACGATGAACGCCACCACAGCCACACCATTGATCACGGACCCATCACGCTCTTCAGCGCGTTCATGGCATGAATATCGGTCATGCCCAGCGCGGCCAGCATGGCGAGCATCACGATGCCCATGCCCCCGCCGAAGTAACCTCCATAGACGGCCACCACCAACTGAAAGAGCGTCGCGCCCGTCAGCGCCGCAGCCGAAGCCTCATGCCCAATCGCCGACTTTCGACCGCCGGCCAGCTTCTTGCCAAAGGCAAAAAGCAAAGTTGCACCCAGAGTCAGCCACGGCAAAACGCGCATAAAGGTATGGGCGGGAGTTTTCAGCAGCAGTACAGCGCCCGCGAGCCCACCGATCAAACTCACGGCCAGTAGAGGGATCATCACGCGCCGCGGAATGTCCAAGCGTCTGCGATACGCGCCTCCGCTCGCCGCCGCCGCCGTCCATAGCGCAATCGTATTCGTGGCGTTGGCCGGAATCGGAGGCACGCCTGTGAATAGGAGCGCCGGGAAGGCAATGAAGCTGCCGCCTCCAGCCACGGAATTGAGTGCGCCCCCGAGTGCGCCCGCGAAGAAGAGAAAGATGATGGATTGCGCGGTCAAGCAGTTATGTGTACCAGAAACCGCCGAACCCCGCCACCTTCCAAACCTTTTTGGCGAAGCTGCGTCAGAGACTCAGAGGAAAATCATGACCAGGCTCTGGAGCACGCTCTTTTTGTTATTTCTTGCTGTTTCGATTTCCCTCGGACAGCCGACCAGTCAAGCTGCGCAACCCAATCCCTGCACCGCTGCCGAGCAGAAACAACTCGACTTCTGGGTGGGCGAGTGGGAACTGACTTGGCCCGGCGCCACCGCAGGTGAGATCGATCATGGCACCAACAGCATCAAGCGCATCCTCGACGGCTGCGTCGTGCAGGAGAATTTTTCTGGTCAAGACGCGATGCATTTGCGCGGAACCAGCCTGTCCATATTTGACACGAGCACCGGCCGCTGGAAGCAGACGTGGGTCGACAACGAAGGCGGATATCTCGACTTTGTTGGCGAGTTTAAAGATGGACAAATGATCCTCCGGCGTGAAGCCGTTCGCCCGGACGGCACGAAAGTCATCCAGCGCATGGTCTGGAAAAACATTACGGCCAACGAACTGGACTGGAGCTGGGAAGCTTCCCGCGACGGAGGCAAGACATGGCAGGTCAACTGGCCAATTCACTACAAGCGCAAGAACTGATCAGGCCTGCGTCCACTAGCCCCATTACTTGCGTAACAAAATGTAATCTGCACCGAGCTCGCCGAAACATACCGTCTGCCTCGGGGTTCATAACACTGAGATCGTGGGGGACTCAGTTATGCGTCATCGAATCGTGGCTCTAGTTCCTATCGCATTGCTCTGCAGCGTTGCCTGGGGACAAACATCGAGTTCCGCTTCGGGCAGCCAACAGAGCATGCCCGGCATGGACATGTCCGGTCATGATATGTCGAGCATGGGGAGTGACAAAGACGGTGACGCTGCCAGTCACGTCATGCACTCCATGGAAGGCCACATGGACATGGGCCCGCACATGAAGATGACCGCGCTACGCCAACCCAAGCCAGGTGATGCCGCCCGCGCTCAGCAGGTCGCGGTCGAAGCGCGCAAGGCGTCAGAGAAGTACACGGATTATCATGCCGCGCTCGCCGACGGCTTCAAGATTTTCCATCCCGAAGTTCCGCAGAAGGTGTATCACTTCACAAACTACGGATACGCGATGGAAGCGGCATTCCGCTTCAATCCTGAACATCCCACGTCTTTGCTGTACGAAAAGCACGGCGACGGCTACAAACTCGTCGGCGTGATGTACACCGCACCCAAGCGCTTCACTGAAGACCAACTCGACCAGCGCATCCCTCTCAGCGTTGCGCAGTGGCACGAACACGTGAATTGCTGCACGCCTGCGGCTGACCGCAGAAACGAAATGCTGCAGGCGCACCCGCAGTTTGGACTAAGGGGATCGATCACCACGCAGCAAGCCTGCGACGCCGCGGGAGGCACGTTCCACCCCGTGATCTTCAATTGGATGGTGCATGTCTACCCCTTCGAGAAAGATCAGGCGAGCATCTGGTCGGTCGAACGTCAGCACGGCGACGCCGACTAGATCATTTCGCATAGACCGTCAGAGGGAGGCGCTACCAGCACGAGGCTGCGCACAATTGACCGGCCGCGAACGTTTTGTTGCACCTTCACACACAAACACAACGCATTTGTCCTTTTTCTGCGCGAACTTGGAGAAGTTTTCTTGCTACCGTTGAGTTCCTCTCTACGTCCAAGAAAGTGACAGGGCGCTTAGAAGGGACGGAACTTCCAGCGCAGCGACTGCGTACTCTAGTGAGTGGGTATGAGTGGCCAAGCGGACTCGTTGGCCATGCCAGAATAGAAATCTTAGCGGGGACTGGGGATCTTCTTACTTTCGGTTTGGCGGCCCAGGTGAGAAAACCCCCATCGCGGCGGCGCAGGCTCGTGGCTTGCGTGCTTTACCCCGGCGGCAGCATTGTAGGCGATTGGCGGGGAAACACAAAGTGCTTTTTCGCTCCGGTCGCAAAACCCAGGCCGCCCCAAACGATTCCCGACATCGGGAAATATAAGGAGCAAACCATGAAGTTCGCGATAGTCACGAAGAGCCTGGTAATGGGGTTGGCACTCTTGCTTGCCTCCAGCGCGTTTGCAGCCACAAAGGGTGAACTGCAGTTGCAAAGTACCGCCACCGTCAACGGCACCCAGCTGAAGCCGGGGGACTACAAGTTGCAATGGGACGGAACCGGTCCCACTGTGGAAGTCAGCATCATGAAGGGTAAGACCGTGCTCGCCAAAGTACCGGCGAAGCTCGTCGATCTCCCCTTTCCAGCCCAGAACAACGCCGCAGTGGTCAAGAACAACGGTGACGGAACAAGTTCGTTGGCCGGCGTTCGTTTCGAGGGCAAGAAATTCGCATTGGATCTGGGCGAGTCGAGTGACTCCATGCAGAGTGGATCCGCCAAGTAACAGGCAGATCCAACCAAGAGAGCCGAGGGGAGCACTGCGAGCTCCCCTTTTTCATTTGCAGTAAAGCTAGTTTGGCGAAGCTAAAACGTCATCGTAGTAGTTCAGCATGGCGGCGCGGGGCTTGGTCTTCAGCCCCTTCAGCGGAATCTTCTGCTCGATCGTAATATTCCCCGAAATTCTCGCGTGGCCCAGGTAGACGGTGTTCCCGTCGGCCAGTTCCAGATAGATCGGCACCAGCATCCGGAATTTCTCATCCACATTAGACTGCGTCGTCTTCACATTGAATACGACGTCACCATCTGCCCCGATATCGAACGAAGACTCCAGTTTGTAGGACGGTAACTGGGTTCCGTAGACATATTCGTTGAAGAACCAATCCATCTTGTGGTTGCCTTCAATGTCCATGTCCGGGGTCATGTGTTTCTCGACCATGGCCTTGAAATCTTCTGTCGTGGCGGCTTTGCCGGAGTACGTCTTGACGAAGTCCTGCATCATCTCCTTGAATTGCTGGTCGCCGGTCCGGTTCGTGCGCATCATCATGCGAAGCATGTGCAGAACGTAAGCGCCCTTGGGATAGATGAGGCGACGGGTCGTATCAAATCCGGTGCGCGAATTGCTGGTGCGGTAGCCCATGGTGAGCGGTCCTGCGTCAATGGCACGAAAACCCTGCGGATCGCGCTCCAGGAGGATTTCGCGCTCGTCATTCCAGAATGTGATGAACTTTTTCGGATTCTTCTCGATCATACTTAAGTAAAGCGAGGCGGACATATCCGCAAATCCCTCGCTCATCCACTGATCCCGGCCATATGCGAACCCGACCGTATGTCCCCACCATTGATGTGCCACCTCGTGGGGAGTCACAACCTTCCAATAACCACGATCGCCCCAGTCCAGGCCCAGCTGATGACGCACGGTGGTGTCGAAGTAATAGCAGATTGGAATCCACACTAGCTCGGGCCAGGATTGACCAAAGTTGCATGCGGTCTGCTGGGTCAGCTGCATATGTTTGAACAGAGAGGGGCCGAAGTAGTCCGTATAGAGCTGCACGGCGAGCTCGCCCTCGGCGAGTGCTTTCTTGTTCAAGCCAGTGGTGCTCATCGTTCCCAGGGCAACTCCCGACGCGTGAGATGAGCCCAGCGATGGCACGTCGTCGCCGCTGGCCCGGCGTTGCAGGCCTTCGATCCAATCTGGTTGCTCTTCGTTGGCAAATGACTGGATCAAATATTCGGGCTTGGTCAGCTTAGCCTCCTCCTCCTTGAATCTGCCGAAGCTGAACCCGGCGACAGTCTGGGGTACTTCGCTCTTCCATACCGTGACATTCTTCCCCTCCTCAGTACTCTCGCTCAGCAGAACGCCAGTCGCGGCCATCTTCATTCCTTTGGGAATGCGGAAGGTCATGTCATAGGACGTATATTGCCCGAACTCGCCGCCCGGATCATTTGGATACCAGTTCTCTCGCGCCACCGGAAAATAGTTGCCGCCACCTTCATTGCTCACTGCTTCCTTGCCTGCATAAACAGTGGTCACGGTGTAGGTCTCGCCCACGTTAAGGGCCTTCGGAAGGATGACTGCGAAGTTCCCGTCGTCGTTCTTGTCTTCCTGAACGAAAGACAGCGGCTGGCCATCTGCGGTCACGCGTTGCACGCGCAGCGGACGGAACAAGTCGAACGCGACAACGCGTAGCCCATTGCGCCGCGCGACGAATGTTGTGGTTGCCTTTCCAGACAGGCTGCCGCTCTTCTCAAATGTCGTTTCCAATTGCTGATGTTCAATCTTGAATGGCTTTCCGGAGGCCTTCACCACTTGTTTCTCGGTTGCGCTGAATGACGCCCAGTGCCCCCACTTGTTTTCGTCGTAGGTCCTGAAGTTGACCTCGTAGCGCCCGAAGTTGGGATCAATCTCATACAGCTCTTTGTCGTTGTAGTGCTTGCCGTGGATGAAAGCGATGAATAGGGCTCTTGGTTCCGGACTGAGCACCTCCTCCAGGAGGCGCGCCTCCAGGTTTTGCTTGAGCTTATGGCGGGTCGTGTTCTGGCTGTCTTTCAAAATGCCGGCGTCGCAGCCGCCTGTGGCAGGAGTGCCGCCCTGCTTGATTTCGTCATAGGTGGAGTCGGTGAAGCGCAGCACCAGATGCTCGAACTTCTCGCTGAACTCGTCTTCCTTGGTCAGCAACTTCAGGCTTTTGCGCTCGACCTCCTGCGGGGGATCGAGCACGAAGTTGCCCTCACCAACGAATACTGCGCCCGTAACTTTTCCATTCACCGGAGCGACGAAGCAAACTGTTCCGGAATGCAAGTGGAACGTTCCGGCATCGCGCTTCAGTTCGAAGTTGGTGACCGTTATTGCCTCGCTACCCAGGGTCAGGATGCGCAGAGCTTGATAAGTTGGATCGGAGTTGGGAGCGGGAGCGGCGTTCTGGGCGTGGCTGGCGGTGGCGAATAGAATGAACGACGTTGCCAGTAGAATTGCGAGCGCAGGCGCGGCGGCCAAACACACTATCGCGGCGGGGCGCAGGGGGCGGACGACGAAGGGCACGGAACCTCCTCGGGGGAAGAGGAACGCTAATTATCGACACTCCTGCCAAAAACGCAAGTGCCAGGATCACAAGCTTTTGTTTGGGTCTTTCGGAAGTTGAAACCTTTTCCACTTTCGCGGCTCCAATCTGGAGGCCGAGGGAATTCGTAATCTGGAGGGAAAACAGTGACTGGATCTTCAGTTCGCCTTGCGTGGGTTCTTACCGGAACACTGCTTGCCGCTACTGCCTGCACTGCCAAAGCGGGCCCGCGAGCGCCCGTTCCCGCGCCCGAGCTCGACGCCAAGCGTCCTTCGGTTGCAGGGCAGCAGACGGCGGTGGTCGCCGGCGGATGTTTCTGGGGAATCCAGGCTGTGTTTCAGCATGTAAAGGGTGTGATCCGCGCGACGTCCGGCTACTCGGGAGGCTCCGCCAAGACTGCAGAATACGAGGTGGTCAGCACAGGCGAGACTGGACACGCCGAGTCGGTGCAGGTCGTTTTTGACCCATCGCAGATCACCTACGGCGAACTGCTGCGGGTGTTCTTCTCGGTCGCGCACGACCCGACAGAGTTGAATCGTCAAGGTCCGGACGAGGGCACGCAGTATCGCTCCGTGGTCTTCTACAGCAATGAGGAACAGAAGCAGATCGCCGAAGCCTACATCGCGCAACTCGACAAGGCGGGGATTTTTCCTCATCGCATCGTGACCCAGGTCGTGCCGTTGCAGGCGTTTTATCCGGCGGAGGCGTATCACCAGAATTACGCGGCCTTGCATCCGAATCAGCCTTACATCATGTTCAATGACGCGCCCAAGGTCGAGCATCTGCGGCAGGAATTTCCCGACCTTTACACAGGCAAATAGGAGGAAGCCATGTTCGATTCCGATCTGGACCGCCAAGGGCCGGCCAACGCTCGGCGCCGTGCGTTCCTAGTCAGTGCGGCCGCGGCTTTGGGGGGACTCGCGTTGTGGCAATGGAGCAAGCCGCAGGTAACGGAGGCGGCTGCCGCCGTGAAGAACGAGCCGAAGGAAGTAACGGTCGTGCTTTTTTCTGACTCTGGCGAGCGCCTGAAGACTGTCCGCATCGCCAAGGTCGTAAAGAGCGCCGAGGAATGGCGGAAGCAGCTTCCCACTGGAGTTTTCGACATCACGCGCAACGCCGACACCGAGATCGCCTACACCGGCAAGTACTGGAACTTGCACGACAAGGGAATCTACCGCTGCATCTGCTGCGACAATGCGCTGTTCGACTCCGCCACGAAGTTCGATTCCGGCACCGGCTGGCCCAGCTTCTGGCAACCGATCGCGGCGGAAAATGTCACGGAGTTGCGGGATGCAACACTTGGGATGGTTCGCACGGCCGTCTCCTGCACTGAGTGCGATGCGCACCTTGGACATGTTTTTGACGATGGCCCGGAACCTACAGGCCTTCGCTACTGCATGAATGCGGCTTCGCTGCGGTTTGTGCGGACTTAGCTCAGCGCTCGAACAGCGGAGCTTCGCTCCGCCGGACAGCCGAGGGCGGCTGTCCCTACATGTTCATCGAGCATTGGTCAGAGCCAGAACAAGGGCATCAAGCCGGCGGCGGCGAGGCCGACGAGGAGAGGCAGGCTCTGGACGCCGGTTTTCCGGTCGGCAAGGAAATACGAGTACACGCCTTTGACCAGGTTGTTGCTGGCCGCCGCAATCAGGACCGCGGTGGCGGCCAGTGGCACCGGCGTAAGCGTTCCAGCGGCCTGGGTCATGCCCATGATGAATGGGTCCACATCGGTGACGCCCATGACAGCCGCAAGAATGCGAACGCCGGCGCGGCCGAGATACGTCACTGCCAACTGCGTGGTGACGAGCATGGCCAGGAAGAAACCGGCAAAAAGAAAGGCGGCGCCCAGTTCGAGCGGGTTGTGAGGCTCAAATTCGCGCTTGACCTGAGAAACCACCGGGTCGGGTCTGCGGGACCACAACCAGCCGGTTGCAATTGCGACGGCAGCGAGGACGAGAAACGACGGCGCGAGCAGGGTGCCGAGGTGCCGATTAAAGAGCGTCAGCAAAGCGACCAGGCGCAGATACATTACCCCCGAAGCAATCAGCATTCCTCCGGCGAACAGGTGCGGACGCTGCTCGCGAGCCGCGCGACGTGACATCGCAACGGTCGTGACCGTCGAAGAGTAAGCTCCGCCCAGGAAAGCTGTGAGCACGACCCCGCCATGTTCTTTCGTGACTCTCTGCAGGACATAGCTGCCATAAGAAATGGTGCTGACCGCGACGACCACCAGCCATGTCTTGAAGGGGTTCAAGTGAAAACGGCCAAATTCCTGGTTGGGGAGGATCGGAAGAATGACAGCCGTGAGCAGGAGGAACTTGGCGAAGGTGAGGATCTCAAGTGGAGCGGTGCGGCGGGCGATGAGTTCGAGACCCACCTTCAATTCCAGCAACAGCAGGCTGGCCACACTCAGGGTCATTGCGATCCAGAAGTGGTCGTAATAAACGAGAGCCCCCACCAGATAGGTTGTGAGGCCCGACATTTCGGAGGTGATTCCCGCGGCCTCTTCCCGAGAAAGTTTGTGCCAGTAAGACAGCAACAGAAAACCGCCCACCACGAGAAAGCCCAGGGTCACTGGCAGGAGCTGAGTGCCCGAGAGTAGAGCGATGGAATACCCGATGAAGCCGAGGAGGGGGAAAGTGCGTACTCCGCCGAAAGAATAAGAGCCGGCGGCGGTTTTGCGTTCCTCGCGTTCCAGTCCGATGAGGAACGACAGGAACAAAACGAGAACGATCTTCACGGCCTCGGGTGGAAGCCAGCGGTAGAGTTCCACTTACAGTTCAGGCTCCTGATGGGAGCAGTATAGATCGGAGACGAGGTTAGAATCGGGCGGGAAGCAGATTCTCTTCGTGGACTTACCAGATTAGGAGTTTGGAGCCGGAACGACGTGGGACACTTAATGGCATGCTTGTCATCTCGAACACAGCACGGGACCTGGGTTCTTGCTCGCGCGCGGGAAGCAGATTCCGCCCCTTCCCTTTGGTCAAGGTCGGAACGACAAGACGAAACTGAAAAACCCCTCGCTTGCGCGAGGGGTTTTCCATGGGGGAGGGGCTTTGGGCGAGGCGCCCGATGAGTCCCGGACTTACTTCGGCTGTTGAGACTGGTCGCCAGTTGAGGTGGAGGCCAGTTGCTCGAGGTCGTTCTTCAGGAGGCTGATTTGAACGCGGCCTCCGCTAACGTGCTTCGTTTTCGTTGTATCGTCCGTCGCGGTGGGGGCGTTGCCCATGCCGACGAGGTAGATGCGATAGACCGGAATCTCGTGAGTGAGCACCAGGTAGCGCACCACGGACTCGGCCATCTTCTGTGAGCTGGCAATGGCGACTTGGCCCTTGCCGGAGGAGAAGCCCTGCACTTCGAAGATGTAGCCGCGTTGTCCTTTAACCGCGGTGGCCATCTGATCAATCGCGTCCTTGGCATTCTTGCTCAGGGCGGTCTGGCCGGGGCGGAAGCGGATCTCGGTCTGATTGGAAGCCTTGTACTGATCGATGTTGCTGACCACGGTTTCCACGGTCTGCACACGGCTCGTGACCTGCTGCGCGGACTGTTGCGCGGCGGTCGCCTTGTTGCCGGCGTCGATAGCGTGCTGGTCAGCTTCGTTGGCCTTATCGGAGGCCAGTTTAATTCCGGCCTGGGCGCGATCGTCGGTGTCTTTGATCGACTTGGTGTTGGCCGATGTCAGTTCGTCGAGTTCGTTAACGCGATCCCGGATGGGCTCGGTCTGGCGCTTTACATAGTTCTTGCGCGCGAAAGGATTGATGCGTCCCCAGAATCCTTCGCGAGACGGCGGCGCCAGGGGCGCCTTGCCAGTGGCGTTATCCGTCGAGGACGCGGCGGGCTGGTTAGACGACGTGGTTTGCGCAACAACTGGCAGCGAAAGTACGGCAGCCAGCGGTAGGGCGATGAGTAGACGGTGGTTCATAGTGAGCTTCCTCCATGTTGGGGGAGCGTTTGGGCTCCACTCCGGCACGCCTGGGGCGTGCTTAAAATCTGGTTGCGTCTCCTGAATAATGAAAGCGTCAAGCTGTTTCAGTATGCCGGCCGGGCGTCGACGCAAGACCTGACCTTTAGACCTGGGCACTCCGGTTCGTAGCGCCTGTACTTCCCATTACATGTGGAATGCCAAAAACCGGGGTCACTCCGAAGCGCTAAATGCTTGATATTCAATGACATTGTAGTACCGTTTGGGTGTGGTGGCCAGTTTGGCAGGGTAATTTTGGGAAACCTGATATAAAAACTGCGTGCAAAAAAGGTGTTCTAAAGGGAGGCGAAGTTTGCGAGCCGGGAAACCAGGTTGGAAGCGGCGCTGGAGGCTCAATGTGAGCCGGTTTAGCGTGTTACTGGGACTGACGGTTTGGACCCTGCGTGCGCCGATGCGCGCCGAAGAGCCAACTGCAGCGGTCCCAGCGGTGGCGGGGACAGCCTCGGCTCGTTTGTCGCCCGAGCACTTGCGCCAATATTCCGATCTGGCGGTGACCTGGATGCAGGAGTATTTGCGCATCGACACGACGAATCCTCCCGGCCATGAGATGCGGGCGGTCGCGTTCTACAAGAAAATTCTGGATGCCGAAGGGATTGAGAATCGCGCCTTTGAGTATGCCCCGGGACGCGGCGATCTGTGGGCGCGCATTCCGCACACCACTAGCGATGCGAAGCGGCCCCTCATCCTGCTCAATCACACCGACGTGGTGACCAGCGATTCGACGCACTGGAAAGTGCCGCCCTTCAGCGGAGAAATCAAGAATAGCTATATCTGGGGGCGGGGCGCCCAGGACATGAAGGATGAGGGCCTGGCGCAACTCGTGGCCATGGTGATGCTGAAGCGGGAGAACGTGGCGCTCGACCGCGACGTAATCTTCCTCGCCGTCGCCGACGAAGAAGTGGATGGCAGCGGGACCGACTGGTTCATTGCCCATCAACGTGATTTGCTGGGAAATGCAGAGTTCCTGATCAACGAAGGCGGCGAGAATCTGCTGGAGGACGCCAGGGTCAAATACGTCGGCGTCGATGTGGGCGAGAAGACGATCTACTGGCTGCACGTGGTGGCGCATGGGCAGCCAGGGCACGGATCGCGACCGAATCCGGATTCGGCACCCAACCGGTTGGTCCGGGCGCTGGATCGGATTCTGGCATATCGCACACCGTTGCGAGTCCTGCCGGTGGTGGAAGAGTTCCTCCACGACATGGCGCGGTATGAACCGCCGGAGCGGGCTGCTTCCTATCGGAACATCCGAAAGGCAATCGAAGATAAGGATTTCCGGGACGAAGTCGAGCGCGATCCCTCGCTGAACTTTCTGCTGCGCGATACGATTTCGCTGACCATGCTGGGAGGATCGGAGCAGACCAACGTGATTCCCCCGGAAGCTTGGGCCAATCTGGATGTGAGGATTCTGCCGGGCGGAGATCCGAAAGCGGTAGTGGAGGCGCTACGGCGCGTCGTGAATGATCCGAATGTGACGGTCGAACCGCTGAGCGGGGAATTCCGTGTAGCGAATTATTCAGGCACGGACAACGCTCTGTTTGCCGCGATCCGCGAGGTAGCGGGAAAATATTTTCCGGGGACGCCGGTGGTACCCCACATCACCAGCGGATATACCGAGAATCAGCGCTACCGCCCGTTGGGCATTGTCGCTTACGGATTCGATCCGTATACCGCGACGGAGGAAGAGGGAAATACCGAACACGGAAACGACGAGCGAATCCGCGTGGACGAAGTGCGGCGGGGCCCAAGGATTCTGTTTGATGTAGTGGCCGTGGTGGCGGAAGCGAAATAGCTCAAGTGGGGACAGCCGCCTTGCCTGCCCTGAGCGGGGTCGAAGGGGCTGTCCAGCCGGGTCGAAGACCGGCAGCACCTTGCAATATGCTGGCGGAAAGCCATTCGAGCTTCGCTCGAACCGACAGCCGAGGGCGGCTGTCGCCACATCAGCCACAACTATCTGCCGCAGTGCTTTTCGTATTGTTCGAAGATGAAGTTGTCGGTCATGCCTGCGATGTAGTCGCAGATCACTCGCGGAAAAGAATCTTCTTGGGCTTTTTCCCGGTAGTTGTGGGGGAGGGCTTCGGGATGTTCCATCCAGAAGGTAAATAGCTCGCCGACGATGCGTTCGGCGTCGTCTTTTTCGTCGGCCAGGGCTGGGCTGAAATAGAGATTCTCATACAGGAAGTTTTTGGCCTGCTTGCGCTCGGCATCTACCGCCGGACTGAAGGAGGCCATGCGCTCGCGATGTTGGCGGACATGATCGAGAGTCTGAATCCCGCACTGGGTCAGGCGAGAACGCGTGTTGGTGATCAGGTCATCGACAAGGCGATTCAGGACGCGCTTCAAGGCCTCGTTGAATTTCAGTTTGTCGGGGGCTTCGGGAAAGACTTGCTCCACTTCGCGGAAGAAACGCTCAAAGACTGGAACTCCTTCGCGGATTTCTTCCAGCGAAAGCAGGTGCGCCTCATATCCGTCGTCGAGGTCGGCGGTGTCGTAGGCGATTTCATCGGTCAGGTCGATGAGCTGAGCTTCGAGCGGAGGGCGCTGGTCGAGCAGGTATTCGGAAAGTTCGGGATGCTCCTTCGCATCGTAGTCATGCGAATGCTTGATGATGCCTTCGCGGACTTCGAACGTCAGGTTCAGGCCGCGAAATGCGGCGTAGCGCTGCTCAAAATCCTCGACGATGCGCAGGGCGTGCAGGTTGTGGTCGAAGGCGAGGCCGTGCTCGCGCATGGCGGCATCCAGAGCTTTTTCGCCGGCATGGCCAAATGGCGGGTGGCCGATGTCATGCACCAGGGCCAGCGCTTCGGCGAGATCGACATTTAGGCCGAGCGCTCCGGCGATGGTGCGCGAGACTTGTGACACCTCCAGCGTGTGGGTGAGGCGGTTGCGGAAATGGTCGCTGTAGCGCCGGGTAAAAACCTGCGTCTTGGCCTCAAGGCGGCGGAAGGCGCGGGCGTGAATCACGCGGTCGCGATCGCGTTGAAAGTCGTTCCGGTAGGGATGCTGGAATTCAGGGAAGCGGCGTCCGCGGGAGTGTTCGACGTGCACCGCGTAGCCGGCCAACATGGCTGGAGTTTAGCAGAGTGCCGCAGCGTGACGGGTGCGCGAGTATCGCAGCAGCAGGGCTGGTGGTGCCGCTCAGGGGCTGAAGCCCTGAATCATTTCTGCGGCTTGATGGCACGACTGGAAGTCGTGCCGCTTCCCGATTGCTGCGGGACTCCAGTACTCGCTACTGTTTTCCCGACTCTTCTTTCGCCAATCGGACCTTGGCGGCGTCGAGTTTCTGTTGGACTTTGGCGAAAGCCTCGCCGTCGACTTCCGCCGGGACAGTTTTGTTCCACTCCTGTACGGCACGCTCCCAGTGCACGGCGGCCATTTTGAGGCGGCCCGTCTTCTGGTAGAGGTCGCCGAGGTGCTCCTGCACGGTGGGGTCGGCACCCATATGAATCGAAGCTTTGTTCAGATTCTCTTCCGCTAAATCGTACTTGCCGAGCTTGAAGTAGGCCCAGCCGAGTGAATCGAGATAGGCGCCGTTGTTCGGCTCCAGGTTGAGAGCCTGTTTGATGTAGTTCAGCGACTCCTCGAGTTTCACTCCGCGATCGGCGTTCATGTAACCGAGGTAGTTGAGGGTGGCGGCACTTTGTGGATCGGAGGGCGAGGTGTTCGACAGGACCTTCTTGAACTCTTCCTCCGCCTGATCAAACATCTTCTCGCGCTGATACATGTCGCCACGCAGGAACCAGACATAGGCCTTGTCTTCCGCCTTGGTCGAGATCTGCTCTGCCTTGGCGAGATCCTTTTCAGCGTCGCTCCAGCGCTTGGCCCGGGTGTCAATAATGGCGAGGCGGACGTAGACTTCACGATCCTCGGGTCCGCCCTTCAGCATTTTATGAATGTCGGCGACGGCGCTGTCTACCTCTCCGGTATCGGCCAGTTGCGCGTCGAGCACCATGCGCAGGTCGCGGTCTGCCGGCATTTTCTGAACCGCTTCCTTGGCCGCGGCCGTGGCTTGTGGCCACTGCTTGGCCTCGCGGTAGGTGTCGATGATTTCCTGATAGCCGCTGCGGGCATTTTCGTCGCCCAGGGGCAGAAGTTTGCGGAAGGTTTCGACTGCGGCGGTGTAATTCTCCTGCTCGCGATAGATCATGCCCAGCCGCTCCAGGAAGATCGCGCGGTTGGTGCGGTCGGCCTGGCTGGTATCGTTTTTCTTCAGCAGATCCTGCAGCAGCTTGATCGCATCGTCATAGCGGCCCTGGCCCTGATAGACGGCGGCCATGTTGTAGGCAACTTCCGCCGAATCCGGCACGAGGGTGTCGGCCTTCTTCAGGCTTTCCAGGGCAAGATCGTACTTGCTCTGGCGGCGATAGATTTCCGCCATGCGCACGTAGCTTTGGGCGTCTTCCGGGTTGGAGTCGACGATCACTTTGTACTGTTCGAGCGCGGCATCGAACTGGCCGTCGTTCATCAGATTTTCGGCGAGGCCGCGAATGGCGTCGAGGTTGTCGCGATCCAGAACGATGGCGTGACGGAAGGCGTCGATGGCGCTCTTGTAGTCCTTTCGCTGTTCGTAGGCTGCGCCCAGGGCGGCATACAGCTTGGCGGAGCGAGCGGTGTCGGGCACCGAACTCAGCACTTGCAAGGCGTGCGAGGTGTCGCCCTCGTCGGTGTAGAGCATAGCCAGCGTGGTGACGGCCTCTTCGGAGCCGGGATCGAGTTTGACGGCGGTCTTCAGTTCGGCTTCCGCTTTCTGCATCTCGCTGCCGAGGCGGTACAACCGGCCGAGAAGCAGGTGATCGTCCACGTTATCCGGTTCGAGCTTTATGATTTCCTCGTATTGCTCGATCGCCAGTTTGAGGACGTTATCGCTGCCGTTGCCACCCGGCATGTCTCCAAGAGAACGAAGGTAGATGCGCCCCAGAAGCTTGTGCGCTTCCAGGTTCTTGGGATCGCGCTTGATGATGTCTTGGGCTTCGAGAACCGCATCCCGAATGCGGCCCGTCTTTACATAGAGTTCCGCGAGGCCCGCGGTCAGGAATTCCGACGACGGGTCGGCTTCGATGGCCTGGCGGTACTCCTCGATAGCTTTGTTGGCCAAATCGCTGCGCCCGTATACCGTGACCTGCTCTTCATACATATGGGCGAGAGCGTAGTGATAATAAGCGGCAGACCTGTCCACTTTCCGCGGCGAGGACTGAGGGGCATTCGCCTCAGACTGTTTGGAGTCAGTGGAAGACTGGGTGGTTTGACCGGCGGCGACCGCTGCGGCCACGGAAATCATACAAAAAAGACGAAAAATTCTGTTCATGGATCCTGCCGCGCTCCTGCGCATTTCCGAAACCTCAGCTAGGTTGGATGCAACACCGCCGGGGGAAAGGTGCTTCTATTCTACCGCGAGCCTTGGAAGGATGGGAAAAAACCCTCGCAACTAGACCATGGCGGGCGCAACCGGAAGGACAGGTACCGGCGGCAGTATGTCAAATTATGTAAAAACCTGAGGTTTAGCGCAGTTGCTGACGGTCTTAGTGCCGGAAATGGCGTACCCCTGTGAACAGCATAGCCAGTCCCAACCGGTCCCCGGCTTCGATGACCTCCGGATCGCGCTGCGACCCGCCGGGCTGAATGATCGCGGTAGCTCCTGCCTTTGCGATTTCTTCAACGCCATCGGGAAACGGAAAGAAAGCGTCGGAGGCGGCTACCGTTCCCTTTAATGGCAGTTGGGCCTTCATGGCGCCGATCTTGGCCGAGTCGACGCGGCTCATCTGTCCCGCACCAACGCCGACGGTTTGACCGTCGCGCGCATAGACGATGGCATTGGACTTCACGTGCTTGCAGACCTTCCAGGCAAACAGCATCGCGCGCATTTCCTCGGGAGTGGGGGCGCGCTTGGTGACAACCTTGAGATCGGCATCCTGCAGAGGACGGATGTCGGTATCCTGGACCAGCAGGCCACCGGAGACGTTTTTCAGGACCCATTTCTGTGCGGCCGGAACGACTTCGACCAGGCGTAGATTTTTCTTGGAGTTGAACTTGGCTTTAGCGGCTTCGTCAAAAGCAGGGGCGGCGATGACTTCAAGGAACAGCTTATGCATCTCTTCGGCGGCTTCGCCATCAATCGCGCGGTTTACCCCGATCACGCCGCCGAAGGCCGAGACCGGATCACATTCCAGAGCGCGTTTGAAGGCCTCTGCCAGTGTCCTGCCTGTGGCCGTGCCGCAGGGGTTGGTGTGCTTGATGATGGCGCAAACGGGTTCGTCGAATTCCCGTGCAAGGTCCCAGGCGGCCTGCAGGTCAACAATGTTGTTGTAGGAGAGTTCCTTGCCCTGCAACTGGCGGGCGTTGGCGACACCCGCGCCCGAGCCGTCCGAGTACATGGCGGCCTTCTGATGGGGATTCTCCCCGTAGCGCAGGTCGAGCGTCTTTTCGAACGAGAAACGCAGAACGGGCGGAAACACGCCTGATTCCGGCGACAACTGGAAGGTGTCGGCGTTGACCCGCTCCAGCGTGGAGGCGATGGCGGAGTCGTAAGCCGCCGTGGTGGCAAATGCTTTTTGCGCCAGACGCCATTTGGTCGCCAGCGAGAGGCTGCCACCGGAACGCCCAAGTTCATCGGCGATCGAGCCGTAATCCGATGGTGACGTCACGATCGCGACGTCGTGAAAATTCTTGGCGGCGGAGCGGATCATCGACGGCCCGCCGATATCGATGTTTTCGATCAGTTGCTCGAAGGCAACGCCCGGCTTGGCTGCGGTTTTCTCGAAAGCGTAGAGATTCACGACCACCATGTCGATGGGGGAAATGCCGTGCTCGGCCACGGCGGCAACATGTTTGGGATCTTCGCGACGATGCAGGATGCCGCCGTGAACTTTGGGGTGCAGCGTCTTAACACGCCCATCGAGCATCTCGGGAAAGCCGGTGAGTTCAGAAATATCTTGGACCGCGATCCCGGAATCGCGCAGCAACTTGGCCGTGCCTCCGGTGGAGATGAGTTCGATGCCGAGCCCAGCCAACTTGCGGGCGAAATCCACCAGGCCGGTTTTATCGGTGACACTCAGGATGGCGCGCTTTATTTTTGTAACGTCGGACATGATGGCCCCTCGAGCAGTAGATGAGCGCTGGATGATGACCCAAAATTCTACCAGCATCCGCAGCCAGGCAAACCCTGACGCGAATCTTCAAACTGCTACCCAGAAGGGCCATCTCACTCGCGCCCAAAGGACGATACAATTGGCTCGCGTTTGGAGACCTGATGATTCGACCAATGCTATTGCCGTTAGCCCTGCTCGTTTCGTGCTGCACCTTACTGGCCCAAGATGAGAAGAAAGAGACAGCGCCATCCCCCGCTCAACTCAAGGCCACGTCGGCGCGCGGACGGATGCTCGCCGAGTACGACGTAGCGGCATGGCACGCTACCGACGCGGTTGAGGCGTTGAAGCCGGACCACGCGGCCGCTCCGCTTTGTCTCGCCAGGAAAGTCAGCGGCAAATGGGAAGTGGTCTTTGGGCGCCCGAGCCCGGAGCGAGACAAGTTTCTTATTCTGTATCGGGCTTCGGAGGGTGCGGCGCCAGGGGACTTTAGCGTCAAGAAATTGGATCCTGCCGCGGACGATCGCGATTTCTACTTCCACGCCTGGAAAGCCGTCGCAACGACGGCGAAAGATCTTGGCGCGCTCGCTCGTCCGTACAACAGCTACGTGCTGCCGAGCGGAAACGGACAACTCTACGTGTATTTTCTCCCGGGGCAAACTACTGAGGGAGCTTACCCGCTAGGCGGTGATGTGCGCTACACCGTCACTCTCGATGGCAGCACGATTGTCAGCAAGCGGCAGATGCACAAAACCATCGTGGAAAAAAAGGATACTGTCCAGCCGGGACAAACGCTTGCCGGCGGATATCATTCGCACGCGCTCAGTAACGACGTAGAGGACTCGGACGTGTTTCACGTTCTGACCAGAAACCCATCCGTTCCCGAGATTGTGGGCACTCCGGACAAGCACGTATACGAAATCCACACCGACGGGTCGATCACGCGTGAGAAGTGAGCAATTTGACGCCTAGGTCTTGGCCTTGGCTTTCAGCTTGACGTGGCCGTCGGCGAGTTCGACGGAGTACTCGACACTATCGCAGTGGTACTGCTTGCGAATCTGCTCGGTTTTCTTCTGCACAAACGTGCTGAAAGAGTCGATGCTGCCGGTAACGTTCTCGCCGGCTTTCTTCTTGGCCGCGACCAGCGTGTTGTAGAGACGCTCAACCTGCTCGCGCTCGCTCTGGTCGACGCTGTGTAAGGTATAGTGCGGCGATGACGGTGCGGCGGCAGCCGCCGCTGCGGCCCGGCTCACCCCGTAGGCCTTCGGATGCTGCGGCTTGAGCTCTTCTTCTGTGGCACGAACCCCTTGCACCGAAAGCAGGGCATCCTGCGGACGTCGATAGCCTTCCTCACGGATACGGGACTTCTTGCGCCACAAGTCGCTATAAATCGCGTAGCGCTGCGCCATTTCGTTATAGCGGAAGCGCTGCGAAAAATTCATGCGCCCGCCATCGGAAAACTTCCGCAATAGGGCGAGCACCTTCCACTCGATGTCGGTGGGAGGCTTCTTGGTCGGATTGCTGAAATAAATCTCGTACTCGATTTTCAACCGGCGTAGTTGAGTGTCGAGAACATTCAGTTCCTCGTCGGTGGTCACAGGTGTCTCCATGCACAGTTTAGTGCGAGGAAGAAGACCCAGGCGAGGTGCCCACCGGTCACCAATGGGCATGGTACGAAAGTACCTGCCGCCAGCTGTCAGCTCTCAGTAAGAGTGGAATTTTCGGCGAGCGGGTCCATGGAGCGGGGTACGTTTGTTTTGAGAGGTTGCTGACAGCTGGAGCTTATTTCCCGGAATTCGACGCCATCTTCTTAACCATGGCGAGAACGAGCTTACGGTCGCTGTCGTTGAGGTTGGTCGCGTAGCGGCGGATCTGACTCAGGAAGCGGACTTCGTCATCGGAGAGCTGAGGCAGGCCTTTGGAACCATTACTATGCCCCGGCTCGGCGAAAAATTGCGACAGCGGCAATTCCATGGCGCCGGCGATTTTGGAGAGCGTATCCAGGGACGGGATCGTGTGGCCGTTCTCGACCCGCGACAGGTAGCAGCGCAAAAGACCGGTGCGCTTCTCGATATCGCCCTGGGACATGCCTTTCTGCAGCCGGTAGTTGCGGATGGTTTCGCCGATGTTCATGGTTGGGAGCATTTCAGGATGGGAAATGGTAACCAGATCAGCACCATCTGGCAAGTGGGAAATTTGTGCCATACGAGGGACATTAGTGCCATAGAAAAATTCGATGCGCATCCAAGCTAATTGTGGCGTAGCTTATACGGCGTCTAAGAAATGCGCCCGGCTCAAATGCGCCTCCGGCAGGCCTTTTGGTGGTGCGGCTCGACGCCTACTTCTTCAACGTTGAGGCTAAGAAATCCACGGTGAGCTTCCATGTGTCCGCAGCATCGGCGGCGCGGTAGCCGTCTTTGTTGTTGGGATTTTCGAAAGCATGGCCGGCATCGTCGTAGATCTTGACTTCGATCTTCTTGCCGAGTCCCTTGAGCGCGTGCTCAAACTTGTGTACATCGTCCGGAGTGATGCCGTGATCCTGGCCGCCGAACAGGCCGAGAATCGGAGCGTTGATTTTCTTCAACGCCTCGAGATCGGTGGCGAGATGGCCATAGTTGATGACATCGGCAGCGAGATCCGGTTCCTGCAGCGCAACGTCCAGCGAGTAGCCGCCGCCCATGCACCAGCCGATCGAACCGATCCGGTCTTTCCTCACGTCGGGCTGCGATGCCAGGAATTCGAAAGCGGCGTGGAGATCGCGTTTCGCGCGGTCTTCCGGCATGCCACGCATGATTTCGTGCGCCATATCGGACGTGGTTGCGACTTTGCCGCGATACAGATCGACGGCGAGTGCCACGTAGCCCTGGTCTGCAAGGCGCATCGCCTGATCCTTCACCCAATCATTCAGGCCCCACCATTCGTGAATCACGATCAGCGCGGGTAGGGGCCTCCTTTGCCCGTGGGTGTATAGAGAATGCCTTGGACGGTCTCGTCGCCGCTCTTGTAGGAAACGGTCTTACTATCGGCGGTGGAAGCTGAAGCAGCAGACAGGGCGAAGGCCAGCAGGAGCGGGAATAGAAATTTCATGGAGACCTCAGCGTATTGCGTTCGGATATTCTTGCCGAAGTGGGAACACAATTACAACTGCAACTCCATGTAGAGGGCGCCAGCGATGGGATTGGCGCGGTACGGAGCGATCTCGCGGAATCCGATTTTGCGGTACATCTCGACTGCGTCTTTCATTACTGGTTCCACGGTGTCGAGGCGCATGCGCTGGTAACCGATCTGGCGGCCTTCGGCGATGATGCGATCCGCCAGCGCGCGGCCTATGCCCTTGCCTCGTAGCTGCGGGCGCAGATAGAGGCGCTTCATTTCGCAGATGCCTCTCTTCGAGTCGGTGCAAAGCCACGCACCCTGCCAGTTGCCCTTCGTACTGCGCCAGCAGCAGGCGGCCTTCCGGCGGGGCGTAGTCGCCGGGCAGTCCGGCTAGTTCCTGGTCGAAATTCTGGAAGCACAGGCTGAAACCGAGGGATTGCGCGTACTCGAGGAACAGCTCTCGGGCCTGGGCGATTTGAGTCGGCAACTCGGCTTGTGCGAATTGTAGTTGTGGCATACTGCGAGATCTTTCCGACATCAGCATAGGCAGCGTCCTACGCAGAAATGTCCGGCGACGCCTTCCGGCGACGCGAAATCTGCTACGAAAGAGATTAGGATTCCACCCAGAGCCCACAGCAGCGAAGTTGCGACCGTTCGACCGGGCGCCCTTCGGCCCATGATTAATATGATGATGAGCCATTCCACCAAACGCACGGGAGTGTAGATCGTGACGTACTTCCACAGAACATCGCTGGGCTGCGCCGGGATAACGATGAAGATGGCGATGCCGAAGGCCACCCCAACCACAAGCCGAACAACGCCAAAGACAAAAGCCATCGGCACATTTGACGAGCGCGGTTGCCAGAATCGAAGCCCTGCCCAGCACCACCCGACGTAGCAAGCTAGCTTCACGGCAACATAGAGCAGATATGGCATATGAACGGGCCGCAACCGCTATCTGCGTCCCACACAGAAATTTATCCCATCAGCATCCCGCCATTCACGCTCAGCACATGGCCGGTGATGTATGACGCGTCCTCAGATGCAAAAAACGCAACCGCTCCGGCCACGTCTTCTGGCGTTCCGACACGCCCCAAAGGGATCTGTTTCACGGCGTTCTGCTTGAATTCCTCGCTCAAGACCGCCGTCATGGCGGTTTCGATGAAGCCAGGAGCGACCGCGTTGCAAGTAATATTGCGCGAGCCGACTTCGCGCGCGATGGCCATGGTCAGCCCGATCAGTCCCGCCTTGGATGCGGCATAGTTCGCCTGCCCAGCCTGGCCCATCTGTCCGAAAACACTGGTGATGTTGATGATGCGTCCCCAGCGCTGTTTAAGCATGGAGCCGATGACTTGCTGAATGCAAAGGTAGGCGGACGTTAGGTTCGTCTGCAGAACGGCGTCCCAGTCGGCACGCTTCATGCGCATGACAAGTTGATCGCGGGTGATGCCAGCGTTGTTGACCAGGATGTCGATCTTCCCGAACTGCGCAATCGCCGCCTTCACTACGGACTTGACCTGATCTTCGTCGCTCACATCGAGTGTCAGCGCGGCGGCGTTGCCGCCCGCGCCGGTAATTTCGTGGACCAGTTCATTCAGCTTTTCCTGGTTGCGTGCGGCCACGGCGACGGTCGCACCGTCTTTAGCCAGCCTGAGGGCGCAGGTGCGTCCGATGCCCTGCGACGCACCGGTGACGAGCGCTACCCGTCCTGAAAGAGACATGAGAATTCTCCCAAATGCCCGTTGGAGCGATTGCGGTGGAACGCCGAATTATACCCGTCGGTGCGCTATTCGGCGCGCCGCAAGGGCCAGATCAGGACCTGCAGGCGGCGAGCAAAATGCAGCAGCGGAGCGGTTTCCGGCAGGCGAATCGCGGCGGCAGCGGCGACCGTGTTGGTTTCAAGTTCACCTTCTGCGTTCTGCAGGGGCCAGGGCTGGTGCTGAATCTCGCCTCGATAGACTTGATCGCGATGCGTGGTGTAGAGGCAGTAGCGTTCGGTCAGCCAGTGCTCCAGCGAGCCCTTGGCGCGAGGATGGACTGGGCCGATCGGGTGATAGCGCGCCCGGAATTCCGCTGGCGCGGCGTGCCGGCGAGACGAATACTGAATGCATCCATCGCGCTCCTCAGTGGAGATCGCAGCGTGATAGTACGGCAGGTGATAGAAGGTCCGCGCGGCCCAAACGGCCGGAAGGTTGGCCGCGTCAAGACTGAAGAAGTAGACACCGGGCTTGCCGCCGAGGATCACATACGTTCGGACATTCAATTCCGGAAAGTGCGAGAGCCCGGGCAGCGGAGGAAGCCGGCGTCCGCGAATACCGTTCATGTGAAAAGGTACGACCCCGATCCAACACTCGCCACCGAATGTGTCGAGCGTCAGTTGTGGAGGGACCAGAGGGCGCATCAGGCTGGGTGGCAGCGGCCAATGGGCAAAGAGGAGGTCGTGCCAGATCTGCTTCATCACCCAGGGGCCAGACGGCAAGGGCCACGGCCGATGCGCGGTCGAGTGGAGCAGAGGATGCATGCCGCGAGTGTAACCCGCGAGCCGGGTTGTCATTTGTCTAACGATTGCGCGTTGAGGCGCTGCCAAGTAACATTCGAACACTCCCATGCCTCAGAATCCGACGAATGAAGTGATCGTAATGCCCAACCCCTCCAATCGGAACTCCTCCACAGCAGGCGCGGTTTCTGCCTCTGGACACCGCTCGGCGCAGCGAGCGTCGGCCGCTGAACCAGTGGCCCCGGCCGAAAGCCCTTCTGCGGATGCGCCCTCGACCGAAGTGTTCGCGGTGTTCGGCGTCGAACCGGAGATTCAGGCCTACGCCATGGCCAAATATTCGCGGTCGGCGCTGTCGATGAAGGAGTCTCTGCGCGAGATCAGCTCGCAGAAGGCGGAGAAATTTCTTAACACCTTTTACTTTCAGTACGGGCACCGTTCAATCGCTGACCTGGCGCACATTGCGCTCGCGGTCGAGAGACTTTCGATTCTGGCGGCGATCGAAGTGGCCGACGAGCAGCGCTGGGACGGCCAGGAGCGGTCAACCCGTTATCAGGACTTCAAAAAGAGCGGCTACTACACGCCCGACTTCGGCGGCGACGACGAAGCGGGCAAACTCTATCGCGAGTCGCTGGACTTCCTGTTCGCCGAGTACGAAGCCCTTTCCGCGCACATGACGCAGTACCTGATCAGCATCACGCCCAAGCCTTCGGATTTGAAGCAGGACGCGTACGAGCGCACTCTGAAGGCGCGGGCGTTCGATATTACGCGCTACCTGCTGCCGCTGGCAACGAACACTTCGCTGGGCGAGATCGTCAACGCGCGCACGCTGGAGACGCAGGTGGCGCACCTGCTCTCGCACACGCACAAGGAAGTGCGGCAGTTGGGCGAGTCGCTGAAGAAGGCGGCGACGGGCGCGGCGTACAGCGTGAACGCCGATTCGTTGCGGGGATTAGTGGAGCAGATTCGTTCCGTGAATTCCGAATTGGGTGCGCGGGCCGAGCGGGAGTTGCTGCGCGAGGTCCGGGTGGCGCCGACTCTGGTGAAGTACGCCGATCCGAATCCTTATGAAATCGAAACGCGGAGGGAATTGCGGCAAGCGGCGCAGGAGTTGATGGAGGATGAACAACTCGCGCCCTCCAAGGCGATCGTGGATTTGCTCGACGAAGAGCCGCTCGAAGTTGAGATCGCGACCACGCTGCTTTACGAGCATTGCCACCATTCCTACCGCCAGATTCGGCAGGCGGTGCAGGTGGCGGGGGAACGACGGCGGCGGGAGATCATCGACCTCGGATTGCGGCATCGCGGCAAGCATGACGAAATGCTGCGCGGCTTCCGCGCCGGGCAGCAGTTCCGCTTCGACATTCTCATGGATACGGGTGGGTTCCGCGACATGCACCGGCACCGGCGGTGCATCCAGGTGATGCAGGGATTCACCACCCAGCACGGCTACGAAATGCTGCTCGATCTGGAAGATGCCGGCGTGCGCCAGCGCTTCGACGCCGCCATGCGGCGCGTGCAGACGGCAGTCGAGACGCTCGCGAAGCGCAACACTCCTGAAGCGGAAGAGAATTCGCAGTATGCGATCCCGTTGGCGTTCCGTAAGCGGGCGCTATTCAAGATGGATTTTGCCGAGGCGGTGTACATTTCGGAACTCCGTACGACGCCGGCGGGGCACGTTTCCTATCGCAACGTGGCGTATGCGATGTATGAAGCTGTGGCGCGAAAGTATCCGGCGCTGGCCAAGTATTTCCGGGTGCACGACGTGACGGCGCCGGTGGATTTGCTGCAGAGGTAAACTGAACTTCCTATCAACTACTGACCATCGCGACAGTGTAACTTGGAACACTGCCGCAGGGCTTTTCTGGATTGGAATGATTGGCACGCCTCACAAATCCCCGTCCGTCCGTACATAGTAAACAGGCGAGCCTTGGTAGGCGGACTTTTGTTGACGCTAAGGGCAAGTTTAAGGAGAGCTCGGGCCCGGAGGACCACAAAGCCGGGTTCGCGCTTCTGCCCGAAGCTCGATAGCAAAATCTAGATCTATCTTGATCCTGCCAGTCCAAGCGGCTAAACTCTAACCGAGAGGTTACCTATGCCGCGCACGGTCAAGATCGCTCCGGAAATTGATGCCAAGCTTTACGAGGAACTTGTCTCTGTGGCCAAGGAGAACGGACAGTCGCAGCGCTTTGTGCTGGAACGGGCGCTGGAGCACTACCTGCACAATGTTGTCCCTTCGCAGCGCCTGGTCAGACCTGAGGTGATGGCCGCTTATCGTCGCTCCAACGAAAAGTATCGTGAACTGTACAAGCGACTAGCCAAGTGACAGCCGAGCGCGTCTACTTGACGGTGGCCGAAGTGATCTCGATCCACCATCACCAGATTGAGGAATACGGCGGTGAGCACGGGATGCTCAATCAGGGCGCATTAGAAGCGGCGGTTTTCCGTCCGCAGACGGGGTACTACCACGACCTGAGCGAAGAGGCGGCCGCGCTGTTGGAGTCGCTAGTCAACAATCACCCCTTCGTTGACGGCAACAAACGAGCGGGATTTGCTGCGGCCCACGTGTTTCTTCTCGTGAACGGGTTCGATCTGGACGTTAGCGTCAAGGCTGCCTTCGCGTTCATGATGAAGACGATCGCGGAAGGTAAGTTCCGCTTCGCTCTGCTTCGCGACTGGATTGCTGGGCACGTCGTTCCTGTTCCTGGTTAGGTTTCGCGGGCGGGGGCGCCCGCGCCACAGGACGTTCCGCCCATTTCGGGACGATTTCCACTGTAATCCTCTTGATTCGCCTTTTCTTCGCTTCAATCTGGCTGTATAATCCGGCCAGATTCACTCTGCACTCTTAAAGGAGCCACTCCATGGCGGATGAGCGGGGCAAAGCGATTGAACTGGCAGTTTCACAGATTGAAAAACAATTCGGCAAAGGCTCGATCATGCGGTTGGGCTCGAAGGAAGCGATCGTCCCCATCGCGGTGATCCCGACGGGCTCGATCTCATTCGATGCGGCCCTGGGCGTGGGCGGCTTCCCGCGCGGGCGCGTGGTGGAAGTGTTCGGCCCGGAGTCTTCGGGCAAGACCACCATCACGTTGCAAGTAATCGCCGAGGCGCAGAAGACCGGCGGCATGGCCGCGTTTGTGGACGCCGAGCACGCGCTCGATCCCGCCTATGCCAAGAAACTTGGAGTCGATGTCGACAACCTGCTGGTCTCGCAGCCCGACTATGGCGAGCAGGCGCTGGAGATCACCGAAGCGCTGGTGCGCTCGAACGCCATCGACGTGCTGGTGGTGGATTCCGTGGCGGCACTCGTACCCAAAGCCGAACTCGACGGCGAAATGGGCGACAGCCACATGGGCCTTCAGGCGCGGCTGATGTCGCAGGCGCTGCGCAAGCTGACTGGGACCGTCTCGAAGTCGAGAACGTGCCTGATCTTCATCAACCAGATCCGCGAAAAAATTGGTGTGATGTTCGGCAACCCGGAAACGACGACCGGTGGGCGGGCGCTGAAGTTCTATTCCTCCGTGCGCGTCGACATTCGGCGAATTGCCGCCATTAAAGAAGGCGACGTAGTCACAGGTTCGCGGACGAAAGTGAAAGTGGTGAAGAATAAAGTCGCGGCGCCATTCCGCGAGGCGGAGTTCGACATCCTTTATGGAGAAGGTATCTCGCGCGAAGGCGATCTGCTTGACCTGGCGGTCAACAACAACATCCTCGAAAAATCCGGCTCGTGGTTCAGCTACAAGGGCGAGCGCATTGGCCAGGGCCGCGAGAATGCCCGCCAGTTCCTGAAGGACAACAAAGACGTCATGGCCAAACTCGACACCGAGGTGCGCAAGACACTGGGATTAACCACCACGCAGCAGGCACAACCCGCGCCTGCGGCCCAGACTGCCCCTCCGACGGGCCGCGTGACCACCATGCCGAGCGCTTCTCCGGAGCCGGTCAAAGTACCGGTGGCGGCAAAGCGCTAAGAAATTTCGACTTGCACTAAGCGGGCGCGGCGGTCAAATTTGCCGCGCCCCGTTCTTTTGAGATCGACCGCTCCCGATTGCCATCCTTGCGTCTACCCGCATAGAATCTCCTATTGCTGCACGTGGCTCGACCGCGTCACCTTTTCGTGTGAGGACGATTGAATAAAGGCATCGCTGTTTATCCTGGCTCGTTTGATCCGCCCACCAACGGGCACCTCGATCTGATTGAGCGGGGCAGCAAGATCTTTGAGGAACTGGTGGTCGCCATCCTGCGCAACTCGGAGAAGAGCCCGATGTTCAGCGTGGCGGAGCGACTGGAGATGCTGCGGGAGTTGACGGCCGACCTGAAAAACGTGCGGCTGGATACGTTCGACGGGCTAATGGTTGAATTCGCGAAGTCCATTGACGCAAAGTGTGTACTGCGCGGCATTCGGGCCATCAGCGACTATGAGTACGAACTGCAGATGGCGCTCATGAACCGCAAGCTTGAGCCCACGCTGGAGACCGTATTCATGATGCCGGCCGACAAGTATTCCTATGTCAGTTCGCGCCTGGTGCGGGAAGTGGCGCAAGCGGGCGGTCCGGTAAAGGGACTTGTCCCGGAAGTTGTTGAGCAAAAGCTGCGGGAGAAGCTCGATCCCGCCTACAAGCTGCACCTGCAGCAAGCAGATTTGATCGAAGTCCCGAGGAGAAGGAAGAAGAAGGCATGACCACCGCAACCACCGAAGCACTGCGACTCGCCGACCGGATCAACCGCATCGAACCCTCCGCCACCATGGCGGTAGTTGCCGAGGCCGAAAAGCTGCGCACGCAGGGAATCGACGTGGTCGATTTTGGCGCGGGGGAGCCCCACTTTTCCACGCCGCAACACATCAAGGACGCCGCCATCGGCGCGATCCATGGCAACTTCACCAAGTACACAGCAGTTGGTGGTACGACCGAGCTACGGGACGCCATCACGCATCGGCACAACGTGGACTTTGATTCGGACTACCGGCGCGAGGAAGTGATCGCGTCGGTCGGCGGCAAACATGCTCTGTTCAATGCCATTCAGGTTCTGATCGATCACGGCGATGAAGTGATTCTGCCCGTGCCCTACTGGGTCTCGTTCAAAGACATTGTGCGCTACGCGGGCGGTAGTTGCGTGCTTCTCGAAACCGACGAGGCGCAGGGATTTCGCGTTACGGCTGAAATGGTTGCACGCCTGATCACTTCGCGAACAAAGGCGATCATCCTCAACTCGCCGTCGAATCCTTCTGGCGCTGTGATGAGCCCCGAAGACATGACCGAGGTGATTCGCCTGGCGCACCAGCGCGGCACCTGGGTGCTCTCCGACGAGTGTTATGTGTATTTGAACTACACGGGGAAGCTTTTCTCAGTGGGGGTGTTGCGCGAGTACAAGGAGCGCATGGTGTTGCTGGGCTCGCTCTCGAAGACGTACGCGATGACCGGCTGGCGCATGGGATACGCGATGGCGCCTCCAGCGGTGGCTAGCGCGATGGCCAAGCTGCAGAGCCAGTCGACCTCGAATCCGACCTCCATCGTGCAAAAGGCCGCGGTGGCGGCGCTGAAAGGGCCACAGGAGTGCGTCGAACAAATGCGCCGCGAGTACATTGAACTGCGCGACCACGTCGTGCAGGGCTTGCGCTCAATCCCGGGTGTGAGCTGCACACTGCCGGAAGGAGCCTTCTACGCTTATCCGAATATCTCGTCGTTTCTGGGACGGGGCGGCCTGAAGTCGGCGTCAGACGTGGCGGGACGGTTACTGCGCGAGGCTCACGTCGCGACTGTTCCCGGCGAAGGCTTCGGCACGAACGATCACATCCGCGTTTCCTACGCGACCTCGAAGGCGGAGCTAGACCGCGGCCTCGAACGCATGCGGAAGTTCTTCGCGGCGCTGTAGCGACAGACGGCGGCTAGATTCGTGATCATCAGGTTCGGCCAGGGCCGTTCCGGGGAGCGGCCTTTTCTTGTGTGCGCAAATCATTGGCATGGGAACTCTGTATCCATTATTGATGCTGCCCGGATTTGATCCGCGCCCCTGGGGCACGCAGGATTTGTCGCCGATTTACCCCAACCACAAGTTCGCGGAAAAGATTGGCGAGGCCTGGTTGAGCGGGGACGAGTGCAAGGTGGCGAATGGTCCGTTCACTGGAAAGACGCTCGCGCAATTGAGCGAGCAGTATCAGCGTGAGCTTGTCGGCGATGCAGCGCGCGACCCCCGGCGGTTTCCGCTGTTGCTGAAGTTTCTTTTCCCCCACGAAAAACTCTCAGTGCAGGTTCATCCCGATGACCAGCAGGCAGTACGCGTCGGCCAACCCTGGGGCAAGACTGAATGCTGGTACGTGGCTGATGCTCGTCCGGGATCGCAGATCGCGCTGGGCTTAAGACCGGGCGTGACAGCGCGTCAATTGGAAGAGGCGATTCATCAGCGGCGTGCGGAGGAATTGCTCAATTGGATCAATGTTTATGCAGGCGACATGATCTACGTCGCCGGTGGAACGGTGCACACGCTCGGCCCGGGCTCTGTGATCGTGGAGACCCAGCAGCAATCCGACACAACCTATCGCCTGTATGATTACGGGCGACCGCGCGAGTTGCACCTGAAAGACGGCATGGCGGCGGTAAAAGAAAAGGTGAGCTCGGGAAAGGTGGTGCGGCCCGCGCCCAGCGACCTTAGCGGCGGGAGCAGGCACGCGCCGCTGGTTGCAGCTCCTTATTTTGTAGTGGATATGTTTGAGGCAAAGGGACCTCTGGAACTCTCTACGCGCGTTGAATCGGGACGGAGTTCCGTACAGATTCTTGTCGCGGTCGAGGGCTGCGGAGTAGTGGAGGCTCAAGGCATGGAACCCGTTACACTCGCTAAGGGCGACGCGATCGTTGTTCCAGCGTGCATCGGAGAGTTTGGCATGCGGCCGCAGTGGGCAATCGAGTTTCTCCGGGCATACGTGCCCGGGAAGTCGCTCCCGGAGCCGGAAACGCGAATGTAGTTTCGATTTGACCTTCGATCTTAGATCCGTGCAGATCCGTGAGAATCCGTGGCTAAGAACTCGAATTTCTATCCCGTGATCCTGGCCGGCGGGCGCGGCACGCGCTTTTGGCCGCTGAGCAGGAAGAAGCGCGCCAAGCAATTGCTCGCGCTCGACGGCAAGCAGACGATGATTCAGCAGACGGTGCAGCGTCTGTTGCCCCTGGCTCCGGCAAAGAAGTTTTGGATTATCACGAACGCAGACCTCCGGCCCGCGATCACCAAGCAACTTCCGAAGCTTCCCAAAGACCAGGTGCTGGCAGAACCGGTCGGGCGCAACACCGCCCCGGCGATTGGATTGGCCGCGTTCCTTTTGTTGCGCAAGGATCCCCACGCCGTGATTGGCATGTTCCCCTCCGATCACGTGGTCGCAGACGAGTTGCAATATCGTGAGACGCTCGAACGCGGAATCGACATCGCGGCCACCGGCGCCAACATTGTCGTGCTCGGCATCCGGCCGAATCGAGCCGAAACCGGCTATGGTTACGTCGAGGCGGGAAGCTCGTTTGAAAATGGAGCTTTGCGGGTGCGACGCTTCACCGAAAAACCCGATGCCAGCAGAGCCGCGGAATTTGTGGCCGCCGGAAACTATTTCTGGAACAGCGGCATGTTCTTATGGAGCGCACGCACGCTCGCCGATGCATTGCGGGAACATCTGCCGAAGACCGCTCCGCTGTTGGAAGAGATCGCAGCGGCCTTCGGAACGCGCAAGTTTGCTGCCACGTTTCGCAAGCTCTATCCCAAATGCGAAAACATCAGTGTGGACTATGCGGTGCTGGAACCGCGCTCGGCCAAGGGTGAGCAAGCGGGAAACATTTTTTGCCTGCCGGCTGATTTTGGTTGGAACGATCTGGGTTCGTGGACGGCGCTGCACGAGCACCACACCGCGAAGAGTAATCCCCCGGAAGGCAATCTGGTAGCGGGTTCCGGCATGTTCCTCCTTAATGCCCGCGGCAACTACGTGCACGCTCCGGGTAAGTTTGTCGCCGCGGTTGGAGTGAGTGACCTGGTGGTCGTGGAAACCGACGACGCGTTGCTGATCACAACCCGGCAGCATGCTCAGGACGTAGGGAAAATCGTCAAGCATCTCGACGAGAAGAAGCTGCACCATTTGACCTAGAGAAACTGACCAATGGCGCAAGAGATCAAATTCGGAACCGATGGCTGGCGCGGACTCATCGCCGACGACTTCACCTTCGACAATGTGCGCCGCGTAGCCAGCGCGATCGCTTCTTACGTACTGAAGTACGAAGAGGCGAAGCGCGGAGTCATGATCGGATACGACGCTCGCTTTGCATCGCCCCGGGCAGCGCAAATCGTGGCCGAAGTCATTGCCGCCGCCGGCATCCCCGTGAAACTCGCCAATGACTACACACCGACCCCCGCGGTTTCCTTCGCCGTCAAGCACCAAGGCGCAGCGGGTGGAGTGATGATCACTTCGAGCCACAACCCGTGGAACTGGAACGGAGTGAAGTTCAAGGGCAATTTCGGCGGGTCAGCGACGCCGGCCATCATGAAGAAGATCGAGGAGGAGTTGGCCGCTGGCGCCACGCCGAAGGGTACCAAAGCTGCCATCGAAGAGGTCGATTTCAAGAAGCCCTACATCGGGGCGGTTTGCGCCTTCGCCGACATGGATCTCATCGCCAAGACAAAATTCAAATTCGCAGTGGACGCGATGTACGGCTCCGGTCGCGGGGTTCTAACTGGGATCTTTGCCGACCGCGGCGTGCATTACGTTGCCATTCGCCAGGAACTCAACCCGCTGTTTCCCGGGATCAATCCCGAGCCGATCGAGCCGCACACCAAAATGCTGCAGGAAACAGTAGTCCGCGAGAAGTGCGATGCCGGCCTGGCCACTGACGGTGACGCAGACCGCATCGGCGCCGCCGCCGAAGACGGCACCTTCGTCGATTCGCACAAGATTTTCTGCGTGCTGTTGCGCTGGCTTCTGGAGCGGAAGAAATGGCCCGGGGACGTGGTGCGAGCCTTCAACACAACGCGCATGCTCGACCGCATCGCCGCAAAGTATGGCCGCAAGCTGCACGAGACATCCATCGGCTTCAAGTATGTCGCCGATCTAATGATGGATCACGAGATTCTGATTGGCGGCGAAGAATCGGGCGGCATCGGCTATTCGCGGTTCCTCCCCGAGCGCGATGGGGTGCTGAACTGCCTGCTTCTGGCCAACGTCATGGCTGAGGAGGGCAAGCCCCTCGGCCAGTTGGTCGCGGATTTGCAGCGAGAGTTTGGCTCCCACTATTACGGACGGCGCGATCTCCACATCCCCGAAGACGTGAAACAGAACGCGATTCAACGCGCCCGTGCGGAGAGCACGCAGACGCTCGGCCGCTATCGGATACTGAAAAAAGAACACCTCGACGGAGTGAAGTTCTTCCTCGATGCACCCACTAATGGGAAGGGTGCGGAAGCCTGGGCGCTGTTCCGCGCTTCGGGAACGGAGCCGTTGCTGCGGCTCTACACCGAAGCTTCGTCCCCTGACTTGGTCGCCGAACTTCTAACCACAGGCGAGAGCTTCGTGAGGAACCAGTAGTATGGGGGTCGGGCCGGGCAATTTTGATCGTTCGCCCCCTCCGATTTCGACGCAATAGTGCGATACTGGTAAATAGCGCGTCGAATAAATCAATCATTCGTGACGACAAACGTTTCCATTCCGGTTCAGACCGATTCGCCTGAGGCCCACCGCTACAATCGCATCCGGCGGTGGCTGGGAATTGCCGACTTCATCATCGGCTTTATATTTCTTGTCGTCCTGCTGGTTACGGGATGGTCGGGCTGGTTGCGCGATCTCGCATATCGTCTGGGATTCCAGAATTATTCCCTGGCAGTTTTCGTGTACCTCCTGCTACTGCTGCTCATCAGCAAAGCCCTCGGCGGTGGGCTGGACTACTACGGATACCGCTTGGAGCGACGCTACAAACTCTCGACGCAGCGATTTCGCGCCTGGATTTGGGACGAGGTCAAAGGCTTTCTTGTAGGACTAGTGTTGGGCAGTGTGGTTGTGGAACTTTTGTATTACACCATCCGGCAGTGGCCGGAAAGGTGGTGGTTGCTGGCTTGGGCGTCTTTCATGGTGTTGTTCGTGCTTCTAGCTCAGCTGGCTCCGGTTGTGTTGTTTCCAATTTTTTACAAGTTCGAGCCATTGGACAATGAAGAATTGCGGCGGCGACTGGTCGTGCTGAGCGAGCGCGCCGGGACGCGAGTGCGCGGCGTCTACCGGTGGAAACTCTCGGAAAAGAGTAAGAAAGCGAATGCCGCCCTCACCGGACTCGGCGCGACCCGCCGCATCATTTTGGCTGACACACTGCTCGACAACTACACTTCGGACGAGATCGAAGCAGTCCTGGCCCACGAACTCGGGCACCAGGTCCACCGCCATATTCTGAAGAGCATTTTCGTGCAGGCCGCGATCACGTTGTTCGGCTTCTGGGCCGCCAATTGGGCATTGCACTATGCCGTGGATCGACAACTGTTCGAGTTCGTGCAGGTTTCTGACTTTGCCAACCTGCCGCTCCTGGCGTTGGTGGCTACGGTGCTTTCGTTTCTGTTGATGCCCGCCCTCAACGCCTATTCCCGCTACAACGAGCGGCAGGCGGACCGTTATGCGTTCGAATCCATCGCCAGTGTCGAGCCTTTCATTTCTTCGATGAATAAGCTGGCGGAACAGAACTTGGCGGAGCGAACGCCCGGGAAATGGGTGGAATGGTTTTTCCACTCCCACCCTTCCATCTCGCGACGTCTGGCGGCAGCCGACGAATGGGGACGAACGCCAACTGCGCACCCGCACATCTGATCGAAGCTTCGCCCTCTTTTGTAGCCTCGCTGCTCACCGCGCCCGTAGGATCTCAGTGACGCGCTGCAGATCCTCCTCAGTATCCACCCCCACGCTGTCATGTGGAGTTTCGCCGACGATGATCGGAATACCATTTTCCAGGAAGCGCAATTGTTCCAGGCGCTCGCTCCGCTCGAGCGATGACTCGGGCAGAGTCACAAAACGGTCCAGGGCAGGCTTACGATACGCGTACAGCCCGAGGTGCTTGAAGTATCGCGGCCGCGTGCCGTCCCGATCGAAAGGAATGGTGGCGCGCGAGAAATAGAGAGCGCTCCCACTCCGGTCGATCACAACTTTCACGGCGTTGGGATTCGCGATATCGACTTCCGCTGCCGATGTCATCAGGGTCCCCACTTGCGCCGCGGGATTCTGCATGACCTGCAGCAAGGTCGCGATGTGCTCGGAGCGGGTGAGCGGTTCGTCCCCCTGCACGTTGATGTAGACGTCAGCGGCTTCACGATTCGACACCTCGTGCACTCGTTCGGTGCCGCTACGGTGCGCGGGCGAAGTCATCAGTGCCTTCCAGCCGCGCTTCTGACAGGCGTACAGGACTTCCTCAGAGTCGGTGGCCACGATGACATCGGCGAGCAGGCTGGAGGAGCGGACAGCCTCGTACACTACGCCAATCAGCGGCTTGCCCGCTATCTCACGCAGCATCTTGCGCGGGAGACGCGTCGAGGCCAAGCGGGCAGGGATGACGGCGATCGCTCTCATGGTCGGACGTTATTTCGAATTGAGGTTCAGAGCGGTCGGATGGGCAGGCTGATAGAGGCCAAGCGCGCCGCCACTCGGCAAGGGGATCGTAGTCTTGATGCCCCATGGGGCTCTGTCTACCTCGGTGCAACGAACATTCTTCGCTTCAAGCGACTTGATCAAGGCCTCGAGGTCGTCGCACATCAGGTACAACACCGCGCCGAGCAGATCATGTCCGGCATGACGTTGCGAAAACTCGCCGTCCAGCGGATGTATGCCGGCTTCGGCCGGTGGCATCGCGAAAATCATCCAGCCTTCGCCCACGTCTACATAGCGGAATCCGAGGACGTCGCGGAAGAAGGCGCGGTCGGCTTCGGGATCTTTGCTGTAGAACAGAAAATGAGCACCGATGATCATGCCGCAGAGTATATCCCGGCGGGCGCGCAGGGTTTGACCAATTTCGCGACCCCTCTTAGAATTGAACATTGGACGTGACGCTCCAACCGGTTCGTTGCCTCCATGCAGCGAAAGTGCGCGTTTCGTGTGGTCGCTGGAGTTCCTTTCGCACATTTCTCCCCGATTTGCAGCCAGTGGCGGTGTAGCTCAGGTGGTTAGAGCGACGGTCTCATAATCCGTAGGTCGTAGGTTCGAGTCCTACCGCCGCCACCAGTATCTTCTTTTGCAGGCAGAAACAAATTCGGACAAGCACCAAGCCTACGGCGCTCCGCGGGTTCGTGCTAAAACACAGCGGAACGAGACCAGTGAGCCCTCAAATGAGCTCACCAGTCTGTCGCTGCCAGAGGCCTCAAGTTGAGGAACCTGCTAGTCGTCGCCGCCCTGCCGTCCAAGTTCGGACCAGAAAACACCCCAGTTGATCGAGTACGGTCCTCCTGCACTGTTCCCGGTTTCGTCATCCGTGTAGGGCTCATACAGGTAGAGAGGTCCCACGTTGGTTTGGAGTGCAACCGGTGTGAAATTCGAACACGTTGACGTTACCGTATCAAATGCCACGCAGGAAGAGGCCGCGCCACTGAGCGTAGTCTCGTTGGTCAGGTCCGTGGCCAATTGTGCCGTCTCGGCGGTGTAAAACGTTGAGTCAGCGGATACCAGCGTGAGGTCCGCCACGGCCCCGACCAGGGAATTCTCGACTAGGCCGTTGTAGTCCCCGTTCGCAGTGATACTCAATGGATAACCCCTTCCCCCGGCGTTTGAACCAAAGCCGACGCTGGCTTTGTCGATGTCCCAGTACACGTAGACCTGTCCTGGGTTCAGGTACGCTGAAACGCTGTGACTACCGCTGGTGACGGTCACATGGGCATGGCCCGTGGCGTTCATGAATCCATGAGAGCCTGCGCTAAAGGGCACGGCAGTCGAGGCATCCGCATCGAACGTGAGATGGACCTGCGCTCGCCTATAAAGATGCCCGCCCAGCGAGACGTCGGTGATCAGATAGCCGTTGTATGTGATTGGTCTCGCCGAAGTAGAAGTCTGAGTCAACCCACTGACTTGTCGGCCGGGCTGGTTGTTCTCGCCGTACTCCCCTACATCAGCGATGAAAAACCCGCCGCTGAGACTGTCGCCCGGAAGGTTCGCAAAGTAGGGCATATCCAGATAGAGGTTCCCCTTATCCGTTAGCAGCACGTTAGGCGCCGTACAGCCGGTCAGGAACCCCACGCAGGGCCAGGCGCGCCCGCTGAATGCCGTATTGTGCTGGAGATCGGTGGAGAGCGTTGCCAGGGCAGGACTCGCGATGCCCGGATCAGTGATGTCCCCCCAATCGATGGTCCCATCCTCGATGCCGAGCGGGTAGGTGGGCTCGACTCCGGTAGACGTATATGAGCCGAATCCAACCCCTCGACCTCCCACGTGGACATCGCCGGTATTTCCCAAGTCGAGGCTGACGAATATTTGGTTAGGCGCGAAGGTCGCATGCACTGTCCTCCCGCCGCTGGCAACGGTCACCGAGGCCTTGCCAGTCGGGTTTATCCATGCGTCGATGGTTCCTCCAGGATTAAATGGATCGTCAAATTGCATGAACTGCACATTGTTGGTGTCACCCTGAAAAGTCAGGTACACGCGCGCGTTGTGAAATGTCCACGAGCCAAGTTGTCCATCCGTGATCGTAAAACCGGTATAGGTGATCGGCCTGGCGCTGGCCGCCGAGGTCAGCAACAAAACGGCGACCGTGCAAAGGAAACATCCCCAAAGAGAAGCTTTGGTGACGAAAAGGTGTGGGCCAGAGAGTCGCTTCATATTCCTTCCTCATCGATCTGAATTTTGAATTTTGGTTCCGGATCAAGGCCGGCTGACAGTCTCGGCTTGGCTCGGGGCGGAGTGAACCCGTCATAAGGAACTGGCGTGACGATTGCGGCGACAGTCCAGGAGACACCGATGGCCGAGGGAATGACGCGCAAGTTCTCGGTTCTTCGCGAGAGTCTGCCCACATCAGAACCTCGTTCCATGCTTTCTTTATCGAAAAGACGTTGATCTTGACTGGGGCCGAGGGGGGAAGGTCAGTCGACTCCGCCTGAGTGGCCGGAATGTTAGCTGAATCCAGTTAAAAGTCAAGCGAATAACGCAGCATTTTCCCATTCCACCGCTAGGACTCCCCATCGGTGCCGGTCTGGCGCCCAAATCTTCGGATTTACAGGTAATTTGGCAGAAACGGTTGCCAGGATTCAATCTTCGTAGCAAAATAATGCCCGCTGGTATCGGTGGCAAGCCCGCATCTTCTAACAGTTGCGGCAATTGGGCTGCCGCCGAGACTTGTTTTTCGGTTCGAGAGCGCTCCCAAAGCTTATCGCATAAGCGCACTTCCCCCGGGTCCGCTCGCCGTATGAGACTCCTATGACAAGTGGTGCCCCGTTTAAGATTGGCAAATACGACGTCGTGGACGTAATTGGCCGCGGGGGGATGGGCGTCGTCTACAGGGCGAAGGATCAGCAACTCGGCCGCCTGGTAGCCATCAAGATGATGACTGCCAGCATCGGGGAAGATCCGGAACTGGTCCAGCGCTTTTTCCGCGAAGCACGGTCAACGGCCAGCCTGCAGCATCCCAATATCGTTACGGTCTACGAACTCGGGGACTACTCCGGAAATCCCTACCTGGCGATGGAGTACCTGGAAGGCTGCAGCCTGGACGCGATCCTCACCGCCGGCCAGCCTCTAAACCTCGTCGAGAAACTCGGGATTCTCGTTGAAGTCTGCCAAGGATTGGGCTATGCACATCAGCGCCAGGTAATCCACCGGGACATCAAGCCGGGCAACATCATGGTTTTGCCCAACGGCGCCGTGAAACTTGTAGACTTCGGAATCGCCCACATCATCGGAAAAAAAGTAACTCTTCCCGGGCAGGTTATCGGCAGCTTCAATTACATGTCCCCGGAACAGATAAACTCCAAGCCGCTCGATGCGCGCACCGACATCTTTTCTGCGGGGATCGTTCTCTATCAGCTTCTTTCAAATTCCCTTCCCTTCGAGGCGCCGAACACTGCGGCGACTCTCTTTAAGATCGTCCACGAGCCACCGCCGCCGCTCAGCAAATTTCTCCCCGTGTATCCACCGGAATTGGAGTCGTGCCTTTTACGCGCGCTGGCCAAGGAGCGCGATGAGCGTTACTCGGACGTTGAAGAGTTCGCCGCAGATTTGAGACGTATCCGAGACCAGGTCCGGCAGGAGATGATCGGCCAGCATCTCCATGAGGCCAGCGCTCTTCTCGAGCGGAATGAACTGTCCAAAGCAAAGGAGGAGGTGCTCCAGATCCTCAGATTGGATCGCCATCACGTGCGAGGGTCTCTTTTGCTGCTCGAAATTCAGGAGAAAGTGCACCGCGAACAGGCGGCCGAGCAAGCACGCCGACTAGCGGAACAGCAGGCACACGAAAGAGCGCTCAGAGAGCAGGATGCTCGCGTGCAGGATGTTGTTCGGCGCGCAGACGCGGAAACCAGCCTCGACGTTCGAGCCCGCATTCTCAAGGAGGCCATCCAGCAATACCCGCAAGACGCGCGCCTGGAGCCTCGGATCAACCAGTTGCGCGACCTTTCGCAGCGCATTTCCGAGATGGCGCAGGCCGCCACGGCTCGGGAGGAGGCCGGAGAATACGACGTCGCGCTGGCTAAATGGGAGGCTCTGCGCCTTGCCTACCGTCATTTCCCCGGAATCGATCTTCACATTGATCGTCTTAAGAAACTGCGCGATCAGGCTCGCGGTTTGTCTCGCGAAGAAACGATCAAAAAGCTTCACGATCACCTGGCCGCCTATGATTATCAGGCCGCTTCCCGGTTACTGGGGCCGGCGATCGCAGAAAACCCCTGGGACGATGAAATGATGTCGATCCAGGACAGGGTACAAGCCGGGATGAGGCTGCGCAGTAAGGCCCAACAATATCTTGACTCTGCCCGCGCATCCTTCGCCGAACACCGTTGGGAAGCCGGACGGAAAGCCATCATCAGCGCCTGCCGGTTTGCGAAAAACGATCCTGTCATCTGGGAACCGGCGATGAAGGACGCTGTCGACTCTTGTCGCGCTTCCCGCCAGGAGGATCCTGGCTTCCCGGAGCGATTTCTCCGCGAACTCTCCGCGATCGGATCCAGCTTCCCCCTTCCTAGTCTCGTGGAGCAAGTAGCAGAGAGCAAGCCTGATGTGGCTTCTGTCGAACCCGCCAAGCCAGTCGCACCTGCGCAGCCAGATCACATCTCTAAAGACTTGCAAGAAGCTGAGGCGCCCAGCGCGAAACACAATGAGGCAGCTCCGCCATCAGCCCGGTGGATCGACAAGGTCCGACGCGCCGTCTCATCATTGAGCGGCTCCGAACCCGAAACATCTCAAGAGCCGGAGTCGGAGACGGAGGCAGCCGAACTGCCGACGATTGACCTGCCACAAGATCAGATCATGTCGGCTCGCGAGCCCGATCAGAGAAAAAGCAGCGTCCCGGAGCCAAAGGTATCTCCACCTCCGGCGGAGCGCGAGGAGCGCGACGACCGTGACTGGCAGGGTGCAAGAGTGATCGAGTTCCCGGCGGCCGCCGAAGCCCGTGGACGCAGCGCACAAGCTTCCGCCACTGATTTGTTTGTGGCTGGAGCCGCCGCCCCCGCACTGCCTCAGGCGATGCCGTCTAATCCCACGCCGGAGCCCCGGATTCCGGAGGCGGCGGAGGAGAGTCCACCTGCAGCTACCCCCGTCCCGATTGGCGCATCTTCGTCTCAAGTCCGCGCAGCGGACGTTCCATCGCACGCCACTCCCCCGCCGGCCACGAACTTGCCGGAGGATGCGATTCGAAGAATCGAGAAACAGCTAGCCACCCACATAGGTCCGCTCGCGAAAGTTCTTATCAAGAGAGCTTTAGCAAAGGCAACGACTTTGGATGAGCTCTATTCAGTTCTAGCGGCAAGTCTGTCAAGCCCGGCCGACCGGAAGGCTTTTCTTGCCGCCAGACCCGATTTCGGCGGCCAGCCGGCGAGCGGTCAAGCGACAGTGATTGCGGACGAGTTCGCACCTCTCCGCAGCGAAGGAGGGAACCCCGCGCTTGATCGGGAGATCGATCGCGAGTCTCTGGACCGGGCGACTCGCATTCTGGCGCGTTACGTCGGGCCGATTTCCACCATCCTGGTCAAGAGAGCCGCGCAAAACACGCGCAGCGTTAGGGGACTCTACTTGCTGCTCGCCGAACGCGTCAGTGCGGCCGAGCGCGATCGCTTCCTCAAAGACTCGGGCCTTTCGGGTTAGAGTTGGCGCAGCCCCTCGAAATCAGGCCTCGAGCATTTTAATCGCTTCCATCAAGCTCTTCCGCATGCGATTAAACGAGTCGTACAGCTTGGCGATTTCATCCTTCCCCTCGACGTGAAATTCGGGGACATTCAGGTTCCCCAAACTCAACTCGTCTGCCACAGTAGATAGTCGGTTAATCGGCCGGGTGACCAGCACGATCAACATTGCGTTGACCGCCAGGAATACGATCACGAAGATCGCCGCCAAAGAAGCCATAAATACCGCGAATACGTTTCGGGCCCTCTGAACAGGTAATTTCTCAGGAGCTGTAACAATTTGTGCAGTCACGATGTCGTTTACCTTCCATCCAAACCCGTTGTCGTTGCCATAGCGCTCGATTAGGGTTCGGGGTGCATTGTCAGGCGTATCGTGACAGGAGAGACACGACGGTCCCACTTTCATGGCGCGCGCGATATAGAGGGTTTTTCCCGTGGCCGTGTCCCGTTCGCCGATCCTCTCCGTCACCTGGGGATTTTGGCGAAAATACTGGATAATATCGGCCTCCCAATCATTGGCCCGGTTGACGGGATTGGTGGGGTTGAGCGTGGCTTCGCGATAGGAATAGTCAGGAAACTTGGTTCGTAGCTGACTGAAGTACTGGTTCGCGGAGTATGCGGGAACCGACTGCGGCAGGAATGCATACTTCATCTGCGTGTCTAACAGCGGTTTGATTTCCTTGCCGGTGTAGCCGCGCACGGCCAAGGCAGCTTCCATCATGATCCTGGCGTTCTCAAAGATCTCTTGTTGTGCGTTCCGTTCGAGCAGCGACTTGGAAATCATTCCAGCCGCAACAAAGCCGACCACGAACACAAGACACAGGACCAGATTGAACTTCACAAGCAGTTTCATTTTCGGGTACCTCTTCTGCGCAAAGTCACTTTTTTGATGGATCCTTATCCTTATCCGGGTGCAACGCTGCTTCCCAATCCGGATGATCTCGAATATGAGACTCAAGCTCCCGGCGAAAGTCGGGGTCGTCCAGGCGCGACTCAAAACGAGTTAGGAAATCTCTGCGCCACCTCGCGGGCATAAGCAACCAGGGACGAAGGTCGGCGTAACTGACCTCGCGCTCGCGTCGCGGCTCCGGCGGTTTTCCCTTAATATGCGACAGCCCGGACGGAAGCGTGTCCCGGAATGGTATAGGCATGGAGTCAATAAACGCTGCGGCGGGTCTGGGGCTCACGACAACATTTTTGCCCCGGTTACGTGAGAAGAACTGCCCGGCTTTGGCGGGGCGAAATTCGCTCCCACTTCCGCCCCCGGTTAGCTCGACAATTCCGGCCGAGCCGGACTCGACAAATATTTCTGACAATTCCGCGCCCGCGTGTAAAACCAGCGTGCCGTCTTTCGTCTTGCCGGCCAGCAATGGGGTGTCGTACAGATAAGTTCCGACTTTCGAAGTCGTTTCAGCCTTCAACCATCCGCTCAGCAAAACCAGTTCGCCGCCGGTTGCTCCTGAATATCCAGAATGACTGAAGAAAAAGAGTTGACTCGCAGAACCGAGCGCGACGATCGCTCCCGTATCACACTCCACCTGGGCAAAGCCCCGACCTCCCGTTTCAAGGATGTCGCCCCAGTCGATTCGAGCGCCTTGGGATGCGCGCAGAACTGCCGTATTGCGAACGACGCGCAGGTCGCCTTCGACAACGGTCAAAGTTCCGACTCGCTGCGCAAGAAGTGAGGCAGGCAGCAACAGCAAAAGTGCAATCGAGACGAGGGTGGCAGACATAATGGAAAGCCGAAACAACGAACTCGGGGGAGAACGGGCGCCCATCGTATAAGCATCGCCGGGCGCTGTCAATAGGCTGTCGGGATGGCGCAATAGTCAAGTCAAGCCATTGAGAAAAGACCGGTTGCGGTTTTTCTAGGGTCAAAATCACTTGCCTATGAAGTCGAGAACGCGCTTCGCTCCAGAACTGGAAATGGCGAAAATCAGCTTGACACTCCCTCGCCTCTTTGATCAAATCTGTCGACGCTGAGTTGAGAGACTCTGCTTACCGCGAGGGCCTTTTCGGGAACATCGGACTTGGAAATGGGCTCTCTTCCTTCCCACCGTGTTTCCACTCCGCCAACACGAATTTTGGTTTTGCGAAAAACAAAACTGCAGTAGTTCCGACCGGGCTACTGGTCTCCAGGCTCAATTCCTGATTCACTGCTGGCTCCAGGAACTCAAGAGTGACCAGGTTAGAAAATGCATTCTGCGAGACTTGGTTCGAAGCGACATCACGCTGGCGCTCTTTCGCGTCAGTGATGCTTCGCTTGTCCGGTGCGTGGAGCAGTTGTTGATTTCCGGTCGGTTGCATCTTCATCAGAAAGAGAGAGAAGTTCAATCTGGATCGGGAGATCTCGAGAAACACGTTCCCTTTCCGCTTTCGCAGCGGCAGCCGCGCGAGCCATCTGCGCCTCCACCGGTGTTTGATCCACCGAGCTTTTCCCGCGACGTTGACCTTGCGGCGCAAGCAGCAGCTCTGGTGGCTGCGGCCGCCATGGGAGTACCTTTTTGTCCTGAGTGACAGAAGAACTGAAGGCGGCGGTCGCCGCCTCCACTGAATCGAGATGACGGATCAGTTTCTAGCGCGTATCGAGGAGATCCTGTGGCCTGACGGACCTCGTCAGAACGTGTGGATGATCGTTGATGGCGCTCGTACCATCGACGTGTTCCGTATGCTCATCGAGTGCCACCTCGAATATACGTGCCTCTATAGTGGACCGCTGAGCCCCGATCTCGAAATCGCCGCGCCCTATCTGGTACAACTCGACCATGCCTATCGCGACACCCGCCGGTTTATCAGGCGGGCCTGGGGCGAAAGTATGGGAGTCTTCTTCCAAAGCGATACCTCCCTCAAAAATCTCAGGCGGCATCTGAAAGAATTTCTGGTGGTGCGCGATGAAAGAGGGAGGCGGCTCGTTTTTCGATATTACGATCCGCGAGTGCTGCGAGTTTACCTGCCTACCTGCGTCACGAGCGAATTGCGCACTGTCTTCGGGCCGATCGATTGCTTCTGGACGGAGTCTGAGAGCCCGGAAAAAATGCTGGAGTTCCGCTTCCGTGACAGCCGGTTGGAGCAACGGACCCTTCCTCTCGGACTGAATGCACCGAGCGCTTCCTAGGCGCCCGTCGGTACGTAAGTCAGTTTGCGTCCCATGATGCAATGCGCTCCGAGCCAAACACCCACGAAGGTTCGTTCGTTGCTCCAACTGGTGAAACTGGGCGTTGCGTTTAGAAATTGATCCTCAGGCCGCAGTCGACAGTGGCCCCATCACACTCTGAAGCACCGTCGCCGGCAGCTGAATGACTCGGACGCGATTGCCCTTTTTCGTCTTGACGCTAACTGCAATGCCGCCGGCCTCAGGAAAAGGATCCGAGATCACTTCAAATTCCTCGCCGTAAAGTCGAATGTTCTGCTTGGCCCCATACCCGAGACGCTTCACGCTTGCACAGACTTCGTCAATCGACGGAGATTTAAAAGAATGGCTGGTCATGATGTCTCTATTTTAGCGGTTTCCAGGCGCATTGGAAACGCAGGCGCAACAGCCCGTGGGCGACATTGTGACGGAACGCACACACGACTCCCTAGTCACCAGACCTTGATTACTTTAGACACCAGCTTGCGCCCAAAAGGACAATTTCGTCCGCCATCGCATCTTTGCGCCTAGCTATTCACGTCATGAGCAGGGTATCGACTGACGAGGCGGTGTCTATTGAAGTTGAGCGGGCCGCCGACAAAGTGCAAGAGCCGGCGAGCGGCGCGTTCCCTTACTGAGCGCAAGAAAAAGCCACAGAGGCAGCGCTCAAAGCTATTCACGGAGACACTATGAACGACCGCCACGGACGCATGACTCTGCCAAAATTGTGCGTCTTCTTCGTCGCCGTATTCCTGATTATCGCGATAGTCACAGTTCAACCTTTTCAAACCGCAAGCGGAGCGCCGGTAACTGCTGCTACTTACTCGCATGGCATTTTGCATGTGACGATTCCTTACCGTGACGCTCATTCCGGAGCGGGCACCCTCACCATCGAAGTCGTCGACCCGGAGGATAAGGTTCTGGGCCGCTCGCAGCACGGCGCCGATATTGCCGAAACGAGAGGATCGTGGCAGGAAGACATCAAGCTTGACCAGGCATTGTCACTCGATGATCTGGTCTGGCATCGCGTGCGCTATCGCTTCGAGTATGGCGATTCAAAGCAGGCGGCTCTCGAAGGCGCGGAGTCCATCTCGCAGATTCTGCGCATGCCAGTAATACACATCCTCGGCCAACAATCGTACCTGAGTGGTGGGGAGGCAGCGGTGCGAGTCATCGTTACCGACTCGCATAATGAGATCATCAACGGCTCCGGTTCCGTGCGGATCGAACTGCTAAACCCTGAGCAGAAGCCGCGCCAACTCTATGCTGGAAAGCTGAATCGTCGCGGAACCACCGAAGCGCAATTCCGTTTTCCTTCCAGGCTGGCCGGCAGTTTCCAATTGCGCTACGTCGTCGACACTTCGATTGGCTCCACAGAATTCACGCAAGAGGTAAAGCTCGAAGAGAAAGTTTCAATCCTCCTGACTACGGAAAAACCGATCTACCAACCGGGGCAGACCATTCATGTACGCGCGCTGGCGCTGAATCGCGCGAATCACGAAGCAGCCGCGAACCACAAATTCACCTTTGAAGCAGAGGACTCCCGCGGCAACAAGGTGTTCAAGAAAGCAACCCAGACCGACAAGTTCGGTGTAGCGTCGGCGGAATTCGCCTTGGCCGACGAAGTGAACCTCGGCACCTATCACCTGCGCGCCCTGATGGGAGAGGCCGACGCCCCGTCCAGCACAGCCGAGATTGCACTGAACGTGGAACGATATGTTTTGCCGAAATTCAAGGTGGCCGTCGATTTCGGCGGCGATGGCGCCAAGTCGAAACGCGGCTACCGCCCGGGCGATCACGTGACCGGCACCGTCCATGCGAACTACTTTTTCGGTCAAGCGGTCGACGATGCCGAGATCACTGTCAAGGCTTCCGCCATGGATGTCGCAATGTTCCAGATCAGCCCCATTGAGGGCAAGACCGACCGCGATGGCGCATACCACTTTGATCTCACACTGCCGTCGTATTTCGCCGGACGCCCGCTCGATCACGGCGCCGCCCGCGTGCTGGTTGAGGCCACAGTCAAGGATTCAGCGGGTCACTCCGAAACTCGCGGCGAACCCATCACAGTTTCTCCGGCTCCTCTATTAATCACCGCCGTGCCCGAGGGAGGCACCTTGGTTCCCAACCTCGAGAACCAGGTGTTCGTCCTCACCTCTTACCCCGACGGAACGCCAGCGCGAGCAGACCTCAAGGTCCTCGCCTCCGGGAATCCGGACCAGCGAGTCTCCACCGACGAAGGCGGAATCGCCGTAGTCCACATCAACGCGACTGACAAAACCGAAACTCTCGACATCGATGCCCACGACAGCGAGGGCAATCTCGCGTCCGCCTCCGTGCAACTGCAGTCTCGCACGGGCGAGGACCAGATTCTTCTGCGCACCGAGCGCGCCGTCTATCGCGCCGGGGATCGGATTCAACTGAGAGTGTTCTCGACAAAGAAGCGCGGCACCGCCTACATCGACGTGGTGAAGGAAGGGCAGACTATCCTGACCCGCGACCTCGACATCGAAGATGGCCAGGCCGAAATCTCCCTCGTCGCCACGCCGGAGATGTCAGGAACGCTGGACTTCAACGCTTATCTTTTCGGACGCGATGCCCACCCCGTAGGCGACCATCGGTTAGTCTTCGTCCAGCCGGCCGACGAACTGAAGATCGAAGCCAATGCCGACTCCCCGGACTACAAACCGGGCGGTGAGGCACGCATCCTCTTTCATGTCACGAATTCGCACGGCGAAGGTGTCCAGGCCGCGCTGGGACTGCAAGTCGTCGACGAAGCCGTCTTTGCTCTCGCTGAGAAGCAGCCCGGCTTCGCCAAAGTTTTTTTCTACCTCGAGCAGGAAGTAATGAAGCCCCGTTACGAGATCCATTCCATCGGCATGCCGGAGATCGTCGAGCCGGTAGAGGAGTCAAAGGCAGAGCAGCGAAATCGCGCCGCCCGAGCGCTCTTCTCAGCTACAGAAATGGTGAACTCCAACCAGTTTCAGACGGAGTTTGGCCGGACTGTGCCCATGACGAAATACAACGACTATGCCAGTCGCTACCGCACGCGTTTTCAGTCGCAGGTGCGAAATGTGGCGCAAACGATCAGTGCAGCCTATGGTCATGATCCCGATCCCGGCGACATCGTCCAGGTTTTCGCAGGAATGAAGCGAGCGGGCAGTCCTGAGCTTCGCGATGCTTGGGATACAGGTCTCAGGCTCGATCGGGTCGGCTGGGATCGCGAAAAAAAGTTCTACCTCCTTCGCAGCGCCGGTCCTGACAAGCAATTCGATACCAGCGACGACCTGGTGACCTATCTGGAAGTCCGTCGTAGCAAGATTGTCGGACACCCAGCCTCAGGCCCCAGCAAAATCGACGCCCACATCGACCACGACCGCGGCTCGTACGGCGGCAGCGCGGAGATCGTCGGCACGGCGGTTGACCAGTGGGGTGGAGCGCTGCGCGGCGTCAGCATTCGCCTGCATTCCTCCGCGTCCGGACAGTGGCGCAACGCTTTGGCAGATGCCGATGGACAGTTCCGCATCGCGGCCCTTCCGGCGGGCGACTATGACGTCGCCATTCTTTACGGAACGGATCATCTCGCTCAGCACCTGACGCTCGCCTCTCGCGATCGCGCGAATCTCTCGGTTCTTCTCAGACTCAACGCGCCGGAAACCGTGGTTGCCGTCAATGAGAATTTGCTGACGCGGGTTTCAATGGTAGCGGATAACGCTCCCGTGGTTTTGAAAGCTAGCGTGGTTGGTGGCGTCCCGGGCGGCATCGCTGGCGGCGCCCTGGGAGGCGTCGTTGCTGATCTGCGTGTTGAAGGTCGCAATTTTGCGCAGTTTGCTGCTGTCCCGGCCCCGGCCGCGATGCCGATGGCTGTGGCGAAAGAAGCCGTTGCCGTCAACACTGCGACCCTGGTCAAAGATAAGAGCGCCGATTCGGATTCAGCTCCGACCCACGTGCGATCGTACTTCCCCGAGGCTCTCTACATCAATCCTGAAATCATCACCGACCGGGATGGCCGCGCCAGCGTCGTAATTCCACTGGCCGATTCAATCACCACCTGGCGCATGGCCATGCTGGCCTCCACCGTTCATGGCGCCCTCGGCAGCGCCACTTCCAGCCTCAAAGTCTTCCAGGATTTCTTCGTCGATCTCGATCTCCCCGTCACTCTCACGCAAGGAGATCGCGTTGCCCTCCCGGTCGCGGTCTACAACTACTCCAATGCGCACGGAGACGTGAATCTGAAACTCCAAGCCGACGACTGGTTCTCGCTGGTGGATGATGTAGCCGAGAAAACCGTCAGCGTGGACTCCACCAAAGTCGCGGGATCGCAGTTCACTCTCGAAGCCAGGCGCATCGGAAAATTCAAGCTCACGCTCTCCGCACGCATGCACGGCGAGACCAGTCGTGCCGACATCGTGGTGCGGGAAATCGAAGTCATCCCCAACGGCCGCGAGCAGAACCTGGTCTTCAACGGCCGCCTGGAAACCGAGGTGGAGCACGAACTGAATTTCCCTGCCGACTCTATTCCTGAGGCCAGCAAGATCTTCGTCCGCCTCTACCCCGGCCCGCTGAGCCAGGTCATCGAAGGCATGGATAGCCTTCTGCAAATGCCCTACGGCTGCTTCGAGCAGACATCGTCGAGCACTTATCCCAACGTCCTGGCGCTCGACTACATGAAGCGCACCAGGAAGCTGACTCCCGAGGTACACGCCAAGGCTGAGGGCTACATTGCCAACGGCTATCAACGCCTGCTGACCTTCGAAGTTCCCGGCGGCGGCTTCTCCTGGTTCGGCCAGGCTCCCGCCAACAAAATCCTCACCGCATACGGCCTGATGGAGTTTTACGACATGTCGCAAGTCCACGACGTGGACCCGAAGCTGATCCTTCGCACCCAGCAGTGGCTGGCCGCGCAACAGCAGCCCGACGGAAGCTGGAAGCCGGACACGTCCTTCATCAACGAGGGAGCGACGAACCGTTACAACTCCGACGTGCTGCGCATTACCGCCTACATTGCTTGGTCGCTGAAGAACACCGGCTATCAGGGCCCAGCCGTCGAAACCGCCCGGCAGTACATCGAGAAGCACATAAGTGCGAAACTCGACACCTACACCTTGGCTGTCCTCGCCAACTTTGCCACCGACTACGGAAAAGACCGCGACTTCACTCGTGAAGCCATGGAGTTCCTGCTCGACGCGCGCACCGAAAAAGGCGACCAGGTGTGGTGGAGCGCGGAGGAAACCAGCGTCTACGCCACCGGCACCAGCGCCAGCGTCGAAACCACGGGCTTGGCCGTGCAAGCCCTGCTCAAGTGGGGACAGGCCTCGGGCACAGCCCGCAAAGCCCTCAGCTACCTGGCCTCGAATAAGGATGCCTCCGGCACCTGGGGCACGACGCAAGCCACCATCATGGCTCTGCGAGCCTTGCTTCTGGCGACGGAAAAAGGAACTGCAGACGTTCGCGGCACGTTAGAAGTCCTGCTGAATGGCAAGCCGGTCGAGCAACTCGTTCTCACTCCCGAGAACAACGACCTGCTCCACCAGTTTGTATTCAAGGGATTCGATTCCAAAAGCGCCAACACGGTGTCAATCCGCTTCGATGGCAAGGGCGGCCTGGCCTACCAAGTGGGGGGAAGCTATTTCCTGCCATGGAGCGAGAAACCGGCCAGTGAGCCCCTCTCCATCGACGTGGCCTATGATCGGACGCATCTCGCGCAAGACGACATTGCAACGGCCACGGCGACGGTCAAGAACAACCTTGATAAGTCCGCAAATATGGTGATGGTGGACCTCGGCATTCCTCCGGGATTCGATCTTCTGAGCGAGGACCTGCAAGCCTATCTGGAAAAAAGCGTGGGCCGAAAGAGCGGCCGCCTGGAAAAATTCAGCATGACTGCGACTCAGGCCATCCTCTACTTCGATTCATTTGCAGCTGGAGACACGGTCACGCTGCGGTTTCGCTTGCGCGCCAAGTATCCCATTCGCGCTCGCACGTTCCAGTCGCGAGTCTACGAGTACTACGATCCCGACGTGCACTCGGTAGCCGCACCCGCGCAACTGGAGGTGCGCAAGAAGTAGCCTATCTTGATTCCCTTGATTGCCGGGTACCCCATTTCTCGCGCGTTCTTTGCGCGAGAAATGGGGATTTGCGCAACTAAGCCGAGATCGAGATGGTATCTTGTTGGGGACGTCACCGACTTTCGCCGTACTTCATGGATATTCTGGCAAACCTATTCGAACAACACTTCCATACACCCGTCGTCCAAGCGCAGCCGCTGCAAGGACAACTGGGCGGCTCAGGCCGAAAGATCATCCGACTGACCGCAGAAAAAGCCAGCGCCGTCGGTATTCTTTACGATGTGCGGGAGGAGAACGTCGCATTCCTCGAGTTCTCCCGCCACTTTCGCAAGCACGGTCTGCCCGTGCCCGAGATTTACGCCGACGACCTGGACCACGGGGCCTACCTCGAAGAAGACCTCGGAGACACCTCGCTATTCGAGTTTCTCTCGAACAACCGCACCGGCGAAACCATCGCGCCGAAGGTGATCGAAGCCTACCGGCGCGTCATCGCCACGCTGCCGCGCTTTCAGATCGAAGCGGCGCGCGACCTGAATTACAAAGTCTGTTATCCCCGCGGCAGTTTCGACCGGCAATCCATTTCCTGGGATTTGAATTACTTCAAGTACTATTTTCTGCGGCTCGCAGGGATTCCCTTCAGTGAGCAGGCCATGGAAGACGACTTCAGCCGCTTGACCAAGTTTCTGTTGAGCGCGAGCCGGGATTTCTTTCTCTACCGCGATTTTCAGTCACGCAATATCATGCTGCGCGAGGACAACCCGTTCTTCCTTGACTACCAGGGTGGCCGCAAAGGTGCCCTGCAATACGACGTTGCTTCCCTTCTATATGACGCCAAGGCTGATCTGCCTCCGGAACTGCGCCAGCAGTTGCTCGATCACTACCTCGACGCGCTCGGCAATTTCACCGATATCAAGCGCGGCGCCTTCATGCAGCACTACTACGCCTACGTCTACATCCGCATTATGCAGGCGCTGGGAGCATACGGATTTCGCGGATTCTACGAGCGCAAGGCGCACTTTCTGCAGAGCGTGCCCTACGCTCTGAAAAACCTGCGCTGGCTGCAGCACAACGTAACGCTGCCGATCGCGCTCCCGGCGCTGCTGGACGCGTTCCACAGCATGCTGGCCTCGGAAAAATTGCAGGGCCTGGCCTCCGAGGCGGACAGCCTGGTCGTGCGAGTTTGCAGTTTCTCTTTTCATCGCGGACTACCGAAGGATGACACTGGAAATGGCGGAGGATTCATCTTTGATGGCCGCTGCCTGCCCAATCCCGGGCGCGAAGAGCGCTTCAAGGCCCTCACCGGCAAAGACGCGGCAGTGATCGACTATCTCAACCAGCAGGAGAGCGTGCACCAGTATCTGGCCAGCGTCATGTCGCTGGTCGACGCCAGCGTGAGCAACTATCAGAGTCGCGGCTTCAAACACCTGATGGTTTCCTTCGGCTGCACTGGTGGCCAGCATCGCTCGGTCTATCTCGCCGAGCAGTTGGCGAAGCGCCTGCGCGGCCGCAGTGGCGTCGAGGTGGTCGTGCAACACCGCGAACTGGAGAGGATGGAATCGTCGCCGCTCGCCGAAGGGCAGGAAGCGGAGCGCATTACGCGATGAGGGCAATGATTCTTGCGGCCGGTCTCGGCACCCGCCTGCGACCGCTCACCGATAATCGTCCCAAGGCTCTCGTGGAAGTGGCTGGGCACACGCTGCTGGAAATTACGCTCCGCCGCCTGCGTGAGTTCGGGATTCGTGAAGTCATCGTCAACGTGCATCACTTCTCCGATATGCTGGTCGACTACCTGAAAAAGAACGACGACTTCGGGATGCAAGTTGCAATCTCGCGCGAAGAGGAATTGCTCGATACTGGTGGCGGCCTGAAGAAAGCATCATGGTTCTTCACCGAAGACGCAGCGGATGGCGAACCATTTCTGCTCCACAACGTCGATGTCCTGAGCACGATTGATCTCAGGCGCATGGTGGAATTTCATCGCCAGCACCAGGCTCTGGCTACGCTGGCCGTGCAGGACCGCGAGACCTCACGATACCTGCTGTTTGACGAGGAACATCGGTTGTGCGGCCGGCAGGCGGGGCGCCATCAGCCCCCGGAAATCGTGCGTCCATCCGGGACAACACAAAAGCTCGCGTTCTCAGGCGTACATGTGATTTCGCCACGCTTCCTTTCCCTGATGACCGAGCAAGGCGTTTTTTCTATCATCACTTCCTATCTTCGCCTGGCGGCGCAGGGAGAAAAAATCATGGCCTTTCGCGCCGACGCCTATTACTGGCGGGATCTCGGTAAACCGGAAAGCTTGGCTCAGACCGAGCAGGATGTGAAGAACGACCTCCTGCGACTGTGAAGCTGCATCACGTATCTACTGACTTAAGGGGCGCAGTCGGGCGACATCTGGCGCGGTAGCCCAGCGCCCTCGCGTGTACAATCGTGCTTCACGATGACCGACCATCCTAGCGACCAATCCCTTCCCCGCAAGCTGATTATCGCCATCGACGGGCCCGCCGGCGCGGGCAAGAGCACCATTGCCTCCCGGCTCGCGCGCAAGCTCGAATACGTGAACCTGGAAAGCGGAGCCATGTATCGCGCCCTCGCCCTGAAGGCAATCGAACGGGATGCGTCATTGGACGACGAAACCACGCTGGTAAAGATAGCCGATGGTTTGCGCATTCGCCTGGAGCCCACAATCGGCGGGAATCGCACCCTGATCGACGGGCGAGATGTCTCGGCACGCATTCGTGAGCGCGACGTCACCGAGGCTGCGTCGCGCGTCTCGGTTCATCCCAAGGTGCGCGAGTGGATGGTGGATCATCAACGGGCAATGGGCACGGGCGGGGGCGTGGTGATGGAGGGCCGCGACATCGGGACCAAGGTTTTTCCCGACGCCGACCTGAAAATTTTCCTGGATGCCGACCCCGTGGTACGCGAGCAGCGGCGGATGCAGCAGCAGAAAATCAAAGGGGAGGTCGCCGCCAGTGTAGCTGCCGAACTGCGCGAGCGCGATCACCGCGACCGCACGCGAGCCACGTCACCGCTGGTCGCGGCAGATGACGCGGTGGTCATCGACTCAACTGCGCTGAGCGAGGATGAGGTGCTGGCTCGCGTGGAAGCCTTGGTGAAGCAGAAATTGGCTTGAGCCAGGTTTCAACGTTTCACGGTTTCAAGGGTTCCGAACCCGCAAGGAGTACTTGAAACCCTTCGAAACCTTGAAACCTGATTTTCCTCAGTTCTCGGTCGGTTCGACTTTCTCTTTCGGAGCGTGCAAGGCCTTGGTTGGTTTGCCTGGCGCTGGAGGCTCCGGCGGCTTCGGCGGGGCGTTGCTGGCCTTGCGAATCTCAATGCCATCGTGCTGATTGTTGAGCACGATGTGGGCGGTGCCATTTCCCACGCTCCCGCTGGCCTTCGCCTCGTGCTCGTCATTGCTGACCTTCAACTCCGGAAAATCTGACTGGATCTCACCGTCGCGCGTGCGCGCATCCAGACGGAAGCCGGCCTTGTCGGGCAGGCCCAGTTGCAGATCGCCATTGCGATTATCGATCTGCACGTTACCTAGCGTGCGCATGCCTACTTCAACCGTACCGTTGTCGTTTTGCAGGCGGACATCTCCAGAAACCTCGTCCAGCCGGATATTCTTCGAGCGCGTCGTCAGGTGCAGCGGACCGTTGACTTCCTCCGCGTGGAGCTCGTCGGAATCAAGGTCCAGGGAGCCGTCAAGGCGGGCAAACTCCATGTCGGTGCGGGAAGACTTGAAGCTCACAGTGTTGCTGATGCGCGCCAGCTTGACGCTTTCCTGGAATTCGCCATCGAGTTGCGCCGCACCTTTCACGTCAGAGACGGAAACTTCATTCATCCGGCCTTCGACATGCACATCGCCGACAATCTGCTCAACCTTCACCGACCCTTTTTCCTGGCTGACCTTGACATTGGCCTTCACGTCCTCCACTGATGTATCGGAGTGCTGAGTGGAAATGTCGATGTTGCCGTCGCGGCCCACCAGGTTCACGTCCCCATGCCGCGAGACGATCGAGACCGCCACTTTGCGTGGAAGTGAAATGTCGAGGTCAGTCTCCACCGGATGATCGCCCGCCCCTTCGACCTTGGCGTCGACCGTGACCAGGCCGCCGATCGCGGTGATGGTGGGCTTGGTTTCGCCGTTGTACTTGTCGGCGTCGCTCTGGCTCTCAGCCTTGATGCGCTTGCGGACCACAACCGTGATCTTGTTGTCGTCGGAGGCGTGCACGCTGACCGCGCCGTGATTGTCAATGATCTTCAGGCTCGCCCCAGCCGGGAAATCCTGGTCGAGGTGATCGTTGAAGTTGTACGCGTCGGCAAAGATGTCAGAAAAATCGTTGTCGTCGAGGTTGATCTGCTCGCGAATGCCGGACCAGTTCACATGTTCGACCTGGGTTGCGATCAAACCGAAGACCACGATCATGATCACCAGAAATACACCCCCAGCGCCGATCCCTCGCGCGCGGTAGCCTTCGCGCTGCGCCTGCATGTGCTCAATCAGCTTGACCACCCCCCCGAGGATCAGCAGCACCGGCCAGTAGTTGGCAAACAGGTGCCACATCCGAACGCGCGACAAAACGCCCATGGTGCCCAGCAGGCAGACCAGGCCCACCACGATCAGCATCAATGGACCCGCAAAAGAACGGCGAGGCCGCGGAGGAGGAGAAGCAACTGGAGGCGTGACCGGGGCAAACGGTGGGTTAGACATTGTTCACCTCGCCAGAAGAGGTTGGAGACTGCGGGCTTTCTACCACCGGCGGAGGTGGCGGAGCACTCGGGGGGACACCTGGAATTCCGGGAGGCAGCGGCCCGATGTGTCCGTCGGATGACGCATTGCTCTGCAGCAGTTTTACGACTCCAATCACGAGCAGGATCGCCGGCCAGGTTCGACCGAATCCCACTCGCGACGTGGTATCGAGCAGAAAGAGCACCCCGATCGTTACCAGCATCGCGGGCCCCATGAGTTTGCGTGTGCGGCAACGCTCGCAATAACAGATCGAAGCTCTGCTGCCAAGGAGCCCCCAATGTTTCGCGAAAAGCCAGACCCCGAGAAAAATCAGGATGAGCGATACAAACAGGCCCATCCCGATCTCAAAGACCCCGGCGGTATGCAGAAGGAAAAGCACGCCCAGCCCGATAAGGACGGCGGCTCCGGCTGGAACTTTCGTACCCTCAAGTTTCTCGCCTGTGCCAAACATCAGCCCCAGACCAAAGGGATCGGGCGCCGGCTCTCCCATTTGAATCGCCTTCGCGCTTCGAATCGAATCGATGATCTGATACACGTAAAAGAATCCAAGCGCGATTCCAAGGAACGTATGCATGTACCAAGGAACATCGGAGCTTTCGCCGACGATCAGGAGCACCATGATCACGAGGTGCGCCAGTCCCTTCGCGTATTGCGAGCAATAGACCGCTCCGACTCCGAATGGGAAGAAACCTGCAAGAATGCCTGCCACCGCTGGATTGGGCCCTGAATTGACCGGGGGGCGAGGCGCTCCAGACGTTGGCCCCGGCGGATATACGGTTTGCACTGGTGGAACGAACCCAGCGGGCGGAACTTGTCCAGCCGCCGACGCTGTGCCTTCCATGCGCGCGGCCAGGCAGGCTTCGCAGTAGATCACCCCGCGCACGTCGCGGGTGCAGTTGTTACAAAGTGGCTTGCCGCAGGTGCGGCAGAAAGCCACTGCAGCAGTATCGCTGTGAGTGGCGCAATTCATACGAACCTCCTGTACGTGCTCACCGACACTACAGGCAGATCGCAACATTTGAGACGGGGACCCGCGGGAGCGCTGGCCAGAATGAGATGATTCTCAGTCTGGGTGTAGTTGCGCTCCTGCTTCTGCTCGGGCTGTTGTGTTGTGTCGTTCTTATGGTCTTTCTGTCTGGTTGGTCCGGGCTCCGCGGGGGTGACGTTGCGCTTAACCTGGCGCGCCAACGACTCCACTTCGTAGACCACCCGGATGTTCTCGTAGTAGCGGACCACGCTGGCTTGCGTGCGGAAGTACGTGAGCCGGATCGCCGCCGGACGCAAACTGATCTGCCGCAGGTCGGCGGGTTTTACGCCGGCTACAGTCAGGCCCACCGACAGCGCGAAGAATGCCATGCCAAACGACATGGCAAAGCGCGGCTGGCGAACCGTGGCCCAGATCGGCTCCAGATATCCGAATAGCGATGCCTGCACCCGCTCCAGCCAAGTAACGTGCGGCTGGGGAGCGCGGACCGTCACTCGCAGGCGCTGGGTGTCAACGCCCGTTGTGGATGCCAGGATATTGTTGACCAGGCTGGCTGGAGGCTCCACCTCCGTGAGACCTTTCAGCCAGTTGCGGCCCGCCTCAGCTTCGGCGAGCAGCGGCCCACACACCTTGCAAACCCCGGCGTGAGCCTGGAACCGGTCGAGTTGGACCCCTGTCAGAACGCCGTCAAGCACGTCCGAGAGCAGGAGATCGAACTCGCTACACTGCATTCCGTTACTGGTGTGATCTGGCATCACATCACCTGCCTATAGGTACGTTGTAGGAGGCGTCCTAGTTCCGCCCGCCCTCTATTTATTCTTGATTTCACGGTGCCCTCCGGAACCTTCAAAACGGTGGCAATTTCGCGGTAGTCCATGTCCTGTAAGTCCCTTAGAATCACTGCTTCCCGGAGCTCCGGCGAAAGCTTTGCCAGGGCCCCGTGGACGGTCTCGCTAACCTCCCGGCTGCGTACACGGGCATCGGGGGGCGCGGATTGGTCCTGAATCTGCTCACTGAGGGGCTGGGCATCCTCGTGCCCCGAGGCTGTCGAGTCCATCGAGTCGGTCATCCGGTCCTGCTTGGTCTTGCGGAAGTGGTCCACTAGCAGGTTTCGCGTGATGGTCGTGACCCAGGTGACAAATGCCCCTTTTGTATGGTCATAGCTCGGGAGAGTCCGGTACATTTTGATGAAGACTTCCTGCGTGAGGTCTTCCGCGTCGTCACCCGATCCGGCAAAGCGATAGCAGATGTTATAGATCCGTCGATTGTAGGTCTGCACAATTTCCTCCCAGGCGGCAGCATCGCCGGCAATACAACGCCGGACTAGCATCGCGACCACCTGGACGTCTTCCACGTGCACTCCCCGGAAAACTACTTTCTAGACTGAGACTTAGCTCGGATCTTCAGCGAGACACCCCCGAGCACCCACAAGACAATACGTCGCTGTGCGCCCTGAAGTTCGCGTACAAATCCGAGCATGAGTGTGAAACACGGCATTGTAGCAGCGCAGGAAATGTCGCGCGGTGCGCCTGATGCCACTGTTGACGGTGAAATTGCCAAACCACGAAAACGTGTGTGCGTTAAGGTTGCCTCACTAAAGTTACTTCCCTGAGTGCGCCAAAGTTAAGCCGCCCTTTTCCAAAGCAACTAGAATGATTGCAACAACGTCTGACATACGGCGGCGAAGTCTGTGTGTAATCAGGACTTTCGCCAGCGCTCTTGTGCTTGGGTAATGCGATTTTCCGCAGAGTCGGGAAAAGGGAGAACATGCAAAACGAATTCAATGCAAAGTTAACGTTGAGGACGCTAGCCGCCTTTATGGCCCTGGCGCTTTTGGCGACGCTGGCGCCGTTGCGCCTGACGGCGCAGGATAGTGACGATCCCCCAACACGTGCCGCTCGGCTCGGGCATGTAGATGGATCCGTGTCGTTTCAGCCCGCCGGCGAATCCGAGTGGGAGCCCGCTTCGCCCAACCGCCCCATGACAACTGGCGACAAGCTCTGGTCCGACCGCGATTCCCGCGCCGGAGTGCAGCTGGGCTCAACCTCCATTCACCTCAATAGCAATACGGGAATCTCATTTCTCAATCTCGACGACCGGACCGTCCAGATCCAGCTCAGTTCGGGATCGATCAGCCTACGCGTCCGCCGCCTGGAGCGCGATGACGTATTCGAAATCGACACGGCCAACCAGGCTCTCTCTATCCTTCAGCCAGGACAATACCGGATCGAAGCCAGCGAAGATGGAACCAATACGGTCGTCACCGTTCGCGAAGGCGAGGGTGAATCCACCGGCAACGGGCAGACCTACACGGTGCACGCCGGGCAGCGCGCGACTTTCAGCGGCACCGATCGACTGAACGCGGACGTGGAACAAGTTGGAGATCCGGACGACTTCGACCGGTGGAGCGACGGCCGCGATCGCCGCTTCGACGATTCCCGTTCGGCACGCTACGTCTCGCCCGATGTTGTGGGCTCCCAGGATCTCGATGAATACGGCGATTGGCAGCCAAACCCCGAGTACGGCAACGTGTGGTACCCGCGCGTTGAGCCGGGCTGGGCGCCTTACCACACAGGACATTGGGCATGGATTGATCCCTGGGGATGGACTTGGGTCGATGACGCACCGTGGGGCTATGCGCCCTTCCACTACGGCCGCTGGGCCTCAGTGGGCGGACGGTGGGGGTGGATCCCGGGTCCGAGAGAAGTTCGGCCCGTATATGCTCCAGCTCTAGTCGTGTTTGTAGGCGGAGCCGGACCAGGAATGGGTGGAAATGTGGCGTGGTTTCCGCTCGGGCCGCGCGAAGTGTACGTGCCTCCGTACCACGTCAGCCCGGCTTATGTGAACCGGGTCAACGTCAGCAACACGACGGTTAATCAGACGACGGTCACCAACGTCTACAACACCACCATCGTGAACAACAACACGACGGTCAACAACGTGACCTATGTGAACCGGAACGTCAACGGCGCAGTCACCGCTGTGCCGCAGCACGCCTTTGCCGGCGGACAACCCGTGGCACGGTCGGCCGTGACACTAACCCGCCAGCAGATCGCTGCTGCGCCTGTGAACGCAAGAGTGGCGGTTGCGCCGACTCAAAACGCGGTGATGGGACCTCGTGCCGGCACCGACAATCGTGTGGCAGGCCCCCCGCGGGCGGTGTTCACCCGTCCTGTGATCGCTAAAGCGGCTCCGCCTCCAGCACCCGTATCATTTGCTGCGAAACAACAGGTACTCGCAGCGCATCCCGGCCAGCCTGTAGCGCGGCAGGAGATGCAGCGCCTGCGGCCGGCTAATCCTCCCGCGACGCAACCCGTCGTGAGGCAGGCACCTCCGGGAAAGCCGGCGACGCCGACGATGGTACCGGTCGCGGCCCATCCCGGCAATCAACCACCGAATCGGATGAATCAACCGGCGAACCCGCCTGCGAATCAGCCCGCAAATCGGCCGGGGAATCCGAATGCGAACGAGCGTCCCGCGGCGGCTGCTCCGCCAAATCGGCCGCAGCCAAACCAGCCTCCTGCGAATCAACCTTCTAATCGGCCGGCGCAACCCAATCGGCCCTTTGAGCCGCCAGCGCGCAACGATCACCCGCCCGCCGCTCAACCAAACCGTCCGGAAGCAAATCCTCCGGCACCAAATCGACCTGAACCGAATCGACCGGCGGAGCCGAATCGTCCAACCGAACCGCCGGCGCGCAATGATCGTCCGACGGCGGCTCAACCGAACCGTCCGGAACCGAACCCACCGGCGTCGAATCGTCCAACGGCACAACCGCCGGCAAATCGTCCGGTACAGCCCAGCCCGCCTCCGCAAAACACGCGTCCCGCTGAGCAGCCGCGACAGAACGAACTGCCATCCAGGCCGCAGACTCCGCCCCCGAGTTATCGTCCGCCGCAGAACCAGCCACCAGCGCAGGCGCGGCCGCAACAGCAAACTCAACCTCCGCCGAAACCACAGACGCCACAGGACAAGAAGCGGCAGGACGACCAAAAGAAGGATCAGCCGCATTAGTCAAACAAGGTCGCCACGGACAGGTTCAAAATACAGGCATCCTGCAAGTCAGGATGCCTGTTTTGTTTGCCCCACCCCGGTTTTCCCGGCCCGCCGCAGCGGCTGGGTTACCGCTCCCCTAAAATTTACAAGCCGTTAGAGTGCTGCTCTTCCACTAACGAATATCCCCACTTCTGGCAATACCGGCCAGAAGTCGGGCACCCGCGTGGTGAGTGGCAACGTTCAGAAGAGAATCGTGATCACGGCGGTTACGGTAACGCCGCCCGCATTTGGCGAGTTCGGCAAAGGACCTTTGAGCGAGACTCCGAAGCTGATGTCGCCGGGGCGCTGCTTGGCGATTTTGCTGGCGGCGTCGACCGCATCCTTAATCGGGTCCACGTAGGGCTTGAATTGCTGCACGGTTTTCGACGGATTCTTGAGGTCGACTTTGCCGGCATTCGTCACTACGCCACGAAGCGCGCTCTCGCCTTTCTGGAAGATAGTGGCGACGTCGGACAGATTGGGCACCTCATCGCCGATGGTGAATGTCATGGTCCAGTTCTTGTTGACGGGATCAATCTGACCGGAGAATTCCATGCCCGAAACGCTAGTCTTCAATTCCAGCGTGCGGTCCCAGCCGGCCGTCGCCTCCAGGTTGCCCAAAGTGGCAGTCAATCCGGAGACTGAGATCGCGGCGCTGGCATCCTTTCCGGTCCACTTGATTTCGGTGGGGATCGATTTAAGGGTGTTGAGGAGAGTCTTCAGGCGCTCAATAATTTCCGGATCACCGGAGCGTACCGGAGTGGCTCCGGAGCTGCCGGAAACGTAAGTGGAAGTGCCGGGCAAGTCCACGGGCAAGAAACTGTTCGTCTTGGCCCATTGGTGGATTTCCCACGCAATGTCGCCGTTGTCCATCTGCGAGATTTCGGGCACGCCGAGGCGTGCATGCAAGATGATGTCGCGCTCGGGTATCATGCGCAGGCTCTCGGTGTTTTTCGCGAGCCAGTCGCGGAGCAGAGACACCGGAGTCTGACGCATCAACATTAGATCGCCCATGGCAAATTCCTCCTTGAATGAGAAGACAAGGGGCCCAGCCTGGGTTGCGATTTTCTCACGCCAGGCATACCACTCCGAGTGAGGGGAGAGGGTAGAACTGCTGCTACATTCCATCCTGAGGATGGGAGTGGCCGGGACTACTGTACCGCTAGTCCGCGAAAGTTTCCAGAGCGTCGTGCCCCGGAAAAGCAAAGCGGCCCAAAACTTCTGGGCCAACCGTGGAGAATGACGTTAAGCGGCACTTTCCAGCAGCTTGACCGCCAGGCGCGGCTCGCCTACTCCGGGGTGAAGTAATCCACGGTCACCGGATTTTCGAACAGCGAGTAATCCCGCGTCACCACCGTGATGCCGCTATCGGTGACGAAATAACGCTGGCGATCCGCCTCGGCGTCGTAGCCGATGGTGGTGCCTTCCGGCAGATGCACGTCGCGGTCAATGATGGCGCGGCGAACCCGGCAGCGGCGCCCGACGCTCACATGAGAAAACAGAATGCACTGATCCACTTCCGAATAGGAATTCACCCGCACGTCGGGTGAAAGCACCGAGTTCTTCACCGACCCACCGGAGACAATGCAGCCGTTCGAAACGATGGAGTCGAGCGCCGTGCCGGTGCGTCCCGCTTCCGCAAAAACGAACTTCGCCGGCGGATATTGCCGCTGATGCGTCCGAATCGGCCACTCCTCGTCATACAAATTGAACACCGGCGAAACCGAGACGATATCCATGTTGGCTTCGTAGTAGGCCTCGAGTGTCCCCACATCGCGCCAGTACAGCGCTTCCTTCTTATTCTCGTCAACAAAATCGTAGGCGAACACGCGGTAGTCATCCACCATCTTGGGCAGAATGTCTTTGCCGAAGTCGTGGCTGGACTGCGGGTTCTCGGCATCTTTGAGCAAGAGAGGAATCAGCACATCCGCATTGAATAGATAAACGCCCATCGATCCTGCAACCTTGGCGGGATTCATGGGATAGCGCAGCTTCGTTACCTTCGGCTTTTCTTCAAAGCCATTGATGCGCCCGTCTTTGTCGACGTCGACCACGCCAAATTGGTAAGTCTGCTCGGGATCGATCTGAATGGTGGCGAGCGTGATGTCGGCAGCCGAATCCATATGCTGCTTCATCATCTTGCCGTAGTCCATCTTGTAGATGTGGTCGCCGGAGAGAATCAACACGTGCTTCGGCTGCTCTGACCCAATGGAATAAATATTCTGATACACGGCGTCGGCAGTTCCCTGATACCACTGATCGCTCACCCGTTTCATCGGCGGCAGCACTTCGATAAACTCCCCGACCTCGCGGCCCAGGATGTTCCAGCCTTCGCGGACATGGCGGTTGAGCGAGAGCGCCTTGTATTGCGTCAGGATATAAACCCGGCGCAGATCGGAGTTCAGACAGTTAGAGAGAGTGATATCGATGATGCGATAGATGCCGCCGAAGGTGACGGCCGGCTTGGCCCGGTCGCGAGTGAGAGGATAAAGGCGCTCGCCGGCGCCGCCTGCCAATAGAACCCCGAGAGTATCTTTCATGGTCATGACCCACCTCTCAGATTTCATCCCCAGGGGGGCGCTCCCCAGCCGGAATCATGTATCCCGTACGGCAGATGCGAAAAGAAAACAGTAGATGGTAGCACAGGGCACAAGGTTGCAACCTCTTCGCGCCCGCAGCACGGATGGCTCAATTTGTAAGCTAAGTAGCTATTTTTAAGGGGTCATCCTGAGCGCAGCCGTTTTTCAGGCGCAGCAAAGGGATCTCCCGCGTACCGAAACGTCAACCGAGCCTCTATGTCCGCAGCACTTATAATGCTGCGCAAGGCCATCCCACAAGAGCGGAGCCAGCCATCCAGAAAACAAAAACGCATTCAACTACCCGCGAAAGTAACCGCGCATTGGGCATGGACCAAGACATCACTCGGCGCGATTTCCTGAATGCCACGCTACTGGCGTCCGGCGGGCTATTGCTAACCCCTGCCTCTCCTCTGGAGTTGTTACAGACGAGAGGGTCTTTGAACATTGAAGATGACTGGACCGGTTATGGTGGCGTCGGCGACTACGCCAATTCCAATGGGAATACCACCGCAATCCTGGAAGCCGGACACCAGATTCGCGACGGAATGTTCGAGAGACTGCCTACGAGCCTGACCGACACTCGCGAGACTTACGACTTCGTGATCGTGGGCGGCGGCATCAGCGGCCTGGCGGCCGCTCTGATTTTTCAGCGGCAGGCGGGACCGGGCAAGACCTGCCTCGTGCTCGACAACCATCCCATTTTCGGCGGCGAAGCCAAGCGCAACGAGTTTCTCGTGGACGGCCACCGTCTGGTCGCTCATCAGGGTTCGGCCTTCTACCCGGTTCCCTACCCGCGCAGTTTCATCGGACGTTTCTACGAATCGATTGGACTGAAAACGCCGCGTCTCGAATATCAGAAGTGGGCCGGCCCCACGCCAGAAATGCCGCTCAGCCGCACGCCCTATCTGGGTTCGGCGCCGTACGGCGTTTTTTTCGGCGTGAAGTTCGGCCAGACGCCGGGTATGTGGCTGACGAACCCTTGGGGCAAAAAACTGGAAGGCGCTCCGATTTCGGCAAAGGCACGGGAGGAACTGCTGAAGTTTCAGTCAGCAGGAGATGCGGAAGCGCAAGCGCCGCAATATCCCGGCGACGCCATCTCGCGCCAACTCGACGCGATCACGCTCGAAGCTCACATGATAGAGCGCCACGGCATTAGCCGTGAGACCATCCGCATATTTCTCTCGCCGGTCGAGGGTGGCGGATATGGCCTCGGCCCCGACGCCCTCTCCGGCTACACCGCGTATGCCGCCGACATGCTCCATCCGCTCGACATCAGCGATGAAACCGGCCAGCAGATGTTTCCCGACGGCAACGGCGGCCTGGCGAGGCTTATCGCGAAGACCCTGATTCCAGATTCGATCGCGGGCGAGCATTCCCTGGAAGACGTATGTCGCAATGCCGTGAATTTCGCGGCACTCGACCATCCCGGAGCCGCTGCCCGCATTCGCCTGGATTCCACCGCCGTATGGGTGAAACACGACGGCGATCCCGCGAAGTCAGAGTTCGTCACGATCGCCTACACTCGTGGCGGAAAGACTTATCGTGTCACCGCGCGCTCGGTCGTGATGGCCGGAGGAAGCTGGACCACCCGGCACATCGTCCGCGATCTTCCGCAAGATCACAAAGCCGCCTACAGCCAGTTCTATCGCGCCCCTTGCATGATGGCCAACGTCGCGGTGCGCAATTGGCGGTTCCTTTACAAGATGGGGATTTCCGGCTGTCAATGGTTCGAAGGGCTGGGAAATTATATGCAAGTTCGCAAACTGGCCACCTGCGGCGCCGATGCCCCCACGATCTCCCCCGACTCGCCGACGGTCCTCACGATCAAAGTTCTGTATTCCTACCCCGGCCAGCCCACCGAACAGCAGGGCCACGCGGGGCGTGCGGAGATGCTTGCGACTCCGTTCCGCGAATACGAACGCCAAATCCGCCAGCAATTCACCGACATGTTTTCCCGCGCTGGATTCGACGCGGCCCGGGACCTTGCCGGAATCATTCTGAACCGGTGGGGGCATGCGTATCTAAGTCCCGCCCCTGGATTCTTTTTTGGCAAAGATGGGAAGCCCGCGCCTGGCGAGGTGTTGCGCGCCGCGCCCTTCGGCAGAATTGCTTTCGCGAATACGGACCTTTCCGGGGTGGCCGACCACCGGTCTTCAATCATTGAGGCAGACCGCGCCGTGGGGCAGTTGCTGGATCAGGTGCTGGCGGGTTAACAACCGCTCGAAAGAGAAGTCGGGACTTACTTGTCCTTGTCCCGCTTTTCCTCGTCGATCTTGATGCGGAGCGACTTCAGGAATTTCAGATCCTGGTCGCTGACTTTGAATTCAGGATTCGTGGACAAAGTGGTGATGAGCGACGTCTTGTCGGCAGACTTTTCCCCCTGCTTGCTCACGCCGATGGTCGCTTCGAGGACCAGGAAAATATCGTATCCGCCGTCTTTGATGCGGGCGACGACCTCCGAAATCTGCTCAGAGTCGGAAAGGGACTCATTAATGGCATCGCCAAGCTCTTTCATCAGTTGTTTGAGTTGCGGATCCACTTGCGTCCCCCTTGTTAAGACCAACTTACCACGATCTTGCCCTAAGCGCGACTCGCGCGGACCTCAAGATATTCCGCATCTACAACGGTCGTTCCGTCGTTCGCCGTATTGTGTTCCATCCAAAGCGATTCGAGCTGTGCCGCCATGGCCGCCTGTCTGCCTGGATCCAATTTAGAAAATGTCGTCTGCGTCGGTCCGAAGTAGCGGCGGAAGAAATCGACCACTTCTCTAGGAGTAAACGGGTACGCGAAACGGGCGTTTTTCCGTGTGCACGTCACTGACGACGCCCCAGCGCCCAGCCGTTGCTGAACCACCGTTTCGTCCCCCCAAAGTACTGGCGCCGGAACCGGAGGCGGCGGCACCATTTTCGCCGTGAGCTGGAACGACTTTCCGACAAATCCCTGCGGAGTCCAGTTGGCCATCGCGATCAACCCGCCCGGCTTGCAGACGCGAATCAATTCTGCGGCAACTCGCTCCGGGCGCGGCGCGAACATCGCACCGAACATGGTCAGCACCACGTCAAAAGTACCGTCGTCGTACGGAAGCTCTTCCGCGTCGCCTTCCTCGAAACGAATCGCCAGTTGCTCGGACGCCGCACGCTTCCGGGCCTGTTCGAGCAGGTTGGTTGCGATATCTACACCAGTGACCGAGGCGCCGGTCTTCGCCGCAGGAATGGCCGTGTTCCCTGTCCCGCAGGCGACGTCGAGCACCTTGGCGCCCGCCTGGATGCCAAGCCGCCCAACAAAATTCTGCGCTTCCGGAGCAGTAAAATTAGCGATTTGGCCGAAATCACCGGCCATCCAAGTCGACTTCATGCGGGACTTGAGTTCCGCCAGATCAGGCGTAATCGTCGGCATCTTATTCATAGTTTTTGATGCGAACGGCGGCGGAACGGTTCGCCGCCTCGTTTCGCGGTGGTGTCTCGGTGTTAATTTCTCCTGGAAATGTGCGTTACATCAAATTCCGACCTCCAGAGCAATTCTCCCTGCCAACCGACGGTCCACACCCAAGCCGCGATCCAACCCAGCGCTGCACCAAACGTGGTTCGGCTCTTTGCATTCGCTAGCTTAGATAGCATCGGCTGTGCCTTCGGGTAGATTCCAAACCGAGACAACATCTCCGTTCGGGGTTCGGTCATTGTATCCCCGCAGGCTGTTAAAATCGAGACCGTGAGCAAAGTCTCAACTCTGCGAAAGATGGGCGTTGTAGCTCGCCTGGCTCGAGATCAGGCGGGGCGCAGCCGAACGTTTAACGCCATCATGAGCGGTGTGCGCACCACACTTCGCTCGTTCTGGCACGCAATGCATCAGTTGTGGCTCGAAGTGACCGGCACGCTGTTTCTATTCATCGCAGCCTTTGGCGCGATCGCCTTGTTTCGCGAGTACACCAAATATCAGGCTGGCCACACGACGGCAAGCCGCCTCGCGGTTGTGGCTTGCTTCACTGTAACGTTCGCATGGTTCGGCCTGAGTTCGTTTTGGCGCGTGCGCAGGAAGAGCCAGCGTCCGTAACTGTCGGCGTTTCAGATTGTTGTTTCGGGGACAACCCGATGACAGAAAAAATAACGACGGCAAAATCGAAAACCAGCCCCACCGCCGCTCGAGAAATTGAAACCTCCTCCCACATCCCAGTTAACCCGCTCTACACGCCAGCCGATCTCAAAGGCTCCGACTACGAGAACGAGGTCGGATATCCCGGCGAGTATCCCTTCACGCGCGGCGTTCAAGCCACCATGTACCGCGGCCGCCTCTGGACCATGCGCCAGTACGCGGGCATGGGCGACGCCGAGGAATCAAACAAGCGCTACAAGTATCTGATGGCGAATGGTACGACTGGCCTGTCAGTGGCGTTCGACCTGCCCACCCAGATCGGCATGGATTCGGACCATCCGCTGGCTGCGGGCGAAGTGGGCAAGGTTGGTGTCGCGATCGATTCGATCGAGGACATGCAGCGCCTGTTCGACGGCATCGACTTGACCAAGATTTCTACATCGATGACCATCAATGCAACAGCGTCAATCCTGCTGGCTTTGTACGTGGCCGTGGCGCGGCGGCAGGGCGGGGACATCCGCAAGCTGTCAGGTACCGTGCAGAACGATGTACTCAAGGAATACATCGCCCGCGGAACCTACATTTACCCTCCGCAGCAGGCCATGCGCGTCATCACCGACATGTTTTCCTGGGCGAACGAGCATGTGCCCGACTGGAACACGATTTCGATCTCCGGCTACCACATGCGCGAAGCCGGTTCGACCGCAGTCCAGGAAGTGGCATTCACCCTCGGCAACGGCATGGCGTATGTAGAAGCGGCAATCAAAGCCGGACTTGATGTGGACAAGTTCGCCCCGCGGCTCTCCTTTTTCTTCAACGCGCACAACAATTTTCTGGAAGAAGTGGCGAAGTTCCGCGCCGCCCGGCGCATGTGGGCACGCATAATGCGCGGGCACTTTAAGGCCAAAAACCCGCGCTCGTGGATGCTGCGCTTTCACACCCAGACCGCCGGATCGACGCTCACCGCCCAGCAACCGGAAAACAATATCGTGCGCACCGCGATCCAGGCGCTGGCCGCCGTCCTGGGCGGAACGCAATCGCTGCACACCAATTCCTTCGACGAGGCGCTCGCTCTGCCCACCGAGCAGGCGGCCCGCATTGCCCTGCGCACGCAGCAGGTGATCGCCTACGAGTCCGGCACACCGCACACCATCGATCCGCTCGCGGGATCGTATTACGTCGAAACCCTCACCAACGAAATCGAGAAGCGCGCTGCCGAGTATCTCGGCAAGATCGAAGTTCTCGGCGGCATGCTCAAGGCGATCGAGCGCGGCTTCGTGCAGCAGGAAATTCAAAACGCCGCTTACGAATACCAGCAGCAAGTCGATCACGAGGAAGCCATCGTCGTCGGCGTGAATCGATTCGAAGTGGAAGAAGAGAAGCCTATCCCGATTCAGCGCATCGATCCCGCGCTCGAACCGAGGCAGATCGCGCGCGTCCGGGCGCTGCGCGCAAAGAGAGACGCCGCGGCCTGCCAGACCGCGCTCAAAACCGTGGAAGATGCCGCGCGCTCGGGATCTAACGTCATGCCGCGGATCGTGGCAGCAGTGGACGCCTATGCCACCGTGGGCGAGATTTCCGATGCCCTGCGGCGAGTCTTCGGGGAATATAAGGAAGCGGTGGTGATCTAGCCTATTGCTCCGCACATGTGGGGACATCAGTGCATGTGGGGACGGCCGCCATCGGCCGTCCGGGCGAGCGAAGCTCGCCTGGGTTTCTGCAAGCCCCTACGCCGGTTGGGCCTGCATCTCTGCGACGACCGCTTCGAGATGCGCCAGTGTCTCCTCGATCGTAAGCGAGTACATCTCCCGCCCCATGCCTTCGCCCGCTTCCAGCGCAGTGTTCAGATAGTGCCCAGCGATCTCCACGGCAAGTGAATCGGTGATGATCTTGCCGGTGCGCTTCTTGTACTCGACCCAGGCGGGGTGCGGCAACGCCACCCAAACCTTCCGCCCATCCACCAGAAACTTGATGTCGACCGCGTCGGCATGCCGCGTGGCAATGGCCACGATCATGGCCTGATAAACACAATGGACTTGCTTTTTCGTCCAGCGGTCGGTGGCGGTGAAGTTCTCAAACATGCATAAAACTATAGCGGAGAGTTTGCAACCGGAGCAAACAGCAATCTGTATGGAGTTGTCCCCTGGCACAGAGTCCTGGCCTACGCTGCATCCATGCAGGAGCAGCTAAGCATCAGTGACAGACGTCAGCCTACCTTTCGCACGACCTTTGTCATATTCTGTGAACGAAACGTAGACAGGACACTTCTTCGCTACTGCGCGCGGATTGAAAACCTCGACGCTTCAAAACGGTCTGTTGGCTCTAGCCATCCTTCTTGGAACAGGGACGTGGTACTACCCCTATGGCGTATTTCTGCCATACCACGAACCACCCGGGATCAATCGGGCCAATCGCTTCGATCTCTACCCGCGTTGGCTGGGTACGCGTGAATTGGTCCTGCATGGACGCAACCCATACAGTCTCGAGGTTACGCGAGAAATTCAACTTGGCTACTACGGCAGAATCGTAGAACGTGGCGGGGACGAACAGCGATTTGCCTATCCGTTATACATTGTCTTTTTCCTGGCACCCACGGTCACGCTGCCGTTCTCCTTGGTGAATACGGCGTGTGCAGTTCTCCTCCTGGCCCTCACCATTGCCAGCGTTCTCGTTTCAATTCGTGCTCTCAATCTGAAGCTCAGCACTCGTGCCAAAATCCTTGCCATCGTGTTGGTTCTCGGAAGCTGGCCGGTGGCATTGGGCTTGTACGAACGTCAGCTGAGTCTGGTGGTGGCCTTTCTTTTGGCGGCAGCCGGCATGGAAATTGCGCGTGGCCGATTAAGGGTGGCTGGTTTGTGCCTTGCGTGCGCCATGATCAAGCCGCAACTCAGTGTCCTGCTAACCGCACGGCTTCTAGTGTGGGTGTCGGGTAACTGGCAAGAGCGGAAATCGCTGCTCTTGAGCTTCACCGCGACTACCAGCATTTTGTTGTTGGGCGCGGAATTGGCTCTGCCACACTGGTTCTCTAACTGGTGGCATTCACTCCCCGCATACCTGTCCTATACGGGGTCGAAATCCAGTCTGCAGAGACTATTCGGCTCCGTCCCGGGATTTGTAGTGGCCCTGCTGTTAGTTGCGGCCGTCACGACGATGGGTTGGAAATTGCGAAAACATCCGGCGCAGTCAGAGCGTTTCGGATTTGCATTCTGCTTGGTACTTTCGATCACGCTCGTCCTGATCCCGACTTTTTCGCTTGCATCGTACAACGAAGTACTGCTGATCCCCGCCGTTCTATGGATCTGTTCCGCATGGAAGAACGCGTTCGTTCCACGCAAGCGCATCCTGGTGTGGATACTCGCGGCCCTGGCACTCGCTTGGGAACCTGTCTCCGCCTGCGCCCTCGCGATTGCATCGTGGTTCCCCGGCTTCGTAGCGACCGAAAGTCTTTTGCGCATTCCCGTCTGCCTCTATTTCTTGATGCCAGCCATCATTGCCGCGACAATGGCGGTCGTGGCGAGGAGCGCGACGGGCGGCTCTGCCGGTCTAGACGATTCCTCTACAAGATAGTCAGCGGACGCCGCGCGCATTTAGAAAAGCGCTGTACTGCTTGTCGGTTTTCAGGACGTGATGTTTCAGCCATGCCTGCACAAAAAACAGGAGCGAGACGGGAACGCCAGGCCGGGCAGCTTTGTGCTCTTCCAGAAAGACCTCGATCTTGCGGCGGAATGATTCGTGCTCAGTTCGATGAGTATACCGTCCGGGGAAGTTGTGCTTCTCCATGAGCGACTCTTCCTCGGCAAAGTGAACCCGCGCATAATCCACCAGCTTACCCAGAACCGGATCGATCACGGAGTTGCCTTCACCCGTTCGCAGCGCCCGATCCAACTCGTTCACCGTGTCAAACAGTGTCTGGTGTTGCTGGTCGAGAAGCGCGATCTTCACGCTGTAGGCTTCCGTCCAACGAAACGTAGTGGGGGCAACGGGCATTTTTTCCTCCCAATCAGCTTATCCTCGTCCGCCATTCCGCCAGATGTCACTTAGGTATGTAGCTTCCTTTATGATGGGTGCGTGCCAGCCCGGGCCTCGAGCAAAACCAAACTTACTATCCTTTGCGCGAGTCATCTGCGACTCTCGTGGCTCATTCACGGATTTACCACGCGGATTGGGGGATTCTCTAGCGTTTACGGGAAACGCGATCTCAATCTTGGGCTTACCGAAGACGATGTCAAAGCCACAGTTGAACGCAACCGGGTTGCGTTTCTCCGCAAGCTCGGCGCGGTCACCCACAAGCGGCGCGGTTCGCGCAACGCTGGAGGGTCTCTCTGGCCGCTGATCACGCTTCGCCAGATCCATTCCGACATCATTCACCGTGTCGATTCGATTCCCGGCGAACCCCTCGCCGGAGACGGCCTGATCACCGCAACTCCTGGCCTGCTCCTTGCCATCCAAGCTGCCGACTGCTTGCCCGTGATGCTGGTTGATCCCAAACGCCGCGCCGTCGGCGTGTTTCATGCCGGATGGCGCGGCACGGTGAAACGCATCGTCGAAAAAGGTGTCGGCGAGATGCATCGTTGTTTCGGCAGCCGCCCCCGCGATTTGAAAGCGGCGATCGGCCCTGGCATTCAGGGCTGCTGTTACGAAGTCGGTGCAGAGGTGCGCACCAAATTCGAGTCGCAGTTCGCCTACGCCGCGAACCTGTTCCGGGAAGTCAAGGAATCCGATCCGGTGCGCGAAAAGTACCCGCTGTTATTCTTGACCGCACGCGCCCCCGGCCACAGCGAACTGCCGAGCAGGATCTTTCTCGACCTGATCGAAGCCAACCGTCAGCAACTGCTTGCCGCGGGTGTCCTGAAGAAAAATATCGACGTATCCCCGCTCTGCACTAATTGTCACCCCGACTTGCTGTTCTCCTACCGGGCCGAGAAAGGCAAGACCGGGAGGATGATGGGTGTGGTCGGAATCCGCGAGTGAGGGAAGGCTCCGCCTGCGAGCTCACTCCCCGCTCCCAGGGATGAGCAGACTGGGCGGGCGGAGAAACCTTACGAAATATTTCCGGAGGGTTGGCATTGCGATTCTGCCCGGCCCCCACGTCGCAGACGCGGCATCGTGACGACGGACCTCAATCCAAGAGAATGCAAACTAAAAGAAAATAGAGACGTTGCAAGCAACGTCTCTAGGAACGAAGGGGGGTGTCTTATGCTGTGGGAGGCGCCGAACTCGCTGGCGCTGCAGGAGTTGGTGCGGCCACGGACGTGGTCTCATTCACCAGATCTTTCAGTTCCTTGCTGGGCTTGAAGAACGGAATCTTCTTAGCCGGCACGTCCACCCGCTCGCCGGTCTTAGGATTCCGTCCGACGCGGGGCTTACGCTGCCGGGTCCGGAAGCTGCCAAAGCCGCGGATTTCGATCTTGTCGCCGGCGCGCAGCGAACGCACCACGCTGTCAAAGATCGTTTCCACGATTACTTCACTGTCTTTCCGCGTAAGTTCCGCTAAACGCGAGACTTCGTCAATCAGATCGGCTTTGGTCATAATCCCTCTTCTCTGGCCGGGTTCCCGCTTGGGCCGGCGACTAAACCACCCATAACCTTCTCAAATTTCAGGGGTTGTGTGCAAGTGGGAAGCTGGAGTCACAACAGGCGAAACAGTTTCTGGGCATTGGTGCGGGCGATCTTGAGGCGGTCCGTTACGCTGATGGCAGCCTGATCGAACCAGTCTTTGGCCTCAACGACGTCCTCGAAGGGATAGTCGACCGAGTACAGGACGCGGTCGGCACCGACCTCAAGCATCACGTCGGTCAGCGCCGGTGTCCGGAAGTTGCCACTGGTGGTGATGTAGAAGTTCTCCCGCAGATACTGCCCCAAAGGCAGCTTCGCCGTCGGGCGAACCGTTCCCTTCGAGTTGCGATGATCAACGCGCCAGATACCGAAGGGCAGGCCCTCGCCCAGGTGGCCGAGGATCACCCTGAGCTTAGGATAGTCATCAAACAAGCCGCTGCCCATCAGACGCAGAGCGTGAATCGAAGTTTCCGCCGCGAACCCCCAGGGTGAACCCACCATCCACGGATGTCCCTCATAGGCTTGTTGCCGCGTGGCCAGGGGCGCGCGAGGATGCAGGTACAACGGCACACTGAGTTGCTCGACCGTCGCCCAAAAAGGCCGGTATTGCGGCAAATCATAGTACACAGCAGAGTTTGCATCGCCGATCTGTGAGAATCCATTGACCAGCGCACCGCAGAAACCCAGTTCCTTCACGCAGCGGGTCAATTCCTGAGCTGCAGCCTGAGGATCCTGCAAGGGCAACGCCGCGAACCCCTTCATTCGTTTGGGATACTTCGCGATATGCTCGGCCAAATAGTCGTTCGCTCGCCGCGCCAAGGCGATCGCTTGCGGAATGTCAGGTATGGCTTGTATCCCAGGAGCTCCCAACGAGAGGATGCAGATTTCCAGGCCACCGCGATCCATCTCTGCGATGCGTCCGCTGCCCACGTCGAGGATCTGCTGCCGAAATTCGGGCGTTGGGAGGTCTTGTTTGGCGTAACTCGAGTCGATCGTTTCGGCCAGCGCGAAGTGCTCTTCCAGGGCAATTTTGCCGACCGCCTGCGCCGCCTCAGGTTGAGGCGCATCCACTGCATGCTCGCGCACATGCGCGGCGTCCGCGGCCTTCGCATCTCCAAGAATCCCCGCGGTTGCGAGCGCTGCCGAACCGAGTTCGAGGAACCCGCGCCGGGAGATTCGATCTTTTTGGTTTGTTGGCTTCAAACGTCGTTCAGCACCGACCGAGCGAACTACGTCGCATCAGGCGTTCGATCACTTCCACAGGTAATAGAACTCCACCTGCTGCTCAAGCATCTTTTCCTTGGTAGGAAGGTACTGGGACACGTCGCCCAACAGCAGATCCATCAGAGTTTTGCGGTCCTTCTCCGGCCGGACCAGCGTTGGCTCGCCCTTGATCCCGACCGACTTCGCCGTGTCCGTCACCGCTGACTCAAAGTCTCCGACGGTATCGATCAGCTTCATCGTCTTCGCCTGCTCGCCGGTCCAGACTTTTCCGTTGGCAAATGACTTTACATCGTCGTACTTCAACCCTCGCCCGTCGGCCACGGCCTGGATGAACTGCCCGAACATGTTGTCGATGAGCGACTGCATGTAGGCCTGCTCCGAGGGAGTCAGATCACGGGCCGGATTGCCCGTGTCCTTGAACTCGCCGGTCTTGATCACGACGTCCTTCAGCTTGGCCCACTTCAGAAGATCGCCGTAGTTGACCCACTGCGCGATCACGCCAATCGATCCAACGATGCTCCCCTGGTCGGCAAAAATCTTGTCCGACGCCGAAGCCACGTAGTAGGCGCCGCTGGCGCCCACCGATTCGATGGAAACGACAATCTTTTTCTTCTTCTCGCCGCGGATGCGTTTGACCTCGCGGTAGATCTCCTCCGACGCGGCCACGCCGCCACCGGGCGAATTCACGTGGAGAATGATCGCCTTGATCGAAGAGTCGTCGCCAAATTTCTTGAGCTGGCTCACCACCGGCTGCGGCGAAAGAATCACTCCGTCGAGATCGACTACGCCGATGCGATCGCCGAAACCGGTGATTCCCGCGGACTCGCCGCCTCCCGCGTGCAGCATGAGGTAGACCAGAGAAAACACGGCCAGAACGAAGAGGAAAAACGCTCCTCCCCCGATCAGAACCCAAAGCAGTGTGCGCGAACGTCCTTCAGCCATGAAAGAAAGTTTAGCACCAAGCGCGGCTTGATGAAGGCGATGCCGAGCGCCGAGTCACAAGACGAGAACCTTCAGGGCCGCGGGTTGGATCGCCACTTCCACCGGAGTCTGGCAAACATATTCTCCATCCGCGTAAACATCGAGCGGATGTTCGGTCTCGACTCGCACGCGCGTGGCCTGAGAGTAGGCCACTTCACGAATTTTCAAATGGTTCCCGCTGTAAACAGTGGGAAACATGCAGAACAATTTGAACGTATCAACGCCGCCTACCACGCAGATGTCAAGCAGGCCATCGTCCATTTTCGCCAGTGGCGCGATCTTCATCCCGCCGCCGTACACGGGAGTGTTGGCGAAGGCGACCAACGTGGTCGGTTGATCGCTGATCACGGTCCAGTTGTGGCCAGTGCTCTGAGCCGAGCCCTCGGCGGGCTTCAATATCTTCATGTGAAGCGGGGCGAAGCGAAAGATGGTCGGAATCAGAGTCAGCGCGTACCCGCCATGTCCGCGCAGCCAGCGTGGCAGCCGATTCGCGCGCCGCGACACCTCCCCGTCAAGCCCAACCCCGGCCACGCAGCAGAAGTATCGAGAACCGTGTGGCGCGGGCGACTCGCCCGCGTGCTGTGGCGTGGCGATCGTTCCCAAATCGATGGTGCGAACATTGCCGGCACCGCTGCAAAACTTCTGCCAGGCCGCGAGCGAATCGCGCACGCTCCTGAGTCCCACCGCACGCGCAAAGTCATTGCCGCTTCCGGCAGGTACAACCAGCACAGGCAACCCAAGCCGAACCAACTGCCCGAGATGACGGTGAATCGTCCCGTCGCCGCCAAACAGCAGGATCACGTCGACTTGATCGGAACCCGCCGGCATCCCCATGCGCCACTCGACAGATGTATCCGCCTGAAAGGCCTTCAGGTCCTTGGGAGAGCATCCGAGGCCGAGAATGACGGCGGCGCGCATCTGCGCCGATGAGGGTAGCAGAATTCACCATAGAGACGCAGAGGTACAAAGCTCGGCAGTTCTTATTTGACGTGAATCCGCGCAACCGGCTTGGCACGTAGCTTTCTCGGTTTCTGCTTTCCTACGTGCAAGACGATCAGTTCGTCGGTGTTCAAGCGGGGCAGGGGATCGGTCGTCACCACTTCGTTCACCTTTACCGACCCTTGCTTGATCTTGCGGACGGCATCTGTTACTGAATCTGCGAGCCCTTCTCGCCAGATCAATTTGTCTAATCGCACCCGACCGTCGGGCGTTGTTTCCACGCTCACGTCGTGCGCAGTCTCATCCTCAGAAGCCTCGTCCCGATGGGCCCACTCCTCCTCGGCTTGCATTGCAGCGTTCGTTGAGTGGAAATCGACCACAATGCGGCGGGCGAGGCCCTTCTTTGCTTCCATCGGGTGCATCTCGCTCTGCATCTTCTGAATGTCGGCGATCTGAACATCGGTCAGGAGTTCGTAGTAGCGCCACATGAGCTCATCGGAGACGCGCATAATCTTGATATACATCTCGCGCGGCGGTTCATTGATCCCGATCGCATTCCCGAGCGATTTTGACATCTTCTGTACGCCGTTTGTGCCTTCCAGAATCGGCGTAGTCAGCACCACCTGCGACTCCTGCCCGTAGGAACGCTGCAGTTCGCGCCCGACCAGCAAATTGAACTTCTGATCTGTGCCCCCTAGTTCGACGTCGGCTTCGAGAGCGACCGAGTCATATCCCTGCACCAACGGATACAGCAATTCGTGCACCGAGATGGGCTTCTCTTCCTGGAAGCGCTTATGGAAATCCTCGCGCTCCAGCAACTGCGAGACCGTGTATTTCGACGCGAGGCGCACGAAATCGTCGGAGCTAAGCGGGCCAAACCAGCGCCGGTTGAAATCAATGACCGTCTTCTGCGGATCAAGAATCTTGAAGACCTGCGCCTTATAGGTTTCCGCATTCTGCGCAATTTGCTCTGGGCTAAGCGGCGGCCGCGTGGCCGACCGCCCGGTCGGATCGCCAATCATCCCCGTAAAGTCACCGATCAGAAAAATTGCGGTATGCCCGAGATCCTGAAAGTGCTTGAGCTTGCGCAGCACGACCGTGTGTCCCAGATGCAGGTCGGGCGCGGTCGGGTCCATGCCCAGTTTGACGCGCAGCGGTTTCCCCGTGGCACGCGATTTCTCCAGCTTGGCGCGCAAGTCAGCTTCGCGGATAATTTCCGCCGCGCCCTTCTTAAGGTAAGTGAGTTGTTCCTCTACAGGAGCAAAGTTCGGCATGCTTTTTGATTATAGCGGCGACTTGCGCACGAGCCTTCGGCCGACAACTTCAAATTGCCCTTCGAGCACAATCTTGATCGCCTCCGTGTAGGCCACATGCTCCTGCTCCAGGATGCGGGCCGCCAACGTATGCTCATCGTCGCCTTCGAGCACCGGCACCGCCTTCTGCACGATGATCGCCCCATGATCCAGTTCTTCGTCCACGAAATGAACGGTGCAGCCGGAAATTCTCACGCCGTAGGCGAAAGCCTGCTCCTGCGCCTCCAGCCCCGGAAATGCCGGAAGCAGTGACGGATGGATATTCAAAATCTTATGCGGAAACTGCTGCACAAACCACGGTGACAACAGCCGCATGTAACCGGCCAGGCAGACGAGTTCCACGCCATGCTCTTTCAGCACGGCAACGACTTCCCGGTCGTGCTCCTCGCGCGAACGCCCCTTCGAAGGAATCACTACCGCCTTGAGTCCGCGCTGGCGCGCAGTCACGATTCCCGGCGCGTCCGCCTTGTTCGAGATGACCACCGTGATCCGGGCGTCGGAAATGCGGCCCGCATCGATGCTGTCGGCGATCGCTGTGAAGTTCGAGCCGCGCCCGGAAAGAAGAATGCCGAGGGATTTCATTAGGAGCTATGAGCTGTCCGCTGTCAGTTTTCAGCAGCCCCATCATAAACCACCGTATCCGCGGTCACAGACTCAAGCGACCCGCGCGCGATAAATTCGTCGCGAGGTGTGCACCATGAAAAAGTGGACCCTGCGCTCCGCCCTAACGCTCCTGACGGTCCTAGTCGTTCCCGCAATCATCTACCATTTCGGCCTGCGCCACTGGTGCCTGCAATGGGGCACGACCGCCGCCGAGGTCCATGCCACATTGCCCGGGGATGACCTGTTTCCCGATTACACCGGCGAGGCCACGCATGCCATTACGATCCACGCCTCACCGCAGCAGGTCTGGCCGTGGCTAATGCAGATCGGCCAGGACCGCAGCGGCTTTTATAGCTATACCTTTCTGGAGAATGCCTTCGCCTGCAACATGCCCAAGGTGGAAAGGCTCGTCCCTGATTGGATGCCGCGAGCGCCCGGAGAAACGGTGTGGTTCTGCAATCCGAAGCGTTTTGGCGGGCAGGGTCGGATGATCGCTGCCGCCGTAGATCCGTATCGCGCCTTTACCATGGTCTCTCTGAACGACTGGCAAAGCCTGCAAACGGGTGGCCATGCCAAGGAAGGCATCTGGGCCTTCACACTCGAACCGTTGCCCGACGGTCAAACGCGTCTGATCGCCCGCATCCGCAGTGGGACGCCGCCTTCGCTCAGTGCGCGCCTGCTTGGTAGATTGTTTTGGGAACCGGCCCACTTGGTCATGGAGCGAAAGATGCTCCAGACCATCCGTGATCTGTCGGAGAGAAGCTGAACCTTTCCGCCTAGGAGCGGCAGCTCAGCTATAGGTGACTTTACGCTCGCCCTTCACGATCCGCCCGATCGTGTAGCCCTTTTCACCGACCCGCTCCAGCACGGACTGGGCCTTCTTGAATTGCCCCGCCGGAACCACCAGCAACATCCCCATGCCCATATTGAAGGTGCGCAGCATTTCATCCTGTGGAACGTTGCCCAACTGCTGCAAGTGCTCGAAGATGGGAAGCACCGGCCATGTGCCCATTTCGATGGCCGCGGCCGTTCCCCGGGGTAGCACCCGCGGCAGGTTTTCGGTAATTCCGCCGCCGGTGATGTGCGCCAGCGCGGCCACGCACCGCGCGTCAATCAGTTTCTTCAGCGCCGGCCAGTAGCTCTTATGGGTCCGCATCAGTTCGTTGCCGACCTTGTTCTTGATTTCGTTGACGTACGTTTCAGGCGAGTAGTGCGCCACTTCAAAAAGCAGTTTGCGCGCCAGCGAGTATCCGTTAGTGTGCAGGCCGTTCGAAGCCAAGCCCAGGATGATGTCGCCTATTTGTACGTCTTTGCCGGTGATGATGCGCTCGCGGTCCACCACGCCGACGATAAAGCCAGCCAGGTCGTATTCGCCGTCGGGATAGAAACCGGGCATCTCCGCCGTCTCACCACCGATCAGCGCGCAACCGTTGTGCTTGCAGGCGTCGGCGATTCCTTCCACCACTTTTTCTGCAATGGCAGGATCCAGCGTGCCCGTCGCCAGATAGTCCATGAAAAACAACGGCGCCGCTCCCTGAACTGCAATGTCGTTCACGCAGTGGTTTACCAGATCGGCACCCACCGTGGAGTGCAGATCCATCTCAAACGCGATCTTCAGCTTGGTGCCGACTCCGTCCACACTCGAAACCAGCACCGGATCAGCATACTTCGTCTTGTCCACCGCGAAGAGCCCGCCAAAGCCCCCAATTTCACTAAGCACGCCGCGTGTGAACGTCTTATGCGCAAGATACTTGATGCGTTGCTTGGTGCGGTTGGCGCGGCTGATGTCTACGCCGGCGTCGGCATAGGTAATCGGTGTCGGGCTGGACGGGGGAGTCTTGGCCACAGATTTCTCTTCCGCGAATGTTCCCGATCCTGCGAGGGGTCAATGCCGGGCGCTGAATCAACTGTTACTAAGGCCGCTCATTGTAGCACGTTCAACCGAAGGGGCTTCGGAGACGTTCACAGAGGGTTGGGTTCACCCAGGCACGCCGGATACACTTCAACATCTTCCACGGACGCGCACGCCCGTTCGCGACTGCGGGGCCGGACTAGTGAGCGATGAAGTCCGAGAAGAAGTAGGCTAGAACTCCGAACAGCGCCAAGCCACAGATGCCGTAGCACGTGAGAACCCACGCTCCGCGGCCTTCATGTTGCCTGGTGGTAGCTGAGGACTGCTCGGTAGGAGACACTACAGGGGCCCGATCTTCCATGCCAAAAAACCTCCGACGGAAAGATCGTGGCGCACGTACGTTATGCGTCACGCCCGCCTCGCAACGCGGCGAAGCGGGACTAATCTGCCGCGATTTTACCCCGGATTAGCGCCCTCTGAAGAGAAAAATGTGACGGGAATCACGGGACTATTATGAAAATTAATTAGCACAAGAAGAAAACCACCGGGCAGTACAATTTGGGACAACCAAAGAACGTGTGGGGTCAGCCGCCCCCGACTGTCCCCCGGGCCGAAGCCCGGCAGCTTTGCCCTCCTCCACCGATCCTGCCTATTGTTACGCCCCATGGGATAATAAGTGAGGTCTCTATTTTCTCTCTATGCGTGATTTTTTCTTCGCCCTGCTCTTGTTTTCGCTGCTGGCCGGCACCGCAGGTTCCCAGCAGTCCAGCCCATCTTCATCAAACCCCTCGCCGAATGGGCCTTCCGAGTCGGTGCCCCAGGGAAAGAATGCCGACAAGAACCCCATCGAGGGTCCCCCGCAAAAACCTGATGTCGCATCCAAGCTCCCCGAAAAGGCTCACGACTACGCTCAGGAATCCTTCGTCATCGAGCAGATGCACTCGCGCTATCGTTTTGAAGCCGATGGCACCGGCCGCAAGGAACTCACCGCCCGCATCCGCGTGCAGAGCGAAGCGGGTGTGCAGCAGTGGGGCCAAATACAGGTCGGATACAACTCGGCCAACGAACGCGTCGAAATTCCCTACGTTCGCGTCCTCAAGGAAGACGGCACCATCGTCAAGGCGGGCGACGATGCCGTGCAGGATCTGAGCGCCCCCGTCGAACGCGAAGCTCCCGTCTACACCGACTACCGCCAGAAGCACATTACTGTTCCCGGACTGCGCCCTGGCGAAGTCCTCGAGTACGATCTGGTTACAATCATTCACACCCCTCTCGCGGCCGGACAGTTCTGGACCGAATACGAGTTCGACAAAAATAGCATTGTGCTCGACGAGACAGTCGATGTGGACGTTCCAGCGGATCGTCCGCTGAAGCTGAAGAACAAGCCGGGAAAGGATCCGGCCATCAGCGAAGACAAGGGCCGCCGTCTCTATCACTGGACCAGTTCCCACCTGGAACGCGAAGATGACGACAAAGCCAGGGACAAAGACAAAAAGAAGAAGCGTCCACGTCCCGACGACGACCGCCCCGACGTTCAACTCACCACCTTCGAAAGCTGGGAGCAGATCGGCCGCTGGTACGCCAGCCTTGAGAAGGACCGCCGCGCTCCCTCACCCGAGGTAAAAGCCAAGGCACAAGAGCTGACCAAGGGTCTCGACAGTGACATCGACAAAGTCGAAGCCCTCTACGATTTCGTTGCCAGGAATTTCCGTTACGTCAGCCTCTCACTCGGAGTCGGCCGCTACCAGCCGCACTCGTCCGCCGACGTGCTGCACAACCAGTACGGCGACTGCAAGGACAAGCACACGCTCCTGGCCTCCATGCTCGAAGCCGAGGGCTTTCACGCGTCGTCGGTGCTGATCAACTCGAGCCGCAAGCTGGACCCCGACGTCCCTTCACCCTCGCAGTTCGATCACGTCATCACCATGTTGCCCATGAAGGCGACTAAGGGAGACGAAAAAGAAGAAGTCTGGATGGACACCACCGCCGAAGTGGCGCCCTTCCGCCTGTTGGCCTTCACCTTGCGCAAGAAGCAAGCCCTGGTGATTCCTCCCGCCGATCCGCCCTCCAGTGTCGCACCGCATCTCGAGGAGACGCCCGCCGACACGCCCATGCCCGACACGGAAGTCTCCGACATCGAGGGCAAGATCAACGATATCGGCAAGCTCGAAGCCCATGTCCACTACCAATTTCGCGGTGACGAGGAATTGCTGCTGCGTTCCGTCTTCCGCCGCGTCCCCCAAGCCAACTGGCAGCGCGTGGTCGAGAACGTAAACTCCGGCCTGGGCGGCGACGTCACCAATCTCAAAGTCAGCGACCCGGCCGCCACCCGCGAGCCCTTCACCCTCTCCTATGACGTCTCCAAGGTGAACTTTCTCGATTGGTCAAAAAAGAAGACGGACATCGTTTTGCCGCTGGTCCAGTTCAGTCTGCCCGACGTCGATGACGACGATACCGATGGCGATGCCGAGCCTCTCAAGCTAGGACCGAAGGCCGAGTATTCCTACAACATTCGGCTCGAATTGCCGTCCAAGTACACCGCCCATGCCCCGCTGGCGTTCACCCTGAAGCGCGATTACGCGGCCTATGAAGCCGCGTACAAGGTCGAGAACGGCGTCTTCACCGCCTCCCGCAAGCTCACGCTCCGTCAGGACGAACTTCCACCGGCTCGCGCCTCCGACTACCAATCGTTCCGCCGCGCCGTCGGCTCCGATCTCGCGCAGCAGTTGTCGGTCGAAAGCAGTGTCGCAGGCGCTCCCGTCCCTCCTGCCGACATGAAGGCCGACGATCTGGTCGAAAGCGGTCGCGCCGCCATTCAAAACGGCAACCTGTCCGTCGGAATTGCGTTGCTCAAGCGCGCGACCGAAGTCGATCCCAAAAACAAATTCGCCTGGAACAACCTGGGCCTGGCGTATTTCGGCATGCGCGACGACGAGCACGCCATTGCCGCCTTCAATAAGCAGATCGAAGTTAACCCCTACGACGACTTCGCGTACAACAACCTCGGCCGTGTTTACTGGAACGAGCGCAAGTACGACGAAGCCGTCAAAGCCTTCAATAAGCAACTGGAGAACAATCCTCTCGACAAGTTCGCCCACAGCAACCTGGGTTCGATGTATGCCGAGTGGCACAAGTACAACGAAGCCGCACCCGAACTGGAGAAAGCCGCATCGCTCAGTCCCGACAGCGCCGAGTTGCAGGTAAGTCTGGGCGATGCCTACCTGAATCTTGGACAGGACGACAAGGCGCTCGCCGCCTTCGATCACGCCGTCGAGCTTTCGGCCACCCCGCTGGTCTGGAACAATATCGCCTATCAACTCTCACTGAAGAAGTCTCATCTCGATAAGGCCCAGCAGTATGCCGAGTCCGCGGTCTCGGCCACAGCGGCCGCGCTGCGCAACGTCTCGCTCGATCGCCTAACCCAGCAAGAGTTGCCCCTGGTCTCGTCGCTAATTGCCTACTGGGACACGCTGGGCTGGGTGCATTTCGCTGAAGGCGATCTAGCGACAGCCGAAAAGTACGTCGCCGCCGCCTGGGACCTGGGACACCATGGCGAAGTCGGTGACCATCTCGGGCAGATCTACGAAAAGCGTGGCGACAAGGACCGCGCCCTGCGCACCTACGCGCTGTCGCTGAACGGCCTGCGTCCTACTCCCGAAACCCGCGACCGCCTGGCTTCGCTGGCCGGAGGCGCAACCAAAGCCGATGCCGCCGCCGCCCGCTACAAAGAAGAACTCCAGCACCTCAGCACCGTCGACCTGGGCAAATCCATACAGACCGGTAACGCCGACTTCTTCATTCTGCTCAGCGGCGGCGCCGGTTCCCAGTCCAGAGTCGACGCGGTAAAGTTTGTCAGCGGCGACGAAAAGCTGAAGTCCTACACCGAAGCTCTGCGTACCGCCGATTACCACCTCACCTTCCCCGACGACACCCCGGTAAAAATCCTCCGCCGCGGAACGCTGTCCTGCTCAGTGTCGAACGGCAAATGTGAGTTCTCCCTGATGCTTCCCGACGACGTTAGAACCGTCGATTAAGAAGAAAAAAAACATGTGGGGACAGCCGCCCCCAGCTGTCCGCCGGACGAAGTCCGGCGCCTTGCGGCCAGGTGCAGATGGCAGAGCCAGCGAGTGCTATCGCGACGTCTCTCCAGCAGTCGGCTAAGGTTGTTTTATTCTTAATATGGTCGGAACATGAGAGACAACCACGTCGGCTATCCCGAACTCCTCGACGCCTACGAGCGCGACGGCTTGTACTTCAGGGCAGTGCGCGTAACTGTCGCCGACGAAGTTGCATCATTCGAGTTCGGTGTAGAACAGCGAGGGTACGTCACGCTGAAACAGGTGCTCCAGACGCGGCCATTCGATCCTCTCGGAAAGCACAGGTATTTCTTCAAGGGAAATTTCAGTAAGCGTGAGCCTGATTCTGACATGGTCAGCTTTGGCGTCCGCATCGAGCAAGGTATTGACGGCAAGAGCTTCGAAAACTTCCGCGGACCCGTGTCGCTGGTGTCCAATCTGCTGTGGTTTCAGTCGCTGAAGGACCTTCAGGACACGGCTGCTCTAAAACGATTGTCCTAAAAGCATTCACGGTCAACCGCCCACGGTGCTAATGTGATGGCTGTCGAAGACAACCTTCAAATATGTCGTCCTCACGGTTGGTGACCTCGGGCGCCCAACACACCAACCCCGCTGGCGTCCTGCGAGCCTTGACAGAAATCCTGACACCCGTTAATACTCAACCGTATGGTTGAATATCCTCAAGCTGAAGGCCTTGACCGGGTCTTCTCCGCACTCGCTGATCCCACTCGTCGCGCCATCTTGCAAGCGCTTTCCCGGAGCCCCTCCACCATCACCGAAATTGCCAAGCCTTTTCCTGTCTCCTTGAATGCAATTTCCAAGCATGTGATGGTGCTGGAGCGCGCCGGCCTCGTCCACCGTGAGATTAAAGGCCGCGAGCACCACTGCCGGATTGACCCAGATCCCTTGGCCGAAGCCAACCTGTGGCTGGAGCATTACCGCCAATTCTGGGAACAGCGGCTGGATGCATTGCAGGTTTACGTCGCGCGAAAATTCAAGGCTTCAAAAAAGGGAATGGTGCATGGAAAGCTCCACTGACGGCCGATACCGCGTGGTCACACGACGCCGTATGCCCGCGCCGCGCGAGATCGTCTTTGAGGCCTGGACCGATCCCAAGGGCATTCACGAATGGATGTGTCCCGGGGACGCGGTCTCCGCGGAAGCGACTCTGGATGTACGCGTCGGCGGCTCGTACCGTCTGGTCATGAAAGGCAAAGACAAAGACCACGTGCACATCGGAACCTATCACGTGGTAGAGCCGCCCTCGAAGCTGGTCTTCACCTGGGCCGGAGCCGAGAATCCCGCAGACGTAACGCTGGTGACCGTGGAATTCTTCCCCCATGGCGATGAGAGCGAACTTGTGCTGACTCACGAGCGCTTCTCCAAGCCCGATCTGGCACAACGCTATGAAAATGGCTGGACCACCATCGTGGAGAAGTTCGCAGCTTACCTTGCGCGTCACAGTTCACAAGAGAAGAGAGCTTAGACATAAGGCGAGATAGGAAAGGATGGGCAGCATGCCAATTTATGCGATCGCGTCAATATCGGGTACGGCCCGCTGGCGTTGACAAGGTCAAGCGGGCCATCGAGGAGTTCGTCGAGTACGTTCGCGCCAACGAACCGAACACGCGAATGTATTTCGCCTGGCAACAGGAAGACGATCCGACTCGCTTCGTCCACCTCTTCATTTTTGAGAACGAAGCCGCCCATGAGGTTCACAGCCGTTCAGCAGCCGTGAAACGCTTCGAGGCCGCGTATCGGCCCGAACTCGATGGCGGAGATGTGGTTTTCACCGACTATCGTATGGTGGCCGCAAACCAGCCCTAAACCCACGGGCCCATTAAGGAGGCGAAATCGAATATGGACGCGAGCGAGAAGAATAAGCAAATCGTGCGAGAGTTTACCCGAACTTTCAAGAATGAACATAACGTAGACGGAATCGATCACTTGTTTGCGACAGATTTTCAACACCACTTCAAACAACCCCTGCCTCCCGGGCTCGCCGGATTCAAAGAAGTGGGGCGCATGATGAATCGGGTGTTTCCCGACGTGGTGACCGAAGAGGATCTGATCGCCGGTGGAGACAAGGTGGTCGAGAGAAGTTCGGCGCTCGCTACGCATCGTGCATCGATGATGAATGAGCCCGTGACCAATAAGCGGATTCGCTGGACAGAGATCCACATTTACAGAATCCGTGATGGAAAAATCGCCGAGCATTGGGTCGAGATGAGCATGCTGGAGTTGCTTAAGCAAATCGGCGCAGCCTGACACAGGCTTTCATTGGCACTTCCGTTTGTGCCACGCTGTGGCCTGCTCGTAGGCATGGGCCAGCCGCAGCACCAAATCCTCCCGCCAGTGCGGTCCCGCGATCTGGAGCCCAATCGGCAGCCCGCTTTGTGTGAAGCCGCAAGGAACCGAGATTGCCGGCAATCCCCACACATTGAACGGCCGCGTATTGCGCAGCAGTTTCAGTTCTGCCGGACGAAGCGCATCCGGATTCGCCTTCAAATCCGCAATTGACGGGGCCGGCAATGGCGTGGTCGGCGTCACCAGCACATCCACGCCGGCAAACACCGCCCCGATGCTGCGACGGGCTGCCTCCAACTCCCGCCGACGCTCGATGTACTCCGCCGCCGTGACGTTCTCTCCCGATCGAATACGCCGCACCGTCTCCGGCTGATACAAGTCCGGGCTCGCAGCCACGTTCGCCGCGTGATACGCGTACGCCTCAGCAGCTTGCAGCGTGCGGTCGGTGGGAACCTCCAGCCGCACCTCTTTCATCTCCGCGACCAAAGTTGCGATTCCGTTTAATGCATGCTCCATCGCCGCTGCCACTTCCGGATCAAGATCGTAAAAGAAATAGTCACGCGCCACGCCCACGCGCATCTGCTTCGCGTCCTCGCGTAATGCTGCGGCATAGTCCGCGACCGGAACATCGAACGAAGTGATATCGGCCGCATCGTATCCCGCGATCGCCTGCAGCACGATGGCCGCATCGGCGACGGTCGCCGCCAACGGGCCCACATGATCGAGCGACGTCGAAAGCGGAATCACTCCCCGGCTCGAAACGCGTCCATAAGTCGGCTTAAGTCCAACGCACCCGCTCAACGCCGCCGGCTCCCGAATCGAGCCCGCCGTATCCGTCCCAATGGCCGCGCACGCGAGTCCGGCAACAACGGCGGCAGCCGATCCTCCCGACGAACCACCCGCAATGCGGCCCACGTCCCACGGATTGTGCACATCGCCGAAGTAGCTGACCAGCGAACTGCCACCGTAGGCAAATTCGTGCAAATTATTCTTTCCGACAATCACAGCGCCCGCCTGCCGCAACCTGCGGACCACTTCGGCATCGCGCTCCGGAACTCGATCCTCGTGCAAAGCGCTGCCCGATGTGGTGCGAACATTCGCCGTGTCGATCAGATCCTTTAGCGCCACCGGCACTCCGTGCAGCGGCCCGCGCCACTCCCCGCGCCCGATCTCGGCTTCCGCCGCCCGCGCCTGGCCGAGCGCCGACTCATTCATCACCGTGATGAACGCATTCAGCGCGGGATTCCGCAGCTCGATTCGCTCCAGACAGGCGCGAGTGACCTCAACCGGAGAAATTTCCTTCCGCCGTAAACGCTGCGAGAGTTCAGAGATTGACATGAGGCCGTTCACCGCCAAGGTAAGCATTGTAGAGGCAAGAATTGCGATCTCCTTCGTGAACCTTCGTATCCTTCATGGTTTCCTTGTTCGCGATTCTCTTACCGGCTGCCCGAAACGTCCTATAATCATCGCAGCCGGCTTTACTGGGGGCCAGAAAAAATCATGGCAGAGATGACGATCGCGCCCGTTGCGATGCACGGTTTCTTCGTGGACGGCAGGTGGTGGGAAGATGGTGACGTCGTCGAGATTCGCTCGCCGTATGATGGCACCCTGATCGCCCGCGTCGTGCAGGGACGCCGGGAACACGCCGAAGCCGCCATTGCCGCCGCGGTCAAGGCTTTTGGCACCACGCGCCGCCTTCCCGCCTTCGAACGCCAGCGTGTTCTGCGCCGCATCTCCGCCTCGATCACCGAACGCAAAGAAGACTTTTCCCGCACCCTGGCACAGGAAGCCGGCAAGCCCATCAAGGGCGCGCGCATCGAGGTCGAGCGCGCCATCTTCACCTTCAACGTGGCTGCCGAAGAAAGCACGCGCATTTACGGCGAGTATCTCCCTCTCGACTGGCAGGAATTTACCGCAGGACGCTGGGGCATCGTTCGCCGCTTCCCGCTCGGCCCCATCGCCGGCATCACCCCGTTCAACTTCCCCATCAACCTGGTCGCGCACAAAGTCGCCCCGGCGATCGCTGCCGGCTGTCCCATGATCTTGAAGCCCGCACCGCAAACCCCGCTCTGCTCGCTGCTTCTAGCCGAGTGCGTCCAGCAGGCCGGCTGGCCTGACGGCGGTCTGAACGTTCTTCCACTATCCAACGAAGACGCCGGTCTCCTCGTCACCGACGACCGCATCAAACTCATCAGTTTCACCGGTAGCGTCCCTGTCGGCTGGGACATCAAGCGCCGCGCCGGTAAAAAGAAAGTCGTCCTCGAGTTGGGCGGAAACGCGGCGGTCATCGTCCACAGTGACGCCGACCTCGCTTATGCCGCCGACCGCTGCCTCACCGGGGGCTTCGCCTACGCCGGTCAGACTTGCATTTCTGTGCAGCGCATCATGGTGGAACATTCGGTCTACGGAAAATTTGTCGATCTGCTGATCGAAGGCGTGAAGAAACTGAAAGTGGGCGACCCGCTCGACGATTCGACCGACGTCGGCCCCTTGATCCGCGAGAGTGACGCGGCCCGCACCGGCACCTGGATCGAAGAGGCCGTCCGCGCTGGCGCTCGCCTGCTCTGCGGTGGCAGCAGAAAGGGTCTTATGGTTGAGCCCACGGTGCTCACCGGCACCAAGCCCGACATGAAAGTGAACTGCCAGGAAGTTTTCGGCCCTGTCGTGACCGTTGAGCCCTACAAAGATTTCGACCAGGCCTTGCGCATGGTCAACAATTCGGCCTACGGCATGCAAGCCGGAATCTTCACGCGCGATGCCAAACTCTTGTTTCAGGCCTACGATGAGCTCGAGGTCGGCGGCGTCATCGCCGGAGACGTACCCTCATTTCGCATCGATCATATGCCCTACGGCGGCGTGAAGGATTCGGGTCTCGGCCGCGAAGGCCTGCGCTACGCGATCGAGGAAATGACCGAACCCAAACTGCTGGTCATGAACCTCCGCTGAGATTCGGGCGTGCAGTACGCGCGATCTCACGTTGAGAAATTCAACATTCTTCCAGATCGCCCCGTTCGAATCCTTTTTCTTTTGTGAATTCCAAAAAACGCGACAAAAATCTGCCAACTATTTATAATCTCCAGTTTCACAACCAACTAGGAAAGCCAGTGGGTGGCTTTTCTTTTTCACCGTCGCTGAACTGAACAAGCATTACCAATAAGAGCGGACGATCCGCCGGGTCTCCTCAACCAGATCTCACGAACGCACGAGAATGGCGCAGATTTTTCATCGCAGTACGAATACCCTGTCCCGGGCCACAATTTTTGGCGCGGTGTTTGTAATTGCCGCGCTGTCCTGGGTGGCGATGGAAGTCCAGCGTTCGCCTTACGTTACCTATGCTGGCGTCCGCAAGCCGCAGCCGGTGCCGTTCAGCCATCAGCACCACGTCACCGGACTCGGCATCGACTGCCGCTACTGCCACACCTCGGTGGAAACCTCGAGTTTCGCCGGCATTCCCCCGACGAAAACGTGCATGAACTGCCACTCGCAGATCTGGACCAACGCGCAGTTGCTCGAGCCCGTCCGCGCCAGCTACCGCTCCGGCGAATCCCTGCAGTGGACCCGGGTCAACCAACTCCCCGATTTTGTTTACTTCAATCACAGCATTCATATCAATAAGGGAGTCGGCTGCAACACCTGCCACGGACCCGTCGACCAGATGCCGCTCATGTACCAGCAGGAGAGCCTGCAGATGGAATGGTGCCTGGGTTGCCATCGCGCGCCAGAAAAGAATCTCCGCCCGCGCGACCAGGTATTCAACATGCGATACCAGCAGCCCACGGGTGCGAATCCCGTGGTGGTCGATGGACACAGCTACACCGACCAGATCGACCTGGGCACAGATTTGGCAAAGAAGTACAAGGTCCGCAGCGTGAAAGACATTACGACATGCAGTACGTGCCATAGGTAAGCCAGCCGCGAAGCGGGGAAAAGATTTCAGCCCACGGCGTAAGCCGTGGGGATAGATCGATAGAAGGAACAAGCTCCGAAGGAGCGAAAGAAGATTCATAGCGCGATACCACGACTTACCGGAATGACGAACGACGACAAATCAAACGGCGCGCACCACGAGGACATCTGCCCAGGCAAAAAGGGCGCGTTAGACCTAAACGCGGTCCGCGACAGAATCGACGCGGCCACGGCCCACGATGCCGCCGAAAAAACCGGCCCCGAATACTGGCGCAGCCTCGAAGAACTAGCCGGCAGCGAAGCCTTCCAGGAGGCTCTGCACCGCGAATTCCCAAAAGGCGCCTCCGAATGGGTCGACTCAGTCTCCCGCCGCGGATTCCTCAAGGTCATGGGAGCATCCCTCGGCCTGGCCGGCATGACCGGCTGCGTCCGCCTGCCGCTTGAGCCCATCGTTCCCTATGTTCGCCAGCCGGAAAATGTCGTCCCCGGCCGCCCCATGTACTACGCCACTGCGGTCACGCTCGGCGGATACGCGAGTCCGGTGCTGGTCGAGAGCCATCTGGGCCGCCCCACGAAAATCGAAGGCAACGACCTTCACCCCGCCTCGCTAGGCGGCACCGATATTTTCACGCAGGCATCGATCCTCGGCCTGTACGATCCCGACCGCTCGCAAACGGTCACGTCGATGGGCGATGTGCGCTCGTGGGGAGCGTTTCTAGGCGCGGTCCGCGGCCCACTCAGCGCGCAAAAAGCGCTGCAGGGCGCGGGCATCCGCATTCTCACTCCCACGATTTCTTCGCCGACGCTCGCCGACCAACTGCGCAATTTCCTCAAGCTGTATCCGCAGGCCAAGTGGCACGTCTACGAGCCGGTCAACCGCGACAACGTCCTCGAAGGCGCGAAGATGGCCTTCGGCCAGCCGGTCGAGACGCGTTACGATCTCTCGAAGGCCGACGTGATCGTCTCCCTCGACGCCGACTTCCTCTACGCCGGATTCCCCGGCAACGTCCGCTACATCCGCGATTTCGCGAGCCGCCGCAATCCCGACGCGCCCATGAATCGTCTGTACGCGATCGAGAGCACGCCGAGTTCAACCGGCGCGAAGGCGGATCATCGGCTACCCGTGAGGGCAGTGGATGTCGAAAGGATCGTGTCGCATCTCGTCGCGGGGGGGCATCCTCTGCGAGAAATCGGACCGCAGAATAGCGGTCTCCCTGAGGGCATCCACAAGTTCATGGTTGCCGTCCAAGAGCAGCTTGAGATCTCCGGCCGGAACCGCGGTACCACGCTCGTAGTCCCCGGTTCTCATCAGTCCCCGGTTGTTCACCTTGTGGCCCACCTACTGAACGAGGGTCTTGGGAATGTCGGCCAAACCGTCTTCTACACCGACCCGGTCGACGCGAATCCGGTCAACCAGACTGAGTCGATCAAAGACCTCGTAGCCGACATGCGTGGCGGCAAAGTCGATCTGCTCGTCATTCTCGGAGGCAATCCCGCCTACGATGCACCCGCCGATCTCAACTTTGCCGACGCCCTCAAAAACAGCAAGATTCCGCTGCGCGTTCACCACGGCCTCTATCAAAACGAGACCGCTGAGCTTTGCCAGTGGCACGTCAGTCAAGCCCACGAACTCGAAGCGTGGGGCGATGCTCGCGCCTATGACGGCACCGTCAGCATCATCCAACCGCTGATCGCTCCGCTCTACAACGGGAAGAGTGCTCTAGAATTTGTCGCCCTGCTCTCCGGCCAAGCCGATGCTACTGGTTACGATCTCGTCCGCGCCCACTGGCAGAAGCAGCACTCTGGCGCAGACTTCGAGCAATTCTGGCGCAAGTCGCTGCACGACGGGTGGATGGAGGGCACGGCGTTCGCAGCGAAGCAAGTTTCCGCCACCCGCCGCGAGTATTCGGAACTAAACGTCAGCAGTACCGATCCCAAATCCATCGAGCTCAACATCCACCGCGACCCCACCATCTACGACGGCCAATTCTCCAACAACGGCTGGCTACAGGAATTGCCCAAGCCGATGACCAAGCTTACCTGGGACAACGCCATCCTCATCGGCCCCAAGATGGCGCAGGCGCAGGGCATCAAAACGGAAGACGTAGTCGAGCTGGAACTAAACGGCAAAAAGATCAAAGGCCCAGTCTGGATTCAGGCCGGCCACCCCGACAACTCCGTCACCATCACGCTCGGCTACGGACGCACCCGCGCCGGCCGCGTCGGCACCGCCCAAGGTTTCAACGCCTACGCCCTGCGCACCAGCGCCGCACCGTGGATCGCCACCGGCCTGCAAATCCGCAAGACCGGCGAAACTTACAAGCTCGCCTCGACCCAGGGCATGCAGTCGATGGACACGCCCGACGGCGGCCATCGCCCGCTGGTGCGCGAAACCACGCTCGAGGAATATCGTAAAGAGCCGAACTTCGCAAAGGGAGAAGAGCAGCCCAAAGAACTCACCCTCTACACTCCATACCCCTACGACAAAGAAGATTACGCCTGGGGCATGGCCATCGACCTGAACTCCTGCGTGGGCTGCAACAACTGCATGCTGGCCTGCCAGTCGGAGAACAACATCGCCGTCGTCGGCAAAGAGCAAACGCAAATCGGCCGCCACATGCACTGGATTCGCGTCGACGCCTATTACCAGGGCGACCGCGACAATCCCCGCGCATTTTTCCAGCCCGTACCCTGCATGCAATGCGAGAACGCCCCCTGCGAGGTGGTTTGCCCCGTCGGCGCCACCAACCATTCGACCGAAGGCCTGAACGACATGGTCTACAACCGCTGCGTGGGCACGCGCTATTGCTCGAACAATTGTCCTTATAAAGTGCGCCGCTTCAACTTCCTCCTCTTCCAGGACTGGGACACGCCGCAATACAAGATGATGCGCAATCCCGACGTCAGCGTGCGCAGCCGCGGCGTCATGGAAAAGTGCACCTACTGCGTGCAGCGCATCAACGAGCGCCGCATCGACGCCGAACGCGAAGACCGCAAGATCAACGACACCGAACTCCAGACGGCCTGCCAGCAGTCATGCCCAGCGGGCGCGATCGTCTTCGGCAACATCAACGACCCCAACAGCAAAGTTTCGAAGCTGAAAGCGCAGGCGCGCAACTACAGCCTGCTGGGCGAACTCAACACGCGCCCGCGAACCACATACTTGGCAGAAGTTCGCAACCCAAACCCCGAGTTGGAAGGGTGAAGGAAAGATTTGAAAGGGCGCGGCTTTAAGCCGCGCCGATAAGAGCCAATTGTAGCCGGGGCTTCAGCCCCTGAGGGACTTGGCAAGAACGCATGAACGAGCAATACAAATCGACGATCGACGCAGACCGTGCCCCGGTCATCGAACCGGGCCACACCTTCGGCACGGTCACGGAAAAAATCAGCGCCATCGTGCTGACCCGTCCCGCTTCCAACGGATGGTTCGTCGGTTTCGGCATCGCGTTCATGCTCACGATGATGATGCTGTTCGCCATCGGGTACCTGTTCCTGAAAGGCATCGGCATCTGGGGCGTGACCATCCCCATCGGCTGGGGCTTCGCCATCGTCAACTTCGTCTGGTGGATCGGTATCGGCCACGCCGGCACGCTGATCTCCGCCATTCTCCTTCTGCTGCGCCAATCGTGGCGCAATTCGATCAACCGTTTCGCCGAGGCCATGACGCTGTTCGCCGTCGCCTGCGCTGGAATTTTCCCCGCCATCCACGTCGGCCGTCCGTGGCTCGCCTACTGGCTCTTTCCCTATCCCAACACCATGGGCGTCTGGCCGCAATTCCGCAGCCCGCTCATGTGGGACGTCTTCGCCGTCTCTACTTACGCCACGATTTCAGCATTGTTCTGGTTCATTGGCCTCATCCCAGACTTGGCGACTCTGCGCGACCGCACCGATAACCGCGTTCTGAAAATTGTCTACGGCATGCTCTCATTCGGCTGGCGCGGATCTGCGCGTCACTGGCATCGCTATGAAACCGCCTACCTGCTGCTCGCGGGCCTGGCCACGCCGCTGGTGCTCTCGGTTCACACGGTCGTGAGTTTCGATTTCGCCGTCGGCATCGTCCCCGGATGGCACACAACGATCTTCCCGCCCTATTTCGTCGCCGGCGCCATCTACTCCGGCTTCGCCATGGTGTTGATGCTTGCCATTCCCATTCGCAAAATCTATGGCCTGGAAGATTTCATCACCGAACGCCACCTGCAGAACTCGGCGAAAGTCATGCTCGCCACCGGCCTCATCGTCGCCTACGGATATGGAATCGAAGCCTTCATGGGATGGTACGGCGGCGATCGCTATGACGCTTTCACCCTATGGAACCGCCTGCATGGACCCTATGCCGGACCGTACTGGATGCTGCTGATCTGCAATATCTTCATCCCGCAGGTCCTCTGGATCCGCAAACTACGCACGAGCCCCATCGCGCTCTTCTTCATATCCGGAGTGATTCTGGTCGGCATGTGGCTCGAGCGCTTCATCATCGTGGTCGTCAGCCTGCACCGCGACTTCCTGAATTCCTCGTGGGGCATGTACTACCCCACCCGCTGGGACTGGATGACCTACATCGGCACCATCGGCATGTTCCTCGCGCTCATGTTCCTGTTCCTGCGCGTGCTGCCCGCGATCTCGATCTTTGAAATGCGCACCCTCCTGCCGGAAGCGGAGGTGAAAGAGTAATGGCGAAGCGCGATCCCATCTACGGCATCATGGCAGAATTCGACTCCGCTCAGGCCCTGATCGATGCGGCCCACGCCACGCACCAGGCTGGCTACAAGAAGATCGACGCCTACAGCCCGTTCCCCATCGAAGGTCTGGCGGAAGAAATCGGTTTCCACCACGACGAAGTTCCGTTGGTGGTTCTGATCGGCGGCATCATCGGAGGCCTGTCCGGCTACTTGATGCAGTACTGGATGTCGGCCGTAGATTATCCGCTGAACATCGGTGGCAAGCCGTACCATTCCTGGCCTGCCTTCATCGTCATCACGTTCGAAATGACGATTCTGTTTGCCGGAATCTCGGCGGTGCTCGGCATGCTGGCCCTGAATGGCCTGCCCATGCCCTACCACCCGGTGTTCAACGTGCCGCGTTTCTCTTCCGCCTCGAAAGACCGCTTCTTTCTGATCGTGTTCTCGTCCGACAAGAAGTACGATCCCGCGAGCACGCGCAGGTTCCTCGAAGGTCTAACCCCGCGCTCAATCTCGGAGGTGCCCAGCTAAAATGCCGCCCCTCCGCAAATTATCGGTCGGAACCATAACAGAGGCCGGGTGCCCCATTCTTGCGCGTTCTGTGCGCAAGAGTGGGATTCCACAGAAGCTCGAGCCATGGGGTTTCCTTTCGCGTTTCGAACCGGCGCGAATGCTCATCCTCGGGGCACTATTGATGACAATCGCCCTCGGTGCAGCGTGCCGCATCGACATGCACGTGCAGCCCCGCCAAAATCCGCTGTCCCGCAGCGACTTCTTCTCCGACCAGCGCTCAGCCCGTCCGCCGGTCGATGGCACGATAGCCCGAGGCCAATTGCTCGAAGACACCTATTTCTACACCGGAAAAATCGGCAACAATCCAGGGGACGTAATGCCTTTCCCCGTGACCAAAGAAATTCTGGCGCGAGGCCGTGAGCGCTACAACATCTTCTGCGCCCCGTGCCACTCTCGCGTGGGAGACGGCAACGGCTTCGTGCCCTCGCGCGGTTTTGCCCGCAAGCCCCCGTCGTTCCACATTGCCCGCCTGCAGAAGGTGCCCGTCGGATACATCTACGACGTCATCACCGAAGGCTTCGGCATCATGCCCGAATACGCCTCGCAGATTCCTCCCAAGGACCGCTGGACCATCGTGGCCTACATTCGCGCGCTGCAGTTGAGCCAGAACGCCACCATGGCCGATGTGCCCGAAGGCCAGAAGATTCCCTCGGAGCCGCCGAAGTTCCGCGAGCCCGGATCAGGAGCGACGTTGCCCGTGCCGGCGCCCGAGCCAAAATCGGAAGAGACGAAGGAAGACCAGAAATGACCGCGCTGACCGCAACCCAACTCGATCTGACGGCCCCACCGGTGGTGAAGAAGATTTCCCAGCGATCGCTCGTCGTTGGCGTTGTCTTCACCGTGATCGCCGTCTTCAGCGCTTTCATTTCTACGAATGGCCGGGAGGAGTTCTTTCGCGCCTACCTGCTCGGCTTCATGTGCTGGCTGGGCGTCGCCCTGGGATCGATGGCGATCCTGATGATCCGCCACCTGACCGGCGGCGGCTGGGGCATGGTGATCCGCCGCATCCTGGGGGCAGCCATGCGCACGGTGCCGTTGCTTGCGGTCCTGTTCATCCCAGTAATTCTGGGGATGAAGCATCTCTACATCTGGGCGCGGCCTCTCAGCGAGGTCACTGACAAACATCTGCGCGAGCACCTGGAAGACATCACCAAAACCTATCTCACCCCACGTGGATTCATTCTCCGCGCCATCTTCTACTTCGCCATCTGGAATCTGCTCTCGTACCTGCTGTCGAAGTGGTCAAAGCAAACCGATCACGCCGGCGCCCCCGACAACACCGAGCGCTTCAAGGTAGTCGCCGGCCCCGGCCTCATCCTCTACGGGTTCACCATCTCCTTCGCCGCCATCGACTGGGTCATGTCGCTCGACCCCAGCTGGATTTCCACCATCTTCGGCCTGGTCATCCTGATCGGCGAAGTCCTGACGGCCATGTGCTTCGCGGTGGTGGTCGAACGCATTCTCTTCAACTACAAACCCATGTCAGAGATGCTGAAGCCCGACTTCGTCCACGACCACGGCAAGTGGATGCTGACCTTCATCATGGTCTGGGCGTACTTCAATTTTTCGCAGTGGCTCATCATCTGGGCCGGCAACCTGCCGACAGAGATTACGTACTATATGCGGCGCTTGAACGGAGGCTGGGGATATGTCGGCCTGATCATCGTGATCTTCCATTTCGCCGTACCGTTTACGATCTTGCTCTCGCGCCCGCTCAAGCGCGACATTCACCGCCTGGTCTGGCTGGCGACGTGGCTGATCCTGATGCGGTTTGTGGACATGTTCTGGATCATCGAGCCGAATTTTTCGCACACCTTCAAAGTGACGGTGGCAGACGTAGTCGTGCCCGTCGCCATCGGCGGTCTGTGGCTTGCCTACTTCTTCCGCAACCTGGGCGCGCTGCCCCTGCTGCCCGCCTACGATCCGTCAGTGGGAGAAGTTCTGGAACCAGCCCATCATCACGGGGGCACATAGGAAGCTTGGTTGACAAAGTATGACTGACGAGACCAAACTCGCGAATTCCACCAACCACGGCGGCTTCGAGCGCCGCGACATCGGCGTCGCTGGAGTGCTCTATTTCCTGGCTGGCTTGGCCTTCGCCGGCCTGATCGTTCACTTCATTGTGACCGGCGTGTTTTCCTATCTGGACAAGCAGACCGAGGCTCAGCAAACGCCGGTGAGTCCGCTAGTGGCCAATGCTCCGGCGGACACTCGCCATATCCCGAAGGAATACACCGGGGACTACGAGAAATATCTAAAGGAAAACTTCCCAGCACCGCAACTGGAAATCAATGAGCGCAATCAACTGGACAAAATTCGTTTGGACGAAGAGAAAACGCTGAGCACCTACGACTACATCGACCAGAACGCCGGCACCGTCCGCATCCCGATCGATCGCGCCATGGACCTAATCGCCGAGCGCGGCCTCCCGGTGCGCGCACAAAACGGAGAAGCAGCGGCCAAGAGTTCCGACAAAGGTAAGACAAAGGAAACCAGTCAGTGAGCAGTCAGAATCACAACTCGAGATTTATGGTGCGGGCATCGAGCAGCCATGTGGGGACAGCCGCCCCCGGCTGTCGGGTCGAGCGAAGCTCGACGGCGCTCTCAGTTAGGGCTGACAGACTGCGTCACTACCGAATTCTGACGCTGCTCGTATTCTTTGCCTCGATCGCCTCGGGCCAATCCATGTCGAAAGGCATCATCTCCCCGCCGGCAAGCGTTCGTCCCCCGTACCTCGAGAATGTCGGCATCGAACAGCATCTCGACGGCCAGGTACCGCCCGATCTCAGCTTCATCGACGATACCGGCCGCACCGTCCAACTCGGTGATTACTTCGGCAAAAAGCCCCTGATCCTCAACCTGGTCTACTACAACTGCACCATGCTCTGCGGAGAAGCGCTCGCCGGCCTGACCGGCGCCATGAAAATGGTGAAGTTCGACGTGGGCAAAGAATTCGAAGTCGTCACCGTCAGCTTCAATCCGCAGGAGACGCCCGAGATCGCCGCCGCCAAAAAGAAGGACTATCTCGCGCGCTACGGCCGTCCCGGCGCCGCGTCCGGCTGGCATTTTCTGACCGGACCGCCGGAGTCGATCAACGCGCTCACCAAGGCCGTGGGCTTTCAGTATCAGTACGATCCCAAGATCAAACAGTACGCGCACGCCACCGCCATCATGGTGCTGACCCCGCAAGGCCGCATCTCCCGCTACTTCTACGGCGTGGATTTTCCGCCGAAAGATCTGCGCATGGGATTGGTCGAGGCCTCGCAGGGCAAGATCGGCAACGCCGTCGATCAGGTGCTGCTCTACTGCTATCACTACGATCCGGCGACCGGAAAATACGGCGCGGTCGTAAGCAACATTCTGCGGCTGGGCGCAGGAGTCACCATCGTTTTTCTCGGCGGCCTCCTGCTGGTTTTGTTCCGTCTGGAGAAAGTCGCGCCGCGAAGAAACTGGAACCAGAACCACGCGACGAGGACCTAAGAAGTTGGGGGACGTGCGAGCGGACGGGGGTCTGGAAGGGCACGAGTTTTACAGGCTGCGGAAAAACCGAGGCTCGTGCCGGTTCTGGGAAGGGCACGAGTTCTACTCGTGCCACTAGGCAATTGAAAACGCGTTGCGCTTCAGCGCCTGAGGATCAGCTTTTCCCTTGGCTAGCTGGAGACAACCCACGAAACGGGAATAAGTGCACTTCGTAAAGAGAGAGTCCAGTAAGTAAGTTATGTTCGATAATTTTCCATTATGGCCGGATCGGGCCTCCACCGCGGCGGGCAACGTCGATGCCCTCTATATCTTCCTGCTCATCGTGTCCGGGTTGATGACCCTGCTCATCTTCACCGCCGTGGTCTACTTCGCCGCGCGCTACCGTCACCAGCAAGGCGTTCCAGCCGAGCAGATCGAAGGTTCCATTCCGTTGGAGTTGACCTGGTCCGTCATCCCGCTGGGCGTCTTTCTCGCGATCTTCTTCTGGGGAGCCGTGGTCTATTTCAAGGGCCGCACCCCTCCCCGCGACTCGACCGAAGTCTATGTCGTCGCAAAACAGTGGATGTGGAAGCTGGAACACGCGGAAGGCCAGCGCGAGATCAACGAACTTCACGTGCCTGTGGGCCGCGACGTGAAGCTGATCATGACCTCGCAGGACGTGATCCACAGCTTCTACGTGCCCGCATTCCGCATGAAGCAAGACGTGCTCCCCGGCCGCTACACCGTAGCCTGGTTCCGCGCCACCAAGCCCGGCACCTATCACCTGTTCTGCGCCGAATATTGCGGCACCCAGCATTCGGGCATGATCGGCTCCATCGTGGTGCAGGAGCCTGCCCAGTACGAGGCCTGGATGAGCGGAGGCTCGACCGGCCCTCTCTCGGCCACGGGAGAAAAGATTTTCGCCGAACTCGGCTGCGTCACCTGCCATCGCACCGATACTCAGGGCCGCGGCCCGAACCTGCAAGGAGTCTTCGGCAAGCCCGTGCTGCTCGAAGACGGACGCACCGTGACCGCCGACGAAAACTACGTTCGCGAGTCCATCCTCGATCCCGGGGCCAAAGTCGTGAACGGATTCAAACCCGTCATGCCCACGTTCCAGGGAATCGTGAGTGAAGAGCAATTGAACGCCTTGGTCGCCTACGTCAAATCGCTCTCCAAGCCCGGCTCGCCCGGGCCCAAGACCGCCGAGGCGGCGCCCAAAGACAGCAAGGCCCCAACCAAGGGAAGTCAGGTGGAATGAGTATGGCTACAGCAACAGCTCAACCCGTTGAGCGCGTCAATTACCTGAACAAGGAGTACGGCGTCGCCTCGTGGCTGCTCACCACCGACCACAAGCGCATCGCGCTTCTCTACCTGCTCTCGATCACTGTGTTCTTTTTCATCGGCGGCTTCTTCGCCCTGCTGATCCGTCTCGAGCTGCTCACTCCCGCCGGCGACCTGGTGCAAGCCGACACCTACAACAAGCTCTTCACCATGCACGGGATGGTGATGGTCTTCTTCTTCCTCATCCCGTCCATCCCCGCCGTGCTGGGCAATTTCCTGGTGCCCATGCATGATCGGCGCCAAGGATCTGGCTTTCCCCCGCATCAACCTGCTGAGCTGGTATCTCTACATCATCGGCGGCGTCATGATGCTGCACTGCATGTTGACCGGCGGCGTCGACACCGGCTGGACCTTCTACACTCCGTTCAGCACCGCCTTCACCAACACCAAGATCGTCGAGGCCGGACTCGCCATCTTCGTCGCCGGATTCTCTTCCATCCTCACCGGCCTGAATTTCGTTGTGACCATCCACCGCATGCGCGCGCCGGGCATGACCTGGTCGCGCCTGCCCCTGTTTATCTGGGCGCATTACGCCACCAGCATCATTCAGATTCTGGGAACCCCGGTCATTGCCATCACCATCGTGCTGGTCGCCGTCGAACGCACGCTGCACCTCGGCATCTTCGATCCCAAACTCGGCGGCGATCCCCTGCTCTTTCAGCACTTGTTCTGGTTCTACTCCCATCCCGCCGTCTACATCATGATTCTCCCCTCGATGGGCATCGTCAGCGAGATCATCGCCTGCTTCGCGCGCAAGCGTATCTTCGGATACAGCTTCGTGGCGCTGTCGTCCATCGCCATCGCCGTCTTCGGCTTCCTGGTGTGGGCGCACCACATGTTCGTGGCTGGAATCTCGGTCTACGCTGCGCTGGTCTTTTCCTTGCTGAGCTACGCGGTGGCCGTGCCCTCGGCCGTCAAGGTCTTCAACTGGACCGCGACTCTATACAAGGGATCTATCCGTTACGACGCTCCCATGCTCTACGCCTTCGGTTTTCTAGGCCTGTTCACCATGGGCGGATTAACTGGCCTATTCCTGGCCTGTCTCGGCATCGACGTACACGTCACCGACACCTATTTCGTAGTCGCACACTTCCACTACATCATGGTCGGCGGCGCGCTCATGGGCTATCTCGGCGGAATGCATTTCTGGTGGCCGAAAATTTCCGGCAAACTCTACCCCGAAGGCTGGGCGCGGCTTGCAGCCTTGATCGTCTTCATCGGCTTCAACCTGACGTTCTTCCCGCAGTTCATCCTCGGTTATGTCGGCATGCCGCGGCGCTACTACCAGTACCCGCAGGAATTCCAGGTACTGAACGTGCTCTCGACCGCAGGCGCCACGGTGCTGGGCGTCGGCTATCTGTTACCGATGATCTACTTCCTCTGGTCGATGCGCTACGGCAAGCCAGCACCCGACAATCCATGGAACGCCGCCGGCCTGGAGTGGCAGACACCTTCTCCGCCGACGACCTTCAATTTCGAAGAAGAGCCAGTCGTAACCTGGGAAGCCTACAACTACGAGGAGATAGACGCGGAGCACAAAGAGGAGGCCCCCGTTGCCGGATAGCCAAACCATAGGGAGCCAAGCCATCGCCGTTCACGGCGAAACTCACAACCCAGCTCTGCTGCACCACTTCGCCACGGAAGAGCAGCAGCGCGACGCCTCTAGTCTCGGCATGTGGATATTCCTGGCCACCGAAGTCATGTTCTTCGGCGGCCTGTTCTGCGCCTACCTGATCTACCGTCTCAAGTATTTCGGGGATTTCGGCGCCGCCAGCAAGTCCATCGACGCCGCTCTCGGCGGCACCAACACCGCCGTCCTCATCTGCAGCAGCTTGACCGTGGTGCTCGCTATCTGGGCCGCGCAGACCTCGCGCCGCGTCCTCCTCATCGCCATGCTCGGGCTAACTATGCTCTTCGGCCTCGCCTTCCTCGGCATCAAAGGTGTTGAGTATTACGACAAGTTCGTCGAGCACCACGTTCCCGGCGCGTCCTTCAGCTTTGAGCACGTGCCTATCCCCGGCCATCCCGATCAATACGCAAACCCGCAGCACGCCCAGATTTTCTTTGCCCTCTACTTCATCATGACCGGACTGCACGCGCTGCACATGGTTGTGGGTCTGGGAATATTCACGTGGCTTCTGTGGATGGCGTGGAAGGGGCGTTTCACACCCGAGTATCACACCCCACTCGAGATCGGCGGCCTCTACTGGCACTTCGTCGACATTGTGTGGATTTACCTATTTCCGTTGTTGTATCTGATCGACCGGCATCCGTGAGGTTGGTTGTAGAAGGCCGGCATTTGGGAGACGGACTAGCGCAAATTCGAAAAGGCGTCATCCCGAAACCCGCGCTCTTACCAGTGGGGCGAGGGATCTCGCGCGGAGTTTAATCGCAATAACTCTGTGAACTCAACTGTAGAGACCGTTTGCCCTTGAGGTTATTCATGGCTGACCATTCAACATCGAACCATGCGAAACATTCGCCTCTTAAGACTTACTTCAGCGTCTGGGCCGCACTTCTGGTCGGCACGTTCCTCACCTATGAGGCCGCCAAGATCGACCTCGGCGTCTTCAATGCCGCCGTCGCCCTCACCATTGCCACCACCAAGGCTCTTCTGGTCGCGCTTTTCTTCATGCACCTGAAAGGCGCCAGCGACAAACTGCTCAAGCTGGTGGTCATCTCAACCATATTCTTCCTGTTCATCCTTCTCGCGCTCTCCATGGCCGATTACGGCACGCGCGGGTGGAGCTAGGCTGAGTCCTGAGCAATATCTATGTGGGGACAGCCGCCCCCCGGCTGTCCGCCGAGCGAAGCTCGGCAACTGGGCCTGTAATTCGTATCAGTGCATTGCCGCGTGCCCTATTTCTCGCGCGTTCTTTGTGCGAGAAGTGGGGGGTTTCGGAAAGCCCGGAGCACTGCTTCAACCCCCAACTTGCGGTATACTCGCGCCGACGATTCATCACCACGAGCTCGGGAGGTGATTTATGGCATTCTGCAATTCCTGCGGCGCTACTCTAACTCCGGGAACAAAGTTCTGCAATAAATGCGGCGCCGTCGTATCCGGAGGCTCGACCGCTCCCGCTGCAACGTCAGTTACCCCGGCCCCTACCGGAGGCAGCAGCGCTCTCAAAATTATCCTGATCGTTGTCGCCGTGATCGTTATTATCGGAATCCTCGGCCTAGCCACGGTCGGCATCGTTGGCTATCGCATCGCCAAGAGCGCTCACGTCCGTCAGGAAGGCAAACACGTCAGCGTAGAGACTCCTTTCGGCAATGTCGAGACCTCTCAGGATCCGGAAAGAGCAGCCAAGGATCTGGGCGTGGATGTTTATCCCGGAGCCGAGGTTCAGAGAAATGGCGCCTCCTCCGCCACTTTTGGAAGCATTCACACCGTCACCGCCAATTTCGAAAGCAATGACTCGGTCGACAAAGTTTGCGCTTTCTACAAATCCAGGTTCCCCAACGCCATAGCAACGACGGCTGATCAGAACCGTTGCACCATCGTCTCCAATGACCAGAAGGGGAACATGGTCACCATCAACATCGAGCCGAATGGCGACGCCTCAAAATTTCAGATCACCAACGTCAGCAAAAAAGCCACTTCCTCCAACTGAGAAGCATCGGCCCATGTCAGGTCAAGTCGCAGATTCCGCACCCGCCCCGACGCCCACAACCGATGCGTTGGGGCTGGCAGAGGCTCTCCGCAAGAGTGTGCAAGGCGAAGTCCGCTTCGACCAGAGCAGCCGCGCCCTCTACGCAACCGACGGATCCAACTACCGCCAGGTTCCGATCGGTGTAGTTCTCCCCCGCGACACAGACGATGTCCTCGCCGCCATTTCTCTCTGTCGCGAATTTGGCGCGCCCCTGCTCTGCCGCGGCGGCGGCACGTCCCTCGCCGGCCAATGTTGCAATGTTGCTGTCGTCCTCGATTTTTCCAAGTACATGGCGAAGATTCTCGAGATCGATCCCGCCCGCCGCATCGCTCGCGTGCAACCCGGGGTCGTGCTTGACAACCTCCGCAACGCCGCCGAAAAACATCATCTGACTTTCGCGCCAGATCCTGCCACGCACGACCGCTGCACCCTTGGCGGCATGATCGGCAATAACTCCTGCGGAGTTCACTCGGTGATGGCCGGCAAAACCGACGACAACATCGAGCAACTCGACATCGTCACCTACGACGGCCTGCGCATGAGAGTCGGCGAGAACCTTCTGCGAGATCATGTGGGAACGGATCGTGTGGGGACGAACGCCTTCGTCCGTCCAGGCGGCACGGGTGTATCGGGCCGCGGTGACCCCGCACCTCGCGATCGGATCTACACCTCGCTGAAGCAAATCGCCGATCAATACGGAGATCTGATCCGCCAGAAATTCCCCGCCATCCCGCGCCGCGTCTCCGGATACAATCTGAATTACCTCCTTCCCGAAAATGGCTTCCACGTCGCCCGCGCATTAGTCGGCTCGGAGGGCACCTGCGTCACCATCCTCGAAGCAACTTGCCGCCTCGTCGAGAGTCCGCCGGAACGTGTCCTGCTAGTCCTCGCCTATCCCGACATTTATCAATGCGCCGACCACGTTCCCGAAATCATGGCGCACAAGCCCATCGGTCTCGAAGGCTTCGACGATCTCTTGGTCGGCTACACCCGCAAAAAAGGCATCAACTCCGAAGGCCTCGCCCTTCTGCCCGAAGGCAACGGCTGGCTGCTGGTCGAGTTCGGCGGCAGCACGATGCAGGAAGCCGAATCCCAGGCTCGCGGTTTGATCGAAGCACTCAACCGCAACCCAAATCCTCCCAACGCGCGCCTCTATTCGGGAGCACAGGCGAAGCGCGTCTGGGAAGTTCGCGAGTCGAGTCTCGGCGTCACTTCCCACGTTCCCGGCGAGCCCATGAACTGGGAAGGCTGGGAAGATGCCGCGGTCGCTCCCGAAAAACTCGGCGGCTATCTTCGCGACCTGCGCAAGATGATGGCCGACTTCGGATACAAAGGCTCGCTCTACGGCCACTTCGGCCACGCCTGCGTCCACACGCGCTTGAACTTCGACCTGCGGTCGAAAGACGGCATCGCCAAGTTCCGCAAGTTCGTCGAAGAAGCCGCCGATCTCGTGGTCAGCTACGGCGGTTCGCTCTCCGGCGAACACGGCGACGGACAAGCTCGCGCCGAGTTGCTTCCAAGAATGTTCGGCCCCGAACTGATGCAGGCCTTCCGCCAGTTCAAATCCGCCTGGGACCCCGACTGGAAGATGAATCCCGGCAAGGTGATCGAGCCGTACAAGCTCGATGAGAATCTTCGCCTCGGCGCCAACTATGCTCCGTGGGAGCCAGAGACGCACTTCCACTTCCCCCACGATCACGGCAGCCTGTCCGAAGCAACTCTGCGTTGCGTCGGCGTTGGCAAGTGCCGGCGCGACGAAGGCGGCGTAATGTGCCCCAGTTATCGCGCCACCCGCGAAGAGGAGCACTCTACTCGCGGCCGCGCTCATCTTCTCTGGGAGATGACGCAAGGTGAAGTGATCCGCGATGGCTGGCGCAGCGAAGAGGTCAAACGTTCCCTCGACCTCTGCCTCGCCTGCAAAGGATGCAAGAGTGACTGCCCGGTGAGCGTCGACGTCGCCACTTACAAGGCCGAGTTCCTCTCGCACTACTATGAAGGCCGTGTGCGTCCGGTGAGCGCCTACGCCTTCGGCAACATCGATCTCTGGGCGCGCCTGGCGTCGACGGCCCCGGGCCTGGTGAATCTGACTACGCAGTTGCCCTTCCTCCGCGACCTCGCCAAGGTGGTCGCCGGAATCCCGGCCCAGCGCAGCATTCCACCCTTCGCTCCCGAGACCTTCAAATCCTGGTTCCGTCGCACGAGGTGGAATAGCACGACGTGGAAGAGCGGCGCTTCAGCGCCGCGTCAAGAGCGAGAAGAGAACCGGGCTTCAGCCCCTGCGGTTCTCCTCTGGGCCGACACCTTCAACAACTACTTCCTACCCGCAACCGCCCGCGCCGCCGTCGAGGTCCTCGAGGCCGCCGGATTCCGCGTCGTCGTCCCCCAAGGAAATCTCTGCTGCGGACGCCCCCTCTACGACTTCGGCATGCTCGACCGCGCCGAATCCCTGTTGCTAGAAATCCTCGACGAACTCTCCCCCGAAATCGAAGCCGGAATCCCTATCGTCGGCCTCGAACCCAGCTGCGTCGCCGTCTTCCGCGACGAACTGGTCAACCTCTTCCCCAACGACGAGCGCGCCCAGCGGCTCTCGCGCCAAACCTTCCTGCTCAGCGAATTCCTGGAACAAGAATTGGTCCGCCACTCCGGAAACGCCCCGCTGCCACGCTTCGAGCGCAAGGCCTTGCTGCACGGCCACTGCCACCACAAATCCATCATGAAGATGACCACCGAAGAATCGCTCCTGCGCCGCCTCGGTATCGACTTCCAGTCTCCTGCGCCGGGATGCTGCGGCATGGCCGGCTCCTTCGGCTTCGAACACGACAAGTACGACATCTCGGCCGCCATCGGAGAACTTGAGCTTCTGCCCGCCGTCCGCAAAGCCCCGCCCGACTGGCTCATCATCGCCGACGGCTTCAGTTGCCGCGAGCAGATCGCCCAGGGCACCGGACGTCATGCCCTCCATCTGGCCGAAGTCCTGCAAATGGCGCTCAGCCCAGAGTCCCAGTTAGCCTCTGATCCCTTCCCCGAATCCGCCGCAGTCCGCCAGCATGAGGCAGAAGTCCGAGCCTCCATGAAGCAGGCCGGATTGGGCCTGGGAGCCCTGGCAGCCGGTGGACTCCTCCTGTGGCAGTTCGCCCGGAACCGCTGATCTGTCAATTACTTACGTCCCCCATGGCCTGATTCCGCCATTTCTGGGACAATATACTCAGTCTCCGTCGCTCCTTCTCGCGACTTCCGGGCCTCGGCTTAACCAGCCAACGTCAGTCTTATGGATGGCAAACTTGCAACCACGATGTTGGGTCACGACGTCGCGCACGCCACGCTGCCCGAACCCCAGCCCGCGTCCACCATGTCCGCGCCAGCCCCGCTGCGCGGTTCGGTCCTGGTCCTGATCCAGTTCGACGTCTGCGAAGAAATTCGCCTGGACGAACTGCGCAAGATCTTCGGCGCGCGCACCGCCGAAGCCAGCTTCAAGAAAGCTCCCTCGTACGTGCGCTACCAGCGCACTCCGGTCGAGGAGACCCTCGATCCGATCATCCTCGACAGCGGCGAGCGCCTTGAGGGAGAGATCAAGTACTACGACTACGGCGTAGTCAGCCTGGTCTTCGAGTTGCCGTTTTCCGGCACCTGGGAAGACCTGATCCAGGTTTCCTGCCGCTGGACCTCCGACACCAACTTCGAGTCCGTAGCCACCCGCATCGCCCGTCAAAAGCTGGAGCGCGCCGCTCCCGCGATGATCAAGCCGTATCTGGCCAAGCCCGGCGTCTCCAGTTCCGAGAACGGTGAGTGGCTGCAAGAGGACTACTTCATCTTCCACCTGCGCGAGATCGAGGGCGCTCCCTCGGCCAACGACCTGCTCGCCGCCGCGGGAGACAAGATTGCCCAGGTCGTGCGCGGTGAAACTTCGCTGCTCTCCGAAGGCGAGCGCCAGGAGATTCTGCAGTCGCGCATTTCCTACTATCCTCACGACCTGGCCGTGATCGGATGGAACGCCGCCTTCATTTACGACACGCCCGCCGGCGCCGAGACCGCGATCCAGCTGCTGCAATACGCCAACTCCCAGCTGCTCGAGTTCCGCCACTACGACGAACTGCTCACCACGGAACTGGAAAACGTCTACGACTTCCTCGACGTCGGAGGCACCAACGTGTGGTCACGCTGGCGGACGGCCCGCGCCGCCTCCAAGCTGCACACCGTCCTGCTCGACGTCAACGAACTGACCGAGCGCGCCGACAACGCCATCAAGTTCCTCAGCGACATGTTCTCGGCGCGCCTGTACAAGCTGGCCGCGTCCAAGGTCGGAGTGCCCGACTACAAAGACCTGGTCAAAGAAAAGCTGCAGACCGCTGAAGACCTCTACAAGTTCATGGTGGAGCAGTTCAACCAAAGCCGCGCCTTTGTGCTGGAGCTGATGGTAGTCGTCATCCTGATCATCGAGCTGGTCTACTTCTTCCGCGGCAAACCGATCTAGCCGATCACCACCTCACCTTGCAATCTCCACGACACCGGGTGCCCCATCCTAGCCGCGCTTGTTGCGGCTAGGGTGGGGATTTTGACTTTGTCGGCCTCACGTGCCTTGTCATCGGATTTTTCTTTCGCCCGCTTCGGGGCTTGCTCTCCTTTGGTGAGTTCACCCACCGCTTACGCGGTGGGCTGCAATCTTTCGCTCCTTCGGAGCTGCTACTTCTTTCACGCCTAGTGGGCGCTTGGGCCGAGCGGGGTCGATGGTAGGCGACTTCGTTGCGCGGGACGGTGCAACTGCGCTGCGACCCGGCACTTCTGGGCCGCCGGACGGACGAATGCGTCCGTCCCCACACGATTCGTCTGTACCGAGCGGGTCTGCGGCTGTCCCCATTCCCACATGGGCTGGTCTTGCGACGGCTGCCATGTAGGCTGCGGCTGCGCTGGCTATCGACTCGTGGGCTGGAACGGGAGCGGGCTTTGGTTCGGGTGGGGCGGGGTCGTTCGGAACTTCTCGGACCATTTTTTCGGAGTGGAGGCCGAATTTGACGCGGCGGATGTTGCGGACGGCGGTGTTGAGGGCGCGGAGGATGAGTTCGCCGCGCTTCAGTTCGATGGTGCCGCGGATCAGGCCGTTGACGACCTCCATGAGCGAGACCTGGATGGCTTCCTCGTCTTCCAGCAGAGCCGCGTGATGGACACGCGAGTCCGCGACTTTGATGCCGCGGAGCATGCGCTGGTGGAAGTAGCAGAACTGCTCTCCGCGGAGAGCGGGGGAGCCGCAACGGACTCCGGTGACCTTGATGTGGGTGCAATTGTTAGATGGCATGTTAGTCCTGGTGGTGCTATCACAATTTTTTTTGTAGTGCTCAGCTAAGATCTTGGCTTCTTTGGAGTTAGGGGCGGAGGATAGGACGACGTCCGCGTATAATCTTGGAAACGCGGGACTTGCGAGTAAAATATTGCGGACAATGGACTTAATGCGGTCGGCTGTGGCGGAGAGACTTTCCGATTTGGGAATCGAGGCGGTTTTCTTTTGGCTAACTGGCGCGGGTGTTTGATTGGACCGCTGGGTGGGGCTGGTGCTCTTGGTGGAGCGTTTGTGCATAGTCCCAAAATGGTGCTTTAAGATTTCTCAGTCAAGGTTGTTCGTCACAAGAAGAGGATTTTTGTTGTGGAGGGCTGTGGAAAAATCTTGATAGTGCCGGCTCCAGGGAGTCTCAGAAAGGTATTTCTTCTTCAAGCGTCAGTTGCTTCTGTTGGCCCCATATTTTCTCGGAGAGTTGCTTTAGCTTTGCAGAGTGCAGGAATGGGGATGGGTGGAAGATTCGCGGGTTTGTCTTCATTTCCTGCTGCACTAGACTAATTAGTCGACCTAGAACTTTCTTTCCCCTCCGGAAAGTGGCGGGATCGCTTCGGTAATCGGAGTGCGCCGTCACTGCGATGGTGCCATGGTCGGGTACGTCGCCCGTTTCGCGTCGGATCTGAAATGCTTGTTCCGTTCTTAGGTTGACTATCGCGGCCACGGAATCTTGCTCTGCAAGCTTGCTGGCTTCTTCGATAAGGACTGCTAATCTCTCGACTGGAACGGCTGGATTGAGGTAGTGAATGTGAGATGGATTAAGGAAATAAGTCTCAATGTCGTTGCCCTCCGTTAGGAATGCTGCTATTCCTGGGTACGCGAGTCCTTGCTCAAACTTGGAAGCACGATCAGGTGCCATGTAGTCGCGATCTCGGTGGATCACCAATTCCAGGTGCTTAGCTTTGTCGCGAAGGAATCTTCCTAGGACAAGCGCTGCTTCCATTTTGGAGCATCCGGCATACGACGCGACCTCGGTGTCCCTTTCGACGAATCCGTTGCTCCAGAGGAGCGCTTGGAGTGGTTCTTTGTCCGTATCCTCTGTCGCCACGACGCACTTGAGGGCGTCGTTAGCGAAGTAGTCGACCGAATCCAGGGCGCCGAGCTCCAACAGCATCGCAGTCGTGCTTACGTCAGGCTCATCGACGATGCTTCCCCTGCTGAGCCAGACGACTTCGCCACGGTCCTTAGTCGCGTCGAGTACGTGACGTGAGTGAGTGCTTATTAGCGCTTGGAAATCCCTTTCTTTGGCGATTCTGAAGATCAGGTTGCACAGCGCCCGCTGATTGTCTGGATGCAAGTGTGAGTCGGGTTCGTCCAATATCAGGACGCGGGGACGAAATAGTCCGACATACGCCAGTATCTGGGAGGCCTGAAGGATGGATGTTCCGGCAGCGTCCACAGGTAGTTTCGGCCCGTTGAGGACCTGGAAGTACGCACCGATATTCTCGTCGGAGTTTTCATTGAACTCGACCCAAAGGTCGATCTCCGGGAAGAGCGACCTCATGTCGTCGAGAAAGACATTCCATGCTTTGGTGTCGGACGAAAGCATGTGGAGTACGTTTCTCAGAACGAGGTTCGCGTCGCCTCGTGCGACAATCCTCCGTACGACACCCGGCGAGAGAAAACGCTCCTCCTTTGGTACACCCGCTAAGCCTGGCGCGTAAACCGTAAACGGGTGCGCCAGATCCATCATTTGTTCGCCAAGAGCTCTGCCTTCGATTGACACTGCAATGTTTCTATTGCGACCTCTGCGAAGGCCGACGATGCATCGCTCTCCTGTTTCCCCTTGCAATTCGACTTCGATTCGTGAAATTTTCGGTTCCTGAAGCGTTCCGCCGCTCGCTAGCGACATAACGTCTGCGACGGGGGAGTATATGAGCTGTGCTGGGTTGAATGACAGCTCGAAGACATCCTTTGCCCAAGAAACGCCTTCTCCAACGAGCCGAGCGGATTGTGCGATTGAAACTGCAAAGTGTATCGCTTGCAGAATGCTACTTTTTCCGGAGTTATTAGCCCCGATTAGCAACGTGACGTCGTCAATCTTGATAGTGACGTCTTGCAATTGCTTGAAGCGGCGAATCGCGACTGATTTGACTCGCGACAAAGCGGCTCGTCCTTTACGAAAGAAGGGTCCTGCGGCGTCGGCCGCGGGACCCCCTCCCTAGCGAACTTGATTGTACGCCTATGAACTGGGCGACTTGCTGTGCGCGTGATCACAGTGGGGCTGGGTTCTAGTCTTCGTCGCGGTATCTTGCCGGCAGCGGCCGGAGCCGGCACCGATTCTGCAACGCTTGCGGCACCGCTGAAGCGATGCCCTGATACGAATCGTGAGTTTTTCGGCAAGGCTTGAAGCCGGGTGTCTAGTGGGGCGTCTGTGGGATGCGGGTGGAAGTCAGAATTCCCGTCCTAATCTCGCCAAAGAGCGGCGAGATTAGGACGGGGCAGCCTGCTGTCCCTTCTAACAATCGAGGGTATAGACGCCGGTCACAGGCTCAGGTGACCCGGCGCACTGAGGAATTGCCTCCAGGGACTATTGTTTCAACGTGAAGTGGCGGCTTTGACGTTAATGCTGCCCTGCTCGCCAGATTCCGACCTAAGGAGGGAGAGCTTCCATGCGTAACAATGTTCTCAGTGGCGGCACAGCGTTTTGCCTCAGGGAAGCTTGCGGATCACTCGCAAGCCTTCTGCTCGCATTCAGTGCGATGGCGTTTCTCTTCACCGGGCCCATCTCCGTTGCACAGGATTCCAAAACTCCCGCCGTACTGCCCGCGCCATCCAGCGGCAAAGCCATCGTCTGCATCTACCGAACGTACAGATTTACCGGCTCGTCCTCACACGACGAGCTTTATGTCAACGGCACTCACCTCGCCAAACTCCTCAACAGCGAATACGCATTCATGGAAGTGCCGCCGGGTACTGTTGTGATCTCCGGATTGCCCAAGGAGTACTACGGAAGCGTCATCATGTCCGTCGGGGCGGCCGCCAATCAAGCCCGGCAGAAAGAAAACGAGCGGGCCCGGTTTGAGGCGGAGGCGGGCAAAACCTATTACTTCAAATGGACCGCCGGAGCCTTTGCAACTGGGATCAAGGTCACGCCTGTGGATCCCGATAAGGGAGCCAAAGAGATAAGCAAACTCCATCTCTCCAAGCCCGTTGACGACAAGGAAGAAGCGAAACCAGAAACGAAAGACACCGACAAACCGCCGGCTAACCAGGTGCCTCCGCTGAAGTGATTCGGCGGCCCGGCGAGAAACGGGCAACCAATCACGACGGTCCAACCAAAATCAACAGCAAAGGCAGCGGACAGGAGTGTCCGCTCCACACCATCGAGCCTCTCATCTACCTACGTTTGAGATAATCCTTGGGTGATCCATACATTCGGGAGGGTGCTTGAAAGTACTGTTGCTGGAGAACATCAGCGCGGTGGCGGTGGAGTTGTTTCGCGGCGCGGGGTACGAAGTCGAGTCGCTGAAGGCGGCGCTCGAGGAACGCGAACTCGTCGAGAAGGTGCGCGGGGCTTCGCTTCTGGGAGTGCGGTCGAAGACGCGGATCACGGCGAAGGTGCTTGAGGCGGCTCCGAAGCTGATCGCGGTGGGCGCGTTCTGCATTGGCGTCGACAAGATTGATCGGGAGGCGGCGAGCGAGCGGGGAATTGCGGTGTTTAACGATCCGCACTCGAACTCGCGGTCGGTGGCGGAACTGGCGCTGGGAGAGATCATCCTGCTGCTGCGCCGGACGTTTTCTTCGTCAACCCAAATGCACTCGGGAGTGTGGAACAAGTCGGCGGCGGGCGCGCATGAGGTGCGCGGGCTGACGCTGGGCATTGTGGGCTACGGGAAGATCGGGTCGCAGCTTTCGGATCTGGCCGAGGCGATGGGCATGCGGGTCGTCTTCTACGACGTGGCGCATGTGCTGGCGCGGGGGAACGCGCGCGGGGTCAGCTTCCGCGAACTGCTGGAGATTTCTGATGTGGTCACGCTACACGTGGACGGCAAGCCGCAGAACCAGAATCTGTTTGGCGAGGAAGAATTCGGGGCGATGAAGGATGGGGCTTGCTTCCTCAACTTGAGCCGCGGGTTTGTGGTCGATCATGAGGCGCTGGCGAAGTATTTGAAGAGCGGCAAGGTGGCCGGCGCGGCGATCGATGTGTTTCCGAAAGAGCCGGAGACTGGAGCGGACTTTACGAGCGTGCTGCAGGGGCTGACGAATGTGATCCTGACACCGCACATTGGAGGCAGCACGGAAGAGGCGCAGCAGAATATTGGGTCGTTTGTGTCGGCCAAGTTACTGGATTACGTGAAGACGGGGGATTCGATGCTGAGCGTGAATCTGCCGCAGTGTCATCTGGAATATGAGGACGGGTCGTACCGGCTGATGCATATTCATCATAACGTGCCGGGGATTTTGCGGGCGATTAACGACATTCTGGGCGATCTTGGGATCAATATTGAGCGGCAGGTGCTGAGTACTCGCGGGACCCTGGGGTATGCGATTTACGACATCAATCGGCCATGCGATGAGGAGTTGACGCGGCTGCTGCGGGCGGTGCCGCATACGATTGCGGTTAGGACGGCGGGGTGCTAGAGAGCAGTGATGATGGACGCGAAAAGCCAGCCGAGCTGGCGCTCGGCGGACGGGTCATAGACCCGTCCCCACACAATCAAACCCATCCTCACACGAATAAGGAGACGATATGCGAGGGCTGAAGGATAAGCGGGTTTTGATTACTGGCGGGGCTAGCGGGATTGGGGCGGCTACGGCGGTGCGGTTTCTGGAGGAGGGATCGCGCGTGTGTGTGCTCGACCGCGATGCCGCGGCTTGTGAGCGGATTCGGCATGAGCTGCCCGGACTGGGCGAGGCGATCATCGCCGATGTTACCGACTTGATGCAGGTGGAGGCGGCGTTTGCGGAGGCGATCCGGCTGATGGATGGCGTGGACGTGCTGGTGAATAATGCGGGGATCAGCATTCGGCATAAGTTTCTCGACATCACTCCGGAAGAGTGGGAACGGGTGATCGCGGTGAATCTGACCGGCATGTTCTACGTGGCGCAGACGGCGGCGCGGCATATGTGGGAGAACGGGAGCGGCGTGATTCTGCAGACGGCGTCGACGAACGGGGTGGTGGGACAGCCTTACTACGCGGACTACAACGCAACCAAGGCCGGAGTGATTGAGCTGACACGGACGATGGCACTGGAGTTGGCGCCGAAGGTGCGGGTGTGCGCGGTGGCTCCGGGATATGTGCTGACGCCGATGCAGCGGGCGGAGTATACGGACGCGATGCTGGAGGAAGTGAATCAGAAAGTTCCGCTCGGGCGGCATGCGCGGCCGGAGGAAATGGCGGGGCTGTTTGCTTATCTGGCGTCGGATGATGCGGCGTACGCGACGGGGCAGGTGTTCACCATGGACGGCGGGGAGACGGCGGGGGGACTGGCTAGCCGGTAAGGGCGGTCGCTGATTTGGGTCTATGCGCGTGGATGAGGTCCCGCGGGGTAGGGATGCTTCGACTCCGCAGGGAGGACTGCTTCGCACTCCTCCCTGCTGCGCTCAGCATGACAACCAGGTTCAGGTCCGGGTTACTTTTGTCACCTTCTACCGAGAAGCAAATCTGCCACAATGGAAGTGACCACTCAATGAAAGCATGGTGTGGGAGCACGTCTTTGTATGGGATTACTGACGCCTAAATCGACGCGACGCAGCACGCGACTCCGGGTGCAGATCCCGGTCAGCGTGATCAGCCTAGATCGGAAGCGGCCGTTTGGCGAGAAGTGTGTGGTGTTGGTGGTGAGTGCTCAGGGATGCGGCTTTCGAAGTACGGAGGAGCTGCAATTGGAAACTCCGATCCTGCTGAGCGGACTTCCTGGAGGCGGCAGCGTGACGGCGAGGGTTGCGAATTGTCTGCCGCTGGGCAAGGACGGAAAATATTTTCTAATCGGCGCGGCGCTGTACACGCATGGAAATGTCTGGGGGATCGTGGATCCTCCGGAGGATTGGATGATGGCGGCGCAGAGTACGCCGGTGGCGGATCCGGAACAGAACGACGTGGTCCCCACGCTGAAGGTCAGCAAGAAGGCTTGGCCTTACAATCTGTTTTCTGAAAGCGCGGAAGCCCATCCTGGGCGGAAGTAAGTCCGCGTTCGGCATCTAAGCTAACGCACGACCACAGGGGCTGAAGCCCAACATGGATGGGCGCTTAACGCGGCCCTAAAAGGGCCGCGCTTTCACGTGCTTCTACTCGCAGCTTGATCAGAGATTTCCAACCGGAGAAATTTCGGTCTTGTTCTTTCGTAACTTCGCCAGCTTACTTCACGCTGTCATACTCATGGCGTATGGATGAACAGGCCGAATCGACGGCGCCTGAAGTATCTGGCGAGGAGCGCAAGGTTGTCGTCACGCGGCCATTTCGCGTGAAGCTGCGAGGCTCGGTGCTGGTGCTGCTGCGCCTGCCCAACCGGCGCGACGTTCGTGGAGCGATCCATCAGTTGTCGGTGACCGGCGGCGTGGTGCATCTGGAAAAGCCGCTGGACGAGAAGATTGAAGTACAGCTGATTTTCCATCTCAAGGGCGCCACGATTCGGGAGAAGGCGCAGATGCTGTTTCCCATGTGGGCGACGCAGGGATGGATGCAGCCCTTCCGCTTCGTAAGTCTTACCGAGGGCAGCCGCGAGATTCTGGACGCCCATCTGAAATCCATCATCGGAGAGACCGCCAAGGGTGCGGCGGCCGGAGCCTGAAGGCACCATCCCCTGGTAACTGCATTTCTCCGAATTCCCGTTCGCAGTTTTCTGAACAAATCTTTGTCCCCAGCGAAGGCGCTCGGCAGCGGCTAAAGCCGGACTGACTCGGCGGCACTTATGGCGTCGCTGAACAGGCTGCGGAAAGAGTCCGTTGGCACGCCACAGACGACCACAGGGGCTAAAGCCCGCATTGATTCCGTGTGCTGTACGCGGCCCTTCAGGTGTCCAGTTCCATGACATCCTTTACAAAACGTTCCGGGACATCCTTTACACTCTGGGCCGCAGGCGTCGCGGACGGTGTGGCGATACCGGGGTAGGGCTGCATTGGGTCCAACTCGCAGATCAGAGTGCGGCGGTAGAACACCAGGATGCGGTGCTCGACTTCCAGCAATCCCACCTCTTTTCCCGCCAGCGCCTTGGTAATGTAGTGGCGCTGGCGGTGCAGCCGGAACTGTCCGTTGCGGTCGACCTCTTTCACTTCGCTGCCCGCAGGATATTGCCAAGCCGACTGCGACTCCCGGAACATTCGCGGACTCTTGTGCCACACCTGATCGGGCGTCTTCATCTGCAGGGCTTCATGCGGACGCACACAGTTGTATTCCTGGCGAAAGTGGTTCAGCCAGTTTTGCCGTTCCCTGTCCGGAGGCGTGCCGCGACGCAACAGCGCCGCAGTCAGGCTGCGATGAAACCGTTCCACCTTGCCTTGGGTCTGCGGATGCTGATAACCGCTGAAGCGCAAACTCACATCCTGATCCATCAGCCACACCGTAAATTGACTCCAGCCCATGCGGCCTTGGGTATTGAACCAGGGCGTGCCGTGATCCATCAGCATCTCTTCCGGCACTCCGCTTTCGCGGAACACCCGCTCCAACACTGCCTGTACGCCTCGCGCCTGCGTGCTGCCCGTGTTTTCCAGAGCCAGCGCATAGCGGCTGTGATCGTCCAGCACCGACAACGGACCCACCGGCTGATCCCATCCCTTGGGTCCTTTGAAGTCCATCTGCCAGAGCTGGTTCGGTTGCTCCCGCTCGAAGCGCCGCAATGCCAGGGGCTGCCGGTCCCAGTCGCGCACCAACTGGTGCCGCAGAAAAATGCGATGAATCGTGCTCGCCGGCAGCTCGATCCCTTCCCGCCGCAACACCTGCCGCAGCTTGCGCGCTCCCCAGTCCGGGCGCTGCCGCCGCAACTCCACCACTCGTTGCTCCACTCCCGCCCCCGTCCTCGCCGGACTGTGATGCGGTCGCCGGCTCGCCTCCTGCATGCCGGCGATCCCACTCTTCTGATACCGCTTCAGCCAGCCATAGCCCGTCGGCCGCGAGATCTCGAACTCGGCACACAGCTCGGTCAAACTCTTTTCTCGGCGACTCGCCGCCACCACAAATCGCATGCGCTGCTCTTCCACGTCCCGCGTTCTCCAAGCCATCCCTCGCCCTCTGGCGCAGGCTGTTTTTCTCCCACACCGTCCGCGACGCCTGCGGGCCAGAGTGTAAAGGATGTCCCGGAACGTTTTGTAAAGGATGTCATGGAACTGGACACCTTCAGGGCCGCTCTTCCACAGGCCGCTCTTCCACGGGCCGCTCTTCCACGGAAACGTGGGGGTTCCGAGTTTTTCCGCAGCCTGTGAAGCGATGCCCTGATAAGGCGAAAGTCATTCATCCAGCTGTCAGAGGTTCATCCCAACGCACGAGAGTCGTGGAGCACGGCGCAGAAAGCAGATTCCTCCCTCCGCTCCGCTTCAATCGGAATGACAAACGTTGGGGTGCGCAGACTGCACCGGTCTCCATGCCACGAACTCCTCCACGGCCTTAGTTACTCCAGTCACGTTGGTCGTTCCTAACTTTGAACTATGATCCGAGCAGCAGGGACACTTGTGATGAAGAAACTCAACTTTCTGGTTTCGCTCACCAATAACGATAACGACTATCAGCAGGAACAGGCGGCGGCGGCGGAGAAAGCGGCGCGAACGTTGGGCGTGGATGTGAAGATCATCCATGCGAACAACGATGCCGTTGCGCAGAGCCAGCAATTGCTGCACTACGTGCAGGATTCATCGGCGGTGCGGCCGGACGCGATTCTGTTTGAACCGGCGGGAGGAACGGTCTTTCCGCAGGTGGCGCGGGCGGCGGTGGCGGCGGGGATTGGATGGGTAGTGCTGAACCATGAGGTCGACTACATTCTGGAATTGCGGCGAGGGACCAAAGTTCCGGTGTTCGCCATCAGCTCTGATCATGAAGAAGTTGGAAAGATCCAGGGAAGCCAGTTCGGCGCACTGTTGCCGAACGGCGGGTCGATTCTTTACATCGAAGGACCGGCCAACAGTTCTGCCGCGAAGGAACGGACACGAGGGATGAATCGAACCAAGCCTTCGAACATTCAGGTGAAGTCGATGCGGGCCAACTGGACCGAGGAGAGTGCGTACCGGGCCGTGAGTTCGTGGCTGCGGTTGAGCACATCGCAGGCGACGCGCATTGATCTTGTGGGCGCGCAGGATGACAGCATGGCGATGGGCGCGAGAAAAGCATTCGGAGATATGAGCGTCGCCGACCGCGAGCGCTGGCTGAAGCTGCCGTTCACCGGATGCGACGGGATGCCGAAAACGGGCCAGGCCTGGGTGCGCAACGGACAGTTGGCGGCGACGATATACATTCGCCCGAATACGGATCTGGCGATCGAGATGGTGGTCGCTGCGATCAAGAGTGGTGCGACGTTGCCCGATCGCAAGGTGACGGAACCGGAGTCGGTGCCTTCGCTGGCGGATCTGGCGGAGTCAGGCAGCAAGATGAAGCGCTGGGCGGGGGCGTAGGGCTGGCCGGGAAATTCGGGTTGCGTGGAGATTTCAGGCGTCCCTGCGGGACGCCGTTTCTTTTGCTTGCCGTTACCCGCCTCGGGCGCGCCTACAGCGCTGGGTTCAGGGACGAGACGAAAGATCATCGGCCGGACATACACACTCGGGTGATCTGATTGAATCAGTGTGCACGAGGCCGCTCGCCTTCGGCTTCGCGAGACGGCCGAAGGCGGCCGTCGCCACACGAGCCTTGCAGGCCCCATTCCCTCTAGCCTTCCATTGTTGAGACATCTCCTGCGTCGACTCCTGCTTCTTTGGCTTTCAGGAAGCGGCGGAGGATTTTGCCGGAACGCGTTTTTGGCAGCGAGGCTACGAATTCAAGAGACGATGGGGTTGCGATCGGGCCGAGTTCGCGGCGTACGTGTTCGATCAGAGCGGCGGCCAGAGCTTCGGAAGGGACGTGATCGATGCGAACTTGCACGAAGGCTTTGATGCTCTCGCCTTTCAAAGGATCAGGGACGCCGATGGCCGCGGCTTCGGCGACGGCGGGATGCGAGACCAGTGCGCTCTCGACTTCGGCGGTGCCGATGCGGTGTCCGGCGACATTGAGCACGTCGTCGGAGCGGCCCAGGACGGCGATGTATCCGTCCTTGTCTTTCATCGCCACGTCGCCGGTGACGTAGCAGCCGGAGAAGAATTGCCAGTCGCGCTCGTAGCGGGCGGGATCGCGCCACACGGTGCGCAGCATGCAGGGGAAGGGACGCTTCAGCACAAGGCGTCCGCCAACTCCTGGGGGCACTGGCTTGCCGTCTTCGTCGACGATGTCGGCTTCGGCGCCGGGGACGGCTACGCCGACTTTTCCGGGACGCATTGCCATCGAGGGAGCGGTGCCGAGCGTGGGGCAACCCAATTCTGTTTGCCACCAATTGTCAATGACGTAGCCCCATTTGCCGTCACCGGCGAGGTGCGTTTGCGCCCAGCGCCAGGCTTCGGGATTGAGGGGCTCGCCGGCGCAGGCGATCACGCGCAGGCTGGTCAGGATCGTGCGCGGCGGGATAGGCTTCGCCGTAACGCATGAACATTCTCAGAGCGGTGGGGGCGGTGAACATTTTGGTGACGCCGTATCGCTCGACGATTTCCCAGGCGACTCCGGGATTGGGATAGTCGATGGCGCCTTCGCGGAAGAGCGTGGTCACTCCGGCGCACAACGGGGCATAGACGATGTAGGAGTGACCAACGACCCATCCGATGTCCGAGGTGCACCAGAAGATGTCGCGCTCGCCGACGTCAAAAAAACTTTCCAGATGATACGTGGTGCCGACCATGTAGCCGCCGTGGACATGCACGACGCCTTTGGGCTTGCCGGTAGAGCCTGAGGTGTAGAGCAGGAAGAGCGGGTCTTCGGCGTCCATTTCTTCGGCGGGGCAGTGTGGAGGAAATTTGAGCAGGTCGTTGAAGTCGATTTCGCGCGGGGCGGTGATTTCGGTTTTCGCGCGTGAATAGACGATTACCTTCTCAACAAAATCGAGGCCTTCCAGAGCTTCGTCGACGATGGCTTTGAGGGCGACGGTTTTGCCGCGACGGTAGCCGACGTCACCGGCGATGACGATCTTGGCTTGCGCGTCGGTGATGCGGTCGCGCAGGGCAGTGTGGCCGAGTCCGGCATAAACGACGGAATGGATGGCGCCGATGCGAGCGCAGGCGAGCATGGCTACGGCGCCTTCGATGGTTAGGGGCATGTAGATCACGATGCGGTCTCCCTTGACTACTCCGAGAGAGCGCAGGCCGTTGGCGAAGCGGCAGACTATGCGGTGGAGCTGGCCGTAGGTGACGATGCGCTCGGTGCCGTCCTCGCCTAACCAGATGAACGCAGCGCGATTGCAGCGGTCTGAATTGGCGTGACGGTCGAGGGCGTTGACCGTGATGTTGGTCTTGGCGCCGGTGAACCACTTGTGGTGGACACCATCCCACTCGAGAACTTTGCTCCATGGTTGTGACCAAGCGAAGCGGGCGGCGTAGTCGGCCCAGAAGCCTTCGGGGTCTTTCAGGGAATGCTCGCGTTCTGCGTTCCAGTCTTTGTGCAGCACGTTGGTGGCGACGATCGCGGGCGCCGCATATTCCTGATCCATGTTGAGCAGGTTGGAAATGTTTTCGGGTTTAGTGAGCGGAAGCGCGCTCATGTATAACCTCCGGCAGCGAAGGGTTGGGGGCAACGATGACGGGGATTCTGATTGTATCGCGGGAGATGGGCAGTGATTAGGATCACAACTGAGTGTGTTCCAACACTGGCGGAATCATCCACAAAAGGCCCGCGGATAAATCGATCGCCATGCAACCCTCGCGGGAACCATGGTGACGAAGCCCAGCGAAAATCGCAAGCAGAATCGACCTTCCTTCTGATCGTGTGTTTTCGTGCTGCTGAGCGTCGTTCGCATTTGGCAAACGCGGCCCGTGATCCAAATCACACCGACGAGTGCGCTTTCTCACATCTTGGGCAGCGGTACCATCCTAGTGTGTCTTCCCATTGCGTCCGACTCGGACCAGGTCCTCCGTTTCCCAAATTGGGTCGACATTTGGGTTCCAGCGAGATGCGGTCCGAGTTCGCAAAGTGCGGACGGGAGGGACAAGGGGCGGGGGTGGCGAGGACGGATTTGTTCCCCGGAAGTTGACAATGGGAGTAAGCTGTCCTGCGTCAGTCTCGCAGGCTTAGAGGATCAGTCCGGAATCCGGCAAGTCAACCCTGGTAGTTTCGAACGCCAATTTCAAGAGGGAGCCTATGGCAAACGCCGCAAAGAATTTGGAAATTGCTCAACCGAAGCAGTACCAGGCATCGAAGTCCACATGGGACGAGATTGCAGCCAGCAAGGAATTTCAGGATCTGATGGCAACGAAGAAGATCTTCATCATACCCGCGTTCATATTCTTCGTGGTTTATTACTTTGCGCTCCCGGTGCTGGTGGGATATGCGCCCCAGTTCATGTCCGCCAAAATTTGGAATGTGAATCTGGCTTACCTGTTTGCCTTGTCCCAATTCCTCGTGGCCTGGATCATCGCCGGGCTTTATGTCCGGGCGGCCAACGGCTTCGACCGTCTAGCCAAGGACATTCTGGATAAGGCCGAGAGCGCCAAAGGGGGCAAGTAGACCATGAACATCTCACTCTTCATGTTCCTGTTGTTTATCGCGATCACGCTGGGGATTACGTATTGGGCTTCGCGGCGATCGGCGGGATCGAGCGCGTATTTTGCAGCCAGCCGGCAGATCAAGGGCTGGCAGAATGGGATCGCGGTCGCGGGCGACTATATGAGTGCGGCGTCGTTCCTGGGGATTGCGGGCATCATCGCGTTTCAAGGATACGACGGGTTCCTGTTCTCGGTGGGATGGCTGGTGGCGTACCTGACGGTGCTGCTGGTGATCGCGGAGCCCCTGCGCAACGCGGGCAAATACACGATGGCGGACGTGCTGGCGTACCGCATGAAGCCGCGGCCGGTGCGGGCGATGGCATCGCTCAGCACGTTGACCGTGAGTACCTTTTACATGATCGCGCAGATGGTGGGCGCGGGCGCGCTGGTGAAACTGCTGCTGGGTGGATACGTCAACTATAACCAGGCGGTGACCGGGGTCGGGATTTTGATGATCGTCTACGTGGTGTTCGGCGGGATGCTGGCCACCACGTGGGTGCAGATCGTAAAAGCCGTGCTGCTGATGGCGGGAACGATTCTGCTGAGCATTCTGGTGATGGCGCACTTCCATTTCAGTTTTGGACAATTCTTCGGCGCCATTGCGCAGGTGACGTATCACGACGCCAAGGGGCAGCAGGTGGTGAAAGACTTCCTGCAACCGGGACTGCGCTACAAGCCGCCGTACGGGCCGCTGGACCTGATTTCGCTGGGTCTCGCGTTAATCTTTGGGACGGCCGGACTTCCGCACATTCTGGTACGGTTCTACACCGTGCCCGATGCGAAAACGGCGCGGAACAGCGTGGTGTGGGCGATGGTGCTGATCGGCAGCTTCTATATCATGACGACGTTCCTGGGATTCGGAGCGGCGACGATCGTGGGACCGGACTTCATCAAGACGCACGGTGGCACGAACATGAGCGCGCCGCTGCTGGCTAATGCGCTCGCCGGGTCGATTTTCTTCGCGTTCATTTCAGCGATTGCGTTTGCCACGATTCTGGCGGTGGTGGCCGGGCTGACGATCAGTGCGACGACTTCGTTCTCGCACGATTTCTGGACCAACGTGATCCACAACGGGGTGGAGCGCAGGCCCGGCGAAGAGGTGCTGGTGGCGCGGATTTCGGCGTTCGTGGTGGGAGCGGTGGCGATCCTGATTGCCATTGTGCTGGGGCCGACGGCGAACGTCGCGTTCCTGGTGGCGCTGGCTTTTGCGGTGGCGGCGTCAGCGAACTTGCCGGTGATCGTGCTTTCGATTTTCTGGCGGCGGTTCAATACCACGGGGGCGGTGGCGGGACTTACGGTCGGATTGCTGGCCTCGATCGGGCTGATTCTGGTGAGCCCGAGCCTGATGGCGGTGGATCCGCCCACGGTGGTGGGCACGGCGCGGCATTTGATTCAGGCCAAGGCGTGGTTCCCGCTGGAGAATCCTGGGATTCTGAGCATTCCGCTGGGGTTCGTGGGAGCCATCCTCGGCACGCTGTTGAGTAATGAACCGTCGTCGCAGGAGAAGTTCAACGAGTTGCTGGTTCGGTCGAACACCGGGCTGGGCGCGGAGAAGGCGACGGCACACTGAGAAAGTCAGTACTCGGTACTCAGTACTCAGTACTCAGTACTCAGTACTCGGTACTCGGTACTTAGTGATCTGGGGGCCAGGGATCATCGTTCGGTCGAAGGATTTGTTTTTGCTTTCGATGGAACTCCGATCCCTGGCCTTTGTCCTTGGTATGCTAGATTCAGTTTCGGCGGGCCTATAGCTCAACGGTTAGAGCAGCAGACTCATAATCTGTTGGTTCCAGGTTCAAATCCTGGTGGGCCCACCAATATTGCTTCCTCGCAGTCGCCTTGCGATCCACCAGGAAATTTGTCGGGGCTAGTTAGTTGGCGGCTTGGTGCCCTGATTCTGCTGCGCCTGAATCTGCTGCCGCTGCTGAAACAGGCGCGTCATGTCCTGAATCATTTGTGGAAGCTGGCCCGACCCGGAGGAACCTGAGGAGGGAGAGGCGGTCGACGAGATGGTGACCCGCGGCGACGAAGACCCGTCGCTTAACCCCAAGCCTGCGTCCGCTGTCGGGCTGGGAGACTGAGTATCCGTGCTCGCCGGCTGCGAGCTAGCCGATTCGGCACCGGCAGGTGCAGAGCCCGGCTCCGACGTTGGGGATGGAGCGTCCGCGGCAGCAACCGCGGATTTAGCGGCAGAGTTTTCAGGCGCGGGCTGGTCGGACTGGGTGGCGCTACTGGCCGCAGCCGCCTGGAACGAGCGCTTGCCGGGAGCAGCATAGCCGGGCATTAGACGCATTCCTGGGTGCTCCGGGGTGTCGGCCACAACCGTATCGTCAGTGCTGCCGCCGTGCGTGGTCACGACCACGCTGCGAAGCCCGCCTTCATCGTCGTCCGCACCCTGGATCACGTAGTCAAAGTTCGTGCCGTATAACAGCGAGGAGAGAACCTCGCGCACGGGTGCTGGACCGAGGTGAACCGCCACCCGTTCGGAGGTAGCGCCTCCGGGAAACTCGATCGAAGCCCCAGTCTTGGCACGGACCGCCAGAAGGACATCGGATAATTTCGAGTTCTCGGCGTCGATGGTGAGCAGACTGCCGTCCCAGTCTATTTCCGGTGGTTGAGGAAGAGTCTGTTCCGGAGCCGCCGCGCCGTAAATCGGCACGACGGGATGCGGCGTTTGCTGCGCGGGAGCGACCACTACGGGAGTAGCTGGCTTCTCTTTTCTTTCCTGGATGCGGGAGGGGCCCGAAGTTGCCTGAGCCGATGCCAAGGAGGCGAAAACCCAAATCGCCAGCCCCATCAGAACTTCAAAGCACCAGGCAAGACGCCGCTGTATTCGGCCGGACCTGCGAAACCGGTGCCTCGTGAAGCCTGGGAGGATTTGCGTCACGCCCTTACCCCTTTCCCTCATGTGCGGCGGACGAGGTGCCCGCGTCAATGCACCCCAGATGAAACGTTGCCGTGTCCGTCAGCGTGGGGAGGAATATCGTGGAAACCGCTCGGGCACAACGAAGAAGTATGAAAAATCTTGCACTTCGCCGGTGAATCTGGCTTTTACTGTTCTAGCACCAGCTTTCATGGCGAGTATTTGCTCCGGAACAATGTCGTAGAAATTCGACAGAATTTTCAGTTTTTGCTGACTTTTAAACTCTGCTGTCAAAATCTTGGGCGTTCTTTGCTCTAGAGCAAAGAACGGAGGCGGATTCCGCGTTATCAAAGGAGAGCCGGACGCCAGCTACCGATATAAAGCAGAGGTCTGTATCTTACTCGGATCGCGCTTTTTGCGGAACTCCCCCCTGTGTAGGCCGGAAAAACAATCGAGCGATCAGTAAGGATGGTAGCGAAGCCGGGGAACGCTGCCCCCACGCTGCAACCTTCCAATCAGCTCAAGATCGCCAAATCTTTAACAGCTCCGGGGTTCCAGTAGCCCAGAGCTCCTGTGGTGGGGAGGGGAATGGCGCATTCAGGTCTGGGGGCCGGAGTAGTGCCGGTGCAGGGCCGTTTTTGCCCACGCGCGGGAGCTTTCCTCTGCGAATTCGCAGGTTATTGGCCTCGTCCTCACAATCACCGCCGACCGCCCCAGAAGCCAACTTCGCACTGCCCTTTCACAACGAGGCAAACACTAGGCCCGATATGAGTGCACAACCCATGCGCGAACTCTTGACCCTGGATGCTGGCTCGCTGCTGAGGCGGCGCGCCGCGTCTGTGCAGCACTTTGCGGCGTTTAGCGATATTCCTGTAGCCGATTGCATCGCGATTGTCTCCACTGCTCAGGAACGGCATTTCTCGCGCCGTCAGACCATTTTTTTTGAAGGGGACCCAGTTCGTCAGGTCATTCTTCTGGTTTCGGGCTTTGCCAAAATCACGCAGTTGGGCGCAAATGGGAATGAAGTCATTCTGCGGCTCACCGGGCCCGGGGATGTGCTGGGCGGTGTCGGACTGTGCGCAGGATGCGAGCACTGTTCCACGGCGCGCACGGTGCAGCCGGGGTCAGCGCTGGTCTGGGAGACGGCCCAGTTCGACGCGATCTCGGACCGTTATCCGATGCTGCGGCGCAATATGGCGCATGTTCTTGAGAGTCGTTTGAACGAACTGGAAGTGCGGTTCCGCGAGATTTCGACGGAGAAGGTTGCGCCTCGGCTCAGCAGCCAGCTGGTACGCCTGCTGGAGCAGGTCGGCAAGCAGGAGGACGGGCATGTGGAAATTGCGCTGTCTCGCCGGGAGTTGGCGCAATTAACCGGGACGACGTTGTTCACGGTGAGCCGGCTGCTCTGTCAATGGGAGACACAAGGAATTGTGAGCGCGCGGCGGGAAGCAGTATTGGTGCGCAATGTGCCGGCGTTGCGAGACCTGTCGCGAGAGGAATAAGGCGTAAGAATCAGTTTGTGGTGGCAATGGGATCAGAATCCATGAGAGTTCTACGCGACGGAGTTCCTGCAGTGCTGTTTCTGGTGTTGGTTGTGACGGCGTTCGGGCAATCGACGGAAGCTCCACCAGCGGCACCGACCGAATCGGCCTCCCCACAGGCGCCCGCCCGGCCCCGCCCGCGCAGGATTGCCGAAGTGCCCTGCTGGAGGCAGGCAGGCCTTACCGCGGACATGGTGAATCAACGGTGGAAGATCGAAGATCAGAGCAAGATGAAGATCGAGGCGGTCTGCAATGATCCGGCAACGTCGGCGCAGCAGAAGCACACCAAGATCGAAGAAATTAACACCGAGACGGACCATGAGATTGGCAAGCTGATTCCTTCCAAGGAACTGCAGGCCTTCAACTCCTGCCAGGCAGCGCTGGATAAGAAACGGCCGAAACCAGCGAAAGTACTTGGTCCTTGCGGAGGCGTGATCCCATCAACGGATGCAACCCACGGCGGGATGGATCACGAACACCACTAGATTCTTTCTGAATTGATAATGTCAGGCGGTCGCAGCCAGTAACTTTCTTCCGCCCCTTCGGGGCTTGCTTCCCACTTAGCTCCCCAGGGCTTGCGCCCCTTCGACAAGGTCAGAGCAGGCTCTGAGCTTGTAATCTGTCGCCACCCTTCGACTTCGCTCAGGGCAGGCTTTCGCGACTGGATTCCGATAGTGCCCAGTATTAGGTGATTATCGGGCAGATTCGATCGGCCAATCGAGGGTTAGAGGCGCAGTCGGTCTGACGACTGCTGCAGTTGCAGGGTGACGAAGTCGTTTCGTTCGGGCTCGAGATGGTCGGCGTATTCCGCCTTGACTGTGCCTTCGTCTCCTGGCTCATGCCCGAGAGCCCGTTGGCGCCACACCGCGTAAATGGCCGGGTAGACCAGCAACTCAAGGACGAATGAGGCAAAGATTCCGCCCACCATGGGGGCGGCGATGCGCTTCATGACGTCGGAGCCCGTACCCGTCCCCCACATGATCGGGAGCAGGCCGATGAACATGGTGGCGAAGGTCATGAATTTGGGGCGAAGGCGTTTGGCTGCGCCCTGGACGATCGCTTCGCCGAGGTCGGCGACGTTCTGCATGCGGTCCTGACGCCGGGCGTCTTCGTACGCGAGATCCAGGTAGAGAAGCATGTAGACGCCGGTCTCGGCGTCGATGCCGAGCAGAGCAATCAAGCCAACCCATACGCCGACGCTCATGTTGTAGCCGGCGAGATACAGGAAGCAGACTGCGCCGACGGCGGAAAAAGGAACCGCCAGGAGGATGATCATCGTCTTGGTGAGCGAACGCGTGTTCGCGTACAGCAGCAACAGGACGATCGCCAGGGTGAGCGGCACGACGCGCCAGAGGCGGTGCTTCACCCGCTCCATGGCTTCATATTGTCCGCTCCAGGAGAGGGCATATCCGGGAGCAAGTTTCAGTTGGTCGTGGAGCAACGCGCCGGCTTCGGTGACGTAGCTTTGCGGATCGCGGTCGGCGACATCGACGTAGACGTAGCCGGTCAGCATGCCATTCTCGTCGCGAATCATCGCCGGGCCAGTGCTGGTGCGAATCTCCGCGAGTTCGCCGAGGGGAACCTGCCGCTGACCGCCCGCCGGAACCAGCACGCGCTGCAATGCGCCGAGATCACTGCGGAAGTCGCGCATGTAACGCACGTTGACCGGATAGCGTTCGCGTCCCTGGACAGCGGTGGTTACGTTTTCGCCGCCGATCGCGTTCTCCACCGCGACGTCTGGGCGTCTTCGATGCTGAAGCCATAGCGGGCCAGTTTCTCGCGGTTCCACTCGAAATCCAGGAAATAGCCTGGTGCCGGTGCGCTCGGCGAAGACTCCGCGCGTGCCCTTGACGCGGGGCAGCAAAGATTCGATCTGAGTTCCGATCTGCTCAATCGTGGCCAGATCTGCGCCCGAAATTTTCAAGCCGACCGGAGTGCGCATGCCGGTGGTCAGCATGTCGATGCGGCCCTTGATGGGCATGGTCCAGGCATTGGTCAAGCCGGGCACCTTGAGGCTCTCATCCATCTGGCGAATGAGTTCTTCCGCGGAGATCGTATCGGGAGTGAGGTGGCGGAAGAGCGGCTTGGCCAATTCCGGCGCCCACGAGGAATACCAGGTGTCGACGTGCCGCCACTCGGAGTGGGGCTTGAGGATGATGACGGTCTCCAGCATGGACAGCGGCGCCGGATCGGTGGCGGTCTCGGCGCGGCCCGCCTTGCCCAGCACCTGGTCGACTTCCGGAAACTGGCCTGAGGATGCGGTCGGTCGCTCTGCAGCACGCGTCTGCGCCTGGGCGATCGAAATTCCGGGCATGGTGGAGGGCATGTAGAGGATCGCGCCTTCGTCCAGGGAGGCATGAACTCCGACCCCAGGTGCAGGAATACCGGGATGGTGACGCGCCACCAGCGCCACAGCTCCGGAGATCACGACCCACTTCCAGCGCAGCGTCCAGCGCACGACCGGTTCGTAAATGCGCATCAGCCAGCGGCTGATGGAGTGATCTTTCTTCGGAGCGAATCTTGCCCACCAGCAAGGCATTGGCCACCCGGCAGAGCCACTCCGGGCGGAAGTCGAACCGCTCGACGCGAGTGAGCAGCAGGCGCAGCGCCGGATCGAGCGTGATGGCCAGTACCGCGGCGACGATCATGGCCAGGGTCTTGGTGTAGGCCAGGGGCTTGAACATGCGGCCTTCCTGCGCCTTCCAGGGTCAGCACGGGCAGGAAAGAAATGGCGATGACCAGCAGGGCGAAGAAGGTCGGGCCCGCAACTTCTTTGACGGCCGCGATGACCACGTCGCGATAATCGCCGCGCCGGCCGCCGCGTTCCCACAGTTCCAGCTTCTTGTGAGTCTGCTCGACCACCACGATGGAAGCGTCGACCAGTTCGCCGAAGGCGATCGCCACTCCGGCCAGCGACATGATGTTGGCGCTGATGCCCATCAGCCGGAACGGGATGAACGATACGAGCACCACGACCGGCATGGTGACGATGGGAATCGCCGCGCTGGGGAAATGCCAGAGGAATATCAGAATGATTAAGACGACGGTGACGACGACCTCGAGGATCGTCGACTCAACGTTGCTGATGGCGCGATGGATCAGCTGCGAACGATCGTAGATGGGAACGATCTTGACGCCTTCGGGCAGCGTGGGCTCGATGTCGTTGAAATTTTCTGTTTGACGCGGTCGATCACCGTCCAGGGCGTTTTCGCCGCTGCGCATGATGACGATGCCGGAAACGACTTCGCCTTTGCCGTCCAGGTCCGCCACGCCGCGCCGCAGATCGGGCCCTTCGACCACCTGGCCGATGTCCTTGATGCGGATCGGAGTGCCATCGGCGCTGGCATCGAGGACGATGTTCTTGAATTCCTCGATCGAGGTGGCATAGCCGCGGCCGCGGACCATGTACTCGGTGCCGCCGAATTCGAGCAGTCGCCCGCCGACTTCGCTGGTTGCCGCTGCGCACCGCCTCCACGACACGGCGGATCGGGATGCCATAGGCCTGCAGCCGGTTGGGATCGACGTTGACCTGATACTGGCGCGTGTAGCCGCCGACCGGAGCGACTTCCGCGACGCCGGGCACCGCGCGCAGGTAGTAGCGCAGATACCAATCCTGGTAAGAACGCAAGTCGGCCAGACTATGCTTGCCGGAGGTGTCGACCAGCGCATACTGATAAACCCAGCCGAGAGCTGGTCGCATCGGGTCCGAGTTCGGTTTTTACGCCCTCGGGCAAGCGGGACTGCACGCTCGACAGATATTCCAGAGCACGCGAACGAGCCCAGTAAAGATCGGTGCCATCTTCGAAGATGACGTAGACGTAGGAATATCCGAAGTCGGAGACACCGCGCACGGTCTTAACCTGCGGCGCGCCGGTCATGGCAGTGACGATGGGATAGGTGACCTGGTCCTCGACGATGTCGGGGCTGCGATCCCAGCGCGAATAGATGATGACTTGGGTCTCGCTCAGGTCTGGGCGTGGCATCGAGCGGCAGCGACATCATCGCCCACCAGCCGAAGATGCAGGTAACGGCCACGCTGGCCAGAACCAGCAGCTTGTGCTTCACCGAAAAGTCGATAATGCGATTGATCATGACCCTTGTCCGGAAGGATTCGCGGCCAGATAATGCTCCGGCTGCGCGCTGAACTTGCGCTTGCAGCGCTCCGAGCAGAAGTAGTAAGTAACACCATCGCGAGTGAGGGAATTCCCCTCGGAGACAGCCTTGGCCGCATCGATCATCATTCCGCAAGCGGCATCTTTGACTTTGGCGGAACTGATCGCAACCCCGGACCCTGGGCTGGATTTCGGCGTGGCGTTTTGATGCGGCTGTTGCTTTTGAGCAGGCTGCCCGGACTTCAAGCGGCTCTCCGAATCCACGAGGAAGGTTCCCGCAGTAACCACGCTCTCGCCTTCCGACAATCCCTGCACGATCTGAACCCGGTCGCCCGAGCGCCATCCTACTTGCACCTGGCGCGGCTCAAACACCCCAGCGCTACGCTCGACGAAAACACGCTGCTCGCGCCCCGAGTCGATGAGAGCATCGAGTGGAACGGTTAGCCCGGCGGGCATCGAGACCGGCAACTCGACGTCGACAAACATATCGGGACGGAGAGCGAAGCCGGGATTGTCTGCCTCTAGCCGGAGTTTCAAAGTCCGCGTAGCGGGATCGACTTGTGGCAGAACATTACCCACACGGGCGGTGAAGGACTTTCCTGAATCGGATGAGGTCACGCGAGCGATCGTGCCGGGTCGGAAGTTTTGCGCTTCGCTGCCGAAGATGTCGGCCACAATCCAGACACGACTAAGATCTGCGATGCGGTAGAACTCCATGGAGCGCTCGAAATGCTGGCCGGGCGTAATGTTGCGGGCAAGAATGAATCCCTCGGCGGGCGCGACGATATCGATACTCTCAGGAAGCTGGTGGTTCTCCGCCATCTTGTTGATCTGCTCTTCGCTCACACCCAGATTGCGCAGGCGATCGGTGTAGCCCTGAATGCTGCTCACGCCCTGCTTGTTCACTACGCCCGGAAATGGCACCGTCCGTGATCCGTCCTTGCCGACCGCACCGTTCACACCTGCGCTAGCGGCCAGGAACCCAGACGCAACCGCTAACGAGTCAGCCCCGTAGCAGGTCGCAAGTTTTTGATCTTTCTTGACCAGCTCTCCCACGGAATCATTGAACGTTTCGCGGACGAATCCGTCCATGCCGGAGTTGACCTTATAGATCTTGGTATCTTCCGGGACTACGCGGCCGAGCACACGCAGCTTCTGGGCTCCCGACGTTTTTTCCACGGTAGCCACGCGGATGCCGAATAGCTGTTGTTTTTCCGAATCGATGCCGACTGATCCGGGCGACAGAGGCGTAGCCGGTGTGACCGCGGATGAGACTGGTTCGGCGTAGACCGGCTCCAACTGCATGCCGCAGTCAGGAGCAACGCCCGGGTGGTCGGACTTGTAGTCCGGGTGCATGGGATCCACCCAGTAAAGGACGTGGCGGGCACTGGTGCTCGTCACGGCAGGTCGAGCACTGTGCTGACGTCCCACTAGGTAGGACGCCAGCACCAGAAGTCCGATCACCGCAACACTCAGGACTTTTTTCATCGAATTATTCCCCTACCACAAGACTTATGGTTGCGTGCGCACCTGAAAGCCTTCTCCTAGTTTTGGGAGGAGGCGGCAGGAGGTGGCTGTGTCGGAGGAGTTGCCGGCGGGGCTGCGTTGGCCCCCGCTGGGCTCGACGCCGGGCCGTGGTCGGCGGATGCTGCTGCCGAGACAGAGCCTGACCCTTGCGCACTCTTTGCGGCCAGTGCTGCCTTGGCATCTGCCTGCTTGTAAAGGGCAGCACGACGCGCTTCGAGGTCTTCCCGGGCGAGAGTGCTGGCGCGCAACTCCTCAAACTGTTTGTCGAGATGACCCAGCATCAGCTCCCACATATCAAGATTGGCTGTGGTCAGCGAATCTCTTGCGCCGCCTTTCACAGCCTTGGCGCGCATCTGCTTCAGCACCGCATGCATTTTAGTGAGGGTGTCCTGCATATCTTCCATGCGCTGATGCAGCACGGCGGGAGTCTGCGCGGCGGTCGCTTTGCTGCTGTCCAGGGAAGCCATCCCCCTCCCCGCCATCGGCGCATGCCTCTGCCTAGTAAGCGAAGTGCCGGCCGGCGGCGTACCCTGCGCCAAAACCCTTGTAACCGCAAGAACCACGATGGCTACAGCTGCATTTTTCAGCCTCATATCAGGTCTCCTGAGCAATCGAAATCGGAAATGAAAGTCCAGCCCACCCGTACTCGAGGGAGCGAGCGGCTGGGCTTACGAACCACCAAACGCGATTGTGGTCCAGAGCAACTTGGAGGGGGAGAGACCGAAACTTAACGGGGCATTGCAAATCGTGATTCGTCCAGCTTTGGATTCGAGACTATGCTGTCGATCAGTATCTTCTCCGTGTCCCGCACCCCGTCCACTGCAGTCTCGAGGACATAGGGCATCGTTAGTCCATTTACCGAACGGTAGTCGCGAAGGTAAGTTGAGACAGCGTGATATTTACCGTCGAGGCGGCGTGGCGAACCTTCGACCTTAGTCTCCAGAAAAGTTTCCGCGTCCACCCAAACGTGACGAGCGTTGCCAGTCTTGTCGGTGACTTTGAGCTTATACGAGTTGCGGCCCTCTACCTGCTCGGCGCCTTCAAGTTCGACGTTTGAACCCTTGGCCTGATAATCGATCAGCAACCCGTCCAACTCGCTCTGGCTGGAAGCCGTTTTCAATTCTTCGGGGGTGAAGTTCTCCACCTGGTGACGATTGAGAAACGGGCGCAACTTCCAGCCTTGCGCGCCGTTGTAAACCTGCACCGCAGTCTGGCCCTTGAACTCGATCTCGACGCGCATCTTTCGCCCACGTTGCAAGTCCATGACAAACGGCAGCTGGGCCTGTTCCTTTCGGCGCGCTGGCACGACCTTTGCCGCGCCCCCGGCGTCGGGAACGGGAATTGTGGAGCGCTGGTTTCCCCCAGCTTCCATTTTTCCCTTCATTTCCATCGTTTGAACCGCACGCCAAGCTGCCAAGCCGCCGCGCGCCGCCACGTTCTTGTCGACGATCGCGGCCACAGTCATCTGCGGCGCAACCCCTTTGGTCTCGGTGGCCGCTATCGACAGCGGAAGATTGGCGAACATCAGCATTGCGCAAAGCAAGTTCCCACTTCTCATTGAAAAGCTCTCCTTCTCGTGTAACTGGATCCTAATTCGAAGCAACTTATTCGGCCCCGAGTCGATCGGCCCGGAATTCTCATCAGCGTCGACCTCGGCCCAGGTTAGCCCTGCTCGCCGTCAAGGAGCCCATCTTTACGGATCCTGCAGGGTGCCCCTACTTAGTTGATACCCCACTTGGTCGACCGGTTCTTTGACTTGGAGCAAGGAGTTGCGTGCAGAATTTTTTGCCCTCTCCGGGAGCGCAATCGGCAGGCAAAACGCTCGCGTGCCGTCTAAGCCCCATGCTTGCAGATCATACAAGGACGTGACTGACGGCCTCGAGCGGAAGCAGGCGGGAAGCCGGGGCCCAGAGGGCGCCCAGCTTCCGACATTCTGCTATTTTCTGCGCGTGCCGAAAGGAGTGGCCGGGGTGTGCCATTGTTCCTTCGATTTGGTTCGCATCGTCCGCGAGGCAGCCGCAGCGGTTACGCAACCGTTTGTAATAGTCGTTGCCGTGTCAGAGAAACTGTTCGACCCGATGCCGGCGGGGGCCTCATCAATGCCAACCAAAGCATCGTTGATGGAGTTACCGCTGACATTCGCCGTTAAGCAACCCAATTCCACCGCTGCACCCGCGATGGACACAATTCGGTTGTTCTTAATCGTGGCGCCCGCGGCGGCAAGGAAGATCCCGATATTGGAGTCAAATACGCTGTTG
>CAWFUU010000025.1:0-44077 GCA_963819035.1 uncultured Acidobacteriaceae bacterium | reverse complement strand
TTCAGCAAAACTAAATTGTAAAAGGGCAGTTATTAAATTTAGGTTAATCAAAAATTTAATAACTGTCCCTTTTTTACTTATAATACCATTGGTGATATAATGCAATAATAATTTTTTAGATTATTTGGTTTATGAAACTTTTGGTGAATAAATATAGATAGATTGAAATAATAATACGAAATTATATTGTGCAGTAAAATATTTGGTTGAAAATGGTGATCAGATGAAAATGATGTTAATTAGAGCTTTGGTGTAAAGCTATTTTTAAATTCCAAAATAAAAAAAGAGAATAATGTGCTTGAAAAAAGAAAAATATGAATATTAATAAGTGTTGCAGAAAAATATAGAGGGTGGTATAATAATTTTTGCGAAAGCGCTTTTACTTATTTTAAATTTTAAATTTCAGTCATAAAAAACTGTTTAAAAACATAATATAAAGTGTATTTGGGGGTATGTCATGTACAATATCTTTAAGCTAAACGACAATTACAAACTAACATTTTCTGGAACCATTAGTAAAAAAGAAATGGAGAAATGGCTCTGGGAATCTGAAAAAATGCTGGACTGTCCAATGGGAAAATTCGGAGTAATAATTGACATGCGGGAAGTTCGTCCGCTGAATGAAGAGGTTGAAAAGGTACTAGGTTTAGGACAGAAAATCTCTACCTGCTCGGCGCCTTCAAGTTCGACGTTTGAACCCTTGGCCTGATAATCGATCAGCAACCCGTCCAACTCGCTCTGGCTGGAAGCCGTTTTCAATTCTTCGGGGGTGAAGTTCTCCACCTGGTGACGATTGAGAAACGGGCGCAACTTCCAGCCTTGCGCGCCGTTGTAAACCTGCACCGCAGTCTGGCCCTTGAACTCGATCTCGACGCGCATCTTTCGCCCACGTTGCAAGTCCATGACAAACGGCAGCTGGGCCTGTTCCTTTCGGCGCGCTGGCACGACCTTTGCCGCGCCCCCGGCGTCGGGAACGGGAATTGTGGAGCGCTGGTTTCCCCCAGCTTCCATTTTTCCCTTCATTTCCATCGTTTGAACCGCACGCCAAGCTGCCAAGCCGCCGCGCGCCGCCACGTTCTTGTCGACGATCGCGGCCACAGTCATCTGCGGCGCAACCCCTTTGGTCTCGGTGGCCGCTATCGACAGCGGAAGATTGGCGAACATCAGCATTGCGCAAAGCAAGTTCCCACTTCTCATTGAAAAGCTCTCCTTCTCGTGTAACTGGATCCTAATTCGAAGCAACTTATTCGGCCCCGAGTCGATCGGCCCGGAATTCTCATCAGCGTCGACCTCGGCCCCAGGTTAGCCCTGCTCGCCGTCAAGGAGCCCATCTTTACGGATCCTGCAGGGTGCCCCTACTTAGTTGATACCCCACTTGGTCGACCGGTTCTTTGACTTGGAGCAAGGAGTTGCGTGCAGAATTTATTGCCCTCTCCGGGAGCGCAATCGGCAGGCAAAACGCTGGCGTGCCATCTAAGCCCAATGCTTGCAGATACATACAAGGACATAACTGACGGCCTCGAGCGGAAGCAGGCGGGAAGCCGGGGCCCAGAGGGCGCCCAGCTTCCGACATTCTGCTATTTTCTGCGCGTGCCGAAAGGAGTGGCCGGGGTGTGCCATTGTTCCTTCGATTTGGTTCGCATCGTCCGCGAGGCAGCCGCGGCGGTTACGCAACCGTTTGTAATAGTCGTTGCCGTGTTAGAGAAACTGTTCGACCCGATGCCGGCGGGGGCCTCATCAATGCCAACCAAAGCATCGTTGATGGAGTTGCCGCTGACATTCGCCGTAAGGCAACCCAATTCCACCGCTGCACCCGAGCTGGACACAATTCGGTTGTTCTTAATCGTGGCGCCCGCGGCGGCAAGGAAGATCCCGATATTGGAGTCAAATACGCTGTTGCCGGTAGCTGTTCCACCGCCTCCCAGAAACATTCCATATCCAGTCGCCATGGTCGTATTCGAAGTAACGCTGATTACCGCAGAGGTGCTGAAAACACCAACCGAAACGCTACTGATGTTGTTGTTGCGAACTTGGCCAGTGACACCCTCGGCTAAGATGCCAGCTACTGCCGCCGGAGCGTTTATTACGTTGCTGCCCAAGTTGACAGAAAGCGAGGACGGCGTGAAGGTACTTGCTACAAAGATCCCAGAGTTATCTACGTTGTACACGCTGCTGCTCTGGATCGATATTGACTGAGTCTCGCTATCACTATTTTCGGCCCAGATTCCGACTCCGCAGCCTCCATCGGTCTGATTGCTAGCTCGCACGCGGCTGACGGTTCCAGAGGAACCTGAAGTGTAGAAAACCCCAGCGACCCAAGTGTTCAATCCGCAGGCCATATCACCTCCCGTGCCATCGACGGAAATGTTGGTGATGTTGACCGGAGCAGAGCTTTGGACAACAACCTGGGCGGCCACGGATTGGCCAAATATGCTCGCCGCGTTTGGCACCAGCCCGCCGGAAGGCACAGTAATCAACACTTGGTCGGCAGTGCCGCTGGCAACACCGATCAGGGTCAGTGGCTGCGTTATCGTCACCTGCTCAGCATAGGTCCCCGGGCATACTTGAATAGTCGAGCCGGAAGGTACAGCACCTACGGCATCAGAAATCGTTGAGTAGCTTGGAAGTTTTCCCCTGCAGGTTCCTACCTGGACATTAATTGTCAGCAGCGGTTGAACCGAGAGAAGCGGTTGAGCCGCGAGATGCGGTTGAACCGTGAGAAACGGCAGAGCGGCGAGCCAAAACAAAAGTCTATGTCGAAGCATAGCTATTCCTCTTCCTGAGCACGTGAGCTCATGGTGCGTCCAGCTTTTTGAGCGTTTTGATAATCCGCGCACAAATGTGAACGAAGGTTAACCAGGCCATGAGGGAGGGACCTAACTTAGGTCGGTTAAACGTTGCTAAGTGGGGGAACTATTGGCATCGGGGGAGGTAAACACTACGATTGCAATGTAAACTATGATCCGATAACTGTAAAGTAAGAAATACGTAAAGACTTTCACTAAAATAGTGCCGCTTGCTAAGTATTACGTGCAATAGGTAACAGGTTACTCCTGCCTTTGACATGGGTAACAGGTTACTCCTGTCTGACATGGGCAGGATGAACTACATGACGCTCGACATTGTCCCTGTCGTGTTGCGAAAGACAACACTTGTTGGACTGGCTCACCATACCAAGACGGCGCCAGCACTGGCGTTGCGTGAGCATCGTCTAGTTTTATTTTTGCGGGGACTGCTTACTCTGCGCCGCCTGCTCGCCTCTCGACGGGCGCGCACCCTCTGGTGGACTTCTATTTGTTGCTCCGGTGTCAGCACCTTATAAACCTGAACATACTCGAGACGGGAGTACCCCTGAAGCATGGCATCTTTCTGGTCTCCATTTAATCTTTCGTCCTTCACTACGGCGTCCTTACGCGCATTCGTAACTTGATGAATCTTGTCAATCTCTGCTTTCTGCTCGTCGCTGTAAGTCAACCCGGCGAAATCATCCGGTGGGAGAGAGTTTTTCTTCGACTGAGCCCCGGACGAGACGACGTTCGAAGTCTGAGCCGGACCGCGCTGACCGCTCTGCGCACGAGTCAGACCTGGTGCCATGCACAGAAAAATGAATCCAGCCGCAACCGCCAGTGGTTTCAGGAATCGGTTCTTGTTCATGAGCAACTCTTTCTGGAACAGAGATTCATCTTGTTGCGAAACCCTGCAATAGCGAACTGATTCTTTGTTTCCCCTCAACCCATAGGGCGGGGCCCGTCCTCACGGGCGGCTTCTTCGCGGCGCTGCCACATCGTAACCTTTCGGAATTTCGAATAGGTCGGCGGCCTGCGGACCTTCCTTGATGTTGTGCAATTCAGCGGCTGCCTCACCCATGTTCCATTTGATCACGTAACTTAGTTTCATATCGATCCAAACATACTCGGCCGATCCATCGGCAAGTAAGTTCTTGTACTTGACGGTCTTCCTGCCATCGATCGTTTCCTCTCCCACTTTTTCGCATTTCAGTTGCGTATCGGCGGCCGCCTGCCAATCGGTGCACGCGCTCTCGACGCTGGTCGAGCGAAAATACTGCGACGGTCTAGATCCTATCTTCTGGTAGCTTTTCTGTCCGGGGTACAGTACGACGGTGGTGTGATCGGCGGCATTCACCAGCATCACCAGGTCGGTCATGCCTCGCGATTCCAGGCGCATGTTGGCCTTGCTCACGAAAATTCTGGAGGCGGGCGCGGGTACTGTGGCGGCAGTCCCCGTCGAGGACTCCTGTGTCGCCGGAACGCTTGTGTAGACCACGTCTGCGGAAAAATCTTGGGCCTGACAGACGACCGACATTAGGGCCAGCAGGACGGCTGCTAGTGAACTCGTTGCGCTGCATTTCATAGTCGTATTTCCTCTTGATTTCGCACTCAGACCGCAATTCACGCTCGCGGCGCGGGACGCGCGTGAGTCACTTTTGTTTGGACGCAGCCTTCATCCAGTCTCCGACACTGGCGGGGGGAGAATCCTTTTGAGCCTGCCGCACCGCAAGCGGGTCGTACTTCTTCTTCTGGTCGTCGTTCAAAACCGCCCTGATCCTGGCAACCGTACTGTCCTGGAGAGCGCGTATCCGGCTGATTCTTTCAGCTCCGGAAAGTGATTCATCGAGCCGAATTCGTCTGGTTTGTTGCTGCCGAAACTCCAAAATTTTTTTTACCTCGGACTGTTGAGGTTCGCTGAGGTCCAACGACGCAGCGAATCGCTTGACCTGATCATCTATGGTTACGGCGCGCCTCCTGACAGGAGGCCGGGTTTGAGGCTTCGTGTCGCTCCCCGAGGTTTGGCTAACGGCGAGAACACCTGTAAGAAGGACCCAGGCGGGCAGCGCCAGAGCCAGAAGCAATATTGTTTTGCCTAGACCGTTCTTGAGGATGTATCCGCGCATAACCTGTCTCCTCCTCCCACTTCTTTTACTTCGTCGCCGAGCCAGAGGCCAGCGTGATCTCCGCCGTTAAGTGGCGAAGCACAAGGCCACCAGTTGCGCTAAACGTGATCTTCCCTGCCCCTTATTCATGCAGGAGGGAGATCTTGTGCCTCGGGGGAAAATCTTAGATCACGTCAGAGGCAGGGCGAGGCGGATGCCGGGGGGAGCAGACGCTAATCCACTACCAGTCCTTGAGCTTGAAATTTCCCGATTACGACGTCAACGTGGTCTCCTCTTTTCACCCGCCTGCCTTTATTTGAGAAAGCCATCCAGTAGGCCTTGCCGGCTTGAGGGGTGGCGCTCTGACGCAGTTGGCCCACTTTCTCGAGCGACGGAACGACCAGTTTCACGCCTGCCGCTGGGTCGATCAGGGAAGGCTCGTTCTTCTTATCGTTAAGGACCTTGGCCTTCTCCGCGTCCAGCACGCGATAACTGAATCGAATGACCTCGCCCGACTCCGTCCATTTTACAGAGAGAGAGTCAACTCCCCAGATCAGACGGTAGTACTCTCCTGCCCGCCCCGCGAAGCGATCGGGATGATACCGGGGTTTAGCCGTCTTTGTGGCAGGCTCCGCGGCTTGAGGAGGGTTTTGCCCTGGGGATGGATTGGCTTTGGCGTCTGTTGAGGGTGTCGCGCTCTGTGCCCATAGAACGGTGCAGAGAAGCAGAGGAACGACCATTATTGATCGCATCATTATGACTAAGGGCCCCCGGTGCATGGTTCTACTTGCCTTCCAGAGAAGCGGCACATGTCTTAGCCGCCTTGTCCTTCGGGAGCTTGCCGAGTTCATCGCTAATCTCGGTATAAGCGTCTTTGTATTCCGTAGTCTCTCGCGCCGCCGCCACTTCCTCCGGCGGCACATCGCGGACCAGGAGTTTCTTTTGCTCTTGGTACTTCGCTGCCGCTTTCGAGTCGATCTGGGCACAGAAATCAAGCGTCCCTTCGACCTTGCCGAATGCATCATTCGGCAAAGGAAGTTTGGCCAGCGCGAGTTGTGGAATGACGAAGGCAGCGCTCAAACATAGGATGCGATGGATTTTCATAATTTCACCTTACCTCAAGTTCTCGATGCGACTCAACCGTATTCTGGTTGGCACCACTTTGCTTGTGGATTTCCGCAATTCCTCTACAGAAGACCAATGCTGCTCGCGGGTTTTCCGCGAGCAGCATCGTGTTTGGACTTCTCTGACCTGCTCGGCATTATTGGGCCGTGCCAGTCAAGGTTGATGTTTGCGTGCCAGCCAAATCGGTGACCGACACCGTTGCATTCTTGACACCGGTCGTTTGTGTCGTCAGCGGCCGGAACTGAACCGTAACGATGCAAGCTGCACCCGGAGCCAAGGTTGTCTGTCCGAGCAGTTGACCGCCGCCGGCCGGACCGCAAGTCGACAGCAACCGGACGATGGAGAACTCGGTGGGGTTGGTTCCTCCGAGCACTCCCTGCGTAATACCCGTCAACGTCACGTTCCCCGTGTTGGTGAGCGTGAAGACCTGGGTCGGAGCGCCCAGTACGCCTATGCCCCTGGTCGCGTTTCCAAAGTTACGTGACGGCGGAGTGAGAGCTGCAGACACCACCCTCGCCACGCCGGTGCCGCTCAGCCCAACAGGTGACCCGGTCACCACAACGTTGGCTGTAATGGTGAGCGTACCGCTCACGGCACCAAGTGCCGTCGGCGAGAACACTACGTTGATGGTGCAGGTAGTGTTTGCCGCCAGAGTCGCACCGCAGGTGCCGCCCGCCGCTCCTGCCGGCCGCGAGAAGAGCGTCGGCGAGAAGGTTAGGGCGATACCCGTTCCGGTTGCCGTGCCGGTGTTGTGCAGAATCAGTTGCCGAGACGCACTGGTCGTGCCGGTCGGCACGTTCCCGAACGCCAGCGGCCCACCAGTCACGCTGAGGATCGCCACCGCGGGTTGGGCGCCGAATTCGACCGCGCCGGCGTCAACTGCGTTGTTCGTCTTCCTCAGATTGTTGAAGAAGTCCAAGGCCGGCGCATTCGTGTAAGCCGCGCCAGCAGTGGACGGGATGTAATTGATGGCCGGCGAACCCGCGGCGAGCGCGTAGTTGCCGAGCAAAGTACCGGTGACGGGGTTGGTTTCCGCCAGCGGGCCCCAGCTGATGTTGATCCAGTTGTTGCCTTCGTCCACAGTCGCGGACGGAGTCAGGTTGAAGATCGGGTTGGGCACGGTTGCATCCGAGATGCCCGGAGGCACCTGCCAGCCCAACGACTGGTATTCCGGTGGCGTCCGCGAACCGTTGCAGTATTGACTGAGAACGGTCGGGTTGGCTTGCCGAATTGTGTTGGGCGGCGCCGGCATAACCTCCGCGGTGGTAGTCAGGAACGAATACGCCGGGGCGAGCGTGAGCCCGGAACCGTGGTTGGCCGGTCCGGTGTCGCCGCGCACGCCGATGTCCCAATAGCTTGCCGCGACGCAGGCGCCGGTGCCTCCGGTGATGACCACTCCACCGCCGTTGGCCGTTGTGGCGTCCGCTGTCGGCTGGGTCGCCGCTCGTGTCGTGGTGAACGCGTTAAACAGCGCGACCGTGTTCTGCTGGTTGGTGGTTCCCGTACCGAGGCTGCCGACGCCGATGTAGAACGAACGGTTCTGCCAGAACACGTCGTTATCCAAGAGCGGGATCGAGAAGCTCTTGCAGGTCGCATTAGGCCCACTCGTCCCATGGCCCGCAGGGCATGTGACGCTGATCGGGGTCCCAGTCGTCCCGGCGGGATTTCTGAGATTCGCCTGCAGAACCGCGCTGTTCTGTATCGCTCACCAGCCCGGCCAGCTGAGGACAAGAGGCGGTCGTGCTGCCGGTTTGGATGCAATTGGTTCCCTGGGTGCTGGCCAAGGGAGCGCCAATCGTGTTGAAGAGCACTCCCGACGAAGCGGTGCTGTCGTTGGACATGATCGTGTTGTTGATGATGTTCACGTTCAACGCGTCCAGCAGCGAGACTCCAGCGCCGTCCCAGCCAGCAACGTTGTTGACGATGATGTTGTTGGTGACGGTGACCGAGTTCCAACGCGGTCGGAGTTCGTGGGGAAGCTGATCACGTCAGAGCCGTTGACGGTCTGGAAGGCCAAGCCGCCGCCGCTGCCGCTTTCCGCCTGGTTGCCCATGATCAGGTTGGCATTGATCACCAAGCCCGGGCCGGTGCCGTCACTCGGCCCAACCGAGCCCAGAGCAGGCACGCAATCCGTGTCGGTACGTCGCGCCGCAGGCAGGATCGACATCGGGAGCGCCCATGATCAGGAGGCCGCCGCCGTTGGTCGGGATGGTCGGGTTGGTGCTCTGGTTGAACAGGATCGTGTTGTGCTCGATGTCGCCGTTGTAGCTGAACCCAATGTGACCGACGCCGCCGCCGTCACCGGTGCTCAGATTCCCGCAAACCCAGTTGTAGTTGAACTTGTAGAAGTCGGAGCCGGTGCAGAAGCTGACACCGCCTGCCTCCCGCCGGCGTCGCGGAGAACAATTCGTCGCCGGTGGAGGAGTTCTGACGTGATCGTAGTTGTTGTGCACGTTGACGTTCAGGTTGTAGCAGTACGGCAGCTGCAAGGTTCGTGACAGTGGTGCTCTGGCAGGAGCCCGGAGGCGTGGCATTGCCCGTGCCGGGCCCTAGAGGTACGCGCGGCGGAAATTCACCCTGGCCGATGTTGATGCCGCCCGAAAGCGTTCCGGCGTTGTTGTAGATCCGGTTGTTGGCGATCTGCAGGTTATGCCCCCAGGCGTGCACGAAGATGCCGCCGCCGCCCTGGGAGCTGTCGGTGATGCTCAAGCCGTCGATGCTGGACGGATTGCACTAGAAGCTGCTCGGGAACGGATTGTGTGCGCTGGCAGTGTCGGACCCGCAATTGAGCTGCGTGCTGGACGTCAAGCAGCGTGGTGCCGGTCGGGAAGCCGCCAAGCAGAGTGGGATCCGAATGGAGTTGAGCCCGTGGAAGTTCACGCCTTTCGACAACACCGTAATGGCTGCTCCTTCCAAGCTCCCATCAGCGAGGGCTCTTGCAACAGCTCGGCCAGGTTGCCGTTGAGGCGTGGCATCCCAGCCGACCGTGGCCTCAAGAGGTAAGCCGATCGATCTGAGGATTGGTGGCGCGTGGCGTTGAAGCCAAACCAGTCGTGCCCCCGGCGCAACTCGCGTTCCACGTGGTGGGCGAACCAGTAGGTGCCAAGCCCGAACAGACAATCGACCTGTGCGCGCCACGTGTCCAGCTTGCCCGCGGGATGGGTGATTCGCGTTGATGACGCTGGAAGCAGCTCCGACACCTTGCAGCCGGACCGGCTTCCACATCAGCAACATTTCCTGGTGGGCAGCCTGGGTGTGAACCGTGGCGCCAGTGGTGGTGCAGGCCACCGGACTGCGGTGGCGGCAGCGCTCGTGGTGCAAGTCGGATCAACGATGATCATGTCGCCCGGCTTGGCCGCGTCGATCGCGGCCTGGATCGAGCCCGAGGCAGGAACGTGAGTTGGAGCTTTGCCGCCGACGGTGACCGTCACGGTGTCGATCGATTGTTTGCCGTTGGCGGTCGTGATGACCAGTTGGCCGCACTGCGCGGTGGTTCCGGAGGGCCTCCGTACTGCGCTTGCTGCTGGATGGCGCACGTTCGGCACGCCGGTGGGCACGGTGACAGTGATCGTGATGTGTCACTCCAACCCGTGTAACGGTGGCAGTCACCCCGCCGATGGTCACACTTCCAGTTCCCTGCGTACCGCCGAAGCCGTAGTGGCGGGTGACAGTCTTCTGGTTGTACGGAGCCGTCGTGGCGGACGGTCCGGAGTACGCATTGTTGGGCACTAGCTGGTCGCCCAACGCCGTGATCGTGAGGGTGTGACCGGCCGCGCTGACCCAAGGTCCAACCCCGTCGCCGTCCACTTCCCTGATCGCCGGCGTGGCATCGGGGTAGGCGCAGTCGGGATTGTTGTATCCCGCGCCCGCGAAGGCGGACGTGGGCACAACCGGCGTATCCATGTACTGGGTCTGCCCAGGCATGAACGGAATCTCGTAGCAGAACTGGCTGTACTGCCGGGTTGAACAACGGATCCGGAGTCGTCCCGGTGCCCGGGTCGTTCATGCAGGTGACCATCATCGTGGGCGCATACCCCGTCGGGTTCGGCGGGTTGACTTCCCAGGTCGAGTAGGTCAAGCCGTTGTAGGTGCCCCACTGGTCGGCATAGGTGCGGGCGATTTCGGTGCCGGTCCAATCCTTGATCGAGATCGGCAGGTCGGGCGGCGAGAATTTCTCACCGAACTGCGGCGAGAACGGATCGAATTCCGAAGTGTAGTCGTCGGTGATCACGCCGGTGAAGTGAGCGGCGACGTGAGTCGGAGCTGAAGATCCAGAACTTCGCCAGCGCCGACGTCTGGTCTGTCGAGAGTCACTTCCTTGCGGTCGCAGAGATTGCGAGTCGCTCCGGCGAACGGCGCAACTTCCCCGGACTGCGGGAACAGGCTGATGAAGTCGGGAACGACGCGCGCCTGCACCGACGCAGGGCCAGAAGGTCTCGACGCTGCCCGTGTCGCCTTCGTGACTCGGGAGGGTCGTGCTGCCCGAAAGTCTGTGTCGGATTCTGGGGATTGTTGGCGTTGTAGTGCGGCGGCAACTTCCGCCTGGTCGGGCAGGATGAAGATGTTGCCCAAGCCGGCGAACTCCTGCGTTACCGGCGCAATGTAGTTGTCGCCGATCAGGATGTTCTTGTCCTCTTCCTTCACCAGTTCGTAGCCCGGAGGCACGACCATTTCCACCACGTACTTGCCGGCAGGCAGCATGGGAGTGCCGAACCCGGTAGGGATCGGTCGAGTCGGGATTCGGCACGCAGATGGTGCAGTTCGTGCCGGCCGGTTTTCCGGTCGTCGGATTGAGGCTGGTGACGCTGGGGAACTGGTACATGCCGTCGTAAGGCGCCGGCTGCACCTGGTTCCAGTTGTGCATGCCGTCATAGCACTTGAACTGGGAGTTGTTCGGCAGCGGTGTGGGCCGGCCGTTGCCTCCGTTGTTGTACATGTCGAGCCACTTCGGCTGGTTGTACAGCGAGAAGAAGAACAGATCGGCGTTGGTGCCGCTGGCCGTGCCCTGGCCCGGGCAGTTCATGTTGGGATACGCCATCGGCCCGGAAGCCCTGGGCCCAATCGTCCAAGCTGCTGGTCTTGGTGGTGTCAACCAGTGTGAGGGACGTGCTGCCATCCGGCGCCGTGCCCTCCTTGTACAGGTTGATGGTGACGCCCGGCACGTCCGGGGTCCAACTGGTGTGGATGAGCAAGCGTGCGGATCGTCGAAGGGCCGGGTCGAGGCATAAATCACCTCGCCGTGGATGCCGCCGGTTTCGCCGACCGCGTAGGGCTTCTTGCCGAATTCGATGAAGCTGTTCTGGCCGGAGAATCCCTGCCAGCCTTCGGTCCAAACCAGAAGGCGGATCGATGCGGCCGGTGGAACCGCCCGGAGCCGTTAGGTCGCCGTCGGGTCGAGTGGAGCGGAGGCAGTCGGTGCAGTCCGCAGTGGCGCAATAGATACGCGCCCGGTACCCGCAGGTGTAGCGGGCACTGGGATCTGTTCGGCCGTGTTCGCCAGGATAGTCGGCGATGCTGGAGTTTCCGCACGACGCGTTCCGGTGGTACCCCCGCACGTTGAACCGTCGGCGGGCCCGCCCGCGTCGTAGACCACGTGGGTGCCCGTGTTCTTGTAGCGGGTCGTATCGGTTTCGATCACGTACCAACTGAACAGCGGGAACATCTCGTTGAAGCCGGCGTTGCCGTTCAGGTCGGTGTTGTTGAAGTTGGAGTAGCTGCCGTCGCGGAAGCGATTGTTGGTCGCCACCAGCGCGAGCCCCTCTTCACTGGCGTCGCGAACACCGTTGCCGTTCGCGTCGAAGAAGGTGTTGGTGTAGATATTCGCCTGCCACTGGTTGGTGGCAATCTGTCCCAGATTGACGGTAGCTGCCGCCAGCCAGCCGGACCGGCGTTGACAGGCCGTCCACCAGCATATCGTTCCACTGGTCGAAGACCGTGACTCTCCAATCGCCGTCGGGAAGACCGGAGAGGGTGAAGGTGCCCATTGGCGTCGCACTTGGTGAAGGCGAAGTCTTCGCCGTCCGGATCGCCAAAGCTCACGTAGCACTGGGTGAAGGCGAAGCTGCTGTTGTCGCCGCTGCTGTAGAGTCGCTCATCCGGCGTGCGGCTCATGCGCTCGGTTGTGACCGTGCCGGTCATGGTGTTGGTGCAGTTTGGCGCCGGCTGAGGGTGTTCGGGTCGGTGCCGTTGCAGACGTACTGCTTGCGGGCATTGATGATCGCCGGGTTGGCAAAGCCGATGGACACGTGGTATCCGGCCGGTCCATACTCCTGGAAGAAGCTCGGCTCGCCGACCGCAGGAACGAATCGTGGGCCTTCTGGCCGTCCAGAGTATTGGTCTGGAGCCACTCTTCGCCGCGCGCAATCCGGTCGGCCGCCGGGGTGGCCACCACGCCGTATCTTCCCGGCATCAGGTTGGGAACCACGGCCTGGCCCGCCAGCGGGGACAGTGTCTTGCCGTCCGCTTCGTACTTCGGGCAGGTCACGATCGTGCCCGTGATGCCCGTTGGACTCACCGTGATGCCATCAGAACCCAGATTCTGATTCGTCCCGGAAATCGGGCACGCATCGAGCCCGGTGCTCGGATCGATGGTTCCCGCCAGACTGTTCGACAACGGCATGTTGAACATGTCGTAGGTCATCTGTCCGGTGGCATCGCCGGTGCCGCCGGCATCGTCAAACAGGGTGATGTTGAAGCCGCCCAGGCCCGGCTCATTCGGCGACAACACGTCGATGCCGCCGCCGCCATCCTGCTCACCGTTGAGCGGGAAGTCGTCCTCGAACACAAACACGGAGAGTTTCGAGGGCGGGAAGGGATTGGGTTGCACGATCACGGTGACGGCCGGGAAGGTACCGGTCGCGGTGCAAGTTACCGCTGGCGCCGTTGGAACGCAGGCGATCGGAGCGCCGCCCATGCCGTGGCCGCAACTTGGCGTTGGATTGCTCAAACAACTGCCCACGTTCTCGAACGAGTTGCCTGCATCGCCCGGCAGGACCGAGATGTAGTAGCGCTTGGTCGGATCCAGATGGACCTGGCTGGGACTGAGAGGCGCCTGTTGTGCCGCAGTGGTCCTGCAAACGCCGTTGCCAACGTCGCACACCGCCGGCACACCGAGCAGCGATCTGGCCCGATTCGCAGGACAGCGGACCCGTGCAGCCCGCCGCCACCACCGGCATGTAGCTGGTGTGGAAGTTCGTCCCGAAGGTCGGAACAATGCCCGCTGCCAGAGGTGGGGCAACCCGCCGGTGGGGGATTGGTCGTGCAGTTCGGGTTGATGTAGAAGGTGCGGTCTTCCTCAATGATCCAGCGATAGTCGGTGACCGCGGTTGTCTTGTCCTTGCCGTCCACAACGTTCACCGACAAGACCGGTGGCCGCCGGGAAGGTCAGGCGTCACGGTCGCGGCTGTGGCGGCTCACGGTTCCCTGTGAGTTCTGCGCCTTGAAGGTGAACGTGTAGGTGCCCGCGCCGGAGACGGAGGCGTTGAAGCCGCCATTCGGATCGACGGATAGCGTCAAATCCGGTCGCCGTGACGCTGGCGGCGTTGACTGTCAGCGGATAGCCCGCCGCGTCTTTGCAGCCCGCGAGGATGCCCGGGGGTTTGATGCTCAGGGTAGTTGCCACCGTCGACGAGAACGCCGAGTTGCGGTGCACGTAATGCCGCTGGCGGCCTCAGTCGGCGCGTGCAGGCCCAAGGGTGACCTGTGGCGCAAGCGTTGCCGGAAGTCGCACCGTTACGCGCAATACGTAAAGGTAGTCGGGGTGCCGCCCGTGTAGACAAACGTTCCGTCCGGTTGAGCGTCAGTCCGGCTGGTGCGGTCCGACGACCTTAACGCCGTAGACATTGATGTCGTTGGCGATCACACCTTTGGCCGGATCCGACACGGTGAGCGTCTGGCCCGCAATCACCGAGTTGTAGGTGTCGCGGGTTGGCTGTACAGCGCGAATGCCGCGAATGCGCGGCGGCCGGGAGTGCAGCGCCATTGACGCTCGATGTAAGCCAGCATGCCGGCGTCGCGAGCGGTCGCGTTGCCCGACAGGCTCAACTCGCGGTCGAACACGGGAAGGGCGGTCCCGCCAGCGGCGGGCACATTGATCATCACGTCGTAAGTCTTGCCCGCGGCCATGAATACTTCGCTCTGCACGCGGGAAACGCCGGGCAGCGGGTTGCCGTCTTCAGCGATCAGCTGAAACCTGCGACCGGTTGCTGCGGTTACGCCGGTCGTAACGACTGGGGGTGTGGTCAGCGATCCGACGATCGAAGGCACGTGCATGCGCAAGCCGGCATTCACCAGGCGCACCAGTACATTTCCGGTGACCGGGGTCGTCGCCGTGGCTGGCAAAGGCGGGAACAGCGAGGCCGACGGCGCTGGTCTTGTTGAACGCGACTCCATTGATCAGGTAATACAGCGGCGTGTAGTTCACCGCCGGCGGATAGCAGGTGCTGGTAAGTCGTCGAAGCTGGATTGCCGCAGCCGCCTGGCTGGCCCGACCACACCGTGGTCTCGCTGAAACCCGGCAGTGTTGACCGCTGTGTTGACCGCGTTGTTCTGGACCGGATCGATTTCGCTGAGCAGCAGCGGGAATTTCCGCGTTGTAGGTCACGGCGGGATAGTCCCGACAGCTGGGTATGCTGTGCCTGCAGTTGTCCGCCTGCGGGCGCGGTGGTCACCACCAGGATTCCGTACAGGCCCATCGGACCCTGAATGGACGGGTGCGTGCCGGACTCAATCAGATACGTGCCGGGCTCGAGGGGCTGGTCCAAGGTCAGCGCCGTCGTCGCTCCCGCCGCCACTTCCGTGGAGAACGACTGGACGCGCGTTCCCTGCGGCGGCGGCGCATTCTGCGGGCCGGTGCCGCCGCGATCGGCCAGGTGGTGTCCCTGAGCGCTGCGTGGTCCGGACTCGGCGTGCTGAGCTCGCCGTCGTTCCGAGACCGCCGCCCAACTGGCCCACGATCACCAGCGAAGTGGGCACAGTTTGGCGTTCGAAACGAGAGATTGTTCGTGAGGTTGATGGTCAGGGCTTGGCCGGTGGGAACCGTGATCACGACCGGCGACCAGCTCGCGCCAGCGCTCGGGTTCAAAGCCGCGCAGGTCGCGGTGGAGCCGGGGCGACGGCCGCGCCGCAACTGTAGCCCCACATCGGCACCACGGAGCCGTCGGGCAGAGTGGCGGTGGTCGGCGCCGCAGTCAGATTGATCTGCTGCTGGGCAGCCGCGAGACTCGCTCCGAGGAGGAGAACAGTTGCTACGAGTACCGCTGTCTTCAGAGTTGCTTTGAGATGAGTGGAATCGCATTGCTGTCTCCTCTTAGTTAGTTGGATTCGTCAATGACAAATTCCCGGGAATCGACCAGCATCATCATCAGCATTCCGCCGGGGAAAACGTTGTTGGTGGTGATCTCGCGCTCGTTGTGCGAGTGCCACATGAAGGCAAAGCCAGCCTCGCCGCTGGGCGAGTTCGCAATCGTGCCCGAGGGCGGAGTTGAGCCGGTGGCGCCGCACGAGCGGCGGAGAGCCAGCATGCATCCCGTCGCGCGTAGGGTCGCGTCCGGACCCAGATAGGGACTGCCGCCGTACCAGGCGCCGTTGGTGAAGATATTCGGATCGGGCAGAGTTGCCGGGCCGCCTGCCGCGACATCGCCGAAGGGAGCAACCTGCACCGGCTTGTTGTGGTCCTGGCACCACTCGAAATAGTTGATCGCCGTCGGATGCGCCGGTGTTGTAGCCGTTGGCATCCGGAGTACACGGAAGCTTGGCGGCTCGGGTCTTGAGAGGCGGGATTGTGGCCGTACATGTCCCAGTTCAGCCCCTTGCCGGTGTAGTAGAAGATCCCGTCCATGGCCAGTCCCGGAGTCGTCGTGGTGGTGAACAGCAGGGGCCCGGCGAGGCTGTTCGGATCGGTCTGGCTGAGAATCAGGTTGCCGTCGCGCGCCAGGATGCGCACGTGGTTGGCGTGCTCGTGGAAGGGATGCTGCCAGCGGCCCTGGCCGATGATGCGCAGCAGCACCAGTTCGCCCGGATGCATGTGCGGGTTGCCGTTGTAGGGCTGGTGCGGATACTCGGCCGCATAGTTGGGGTCCATGTCGTCGGGCATCGAGCGGCCGTTGATCAGGAAGTACGCGGGATGGTAGGGCTCGGTCGGAACTTCGAAGACTGCAGCCCGCAGCCCCGGCCGTGCAGCCGGCCTTTGCGGTGACCTGCGCCAGCGCCTGCGTGTGAATGTTGGGATCCATCTCCGAGAACTGGAACAGGTATTCCCGGTCGTAGCAGGTCTTGGGATGGTCGTAGGCGGCTGCCGCCAGCCGGAAATCAGATTCGCCCCAGATGCGCCTGCGCCGCCAGGTTCGTAGCGTGCAGCCCGCGATGTGCAGGCGGCCGGGAACTGCTGACGGGCAGCACGATGATCGCGCCGTACAGGCCCATCTCCACCTGCAGGTCGCCTTGCGTTCCGCTGTAGTAGGCGCGCGTGCCCGGGCGACGAGGCGGTGAAGCGTGTAGGTCACCGTGCCGCCCGGCGCCGCCTCCTGCGTCAGCAGGCCGGCTACGCCGCCGGTCGCGGTCACGTTAAAGCCGGGAAACAGAATCGACGTGTTGCCGGCCGCAGTGGGCAGACCGTTCGTCAGGGTCACCGTGACCGTCTGCCCTTCCGTGACGATCAGCGTGGGGCCGGGAACCTGCATGGTGTTGCAGAAGCGTGGTCGAGATGGCCGCCGGAGCAAAGCCGACTGGGCGCACCGTTACAGCCGTAACCCCAGGAGTAGACCGCTTGCCCGTCCGGCTGGTTGAGGTACGCCGGCTGCGCCGTCAAGTTGAAGGTCGGGCCGGTGATGCCAGGAGCCGCAGCGTGAGCCGTCGCCGTGAGCAACATGCCACTGCCACCATCGCTGCCAGAAGCAGTCGTGTCTTCGAGATCGCGTTTTTCATTGTCATCGCCCTCATTGCTGCTGCTCCTAATTGATCTGGACCTCGGTCATCAGCCCGCCGAAGTTCTCGGCGTCGTTGGACAGGTGGTCGAGATTGGGGGTGTAGAGATAGAACACCTGGCCCGCCGGATATAGCGTCGTGTTGCTGGCATCCAGAATCACGTCGAGCGACTCGCCGCCGCCCAGCGTGATCGAGTTGGTGTTGTAGTACATGTTGTTTCCCGCCTGATCGCGCAGCAGCTTGGCGTTGAGCCGATCACCTTCATCGGAATCCCCAGCGAGGCCAGCGTCTGATATTCCGTGACGTCCAGGTCGGAAATGCGCAGCAGCGCTCTTCTTGCCGGCCGGAATGTTGATGATCGAAGGCAGCGGCTGCGAGAAGTGCATTCTGCCGTCCGACGACTGCGTCGCCAGGGGACCGGGCGTGACCGTGTCGGGATAGCTGCGCCCGTTCAGCAGGAAGTACTTGTCCTTCATGTCCGCAAAGCCTTCCGGGTTGAAGGTCATGCCGACAAAGTGGAAGTTGGGATCGAAGCCGTGGATCTGGATGGGATACTCGACGTCGTAGGCGGTCGAGCCGTCGCCGTCGTTATAGGCGTAACCACCTGACCCGCCATTGACACCGTCGCTTGCCCCATCGCGCCCGTGTTGACCGCCGGCAGCGGATTGCTGCACAGGATGTCGGTCGCGGTGGTAACAGGGGTCCGCCATCGCCGGATCGCCTGCACGCCGTCCGCAAGTCTGCCTGCTGCGCTGGAGCGCCGGTATAGAGGCTGGTGCCGGCCGGAACCCGATTCTGCCGCGGCCGCACATAGATCTGCCCACCATGCCCATCTGCAAGTGCTCGGGAGGAGTGATGTGGCAGTGCCAGAAGTAAGTGCCGGCATCCGGCGCCAGATAGTAATAAGTGAAGCTGCCGCCGATGTTGATGGCCACCGAGGCGTCCGGCACGCCGTCATAGAACGACGAAGCGTTGGGATAGCCGTGGAAGTGGACCGTGTGCTGCTCGAACAGGTCCGGCCGCATGATCATGCCCACGTTGGTGAGGGTGAGGAAGAATTCGTCGTCCTCGTCGATCGCCATCAGCGGCGCCGGGATGTTGCCGTTCATCACGCCGACGTCCATGATTGGCCGGGGATCCACGTGGCCATCGAGTGCCGCAGTAATTCCTGCGGTTGCGGTCGTTGATTCGGTCACCTCAGCCAGCCCGGTGGTCGTATCGGTGTACTGGAAAGCGAAGTTAGCCGGGAAAAACGCATTGGCGACGTTGATGGCGGTAACGGTGAAGGTGCCGTTATAGCCGGTGGTGTCCTGCCCTGAGATGACTACCTGGTCCCCGACTTTCACGCCTAAGGGCGCGTTGCCGACAACCGTAACGGTGGTCCCAACTTCACTAATGTCGTAAATGGTGACGATGTTGGGTATGTCGGGAGTCAGCCCAACCGCGCCGTTATAGGTAAACGGGGTGGTGGCGTACGACAAGATGGCAGGCCACGTCCCGCCAAGTATTAGCGGCCGCCCCTTCTGTCGTGGCAGGATCGCCGGGTTTCAGCGTCGCGGCAGGCATGGTATTGAACACGCTCGGGAACTCCGTGCCGGGCAGGCCGTTCGCGATGTCCGCGAGCCCCGACAACGGCCCGAAGGAGAACATATAGGTCTGCGTGCCGTCGCCCATCGTCGCGTAACCGTCACCGCCCGAGATCTGCTGGCACTTGATGGCGCCGTTCACGTGGGTCGGCGCCATCGGGTATCCAGCGGTGCCGGTATAAGTCGGGCCGACGTAAGCAGGTTCCGTATTGTTGTTGGCCACGTTCGGGTGCGTGATGGTGGTGGTTGGACACTGGACTCGGAACGACTGTGCGCTCGCGGCCACTGTCGCGAAGCAAACGAGAAGAATTGGGATCCAAACCTGGTACGGCTTCCTCATGGCTGTGCAGCCTCCTTCCTAACCTGGCGGGCGGACGCAAATAGCGCCGCTCCGAACGATCGGCAGCGTGTCGCCGCCGATCGGTACGTAAATCCAGCACGGGAAGACGAACGGCTCTCCACGTGTGTCGAATCTTGATATTTCCCAGCTGCAGGCTCAACCAGCCGCACGCGGCGATAGATGGGGGGTAAAGATTGGCCGACAACCGTGGAAGGCGGCGCCCTCTTCTCATCTGGCCGCGCGAGCCTTAACGCCCACGCAACGAGTGCTTACCAGCACCCTGTGCGGATGACAGTACTAGGCCTTCGGTTTACCTCTTTGCGGATGGGCAAACAAAATTGAAATTTTTTTAGAAAATGTAAACCTTGTAAATTTTAGCCCTGCCTGTGGCGAAAAGGCGCATCCGGAGCGGGGTTTGGCGCCGGGGAGGGATCAGAGGAAGGAGACTGCTGGCCACTTTCGGCTGGCTTGGCCGCGGTGAAAGAACGTTTGGTTCTTTGCGCTAGATCAAATACTCAGCCCTCCCGGTGGTTTATCAGTAAGGCTCGCTGCGTCCGACCGGTGATGCAGGCTCGCCGATAGCGGTCGATTGTTCCCCCCAATTGTTTCGGCGGAGGGATGTCTCAAGGGAGACAGCTTTTACGAGCCGGCCTCATTTACTTCAACTTTAGGATCTGGGTAGCAACGATGATGAAGCGTCTGCAAATATTGTGGGCTGTGCTTTTGGTCCTGGCGGTGTGCCTGCCGGGGCACGCGGATCAAGCCAGCGCGGCGTTCAAGCGCGGGGTCCAGGCCGAGGGTGCCAACAAGTACGACGAAGCCTTTCAGGCCTATAGTGAGGCCCATTCGCTGAAGCCCCGGGACGCGAAATACTTTACCGCTTACACTCGCGTGCGATTCTATGCTGCGCTTGAGCACATACGGCAGGGTCAACTGTTGCGCGACAGCGGCAAGCTGCAAGAAGCACTGATTGAGTTCCAACACGGTGCTGACACGGACCACACCAACTTCGTCGCGAAGGAAGAAGCGCGGCGAACAGAAGATATGATCCGCAAGCAGTCGCGCAAGAAGGAAGAAGGACCCGCCCCGACGCAGCTCGACAAGCTGGCGGAAGAAGCGGCTGGGCCAATCGAACTAACACCCATTTCAAACACGCTGATTAACCTGCGTTTGAGCGAGACGTCGACGATGGTATACAAGACGATCGCCAAACTGGCCGGCATCAACGTGTTGTTCGATCAGGATTACAAGCCTCAGAAAATCACCATCGAATTGAATGACGTAACGCTGCGCGAGGCACTCAATGTCGTAGCGCTGCAGACCAAGACTTTCTGGCAGCCGACTTCGAGCAACACGATCCTGGTCGCGGCGGACACGTCAACGAAGCGGAAAGAGATGCAGAGCACGGTGATGAAAACGTTCTACCTGCGGAACGTTTCCGCCGCAAATGAATTGCAGGAAGCGGCCAACACCCTCAAAGGGATCCTCGACCTGACCCGCATGCAACTGATCCCCAATCAAAACGCAATTATTCTGCGGGGTACTCCCGACCAGATGGTGCTTGCCCAGAAACTGCTCACCGATATTGATAAACCCAAGCCGGAAGTTGTCATCGACATCGCGGTTCTCCAAGTCAGCCGCAACCGGATCCATACGATGGGTGTGAGTCCGCCCACCTCGGCCAATATCGTGATGGTGCCGGGCTCGGGCATCGCGGGAGCAGCTGGAGGCGGTTCAGGATCGGGTGGCGCGTTCACCTTGAACTCGCTCGGTTCGCTGACAGCTAACAATTTTCAAGTCAGTATTCCCGGCGCTTCATTATCGCTGTTGATGAGCGACAGCGACACGAAGCTGATTCAGAATCCTGAGATCCGTGCCTTGGACAACGAGAAGGCGACTTTGAAAATCGGGGATCGTGTGCCTGTGGCTACCGGTTCTTTCGGGGGAAGCTTCGGTGGAAGCGGCGGTGCCCTGGTTAATACTCAGTTTCAATACCTTGATGTGGGCGTGAACATCGACATCACTCCGCACATTCATTCGGAGAACGAAGTCACGCTCAAGATGACCCTGGAAGTTTCATCGGTGAGCGGGACGCAAAATATTGGCGGCATCAGCCAGCCGGTGATCGGACAGCGCCGCATCGAGCATGAAACACGCCTGGAAGACGGAGAGGTCAACTTGGTGGGCGGGATTCTCGAGGACACCGAGACGCATTCTCTCAGCGGATATCCTTGGCTCACGAAGATTCCGATTCTGAAGTATCTGTTTGGCCAAGAGGATAAAGAACGGCAAGAGAATGAGATCGTTTTTGCCATTACGCCGCATATCGTGCGCGCGCAGACGGTAACTGACGATAATCTGCGGTTGGTCGATCTGGGCCCGGGATCTGGGGTAACGGTGCGGTACAAGGATCCGCGGAAAGAGAGCGCAAACCGGACGCCGGGAGCGATGGAACAGACTTCATCGCCCAAGCCGGCCCGCTGGCCCGACCAGCACGCGGCAACACCGGCGCCGGTCGCTCCTCAGAAAGCCGAGCCGTCCAAAGTTCCGGCGGTTGTGGTTCCAGGAACGGCGACGACCAGCAGCCTGATTGGACCAGGCAGGTTGCCCGCCCAGAACAGTCCGGGACGACCTCCGGAACAGCGTGCGGCTCCGCCGCCACCGTCTGCGGCACAAACAATGGCAGATCCGTGTCCATACGGACAGCACTCGATCGGGCAGGAGAACGGGGTCACAACCTGCGCCTTTAATTGACGGCGAGCAATTTCGCAAACGATCTTAACCACCACAAGCAAGCCGCCCAGACCTTGGGCGGCTTGCTCTTTGTGGTGTTCCTGGTCGGAGGACCGAACGGCTTCCGGTTCCATCAATTACGTCACGTGGCGAACTACTTCTGAGCTTCGATCTTCTCGATCACGAGCGCGGTCGATCCTCCCCGTGCAAACACCTTCCCAGTAGCCGTAACCTTTTGTCCGGCGAAGGGTAGGAGGCGATCGTTCTGCCCGCTGGATGGAGTCGTGTCGGCAATTGGCCAGTAGATTGTGCCACTGTCCGTCAAGATCACTAAAGGAGAACCAGCCTTAGCACACGCCGTGGCGCACTCGGGGCTGATCGGTTTCTTCAGACCCTTGGTGAAGGCGCAAGCCGAATCCAGAACGTAGCCCTTGACAGTCGTTGACTTGCCAGTGTCGTTGCTCCAGGCTAGAAGGGCGGCAAACAACGCCACCGCCAGCGAAATCTTCACCGCATTACGAAAACTCATTTGTCGATCCTCCCGAGAAATGCTGCGTTAAGCTACTCGGCGCGGTGTCGCGGGACAATACTTCGAAAATACTATGAGTTATGGTATTGGGGATTCCCTCCAGCGTGAACGTATTCTCTTCAAACTGAGCGATTACTGTTGAAGAATTGCATCTGGACTCACCGATCTAAGCCAGAGCTTAGTTGACGGTTAATACGAGTACGCTGCTGGTACCTCCGCTGGTGCAGCCCACGTCGCCGGAGTTTCCACTGGGAGTAAGCACGCTCACCTTCACTGTTCCCGGACCGGAGATCACGTCGCTCGAAAGCTTTACTTGCAACTGCTGATCGCTGACGACTGTGGCGCTGAGAGGCGTGGTGTTGATGACTACCTCGGATGCGGCAACAAACTGGCTACCGTTCACGGTCAGCGTGTGGCCCTGCTGCACCTCAGCGAAAGTCATTGTGCTTGGCGAAAGTGAACCGATAAGCGGCGCGGGCCTGGTACTACCGCAGAAGGGGTTAAGAGTGTTGTTGCCGCAGCCTGGAAGAAACAAGAGAGCCAGCAGAGCGGCGAGAGACAGAGCGCAAGTGCGGGAAGGCATGCGGATCCTCCTCTTATGGCGCCTCAATTTGTTAGACGAGACGCCTTGCACTCTCAGCTCTAGTACAACCTTCTCGCCGTTGGCAATGCACGGCGGGTAAAGAGTAGCTCATCCGCTAACCGCATGCATCCAGACTCGTTACCGGGAGAAGTCAACTGCTGCGGAAGCTAGATTTGGCTCGACAGTTGACCAAGCGCGATTTCATTCATTCATGGTCAATGAATGTGAACGCCCGTTTTCTAAAGGGTCTTTGCCTTAGGAAGCGATCACGAGTAGAGATAAAGCACCCCGCTCGATGAGACTACGTACATCGAGACTCCAAACGTCCGGGGCAGCCGAGAATTATTCGGCTTGCGAGAGCTGCGTAAGGGCAGCGAAGTCGCGGACCAGCACGGCTTCGCGGCGGATGCTGACGATCCCCAGCGTCTGCCAGCGGCACAGCAGGCGGCTGACTGTGAAGAGCGTCGTGCCCGTCAATTGAGCTAGTTCATTGCGCGAAAGACTGATCTCCAGATGGCCGTTAGTGACGCGTCCCAGGCGGTTCGATAGACGTAAGAGTTCGCTGCTGAGGCGCGAGCCCACTTTTTCGGTGGAGACTTCGCGAAAACGTTGCTCCATCTCCTGCAGGCGTTCCTCAAGAGCGCGAACGGTGTTGCGGCGAAACGCGGGATAGCGCTCCAGAAGTCTCTCGAAGGTCGGCGCTTCCCAGACGAGTGCCGTGCAAGGCTGAACTGCCGTGGCTGCCGAGCAATGGGTGCAGCCTGCGCAGAGCCGGAAGGCGCCTACGACTTCGCCCACGCCATTCAACCGGAGTATGACTTCATTTCCGCTGAGACCGATCTGGGTGATCTTGACACAGCCAGAAAGCAGCATGACGACCTGTTGGACGGGGTCCCCCTCGGAGAAGATGGTCTGGCGGCGCGCGAAGCGCTTCTCACGAGCGGCCGCAGTGATGCTGGCGCAGTCGGCGAGTGATACATCGGAGAACAGGGTGAATGACTGGACTGCGAAGGTCTTTTGACTCTGCAAAGTAGCGGTTTCCAATGGACAGCTCCTCTTGTAAAAATGGGCCCGCGAGACCAATTGGTCGCGCTTGGTGCATTGTCGGAACCCAGTTCTTTTTCCACCTGAGACGGGGGACGAGGGAGCAACTTCTGCGGACTACCAGTTCTGCCAATCGCAACGGTCGATTGCCGCTATTCCCGGCTTTCTCGCCATTTAATTACCGATCCGCATGATCGCCCGATGCTTATGCGGCCCTAAGAGAATGCGGCCTGTCGCTGCCAGGGTCAATACCACCATTGGGCGATGCATGGCACTTTTGGGTAGGGGAAAAACACTAAGTCCAATGTTTAAAGAGTTCCTGTTTTCGGATCGTGCGAGCCGTGCGATTTCCGGTAACCAGAGGGAAGTTACCACTTTGGGGCAGTGCCGGTCCCCTGCGTTGACAGTGGCCGAGGCCAGACGTAGAGTTCGCTTGAGGCATTGAAGAATAATAGCCAGGAACACTTGGCCAGGGGGCAGGCATGTTGTCGAAGCTATTCTGGGCAGGGGCGTTTGTGTGTCTAGCCGGGGTTTCCAGCCTCGCGCAGGATCCCACCAAAGTCGAACCGAAGCACTACAAGTTGGACTTTGAGAATGACCGAGTACAGGTTGTGTCGGTGCATTACGGGCCACATGAGAAGTCGGTGCTGCACGACCATCCTGGCGGCGTGGTGGTGAGCGTTACGGCGGCCCACCTTCGCTTTACCGATGAAGAAGGCAAGACGCGCGAGGTCTTCGCCAAACCCGGCGAGGCGCGCTGGTACCCGCCGTTCAAGCATAAAGTGGAGAATATGGGCGATACGACTTATGACGCAGTTTACGTTGGGTTGAAAAGCAAAACTACGGCGGCAACGGAGCACTCAACCGACCCCATGGCCGCCATGGACGAAGAAACGAGGAAGATCGTCGCCGCATTGGTGGCGTCGGGAAAGCCCTGACCACAGTTGCGTACCGGCCAGTACAATACGGCTTAGGAGCTTCGAGGACGCTTCGTCTGAGGCTCTAAGAGTTCTGATGAGCCCTCTTCCGGAAGACTCTCCATCACACTGGAGAGCCGCGTGCCTGCTTGGCTTCGTCGCTCTTCTTTCCTTTCTTTACTTCTATGAGGGTGGCGGGTGGAATCAGAATTCCCGCTTCGACCTGCTGCGCGCCATCGTCGAGCAGCACACGCTGCGCATCGACGCCTACCACGAAAACACTCAAGACAAAGCGCACTTTCAAGGACACTACTACTCCGACAAGGCACCGGGATTGGTATTCCTGGCCGTGCCCTTCGCGATGGTGGCTCGGCCGGCGTTGCGGATTGCAGGCATCGATCCGGGGTCACCGCGAGGAGAGCTTGCGCTGTCGTATGTGGCGAGCGCATGCGGGGTGGCTTTGCCGACCGCACTGGTGGTGATGTGCCTGTTTTTTCTTGGTCTGCGCTTCGGTGGGAGTATCGCGGGGGCCTCGTTCGGGGCAGCGACGATGGGGCTGGGTACTCCAATGTGGGCGTACGCGAGCCTGTTCTGGGCTCATGCGTTGGTGGCGGCCTGCCTGATTTTTGCGTTCGCCGCAGCACTCAAGGTACGGGACAGCAGCGGCACGCGTGCAGACTTTCTCTGGGCGCTGCTTGTGGGACTGGCGGCGGGATGGGCGACGGTGACGGAGTATCCAGCGGCGCCTGCCTCGGCCATGCTCGCCATTCTTGCCACGTCGCAGGCGTGGCCGCACGGGAAGGCGGCGCGGTGGCGCGTCGTGGCGGGCATCAGTATGGGAGCAGCAATTTGCCTCGTCGTGTTGCTGTGGTATTTGCACGCCGCGTTTGGATCGTTCCGGCCTAGCTATTCGTACTATGATCCAAATTCGTTCGCCTTCATGCAACAGCGAGGATACTTTGGGCTGACCTATCCGCATCCGGACCGACTGCTGAAGCTGCTGTTCGGATGTTCGCGAGGGCTGTTCTTTGCATCTCCGGTGGCCTTGGCGGCTCCGGTTGGACTTTGGTGGTTGTGGAAGGAGAAGCCACATCGGGCGGCTGCGCTTACGGCCGCGGCGATTACGCTTTATTACTTCCTGTTCAACGCGTCTTTCTACTGGTGGAAGGCGGGATTGTGTTTTGGTCCACGCTATGCGGGTGCTTGCATTCCGCTGTTGTGTGTTGGCGTGGCTGTGACGTGGAGGCGGGCTCGGCCGGCGTGGCGGCGGGTGCTGATTGGACTGGCCCTGTGCAGCGTGTTCCTGGCGCTGATGGTAATTTCGACAACCTCGCAGTTGTCGATGCAGGACAATTGTCCGATCGCGCATTCCAGTTGGCCAGCGTTCTGGTCAGGACAGATGGCGCTGAACCACGACTCCATGCTCACGATTGCCGAAGCAGGATCGAGCGGAAGGTTTGGAGCTTTCAACCTGGGACAGTTGATCGGGCTGCAAGGGCTGGCGAGCTTGGTCCCGTTACTCGGGCTCTGGGGAGGCGCAGCGGTGCTTTGGTGGCGAATGCATCGGAGCTGTCCGCAGAACATCTAAGAACCGGGGGCCTGCTGCTCTCCATGTAAGATAATCTTTAGAGGTAGATATGGCGGAACTACACGCGGTGTCGGCAGAGATTGAATTGCTGCAGCGAGTCTACGCAGCGTTCAACCGCCGGGAAATCGAAACCGTCCTCGCGACGATGCACTCCGACGTGGACTGGCCGAACGGGACGGAAGGCGGCCGAGTGTTGGGTACTGACGCCGTGCGGGACTACTGGAAACGTCAGTTCGAGTCCCTTGATCCCCGCGTTGAGCCGCAGGCCTTCGCAGTCGAAAAAGATGGACGAATCAGCGTCGAGGTTCACCAGGTGGTTCACGACAAGAGTGGGAAGCTCCTTGTCGATCAGATCATTCATCATGTCTATGCAATTCGTGAGGGGCTGATTCAGAACATGGAAATACGGTCTTAATTCATCATCGAGGAAAGTCATGGCGCACACTGTTTTCTGCGTAAAGTTTAAGAAGGAAATGCCCGGGCTGGATGAGCCTCCGTTCGACAACGATCTGGGGAAGAAGGTGTACGACAACGTCTCGCAGGAAGCGTGGCGCATGTGGACGGAGCATTGCAAGATGTTGCTGAACGAGTATCGACTGAACCCGGCGCGGCGCGAGGATCAGGAAGTCATTGTCAAGCAATTGGAGATGTTTTTCTTCGGCGAAGGATCGGCCAAGCCGAAGGAGTATGTGCCCCCGGAACAGAAGTAGCTTTTCATTCGCCCAGTTGAGCGTGGCTGCATTTCCATCCCGGTGTACTGCTTTTTCTCCGCAAGTTGTTTTCTGCTGCTCGTTCCTCATTTTGCTGGCGTGATTCTCCGCGGCCAATGCACGGAGGGAGGCGTAATGAGGCATCAAACGGGCTTCAGCTTGATGGAATTGATGATCGTGATCGCGCTCATCGTGATTATTCTGGCGATGGCCATCCCCAGCATGAAAGAGGCGAAGATCCACGCGGACGAAGCGTCGGCTGTGGCGTCGGTCCGGGCAATCAACACGGCAGAGATAACCTATCAGGCAACGTACGGGGGATTTGCGGATTCACTGGCAAACCTGGGAGGGGCGGAGCCTTGCGCCAAGTCGGCGCAGACCGCGTGCTTGCTGGATCAGAGCCTGGCTGGAGGAGTGAAGTCGGGTTACAACTTTGTGGCAACAGGCGGAAATCAGTCGGGCGGGGAGAATACGAGTTACGTGGTTGGCGCGGCTCCGGAAGTTTTCGACCGCACCGGGAAACGGCTGTTCTGCTCTTCGGAGAAGAATGTGATTCGTGCAGATCTCAACGCAGGGGGCAGCACGACTCCTCCCAATGGGCAGCAGTGCGCGGGGTTCGCCGCGTTGAAGTAGCGCGTAGGAGCTTTGCAGGTTTCTGTTCCCGTCTGTGTGGAGCGGGCACTCCTGCCCGCCTGCCTGCCACCTTGACGAGGCTAGCGGGCAGGAGTGCCCGCTCCACACCTGCGTTACTTCCGCAGTTACCTATGCACCAATATTGATGCACTATTCATCACCCCGTAACAATCCCCTGATACAAGACAAATATGGATCCGCACGTCTGCAACACGCTGATCCTCTCGGACCTGCATCTGGGTGCAGAGACCAGTCATGCGCGCGAAGCTACGCGGGTGCTAAAGGAGAACCGTTTCCGGCGGTTGATCCTGTTGGGCGACATCTTCGCTGATCTGAACTTTGCCCGGCTGACCAAGGAGCACTGGAAGTTCCTGGGACATATCCGGAAGCTATCGAATCCCAAGCGCAACATTGAAGTGGTGTGGGTGGAAGGCAATCACGACCACGGCCTCGCCAACATTATGTCGCATCTGGTCGGGGTTCGAGTATACGAGCATTACGAGTGGGAGTACCGCGGCTTGCGGCACGTCGCCATCCACGGGCATCAGTTCGACGGCTTTCAGGTGAACCGGCTGCGACTGAGCCGGCTGGGGACGTCGTTGTATCTGCAGTTGCAAAAGCTGGACTTCAAGAACAAGCCGATTGCACGGCTGATTGACCGATTGAATACACGTTGGCTGCGGATGTCTCCGAAGGTGGCGGCGGGAGCGTTGGCTCACGCTCGACATCACGGCGCGGAACGCATTTTCTGCGGGCATACGCACGAAGCCATCCACGTGGAACGGGATGGCGTGAACTACTACAACTCGGGCGGGTGGGTCGATTCCCGGCTTACCTACCTGACTATCGACGAACAGGGGGTACAAATCCGTGAATACCAAGAGCGAACTGACGATCGTGATTCCGGCGAAGAACGAAGCGAAGCTGATTCCGCGTTTGCTGACCTCGCTGACGATTCAGGATTACTCGAAGATGTCGAGTACGAGGGTGTTGGTCGCTGACGCGAATTCTACGGACGGTACGCCGGAGATCGTGATGAGTTTCCGCGATCGCCTGAACGTGAGCGTGATTCGGGGCGGAATGCCCTCGGTCGGACGGAACCAGGGCGCAGCCCAGGCCGACACTCCGTACATTTTGTTTCTGGATGCGGATATCGAACTTGCGGACCGGTCTCTGCTGCGGAAGTGCATCGAAAAAGCGCAGGCCAAGAACCTGCACTGCGTGACAACCAACATTCTGTGCCACGAAGGCAGTTGGCTCGACAAGCTGTTTTATGCAGGAAATGATTTCTTTCAGTACCTGTCGTACCTGCACCGCCCATTTGCCACGGGAATGTTTATGTTCTTTGACCGGAAGAAATTCTGGGAGCTAGGCGGATTTCACGAGCAGATTCTGTTCGCTGAAGACTACCGGCTGAGCCAGCAGGTGGAGCGCAAACGATTCTCCATCGTGCGAGGCGGGGTCTATACTACGAATCGCCGGTTCAAGAAGATGGGACACTTGCGCGTGGGCTGGCTCTTCCTGTGGACGGCGATGAACTTCTGGAATGAAAAATATTTTCTACGCGATCACAAGTATTGGGCGCACGAGGCAGACAGCGTTCCCCACGCCTAGACTTCCGAAGCATTTTTTGTTGTGGCCACGGAAGACAGGATTCAGCCAACCAGCTGAATCCTGCTTTTACTTAGGGCGATTCCCGCCGCGCGTCAAAAGCGGAAGACGATGCCGGTCGAAAGGCGGAGATTGTTGTCGGTCCGGTTGAAGAACTTCGTACGGACGTAGTCGCCCTGGAGCCGCCACGCGACGGGACGAACGATGGTGTAGTCAAGACCTCCACCGACGGCCGTTGCGAATGAGGTATCGGATCCGAAACCGTTGGTGTTGACGTGTCCAACTCCGATCTCAAATTCGCCGAAGGGTCGAAACTTGCCAACTGGGACGGACAATCGCGGTCCGAACAAGGCTTCGTAGATGTGCGCGTTCGCACTCAGTGGAGGGCACGTCCCGCCAATGATGCAGGTTGCTCCAGGATTGGGGAACTGCTGCGAACCGTAGTGGCCGGTTATGTCCGCGACGATTCCAAGCAGCGGAAAGACTTTGCCTTCCAACGTTCCTTCCCAACCATTCAGACTGCCGCTGCTGACGGAGAGCTTGGTGTTGTAGTACGTGTAGCCGAAGTAGACGTTGCCCCCGGTGGGAATCTGGGCGGCCGCAAGTCCTGCGAACAAGAAACAGGTGCCTATGATGATGACCACTTTGCGCATCAGCGTCCTCCTTCTGCGGCTGCTAACACAGACCGTCGCAGAAAGTTGTTAGATGAGCGAAGGGGGAAATTCGGATGCCGACAGTTGTACTAGCCATTTCAGGCACGTGTCAGAAGCGCCAGACGATGCCCGTGGAGGCACGATAATCATTTTGAGTTGCGCTGAGGTAGCGGGTGTGCATGTAGTCACCTTGCACCCGCCAGGAGAAGTTCTTGAAGAAAATTTTGTAGTCCGTCCCGCCTCCGACGTCGATTACCAGCGGGTTATAAACGAAGCCGCTCGAGTTCAAGTGTCGAATGCCGGCCATGCCGTGCACGAAAGGACGCCACTTGCCGAGGGTGGTCGACAGGCGTGGCCCGGCCACCGCGTTGTACTGCGTAATGTTGCCCGAATTCCCTTTACGGTAGAAGCCGCTGGCGTCGATCACGAGGCCGAGATGCAATAAACGGGTGAAGGGAAAGGCCTCGACGGAACCGTTCCAACCTTTATAGCTCTGCTGAATGGTGACGTTGGTGAGCTGGCCGTAGGAAACGCCTGCGTAGACATTGCCACTCGGAAGTAGCTGTGCCGACATCGGGATGGCGAACAAAATCACAGCGGCAACAGCCAGCACCGCGGCAGCAGTTTTCGACACGAATTATTCCTCCCCGGCGATGACGCCGGCAAAAAATGCATTATGGTCAACGAAATCCGTTAGATGCAGTGTACCGGATGGCCAAGATGTCCCGGTTGACAAAATTTGTCCCGCGAAAAGCTTAGGGAGCTTCGGCCTTGACTAAATTTTACAGGATTTTCATGGTGCCAAAACCAACCCGTGCGCGTCTATGTACTAGCATGCAAACTATGGATACGAATTGGCAAATGTGGGAGCAGCCGGCGGGACCGGCGGCCTTTAGACTGGACAAGGAGCCGACGTTGAAGCTCAGCTTGGAAACCCGAAACCGTGGCGATGTCATCATTGTGCACTGCCAGGGCCGCATCGTGTATCGCGACGAGGCTGCTGCGCTTTCGCGTCTTGTGGGCGAAGTCCTGCAACACACGAGCAAGCTGGTGCTCGACCTAACTGGGGTGAGTACGATGGACAGCGCCGGGATCGGCGAGTTGGCGCTGCTGCAAACCTGGGCCCAGGGCAAGAACGTGAACTTGAAGTGCGCGGGGCCTAATACAATCGTGCGGACTTTGCTGGACCTGACCAATCTGGACAGGGTGCTCGATGTGCATCCGTCGATCGATTCGGCGCTCGACTCGTTTCGCGAAGAGCAAGTCTGCGCGGACTGCTGAGCGCAGCTCGAGTCTGAAACCCGGGAGCAAAGGTTCTCTTTGCTCCTTTTGCTTTTTGTGTCTTGATCCGGTCGGTCGGTTACGAGGTGTGCGGGATTTTTGTGTCGTTCCTCCGGGACTCGGTTTTCAATTCCTCTGCTTACCCCGGACTTACGTCCGGGGCTAAAATATGTCGCCGCTTCGCGGCTGGAGCCGGGTGCTCGCCGACTGCATCGTCACCGCGACATTGCATCCTGCTACCAAGTCGGAAACCAACGCTAGTCTTCGCGGTGAAAGCGGTAGCGGCCTTTGTCTTCCTGAGCTACCGCTTCGGCCACTTGCAGGAAAGCTCTCGCGGCGTGAGACAGATTTGCGTCTTTGCGATAGATGAGGCGGAGCTTTCGTTTTAGCTGCAACTCACGCACTGGGATGCGCACGAGCTCTCCTCTTGCGATCTCGGTTTCTACGCTGATTTCAGGGACGAAGGCCACTCCGTTGCCCATGGCGACGAACTGTTTGATCGCCTGCAGAGTGGGCAGTTCCAGATCCATGTGCAGCGGCGTCTTGTGGGTCTTGAAGAGCTGAATCACCTTTTCGCGGTAGGGGGACGACACAATGTGTGCGACGAAAGACTCGGCACCGAGCTGGCGAATGCTGATCTGCGGCGCCCTGGCCAGCGGGTGGTTCGGAGGAACCACAAAGACCAGTTCATCCAGATAGACCACCACGGAGTGCAGGCTTGGCTCCTGCGGCTCGTAGGAAAGCATGCCGAACTCGGTGCGATAGCGCAGGACGTCGTCGGGGATGTGGCTGCCCAGCGCGCGCTCGACCGTAATTTTGATCATGGGGTGTAGGCGCCGGAACTCGGCCAATACCGGGAGCAGGTAGAGTACGGTGAACTCGTTGGCCGCGATGACCAGCTTGCCCTTTTGGAGTTCCCGCAGTTCGGCTAGAGACTCCGTCGCCTCGCTGCGCAGGTTGATCAGCTTTTCGGCGTACTCGTAGAGAACTTTGCCGGCGTCGGTTAGGACGCCTTCACGGGAAGAACGATCGAAGAGGGCCTCACCCAGTTCGCCCTCGAGCTTGCGGATGGTCTGGCTGACCGCCGACTGGGTGCGGAAAAGCTTTTCGGCTGCGCGCGAGAAGCGGCGCTCGCGGGCAACAGTGAGGAACACTTCAAGCTGGGAAAGGTCCATGGGCGTTGCTGGAATCCCTCTTAATGGAATCTCGACAAACCATTAGCGTAACTTATTATACAACTGTGGCTAATGATTGCTGAAGAATTATAAGTTTTGCTTCTGTGCATACCGCCCTTACCATAGAGAATCCAGTTCTTTCTGAGGGAGATCCATGACCGCAGAGCGAGCCCGCATCACGGTTTTCGACACTACGCTTCGCGACGGCGAGCAGTCGCCGGGATGCAGCATGAACCAGCAGGAAAAGCTGCGCCTGGCTCACCAACTCGACCGCCTAGGAGTGGACGTGATCGAGGCGGGCTTCCCGATCGCGTCGGATGGCGATTTTGAATCGGTCAGGGCCATTGCATCCGTGGTGCGCCGGCCCATCATTGCTGGACTGGCACGGGCCTGCCAGGCTGATATTGAACGCGCTTGGGAAGCATTGAGGTATGCGGCTCATCCCCGGATTCACGTATTTCTCGCGACCTCCGACATTCATTTGAAGTACAAGCTGCGCATCACGCGCGATGAATGTTTGGTACAGGCGCGGGACGCGGTGCGTTTTGCGAAGTCGCTCTGCGGAGATGTCGAGTTCTCTCCGGAAGACGCCACCCGTACGGACCCCGAATTCCTTTGCCAGGTGCTGGAAGCGGTCGTCGAAGCAGGAGCGACCACGCTGAACATTCCGGACACGGTCGGGTACACCATTCCGTCAGAGTTCGGGGATTTGATTGCGACCATTCGGCAACGCGTGAAGGGGATTGAGAATGTGGTGATTTCTGCGCACTGCCACAACGATCTGGGCATGGCGGTGGCCAACGCTCTGGCCGCAGTCGCGGAGGGAGCGCGGCAGGTGGAGTGCACGATCAATGGGATTGGCGAGCGCGCGGGGAATGCATCACTCGAAGAGATCGTGATGGCGATGCGGGTTCGGCCGGACCGGTATCCGTACGAAACTGGCGTGGTGAGCGAGCAGATTTTCGCCGCCAGCCAGACGTTGAGCGAGATTACGGGCGTCCCCGTGCAGCCGAACAAGGCGATTACTGGGCGCAATGCCTTCGCGCACGAAGCGGGCATTCACCAGGACGGCATGCTGAAGAATCCGCTGACTTACGAGATTATGACGCCGAAGTCGGTCGGCGTGCCGGATTCAAAGCTGGTGCTGGGCAAGCACTCCGGACGTCACGCATTGGGATTGCGCTGCGAACAACTGGGGTATCAGTTCGACCGGCGGGCACTGGACGACATCTACCGGCGGTTTGTCCGGCTGGCGGACAAGATCAAGCATGTGGAAGATCATCACCTGCTGGAACTGATTCGCGACACGCACAAGCCGTCGGGTTCGGCGACGCCGCTGATTGAGCCGCTCACGCCTGCGAAGGCGGCTGGTGCGGCGAATGTGTCGGCGCTTCCGTCCACGCCCGCTCCGGCTCCTGAACCGCTCAAACCCTTTCCCGCGACGACGCAGACGAACACGTTCGGCGCGCCGATGCCCGTTCATGCTGACCCTCATCACGAGCAGACGCAGCAGGAAGACTACCTTTGGGGAGTTTAGTAGATCTGGTAATTTTGTAATTAAGTAATCTGAGGGCAGTTGTGGGCTTTCAATTACTCAATTACCAAATTACAGAATTCCCCGATCTCCTCGATGCTTCTAAATCTCACAATCCTTCCTGGTGACGGCATTGGCCCCGAAGTCACGGAGCAGGCCGTTCTTGTAGTGCAGGCTGTGGCTGAGGGCTTCGGCCATCACGTTCAGCTTCAACGCATGCCCATTGGCGGGGCGGCTCTCACCGCGGCCAACGATCCACTGCCCGCGGACACCATACAGGCGTGCCTGAGTTCGTCGGCAGTGCTGCTCGGCGCGGTGGGGAGTCCGGCGTTCGATCACAACCCCAGTCATTTGCGGCCGGAGGCGGGGCTGTTGCGCTTGCGGCGGGAACTGGGCGCCTACGCCAACCTGCGGCCGGCGGTCTTCTTTCCCGCGCTCGAGGATTGTTCTCCGCTGCGGGCGGAGGTCGCGCGCGGTACCGACATCATGATCGTGCGCGAATTGCTGGGCGGCCTGTACTTCGGCCAGCCGCGGTTCATCGAAGGAGCCCCGGGCGCGCGGGTCGCGGTTAACACCATGCGCTACGGCGAGGAGGAGATCGAGCGCATTGCGCGCGTGGCATTCGAGTTGGCGATGAAGCGACGGCGCAAGGTGCTTTCGGTGGATAAAGCTAATGTGCTGGAATGCTCGCGGCTGTGGCGGGAAGTTGTGACTCGCATCGCGAAGGATTATCCCGAGGTGAAGCTGGGCCACCAGTACGTGGATTCGGCGGCGATGCTGCTGGTGCAGCGGCCGGCAGAGTTCGATGTGGTGCTGACCGAGAATATGTTCGGCGACATTATGTCGGACCAGGCGGGTGGAGTCGTGGGATCGCTTGGGCTGCTGGCTTCGGCCAGCATCGGCGGGCCGGTCGGTTTGTACGAACCGGTGCACGGCTCTGCGCCCGACATTGCGGGGAAAGGGATTGCCAATCCGCTGGGGGCAATTTTGTCGGTGGCGATGCTGCTGCGGCATTCGTTTCAGTTAGAGAAGGAAGCCGCTTGGGTCGAGAACGCGGTTTCGATGGTGCTGGCAAAAGGCGCACGGACGGCGGATGTGGCGGGGAAAACCCACACCGCAATTTCCACCACGGAGATGGGGCACCGTGTCGTTGAAGCCTTGAGGGTGGCGAATGCAACGTCACGGCAGACCGAAAAGTCGGCGTGATTGAGCGGGATATATCCCTTCACAATTTTTTTCTTACCTCCCGCTAAAATCTTTGTTTCTGCTAACTTGCGAGGCTGGATATGCCTTCATCTGCGCAAAATCCTGAGCCGCAAGGACTTGCAGGCAAAATATTCCGGAATAAGGAGTTAGCTGCGGATCTTGAGCTGCGGAATGTCCTGGTGCTGCCGGGTTGATTGGGATCGCTCTCGCCCATAATTCCCAGTTTGCGCGTTCCCATATTCTCAGTAAAGGTTGTCCGTCACAGGAAATTGGATTCCTTTTGTGGAGAGCTGTGGAAAAAAGTCGGACGCCGGGCAAGGTCAAAAACCCCGCCCATGCGAAGCTTGGACGGGGCATCCTCGAAGGGTAAGCCGGGCCACCCGCCCCGTGGGCTGCATTCTTTCGTCCTTGGCGCTTGGGGACAAAAACTCGGCCAATTCCAATTAAGAATGCGGTCTGCCGCCGGGCAGCGTTTTGGTTGCAGGCACTCCTGTTGACGAACTTCCGTCATACTTTCCGCTCAAGTCGTTCCAGCGGATGTGCAGCATCTCCAGGAACATGCGGGAACCGTCGATCAGGGGGTTGATACGGGTGCCGCCGCTGTGTCCCCAGGCGACGGGGACTTCCTGCACTTTGAAACCGAACTTGCGGGCTAGAAACAGGATCTCGGGGTCGAATCCCCAGCGCTCGATTTTTTGCAGCGGGAAGATCGCCTGGACCGCGGGGCGCTTGAAGGCTTTGAAGCCGCACTGAGTGTCTTTGAACTGCAATCCCAGAGTGAGTCGCAGCAGCAGGTTGAAGATTCGTCCGAAAAGTTGGCGGTAGAGAGGCTGACGCTGAGTCTGGGTTTCGGCGCGCAGCCAGCGCGAGCCGATGGCGATATCCGCACCGGCTTCGAGCGTCTGGAGAAGCTTAGGCGCCTCCTCGATCGGGGACGACAGGTCGGCATCACTAAAGAGTACGATCCGTCCGCGGGCGCTGAGCATGCCCATGCGCACGCTGAATCCCTTGCCACGGTTGCCGGGATTCTCTACCAATCGAAGGGCTGGATTTGCTGCGGCGTGCTCACGGACAATATCGGACGTTTTGTCGCGAGAGCCGTCATTGACCACGATGACCTCAGCGTCCCATCCCTGGGCGTGCACGTAGGCGAGCACCTTCTCCAAAGTCGCGCCCAGGCGCGCACCCTCGTTGTAGGCCGGAATGACGATGCTGTAGATAGGCTCCAAAATTAGTTCTCAGTACTCAGTACTCAGTACTCAGTACTCGGTACTCAGTACTCGGCACTCAGTTTCGTAATTGTACGTTTTGGGCGCACGTTTTGGGATAAGAGAATTCCTGATATCGCAGGGGGGAACTTCCGCCTAAACCGGGCCAATACCTGAGAACGAAAATTGCATCACGCCACCTGCCGCTTCTGCTCGAGCATGGAGAAATATTCGGCCACGAGTTCGGCGTCCCAGAGACCCCGGCGGGCTTCGTCGCGCATAGTTTGGGCTGCCTGGTCGTGGGTCAGGGGCGCTTTGTAAGAACGCGCCGTGCGCAGGGCATCGTAAACGTCGACTACCTGCAAAATCCGCGGCAGCACCGGAATGTCGGCCGCGGCGAGGCCGTCGGGGTAGCCCGAGCCGTCGGAGTGTTCATGGTGGTGGCGGATGATGGGCAGCACCAGGCGAAGAGACCGCAGGGGCTTACAGATGTTCTCGCCCGTGATGGGGTGGAGCTTCATGACCGCCCATTCCGCGGGCGTGAGGTTGCTGCCTTTTTTCAGGATGTCATCCGGCACGGCGATCTTGCCGAGATCATGCAAGAATCCCGCGCGTCTCAGAGCGATGATGGAATCTTCGTCCATGCCGAGGTGGCGGCCGAGATCGGCGGCACGCACCGAAAGGCGCTCGCAGTGGCCCTCGGTGTAGGGATCGCGGCCTTCGACGATGAGGCCGAGAGTACACAGCACCGAGTCGGCGGTTTCGAGTTCGTCGGTGAATTCTTTGAGGCGCAGGAGGGATTTCACGCGGGCGATCAGTTCCTCGGCGAGCACGGGCTTGTTCAGAAAGTCGTCGGCGCCGGCCTCGATGCCGCGCACGCGGTCGCTGCTGTCGCTGAGTCCGGTGATCAGAACAAAGGGAATCAGGCGAGTCGCCACGTTTTCTTTGAGGCTGCGGCAGAGCTCGTAACCGGACTTGCCTGGCATCATCACGTCGGAGAGGATCAGGTCTGGCTGCTGGCGGCGGATCTCAGCTTCCGCCTGCTCGGAGTTTGCGGCAGTGGTCACGTCGTAGCCGCGGATGCTGAGCAACTGGCTCATCAATCCCGCAATGCTGGGCTGGTCGTCGACCACCAGAATGCGAGGCGCGCGTCGTCGTGGTAGAAGATCACCCATCTCTTGATAAGAAGCGGCTACTTCCCTGGAAGTTGTCCGCGCGTCGGGCTGCGCCGGAGTGCCAGGAGAGGAAGCGGCGATCGAGTCATTTCCTCGACTTTCGATTTTACCGTTATTTTCCACTTTTGACTGGGCTTGGGACAGCCTTTTCAAACGGTAGCACCATTTTGGATTAGGTGCTATTCCCAGTTCGGGATCGTTGTGGCCGGGATGTGACGAGAAGCCTTGCTTCGGGCCGCGTTTCCTGCCTACGCTCGATTTATGCGATTTGCAGTGCTTTTCCGCCTACTGGTTGGCTTCGTTTTGTGGACGATGCTGGCTGCCAGTGCTGCTGGCACTGGCGCCAAGGTTCATGTCATCACGTTCGGGAAGTGGACATCGGCGCAGTGGCTTCCCGCCGCGAGCACTGAGGGAGAGAAGCCACTGACTATGAAGGTACGGGCGCTGATCGTGGACGGGCGCATCAAGGAATACGTGGTGGGTTCGCCGCACGAAGTCACCGAACGTTTATTCGTGGTGCGGCGGGCGTTTCGGGTGAACGACAGTCTTGCGGACGAAGTGGCTCCGCGGTGGCAGTGGCAACGGGGAGGCTGGCTGCTGGTTGATCGTACGACGGGCCGCGTCTCTGCGATCAACCTTCCTGAGTACGATGCTTTCTACTCAGCCGCCAGCTGGTACCGGGATTACGTCGCCTACTGCGGCGTTTCGGACGACGGGAAAAAAATCTTTGCCATCGTGGCGCAGCTGAGCCGGCGCAAGGCGGTGCTGAAGAAGGCGTTGTCGAGTGATGGCTTGCCCGACGATGCGCCGCCCGACTCGGCTTGTCCCGCGCCAGCGTGGCAGCGGAACCCAGCGCGGGTCAGCTTCGAGCGGATGGGGAGTGCGAAAGAGACTTATGCGGTGCGCGGGCACGTCGTCGACTTGGTGAATGATGCGGAGGAGGAAGAGGAAGAGTCGAAGTAGTGCCGTGTCCCGTAAATCTCTGCCAAATCTGACGCACACTTCGAAGCAGCGTTGCCAGAGCATCGGCGCTGCAAACAGAATGCATGGGTCCTTCGCTTTGCTTGACAGGATGACACCCTGCTTGACATGGCTATTCCGTTTCGTTACGCAACACTCATCAAAACTGAAAATAGATAAAAGGATTTGTATTTATTGATGAAAACAAATAGAGCGCCAGGAGCCAGAGGGTGATGATAAAACCGCCGACAAAGCCAGGCAAGGGTAGAAGGATGTAATACCCAGCTGCGGAATGAGGCTTCAACGCCAACCGCTCCCCACAGTTGCGGTATAAGGACATGGCCCAATGTGGCGGGCGGATATATCTGGTTCCTTCACTCACGGCGGCGAGGCTTCCCACATAGCGACCGAGAGAGTGCGCTCCGACGACGATCGGGATCGCAAGCAGTAAAGGAAGGTAGAGATAGCCGATGCCGGTCCGATCGACGAGCACCAACTTTCGCAGAATCACGGCTGCGGTCGTGAAATTGGGAGAGCGAAAGAAGATCCAGCCGAAGCATATGAAGACGTAGGTAGCCGCCCAGGAGAGAAACCGCGGCATCTTGTAGCGGCCCTTGCTCGTCTCGATCCAAAGCTTGTGTCCAGCGAGCGCGAGACCGTGCAGACCTCCCCAAATCACGAAGGTCCAGTTCGCGCCGTGCCACAGTCCACCGAGGAGCATCGTCATCAATAGATTGAAATAGGTGCGGAAGCGGCCGCGGCGATTCCCACCCAGCGGAATGTAGAGATAATCCCGCAGCCACTTCGACAGCGTCATGTGCCAGCGGCGCCAGAACTCCGTGATCGAGGTGGACAAATAGGGCATATTGAAGTTCTCCGGAAGATCGAAGCCGATAATTCTCGAAACGCCGATGGCAATATCCGAGTAACCGGAGAAATCGCAATAGATCTGTAGGGAATAAGCGACCACACCACCGGCAACCGTCAAAGGAGAGAAAAAGTGGGGATGCTCAAAGACGGCATCGGCTAGGACCGCCATCCGGTCCGCGATGAGCAATTTCTTGGTGACACCAAGCAGGATTAGCTCTAGGCCCACGATGGCGCGCTTGCCGGAGGGCTTTAGCGATCGCGTCATTTGCGGCAGAAACACGGAGGCGCGAACGATAGGGCCGGCGATCAGCTCGGGAAAGTAGGTGACAAACATGGCGTACTTCCACCAGTCTCGACAGGCAGGAAGTTCGCCACGGTACACATCGATGGTGTAGCTGAGAGTTTTGAACGTGTAGAAAGAGATGCCAACCGGAAGCACGATGTCCAGGGGCTTGAAATCGCGGCCGAACCAGGTCGCGAAGTTCGACAGGAAGAAATTGGCATATTTGAAGTAGGCCAAGAGTCCAAGATTGCTTGCCAGACTGGCCACCACCCAGAGCTTCCGCCGCCGCGGCTGGTTGGACGCCTCGATAAGGATGGCGCAGTAATAGTCGATGAGGCTCGGCGCCGCAAGCAGCAAGAGGTAGAGCTTGTTCCAATATCCATAGAAGAAAATACTCGCCAGCAAAATGACGAGTTGACGGGAAGTGCGCGATCGGACCAGAGCCAGAGCGCTTAGCACGCACAAGAAAAAGGCGACGAATGCCCAGGAGGTGAAGACCACTAGTGCGCAGCCCCCGTGATGCGCGAGCGGTACTCGGACCAAATCAGTTCGCCGACCAGGCGATGGCCGCGGGCGTTGTAATGACCTTTTTCTGGGGCGCTATTGGAAAACCCGCTGCCGAAATACTGGAGCGATAGAAGAGCTTCGCGAAGGAAAGGTCCGGTTGAAGCACAGCGCACACCCTGCGTGCGACATTGGAGCAACGTCTCGGTTTCCTCCGGTTCCGGCTGCGTTGATGTCAAGGATGGCTCGGCGGCATACACCAGGAAGAGACGGTCGCCGTACGTTTCTTTCAGTAGTCGAACCATCATCGGGAGTACTTCTGCATCGCTGGGAGTTCTTTGCGCCGCCTCTGCGGTGGAATGGAATGTATGCACGCCAGGGATTTCCGGGGCAATGTCGAGAACGAACCTTGAGGTCACTACTTCAAAAAGGGCTGAGTGCCTCATTGCGAACCACACTTTGGCGGGCAAAGTGAGCCGATCTGGGGAAACAGGCTGAATCAGGAAGTTGTCGCCGCGAATTTGAGCCTTCGTCCAATGAGTGTCGAGCGCGGCGGTTCGGAAACCGTTCGCATTGGCGATCACCGCCACCATGCTGGGATTCCAGAGCCGCAAAACATTTGGGCCCTCCATGACATATTTCGGAGGCGAAGCTCCCGGCCAACCGTACTGCCGAACATTGACGGGATCAGACGCCGGGGCAAGCCGTTCCACGACCGCGCCCATGGTTTCGGAATCGTTGATTTGGAGACCTTCGACGAAGGAATCCCCCATGATCACGATCCAAGGAGCGCTAGCGACGGGAACCCTGCCAGTTAGTCTGGCGCGGCTCGGTGAGAAGTGGGATGTGGCTATGCCTTCCCCGTAGTACCTGACGATTTTGGTTGAGGACTGGACTCGGTCGGCAGAGAGCGGCTGAACGTCGAAGCGGTACAGCTGGCCGGCCCAAGGGCGCAATGAGATTTCGCTGAGCAACAACGCAAAGACGACGCCGGCGGCGGTCGTCAGGCCGACGCGAGGGTTGCGGCGGTTGGGCACGAACCCAGTTTATTTCGAGCACGTGGCGATCGCGATGAAGAATCAGCCGCTGACAGCGACACTATTCCAAAATGGGAGTAGGGTTAAGCGACCCAATCCTCATCCTCGAGTCGGCGTGCCAGCCAGGAACTCTCGAAGGAACGATGGTCCGCGTCGTGTGATGGCAAATAATTCACGGCCTCGCGATCATCCCCAGTCACTACGGTTGCCACGCTGTCGGGATCCACTAATTCGATCACGCCCTCAGAGTCGGGTTCCGGATTTTCGAGGGACGTGGTGCCGGTCGCATCGAGGGCGACGTTGCCCGTGCCCATCACGAGGACCTTGCGGGCCTGGCTTTTCTTCGTCAACCTTCTAAACTCGCGCAATGTAAATCCCAGGCCTCCCGCAAAGAGCAGAGCCACTAATAGTTCCGAGAGCAGCGGCACGGCAACAATTCTCATGCCGGCGTCTTTGGTGGACTGGAAAGCCTTCGCCGCTTCCGTAATCGGTGCGAAGGCAGTAACCGTGCCTGCTGCCGCCTGGTCCGGTTTAGGAGCGGGATTTGCTGGATCAAGAACCGCGTACTGGTACGGCGGGTAGCGCTGCAGGTACAAGTACACGTCCGCGGCTTCGTTTTCGCTCAGGTAGTAGAAGACTGGCATCCGGCCCCGGCAAGGCAGTGCCGGTGTTCCCATCACAATCGGTGCCCCGCTTCTGACTTTGCGGACGAATTCGGGCAGGCTTGTCCGCGTCGTCAGCGTACTAAGCGGTGGGATCGCTCCTTGCGAGATCTGCTCCGGGTTGGGGTTCGGTCCGGCCGCATTGTGGCAAATGTGACAAGTAGATTTCACAATGTGCTGGCCGACGCGGAAAGACGATTCTTCGACGGCCACTTGTTGCTTTTCGGCGCCGGGGACGCCCGCAAGTTGGTTCAGGTAAGCGAGGATCGCACGGACCTCTAGTTCGGTTAAGTGGGGAAAGGGCGGCATGTCCGTACCGCCATTGTGAAGCCGTTGCAGCAGTGCAGCCTTGGATTGGTTGGCAAGTTCCGCTGCGTCCGCACGGCTCATGTCCATTCCAACCTTTTTCATTCGCTCCATGATCAGGGCGACGGAAGCCGAGCGGACTGGATTGATGACCGAATTGATTTCGGGGGGAGCGCCGAGGCCGGATTCGCCGTGACATCCCTGGCAGTTCATGCGGTAGAGGTCCGCACCTTTGACGGTTACGGCCTGGCCACTGAAATCGTAGGATAGTGCCCGTTGCCAGCTGGGGGATTCCTCCGCGGATACAGACGTAGGTAGTCCCAGGCGCCCGGTTTTGCCCATGCTGGTGTCTTCCAGCGTCCGGTGGAGGTGGTTGAGCCAGCTTTCGCCTGCTACGCCGGTCACTCTATCATTAGGACCGGCGGCGTGACCCGGCAAAGACGTTGCCAGAGCAAACACTAGCAGGAAGATCCTTAGGGCATGAGGATGACGGGGCTGTAGCGTACCTGGGCAGAAAGTCGGGAGAGATAAATTCATAAAATCGTAACCTACCGCCTGCTGTGCGCATGTTCAACGTAATCATGTTTACGGTACTTGCCGTGCCGCAAGCTTTTTGTTTGCTGCTTGTAAACTCTTTGCAAGATCGCTGTAAAGAAGCAGGGGTTTTCCACCGAGCAACGGTGATGCTGGGCACAGACATGGAGGCGGTTCCTGAGAGGGTGTCTCCGCTTTCAGTGCGGAGCTTCACTCCGCCGGACAGCCGAGGGCGGCTGTCCCTACGTGGCTTGCACAGCGGGAGCATCCGTATGAAAGCTGCCGTCTATACCCGATATGGCCTGCCGGAAGTTATCGAGGTCAAGGACGTCGAAAAGCCCGTTCCCAGGGACAGTGAAGTCTTGATCGAAGTTCGGGCTGCTTCCCTCAATCCACTGGACGGCGGCCTAATGAAAGGCAAGCCCTATACCTTTCGTCTCCTAAGCGGGCTGCTCAAACCGAAGGTCACACAACTCGGCGTCGATGTGGCCGGGCGGGTTGAATCGGTGGGCCGGAACGTAACGCAGTTCAAATCGGGCGATGAGGTCTTCGGCGTCGCGATCAGATACCCGCAAGGTTCGGGGGCAAAAGTCTGGATCTGCCAGGGGGCCTTTGCCGAGTATGTGTGTGCTCCCGAGTCGACATTGGCGATGAAACCGCATAACGTCACGTTCGAGCAAGCAGCGGCCGCACCGGTGGCGGCATTCACCGCGTTGCAGGGGCTGCGCGACAAGGGACAGGTTCAGCCGGGGCAGAAGGTCTTGATCAACGGCGCCGCAGGAGGGGTGGGCACGTTCGCGGTGCAAATCGCCAAGTCGTTCGGTGCTCATGTAACCGGTGTATGCAGTACGAGGAATGTGGAGATGGTCCGATCCATCGGCGCGGATCGCGTCATTGATTACACGCGGGAGGATTTCACCAAGAGTGGTGGAAGTTACGACGTGCTGTTCGATCTCATTGGGAATCGATCGTTGTCCGCATGCAGACGGGTTGTCAATCCCCAGGGAATATTATTGTTGGCGGGAGGGCCGGGGAGCCGGTGGATGATCGGTCTTATGGCGCGTCCGATCAAGGCGCTTGTGCTGTCACCGTTCGTAAGCCAGAAGTTGGTCATGTTTCTGGCAAGACCGAACAAAGATGACCTCACCATCGTGCGCGACCTCATGAAGAGTGGGAAGTTAGCAGCGGTCATCGACAGACGCTACCGGTTAAGTGAGGTCTCTGAGGCGATCCGGTATCTGGAAAAAAAGCACGCTCGGGGAAAAGTCGTGATTAGTTTCTAAGGGGCGCGTTCGGTGCGTCAGCGTGAGAACCTCTGTCGTCCCTACGGGACTTGTTCCTTTCTTCTGCGCCTACCCAGGACTTACGTCCTGGGCTAAATTATGCCGCCGCTCCGCGGCTGGATCTTGGGACGTTCTTGATCCACCGCTCGCCTTGGAATTCTGTTCTCACGCACACTTAGTCGGGACACTACTA
>CAWFUU010000024.1:0-249162 GCA_963819035.1 uncultured Acidobacteriaceae bacterium | reverse complement strand
TTCCGGGAGAAATTTTCTGCGGTTGACGGAGCTTTATCTGGCTGCAGCGATTCCGTTTTTTCTGACTGGCCTGCTGTTCTCAGTCGTCTTTGCGCGCGAGACGCATCGCATTCCGCGGCTTTACGGCGCTGATTTGTGCGGAGGCGCGCTGGCCTGCCTGGCGGTCGTGCCGCTGCTGAACTGGCTGGGCGGACCGAATGCCATTCTGGTTTCTGGAATCGCGCTGGCGGCCGCGGGATGATTTGGGCCGAAGCCGCGGCGCGCGAGAAATGCGGGACTGGTGGCACTCGCGCTGGTGGTCGCTGACCGGCGCCAATTATTCCGGACGTCTGATCGATGTGGTCTATGCCAAGGGAATGTTCCGCGATCCGGCGTGGGTGGAGTTTGCGCGCTGGAATGCGCTCTCGCGCGTGGAAGTCGACCGCCAGGGTCAGGCCAAGGCCATCGTTATCGACGCCGACGCTTCCACCTACATCATGAACGCAGACCTGGCGCACTGGCAGGGAACGGTATGGGAACACAATCTGATGTCGGCTCCGCCCGCGCTGGCCAACGTTCTGCGGCCGCACGGGGAATTCGCCATCATCGGCCCGGGCGGCGGAGTCGACGTGCTGCGCGCGGTGGCGAACGGCAGTCCGAGCGTGACCGGGATCGAAATCAATCCCATCATCGCCACCACCATCATGCGCGGGCGTTACGCCGACTATTCGCAGCATCTTTATGAACGGCCGGATGTGCATATTCACGTGACCGACGGCCGGTCGTTTCTGCGCTCGAGCCCGCAGCATTTCGACGTGGTGCAGATGACGCTGGTCGATACCTGGGCATCGACGGCGGCGGGGGCGTTCGCGCTCAGCGAAAATAATTTGTATACGGTCGAGGCCTTCCGCGAATATTTCGAGCACCTCAAGCCGGATGGCATGGTCGCCATCACGCGCTGGGAATTCCGCCATCCGCGCGAGGCGCTGCGCGTGGTCGCGGTGGCGATGGATGCGCTGCATCGGCTGGGCGTGGCGAATCCGGCGCGCAACTTCATCGTCGCGTCGCAGGGCGAACTGGACGAGGACGGCATCCCGGTGGTGGTGCTGGCGAAGAAAACGCCGTTCACAGCGGCGGAAGAAGCGGCGGTGGTCGCGCATTTCGATCGCTATTCGGAACTGGACCCGCTCTATTTGCCGTCGCAGCCGGGGAAGAATCCGTTTTCCGATCTGATCGCCAGCAACGATCCTTACGCGTTTGCTCGCGGCTATGCCTACAATGTCGCGCCGGTCACCGACAATGCACCATTTTTCTTTTTCACTCTGAAGGCCCGGCAGATTCTCGGCGAGGAGGGCCTGCGCGAGGGCATCGACTGGAAGGTGAATCTGGGAGTGCTGGTTCTGCTTCTGGTGCTGGTGATTTCGCTCGTCGCCGTGCTTGCTTTCTGGTTTTGCCGCTGGCGCTGAAAGGCGGGAAGGCGCGCCAGTCAGCGCTTCCGCTGCTTTATTTCGTGGCCGTGGGGCTGGGCTACATTCTGGTGGAGATCGCTTTCATCCAGCGCTTTGTGCTGTTTCTGGGGCATCCCACCTACGCTCTGACGGTCGTGATTTTTCTGCTGATGCTCTCCAGCGGCGCCGGCAGCCTGTTCTCGCGGCTCTGGCTGCCGCACGCTGAAAAAGGCTGGGTGCCGCTGCGCTGGTGATTGCGACGCTTCTGGTCGACGTTTTCTTCCTGCCGGCCGTTTGGCGGCGCTGGTCGGGTTGGGCTTCGGCTATCGCCTGCTGGTGAGCGGCGTTCTTCTTATCCCGCTGGGATTTGTCATGGGCATGCCGTTTCCCACGGGCTTGCGGGCGCTGGCGGCGCCTGCGCCGAATTTCCTGCCGCGCAAGACAACGCCGTCGAGTGGGCCTGGGCGATGAACGCGGCTGCCAGCGTGCTGGGATCGGTGCTGGCCATGGTCATCGCCATCCAGTTCGGGTTGATCGACTCTGGCCTGCGGCGCGGCGGCCTATCTGTTGGCGCTGGCGCTGATGCCGGCGCTTCGTTCGAATATTAGAGAGACGGTATTAGACTGTGCCGTCCCTCGCGGGACTCGTGCATCTTTCCCACTCTTACACGGCACTTCCGTGCCGGGCTTTCTCATGCCGCTGCTGCGCGGCTAATTTTGGGAGATTTGGTCACTGCGCTATCCGGAACCTCATGCGCACTCTTAGAGCGGGCTGTCTTTTTGTTATTATTCTTCGATGGGCGTGCCGCAGGGAGGCGGTTGCGATTCCGAGTCGCTTGCTTCGGTGGCAAGACAACTTCAGACTGGCGCCATGAGGAAATCATTTGCCTAGCCAGAAGCAGCTCAAATGGTCGCAACTACGGGTTGGGATCACGGTGATCGCCGCCAGTCTGACGCTGGCTCTGCTGCTGTTTCTGATGTCCGGAACCGCCGGACTCTTCACTCCACGCATCACCCTGAAGTCATATTTCGATAATGCCGAGGGCCTGCGCGAGGGCGCGCCGGTGCGGCTGAGCGGCGTCGACATCGGCAACGTGACGAGAATTCGCATCGTGCCCGACAAAGACAAGCAGCTCACTCCGGTCGAAGTCACCATGAAGGTCAGCACGAAATACAGTTACGCCCTGCGCCGGGATTCGGTGACCTCGCTCGACACCGCGGGAGTGCTGGGAGAAACCTACCTCGACATCGACAGCTCGCAGGCCGATCGGCCCGCCCGCGCAAGATGGAGACACGCTGCCCACGCAGGTGCATCCCGACTTCAACCAGGTGGTGCGCGCCAGCCAGAGCACGCTGCAGAACATGGATGCGCTGCTCAAGCGCGCCGACCGCATTCTGGCCTTCGCCGAAAGCGGCAAGGGATCGCTCGGCAAATTGATCTACGATCCCACCCTTTACAACCGCTTCTCGGCCACGGTTGCCGACTTCCAGCAGATCGTCGAAGAGGTCAGAAACGGCCAGGGCAGCCTGGGCGCGCTGATCAGCCGCAACGATGCCTACGACAAATTCATCGCCACGCTCGACAAGATGAACGGCGTGATCGACGACATCCAGCAGGGCAAAGGCACGGCCGGCAAGTTCCTGAAAGATCCATCGCTCTACAACAACGCGAACGACACCATCGCGAACGTGAAGAAGATAACCGAGGACATCAACGCGGGTAAGGGCACACTGGGCAAACTGACGAAGGACGAGGAACTGGCCAAGAAGCTCGATACCACGATTACCAAACTTTCACAGCTGACTACCGAACTCGAAGCGGGCCAAGGCACCGCCGGCAAACTCTTCAAGGATGAATCGCTCTACAACAACGCCGACAACATGCTGGTCGAGACCCGCGAACTGGTGAAGGCGATCCGCGAGAATCCGAAGAAGTACCTGAGCATCAAGCTGCACATTTTCTAGGACCGCTTCTCCATTTCAAGAATCTTCCATTCCCGAGCGAAGCAAGGAATCTGCGTTTGCGTTGTTTGTGTGGGTCCGGGTCTATGACCCGGACATGCCGAGCGAAGCTCGGCTGGTGCCCGCGGCCTTGTGCAATTTGTCGACCTTAGAACGGTTTCGCTGAGGCGGTAGCCGCGGCCCTCGGGGCTGAAGCCCGGTATCCATCAAGACCGGCATGCGGCACGAGTGGAACTCGTGCCCTTCCCGAATACAGCAACGGCAAAACTGCTCTAGCCTGAAGGAGTTTAGTGTTCGCCGATTCCGAAAACCGATCCCAGCATCAGAATCACCAGCACTCCCAGGGAGATCAATCCGTACTTCCGATCCTTTTCGCGGAAGAACAAGAAGCAGGCGACCATCACCCGAACCACCGGCGTGGCCAGCATCAGCAGAACGCCGGCGCGCTCAATGCCGAGCGGAATCGGTCCACGAACAAAAAGTCCGATGAGCAGGCCTGCCAGCATGATAAAGAAACAACTGAAGGCGCCCATGCGCAGCACCAGTGCGACGGCGCGGTCGAAGGCCGGTTCCCGGCATCTCGCTCATAACATCCCCCGCAGCAGGTGAAGCCCCAGGTGGCCGGCCAGATAGAACATGATCGCGACCAGCAGATAGACCACATACTTGGTATGAATGCGCGGAGCGAGGCGCGCGCCGAGAAGCGATCCCAGGAAAACGCCCACCGCCAGCGGCGCGGCATATTCGACCAGAATGTCGCCGCGGCGGTAATAGACGATGGCGCTGGCGGCGGCGGTCACGCCGATCATGAAGTTCGAGGTCGCCGTCGCCACCATCAGCGGCACGTTCATGAAGATGTACATGACCGGAACTTTGATGGGGCCGCCGCCAATCCCCAGCAGTCCGGAGAGCGCGCCCGCTACCAGAGACGCCGCCAGCCCCAGCGGGTAGCGCTTCGGTTCGTATGGCGGAATCACCGTTTCGCCGTTGAGCGCGGGGGCCGATTCGTCTTCGGGCTTCAGTTTGCCACCGGCGCACCAGGATCGTGATCGCGCTGTAGAGAAGAAATCCGGCGAACAATCCTTCCAGAGCATTGCGATTGAAATAGCCGACCAGATAGGCCGTGAGCGCCGCCCCGAAGGCGGTCGCCAGTTCCAGCGTCATGCCCAGGCGGATGTCGGTGGTGTGGCGCTGCAGGTGAACCGAGGAACTTGCGGCCGAGGTGGTGATCACCGCGACCAGGCTGGTTCCGATGGCCTGGCGAATCGGGATTCCGAAGTGGAGGGCGAGAATCGGCGAGAGCAGCACGCCGCCTCCGATGCCCGTCAGCGCGCCCAGCATGCCGGCAAAAAATCCAAGAATGACCAGAAGAACGGTCACCACGGGCAAGGCGACCTCCCGTAGCCGATTTTTTCGATGGGGATACTAACCCTGCGAAGCGTCGTTGCTGGAGAGAAAACCTTGGCGGGAAAGCCGCTCCGCCGCAAGCTATGACACCGCCCGCGGAGAGCGAGTGGCATCGGCCTGCTCGTGCGCGTGATAGCTGGACCGCACCAGCGGACCGGACTCGACATGGCGGAAACCGAAGCGCAGCGCCTGGTTCCGCAAGTCGACAAATTCCTCGGGTTCGTAGAACCGCGCGATGGGCAGGTGATCTTTCGAGGGACGCAAGTACTGTCCGACGGTAAGAATGTCGACGCCGCGCGTGCCGAGATCGCGGAAGACTTCCACCAGTTCTTCGGTCGCCTCACCCAGCCCGACCATCACGCCGCTCTTGGTAACCATGCCGGGAGAAAATTTCTTGGCGTTCTCCAGCAGCGTGAGCGTGCGCTCGTAGCGCGCACCGGAGCGGACGGCACGATAAAGCCGCGGCACGGTCTCGGTATTGTGGTTGAGCACGTCGGGCTGGGCATCGAGCACGATGCGGAGCGATTCTTCCAGACCTTGAAAGTCGGGGATCAGCACTTCGACGCGGCAACCCGGCGTCAAACTGCGAATTTCGCGGATGGTCTCGGCAAAAACCCGGGCGCTGCCAATGTTGTCATCGTCGCGGTTCACGCTTGTCACTACCGCATGCTTCAGGCCCAAGGTGGCGACCGCTTCCGCCACACGGCGAGGCTCGTCCCAATCGATGGGCTGCGGGCGTCCCTTGGGGACGGCGCAGAAGCCGCAGCGGCGCGTGCAAATATCGCCCAGCAACATAAAGGTCGCGGTTTTGTGGTTCCAGCACTCGCCGATGTTGGGGCACTGGGCCGATTCGCACACGGTGTGCAGACCGAGACCGCGGGCTAGCCTTTTCAGATCGTGGAAATTGTCTCCCACGGGAGCTTTGGCGCGCAGCCAAGAGGGCTTCGGCATCCGCGGCGGGGGGCCGAGTTCGATCTGAATCAGTTGCGAGGTTCCAGCCATCCTTTCGATTTTACCAGTTTTCAGTTTCGGCTCTGGGTGGACTCGGTGTCCGTCGCGGTTTTAAGTGTAAAAGAGAGATTTTTCACCAATTGACATCTGGTCTTGTACGGGGTGACGGGTGATAATCCCCTGACTGCCGGCTGGGCGGCAAGTTTTGTCGGTGTCGTTTTGCTGTGTTCTGCTTCTTGCTCGGGCCATGAATAACGAAAACGAAAAAGGCAGGGAACACGGTCTCCAGCAACGCATCGTGAGCCTGATTCGGGCGAACGAGCAAGCTTTGAAGAAGCCGATCACGGATGAAGAAGTGCAGAGGCTGAAGGCTGCGGCAGCCCGACTCGATCAGATGTTGAAGGCCGCAGTGGACGCGGACCGGCAAGTGCTAAGGAGCGCGGCGGCTCGACTCGATCAGTTGTTGGAAGACATCGGTACGGGGAAAGATGTCACCGATGAGCTCAAGCGGCGGCGAAACTGGCAGAAAAGAGAGGATGGCTAGACATTTCCAAGGTCTGAGTGCAATGGGGAGATTCTACGCCAACAGTGACACGCGGCTTTCCGGCCCAATCTGACGCCAATTTGAAGCAGTACGACGGGAAAATGACCTCCGTTTGGACCGATGATCCGCTCGCTAGCTGGCGATACAATCAACCGGAGGATTCATCCGTTGCTGATCGTATTTGGGGGACTGCCGTGTACGGGAAAGACAACGCTCGCAAAAGCTGTGGCGAAGAAATGCGCTGCTGTTTATCTACGCATAGACACGATCGAGATGGCGATCCGCAGCAGTAACGTGCTCCGTGACGACGTTGGTCCTGCCGGGTATGTGAGTGCCTATTGGGTGGCGGAAGAAAACCTGCGTCTGGGCCAACCCGTCGTTGCCGATTCGGTGAATGCTCTCCAGGTCACTCGCGATTCATGGGCGCAAGTTGCGCGTAATGCGCTCGTGAGCCTCGTGGAGGTGGAAGTGGTTTGTTCCGATGCTGCCGAGCACCGGAGACGCATCGAAAGCAGACCGGCAGAAATCGATGGCTTGCCTCCCCTCACCTGGGAAAGTGTTTGCGAAAGAACATACGAAAAATGGTCAACACCGCACTTGCTCATTGATACGGCTTGGAAGTCGGTAAGTGAAGCGCAACACGAGTTGATAGAGCGCCTTGCCACTGGCGGTCATTTGGCTCGGTGACGGGTAATCCGAAGAAACATGTTGCCACCAGGCCATCGCACTCAAAATCCCTCGCGGGGTGGTTTCGTGCGCAACCGGCAAGCGCGCGTGGCAAAGAACGTGGTATGAAGGATGGACGCGCAAGAATTGACTGTCGGCGCGTTCCTCGTGGGGCTGGAATTTACTTTCTGGAGCGACCTGGAATGACTTGCAGGCTGTGGTATCGACTTGCCGGACCGCTGGCCGTGGCGGCTTGCCTGTGGCCGATCTCGGGTTGCGGGTTCGCTTCGGCGAAAGGTGTTTCCGCGCCGTCCGACGAGCAACAGACGGAAACCCAGACTGCACCCGCAGCACCTCAGGAAAATCAGCTGATCATCCAGAACGATTCCGAATTGCCGGATACTTACCCTCGCGCCAATTATCAGGTTCGGCTATTCGCGGTGGAGGCGTGCCGGACGCTCCATTGGCAACTGGAGAAGGGCGCTCTGCCGCCGGGCATCAAGCTTGAGGACGACGGTCTGCTTCATGGAACCGCGGATCGGACCGGCAAATTTCAGTTCACGGCATCGGTGCGCGACAGTGGAAAGCCGCAGCAGGGGGTCGAGAAACAGTTCGTGATTCGCGTGCGAGCCGCCTTCAGTCTCAACTGGAAGTCGCTGGCGCACGTGTCTGGCAACCGCATTGAAGGCAGCGTGGAAGTATCGAACAACACGCCCGACGACATCGACCTAACCTACATCGTCCTGGCCGTAGCCCCGGACGGTCGTGCCACGGCGATCGGTTATCAGCACTTTCCCCTACGGAAGGGGACCAACTCGAAAGAACTCCCCTTCGGCGAAACCCTTCCCCGGGGAGGCTACGTGGTGCACGTCGACGCTGTCGGTGAGGTCGCCCCGAAGAATCTGATCTACCGCGAACGGATGGATACTCCAGAGCGGTTGCAGGTAACAGTGGGGCCCTAAAGCAGACAGGGAAGACTGAATAGTCCCCTGAAACAGCGTAGCTATTGTGTGCGACGCCTCTTAGAGGCTCGATCGATTGCCGCAGCAGCTTCGATTCGTTCAAGGTGGACGAGCTCAAGGTCGTCTTTCAATTTCAGACACGCTTTCCCCGGTTTTGCTTTGCACCGAGGGCAGGTCAGGGTCATCGGGCTGACATCGATATACTCCGGCTGGTTGGGCACTTGGGGGCAAGCATGACACACTCAGCGGGTAATTGGGACTTATTCGGGATAGCCGCGCCAGCAACCGCGTTGCGGATGTTTTCCGTAGGATGCCCTACATAAATTGAACAGCTATCCGCGAAGATGCGAACTCCCGCATTACTGACTCTCGTTCCACACGTACAGGAAGTCCGCGTCACTGGCGGTCACAACATTGCGGTCGGTTTTGTGAACGGCGCGATTCAGCGCGGCCCGCACTTTTTCCTTGCTTTCCTCCAAGCCGGCCAAGGGGATCTTCAAGGCGGCTCCTTCGGGAAGTTGTTCGAGATCGGAGAGGATCTTGGTCACGATCTCCTTATGCTTTCCATTTCGCCCTTGCGGAACGTCGGGCTGCGGCACGGTCTTGAAATTCATCGGCATCTTAGTGACCCTGCTCATGATTGATGGCCCCGGTGGCAGTGAAGCTAACGTTAAAGTAACGTAACACAATCGTAACGCAACATCGCGACTCGTACAAGGAAAAAATGGAGCCGTTAAATTGACGGTTGAACGAGAATCGCGACGACATGCAATCTGTCAAGTAAGTCTCGTTAATTGAGCGACATAGCGCGTTAATCCGGAGCAGAGATTTCCCAAAAGATATGACCCGTACGCTGTTTTGACTGCTACTGTTTTAACCAGTGCGAGAGGTAATGCAATGTCCGAAACGTATTTTGAGCAGATCGCGGTGGAAACGGTGAAGAAGATTGCTACTGATGTTCCACAGCGCTGCGCGATCGAAAATGACGGCGTGAGTCTTGAAGCGCAAGACGAAATCGCGCCGAATCAAAAAGATTGGCGTACGCTGGCGCAGCTAATCCAACAGGAACAGGACCCGGAAAAGTTGACCCAACTGACGGAGCAGCTCATTGCCACACTTGAGGTAAACCGGCGAAGTTAATCCATTCTATCCACAACGTCCCGTTGCAATGCTCGTGGGCACTCTTGCTCGCGAACATGTCGAAATCGCACTTAACGCACGTTTCGACGACGTCCACGAAGCTTCAGCTTCCGCATGGCCTGGCATCATTACTCGAGTCACATTGACTTGACTTCGGGATTTCTGAAAAACTAACGGCTCGTGAGGCCGAATGTTTGCGGCTTCCTGGTTCTTGCATGGAATTGCTGCTCAATCTCGCATGGCTGCTGCTGGCCCTGCCCGCCTGGTGGGTATGGCGTGCGTCCGGGCGTGCCCGCGTGCGGCGCAACTTCAGCGCTGTTCATTGCCTGCTGGTTTTGGGCTGTGTCCTCGTCATTTTGTTCCCTGTGGTTTCGGCCACCGACGACCTTTGCGCGATGCGGGCGGAGATCGAGGAATCTCCGGCGAGCAAACGCGGCATCCGGCCGGCGGGCGACGAGAAGCCTTCCGTCTGGCATACCCAGCCGCAGACCTTTCCGCCACAGGGGGGAGCATTCACCTCGCTTTCCCTGAATGTGGAGTGGGCGGACCTGCGACCCTATTCTCTTAACGCTCATCCCACAGCGCCTTTGACCCTTCCTGCAGGCCGCGCTCCTCCCGCTTCGTACCTTAGCTAGTCTCGTCGGCTGACTCCATTAACGGCCCCCATTTAGAAGAGCCGTTGAATTTGGGCCGAGAAATCAATCCAATTCGAAAATTTACAGTCCCCGTCGTTCATCCTCACGCAATCCTTATCGATCGGCGAATGCAGGGATTGGGCTTGTGTTTCTGAGTTGACTCGCTCTTGGAGAATCGGATGTCGAAGTCGTTCTGGCGATGTTGGATTCGGCTGGCCGTGTTGAGTGGCGCGGCGGTTGCCGTGGCTCAACAGCCGGCCCCACCGTCTGCAACTCCGCCACAAGTCTGGACCTGGAACCAAGTCAAAGACCAGTTTGAGCTGAACAACACGACCCTGATGGCGGGCAAGCTGAATATCGACGAACTGAAAGCGCAAGAGATCACGGCCCACCTCCGCCCCAATCCGGACTTCACCCTGTCGGCGGACGGGACCCAGATTGCTCCAAGCAAGGGTGTATGGCAGCCGTTTGCAGGCACTTTTGTATCGCCCGGCATCAGCTATCTGTTCGAGCGGCGGAACAAGCGCGGGCTTCGCTTCGAAGCCGCCAAGCAAGGCACCGCCGTCGGCGTCGCTCAGGCTTCGGACACGGAACGCAATCTGCTCTTCAATCTGCGCAGCGCTTTCATCGGCATCCTCCAGGCCAAGGCGGTGTTGCGCCTGGCGCAGGACAATCTCGACTACTACGACAAGATCCTGAAAATCAGCCGTGATCGTTTCCAGGCAGGCGACATCGCCCGCATGGATCTGGACCGGCTCGAATTGCAGCGGCTGCAATACGAGTCCGACGTACAAACTGCGCTGGTCAATCTGCGGACCACCAAGATTAACCTGCTGGCGTTGCTGGATGACCGCAGGCCGGTGGATAGCTTCGACGTCGACGGGCCGTTCGATTTCAGCGAGGACTTGCTTTCGCTCGACGACTATCGCAAGGACGCGCTGGATGCGCGGCCTGACCTTCGTGCCGCGGTGCTTTCGGTGAAGCAGGCGGAAACCGAATATCAACTCGCCGAAGCCGATGGCTCGACCGATCCGACCATCGGCGTCTGGTTCACGCACAACGGTTCGTTCAACAACCCTGACGCGCTGAACACGCTCGGGGCCAGCGTCAGCATCCCGCTGCGGTTCTTCGACCGGAACCAGGGCGAAAAGCTGCGCACCAAAATCGACATCAAGCGCAACGAGAAGCTACGGGAAGGCGTGGAGACACAGGTCTACAGCGACGTGGATTCCGCCTACGCCACGGTGAACAGCAACATCACTCTGCTGAAGCCGTATAAGCGGCAATACCTGGAGCAGGCGGTGCGCGTGCGCGACACGATTTTCTTTTCTTACCAGCACGGTGGTGCGGCCTTGCTGGATTTCCTGAATGCAGAGAGTGAATACCGCGCCGTCGAGTTGAATTACGTGAATCTGGTGGGCGCCTACCTCACGGCGGCGGCGCAGATGAATATGGCGGTAGGGCGCGAGGTCATTCCATGAGAAAGTTCTGGCTTCATCGCAGCGGCGCCAGGCGCAACAGTTCGCCCCGGTTGCGCTGGGTTCCGCTCCTCTTTTTGTTGGCCGGGCTCGGGGCTGGCATCGCGTGTTCGAAGGACACTCCCGCGGCAACCAACAAACCACCGGTCACCATCGATCCTGACGTTTTCGAAGCGGACCACCCGGAGCTCTTCAAAACGGCAAAAGCTCAGACGCGTTCGTTACCGACAGAAGTTACCGCCAACGGCACCGTTTCCCCCGATGTAAACCGGACGATCCACGTGACTTCTCTGGGCGGCGGACGTGTCGTGGACCTCAAGGTGAAGCTGGGCGACGCCGTGAAAAAGGGGCAGACTCTGCTGGTCATTTCCAGTCCCGATCTGTCGGGAGCATTCTCCGATTATCAGAAAGCGAAGGCGGACGAGGTTCTCTCCCACAAAGGCGCTCGATCGCGCCCAGCTGCTCTACGACCGCGGCGCGATCGCGGCTAAGGATCTGGAAGCCGCGCAGGACGCGGAAGACAAGGCCAAAGTGGATGTGGAGACCGCCGACCACCACGTGCGCGTGCTGGGCGGCGATCCGGCGCATCCCAGCCCGCTGATTGATCTGCGAGCGCCGGTCTCCGGAACGATCGTCGAGCAGAACGTCGCCGGATTCGGAGGGCATCAAGAGTCTGGACAACACGCCCAATCTGTTCACCATCGCCGATCTCAACGAAGTCTGGGTGGTCTGCGACGTGTTCGAAAACGATCTGGGCGAAGTGCACCTTCGGGATGCGGCCGAGATCCATCTGAACGCGTTTCCCGATCGCGTGTTTCATGGCAAAGTCGCCGACATCTCGCGCGTGCTCGATCCCAACACGCGCTCGGCGAAAGTGCGCATCGTGCTGCGCAATGGCGACGGCGCGCTGCGGCCGGGCATGTTTGCGGTGGCCAAGTTCCGCTCGCGCAAGCTGACCGATCGCGTGGTCGTGCCTGCAACGGCCATCATGCGCCTGCACGACAAGGATTGGGTCTTCCGCAAAGAAGGCGACAAGCAGTTCCGCCAGATTGACGGTGCAAGCCGACGGCCTGGCTCCCGACGGCATGCAGGAAATCCGCGACGGGCTCAAGCCGGGCGATGAAGTCGTGGTTAACGCGCTGGAATTCTCCACCGAGGTGGCGGAGAAGAAGAATGATCCGCAAGTCCATCGATTTTGCGCTGCGCAACCGCCTGCTGGTGCTGGGCGGAGCGCTGGTGCTGTTTGTCTGGGGCATCATTTCGTTTCACGCCTTGCCCATCGAGGCCTATCCCGATGTCGCCGATACCTACGCGCAGATCATCACGCAGTGGCCGGGACACGCCGCGGAAGAAGTCGAGCAGCAGATCACGGTTCCGCTGGAAGTGGAACTGAACGGCGTCGCGCATCTCACTCATCTGCGCTCGGTGTCGCTGGCGGGGTTGTCGGTCATCACGATCATCTACGACGACGACATCACCACCTTCAACGCGCGCCAAGAAGTGCTCGACCGGCTGCAAATGGTAACGCTGCCGACTGGGGTTAACGCCGGGCATCGGTCCCGACTACAGCCCGACCGGGCAGATCATGTTCTACACGCTGACCAGCACCAATCCGAAATACGACGTGATGGAGCTGAAGTCGCTGAATGACTGGTTCGTGGTGAACCAGTTGAAGTCGGTGCCGAACATCGTGGATGTGAATCCGTTCGGCGGGCCGACGCGCGAATACCAGGTGCAGCTCGATCCGGGGAAGCTGGTCTCCTACGGGCTTGTCTCTCGCCCAGGTGGAGCAGGCGCTGCTCACCAACAACATTAACGCTGGCGGCGGATTCATTGAGCGCGGCGAGCAGGCGTTGAACGTTCGGGCCGTCGGGCTGATGCAGACCACCGACGATATCGCCGCCACCGTCGTGAAAGTGCAGAACGGCACGCCGGTGCGGGTGCGCGATCTTGGCAATGTCGTGCAGGCGCCCAAGGTTCGGCTGGGGCAACTGGGAAGAACCATCCGCAAAGAAGATGGAACGATCCTCAACAATGATGACGTGGTGGAAGGCATCGTGCTGCTGCGCAAAGGCGCCGTAGCCGAAACCACTCTCGCCGCCCTGCATAAAAAGATCGACGAACTGAACGGAACGAACGGGAAGACCGGACTGCTGCCGCAGGGAGTGAAATTTGTCCCGCATCTGGACCGCAGCGAATTGATGCATCACACGACGCACACCGTGCTGCGAAATCTGACCGACGGCGTGCTGCTGGTAACGCTGGTCCTTTTCCTGTTTCTCGGGAACGTGCGCAGTGCGCTGATCGTCGCCGTCACCATCCCGTTCTCGCTCCTCTTCGCCGCCATCCTGCTCGATCTGCGTAACATTCCGGCGAACCTGCTCTCCCTGGGTGCGCTCGACTTCGGCATGGTGGTCGACGGCTCGGTGGTGATGGTCGAGAACATCCTGCGGCACGCTTCTTTCGGCGATCGCAAGAGATCGTTCATGGAAACGATTGCGATCGCGGCGCATGAGGTGCAGAGGCCAGTGTTTTTCGCGCGCGTCATCATCATCGTTTCCTACCTGCCGATCTTCACGCTGCAGCGGGTGGAAGGCCGCCTGTTCAGCCCCATGGCTTGGACGGTAGCTTTCGCTCTGCTCGGAGCGCTGGTGTTCGCCCTGCTGATCGCGCCCGTGCTGTGCAGTTTGCTGTTCAAGCGCCGAAATCAAAGAATGGCGGAACCCAGTCCTGGAGTGGCTGAACCGCACCTACGCCCGATCGCTCGACTGGTGCTTCGATCATATGAAGCTCACGCTGGCGTTGGGGTTGCTGGGCTTTGGGGCGATTCATGTTTTTCTTGCGTCAGCGGAATCATTGGCTCGGAGTTTCTGCCGCACCTCGACGAAGGCGCGATCTGGGTACGCGGAACGCTGGCCCCCAGCACCGGACCTTCCGCGAGCTTCGCCATGGCGAAAAAGGCGCGGCTGATGCTGGCGGCTTTCCCCGAAGTGACGCAGGTGGTCAGCCAGGTTGGGCGTCCCGATGACGGCAGCGATGCCAGCGGCTTCTACAACACGGAATTTTTCGTCGACCTGCGGCCGCGCGACAAGTGGCGGCCGCAATTTCACGGCGCCAAAGACCAGCTGATTGCCGCCATGGACAAGGCGCTCGCACCATTTTCCCGGGGTGGACTGGAATTTTTCGCAGCCCATCTCCGACAACGTCGAAGAAGCCGTCAGTGGCGTGAAAGGCGAGCTGGCCGTGAAGCTGTTCGGCGGTGATCTGAAAACGCTCGAGCAAAAAGCGGACGAGATGCAGGCCGTGATGGGCCAGATTCCCGGCGTTGCCGACCTGGGAACGTTCCAGGTGCGCGGGCAGCCGAACATGAATCTGAACGTCGACCGCGCCGCGGCCGACCGCTTCGGCATCAACGTGAGCGATATCCAGGATGCGGTGGAAAGCGCGGTGGGGGGGAAAGCACTGACCCAGATTCTGATCGGCGAACAGCGCTACGACCTCACCGTGCGCTACCAGCCGCAGTTTCGCCGGACGGTAGAGGACATCGCGAACATCCGAATTCTGGCGCCTACGGGCGAGCGGGTCTCGCTGGCCCAGCTCTGCCACATCACGCTCGACGATGGTGCGTCGACGATCTATCGCGAAGGCAACTCCCGCTATATCGCCATCAAATACAGCGTCCGCGGCCGCGACCTGGGCAGCACGGTGCGGCAGGCCATCGACGAAGTTGGCCAGAAGGTGAAGTTTCCCGAGGGCTATCACCTCGACTGGACCGGCGAATACGAAAGCCAGCAGCGGGCCAACCGGCGGCTGGCGATCATCGTGCCTGTCACGCTGCTGCTGATGGCGTTCATCCTGTATTCCGCGTTCGGTTCCTGGAAGTGGGTTGGCCTGATTCTGGCTGTGGTTGCGCTTTCTCCGCTCGGCGGCTTTCTGAGTCTGCTGCTGACCGGAACCCACTTCAGCGTTTCGTCGGGCCTGGGATTCCTGGCGCTGATCGGAGTGTCAGTGGAAATCGGCGTGATCATGGTGGAGTACATCAACCAGCTGCGCACGCGCGGCATACCGGTGCGGGACGCGGCGAGAGAAGGCGCGGCGCTGCGCCTGCGTCCCATCATGATGACCATGCTGGTGGCGACCCTCGGCCTGCTGCCGGCGGCCATGTCGCATGACATCGGATCCGATTCGCAGCGGCCCTTCGCCATCGTGATCGTGGGCGGCCTGATCGTGGAACTTGTGGTCAGCGTGATCCTGTGGCCGACGCTATATGTGTTCTGGGCGCGTCCGGGAGACCGCTTGCCTCCGCCGGAGCAGAGCTTCATGGCTGAAGGCGAGCACGTGGACTAGTTGATCTTTCGCGTATCAGTGCTGTTTTCGGATTGCGCGCGCCAAGCGATGGGCCGGTGGTGTAAGGAACACGGCGGGCGGCGATCTCGATCGCCGCTCGCAGATGCAAGTTCGAATCTTGCCTGGTCCACCAAATGTTCTTAAGGGTGAGCGCTCTGGAAAGCTGGAAAACGGGGAGGGCGCTAAAGCCAAGGGCTAACAACCAAGGCTAGGGGTCAATAGCCAAAAAATAAGAGTTCCGAGGTGATGTAGGGTCCATTCGTCTCGGCCAGTAGCTCGCGTTTGACCCTTGCTTGACCTGCTTTCGCTGCCTCCCTTGCGGGGCGCTACGCGCGATCTTCGCTTGGGCTCCGGGCTCACCGCCAACTGGATAAACCTACCCTACGCCTCGGAACTCTATCTTGCCTTCAACATTTCTTCTCTGTTCTCCTCGACCAGCGCTTTGCTATAGACCCTTGCTCGCCCTCCGTCTCAACCTCGCGGTCAGGACAGTGACTACGCTCGAGCCCCGGACGCCGCACCAACCGGAAAAACTTAAGAAGCTGTCAAAGAACGATCTTGTTGTACTCCTTCTATTTTTTGAGTCAATGAAAAACTCGCTGCCGCAACTATCTGTTTTTTCAATCGAGTGCAGCCCGTCCACAAGCCGATGACCGGATTTGGTGCAACCGGCGAGCGCACTCCTGTGAAACTCGCGCCCGACAGGTTTTTTCGCCCTCATATATTGATTTGAATCGATGTGAGGTCCGTCAGAGAAGCCGCTTCCGGTTTGTGTAAATCCCGCACTTGCCGCGTCCAGCAACCGATCTCGGCGATCTTGTTCAGGAAAACCAGGCACGAAAACCCGCTTCTAGTTTGAGCCAAGTTACCGCTGCTACAGGCCGAACGGGCCCAGTTGACATTGAGAAGTGATTTTTGCTTGACGATAAGGTAAGTAATTATATAAGTTATAACTTATGTCAGGAAAATTCAACCTGAATGCTTCTTTCGCAGCTCTGGCCGATCCCACGCGGCGTGCCATCCTGGCGCGGCTCGCCTTGGGGGAAGCGACCGTCACGGAACTGGCGCAACCCGTTCGAAATGACGCAGCCCGCGATCTCGCAACACCTCAAGGTGCTCGAAGAAGCGGGTCTCATTGTCCAGCGAGTCGACGGCACCAAGCGCCCTCGCCGACTGGCGAAGGCCGGGATTGAAGCGATGGACCAATGGCTGGCGATGTTGCGTAAGGCCTTGGAGAAAAACTACGAGCGGCTCGATGAAGTTCTGGCCGCGATGAACGAGCCAACTACAAAGGGGAAAAAACGATGAACACTATGACCAAGATGACGCTGAAAACGGAAGGCGATACACACGTTGTGGTGACCCGGCACTTCGCCGCGCCGCCCGAGGCCGTGTACCGCGCGCACACAGATCCGCAATTGATCCAGAAATGGTTACTCGGTCCCGAAGGTTGGACCATGCCCGTCTGCATCAACGAACCGCGGCCAGGTGGCAAGATCCGCTATGAATGGACGAATGGCAAGGGCGGTGGATTCCATCTGACCGGTGAGTACGTGGAATTGACGCCTTATAGCCGGATCGTGCATGTGGAGCGGATGCACCTGCCCGATCCGACCCCAGACAACCGCATTGAAACCCGGTTCGATCCAGACGGCACCGGCACCTTGATGACCATGCGCATGACCTTACCCGACTCTAAAACACGCGCAATGATGCTCGCCTCAGGAATGGAACATGGGATGGAAGCCAGCTACGTCCGGCTGGAAAGTATGCTTTAGGTCGGACCCGTCGTCAGTAATCTCTCACAGGAGCGAGAGCCCACTGCTGTGCCCCGGGGCGAGTTAGGCCTTGGGCACTACTTTTTCGCCGCACCGCTCTTGCCGTGCGTCTTCTTCCCCCCCGCCCGGGATCCGGTGCCTACGATGTCGGCAACCGTTGTGTTCTCGAGGATTTTTGCGGCGGCATCGCGCACCGCCAGGAACACTTCATAGAGGGCACGATGGTCGGCATCCTTGGCAATCAAACCACGCAGTTGTTCGGCGTCGCCCATGGGTGCAAGAGGCCCGTCAATCAGCCGGATGATTTCGCTGAGCCGGATTTCCGAGGGTTCGCGGCGGAGCCGGTACCCACCCCGGGCTCCGCGCACGCTGTCCACAATCCGCGCATTCTTCAGTTCCAGAAGAATCAACTCGAGAAATTTCTCGGGCAGATCGCTCTCTGCCGCAATGTCCCGGATCTTGATTGCGCCTTGATTATGGCGGCGGGCCAGGGTCATCATCGCCTGCAGCGCGTATAGCCCCTTCTGCGAAATCTTCAATCCGAACCCTCCAAGCCATCCAGATTGTGCCCCATTTCAAGGCTTCTGCATAGAACCAACTTGAGCCGTTGGGCGGGGGTGAGCTCGCATCCCTGGACAAAAGAAGAGGACGGCAAAGCCTTGTGAATGGACGCACTCGACGCACTCATTGTTCCGCCGGCAGAAAGTCGGCTGGGATAGAGCAAGTCCCTTAAGAAAGGGGCGTTCTCTCGAAGAGTTGTGTTTACTTGCAGAATCTACAAATCGATTGGTGCCATCGAAGGGACTCGAACCCCCACACCGTTGCCGGTACATGGACCTGAACCATGCGCGTCTGCCAATTCCGCCACGATGGCAAGTGGACTTCAGTCGTCGCGGCAGCCTCAAGCTGCCGGGTCAGAGAAGACCTGCATATTTATTCTACAGACGCTAAGCCACGTGTCAAACCGCTGCACGGGCAGCGCACCATTGTGAGACAGCCTATATCTCGTCGTTTTTCCGTGCAAGACGAAACGCAATGGCGAACAGACCACCCAACACGATTAGCATCACGACCAGCCAGCGAGCTATCTGAGATGCGATTAGAACGGAAACCGCATAGCCGATCAAACTCCCCAGCATCCACCGACCTTTCAGCGGGCGGTTCCACCACGATGCTTTCTTCCCGATCAAAACTCTAACCTCACGTCGTTCCGCTTGCGGCCTACGCGAGGTCTCTACTCCAGCTTCGCATTCATGGTGATCTTGGCGTTCAGCACCTTCGAAACCGGGCATCCTTTCTCCGCGGCCTCGGCGTACTTCTGGAAGGTCGCCGCATCCGCTCCCGGAACTTTTCCCACCACGTCAATGTGGCTCGTCGTGATGGTCCAACCTGAATCCAGCTTGTCGAGCGACAGCGTAACCGTGGTCGAGATGCTCTCTGGGGTCAGTTTCGCCTCGCCCAATTGGGCTGACAGCGCCATCGAAAAACACCCCGCGTGCGCCGCTGCAATCAGTTCCTCGGGGTTCGTCCCGGGCGCGTTCTCAAACCGCGTGGAAAACGAATATTGTGTATTGTTGAGCGCTCCACCCGGAGCCGAAATCGTTCCCTTACCATCTTTCAGCCCACCCTTCCAAACCGCGCTGGCCTTGCGTTGCATGGTCTTCTCCTCGTTATGATTTCCTGGAAATGCCCAACTATTGTAGACGGAACCGCGCAGACCTGTCAGGACGGCAGGGATGGTTTTGGGAAGGGCACAGCTTCAGCCGTGCCGTCGGAAACTCCAAAAGGAATCTGGGCTTTAGCCCCTGAGGTCTTCTCGTCGCGGGATACAGCGGACCTCTTCAGTAGAAATCCGAGCAACTCAAATAAAATCCGCACTGCGGACACTTCAACTTGCACCGGCTCTCGCGCAGCTTTGCCGAACAGTTTGGACAATACTGGCCCGGATCGACTGACTTGGCTCCCGCCCCATGCCCGTGCTCGCTGCCTGCCGGTGCAGATTCCCGTTGTTCCATGTCCGCCGACCTTATCGTGGACTCTCGATTGCCGCAAGTGCAGAAGTCAGTTCCCGCTAGGCTGCGCGGTCGCTCATCGCCGGAGTGGTCCGGCTCCAGCAGTCGGCCATGATCAGCCAGGCTCCCAGCCGCCGCCAAACCTTCACGTACCTGCCGCGCTCTGCCGTCAGCGTCCCATCGGCCTGCCGCACCACGACTGAGAAACGGCCCAGTTCCATCGCCATGTCGCCGGAGTAGTCCACGCGCGTTGTCTCCAGGCGCAGATCGCTGTATCCGGCGTCGGCCAACTGCCGCAAGGCCCGCTCCACCTGTTTTTGTCCATACGCGGCCTCGCTCTGCGGCACCATCAGCACGCCATCGTTGGCAAAAAGACTCGCGCCTTGATCGTAGTTTCCGGTATTAAAGGACATGGCAAAATCTTGAGATAAATCGCGGAGTTGAGACTCCACATCGCGAAACGGACGAGTGCCCGTCGAAGAACCTGGGTACGGCTGGTACATCTACTACCTCCTGGGGGAAGGCGCCGGGGAACGCTCCGTGGCTGGGGAGCCCATTCACCGGAAAACCCGCTTATTCTAGCGCAAATTCCGTTGTGGAAAGTGAAAAGTTTTTCTTGCGCGAATGCGCAAATCAGATGGCACAAATTCAATGTGCCGATTGTTATCTCTCGAATGGAACGGTGCGGCTGGGCAGCCGGACGGAATCCGTCGTGATCGCAGCGACCGGACGCTTCGCCGATTCCCCCGGTTCTCCCTCGTCTTGCCGCGCGGCGATTTGCTTCTTTACCCTATCCATCAGCACCACCAATTTCTTCGCTTCATGGTCTCTCTCTGCCTGTTTGCACATCTTCTGGAAATCCTGCGGCGCGTAGCTCACACGATTCGTCATGAGGGATTTTCCTTGGTCGAAGCTGAAAGATGAATTCTACGAAGAAGGGGTAGTCTACTAGATCGGTCGTCGTCTGCCTAGTCCCCAAACTTCGGCTAGAACTCACATCAAACCCATGCGCTGGGGGGAGTCGCGCCGGTCGCGGTACGGCTGGGGCATTTTGCGCCGATGGCAGGCTTCGGTTCCGGCCAGCACACTGGTTCCTTCACCTTCCAAGGCGATGGCAACGTAGATATCCTCAAAAATCTGGCGCGGAGCAATACTGATGACCCCATCGGAAGATTCGACCAGGTAATCGCCCTTGCGCCCGGAGTGCTGCCTTCCGAGTGGATCGACGAAGCTGAGGTTGGAACTGAGTTGTTTGGCTTTGACTAAGAAACGTGTGCGGTACGTCTTCCATTCCTCTGATTTCATGTCGTGCTAACCCTAGTGCAGTTCTTGCGCTGCACTTATTTTCACCACTTCCCCCCGGCCCTCATGCAGTCGGGCCGACCTGGTGGTGTGTTGTGAGAGAGCGAAGCTGACTTTACGTGCGAATGGAGCGCAGGTCAATTCAGTATTTTTGGTGCAATTGAGGAAAAGCCTCACGTTCGATTTGGCCGTGGCAGAACCGCTCAAGCGTTGCCTGCGGATCACTGCTGCCCGCGACACAGCAACCATTTTCGCCGATTCGGAGTCCCGCTCGGAGAATCTGCTAGAGTGGGCAACCGGATTGTCCACAAGCTCTGCACAGGAAATACAGAAACGCAGTCACCGGGTTTTTCCTACAGGAGGGAAATTCAATGCGCAAAGTTGCCTGCATCGTTTTCTTTTTGGCCGCGATCTCTTCTCCGGCGGAGACTGGAACGAAGGTCATCGCGCTGCGATGTGGCAGCGTGTTCGACGGACGCGGGGATTCACTGCGGACGAATGTGGTCATCGTCATCGAGGCTGGAAAGATCAAGGCCCTGGCGGCGAGTGCGCCCGATGCAGCGGAGGTGATTGATCTACCGCACCACACCTGTCTTCCCGGACTGATCGATACCCACACGCATATTCTGCTGCAAGGTGACATCACCGCCGCCGACTACGACGAGCAACTGCTGCGGCAGTCGCCCGAGTACCGCACGATTCTGGCGACCGTGAACGCACGCCGAGCCCTGGAATATGGCTTCACATCGATTCGCGACGTCGAGACTGAAGGCGCAGGCTACGCCGACGCTGACGTGAAGAAGGCCATCAATAACGGAATCATTCCCGGGCCGCGCATGCAAGTTGCTACCCGGGCGCTCGATGTAACCGGCGCGTATCCGCTGCAGGGATACGCACCGAATGTGGCCGTACCGCACGGAGTGCAGCTGGTCGATGGCGCCGACAACGCGCGGCAGGCGGTGCGCGAACAGATCAGCCACGGAGCCGACTGGATCAAGGTCTACAGCGACCGTTCCTACCGCGTGCGCGAGGACAGCGTCCTCGATGACATCCCGACCTTCACGCTCGACGAGTTGCGCGCGATCGTCGACGAGGCGCACCGTGAACGACACAAGGTTGCGTCTCACGCCATGGCACTCAACGGAGTGCACAACTCGGTCGAGGCCGGAGTCGACACCATAGAGCACGGAAACTACATCGCCGACGAAGATCTGAAAACTATGGCGGCGCGGGGGATGTTCTACGTGCCGACAATTTTCGTGGGCGAGTACGTGGCCCAGGGCCGGGCCGCGGAAGGCGCTCCGGTGTGGGTGAAAATGATCCAGATTCACGAAGAGACGTTCCGCCGCGCCATGAAGGCGGGCGTAAAGATCGCGTTTGGCACCGACGCGGGCGGATTCGACTGGAAGATCGATCCCGCAAAAGAATTTTCGTCGATGGTGAAGTTCGGCATGACGCCAGCCCAAGCCATCCGCTCGGCGACCGTAACGGCCGCTGATCTGCTGGGCATGCAGGACTCCCTAGGAACACTTGAGCCGGGAAAGCTCGCCGACATCGTCGCCGTGCCCGCAGATCCCCTGGCCGATGTGAGCGCCATGGAAAAAGTGGATTTCGTCATGAAGGCCGGGGTGGTGTACCGCAAACCGTAGCTCTCGCCATTGGCGAGATAGACACCGACGGTGCAAGAACAGACATACAGGAATCACCCGATAAAAAGAGAACGAAGTCTTCGCCTGACAATCTTGCTGGAACCAGCCTGTCGGCAATCACGCGAGGGCCCGCGGCGAGTACAAGCTGCATACCCCTGGGAAGAATTTTCCCTTCGCGCTCGGCCCAGCCTGATTGTGGGAAGATCCGTGGGGAGAAAGGCAAATGTGTTCAGTCACTTGGAAACCATGAGAACGGAAGAGTCTTTGCTGACAGTTGAAGCACAGCAGGCGAATCTCAACCACGGAGACACAAATGACAATCGATCCTGTTTGCGGGATAGAAGTCGACGAGATGAACCCTGAATTCCAGGCGCAGTTTGCGGGGAAGAAATACGTCTTCTGCTCCGACGAGTGCCGGAAGGAATTCGAACAGCAGCCCAACGAATACATAGAGACAGCCGCATAGATCTGTGCCCGAAAACAGCAAGCGCAAGAGATGAAAGAAAGGCCCCGCAAGTTTGCGGGGCCTTGGTTCATTCTCGTGTGCGAGTTTCCCAGCTTAACGGTGCGCCATCGCCGGTTCGTGCGCTTCTTTCCCCGCCTTGAAGGCGGCATAGCGCTTGTTGATCTCGTCCCAGTTGACGACGTTCCACCATGCCGCAAGATATTCCGGACGGCGGTTGTTGTATTTCAGATAGTAGGCGTGCTCCCACACATCGTTCCCGAAGATGGGGTAGAGTCCCTGCGAAATCGGGTTGTCCTGATTCGGCGTCGAAATGATCTGCACGTCGCCGTTGGCCTTGCCCGCCAGCCAAACCCAGCCCGAGCCGAACTGCTTCACGCCGGCATCGTTGAACTTGGTTTGAAAGTCTTTGAAGTTACCGAAAGACTTGTGGATCACATCGGCGATGGGCCCATTGGGATCGCCTCCGCCCTTGGGCTTCATGATCTTCCAGAACATGGTGTGGTTGACGTGGCCGCCCGCATTGTTGCGCACGGCGCCGCGAATGTCCTCCGGGATTGCGTTGAGGTCGCGAATCAGATCTTCCGCAGACTTGCTGCCCAGCTCGGGATGCTTCTCCAGCGCGGCATTCAGGTTTTTCACGTAGGCGCCGTGGTGCATGTCGTGATGCAGAGTCATGGTCTGCTTATCAATCGTGGTTTCAAGTGCGTCATAGGCATACGGCAAAGGGGGTAGTTCGTGAGCCATGATAGTCCTCCAGGTTGTTGAGATGACGGGTAGCGGCGTTTCGATGCAGTCGCTGAGGAAATGATTATATCCCGCGGCCATCGATGAGACTTCTCGTCGTAGGGAGAAATCCATGTGGGGACAGCCGCCCAAGCCTGCCCTGAGCGGAGCCGAAAGGGCTGCCCGTTCGGGCGAAGCTCGACTGCCGCGACTCTACTTCCGCCCCAGCAGCCGGATTCTCGACGTAAACGCCCGCCCCTGGCAGGCGCTGAACGTGGGATTCGGATGGCCCACCGGATCGATCACACTGTTCACTACGAAGGGATCGCACCGCCCCGTGATGTTATCGAAGCCGCCCCGCAACGCCAGGTAGTACCCAAGCAGGTGGAAGCGTTTCTCAAGCTGCAAATTGAGCGAGAAATACTCCGGAAAATGCTGCGTCCCCGCCTTCCCGATGAGTTCCTGCTGGTCTGTGAACAAGCTGAAGGGAAATCCCGTGCGCGTTTCCATGGAATAGGCAAGTTCGAGTTGATGAACCACCGGCAGCTTGAAAAAAGGCACATATCCCCAGGAAAGGAAGCGGTTGGGTGCGTCCCAGGAGTAAGGGCCCGGCTGCTGCGCGCTCAGGATCGGGTTGTCGACATTGAAGTCGAGCGCCTGGTTCGAGGTGGCGCTCGATCGTGTGTACGACCCCATCACCGAATAGGTTTCGCGGAAGTTGTGGCGCAGCATGATCTGCAGCGCGGTGTAGTGATCGTCGCGCGTGTTCTGGAGAACGAAGTTTCCACCCGTGGCTGCATGCGGCGCGTCGTACACAAATCCGCGAGAGCCGCGCTTCTCGAGAAACTCAGCCTTGAGGTAAATCGCCGCGGGAAGCTTCTTCTCCAGCGCGACGCTCCAGTTCACAAACCGCGGCGCCACCAGCGCGCCGGGGTTGGCGCTGAACGTCGTCAGGATGGGACCAGTCGTGGCCACACAATTCACCTGGCAGGTTGAGTCCGTGACGGAGTAAAACGTGTCCTGCCTCGTCCCGGTATAAGGCCTCGCAATCAGATAGATCGGAGTCGCGTCATATACCAGCCCGATCCCAGCAGAGACCTTCGTGTTTCCCGCCTGGTCGAGCACGTACGTACCCGCAAGACGCGGTGCGATTTCAGCGTGCCGGACAATTTCGTCCCAGTCGAGACGCACTCCCGGTTCGATCAGCAGACGGTTGGTGACACTCCATCGATCCTCCGCATACGCGCTCACCTCCGCGTTGTACTGCCAATGCAACGGCGCCGCGCTGAAGCTCGAGTAACGCGTGCAAGGGAAGCTGCCCGTATGGGGTACCGTGAGGCATTCATCCGATGAGTTCAACAGGTTGTCGCCGCTCAGAAACGAAATTGGTTGGCGCGCAAACTGCGCGTCGTACGATATCCGGTCCAAATCCACGCCGACCTTGAAATCATGCCGCCCGAGCCATTGATGGGAGGGCAAGAGTAGATTCGCCAGCCCTTGCCAACGCCGTGCATGGGTTTCATCGCCGAGATAATAGCTTCCGCCCGCAGTGCTCTCATTGACGAAGTAGGGGAGCGTTCCGTAGGGCGTCATCTTCAAGTTGTATTGATCGTAGGCGAAACCGGCGTCGAGCAGCTGACCTCCGGCAAAGTAGTGCTGGTCCTTGACGCTTCCCACATACACCGATTCCACGTTTCTGGGATTGGAAAGTTGCGGACTTTGCGGCGATAAAAACGCAAATTGATCGTGCAGATAATTCATCAGAAAACTGGTGGTCAGGATGTTGCGGCTGGTCAGGTTGGTTTGCACCTTGAATAGATCGCCCAACCGCAAAATATGATCGTTGTCGGAGCCGACGGGCAGCGCCGTATATACGAGATTGTCGTACTCCCCGTCCCACGCGTTATAGAACCACGCCTTCCGCTTACGCAGAGGCCCGGAAAATGTGAACCTCGGCAGAAACTGGTCAAACCTCCATCCATGCTTGTTCTGCAATGACGGAACAAAGTCGGTGCCAAAAAAGCGGAAGTGATCGTCACCAATGCCGGTGTTCAGGCTGAGCACGCCGCCCGATCCTTTGCCGTCCTCGGCCGGTTCGCGCGCCGGCTCGACCTGGATCGAGCGGAAGGCGTCGGTGCTGACGCGCACCAGAAGCTGTCCGTTGGCCGGTTGCGTGACGTTGAAGCCATCGAGCAAAGTCACGGTCTGGTAGGTCTGTGCTCCGGCCACGTGCGGTTGGCCGTTCTGATCCTGCACCACGCCAGGAATAAAATTGAGAACGTTGCGGAAGTCGTGGGTCGACGGATAGACCATGTCAATCACATCCAGCCCGCTGATGCTCTCCTGCGCTGAAACCTGCTCCGGATCGATGGCCGGCGGTGACTCGCGTACGTCCACCACCTCCCGCACTTCCTGCTCGTGCGAAATGACGACATCAATCGTGGACGTCGGGGAGATTTGCAAACCGCTCTGCACCAGCGCGTAGAAACCCTCTTTTTCGACGCGGAGCTGATACTGCCCGGCCGGGAGGAGAGGAAACTGGCAGCGTCCTCGAAAGTCGGTCTCGCAGTGCGATGGGGGCAGAGGGGCAGATTCCAGGAACACCCGTGCGGACGATACCGCAACTCCATTTTCGTCCGTCACCGTGATCGTGGGCGCGGATTGCGCCGCCGCGGTGGCCGCCAGACCGAGCGCAAGTAGAAGGGCACGCATGACTTGGAGATGTCGCCCTAGAAATATACGATGGGATGCGCTCCGCTTGTCATGTGTTGGGTTCGGGATTTCAGCTCCCCCTTGTGTCCGCGTGGACCGTTGCGAGAGAGCGCGGTCTGCAGCAATCCTACGCCTGGGTCGCCAGATACTCGCACACGCGGCGGACCGTATCCCGCTGCGCGTCATTCAGCGTGAGAAATTCAAATCCGTAGCGCAGCCCTTGCCGGTAGCGTACGATGGCCCGCACTTTGATGGGATAGGGCGTAAGCGGCAGTGGAATTTCCAGGGTTACGATCTCGCCGCTTTCGAGGCTGCCGGTGAGGGTGGCGCCAATTCCATCCTGGCCGAGTTCCGTGGAGCGTCCCCAGCAGGTGCGAAACTCTCCCTCTTGAAACATTTTGACCTGCAGGCGCACGTCAATAGCAAAGCGGGGGAACCGGCGCGTAAAGGTGACCTTGCCCGCGGGAGCTTTAGCCCGAGACGTGACATCGTCCTCAGCCCCAGCGGCAGCAGCTTGCGCTTTTTTTTCTGTTCCCATGAAATTCCGTAGAGAGCTAGCTGGCTACGTCTCAGCCTGCAAGCGCTCCTAATTCCCGTGCAGCAGGTACCCCGGCTCCAGCGGCAATTTCCCCGCAAGCTTCACGACCGCCACGCTGCTGTTTATGGCATACACATCCACCACGCCCACTGCCCCCGGAATCGACGCCACCTTGTCCACCAGGTCCTCATCGGAATCGGCCACGATAATCGCCGGATGGTTCGCGCGTCCATGGTTGGCAGAGACAATCAGTTGTTTCACCTGCGCCTCGGGGAGCTCGTAGATCTTTTCCAGAACCATCTTCATCTCCGGAGTTGCCGGCGCGCGCATGATGAAGGTCACCGGCTTCCCGTCGGGCCAGTGGTTGGTCTGCGCTTTGCAGACCTTCGCCAGGTCCGGCAGCGCGATTGCGTTCACCGAGTTGGCCTTGTTCGAGACGAGCGCCAGATCGCGCGCCATCGCCAGCGGAACGCTGGCCGCGAGAAATAAGAAGACGCTTGTCACTCGACCGAAGGACACACTCACTCCCTGTGCGAAACTGGACTTGGGAATGATTTTCGTGCAATTCCCGCCCTGTCTCAACGGCCACTAAGGCCATGTACCTCTGGAGCCACCCCGTCCGGGCGCACTGTCGTCTCGCCGTTTCACGGAACTCCTGGCAATTCCCTTCGTATTCTGGAGTGTGGAAGCGAGGGAGATCCCATGTTCTGCAACCGCTGCGGCGCTGAAATTCAACCCGGCTCCCTCGTCTGTGCAAAATGTGTGCGCCGGATTGGCGATCCGGTGAGCGCGGTGGCCCAATCACGACTGGAGCGCCATCTCCAAACCCTCGGTACACTCTGGATGTCGATCGGTGGCCTGTTTCTCATTCCAGCCGTTGCCATTATGGTGTTCGGGCACGGCGTCCGCTGGGTGGTGCACAATCACGAGCCTTGGCCGGATGTCGTTCAGTTCCTTATCTATGTGGCTGGAGGCACCCTGACGATTCTTGCCGCGGGTGGCGTTTGCGTCGGCCTGGGGCTGATCCAGCGCCGTCCCTGGGCACGGATTTCGGCCATCATTCTGGGAGCGCTCGCCTTGTTCCATCCCCCTTTCGGAACCGCCCTGGGCGTCTATACCCTGTGGGTTCTCCTGGCCGACGAACATGGCGAACAATACCGCTACCTGACCGACCAGACTTAGGCGCCCGCTTCCCACAGCCGTGCACAGGAATCTCGACTTTGGCACAGCCGATCAACAGGCCCTGGACGATTTTCGGTTGTGGCCAGTCCTGTCCTCGGTCAAACTTCGTTCGGCCTTACCCCAAGAGTCTCATCCATGACCTCCCGAGCCACGATCGTTGCCACAATGACCACCGCCGTCCCTCCTAAGTCGATCGCGGGCACCCCGATACCTTCCTTTGTGTGGAAAACCCGGCGTCAAGGCCGCATCAAGCCCGTCATTGCTAGGGATACAACCTATAGTGTTTCCCTCTTGACATGCACAACGGGCGGGAGTAACTTTGCAATCCCAAGCACTGAAATTCCACCTCACGGGAATGGGGCGGAATTAGACGATAGCAGTCAGCAATACCGCCGTGGATAGGCGCCAAGCCAGAGGTGACTTGGCCCTGTCCGTAGCAGTAGATAGGGCGCCCGGGCTTCTCGATCCGTAAGTCCGGCGCCCGCAACTTTGATCCTTGGCAACCAGCTTCTGGCTTTTCCGAGCCGGAAGCCGAGCAGTGCGGTGGCCGTGCCCCGACCCTCCCCCGGGGTGCGACAACAACCGAAAGCGCAGCACTGTAAGCAGAGCCTGCCCGCCGGCAGACTAAGGGAACTCCTTTTTCTCCGGCACGGCAGAAAGACCCCAGGAGCCCAGAATGGAAGGTTTGACTCGTCTCGTTTCTGAATCGTTGGCTCGGCACGGCTTCGACCGTCCTGTGGATTATCGCCGCTTGCACTGGTCCCGCTGGTTCCGCTGCGAGTCGCATCACAGCCTCCTGCTGGTCCCTAGTAAGCCCGGTGTCTTCGCCCTAGCCGAGGAGATCATGGATTTCGGTCCCGCAGCTCTTGGGGGCACGCTAAAGACTTATGTGGGGACAGCCGAGCAAAGCTCGGCTGAGTCCGTGTGGGACCGGGTCTCAGACCCGGTCAGGCCGAGCGCAGCTCGGCTCGATCTCGCCGCCAGCACCTCGGTCCCCGCCCGCCGCATGCTCGCCGTCTCCCGATTCTTCGAAGATGACGACATGGCCTTCGTCCTCGACCGCATGCTGGCCGCCCATCACCCCATGCGCGCGCGCCTGACTTCGGGCCGCTACTTCGTCCGCTTCGTCGTGATCGAAGAGGAATCCCAGCGCCGCTCAATCTGCAGCGCGCTCAATCAATGGATCGCCAACTCCTCGGAAAAGGCGAGCAGCATCGGCTCCCACTTCGCCAGCTCTCTGGAACTGACTCCCGCCACCGAGTACGTTCCGCAGGCCAACGAGGCCCAAGCGACCCTGGTCACTGATCTCACAGCAAACAGGGAAGGGCACGACTTAAGTCGTGCCGAAAAGGCCGCGCCGAATCTGCCGGCTTTAGCCGCGGAGGGAATTGCGTCTGTCGGCACCCTGCAAAGGCAGGTCGACAAATCGACAGTCATGCCAGTCGTTCAGTCGACAGCAGCCCCGCAGCTGGACTCCGGAGCCGCCACCAACATTCACTGTCCTTCCCCATTCCCCTCCGGTTTCTAACCGGGAGGGATGGGTGGCGCCGTCCCCCTAGGGACGAGCGCAGTTGCTCTTTCCCAATCTCGCACCACCCGATTCCCCGCCCGCCAGCCGGACGCCTGAATCGGCGCAACACGCATAGAATCTAATTAATGGAGACCCCGATGCAAGAAGTCAAAACCGAAACCAAAAACGCCGCGAACCCCGCTGTTCTTACCCCCGCAGTCCTGAAGAAGAAAGCCCCCGGCCTCTCCTTCCGCCGTCTCTTCACCAAGCCCGGTGTCTCTCCCTACTCTGAAGTCGAATGGGAACTCCGCACCGCTCAGATCACCGACGCCCAGGGCAACGTGATCTTCGAGCAGAAAGACGTCGAGATCCCCAAAGACTGGTCCATGACCGCCACCAACATCGTGGCCAGCAAATATCTGCACGGCAAACTCGGTACTCCCGAGCGCGAGACCGGAGTCCGCCAGCTCGTAGCCCGCGTTGCCGAAACCATCCGCGACTGGGGACTGGCTCAAGGCTACTTCCGAACTCCCGAAGACGGCGCTACCTTCCACGACGAACTCGTCCACATCCTCGTCCGCCAGTACGCGGCCTTCAACTCGCCGGTCTGGTTCAACGTGGGATGCGACCGCATCGAGCCCAACTCCGACGGCCAGAACTGGCACTGGAACCCGCAAACCCAGCAGGTAGAATTCGGCGTTGCCGGATACTCCAAGCCCCAGTGCTCGGCCTGCTTCATCAACTCGGTGAAAGATTCGCTCGACTCCATCCTGACCCTGGCCAAAACCGAAGGCATGCTCTTCAAGTGGGGAAGCGGCACCGGCACGAATCTCTCCCCGCTGCGTGGATCGACGGAAACCCTCTCCGGCGGCGGCACCGCCAGCGGACCGCTCAGCTTCATGAAGGGATTCGACGCCTTCGCTGGCGTCATTAAGTCCGGCGGCAAGACTCGTCGCGCCGCCAAGATGGTCATCCTCAACGTCGACCACCCCGACATCATGGACTTCGTCGAGTGCAAGATGAAAGAAGAAGCCAAGGCCCACGCCCTGGTCTCCGTGGGATACGACGGCTCCCATCCCGACTCCGACGCCTACTCGTCCATCTTCTTCCAGAATGCGAACAACAGCGTTCGCGTCACCGACGACTTCATGTACGCCGTGGTCCGCGACACCGATTTCTCCACCAGATCGGTGACCGACGGAGCGGTCGTCAAGACCTACAAAGCCAAAGACGTCCTCAAGAAAATTTCCGAAGCCACCTGGCACTGCGGCGATCCCGGCATGCAGTACGACACCACGGTGAACCGTTGGCACACGTCAAAGAACACGGCCCGCATCAACGCCAGCAACCCGTGCAGCGAATACATGTTCCTGGACGACTCGGCCTGCAACCTGGCCAGCCTGAACCTGCTGAAGTTCGCGCCCAATGGTACGTTTGATGTTGAGTCCTATCGCCACGCAGTCGACGTGCTGATTACCGCGCAGGAAATCATCGTTGACAACGCCGGATACCCCACCGAACACATCATGCGCAACTCGCACGACTATCGCCCGCTAGGCCTGGGCTACGCCAATCTAGGCGCGCTCCTGATGGCGGCAGGCCTCCCCTACGACTCCGACGCCGGCCGCGACTACGCCTCCTGCGTCACCGCGATCATGTGCGGCGAAGCGTATTTGCAATCGAGCCGCATTGCCGAGCAATGCCCCCCGCTGGTCCCCGCCACGGAAGCCACCAAGAAAAATCTGTCCGAAACAAATCTAGGCGCAGGCATTAGCACAGCTCAGTTGGGACAAGATGCTCGTCTGGCACAAGATGCTCAGTTGGGACAAGATGCTCATGTGGGGACGGCCGCCCCCGGCCGTCCGGCCGAGCGAAGCTCGGCTGCTGCTGCGAGCCGGACCATGCCCGGCGGAGCCTGCCCCGGCTGGTACATCAACCGCGAGCCCTTCCTCGACGTAATCCGCATGCACCGCGCCAGCGTGAACGGCATCAACAAGTCAAATGTCCCGCCCGCCATCTACGAGTCCAGCAAACAGTGCTGGGACGAGGCCCTGGCCCACGGCGAAAAACACGGCTACAGAAATTCCCAGGTAACAGTCCTGGCCCCCACCGGCACCATCGGCTTCATGATGGACTGCGATACAACAGGAATCGAGCCGGATCTGGCGCTGATCAAGTACAAGAAGCTGGTCGGCGGCGGCATGATCAAGATCGTCAACAACACGGTGCCCACTGCGCTGTTCAAGCTCGGCTACACCCACGAGCAGGCGGACGCCATCGTCAGCTACATCGACGCTACCGGCACCATCGAAGGCGCGCCGCATATTAAAGACGATCATCTTGCCGTATTTGATTGCTCGTTCAAGCCGGCCAAAGGGACGCGCTCCATCGCTTACATGGGACATCTCCGCATGATGGCCGCCGCGCAGCCCTTCATCTCCGGAGCCATATCGAAGACCGTCAATCTTCCCGAGAACGCGACCGTCGAAGACATCATGGAAGCCTACCTGCAAGCCTGGAAGCTGGGCCTGAAGGCGGTCGCGATTTATCGCGACGGCTGCAAGAAGTCGCAGCCGCTCAGTGCGGCGGGGACGAAGACGGCCAAATCGGCGTAAGGCGGGCACTCCTGCCCGCCGCTGTTAGCGGAGGAAGAGGATCTGAACGCTCCTCCCCGCGCCGTCCGCCACAAGCTGCAGGAAGAGCGCGCCTCCATCACCCACAAATTCAAAGTCGGAGACCACGAGGGCTACATCACCGTCGGCCTCTATCCCGACGGCGAGCCCGGCGAACTATTCATCACCATGGCCAAGGAAGGGTCGACGGTCAGCGGCCTGATGGACAGCTTCGCGCTGGCCGTCTCGATCGCGCTGCAGCACGGCGTCCCGCTGAAACTGTTCTGCGAAAAGTTCGCCCACACCCGCTTCGAACCCAGCGGCTGGAGCGGCAACCCCGAAATCGGCTACGCCAAGTCGATCATGGACTACATCTTCCGCTGGCTCCAGATGCGCTTCCTGACCGGCCAGCAGCAAATGCTGTTCGACAACCTCAGGCTGCGGCCGGCAGGAGTCAGTAGTCAGGAGTCAGTAGCCAGCGAGGCCGATGCTTCCGCGCAGCAAGTGAGAACTGAGAACCGGGATCTGAGAACCGGCTCCGTCCACGCCGCCGACGCCCTGTCGAGCCTGATCGATCTAGGAGACGCGCCCACCTGCAGCTTCTGCGGCAGCATCATGACCAGAAACGGCAGCTGCTACCGATGCATGAGCTGCGGATCAACCTCGGGGTGCAGCTGAGGTACGGTTTCCGGGATGCTCCCAGTCGCAATATTGTTCGCCCGGCTGCAGGCGACTGCAGCCGGACGCTTCTTAGGATCTCAAATAGGTGTTCGATTTTTCGGAGACTAAATCGGAGGCGTTTCCATCCTGCGCCTGGGGTGAGTGAAAGAGGGTAAGTGTTTCACGCAGTCTGGTCGTATCAAATTTTTCAGCGCTCAGTTGAGCGACGGCCTTTTCGAGGCGCCGGATCGCTTCCTCGGAACCCAGAACATTCCCGTCGCGATCCATGGTGGGAACACCGGCGTGCCGCGCAACCGCAAGTTCAAACGCACAGCCATTACTGAATTCCCAATTCTGATTAAACCAAACAGATTTGATTCGTGTGCGGATTAACGTCTCCCAGAATCCCAAATACTCGGGCTGGCTCCAGTCACGTGCCGCGAAAGGAGCTGGAGTGATCACCATGGTCTTATGGCCCATGCTGGCGCGCACGGATTTTGCGAAGTCCATGGCGCAGCGCATATTGACTCGGAAGATGTTGCTCTCAAACCATTCCTGTCCTATCTTCTTCTTCAATTCGGACGCGGTCGTCAAATGGTGCTCGCGTAACGCTTCGTACAACCTCACTCCGGTGGTCAATTCACTGCTGCAATAGACAGCTTGTTCGCCATTCAGCACACAATCGATGCCGGAAAACACCATCTCGACTTCTTCCCGATAATGCCGGGTAAATTTTGAGTCGGTCGGAGCGTAGAAAGTCATAATGATGTGTTCGCTTTTCCGTTATACGTTACAGATGCTATACCCGCAAGCGCCACAGGTCTGGCAACCAGCTTGCGCTACCAGAGCTTCTCCACACTCCGGGCAATGTTCGCCATCCACGCCCGATCGCAGCACTTGACCGTGCTTGCAACCGTCGCGAAACACCGTCACGCCCTTACAGCCGCTCTCAAACGCGAGATGATACGCATCGGCAACGTCGACAGGTCTTGCTTCGTTCGTCAGGTTAATCGTTTTGCTGACGGACGTGTCGATATGGCGCTGAAATGCGGCTTGTATCTTGACGTGCCATTCGGGAACGATTTCATGCGCGGTAGCAAACAGTTGACGAAGTTTTTCCGGAGCAGAACGAGCATTCAGCCGTCCTGTTGCCCGCACGTGTTTCAGCAGCGACTCGGAATCCTGTCGCTCGGAACGAAGCATTCGTAAGAGTTGAGGATGAACGTCGACCTTGTTGGTGGAACCGATAACTTGCCGGCGATAACTCAATGCGAAAAGAGGCTCGATACCACTGGAACAATCGGCCAGGAGGCTGATGGTTCCGGTCGGAGCGATCGAGGTGACGCAGGCATGGCGCAGAGGCGCATGACCCTCCGCATGGAGTCGACTGGCCGGGAAGCTTGGGAACGGACCTCGTGCCTTCGCCAGTTGAACTGAAGCCAGCTTGGCTTGTTCTTGGACGAACCCCATGAGCTCCTCCGCGAACGTCAGGGCCGCAGACGAAGCGTAAGGCATCCCCAGGCTGATCAGAGCATCGGCGAATCCCATGATTCCGAGGCCGATCTTGCGATTTCGCAGGGTGGCTTCACGGACTGCGTCCACCGGATAGCAGTTGGTGTCCAGTACGTTGTCCAGGAAGTGCACCGCATGTGCGACCACCCCGCCGAGTTCTTCGTAGTCGATGCTCCCGCCTTGCACGAATTTCGATACGTTGATCGAACCGAGGTTGCACGACTCGTAGGGAAGAAGCGGCTGCTCGCCGCATGGATTCGTAGCCTCAATCGGCCCCAGTTGTGGCGTAGGATTCGCGGCATTGATTCGATCGTAAAACAGCAGACCCGGATCCCCCGTCCGCCAGGCGTTTTCCACGATTTCTTCAAACAATGTGCCCGCATTCATTCTGTTCCGAGGGACGCCAGAACTCCCATTCGATGGGAAGCGCAACGGGACGTCCTCCCTGCGTTCCACGGCTCGCATAAAGTCGTCCGTCGCCATCACGGAGATATTGAAAGAAGAGAGGCTCTCGGGATCGACCTTCGAACCAACAAATTCCCGGATGTCAGGATGGTCGTAGCGAAGCACCGCCATGTTGGCGCCGGCACGCGTCCCTCCCAGGCGATTAATTTGGGTAGAGTAGTCGTAGAGCCGCATGAACGAAACCGGGCCGCTCGACACACCTCGGGTGGAGCGAATGTAATCTCCCCGTGGACGCAGTTGAGAAAACGAGAATCCTGTGCCGCCGCCACTTTTCTGGATCAATGCGGCATCGCGCAAGGTTCCGAAGATCGACTCCATCGAATCCTCGATGGGCAACACAAAGCATCCAGCCAACTGGCCGCGCGGCGTACCGGCATTCATCAGGGTTGGGGAGTTTGGCAGGAACCGCAGAGAAGTCATCAGCTCGTAGAAGACTTCTTCTGATTCCTCGCGGCGGAAGTCACCGTATCGTTCATCGATAGCGGCGATAGTTCGGGCGACCCTGCGGAAGAGGCCATCCGGATCCTCGGCTACCTCTCCGCGCTCGTCGCGCAACAGGAAGCGCTTCTCGAGGACGGCTAGGGCATGCTCGCTGAGCGGCGTGGGAGACGAAAAAGACCGCATAGCCCATTATACATTGGGCGAATATAAGGCGAATACATCGGGGTGGCATGGTCCAACGTCTGCAGTGAACCCTTCGTGACACTTCATGCCCTTGGTGGTTCACTACTTTTCAGCGTCAAACGACCATGCCCGTTGCTCGCGACGACTACTCCGGGCACTCGCCCCCTCCCGGAGAGCTGAAGTAAATGTGCTCGTTGAAGCCGCGGAGGAGTTCGCCCAGAATAGCGACGGCTTCACGTAAGGTTGCTTGAATCTCCTTATCGCGGCAAGAGTCGTCGATCATTTTGTTTTCGAATCTGTACTCTAGGTCTAGCGTGGGTGGAGTTGTACCCGCAGCGGCGGACCCGCTTAGGGAAGGGTCCTCCTTGATGGCCCAGATTTTCTCAAACTGGTCCTGGCTACGGAACGAAATGTGAATTGCCCCCTTAACATATCGGCTGCCGTAGCCCCGCTGCGGCCACGGTACCGGGAAAATGACAAATGCCTGGTAGTCATCGTCGCGCGATTGGTAGTTACTCTGCAGGTAGATCTTTTGTTCCGCGTCGGAAATCGCTCCTGACGTATTGTCGAACAAAACGATCTTGCTGAGCATGTCTTTCTCTTGGTAGGAACGCTTGAACCAGCGTATCTTACCCGTGAATACGGAAACCCACGCCACTGATCGCTTCGGGAAGGATTTCAATGAACTACCTGGCGACCGGGCGATGTAAAACACCTTCGATTGATCCGCCGAGAGCACACTGATGTTCACGCGAACGTCCTGGGGAGTTGGTCGGGGCGTTGGCTTATCAGGACCTGTTGCGGGCGCAGCCTGAGCGTTTTCCGCAGAACTCTGAGTTGCTACCGCTCCCGCAGGTTGGGGTTTCGTAGCTTGCGTTAACTGTGCCGGTGTCTCGCTCGGCACCTCAAGCAGCGAACCATCTGACAGGAGCGCATTAAAAATTACGTCGTGAACTTGGCGTCGGATTGTATGGGCAACGCGAATCACGTTCCGTTGTTGTTCGACAATTGTCTCCGAAAATACGCGTGTGTTCGTCTGGTTCTTGCCCTGGATAAGATTGATGAAGGTATCGAGAAGCGTTAGAAGGGGAACTTTCAGCGACAGCAACCAGTGCCCAGTGCGCAGTGCCCAGTACCTCAGCGAGTCCCACATTCTCCCAGCAGTGCTTCTTTCCTTGGGACCGTTTGGACCATCGGGAGGTGTCGCTCCGCTCCTCGGAGGCAGTGGATAGTAGATGATGGCAATGCGTGACCGGATTGCTTCTACTATCGCACGGAACAAAGCCAAACTCAGCAGCAGCAGAAAGAAGAAGATTACGAACCAGACGATGTAGTACTCCTTATCGTCTGCAGTCGGCTTGCCCTCAAGAGACTTGAGGACGGTTTCTGCGGCTAATCCGGTCAGGCCAGTAATGACCGTCTTTCCAAAGTTGCTGGCGAACGGGGATGGTTCGAAGGCGGCTTTGGCCTGCTCGGATGCCTGCGCGGACGCTGTCTGAGATCCTCCGGCGGCTTGTGCAGTCGCTGTCACCGTTTTGACATTGAGAGGGTTCTCTGCCTCGGGAATTTGCCAAACTTGAACCACCGTGAGAAACGCCGCCAGCAGCGCAATAAAAAGAATTGCTGACTGGTCGAGCGTAGTCGGGCAGAGGAACTTCCACACACAGCCAATGATGTATTCCACACTGCCCGGAATGACTTCCCATCTGTACTCATGGCGCTCCCACTTTCTTCTCGCATGCTCGTCCCGCTGGTCCGGTGCAAAATCGCCTTTCTCAGCGTTGTACCAGTAGATTTGGTATTTGATTTCGTCCGGCCGGAGACCTACTAGCGAAAAACCCCGCGCCTGAATCGGAGATGTGTCCTGTTTCTTAACCGAGAGTGGTGGGGCCATGTAGAGCTTGCTGAACCCGGTCTTTTGATCGTTGACGGTGGACCACGTGTAGGGCTGACGATAAATCTCTTTGTGCGAGTCGTGTAAGTGGCCAGCGAGTACGCCCGCCACGGCATCGGATGCGATCGCGTCTTGCCATTCGTCTGAGAGTTTCTTGCTCACGTTCCAGGTGGACCACGCCGACCTTGCATTCTTCGGGTCTTTCTCGATTGCGGCGGGAGGGGGCACGGCAGCATAGCGGTCCTGGGCCAGAGTGAATGGATCGTCGATCAAAGGAACGTGGCTCACCACCAGGACTTTCTTGCCCGCCTGGCGCGCCTGATCCAGTTGGGCGCTAAAGGTCTCGAATTGTTTTTCCTGGAGAGCTGTATTCGTATCCGAACCGGGCTCGCGGTTCTTGAACGAATAGGAAGGAAACCCGATCAGGCGGTAGGGAGTCTCCGCCACATCCGCAGAGCAAGAACCACCCTTGGCGGAGTAGCAGCCGGTCAGGTTATGCAGCTGCACATTCTTCTTGGAATCGTCGATTTTCTTTTGCAGATCAGCCATGAACTGATCGAAATAGTCGAGTGCATCATCGGAGGCGACCTCCGACGCGATGTCGTTGTTTCCGGCTGCAAGGTAGATGTCGCGAATTGGGCTGCTGCTGAATAGGTCCGCTAGTACCGTGATCTGATTCGCGCGTTTATCCTTGTTGACCTTCTCGATGCAATCCTTAGCCTTGGGGGGCTCAGGCTTGGCGGGTGGAGTGGGAGCCGGCAGATCTGCGATTGAACACGGCTCAACACCAAGGTCGCCAGTTACAACCACAAAGGAAATTGGCCGATCGTTACTGAGCGAAGGAACCTGCTTCCAGAAGTCAGAGACGGCATTTTGGTCGAGCTTCTCCTGCTTTTCCCGAGTTGCCTTCTCGGCAGCATCGGAGTCTTTTGAGGTATCCAGGAAAAAGTGGGGATCAGTGAGTTGGACGAACCAGACGGAGCGATCGCCTTCTGGATGGCGATCTCCGGTACCGCAACCTACGCTAAGAAGCAGAACGAGAAGCGACGTGCAAGTTAGGACGAGGGAACCTGGTCTCGCATGAGTCATTGCTCGATACCTCCACGGAGCCCGGTTTATTTTTCTCCAAGAGTCTAATCTGTTTTCTCGGATTTTCACGGCGGGGGAGGATTTTTACACCCAGACCCGAGGTGATATCGAACCTTGCCGACAACAAGAAGAAAGCAGATCCCGGGAGTTTTCCACAGAAAATGGGAATTTTCCTCAGATGGGGTATGTGACGGATGACCTTTACTGAGGATTTCAGAACGGGAATAGTGAGGACAGGGGTGGGAAGTGTCGGGTGTCTGGGGCGAACGAAAAATCTATTGGAAAGGGCGGGGCTCGGGGAGAGCCTTTTATTTTTGGGCGGGGCGAGGAAGGTCAAAATCCCTACCCTCTCGCAGAGGACGCGAGAAGGGTGGGGCACCCGGACTGGACTTCTCTGGGGTCGAGACGGGGAAAGCAGATTCCTCGACTTCGCTCGGAATGACAACGTGTACTTGGGGTATGAAAAGGAAAAACAAAACGAATTGGATCAAGGGATGCAAGGAACGCGGGGAGTGGGCCGAACTTTGCTTTATGGCGCAGGCGGCGGGGTTGGGACTGGGAGTGTTGAAGCCTTATGGGGAGTCGGGGCGGTATGACGTGGCTGTGGAAAATGGGGGGAGGATTTTGCGGGTGCAGGTGAAGTCGACGATTTATTGCCGGCGCGGGGGAGAGTACAGCTTGAATGTGATGGGGCCGGGCAGGAAGAAGTATGCGGCGGGGACGGTAGACTTCTTTGCGGTGTTCGTCATTCCGCTGGGGGAGTGGTACATCATTCCGTATGAGGCGATGGGGAAGAGGCTGACTTTGCATTTTACGCCGGGGAGCAAGCGGTCGAAGTGGACGGGGTATCGGGAGGCTTGGGATTTGCTGCGGGTGATTGAGATTCAGGCTTGCGCGGATCCGATGTTTCTTGCCGAGGAGGGGGCGGGGGCACTCGTTTAACTCGGATTTGATTTAACGAAGATCAAAATCCCCACCCTCTCGCAAAATGCCCGAGAAGGGTGGGGCACCCGAGTCCACCCGTCCCAATATTTTTTCGGGAACTTCCGCGCCGCCCACGTCTATTTCGCGAAGCGGCGGACGCTGTAGGAAATCGGCAGGCCGATCACGACCATGTGCACTACGAGCCCTAGAATCAGGTCGTGGAGTTTGTAAGGGCCTCGGGCGTGAAGCGCGGAGAGCGGCAAAACGACGAGGTTCATTATCTCCTGAACTCCCGCGCCATAGGCCAAGCCGCACACACAGCTCGACCTGACCGAAGGGATGCACGAGGAGACCTTCGCCGACGGTATGACCGAGGAACTGATTGACAAGTTCAGCAAGATCCCGGGCCTTCGAGTGCCGGCGCCGACGTCGTCGTTCTATTTCAAGGGCAAAAGAATACCTGTCGCCGATATTGCCAAGAAGCTAGGCGTCGTCTACGTACTCGATGGAAGCGTGCGCAAGTCCGGCGCCCGGCTGCGAGTCGCGGCTCGGCTGATTCGCGCGGACAACGGGTATGTGGTCTGGTCTGAAACCTATGATCGGCCGTTCGATGACATTTTGATGGTGCAGGATGACATCGCTGGCGAAGTCACGAAAGCGCTGAAGGCATCCATTGAGGGCGGTCCTGGGCGCGAAGAGTCGCAGTGAGGATCATTGATTCTCTGGATGCGCTGCTTGCCCCGTGCTGAAAAATGAGGAGTCTGCACTTAGGTCTTTGCGCTACAATTCCGGTTTAAAAGCAGGGCCAAGCTTAAAGACGGCGGACAGAGCCTGCCCTGAGCGAAGTCGAAGGGAGTGTCCGCCCCACAATGGTTGTTCTGAATTCGTAACAGAGAGAACGAATTTGCTGCGGAGGGCAACGGCTCGTCCAGAGTTGTGCCTTCGGCCAGGTTCCGTCCTTCTCACTTATCCCCGGGAAACGTTTTTGAGATAAGCTGCACTACTTAATCAGCATCTGCAGGAGTGCGCCATGCCACCTGGACTCGACCAGCTGAAACATATCGTGGTGTTGATGATGGAGAACCGTTCGTTTGACCACATGCTGGGATCCCTGCCCGGCATCGGCGGGCTGGATGACGCAGTCGGTTACACCAATCCCGACGCGAACAACAATCCAGTGAAGCCGCAGGCTTTGGCTGAGTTTCAGGGACAGCTGAATCCTGACCCGGACCATCACTTTCCCGCGGTGGATGTGCAGATCTACAACGGGCAAACCGGCCCAGGGCGGGTCGCGAACATGCAGGGATTCGTGACCAGCTACTACCATCAACGCGAGGACGTCGAGCACTCGCAGAAGATCATGTATTACTTCAAACAAAGCGACCTGCCGGTGCTGACCACGCTTGCTCTGCAGTTTGCGGTATTCAATCGCTGGTTCGCTTCGATTCCGGGTCCGACCATCTGCAATCGTGCGTTTGCGCATTATGGGACGTCGTTCGGGCGGGTGGATATGGATCCGTTTGATGTGATCGAGCCCATCAAGAGCATATACACGCGGCTCGTCACGGCGAGTCCGAAGCACTCGGCGAAGGTCTATTACTACGACACGTCGAGTTCGACGATGGAGGTTGCGAACCTGCTGCAGCATCAGACGGATGTGTTCGGCACGTATCCACAGTTCTTGAGCGACTGCGACAAGGGATTGCTGCCGGACTATTCTTTCGTCGAGCCCAACTACAGCGATCATGACAGCGACGACGGTGAGGAAGTGGCCAACGATCAGCATCCGGACCATGATGTGCAGGCGGGCGAGCAGTTGATCGCCGAGGTTTACACGCATATCAAGAATGGCCCCAACTGGGCCAACACGGCACTGCTGGTGGTGTATGACGAGCACGGAGCCATCTTCGACCACGTTGTGCCGCCAGCGTGCAAGCCAGACAAGTTTCCCTGTTCGCAGGTGGATCCTGGCACGGGGCAGCCTTTCAAGTTCGACCGACTGGGAGTGCGGGTGCCCGCGATTCTGATTTCGCCATGGATTCCGAAGGGAACCGTGGTGAACCGCGTGTTCGATCATGCTTCGATCCCGGCGACCATTTCGAAGTTCTTCCTTGGCGGGTCTCCCGATGCGTCGCCGCGCGAGGCCAATGCCGACGTTTTTATCGAACCGAATAACGGGCAAGGGAATCTGGCGAACAATCTGCTTTCGCTGGATGTGATGCGTACCGACTGCCCGGCCTTCAGGATCAGGAACTGAATGGAGAGGAGTAGCGAGATGGACGTCATCGATGTTCCCCGCCCAAAGAGCGTGAGAGACCCGAACCGGCCTGTGTCGTCGCTGCTGCTGGCGCAGGTGAAACATCTGCGGGAAGCGGAGAAGAGTCTGCCGCCGCAGTATCACAGCGGCATCTTCAGCCATGCTATTCAGACTGAAAGCGAGGCGGCGCGCTACATCCAGTCGGTCACGGAAGCGATTCACGCCGCGCACGACGACGCGGTGGCTGAACGCGTGAGAAGGGCACGGAAGCCCAAGCGGGGTATCGAGATTGCCGCCGTCGCTGATGAAGCGGCCGAGCGGAGGGCTAAGAAAAAAAGCAGGTCGAAAAAGAAGGGCAGCCCGAGTAAGCGGAAAAAGTAACGCTCGGCGGCAGGAGGCAGTGATGCGGTGGTGTTTCGTTGTGGTCTGGTTAGCATCGGTGGCGGCGCTCGCCCAGGATCAGCACGAGAGCCCGCTGCACGCTGAACTGCGGCGCGAAGGGGAGCGCGTGAGCGAGGCTTGCAATTTCACGCTCAAATCCATCCCGATGTGCGGCTACACCTTGTTTACGGACCACCCGCTGCACATCGCGGCAGGCAGCATGCCTCCGCAAAATGGATTTGGCCTGGGTAGCGCTTTCGTGTGGACGAAGAACACCAGGAATTGGCGACTCAGCTGGGACTTTGACGCGGTCGGGGCGACCAGCGGCGCGTGGCGGGCGGGCGGATACATGAAGCTGGTTCATACACCACACCCGAAACAGCCGACGATCGAGGCCGTTATTCCTACGCCGGGAGAACCATCGAAGACAAGCGACAACACGAAAGACACGGCGCCTTTTACGCATCCGTACGCGCTCTTCAACCTCTATGCACAAACAACCTCGTTGAACAAGCTGAACTACTTCGGCGAGGGAAACGACACGACACTCGCCGGGGCGTCGCTGTTTGGCATGACCCAGACCATCGTGGGCGCCAACGCCATCAAGCCGGTGTATGAGTGGGCGGCTATCCGAAAGCTGAACCTGGCGCTGCTGGGGGAGATCAACGGGAGATTCGTCAGTATCCGCGGTGACCACGGGCAGTCGGTTCCGTCAATTGAGACCTTGTATACCAATGCGACCGCGCCGGGCCTGATCAGCCAGCCGGGATTTGTGCAACTGGGACAGGGAGTTCGCATCAAGCCCGACACCGGCGACTATCTGAAACTGAACTACATGGGGAGTTTCCAGGAGTTCTTCGCACCTTCGAGTTCGGCGAATTCGTTTGAACGCTGGACGGTCGACCTGAATCACACTCTCTATCTTTACGGCAACGCCAAGGCTGTCACGTCGAGCACCGATCAACATGGCCCCGATTCGTGCGCGCATGTGAACGATAAGTGTCCGGAGATTCCGCACACGCGGAATCTGAATGGTTTCATCACAGCGAGACTGCTGCTTTCGGAGTCGATCAACTCGGCGACCAGTGCCGTGCCTTTTTATTTCCAGCAGACGCTGGGCGGGCAGGACATCAATGGCGCGATGGCGCTTCCCAGCTATCAGGATTACCGGTATCGGGCGCCGAATCTTCTTCTGCTGCAGGAAAGCTTCGAGCACTCGATCTGGGGACCGTTTGGATTCAAGTTCATGGCGGACCAAGGCAGGGTTGCGCTCACGCGAGGCGATCTGGGATTCAGCCATTTGCGACACACCTATGCGGCGGGATTCACGTTGCGCGCGGGCGCGTTCCCCATGGTTCAACTGATGTTTGCCTGGGGAGGGCCGGAAGGACATCACAACATCTTCGGCATGAACAGCTCGCTGCTTGGCGGGTCGGCACGGCCGCTGCTGGATTAGGGATTCGGTTCGAATTCCCCACGTCAAAAGTCAAAACCCCCACCCTCTCGCAAAATGCGCGAGAAGGGTGGGGCACCCTTTATCTCTTCTTCCTTTTTGCGGTGCCGTTTTCTTTCCGCCGAAGACGCGAGCGAAAATCTTGTCTATGCTTTTCAATTGGCGCTGGAGGTCGAAGGCGTATTCGATTTGCTGGCGCGGGACTTTGCTGGTGATTTCCTTGTCGGCTAGAACCAGCTGATGGAAGTCGAGGCCTTCCTTCCAGGCGCGCATGGCGTGGGATTGTACGAGGCGGTAGGCGTCTTCGCGGCTGACGCCGTGCTCGACCAGGTCGAGCAGAAGCTGTCCGCTGAAGATCAGGCCGCGCGTACTTTCGAGATTGGCGCGCATGCGGTCGGGGTAGACGAACATAGTCTCAATCAGATTGGCGGTCTTACTTAGAAGATAGTCGGCGAGCGTGGTCGAGTCGGGCAGGATAACGCGCTCGACTGACGAGTGGGAAATGTCGCGCTCGTGCCATAGAGCGACATTCTCGAATCCTGCTTGCGCATTGCTGCGGACAACACGGGCCAGGCCGCTGATTTGTTCGAAGGTCACGGGATTGCGCTTGTGCGGCATGGCCGACGATCCCTTTTGCTTTTCGCTGAAGTACTCCTCGGCCTCGCGGACTTCGGTGCGCTGCAGGTGGCGGATCTCGGTAGCGATCATGTCGAGCGTGGAAGCGATCACGGCCAGCGTTGCCAGATAGTGCGCGTGACGGTCGCGCTGGATCACTTGCGACGAAACCGGAGCGGCCTTTAATCCCAGGCGGGCGCAGATCTTCTCTTCCAATTCGGGCGAAAGATGAGCAAAGACGCCGACGGCGCCGGAGAACTTGCCGACGCGCATGTCTTCAGCGGCGGCCATGAAGCGCGCGATGTTGCGTTGCGTCTCGGAATACCAATTCGCGAGTTTGAAGCCGAAGGTGATGGGTTCGGCATGGATGCCGTGGGTGCGGCCAACCATCGGGGTATCTTTGAACTCCCAGGCGCGGCGCTCCAGGACCTCGGCCAGGCGCTGGAGATCCTGCGCAATCACTTGCGACGACTGGCGGATAAGCAGGGCTTGCGCGGTATCGACCACGTCGTTGGAGGTGAGGCCGTAGTGGAACCAGCGGGCGTGCGGGCCGACGATTTCGGCGACCGCGGTGGTGAAGGCGATGACGTCGTGGCGGACCTCGGCTTCAATCTCGTGGATGCGTTCGACGCGGAAGTCGGCGCGCTCGCGGATGGCCTTGGCGGCGTCTTTGGGGACGAGGCCGGCCTCGGCCAAGGTCTCGGTAGCGGCGACTTCGACGGCCAGCCAGGTGCGGAAGCGGTTTTCGTCGCTCCAGATGCGGGCCATCTCGGGGCGGGTGTAGCGCGGGATCACGGTGGGGGTCTCCTTGGCGGACTAAGGATTCTAAATGGATGCGGGGAAAGAGGCTAGCTGGGGAGTTGCGATACCGCCTCGTGGTTTTGTTGTGCGAGATCCTTCGCTCCGCCTGAAAAACGGCTACGCTCAGGATGACGCCCGGGTAGAAGGGCTGAATTGAGCACAGGCCCGGTCCTTGCAGAGGTCGAACCTCGCTCGACTGGACAGCCGGGGCGGCTGTCCCCACATATGCAGTGATTCCATCATATATCGTTTCACGATATAATATCTGGAGATTATCGCGGCACGATACAATCGGCGGCATGAAGAGGCTCACCCTGTCGGACTATCAAGCCCTGGCCGAGTTCCGGTACCAGATTCGGAAGTTTCTGCATTTCAGCGAGCACGCGGTGCAGGCGGCGGGGCTGGAGCGGGGGCAGTACCAGCTCATGCTGGCCATCAAAGGGATACCGGAGGGGGTGCGGCCACGGATCAGGGAACTGGCCAACCGGATGCAGATTCAGCATCACAGCGCGGTGGAATTGGTGAACCGGCTGGAAGTCCGGCGGATACGTCAAGCGGGAGCGCGCACAGGACGACCGGCGCGAGGTGTTGCTGGCGCTGACACCCAAGGGAGAGCGGGTGCTGGCGGAACTGGCGCTGCATCATCATGAGGAGTTGCAGAGCGCGGCGCCCAGCCTGGTGGCGGCGCTACGGAAGGTGATGCGCCCAGATCAGGCGCCGGCGCGAGCGCGGAAGATTTCGTGATGGGTGGAGAAACATTCTTCCCGCCGGTCTCGCAATCGTCAGCGGGGCTTCCAGCAGAGACATCGCAAGCAACATCTCTACGACTATGAGTAATGAACTTGCAACACAGAGCAAAGTGAGCCCGATGCCGGCTACGCCGGCGCAGTTTCGGATTGTGCTGGTGTCGTTTCTTGCGGCTGGCATTGGGTTGCTGGGCGGGCTGGTGGCGTACGCCCTTTACAAGCTGATTGGGCTGTTCACGAATCTGTTCTTCTTCCATCGCTGGTCGACGGGGTTCACGAGCGTGGGGCAGCATCATCTGGGCGCGTGGGTCATTCTCGTGCCGGTTGTCGGCGGGCTGATTGTCGGGGTGATGGCGAAGTACGGAACCTCAAAAATCAAAGGCCACGGAATTCCGGAAGCGATGGAGGCGGTGCTGACCAACCGCAGCCGGATCGAGCCGCAAGTCGCGCTGCTGAAGCCGATTTCGGCGGCGATCGCGATTGGGACTGGCGGACCGTTTGGCGCAGAAGGGCCGATCATTCAGACTGGCGGAGCGATCGGGTCGCTGGTGGGGCAGGTTCTGCATACGACGGCGGTCGAGCGGAAAGTTTTGCTGGCGTGCGGCGCGGCGGCGGGCATGTCGGCGACGTTCAACACGCCGATTGCGGGAGTGATTCTCGCGATTGAGTTGTTGCTGTTTGAATTCAAGTCGCGGTCGTTCATTCCGCTGGTGATCGCGAGCACGCTGGCGACGGCCGTGCATATGCAACTGCTGGGCCCGGGGCCGATGTTTCAGGTTGCCGCGATGGACTTCGGGATTCCGCACGCGCTTGCCGTTTTATCTGGTGCTGGGCCCGATGTGCGGGCTGGCGGCGGTGGCGTTGAGCAAGGCGCTTTATTGGGTCGAGGACTTGTTCGAAAAGCTTCCAGTGGATGAACTGTGGTGGCCGGCGATTGGGGCGCTGGGGCTGGGCGTCATTGGGTTCTTCGTGCCGCGGGTGTTTGGCGTGGGATACGACACGATTGGGGACATTCTTAACGGCCAGCTGGCGTGGAAGATTGCTGCTGATCGTGATGGCGGCGAAGTTTGCGGCGCTGGTGATTTCGCTGGGATCGGGGACGTCGGGCGGCTTGCTGGCTCCGACTTTTATGTGGAGCGCGGCCATGGGCGGGCTGTTTGCCATGATAGGAAATCATGTGTTTCCGGCGGCGCACTTGTCTCCGGGAGCGTTCGCACTGGTGGCGATGGGAGCGGTATTTGGGGCGGCGTCGCGGGCGACGTTTTCGTTCATTATTTTTGCGTTCGAAATTACGCGCGATTACAACTCGGTGCTGCCGCTGATGCTGGTGGCGGTGATCGCGGACGGAATCGCAATGCTGTTCATGCCCACGAGTTCGATCATGACCGAGAAGCTGGCGCGGCGCGGACTGCGCGTGCACCAGGATTACGAAGCGGATGCGCTGACGCAGGCAACGGTCGGAGAAACCATGGAGAAGGAAGCGCCGGTGATTGCGGCCGATACGAAGGTTGGAGCGCTGGCGGAGCGGATTGCGCGGCATGATCCGGCGGTGGCGCGGCACGAGGCGCTGCTGATTCTGGATGATGCGGGAAGCTTGCGGGCATCATCACGCGTGGCGACATTGTGCGAGCGCTGGATAAGGATCCATCGGGCGCGATGAGCGTACAGGAGGCGGGGAAGACGCACCTGGTGGTGACCTATCCTGACGAACTCGTCTCAGAGGCGGCAGCAAAGCTATTGCGGTTTGATGTGGGGCGACTGCCGGTTGTCGATCGCGCCGATGAGCGCAAAGTGGTGGGATACCTTGGGCGGGCTTCGATTCTGGCTGCGCGGTTGCGCCGATATCAGGACGAATACGTGCGCGAGGAAGGATGGCTCAAGGGATTCGCGCGCAATGCGTCGAGGTGAGAGCTTCACGCGAGAACCGTGCCGTCCCTCGGGGACTCGCGTTCCTTTTCACGTTCCCTTCCGGCACTTCCGTGCCGGGCTTTCCTATGACGCCGCTACGCGGCTGGATCTTGGAAGGTTTTGGTCCCGTTCTCCTGTGAATCTAGTTCTCACAACGCGTCACGGAGCTTTTGTGTGTTCGTACCAGGCGAGGAGAGAATCTGTTTGGAATCTGCTTCCTTTCAGTTTGCGCAGCAAGACGTACTCATTGACCGGACGGTCATCGAGCATGGCGGGAGCGTCCGGATCGTCGGCCATCATCTGAGCGACTGATGTTTCTCTTTGCAGTACGAAGGTGAATTCCAGTTGCGCCGTTGGTTCAAACGGCCATTCCATAATGTCGTGGAGCGCGGGTTCGGGCATTCGTGCGACGAGCTCGGCTGGCATCCGGATAGGAATAGGCTGCTTGCTGGCCAGAAACTGATAACCCCAGTCGGAGTGGTACCGAAAGACGCGGACATAGGGAAAAGACTCAAATAGAGCGCGAGCCACCGCACTGCGCACCACCGGGTCGCCTTCCGGTAGCCACTGCTGCAGGATTCCATCTGGCCGCAGGCGTTGGTTGAGGATGGCATAAAACTCTTTGGAGTAAAGCATGCTCGATCCGGCGGCCTCGATCGGAGGCGGGGGATCGATGGCAATGACGTCGAACTGTTCGGAGGAACGCTCGAGATAGCGGCGTCCATCGTCGATCACGACGTGCGCCAAAGGTGACTGCAGGAGCTGGGCGCCATCGGGATGGTAATACGAGAACATGCGGGGAACGCTCGGCACCAACTCTACGGCCGTGGTGGGAACTCCCCAGGAGAGCAGCGAGCGGAAGGTTGTTCCCATGCCGAAGCAGATGGTCAAGGCATTTTGCGGCGGGCGGTTCAGAAACGCCATCGGCATATGCGCCATCATCTTGGTGATGGGAGTCAGGGAAGTGATTCCGACTCCGTTGACCAATAGTTGTTTCCTTCCGTCTTGATTGGTGGCGACGATGGTAGCGGAGCTGTCGCGGAGCACGGCATGGTCGGGGAATTGGCTCTCGTAGTCTTTGCTCACCCATGCCAGTTGCAGGGCCAGCAATGCCATGGCATAGGCGGCCAGGCTGTGCTGACGTCTACCGGCAGACGCCGGCAGCCATTGGGGACTCAATCCGAACAGAAGCCAGGGGAAGGCGAAGATACAGATCACCCAGTGTTCGCTGGTAAAAGGCAACATCAGAAAACCGGCGAGTAGCGGGCCGAGGATGCATCCAACGACATTGGTGGCGTAAGCTGTGCCTGCTCGGTCCGGATTTCCTTCCGACCATCGATCGACCAGCATGGGTGTGATGAAGCCCAGAGTCGTGGAGAAGGGCGCAATTCCGATGATGGGACGGAGGAGAGTCAACAGGCGGAAGTGAGGATCGCCGGCCGCTAAAGACAGAAACGAGCAAAAGCCCAAGCCGAGCCAGATGAGGTCGGGTTCGCCGCTTTGCTTTCTGGCCCACACGCGATAAATTTTGGAACCGATTAGTGTGGACACCAAGTACAGGGCGAGGATCGCGGCGAACGCATATACCATGGTGCCCAGGTACGGAGTGAACTGCCTGATCCACACGACTTCGAGGCCCATGCTGGTCAAGCCGGTCGCAAACAACAGGAACAGCGGGCGGCGGTTGAGCGAGACCGATGGGCGAGGGACCTCGGGCGCGATTTGTTGAGAAGGAGTAGTGCTTTGTGAGGCACGAACCCGAGTTGAAAGCACGAATGCGGAGATAGCCAACGACGTGTTTAACGCAGCGCCAACGATGAGAGTTCCTCGAAAGCCGTAAAGTTCAATCAGAAGCAACGGGATGATGGCGCCGGCGGTCGCTCCGATGACGTTGGCAAGATAGAGAAAGCTGAAGGAACTGGACGACTCCCGCTGGAAGGTGTTCTTGATCGACGCCATCGCCAGAGGAAAGGTTGCGCCCATGCAGGCACACCAGGGAATCAAGGTGAGGGCGATCCAGGCGCCGGACGCCAGGTAGTACGCTCCAGACGAAGGGAGGCCGGTTGTTTCCAGCAGGGCGCGTCCCCACTGCAACTGGAGGGGCACAAGCAATGCGGAGATGCCGATCAGGAATTCAGCCAGGGCATAGAGTCGAAGGCCGAAAATGCCGGCTTGCTGGCCATAGCGGCGCACCAAATATCCGCTACCCCATGAGCCCAAGCCCAATCCAGCCATGAACATGGAAAGCACAATCGCAACCAGGGCGCTGGTAACACCGAACTGGGCCATCGACAAGCGGAGCCAGACGATCTCGTAGAGGATGCCGCAAAATCCTGACACGAAGAAAAAAAGGAAGTACCAATTCATTCAATAGACCTCGGGTCGCGGGCGGAAAAGAGTCACATCTGGGAGTGATTCTTGCCCGATGGATTGATGACATCACAGGCAGCAGAGGGTCACAACTGCCAAGTACAGACGGCCAATAACTTTAGTAACTGGGGTCTCCGCTCTAGGGAAGATCCACCTCCCCGTGAGATCCCTTCTGCTCTCCAGAAACTCAAAGTGTAACCTCCGCGATTGGAATAAGTTGCAAATCGAGTGCGGCGGCTTGTTTTGTGAGCCAGAACAGTTGTCGTTCGCGGTGTTTGGCTTCGTAGTGGGCCACGCCTTGGTCATGGTAGGTTTGGCCGAACTTCAACATGCGATAGACGATGCGGGCCAGCTGATAGGCCATGGCGGTGATGGCCTTGGGCGGTCCGAGGGGGGCGCGTAAGCGGCGAAACTTGGCTCCCAGCGCGCTCTGGCTGCGGATTAGATTCCAGGCCGCCAGGCGCAGCGCGGTGGCGGCGCGGTTGACCACGTGGCGGGTACCCCGCTTCAGGATTTTTCCTCCGCGCACGCGATTGTCGGGGGCCAGGCCCAGCCACGAGCCCAAGTGCTTTTCCGTTTTCCAGCGGCTCATATCGACGCCGACTTCGGACAGGACGGTCTGGATGGTCTGCACATCGAGTCCGTCGACTTGAGTGAGGTCGACGCCGGTGACGCGATAGAGTTCGCCGCGGAGATCGAAAGCCGGCTGGCGTTTGCGCGACCAACTGGCGCGGCGGGGAGCGGGAATGGGGTGGGCCACGGGATCGATTCTGGCCTCCATGGTTTGCATCTGTGCCTGGATGCGCTGATCGCACTCCTTGATCTGAGCCAGATAAAAGTCATACTGCTTCAGATTTTGAGACAGGACGAAGAGTAACTCTTCGCGCCAGTGGCCCTGCAGACTTTGCGCAATCTCTTGGCGCGTGGCGCGAATCAGGCTGTGTTTGAGTGCGGCCAGTTGGTGCGGATCGCGCTCGCCCGCGACGATGGCTCGCAGAATGGCCAGGCCGGTGGTTCCGCTGATGTCGCTGATCCCGTTGGTGAGTTGCAGGTTCATCTCGGTCAGCGCCTTCTGCATGTGCTGCACGCAGGTAGCGGCGGCCGCGACCAGCACTTCGCGCTGGCGCATGTAGGAGCGCAAGACTTGGATTTGCTGCGGCGGGCGAAAGCTGTTGTTGAGCAGGCCGAAGGTATGCAGGGTTTGCAGCCACTGGCACTCCTGCACGTCGCTCTTGCGTCCGGGCAGAGTCTTGGTGTGGCGCGCGTTCACCACCTGGACCTCCAGCCCGTACTCTTGCAGGATCTGATGGAGACCGATCCCGTACACCCCGGGGGCTTGCATGGCCACGGTCTGGATGCGATAGGCCTTCAGCCATTGCGCCAGACGATGCAGGTCGGCGGTAAAGCTGCCAAAGCGGCGCACGGACTGGGGATCGCAGTGGGCGGGCACGGCGACATAATGCTCGGCACTGCCCACGTCGATGCCGGCGGCATGCAGATGTAGCACGGGCAGACTTTTCAGATCGTGCAGTGTGATTTTTTGCTTCTGTTTTTTGGGCACTCGCTGCGGCTTCGCCATAGACTGACCTCGCTTCGGGAAATCGGCGAGACTCGGCCCGGTTGCGGATCGGTGAAAAAACTCTCCAACGGGGTCGAGTCCGCCCTACCTTGCGGCGAACTGCCACCAAAGTCCTGACCGCAAGCCACCGGAACCATGCTCCGGGACGGGCACGAAGCGCCATGTCGTAGTCGGTTATAGCTTGCCGAGACACGCCCTGCGCAGTCTCTCATTCGACCCACGTTTCTGCCAGTACTGACGGTCCCCAAGACCGTCCTTTGCTCAGGGCAGGCTCTTCGCTCCGCCTGAAGAACGGCTGCGCGAAGGATGACGCCCCAGTAGGGTGGCGAAGAATTTCACCAGCGCAGGCCGAGGGTGATGGGACGGAAGGCGGTCTGAATGCCGCTGTGGGTGCCGCGGACGTAACGAAACTCGGCGTAGAGTTCGAGGTTGGGGCGTATTTTTCTCGTAACTCCGCCGCCGAAGTTGAATCCGAATTCGTTCTGGCCTTCGGAAAGAAACTTCCCATTTATCGGCAGGCTGCCATTGAAGCATGATCCCCACCAGACGAAGAAGGCGTTGCAGGCCGATCCCGGGAGGGCCGTGGAAGAATCCAGTTTGCCGGAGCGATACACATAGGACCCTCCGAACACGACATATCCCCCCCAATTTGTCGTGACCGGTAGGTTGATGATGGGATCGACCATCACTGTATAGGCCTGACTGGTAGCGCTGCGTGCTTGCGCCAGTTGCAGCGCGGAATTGCGCAGGGGCAGGTTGTCCCACTGGAAGTCGGCGCGGAGTCCGAAATACTTGCTGTAGTTGCGCGCGACACCGGCGGCCGCGATGACGCCACCGCCTCGTACATAGGTTTTGGTTGCGCCATTGTCGACGCTGGCCCCGCCGCCGACGTTAAAGGACCAATTCTTGTAATCGCGCGGCTTGACTTTGCGGCGGGACGTGGACTCTTCCTGCGAAGCTTCCTGACTGCTGGATTGCTGATTGTCGGGCTGTTGCGCGGCTGGAGGTTGAGCGGGAGCTTGTTGAGTTGGAGGCTGGGCAGGGGCCTGCTGAGCAACGACGGTGGCGGGTCCCGCCAGAATCATCAAGAAAGATGGGATCGCCGAAACGACCGTCCATCTCCATTTGGAGCATCTCCACTTGCAGCCGGGGACCGCGGCGAACTCTCGAATCATTCATTCTCCTCCCGCTACCGGGCGTGATTGCGGAGCACAGCGCTCGGCTCAAGGCTCAGCAATGAGAGGCGCTTGAGAAAGAGCACGTCCGCATGGCTCCCGCGTCGATTCCGACTCGCAGCAGGAAGGCACCATATTACCAACTTTGATGCGAACTCCGCCCGTTGCGCCGCCCTGAGGCGGCGAATCATCTGCGACATCTATCCTGCCTCGATGGTGGCGGAGGGACACTCGGTATTGCACATCGCGGCTGTTAGCGCTGCGAATTAGGATGCGCCGCTTGCTCTTTGCAGTACACCAGAAGAGCACTGGCACGTATGATAAAGAATTCCTTTTTAGTGAGAGAGCAAATCCGTTGTCTGAAACGCCCTCCAAATCGGCTGCCAGCGGGAGCAGGCCCGGGGAAAGTTCCTGCCGTGTTGCCCTGATTGGCTTCGGGACCGTCGGCCGCGCCGTGGCGAAGATTCTCTGCGAGAGTGGCGACCGTACTCTTCGACTGACCCATATCTGCAACCGGAATGTAGAGAGAAAGAAGCAGCCTTGGGTGCCGAGCAACGTCGTATGGACCGACGATGTACGAGCGGTGCTGAATTCCGATGTCGACATCGTGATCGAACTAATCGGCGGGTTGAGCCCGGCAGAACAGATCGTGCGCGACGCACTTAAGAGCGGGAAATCGGTAGTCACCGCCAACAAGCAGCTGATCGCGCGTCACGGACCGGATCTGTTGCAGCTGGCGGCGAGCCAGGGATGCCGGCTGGAATTTGGAGCCTCGGTGGCGGGAGGGGTTCCGGTTCTTCCGGCGTTGCGCACGGGCCTATGCGGGGATCGGCTGCACGGCATCGCGGGAATTCTGAATGGGACTTGCAACTACATTCTGAGTCGCATCGAAAATGCGCGGATCCCATTCAGCGAAGCGCTCGAAGAAGCGCAGGCCCGCGGATACGCGGAGGCGGACGCTTCGGAAGACCTGGATGGAGGCGATGCAAGGGCCAAGTTAGCCATCCTGGCGCTCGCGGGGCTGAACACGCGGGTGGTTCCGGAATCGGTTCGGGCGCGGACGATTCGCCCCGTTGATGCGGTCGACTTCGACTACGCCGCTGAACTGGGATGTACGATCCGGCAGATTTCGCGCGCTGATTTGAAGGAGGGCACACTGTTCGCCGATGTCGGCCCGTGTCTGGTTCCCACCGACTCCCCGTTCGGGCGGGTGCAGAGGAACCTCAATCTCGTCCTCACGTCGGGGCAGTACGGCGGGGACATGGCGTTTCTGGGGGCGGGAGCGGGGGGAGATCCGACGGCGGTCGCTGTTGTCTCTGACCTGATGTTCGTCGCCGAGAGCCTGGCAGCAGGGACGGGGCGAAACGTAGCAAGCTACGTCTCTACGGCGGCGATTAGTAACGACTTCGAGACTCCTTGGTATTTGCGGTTTTTTGTGCGCGATCAGCCGGGGATCGTGGCGCGTTTGGCGGGGATCCTGGCGGAGCACCATTTGAACATCGATTCGGTGCTGCAGAAACCGGGATGCGACAAGGCGGCATTGCCGTTTGTCATTACTCTCGAACCCTGCCGCGATTCGCTGCTGCATCCGGCGCTGGAGAAGATGTCAGGGCTGGATTTCGCGGTTCGCCCGTGCCTGTGCCTGCCGATTCTGCGGTAGAGTTTGCGGGGCGTCATCCTGACCGGAGCCGTTCTTCAGGCGGAGGGAAGGATCTCCTTCGCAAACGAGCGGAGTGCTCGGGGAGATCCCTCACCCGGCTGAACTGCGCCGGGTTCGGGATGACGCATCCTCTATGAAGCATCCTCATACTAGAGAGCCACTACTCGGTTCGCCGCCATGCCTTATATTTCCACGTTATATGTAGAATAGACAGAATGTCGCAGGCAGCCCCCGCCATTACGCGTAGCCCCGCCGAAGTGGTTCGGCTCACCCCGGTTTCGCAGGCACCCAACGGAATCTGCTATGCCGCCGCGGGCGAGATCGCGGTGAATTCCCTCGATCTGGAACGCATGATTGCCGCCGTGCCCACTCGCGTTGCCGGTGCGCTGGAGCGCAAGGCGTATTACTTTGTCCCGTTAACCGTGAGCCAAGGCGACGAGACGTTGATCGCCGACCGCTACGACGTTGCCCTCAGCGATAACGCTGTGTGCCATCGCAATCTGAACCTGGGCGACTCGCAGTGTGTGTTTATTTCCACGCGGCTAATGGACGACAAGTTCTCGGTGGCCTTTGAGTTCTATATCAATGTGGGGCACGCGCTGGTGGAACGCGCCGGGGTCTCGCGCGAGTTCAGCGAAATGGCGTGGAGCCAGGCGGAAGCGGGGGTTCGCGGCGAGACCTCGCTCGACGCCTGGGAGGCTCGCAAATTGGCAACGGCCGGTGGTCCCGAGAGCGAGCGCTTCAAGAGCGAATACCTGGAGGCGACGTTCTCGGACACGATCTCGATCTACCTGCTGTCGTTATATCTGGATGTGGATTATTACGATCTGCGGGAACGCGATTATCCGCTGCTGGCGCCCTCTGCGCTGGCCGAACGACTGCGGAAGGTGGCGGAACTGTTTCCGCCGAATACGGGATTTGAGTTTGCCATTCTGTATAAGCGGCGCGGGTAGGCAACTTCTCTTCGCCACGGATTGGCACTCGCGAGGTGTTCAGGCCTCGTCGATCTTAACGGCCCACCGCATCGCTGCGGTCGACATCCTCGTCATCCTCTCCGAGATCGTCATTGTCTGGAACTGCTTGTTGCTCGTTCCGCAATTCATCCCTCCAATGCTGCCAGACCATTGCACATAGGCCCGACCTGGTTCCCTCGGTCCAACAGGGTTCCTGATCCGCGTCCCGCAGGACGCACGCCTGAGCGTTATCGTCCTTATGCCTTACCACGACCGTCTTGCTGCGGCGAGCATCAACAAAGTCCCACGCGGCCTGTTCGTCGGGATATTGTCGAGTGATGCTGCCGGCATAGTACTCGCCGGCGACCCTGTAGCTATAGTCCAGCTGGCCTAAAGCGTAGTCGACGACCCACCCGTGGACGACCTTGGAATTGCCACCCGTGATTAATCCGTTCGCCCGTGGCCAGTTCTCCGCGCCCATTTCTCTCACGAAACGACCGGTCCGCCGGATGACGAAGGCCGGAATCCAGAAAAGTGCGATGACGAGGCTGTAGAGGAAGGCAACCGGGTATCGAAGACCCCTCTCGTCTGGATACTCATCGTACGGCATGGCGGTGGCAGAGAGTATACGCCAACCCTAGCCAGGGATCGACGAAATGGATCGTGAGATCGCGGCGCTGCGGGACCGTTGGCCTATCCTCATTCAGCCGCTTAGCCTTTACAATCAATCCCTCCATGACCGTGACCGTGCGATCGTTCGCGAAGATCAATCTTGGGCTGCGCATTGGGGCGGCTCGGGATGACGGGTTCCACGAGTTGCTGACGGTATATCAGACGATCGGGCTGCACGACGTGATTCGGGTGAGCGTGGGACGCGGTTCGGGGATCGAGATTCAGTGTGCCGATCCGCGCGTCCCGCGGGACGAGTCGAACACTTGTTTCCGCATTGTCGAGCGAGCCATGGGGGCGTTGCGAGCGAAGGGACGTGTGGTCGTTGAGATCGAGAAGCGACTGCCGGTGCAGGGCGGGCTGGGTGGGGCTTCGGCGAATGCCGTGGCGACGCTGCTGGGGCTGGAGCGGGCGCTGAAGAAAGCGCTGCCGGCAGCGGAGAAATTGCGGATCGCGGCGGAAGTTGGGTCGGACCTGCCGCTGTTTCTGGTGGGCGGGACTGTGTTGGGTGTGGGGCGTGGGGAGCAAGTGTATCCACTGCCGGATTTGCCGTCGATGGCTTGTGTTGTGGTGACACCGGACGTGGGTGTGTCTACTCCGAAGGCGTTTTCGGAGTGGGATAGGTTGTGTGGCGCGGGCACTTCTGCCCGCGAGGCAGAGCCAGTGCTGCAGAATTCGAGTGAGGTCCCCAAGCGAGAACGAGCCGAGCTTCGCTCGGCCTGGCCGGGTCAAAGACCCGGCCCCACACAAACAAAGGCAGAACCTTTGCGGACCGGCGGCGCGAAATTGACGGTATCGGGGGCGTCCGATAGAATGAATGAGCTTGGCCGCGAGTTGTCGGCATGGCTGAGTGGGCTTTACTCCGGTGCTCCTTCGAGTTTTTTTGGAAGAGGGGGCCGGGCCGAGAATCCGCTTCTCTGGCTTGTCCGGGCTGGGATTGAGAACGACTTCGAACAAGTCGTCTTTCCTGAGTATCCCGAACTGCGTGAAGGCAAGAGCGCGCTGGTGCGCGCGGGCGCGAAGTATGCGTCACTGTCGGGTTCCGGGTCAGCGCTGTATGGGCTGTTCGGCTCGCGCGAGGCAGCCGTGCGGGCAACGATAAGGCTCCGGAAGCAAGGCTGGATGGCCCAGGCGACCTCGACGCTGACTCGCAAGGGTTACTGGCGACGGGTAATGCAGTGAGGGCGAGTTTTGTTCCGGGTGGCGCTCGGCTTCGCCCTTTCGGCAGGCTCAGGGCAGGCTTCGCTGGACGGGCGAAGGCGCCCGTCACCACACGAGCAGGGATGGTCGATGGCGAATAATTTTTGGATTGTTGATTTTTCGTTGTTGCATGACAATTGAGTCGGGCCCCGCTGGGGTTTCAACAACGAACAATCAGCAATTGTCCGTACTGGGCCGTCGACTAATGGTAGGTCAAGTGCCTTTGGAGCACTTTGTCTAGGTTCGAATCCTAGCGGCCCAGCCAGAAATGCAGTTGCCGGTAGTCGGTTGCCAGAAAAACAGCTGGCCACGGAGTACTGGAAGCGAAAACGGTACAAACTGAAGGCCAGGAGCCCAGAGACAAATAACCATGGCTACTTTGGTGACGCCGCCCGACAAGACAGAAAAAGTCGAAAAAAAGAGTCCACCCGTGACGGATGAGAAGGCGGAACGGAAACAGCGCCCGCGTTCCGACGACAAGTTCAAGATCTTCAGCGGAACGGCGAACGAACCGCTGGCCGATGAGGTCTGTCATTTCCTGGGCATGCAGCGTGGCCAGGCGCAGGTGATTCGCTTTCGGGATGGTGAGTGCTACGTTCAGATCCAGGAGAACGTGCGCGGTGCGGATGTGTTCGTGATGCAGCCGACTTGCCGTCCGGTGGACGAGCACTTGATGGAGTTGCTGCTTCTGATCGATGCGCTGAAGCGTGCGTCGGCGCGGCGGATCACGGCGGTGGTTCCGTATTTCGGATATGCCCGGCAGGACCGCAAGGACAAGCCGCGCAGCCCGATTTCCTCGAAGCTGGTGGCCGACTTGCTGACCACGGCGGGTGCGAACCGGGCGCTGATTGTGGATTTGCATACGCCGCAGCTGCAGGGATTTTTTAATATTCCGGTGGATCACTTGTTCGCTTCGCCGGTGCTGGTGGATCACTTCCGGAAACTGCAGTTGCCGGACCTGACGGTGGTTTCGCCGGATGCGGGCGGCGTGGAGCGGGCGCGGTTTTTTGCCAAGAAGGTGGATGCGGCACTGGCAATCGTGGACAAACGCCGCGTCGAGATGAACGTGGCGGAAGTGATGCACGTAATCGGTGAGGTCGGCGGGCGGACTTGTCTGGTCATTGACGACCTGATTGATACCGCGGGCACGCTGGTGAAGACGGCAGCGGCACTGGTGGAGAATGGCGCGACGTCGGTTTACGCGTGTGCGTCGCACGCGGTACTTTCGGGACCTGCGGTCGAGAACATCATGAATTCGCTCATCAAGCAAGTGGTGGTCACGAACACGATCCCGCTCAGCGCCGAGGCCGATGCGGCGCGTACGGAAAAGGGAGGAAAGATTACGGTCCTCTCGATTGCGGGTTTGATTGGCCGCGCGATTCAGGCCAATCATGAAGAGACGTCGGTCAGCAAGTTATTCATGTAGGGAGGCTCTGAGCAGATGCGGACGGAGAGCATGAACCACAGAGGACGCAGGGGTTCACGGAGGAAGTCGGAGAATTAATCAGATGTTTCCTAGATCCCTCGGCGACGAAAAGCTGTCGCCTCAGGATGACAATTGAAATCTTCAGATAGGAATTGAATTCTATGGCGACTGCATTGGAACAGAACGTATTGGAAGCGCATCCGCGGGAGTCGGGCAACAAGAACCAGGCCCGCCGCGTGCGCCGTGAGGGAAAGATTCCGGCCGTGGTCTACGGGGCGGAAAAGAACTCGCTCTCGGTGAGCGTGGATCCGCGGCACGTGCTGCGCATCCTGAACTCGGAGACCGGTCATAACACCATCTTCGATCTCACGCTCAACGGCGGCGAGCGCACCAAGGCCATGATTGTTGACTGGCAGTACGAGCCCATCAAGGGAAAGCTGATGCACATTGACCTGAAGCGCATCGCGATGGACAAGGTGCTGCGGGTCAGCGTGCCCATTTCCTTGATTGGCGAGGCCGCGGGCGTGAAGCAGGAAGGCGGCATCCTGGAGCACATGCTGCGCGAAGTTGAGGTCGAGTGCTTGCCGGCGGACATTCCGAGCCACATCGATGTGGACGTCAGCCACCTGACTTTTGGCATGGTGCTGCGCGTTTCGGATTTGCCGCACTCGGAAAAGCTGAAGTTCTTGACCGACGCGAATCAGCCCGTGGCGCACGTTACCTCGGTGAAGGAAGAAGTGGTCGCGACGCCTGAAGCTGTGGCGGCGGAAGCGGCAGCGACTCCGGCTGAGCCCGAGGTTATCAAGAAGGGCAAACAGGAGACTGAGGAAGAGGGCGAGGCTGCGGCCGAGAAGCCGGAGAAGGCTGAGAAGAAGGAGAAGAAGTAGCTTCGTGGGGAGAGCAGCCGAGCTACGCTCGGCCTGGCCGGGTCTGAGACCCGGCCCCACACAAGCTAATCCGCGTGAAACTGATCGTTGGTCTCGGCAATCCCGGTACCGAGTATCAGCTCACGCCGCATAACCTCGGTTTTCTGGCGGTTGATCGTATCGCGGGAAATCTGGGAGTGGACGTCAGAAACCGGCAGTGCCGGGCGCTGACGGCCCGGGCGGTAATTGCCGATCACGCGGTGCTGCTGGCCAAGCCTGAGACGTACATGAATTTGAGTGGCGTCTCGGTGCGAGAGCTGGTAGAGGAGTACGAAGCGAAGCCGGAATCGGACCTGATTGTGATTCAGGACGAGCTGGATTTTCCGCTGGGCACGCTGCGGATTCACACGCGGCGCAGTTCGGCGGGGCACAACGGAATCGAGTCGATCATCGGGGTGCTGGGCACGCAGGATTTTTTGCGGATCCGGATCGGCGTGGCACCCGAGCGGAAAGTGGGCGATGGCGCCGCGTACCTGCTGGCGCCGATGCGCAAAGCCGAGTTAACCGTTGTCGACGGGCTGCTCGACACCGCCGAGGAAGCGGTGAAGGTGATTTTGAAAGAGGGTCCGGCGGCGGCGATGAATCGCTTCAACCGCAAAGAGCCGGAGGAATAAGGAAGCGCGCCGAACGCGCATTCTTGCAATTTCGCAAAAAGCGCGAAATTGGTTGCGCGGCACGCCCAGATCCTTCGCGAGACAAAAGGCGTCTCGCTTGATTGCATAACGACGTTGGCTCATCGCAGCGAGTAGATTGGTTGTGACAAAACAGACCAAGGCTCGAGAGAAGGAGCCAACGTCATGCTGATTATAGGCTGTGATTTTCATCCGGGTTTTCAGCAGGTCGCGATCTTTGACAACCAAACGGGAGAGTATCAGGAGCGGCGTCTGGGGCACCGCGCCGAGGCGGAACAGTTTTACCGCGCGCTGGCGGGCCAAGTGGTGCGGGTGGGAATGGAAGCCTGCGGACACTATCCGTGGTTCGAGCGGCTGCTGGCGGAGTTGGGGTTCGAGTTGTGGCTGGGGGATGCGGCTGCGATCCGGGCCGCGGTGGTGCGGAAGCAGAAGACGGACCGGCGGGACGCCGAGCATGTGCTGGAGCTGCTGCTGCAAGGGCGGTTTCCGCGGATCTGGGTGCCGAGTCTAGAGGAGCGGGACGTGCGGCAGTTGCTGGTGCATCGGCACAAGCAGGTGCAGGCGCGGACGCAAGTGAAGAATCAGTTGCAGGCCATGGCGCTGAGCCAGGGAGTGCAGAAGAAACGCAAGTTGTGGACGGAGGCGGGGCGGGCGGAGTTGGAGCAATTGCCCATGTTGCCCTATGCGGCGCAACGGCGCCAGCAACTGCTGGAGGCACTGGACGCACTGGGAGCCGAGATCGAGCCACTGAACCGGCGGGTGGAAGAAGAAGTGGCGCAACGGCCAGCGGCGGTTCGGTTGCAGACGCATCCGGGAGTGGGGCCGGTGACGGCGCTGGCCATGGTGTTGACGCTGGGGCCGGCGGAGCGGTTCGCTTCGGGCAAGCAAGTAGCGAGCTACTTCGGACTGATTCCCAGCGAGCATAGCAGCGGCGGGCGGCAGCAGTTGGGGCACATCAGCAAGCAGGGCAGTTCGTTTCTGCGCTTTTTGCTGGTGGAGGCGGGCCAGTCGGCGGCACGTTACGACGCCGAGTTGGGCCGCTTCTATCGTCGCTTGGCGGGGCGCAAACATCGCGCCCTGGCCAAAGTGGCGGTGGCGCGCAAGCTGGCGGTGAGGTTGTACCTGATGTTGCGCGAGGACTGGACGTACGCGCAACTGTGCCGGGCGGTCGTGCAGGCGAGCCCGAGTCATCCTGTGGTGGGACGACAGAGCCGAGCGCTTGAGTAGGCAGCCTGCCTCCCCGAGCAGCGGGGAGTTCGAAGCACGAATCATGGGAGCACGACCCGAAGAGATGGATGGCGGGACCTTGCGTCCCCCGCGAGATTAAAGGACACGACCTTGGTCTGGAGAGTCAAAACCTTTTCTGCTAGAGCGAAATGGCGCTTCTTTAAAACCCGAAGCGTCAGCGGAGAGCTGTCGGCAAAATGTGCTTGACACGCACCCGCGTCGTTAGAGACAGGATGACAAAGTGAGTTTGGAGACAACGAATGAATCGTACCTATGAGCTGATGTTTATCGTCCGGCCAGACATGACGGAAGAGGATCTGGACAAGCTGATTGCGAACCTGCAGTCGGTGGTGCCGGGATCGGGCGGAACTGTGAAACGCGTCGACAAGATGGGCAAGCGCCGTCTCGCCTATACCGTGCGCCGGTTTCACGAGGGCATCTACGTCCTGCTGGTGGTGGAGGGCGGAGGCGCGGTGATTCACGAACTGGAGCGGCGCCTGCGCGTGACCGAGCCGGTGATCAAGTTCCTGACCGTGCGGGTGGATGAGGAACAGAAGCGGCTGGACAAGATCAAGAAGCTGCGTGACGCTCGTAAGAAAGTGAGCGCGCAGCCCGCGGCTCCAGCCGCGGCGGCGGAAGAAGCGGCGGCGCCTGCGGCGGAAGCTCCGGCAACGGCGTAGCAGGGATTCACAAGAAGCAGATTCCTTCGCTCGGAATGACGAGTGTAGGGAGCCGCGTCGGACAAGCTTAGGGCGTCAGGCTGACTTGAGGGCACCGAATGACAAGGGATTAAGAGTCGCAAGGTGCGACTCGGGATAGAGGAGAATTATGGCTGAAGAGACCAAGGCACCAGAGCAATCGGCCCCCAGCGAGAGGCCACGTTCCAGCGAAGGACCACGATCGGGAGGAGATCGTCCGCGGTTTGGCGGTGGCGGACGCGGTCCCGGCGGGCCTCCGCGCGAGGGCGGGCGCAAGTTTTTCCGGCGCAAGAAAGTGTGCAAGTTCTGCGTCGAAAGAATTGAAGACATCAACTACAAGGACTACCGCCTGCTGGGGCAGTTCGTGGCCGAAAGCGGCAAGATCGTGCCGCGGCGGCTGACCGGCGTGTGCGCGCCGCACCAACACCGGTTGTCGTCGGCGATTAAACAGGCGCGCAACATCGCGCTGCTGCCGTTTGCGGGACGAGCATCGTAAGAAAGCAGCTTCTAGCTCCTAGCTTCTAGCCTCTAGCTAAACGGGGCGGGAGTCTTTGGTTGGCTAGAAGCTAGCAGGTAGAAGCTAGGAGCTATCATGGAAGTCATTCTGAAGGAAGATGTAGCGAAACTGGGGTCGCGCGGCGACGTGGTGAAGGTCGCGGAAGGTTACGGACGGAATTTTCTTTTGCCGCGTAAGCTGGCCATTGAGGCCAACGAGGGCAACAAGGCCGTCATCGCGCAGATGAAGGCCGCCTCGGTGCGGCGCTCGGCCAAGGAGAAGACGCAGGCCGAAGAACTGGCCAAGCAATTTGACGAGGTCTCGGTGTCGTTCCAGCGGCGCTCGGGCGAGCACGACCAGCTCTTCGGCTCGGTCACCTCGAGCGATCTGGCCGACGCACTGGCCAAGAAGGGCTTCAACATCGACCGCCGCAAGATCCAGCTCCACGAGCCCCTGAAGACTGTGGGTGAGTTTGCCGTCCCGGTGAAGCTGCACAAGGATGTGACCGCGCATTTGAAGGTGATCATCGAGAAAGAAGCGGTCGCAGAGTAGTGCCTTCGTAGAGACGTTGCTTGCAACGACTCTCTCACCAACATTTGGAAGCTGTCGGCAGAGGCGTCGCAAGCTACGTCTCTACGATAGCCTTGCTTGACCTGCCCCATAATCAGGGCACTTGCCTTGCCAAACGAGGGCCCGCTCAGCCGTTCCAATGTTCTGTTTCGCCCTAAATCTTTGTCCCAGAATCACCTAGAGACCCCAAAAAATCCCTGTACAGCCTATAATTTCTGCTCACAGTTCCGTTGATTCTCCGTCTATTCCTGTGCAAGCCCGGGTACGGCATATACACCGGGCGCGTAGAGGACATGACACGAAAATGCCGGCCGATGCATGGTTCATACCACTTGCGATTGGCGAACGGGCCCACTCGAGACAGAGTGAGAGTAGAGAGAGAGTCAGCGGTGGCGTAGTCGGAGAGTACCAAGACCCCCCAGCGCGGGGCCGCATGGCTGGGCAAGAACGCCGCATAGACGACACGATGCTGATCCGAGAGGCCCAGCGCGGAAACCGCGCCGCCTTCGAGGAGCTCGTGCGCCACTATGACCAGGCGGTGTTACGGCTGGCTCTCCATCTCACCGGGACCGAGCAGGACGCCCAGGACGTCTACCAGGACGCGTTTCTCAAAGCCTATAAGAATATCGGAAATTTTCGGTTCGAGTGTTCCTTCTACACGTGGATTTACCGGATCGTCACCAACCTGTGCCTCGATCACCTGCGCAAGAAAACCGTGCGCAAAGAGGACGCGCCCGTGGCGAAAGACTCCGACGGCGGCGAGTATGACCTGCTGGACCAGGTGGCCGATGGACGCCCTGGAGCGAATCCGGAGCGGGATCTGATGCGGCGGCAGCTAGGCGCACGCATTGCCGGGGCGCTTGAGAAGCTGACACCGCGCGAGCGCATGGTGTTCGAGCTGAAGCATTATCACGGATTGAAGTTGCGCACGGTGGGTGAGATTTTGCATACGACGGAAGAGACCGCCAAGAATACCCTCTTCCGCGCCACGCAGAAGTTGCGCGGGGCGCTGGCGGATATGAGGTAGAACGTTGGGATTGAGCGGCCGCGCTTCGCGCTGGCCGGACGGGCGAGGCGCCCGTCCCCACACGAGCAGAGGTAATTATGAAATGTGAATGGGTTCGAGAGAATATCGTGCTCCAGGTTTATGGCGAACTGGCCGACGATGCCCGCCACGAACTGGAGCAGCACGTGGCCCGCTGCGCTGATTGCGCAGCCGAACTGAAGGCGGAGCAGGAGTTCCACGAACTGCTCTCGCAGGATCGCGCGTCTGATCCAACGCCGAATCTGCTGACGTCTTCGCGCATGCGCCTGCAGGAGGCGCTGGAGACCGCACCGCAAGGTACCTTCTGGAGCCGGCTGCCGTTTGATCCCGCGCACTGGCTGCGGCAGGTGAGTTTCTCGCCCGCGTTGGCGTCCGCGATTTTGATTCTCGGCTTTGCTGGCGGAGTGGGGACTGCGTATAAGGTGTTGCCGCATGGAGCACAGGTTGCAGGACCGGGCCCTAAACCACCCGAAGTGGTCAGTGATGCTTCTATCGCCGGAATCAGCTCGATTGTCCAGGACCCGGGCACGAATCAAGTCAGCATCAAGTACAACGCCGTATCGACCCAGGAAGTGCAGGGATCGCTGACCGATCAGAAGATCCAGCAGTTGTTGCTGTATGCGGCTCGCAACAATTACAACTCCGGCGTGCGGGTGGACTCTGTCGATTTGCTGGCGCAGAGGAGCAGCGACATGCAGGTCCGCGAAGCTCTGATCTATGCGCTGCAGAATGATACGAATCCAGGCGTGCGGCTGAAATCGCTAGACGCGCTGGGCAATTACGTGAAAGATGACACGAACGTGCGCGACGCGGTTCTGCGGGCCCTGGTGAACGACTCCAATTCGGGAGTCCGCATCGAAGCCCTGCGGCTGATTGAGCCGGTGAAAGCCGACGGCAGCGTGCGGGGCGTACTGATGGCGCTTGCTGCGAAAGACCAAAGCACTTACATCAAGTCGCAGGCCCGCACCATGCTGGCCCAGTTGCCCGAGATTGATTAGACGCACTCCGGAACGGTTTAGAAGAACGGAGAAAGATTGGCAGAGAGAGAGAGAGAGAGTGGGAGATTTGAAACGCGCGCTACAAGTCGTAGGGCTAGGAAGTGTGCTGGCCCTGCTTGCGCCGCTGGCCGTGGCGCAAGAATCACACATATCCCGCGAAGGCGGAGCCTGGGGTCAGGAGATTAGCGGGTCGCTGGCTGCGGTCAAGAACTTGCGGGTCAAAGTCGACATGGGTTCCGTGGTTGTGCACGGGGGGCAGCAGCAGGGCATCAATTACGTCGTTCATACTCGTTTTGGCACTTCTTCTGAGCAGGACGCGCGCCGCCAGTTCGAAAATTACAAGATTACCGCCTATGTTAAGGGCGATACGGCATGGATCGTAGCGGACTGGCAGGGTGGAAGGCAGCCACGTCATTGTTCCTCGGAGTTTGCCGTGATGGTGCCGCGTGAAATGGCGCTAGTGAAGCTTGAGACAGACGGGGGCAATGTGGAGGCCACCGGGCTCACGGGAAAGGTGGAAGCTCAGAGCGGCGGCGGCAGCATGCACCTCGATGACATTGGCGGAGGCGTTTACGCCGAGACCGGGGGCGGTGGCATCGAGGTGGGCACGGTGAGCGGCGAGATCGGGCTGCATACGGGCGGCGGATCGATCGAGGTACACCGGGCCAATGGCAAGGTTGTGGCGGAGACCGGAGGCGGAAGCGTCGAGATCCACTCCGGAGCGCAGGGCGCGACCGTGGAGACCGGCGGTGGCAGCGTCGAAGTCCGCCAGTGTAATGGCAAAGTGAAGGTTTCGACCGGCGGCGGTGGCGTCGACCTGAGCGACATAGGCGGCCCGGCGGAGATTGAAACCGGGGGCGGGAGCATCCGTCTGACTTCGGCCAAGGGACACGTTCATGCCGAGACCGGCGGTGGCGGGATCGAGCTTTACGGCGTGCCTTCGGCGAGGGCGGAAACGGGCGCGGGTGGTATTACCGTAAAGCTGGTGAATACCGGCGGCGAGCGCCACGATTCCGATCTGGAAACAGGTGCGGGCGACATCACGGTTTATATCGCTTCCGACGTTGCGGTTAATGTGTGGGCCAGCGTCGACTTGGCCAACGGGCACCGCATCACTTCCGAGTTCCCGGACATTCACATCCATAGTGAAGGTGGACAGTGGGAGCCAAAGACTTTTACCGCGGAGGGTAAGCTGAACGGCGGAGGCCCCACGCTGAAAGTTCACACGTCGACGGGCGACATTACCTTCAAGCGCGCCGGTCACTGAAGGCTATCTTGATGGTTGAGGTCATGACTATGCGCAGATACGTTTTGACCAGCATCGCGTTGTTGCCGTTACTTCTGAGCTTTTCCCATGCGGCGCAGAATTGGCCGGTAGAGTCTTCCACGCAGTCGTTCGCGTTCTCCAGCGATGAGGGCGGTACCAGTTCCTATCTAGGAGTCGATATTGCCGACGTGACCACCGAGCGTCTGAGCGCGTTAAAGCTGAGGGAGGAAAAGGGCGTCGAGGTGACGATGGTCGACCAGGATGCCCCGGCCGGCAAGGCGGGCATCAAGGAGCACGACGTCATTCTCTCCATGAACGGCACGACCATCGAAAGTGGGGCACAGTTGCGCAGGATGATCCATGAGACCCCGCCCGGGCGCGTCGTTAGCTTCGGGTTGAGTCGTGATGGCCAACCCGTGACGGTGAAGGTGCAACTGGCAGACAAGCACAAAGAGTTCTCCTTTGTCGGTCCTAAGGTGAAAGACTTCCCGATGGTCATGCCGGACGTCCACCTCCCGGATATCGACATTCCCTCCATCAACATGGTGGTGGTGACGCAGTCGGCCCGCAGCGGTTTGACGGTAGAAAATATTACGCCGCAGTTGGGCGAGTTTTTCGGAGTAAAGAACGGCAATGGAGTGCTGGTGCGCTCGGTGGACAAGGGCAGCCGCGCCGACAAGGCAGGTTTCCACGCTGGCGACGTTATTGTGAAAGTGAACGACCAGCCCATTCACGACACCAGCGACTTCACGCACGCCATACGATCGCGCAACGCCAATTCCGTCAGCGTGGGGCTGATCCGGGATAAAAAAGAACAGAACCTGAATCTGACTCTCCCCCATCTCAAAGAGTCCGGGTTGATGGAAGAAGAGACCTTTGACGCTCCTGCGATCCGTGCTGAGTCAGCGGTTGAACTGGGCCAACTGGAAAACGAGATCGCCAAGCTGCGACCGCAAATAGAACTGGCCGCGCAACAGGCTCGCAAGTCGGCGGAAGAACTGCGGAAGACCTTCTGCGACGAGCAGAAAAAGATCCGCGAGGAAGCGCGCAGGCAGGCCGAAGAGCAGCGCCAGAAGCTCAGAAGCGAAGAGCGCAAGCTGCGGATAGAAATGGACCGGATGCGGCAGAAGATGCGGTCATACCGGATGGATATCTAGTCCATGCCAGGACCACCAGTGTTGCCGGTGCAAGCAAACACCTAGATCCCTCGCTGCCCTCGGGATGACAGATCGGCCTGGACTAGCAGCAGATTGGATCCGACTACCGGCTTCGTGAGGCCGAGCGAGCTAGTCCGGTGAGGCAAACGAGGTTGCGGCCCGCCTGCTTGGCGGCATAGAGTGCCTTGTCGGCGGCGTGGACCAGTTCATCGCGGGTGCTTCCGTGCTCGGGGAAAGCGGCCACTCCGGCACTGATGGTCACCATGCGCGGCACTCCCGGGAATGGCCAGCCTTCCACGACCTTGCGCAACTTTTCCGCCACGCCCATTGCATGCTGCGCGTTGGTGTTGGTGAGCAGAATTGCGAACTCCTCTCCCCCGTAGCGGCACACTACATCAATTTTCCGCAACTGCTGGTGAAACAGGGACGAGACCTGGCGGAGCACCTCATCGCCGAGCACGTGCCCAAATTCGTCGTTCAACTTCTTGAACTGGTCGATGTCGGCGATAACCAGCGCCATTCCGGTTCCGCCACGGCGGGCGCGTTCAATTTCTTCCTGGATGCGCAACTCGAAGTAGCGGCGGTTAAAGATGCCGGTCAATCCGTCGAGATAGGAAAGTTTCCGGATTCGTTCTACGTAATGGGCGTTCTGAATGGAGCTGGCGCAGATATCGGCCACCGCTTCCAGGGACTGCAGTTCATTCTTGCGAAACGCGTTTCTCTCGGAACTATGCAGAGCGAGCACGCCCAGCGTCTGCCCAAACGTAATTAGCGGAATACTCATCTGCGAGGCGGATTCGGCAAATAGCTTGAGGGACCGCGGGGCACCGCTCAGGTCGTTCTCGATCAGCATCTCGCCGCACTCCATGGCTCGCACGCAGGTCCCGCAGTCGCCGGACAGGCGCCCGCCAGCGGGAAGCAGAGGGGTCAGCGTCCCATGCTGGGCTCGCAGAACCAGGTCGCCGTCCTCGCGCAACCAGAGAGAGACGTGGGGTACCTGAAAGGCGCGCTGAATTTCCGAACACACGCGAGCCAGCAGATCCTCCAGGTCGATGACCGCAGTGCTTTGCTGGGCGATGGCATTGATGGCCTGCAGTTGGCGTGCCCGCTGGCGCTCCAGCGAGTACAGGCGGGCATTCTGCAAAGCAATCGAAGCCTGGGTTGAGAACATGGTCAGCAGGTCAATGGTTTCGCGATCGAAGTGATCGAGGCGTTCGCTTTGGCAGTCCAGCACACCGACGACCTCATCGCGGACCATCAGGGGAATCGCCAGTTCGGAGCGCGTGGACTGGGCACAGCAGATGTAGCGCGGGTCTTTGCTGACGTCGGGGGCATAGACGGGCTGCTTCTTGAGTACAGCCGCGCCGGTGATGCCTTCGTGCCATCCGATGCATGACTTGTCCTTCCCGTCGTCCCAGCCGATCTGCGAACGTACACACAACTGCTGGGCCTCCTGATCGAGGAGCAGGATGGCAACGTTCTGCAAATGAAAAAAGTCACGAGCGATGCCCAGGATCCGGCTCAGTACCTCGTCCAAGTCAAAGGTCGAGAGCACAGCCTGGCCCGCGTCGTACAGGACGGCGATCTTCTGCATGCAAGGGGATTGTAAGTCGGGAACGGGAACCACCTAGGTTCCGAAAGTAACCCGCAGCCCTAAGAGGTTGTCGCCCCAGTTGGATCAACGACGTCCGGGCTCGGTGCGACAGAGATAGGCTTGCACGTCCTCTGCGACCCACGGAACACTATCGAACTTGCGCGCGGCAGTCGTGAGGTACGTTGGCTTATGTAGATCGACGATGACTTCTTGCAAGTCGTCTCTGGAGAGCCAGGTGCACTCGGCCCATGGTTGTTTCGTCCCGGCCATGGTGCCCTGTTCACAACGTTCCAGCCTGAGAGGGACAGCGGGGTTCAGGCCCCACTGACCGGCCGAGTCCTGATAGGCTAGCCAGCCTACCTGGGTCATGTCGGACAAGCGCCAGGTCTCCCGACCTGCCTCGATAGCCTTCTGCATGAGGAGTGCGGCATTCTTGTCCTCAAGTGGGCCGGACCGATAGAAGTCGCAGTGGATATGGTCCGAGGCCGGGGCGGGCGGAGAAGTTGGACGGCACGCCTCCCGCACCACGAAGCTACCCGGCTTCATCTTCGTCACGTGATCGGGAGTCTGGATGAAATTTCCTCCCGACTTGTAGCAGAGCGTCATGTCAGGCGACATCCACGGGCCCGGATATTCCAGGTGGTCTTTTACATTGATCCGATCGCCCCAATGTTTCGCGAAAACCACCGAACAAATTTTGAAGTCGTCACGCAGCGAACAGGCAGGAATCTTCGAAAGCGCATTCAACTCATTGGCGTTGAATTCCCAACGGTCCGACGTGCACTGAAATTCGCCTCCAGCAGGCACCCGGTTCCGCTGGGAGGAAACCTGGATGACCTTTTCGATAACCAGCAGATGGCAACACTCCTCTATGCCGAAACCACCCTGGGCAGCCGAAAAGAACCGTGCTCTAACGGTAGCGGTAACGTCGTAGAAAAGGCACTCCGATCCGCAATTGTCGCCGTTCGGTTTTCGAAAGCGCGTTGCCCCCACGTCGTTGATAAACAAATCGAGCAACGCATCGTGCACCAGCGGGATCGAGATGCCTCGCACTTGAACGTTCTGGCCTTTTTCCTTCGGAAGCCAACTGAGAACGCCCCAATATTCGCTCGGCGACAGGAGATCGCCCCCGAAGTCCAACCACACGCGCCCTTGAGGAGCCTTGCAATCGGAGTCGATATTGAAATTGAACTTCCCGAAATAGACTTGCCCTCGCACCTGCACCAGTTTGTGATCGTAGATCTCAGGATGGTTTTCTAGCTGGCACGTCGTCACTTGCACAGCACGAGACGTATCCTGGGCCAAAAGAACGATAGTTCGGCCAATCAGCATTAGCAAGAACAGGGTCCACCGATTTGAGTGGCACGATTTCATGGCGTCTATCATCTCCACCTTCGGGCGGTGCGGATCAAGCCGTAAGCCACCAGGCAGAACCAGAAGTCCACCAGCATGCCCAAGTCGGGTTGGAAAGGGCGGTGGCGGGCTACGGGCGGAAAAGAAGGCGCCAGAATGAAATAGGCGACGTTGCCCAACACGATTGCCGCCAGCGCCTGGATGAAGTTGACCAGCACCGATGCTTTGGGCTCCAGTGATTTAGACACCAGCGCACCTCAGACAGGAATTCTGAAGGAAGACCGAAACAGGCTCCACAGAGCGCCAGCGACTCCTGCTACCATTCTTGCTGTTCCCTCGGCGGACCCATCGTGCTCTCGCGCTCTGTTTTGCGCCTTTTGTGATTGACCCGAACCCCGCAGGAACTGTCGACGCATGCTCGAACTCTCGACTCCGGTGATGTACGTGAAGGGCGTGGGTCCGCGCATCGCGGAAGTGCTTGCGGCGAAGGGGATCCATACGGTCGGCGACCTGCTCCATTATCTGCCATTCCGCTATGAAGACCGATTGAATCCGCGGGGCATAGCGGAGTTGCGCCCGGGCGAGATGGCGACCGTGATCGCGGAGGTGCGCAACTCGGGGCTGTTCCGCACGCGCCGCATGCCGATTTTTCAACTTACCGTGGGCCAGGGACGCGCCCGCCTGCACTGTCTTTGGTTTCATGCTACCTACCTGCAGGACAAATTCAAGCCTGGGCAGATGATCGCGCTGTACGGGAAGGTCGAGGAAGACCCGCGCAGCCGCGAACTGCAGATCATCCAGCCGCAATACGAGATGCTAGGAGAACCCGGCGAGGGCGCCGACAATGGCGCCGAGAAGAAGGCGGCGGAGTCGCTGGAGATCGGCCGCATCGTTCCGATTTACGAGTCGATCGGGCAGGGACGGCTGACTCCGCGCTGGTTTCGGAAGGTGATTCGCACCGCGCTGGACAATCTGACGCCGGATTTACCCGAGCCGATTCCCGCCGTCGTACGCAGTCGGATGGGCCTGGTGTCGCCGCGGGCGGCGTTGTGGAATGTGCATTGGCCCGAGCCCGGAGAAAGTCTCCAGGACTTGCAGGCATCGCGAACACCGGCGCATATCCGGTTGATCTTCGATGAATTGTTCTTCGTCGAACTGGGTCTGGAGCTGAAGCGCCGCGATCAGAAGGCGCAGACGGGGATTGCCTTTCAACTCGATGAGCGGGTGCGGGCGGCGATCAAGAAGATACTGCCGTTTCATCCTACGACAGCGCAGAAGCGGGTGCTGAAGGAAATCGCCGCCGACATGGAGAAGCCTTACCCGATGCGGCGTTTGCTGCAGGGGGACGTGGGATCGGGGAAGACGATTGTCGGCTTCGAGGCGGCAATCATCGCCATCGAAAATGGCTGCCAGGTTGCGCTCATGGCGCCGACGGAGATTCTGGCGCAACAGCATTATTTTTCGGCGCGGAGGATTTTAGAAGATGCCGGGTACCGGATCGTCTTGCTGACCGGCTCGCTCGAGGCGGATCGCAAACGCGAGGTTCGGCGGCATATCGCGCAGGGGAACGCGCAGCTGGTGATCGGCACGCACGCGCTGCTGGAGGAGAAAGTCGAGTTCGGCCGGTTGGGGCTGGTGATTGTGGATGAGCAGCATCGGTTCGGAGTGATGCAGCGGCTTAAGCTCATGAAGAAGTCGGGGGAGGGGGACGAAGGCGGCCGAGCTGCGCTCGGCCTGGCCGGGTCAGAGACCCGGCCCCACACGGGCACTGCCGAGCCTGACGTTCTCGTCATGACTGCGACGCCCATCCCGCGCACGCTGGCGCTCACGCTGTACGGCGATCTCGATCTCAGTGTGCTGGACGAACTTCCGCCGGGGCGTACGCCGATCGTCACGCGTTGCGTTGCTGATGACCAGTCCCTTAAGGTGTGGGAGTTTGTGCGCAAGCAAGTGGTGGCGGGGCATCAAGCGTACGTGGTCTATCCCGTGATTTCCGAGAACGAGGAGAGCGAACTCAAGGCTGCGATCAAGATGTATCGCGAACTGAGTGGTCGCGTCTTTGCCGATCTCAAAGTTGGCCTGTTGCACGGGCGTCTCGACAGCGAATTGAAAGACCAGGTCATGCGCATGTTCCAGAAGGGCGAATTGCAGATCCTGGTCGCGACCACTGTCATCGAAGTGGGTGTGGACGTCCCGAATGCCACCGTCATGGTCATCGAGCACGCCGAACGCTTTGGCCTCGCTCAACTGCACCAGTTGCGCGGGCGGATCGGACGCGGCGCTGCCAAGTCGTATTGCGTACTGATGACCGGGGGCAAGGTTACCGAAGAAGGCCAGCGGCGGCTCGATGCGATGGTGCGGACCAACGACGGATTTCAGATTGCGGAACTTGACCTCGAGCTTCGGGGCCCAGGTGAGTTCTTCGGCACGCGGCAGGCAGGGATGCCTAGCTTCCGGGTCGCGAATATCATCCGCGATGCCCAACTGCTCGAAGCCGCCAAGCGCGAAGCTGCGGCTGTGCTCGCCGGGCCGAACGCGGAAATTTCTTCGGAAGAAATCAGCCGCGCTCTGGTGCAGATGCGAGCTCGATGGCAGCATACTTATGGGCTGGTCGAGGTGGGGTGAACGCCGGGATGATCGCGTGTTCTGAGGGGGGTAGTGCAATGGCGAAGAATTTTGGTTTGGTACTGGTGCGCAGCCGCCATTCCGTGGAGGAGACAGTGCAGCGGCTGCAAACGGCATTTATCGGGAAAGGCCTGCAGGTCTTTGCCGTGATAGACCACAGTGGCGAGGCAGAGAAGGTGGGGCTGAAGATGAGGCCGACGAAGGTGCTGATTTTCGGAAGCCCGAAGGGTGGAACTCCTCTGATGGTGGCGGCTCCGAGCCTGGCCATTGATTTGCCGATGAAGGCGTTGGTGGCCGAGGACGCCGAGGGTGAAGTCTGGGTCACCTACAACAGTCCGGAGTATTTACAGGAGCGGCATGGCGTGCCCGCGGATTTGGTCAAGAATCTCGCAGGGGCGGGGGCGGTCATCGAAAAAGCTGTGGAATAATGAGGACCCCACTTCTCGCGCAAAAAGCGCGCGAGAAATGGGGCACCCTTCAGGGGAGACGTGTGACGGAGAGCGCAAATCCCAATCGGGCGCGTGACCATCTCGCGAATGAGCGGACGTTTCTGGCATGGGTACGGACGGGCGCGGCCATCGTGGTGTTCGGATTCGCGATCGGGAGGTTTTCGATTGCTCTGCGGCAGTTGACGGCGCTGCAGGGACATCCGTTGCACCGGAGTGGGCTGTCCGTGTGGATGGGCGCGACTTCGATTGTGTTAGGAGTAGTGTTGGTGATCGCGGGGCTGGCGCGGTATCGGAAGACGCGGGCGCGGCTGGATGCTGGGACGTTTGAGCCAGCGGGATTTGTGCTGGATCTGGTCACGATCTTGACCGTTTTGTTTGGGCTGGCGTTGGCGGCTTACTTGATTTACATCGAGAAAAGTGTGGGGTGAAGACAGCGCAAGCCGAGCTGCGCTCGGCCTGTCCGGGTCAAAGACCCGGACCCACACGAAAGACTATGGCGAACGATCAGGAAAAACAGGCGGCGGCGCGGGCTAGTTTGCGGTTTGTGGAAGATGGGCAGGTCGTCGGGCTGGGCACGGGATCGACGGCGGCGCACTTCATCAAGCTGCTGGGGGAGCAGGTGAAGAACGGGCTGCGAATTCGGGGGATTCCGACTTCGGACCGGTCGCGGGAACTGGCGCAGAGTCTGGGGATTCCGCTGACCACGCTCGATGAATACCAGGAGATCGCGGTCACCGTGGATGGAGCGGATGAGGTCGATCCGCAGCTGCGGCTCATTAAAGGTGGCGGCGGGGCGCTGCTGCGAGAGAAGATTGTGGCGTCGGCCACCAGGCAGTTGGTGATTGTGGCGGATGCTTCGAAGCAGGTGCCGGTGCTCGGGAAGTTTCCGCTGCCGGTGGAGGTGATCAAGTTCGCGCAGGCGCTGGTGGCGAAGCGGATCGTGGCGCTGGGGGCGGAAGTGCAGCTGAGAACCGGCGCTGACGGCAAGCCCTATTTGACCGATGAGAATAACCACATCCTCGACTGCAGGTTTGGGCAGATCCAGGACGCGGATGGACTAGCACGGCAGTTGAGCGAGATGCCTGGAGTGGTGGAGCACGGATTGTTTATCGGGATGGCGAGCGTGGTGTTGTTGGCGCGCGGGAGCGAGATCGTGGAGTTGCGACGGTAGCCTGAGCAAGGGCGAGGCAGGCCGAATGCCAGCCGAGCTTTGCTCGGCCTGTCCGGGTCTGAGACCCGGACCCTCACGAGCAAACGCATGTTCCTCGCTTCGCGAGGCGACAAGGTGAAAGGGACGGAATGGCGACGGGAACACAGGCATCGGGGTGGGAGGGGCCGTCGCGGAGGCGCGTGGAGCGGTTCGAACTGCAGACACCGCTGGATGTGACGGTGCTGAGATCGGGGGTCCCGGAGACGCTGCCCGGACGGGCCGTTGATGTGTGCGAGTGCGGGATCGCAGCCATGCTCGCTGGAGAGCTGCTGCCGGGTGAGGTGGTCGGGATTGAGGTACAGCTGCCCGACACTACCGATCTGTTGCGAATGCGGGCGACGGTGCGGTATCACGACAAACTGCGCTACGGGTTTGAGTTTGTCGCGTTGTCGGCGGAACAGCAGGCGGCGATTCGAGATTGCGCGCAAGAGACACAAGCAGAGGTCGGGGCGAGTGCTAAACCTGCAGGGGGCAAAGCGGAAAAAAAGAAACGAGACGCAAGACCGACCGGGGGACGCGGAGACGCTGACGGCAACGGTGCGCCGGAGAAATCGTCGAAGAAGCGGCGTATGGTGGCATGGGTCATCGGTATTGTTCTTCTTGTTCTCGCGGCTGCGGGTGCGGGCGTGTTTTGGTGGAAGTGGAACCGGGGATGGCAGGAACTGGAGTCTGGCCTCAAAACCGAGCAGGCGGCAGCAACCGAAAAGCCGCAAGCGCAGGTCCCGGCGGAGGTGATGGAAAAGTTGCTGACCCATCGCGTGGAGCCTTTGTATCCGGCCGAGGCCAGGAGGGCGAACCTGCAAGGGGTTATCGCGCTCGATATTGTAGTGGGGCGGGACGGGTCGGTAATTAGCATGCGTGCGCTCAATGGGCCGGACGCGCTGGTGCGAGCGGCCATGGACGCGTTGCGGTGGTGGAAGTTCGAGCCTTATCGAGTGAATGGTGAGCCAGCGGTAGTGGAAACCACCGTGGCGGTGGAGTTTAAGCGGTAGGGGAACGAGTTTCGATTGGCTTAGCCCAGAGCCGACGTGCTCCTCTAGCCGCGCGGCTTGCGGAGTGCGTGAAGCACGACGATGCCGCTAATGGCGAAGCAGACCACAGCTCCCAGGGCGGCGACTTGCAGGAGGCCGGCGCTGAGGCGGAGTACATCGGCGAAGATGGCAGCGACCGCGAAGATGAGTCCCAATACGTTGAGCCCTAGAGGCGCGTGGACGGGTGCGCCGATGTCCTTGCGCAAACGGAGCTGCAGCAAGAGCGCTGCGAGTCCGATGGCCGCGACGACCACCAGCGCCAATGGACTCAGGAAAGCGTTACGGCTGGTGTAGATGACCACCAGGGCGAGTGCGAGGAGCAGGAAGCCGGCAGCGAAAATTGTCGAGCGACGCGGCTTGGGCGCAGCGGCCGAGTTGGAAGTGGCGTCGGGCAAGGAGTTCCGTCCCAATTTATACAGGGCGGAGCGGACAGTTTCAAATGTCGGCGGTAACCCTGTCCTGGCGGCACGAGAGAAGCCCAGAAGAAAAAGGGGAAGTCAGCTCCCCATCTACGTTTTTCTCGGTATCAGGCCGGCGGCAAAATGGGGCTGGCGCCCACTAGCCATTCTGCCTCGCGGGGGTCTCCGTTGTTGACCGCGTAGAGCACTAGTTCGACCCGCGTGGAGATGCCAAGTTTCTCGAAGATCCGGAAGAGATATTTCTTGATGGTGTGCTCGCTCAGATTGAGTTCGCGGGCTACCTGGCGGTTGCCGAGTCCTTCGGCAACGAGGGCGACAACTTGTTCTTCCCGCGGGGTAAGCAGCGACCGGCCGCTGGCGTTAAGTACGCGCAGTGAGGGAACCTTACAGATCAGGTCGAGCACGTAGTTGAGCTGTTTGGTGTTGGCCCAGATTTGCCCAGCAGCCACGCGCATCAGGCATTTGCACAGCAGGCGGAGATTGGAATCGGTGATCGTGAATATGCCGCGGGCGCCGGAGCGGAACACGTTCACAACCAATTCGCGGTCGCAGGAATCGGCCAGAAGGACCTTGGGCACCGTCGGATGAGAAAGGTGAAAGCGGTGCAGGGTCATTACCGTCTCGGCACTGCTGGCCGGTGGGCTCAGGCAGAGAAGCGCGACGCGGGGCGGATTGGACGTCATGGCCTGGATGATCGAGACGGTGTCCATCAGGCAATGGCTGACGCGAAAATCCGGATGGCGGCGCAGAGCGCTGGTAAGTAATTGTGCCTGCATGCGATTGGAGTCGGCGATGAGGACGGGAATCGCTTCGGAAGTGGCGGCGGACGACAGACTCATGAACCGGGCTCCAAAATCATCAGGAGTAACGGATGAAGCGATTGTAGGAAGCTGGCGTGACCGTCCACAAGGACACTGGTCACAAAATATCTGGGCGGCATTCAAAACGGGAATTCAAATTGCCGTGTTGCAGGAATCTGTAGGTCGAGTTTCAGTCTGTGGAAAATTGGGCAGAGCCGCCCGGTCGGCCTAAAACCGCAGACGAGTTTTCTCCGTCGGGATCGCAGGTTGAGAGTCTAGGGCGTTGATTCGGGAAATCTTCATGGATCTCCCGTTGCCCTTAGCTGTGACCTCCCAAACATGCAAGTCCACGTTTGTGGGTATGCCAACAGTAGACATAGAAAACCATGATCGCGATCACGTCGCGGAATACGGTTTTTCACAAACTGTTGATTTTAAAACGACCATCTCGCGACATTCCATTATCCGCAATCGGGAACGCAGTCCACTTCTGTGTACGGAACTCTTCATGTCTTGTTGCTTGCGAGAGACAGGTTTAAGTTGCGCGATAGAGAGTCACAGAACGCGAGTGACCCTCAGGGATACAACGAACGAAGGAGGAGATGAAGGGCATATTCAGATTCGTGCAGTTCCTGGCAGTCGGACTGTGGGTTCTGCAAAGTTGTTCGGCGGCTTTCGCCCAGGGTAAGACGAATGACCTGAGCGGAATGAGAGAGACTTCCCGATCCAGCTTAACCGGGGCAGGAGCGGGAGGCAGTAGTACGACGGCCGCAAAAGCCGGCGGAGCGGATGGCCTGGGAAACCCTTTACTCGGAGGGGAGCGCCATCCGCTCTACCGGTTACGACCAAGCGACGTCGTAGAAATCAGCTTCACTGTCGCGCCAGAGTTCAATCAGACCCTGACCGTGCAGCCGGACGGATTCGTGACCTTAAAAGACGCGGGCATGGTCGAGGTGCAGGGATTGAATCTCGCAGAGTTCACCGCCGCAGTGCAGAAGGCGTATCAAGGATATCTGCATGATCCGCAGGTGGCGGTGCTGCTGAAGGACTTTGAGCGTCCCTATTTCATCGTGGGAGGAGAAGTAGGCCGGCCGGGGAAATACGAGTTGCGCTCGGACACCACCGTGGCCGAGGCAGTGCAGATTGCGGGGGGGATGACACAGCAGGCAAAGCACTCCCAGGTGGTGCTGTTCCGGCGGGTAAATGACGATCTTGTGGAAACCAGGCTGCTCAACCTGAAGAAAATGTTGAAGCAAAGCAGTCTGAAAGAAGACGCTCACCTCCGGCCGGGGGACCTCGTGTTCGTTCCGCAGAATGCGATCTCCAAGATCGCCCGCTTCCTCAACAGGCCTTCCGTAAGCATGTATATGAACTCAGCCCAATTCTGAAAGATATCTCCCCCACTCGCATGGCAGACGAAGACCCAAGTCGCAGGCGCACACAAGTACCGGCGCCGACCTTGCGGGAATTGGCGATGGTGTTGTTCCGCCAGCAAAGGGTCTTCGTCTGCGTTGGCGGACTGGTGCTGGCAGTGGCCACCTTTTATGCATTCGCGGGCGCCAGATACCAGGCACACATGAAGATCCTGGTGCGGCCGGGTCGCGCGGATGCGCCGGTGAGCGCCCAGGAGAACGCGCCGCTGGATCTGACCCGGCTGGCGATCACCGAGGAGGAATTGAATTCTGAGGTGGAACTCTTGCGGGATGATGAGGTCCTGCGCGAGGTGGTCGAGAAGAACGGGCTGGGAGGACGCGATTGGCTCCATTTTCTCAGGCTCAGCGAGGGTCGAGAACAGCGCGTCGAGCGCGCGGCGCGGCGACTGGCCAAAAAGCTCCAGGTGGCGCCGATGAAAAAGACCAACCTGATTGCGATCAGTTATGCCTCGGATGATCCGCGGCGAGCGGCCAAGGTGCTGCAAGCTGTGGCCGATGCATATCTCGAGAAGCACACCATCGTGCACCGTCCGGGTGGAGAAGTCCACTTTTTCGAGCAGGAGACGAGTGAATCGCGCCGGCAACTGGATGATGCGAAGCAGGCGCTCCTGCAGTTTTCGTCCAGCCATGGCGTCGTGGCCGCGGCGCAGGAGCGAGACCTAGCCTTGCAGAAACTGAGCGAACTGGATTCCAGCTACCGTCAAACGCGCATCGATCTGGCTGAAACTCAGCAGCGGGTCTGGGAACTCGATGAGCGTTTGAAGATCTTACCCGAGCGGACTACGACGCAAGTTAGAACCTCGGACAATCCGGAACTCCTCAAGGCCCTGAAATCGAGTTTGCTCGATTTGCAGCTGAAGCGTACGCAGCTGTTGACGAAGTTTGAGCCAAGCCATCGACTGGTGCAGGAGGTGGATCAGCAGATTGCGCAGGCTCGGTCGGCGATTGACTTCGAAAGTACATCCCCGGTCCGCGATGAGACCACGGACAAGGATGCGCACTACGAGTGGGCGACGTCCGAATTACAGCAAGCGCAAGTGAAGCTAAGAGCGCTACAGGCGCGGGCTGCTGCGACGGGTGCCCAAGCAGGGGCTTATCGGGAGCTGGCGCAGAAACTGGGTGAAGACGCAGTCGCACAAGAAGATCTGCAGAGCACCACGAAAGCCGCGGAAGAAACCTACCTGCTTTATGTGAAGAAGCAGGAGGAGGCCCGCATGGCAGACGCGCTGGACCAACGCGGCATTGTCAATGTGGCGATCGCGGAGCGGCCAGTGGTTCCGGCTCTACCGAATTGGTCGACGTGGGCACTGCTCGTGATTGGATTGGCAGCGGCGGGATCTGCGGGCACGGCAGCTGCGTTTGCGGCGGACTATCTCGACCCGGCGTTGCGTACCCCAGAGGATGTCATGGAATTGTTGAATACTCCAGTTCTGGCATCCCTGCCACGCAATATGCACGGAAGGCTTTTGGCATGAGCGAAGGAATCGTGGGCGCGGGACTGTTCGGATCTTCGGACGTTGCGCAGGTCTGTGGGCCCGAGGAAACTCGAACGCAAGTCAGAAGCGTGCTCCCACAGCGCAGATGGAACCCAGAGAACTTTGCGCGGGAACAGATCCGCGGACTGGTGCGACAGGTTTTCTTTTCGAAGGCGGCGCGGCCGATCCGTCAAATCGTATTCAGCGGGGTGGAGACTGAAACGGATATCCGTACGATCTGCCGGCGCGTAGGCGAGGCGCTCGCCCTCGAGACCACGGCAAGTATCGCGGTGGCGGGAGCCTATCCCCAGATTCTTCGCGATGTTCAGGCTCGGACTCAGAAATCGACCGAGCGCAATGCAGAGAAGCAAAATCTGCCCCTAAGGCAGATTGCGGCGCGGGTGCAAGCCAATTTGTGGCTGGTTGCGTCGGACGCGAGTAGCGGAGACGCCACCGCCCCGCCGTCACACGACTCCTTTTTATGCAATCTGCGGCGGGAGTTTGAGTATTCGATTGTGGAGGGCCCTCCCGCTGGCGAGCCGAACGCAACTGCGGCGATGGCCCAGTTAGCGGACGGCATCATTTTGGTTCTATCGGCGCAGCGCACGCGGCAGGCGACGGCACGCAAGATTATGGAGACGCTTGACGCAGCGCAGGCGCGCATCTTGGGAACCGTGCTTAGCGACCGCGTATTTCCGATTCCAGAAAAGCTCTACCGGCGGTTGTAGGCAACTGGCGAACTGCGCTGGAATTCGCGTTGCTCGCCATGAAGGTACAGGAACACGAAGTGGAATTGATTTGAAGTGCATTCTCCTTCTCCAAATCGAACGCAGCGAGAACTCAACCCGGTTAACTGCGAGCGTTTGATTCCAGGTGGAATGCACGCGTTTCAGGGGAGGAAAAAGCCGCCACAAGGCGTGCGGCGTTCGCCGCCCCAAAAATTCCGGGAACTCTCGACCGAGGCAACCGCGACTGCGTCAGGGTCTGGGTTTGTCTTCCTGGTCCCGAAACCACTACTGAGCCGTGCGGCGTGGAGATGGCTGCGGTCCATCGCGGCTGACTTCGCCCTCGTGGGACTTAATTGGTTGCTGATTGGAGCATTGCTGGTGCCGTTGCGCGGACTATTCCCCCGCGTGTGGGCGTTCGAGTATGCAGCTGGAGCGCCTGCGGCCCTTCTGGGCATTAGTGTTCTGCATGCGGCACTGATCACTTTGATGGGATACACCGAGGGCCTGTACTCGGGAGTTTGCAGTCTCCCGGAACAGGCACGTGTTCTTGGAAAATCGGTTCTGTGGGCGACGACGCTATTGTGTTTTGCCTATGGCTTGCAGGGCGCACCTTGGACAAGGAATGTTTTGATCTATGGCGCGGGCTCATTGCATTTTATGGTGATGCTGACCTGGCGGCGGCAGACCGAGCGGCTGCAATATGAGCATCCTGGTAGTGCAGTGCGCAACGTGCTGATTATCGGGGCCGGCGAAGTGGGGCGCCGCGTGGCTTCGTATCTAGATGAGCATCCGGAAGCTGGCAGAACGGTGTATGGGTTCTTGGACAACGAGAGGCCCCTCCGTGACCGGGTCATTGGGCGAGTAGAGGATTTGGCAAGGATGGCGCGCACGGGGTTCGTTGACGACGTGATACTGGCCGCGCCGCGAGACCCGGATCTGACGCTGCAGGTGGTGGGCGAGGCGCGACGCTTGCGACTGGATGTGGAGATCGTTCCGGAACTATTTGGTTGCAGACCGGAAGAAGACGAGGTTGAGCGAGTCGGGGACTTGCCCGTGATCTGCCTGCACGCGGAGCGATTGCCGGCTGCGGGATTGGCTTTGAAACGATTAGTCGACGTGGTGGGCGCGAGCCTCGCGTTGGCGATCTGGTCGCCGGCGCTCTTGGCGATCGCCGGACTGATCAAGCTAGACTCGCCGGGCCCGGCGATCTATCGAGCGCCGAGGGCGGGACGCAAGGGACATCTGTTCCGTTGCTACAAGTTTCGCACGATGGTGAACAATGCAGACCAACTGAAGGAGGGCTTGAGGCAAAACAACCAGAGGTCCGGGCCGTTTTTCAAGATTGGGGACGACCCGAGGATTACTCGCGTGGGGTCCTTCCTGCGGCGATACAGCCTGGACGAACTGCCACAGCTTTGGAATGTGCTGAAGGGTGACATGAGTTTGGTCGGACCGAGGCCGCATCCGGTGGACGATTACGCAGCCTATGAGGTCGAACACTTGGCGCGGCTGGACGTCACCCCGGGAATCACCGGGTTGTGGCAGGTGACGGCGCGGCGCGATCCATCGTTTCAGCGCGGCATGGAACTGGATCGCGAGTATATCCGGACGTGGAGCCTGACGTCAGACATGCGAATCCTGCTGCGAACTTTTCTGGAGGTTCTGCGAGGGAGCGGAGACTGATGCCAACAGCCTCGCCTTTGGTAAGACACGACGGGTTGGGAGTAGAACTTGCAGTCTGCGCGGCCGAGATGGCCTTGCGTCCGTTGCAAGTGCTGGCCTCAGTGCCTTCGCTTTTGTTCCTGGCGGCGCTGACCGCGATGCTGCTCCGGCCCCCATTCCCTTTCCTCTTTGAGATTGACCGATTGGCCTTCGGGTTACTCGTCGTTGGAGTTACGGCGCGGTTCGTGGTTCGGCGAGAACGGGTGTTTGTCGTTCGGGCGACGTGGCCGATGATCGGATTATGCGCACTTGCGATGGCGAGCCTGCTTGGCCGCCCTTTCGAACGTGAGGGTTGGAGTGTGCTGGCGGCCAAGTTCCTGGTGCCATTTACGCTTTTTCATTTAGCAGCACTGGTGTTTACTCACGAGCGCCGATTGCGGCAGTTTGAGGTCTTCGCGCTGGCCGTTTTGGCCTATCTCAGTTTTATCGCCATCGCCTTTCTCGCGGGCATGCACTCGCTGATCTTTCCGCGATTCATCGTCGACGAAAGCCTGGGATATCACCTGGATCGAGCACGGGGACCGTTCCTGCAAGCCGTGGCGAATGGCATGTCGCTCAACCTGCTCGGGTTGTTGGCAGTGCATGCGTATCGTCGCGGGAGCGCACGCGGGGCGAAGATGGTTTTGCTGCTGGCCTCGGTGCCGATCGCGATCCTGGCGACAATGACTCGGACGGTGTGGTTGTCGTTTGCGGGAAGTACCATCGCACTCGTTTTTCTTTCGAAGGATCGCAGGGTGCGGCGTGCCTGCATGGGGCTCACGCTGGCGGGAGTGGGCATAGCGCTGGTTGTAACTTCGACAGCACTGCTTGGTGCGCTAAGCGATCGGGCGGAAGAACGCGGGCCGATCGAATACCGCGCAGCGGTGTACGCAGGCAGCTGGCAGATGTTTCTGGAACGCCCGCTGACCGGGTGGGGCTTTCACCAGATGCCCGCGGAGTTGCCGCGGTACGTGAGCGGATACGACGAGAAAGTTCTGTACCCGCACAACACTTATCTGGAAATGCTGGTGGAACAGGGGGGAGCGGGCCTGGCTCTGTATCTGTGGCTGATGTGGGAACTCTGGCGGCTAGCGCGAGGCGCCGTGCCCGCGAGCGAACGCCACGGCTTTCTCGATGTCAAGTTCCATCGGATGTGGCCGATTCTATTGGCGGTGTATTGGGTGAATGCAGCCACGGTGGTGATGAGTTATCAATTCGTGAACGGATTGCTGTTCACCATGGCGGGGATGTTAGCAGCGCAACAGCGTAGGGCGGCGGTCCTCTGAAGTGTTAACGATTGCTTACCTCGCGAATCAGTTTCCGTCCCCTGTCGAGCCTTACGTCGGCGAAGAAATTGAGGAGTTGCGCAGCCGGGGAATTCGGGTGATTACCGGGAGTGTCCGGAAGGTTATCCATTCCTCTGAAAGCCCGCCAGACGTTGTGTTGCAGTCGCTGGGGCTGTCGCTTCTGATGCAAGCCCTGTGGCTGTGCGTGCGGGAATGGAAGCAGATGTCGTCTTTGATCATGCGGATCGTTTTCGGTGGCAACGAAACTCGGCTGCAGCAAGTAAAAGCGCTGGTACATACCTGGCTTGGCGCCTGCTATGCGGTGCGCCTGGACAGGCGCGGCGTGGACCACATCCACGTACACCATGGCTATTTCGGGTCCTGGATCGGTATGGTGGCGGCGCGGCTGCTCGGCCTGGAATTCAGTATGACGCTGCACGGGTCGGATCTGCTGTTACAACGAACTTATCTGGACGTGAAGCTTGAGAATTGCGCCTTCTGCTTCACCGTGTCGGAGTATAACCGGCGATACATTCTCAAGCACTATCCCGAGATTGACCCACAAAAAGTAGTCGTGTCACGGCTGGGAGTGGCGCTGGCTCCGGATGTCCGGGGCTTTGCGCCCATGGCCGAGGCTCGTCGCTCGGAGTTCAGCTTGCTCGCGGTCGGCCGGCTTCACCCTGTAAAGGATCATGCGTTTCTTCTGCGGGCCTGTGCTCAACTTCAGCAACGCGGCGTCAGTTTTGAGTGTTCGGTCGCCGGTGACGGAGCGGAGCGGCGCCACTTGGAGTCTCTCATTCGCAGGCTGGGCCTTGATGCGCGGGTCACGCTCTTGGGACATGTCGCGCGGAATCAGATGGACTCGTTGTACGAGCGTGCCGATGTGGTGGTGCTGACAAGTCGCAGCGAGGGAATCCCGATGGTCTTGATGGAGGCTATGGCGCGAGAAAAAATCGTGCTGGCGCCAGACATCACCGGAATTCCAGAGCTCGTAATCGCAGGGAAGACGGGATTTTTATACGCAGCCGGTTCTATAGAAGACTTTGTGGACCGTCTGCTCTTTGTTCATTCTTTGATCCAAGTGGAATCCGCGGTGGAGCACCGGCGTTCTGACGTTCATTCTTTTCTTCTTTCCGCAGCAAGGCAGCTGGAATGGGTGCGGCATGGGGCCCGACTGCAGGTCCACCACAACTTCAACCGCAGGACGAACCTGAAATCATTCGGCGATTTATTTGTCTCTCGCATCGCCGCGCGGAGAGAGAGTCTTCCCCATGAGGATTTTGTACTGCAACAAATATAACTATCCTTTCAGCGGAACCGAGGTGTACCTGTTTGAACTCATGGAGCTAATGCGGGCACGGGGCCACGAGGTGGCAATGTTTTCGATGGCCGATCCGCGCGGCGAACCGACACCGTACGACCGGCACTTCGTACCGCACATCGACTTCAAGCAACCATCGAGCCTGTGGCAAAAAGCGCGACGGGCGGCGCATGCCATCTATTCGCGGGAGGCAAGGCGGCGCATCCGGGCCATGATCGAGGAATTCCGTCCCGATGTGGCGCACGTCCGAAATATCTATCATCATCTCTCGCCGTCGATCTTGTGGCAACTGAAGTCGCAGCAAATCCCTGTCGTTTATCACCTCAACGATTTCAAGCTGCTCTGTCCAAGCTATAACCTCGTCTCGCGGGGAGAAGCCTGTGAGGCGTGCAAGGGCGGGGCGTTTTGGCATGCGCTCCGGCCGCATTGTTATCCGGGAGTTGGCGCGCGTGTGACTTTGATGACCGAAGCCTACATCCACCGCTGGCTTGGCACGTACCGCGAATGTGTGGATGTGTTCCTCGCGCCCAGCCAGTTTGTACGTGACAAGTTCGTCGAACATGGATGGGACGCTGCTAAGTTCGAAATCCTGCCGCATTTTCAGGAAATTCACGAAGTAGCAGAAGGCGGGGCAACCCCGCCCAGGTCGATTTTGTATTTCGGAAGGCTGTCGGCGGAGAAGGGTGTCGACGATCTGTTGCGGTCGATGCAGCAGGTTCCGCAGATGCATCTGGTCGTTGCCGGCGACGGGCCGCAGCGCCAGAAGTTGCAGGAGTTGGCGAGTGCGCTGCGATTGAGCAATGTAGAGTTTGTCGGCCAGGTAGGGCGCGTCAAGCGCGATGCGCTGATCGCGCGGTCGCAATTTACTGTGCTGCCTTCGCGTGCATATGAAACTCTGGGCAAGACCATCCTGGAGTCTTATGCCGAGGGACGCGCCGTGGTGGCGTCGGATGCGGGTTCGCGCCGGGAACTGGTCCGGGAGGGTGAGACTGGCCTGCTTTATCCTACGGGGGATGTGCAGCAACTCGCGGCGGCGATTCAGACGCTTGGGTCACAGCCACAACTAGCGGCGAGGATGGGGCTCGCGGGCCGTGAATTTGTGCGGCGGCGCCATTCGCCGGAGGCCCACTATCAGAAATTGTTGGCTTTGTATGAGGGCCTGATCGCGAAAAACGAAAAGAAGGCTGGAGTTGGATCGCTGGTCGTAACATCGCAAAATCCGCCGTGGAAGCGGATACGCCCGCAAACTGCGCTCAGCAAAGTGGCGCCCAGGTCTGCGGAAGCGCCACCCAGACTGCGCCTGGCGTTTATCGGTGGACGGGGCGTGATCTCGAAGTACAGCGGCATCGAGGCGTACTACGAAGAGGTCGGGAGGCGGCTGGTCCAGATGGGACATGAGGTGACCGTTTATTGCCGCAACTATTTCACGCCGGCGCAGGCAGAGCACAACGGTATGCGGCTGGTCCGGCTGCCGACGATCCGGTCCAAGCATCTTGAAACCGTCGTGCACACTCTGCTCAGCACGGCGCACGCCCTGACTCAGGGGTACGATCTGGTGCATTATCACGCGCTCGGGCCGGCGTTGTTTTCATTCCTTCCGCGCCTGGTACGATCCAAGACAGCGGTTACCGTGCAAGGACTCGACTGGCAGAGAAAGAAGTGGGGACGGGTTGCATCGTGGGTGTTGCGTGCCGGCGAGGGCGCATCGGTCCACCTTCCCAACGGCACCATGGTCGTGTCGCGAGCGTTGCAGCAACGGTATCGCGAGACCCACGGAATCGAAGCCTTTTATGTGCCTAACGGAGGAGTGCTGCGGGAATGGACCGCGCCGCACGAGATTCTGGAATGGGGGCTCGAGCCTGGGAACTACGTTCTGTTCCTGGGCAGGTTTTCACCGGAAAAGGGCTGCCATCTGCTGGTGGAGGCGTTTGAGCAACTCGACACCGGCGTAAAACTGGTGATGGCGGGGGCCTCGAGCTACTGCGACGACTACAGCCGGGAACTGCGCACGCACGCCAGCGATCGCATCCGGATGCTCGACTGGGTTTCGGGTGAAACTCTGGACGAACTGCTCACCAATGCCATGATTTTCGTGCTGCCATCAGATCTGGAAGGGTTGTCCCTAGCCCTTCTGGACGCGATGGGCGCGGGACTCTGCGTGCTGACCAGCGACGTCCCCGAAAATCGGGAAGTCGTCGACGAAGCAGGATTCACCTTCCAGCGCGGGAATGCAGCAGACCTGGCGGATCGCCTCCGCTTCCTCATCGCCAATCGGGCGGTGCGCGAGGCGGCGGGAAAAGCCGCCAAGAGACGGATTCGCGAACAGTATCAGTGGCAGAAGATCGCCGGCGACATCGAGGAAGCGTACTTCGAAATGATCGGAGGGAAGCCAGGGGACGTTGCGCCGAAGAAGCCGAGTGCTCGAGCTGTCGCTGCCGGCGAAGACGGCGGCGCGAAGCGACGGGCCGGGTAGTCGCTGCAGGCCTAGGTGGAGAGTAGCAGCTGGATCCTGCGTTGCGTTGCTCTTACAGCGCGTGGCTCATCGTTGTCGGTCGAGCAGTTCATCATCCATTCGCCCAAGGGACGGGTCAACCCCGTCTTTTTTTATTACAATCAAGAGTCGGTCGCGGCCGGTGCAGCTCGGACTGTCCGGAACGACATTCGGCATGAAGAACAATGTTCTCGTAACCGGCGGCGCTGGCTTCATCGGGTCCAACTTCATCCTGCAGCGAATGCGGGAAGACACCTCATCGATCATCAATCTCGACAAGCTTACCTACGCGGGAAACCTGCGCAACCTCGAATCAGTTGCAGGCGACGCACGGTATGAGTTCGCGCAGGGCGACATCGGCGACCGTGGATTCGTGAGGCAGTTGCTCGAAAAGCATCAGCCAGCAGCGATCGTCCACTTCGCAGCGGAAAGTCACGTGGACCGTTCGATTCGGGGGCCGGACGACTTCATTCGCACCAACGTCGATGGGACGTTCGCATTGCTGGAGGAAACGCGAGCGTACTGGACCGGGATGAACGCCGATGCGAAGGCGGATTTTCGCTTTGTGCACGTGTCCACGGACGAAGTATATGGATCCCTCGGCCCGCACGATCCTCAATTCCGCGAGACCACGCAGTACGCGCCCAATAGCCCGTATGCCGCGTCCAAAGCCGCATCGGATCACCTGGTGCGTGCGTACCACCACACCTATGGGTTGCCCACGTTGACCACGAATTGCTCGAACAACTATGGGCCGTTTCAGTTTCCAGAAAAATTGATTCCGTTGATGATCCTCAATACCCGGGATGGGAAACCGCTGCCGGTCTATGGCGATGGGCAGAACGTCCGCGACTGGCTCTATGTGGAGGATCATTGCACCGCGATTGCAACGGTGCTGCGGCGCGGGCGTCCCGGTGAGACCTACAACATCGGCGGCTGGAATGAGAAACCGAATATCGAAATCGTGCAGACAATCTGCGACTTGGTCGATAAGATCGCGCCCCGCGCGCAAGGCTCGCGCCGGGACTTAATCACGTTTGTAAAAGATCGCCCGGGTCACGACCGGCGTTATGCGATGGACGCCGGCAAGATCGAACGAGAGCTGGGATGGAAGCCAAAGGAGACGTTTGAGAGTGGCATTCGCAAGACGGTGTGCTGGTATCTTGAAAACGAACAGTGGGTGCGGGACGTGACCAGCGGAAGCTACCGGCAGTGGATTGCGACGCACTACTCGGTCTAGCCGGACCGAGCACGAAACGCACACGATGCGGAAGGCAGGCGGGACTCGAGACAAGTCAGAACGATGAGCGACAGCACACCATATAAGGGCATCATCCTTGCGGGAGGGTCGGGCACCCGTTTGTATCCCACAACGCAGGTGATGGGGAAGAGCCTGCTTCCGGTCTACAACAAGCCCATGGTCTATTACCCGCTGTGTACCTTGATGCTGGCCGGCATCCGGGACATTCTGGTGATTTCAACTCCCGATGATATTCCCAGGTTTCAGGCCCTGTTGCGAGATGGAAGCCAGTATGGAATTCGCATTCAGTACCGCGTCCAAGCGAAGCCAGAAGGAATTGCTCAGGCATTTTTACTCGGAACGGAATTCCTGAATGGCGGTCCGTGCGCGCTGGTGCTGGGAGACAATATCTTCTACGGGCATGATCTGGTGAAGGACCTTCGAGAGGCCGCGGGAAAGGTAGTTGGCGCGCGTGTCTTCGCCTATCCCGTGCACGATCCCGAGAGGTACGGAGTGGTGGAGTTCGATGCGGCCGGGCGCGCGTTGAGCATCGAGGAAAAGCCGCAGCTACCAAAGTCGCGATACGCCGTCACTGGGCTGTATTTTTACGACGGGCGGGTGGTGGAGATTGCGAAATCGCTCAAGCCGAGCGCGAGGGGAGAACTCGAGATCACTGATGTGAACAAGGTCTATTTACGAAACGGGCAACTGGAGGTTGTGGTGATGGGGCGCGGGATGGCCTGGCTGGATACGGGCACACATGAGTCGCTCATGGATGCTTCGCTCTACATTCAGGCGATTGAGAGACGGCAGGGGTTGATGGTGGCATGTCCCGAGGAGATCGCGTACAGGTCCGGCTACATCACGGCGGAACAAGTAGAGCAAATCGGAAGTTCGATGAAGAACAGCAGCTACGGCGCGTACCTGCTGCAACTACTGAAGGAAAGGGTATTCTGAAATGAGTGTGCTCCCGGCGACACGGCCCGCGATGGACGCCTTCAAGAAAATTTCGACCTCACTGCCCGGGGTATTTGTTCTGGAGCCGCGCGTATTTGCAGACGAACGAGGTTTCTTTCTGGAGAGCTACAACGAGCGAGCTTTGGCGGGGATTGGCATTGAGGAGCGGTTCGTTCAAGACAATCATTCGTGCTCGCGCCGAAACGTCCTGCGCGGGCTGCATTATCAGATCCAGCAAACGCAGGGAAAGCTGGTGCGTGCGGTGGAGGGTGAGATTCTCGACGTCGCTGTGGACCTGCGGCGGAGTTCGCCGACATTTGGCGGATGGGAAGCCGTGCGCCTATCGGGAGAGAACAACCGCATGTTGTGGATTCCCGCCGGCTTTGCTCACGGATTCTGCGTTACGTCCGAGAAGGCCCACGTTTTATACAAAGCCACCGACTATTATGCAATCGAATACGAGCGCACTCTGGCTTGGAATGATCCGGATCTAAAGATCAACTGGGAACTGGAAGGCGAGCCGATTGTGTCCGCGAAAGATCAGCGGGGAATTGCGCTCCGTGCCGCCGAGACCTTCGAGTAGTCGCGGGAAATCAGACACATGAAAGCACTGATTCTGGGCGCCACCGGTCTGCTGGGGCAGGCCCTAATGCGGGAGTGGAGCGGAGATGAGGTGGTGGGCCTCGGCGTCGACGATGTTGACATTCGAGACTCCGCGAAAGTGCGGGAAGTTATTGAAAAGAGGCGCCCGGAGTGGATTGTACTGGCGGCGGCCTATACCGACGTGGATGGCTGCGAGAGCAATCAGGAGTTGGCATTCTCCGTAAACCGCGATGGCGCCGTTCAGGTCGCGCGAGCGGCGAAAAACGCCGGTGCGAAGTTGATGTTTCTAAGTTCAGACTACGTATTCGACGGAAATAAAACTGCGCCCTACGAAATCGGGGATCCGCGAAATCCGCAGAGCGTTTACGGCCGATCCAAGGCCGAGGCTGAGATTCAATTGCTCGACGTTATTCCCACGTGCTGCATCGTGCGCACTGCCTGGCTGTTCGGAATGGGAGGCAAATGCTTCCCCGATACAATCCTGAAGCTCGCGGCCGCCCGGCCCGTGCTCGATGTAGTCAGCGATCAGCGGGGATGCCCGACGTATTCCGCCGATCTGGCGCGGGCGATCGTGCAGCTGTGCCGCAAGAAAGCGAATGGAATTGTGCACGTGACCAATGCGGGCGATTGTTCGTGGTTTGAGTTCGCGTGCGAAATCGTCAAGTGCGCCGGGCTTTCCACCGAGGTACGGCCAGTCAGCACGCAGCAGATGGTACGGCCGGCGCCCCGTCCAGCGTATTCGGTCATGTCCGCGAAGAGCCTCACGGACCAAGGAATCGTCATGCCCACGTGGCGAGATGCGCTCGGGCGGTATCTTCAGGAGCGACGCGGCTAAAGACTCTGCAAATCCTTCGCGCCGCTGGGAATGTCGAATTCCTGCAACCCCACTTCCGAATCCCCTCCCTTGGTTACTTCAGTAATACGGTGGCGGCCTAGGCGCGAACATACAATTCCAGCGTGGGGAGTGCTGTGCTCCAACGTGGACAGAAATGGACGATCGCGGTTAGCGCGGTCGTGTGTGCCCATGTTCTGTTGTCCCTGCTGGTGCCACGCGGCTTCTCGCTTACAGCTCTCGGCGACATCCTACAAAATGCCATTCTGTTTTGCGCTACCATCGCCATTCTCGCCAACGTGAGAACCGCTGCCCCGAAGGCACGGTTGTTCTGGGCGCTGATGGGTCTTGGCATGGGGATGTGGCTGACCTCGCAGGTGATGTGGACCTACGTGGAAGTCTACCTGCGGCATGAGGCGCCGAATCCATTCGTTGGTGATGTCATCCTGTTCCTTCACATCGTTCCGATGATGGCCGCGGTAGCGGTTCAACCTCACTTGAAACAGGATAATCGGACCCTGCGCGTAGGCACGCTGGATTTTGCCCTGCTCCTCACCTGGTGGCTCTTTCTTTATCTGTTTGTCGTGATCCCCTGGCAATACGTGCACCCCGTGGAATCGGTGTACGGCAGAAGCTTTGACCTCCTCTACGTGTCGGAAGAACTCGTGCTGGCGGCCGGCCTGATTCTGGTCTGGCGCCGCAGCCACGGCATTTGGCGAAGCACCTACTTCCACCTGTTCGGAGCCACGCTGCTGTACTGCGTCGCTTCACTGGCGGCCAGTGAGGCCATCGATTTGCACCTCTACCATACGGGCAGTCTGTTCGATGTGCCCCTGGTGGGGGCGATGGCGTGGTTTGTTCGGATCGGTTTCCTCGCACGCGAAACGTCGACTCAGAATCCCGCCGCCGAGACCGCCGCCGGAGGGTACGGGATCTGGAAAGCGCGTCTGGCCATGGTCGCCTTCTTCATCACGCCGCTGATGGTCGCATGGGCGCAATACGGTAACGTTCCGGAACGGGTTCGAACCTACCGAACCCTACTTACCGTTGCGGCCATGATTGTAATGGGCGCACTCGTATTTCTGAGGCAGCATCTACTAGATCGGGAATTACTCAGTCTGTTGCGCCTGTCGCGGAACAACCTCGAGGAAATGTCGCGATTAAAGGATGAACTGGAGAATAAGGAGCACTCGCTGCGATGGCACAGTCTGGAACTGCAGCGAAAGAATCTGGAACTCCAGGAGATATCGTTCACAGATGTGCTGACGGGAGTATGGAACCGCCGCTATCTGGAAGAGATCCTCACGGCCGAGGCCGGGCAGGTGCTGCGGAACTATCAGCGTGCGCGAGGTGGTGACATTCGGAAGATGGATCACCGCGACCTCGTGTTCATCATGGTTGACATGGATTTCTTCAAGCAAGTGAACGACATGCATGGTCATCCCGCTGGAGACCGCTTGCTGCAACTAGTGGCCCAAAGGTTGTCGACGGTCGTGCGCAAGTCCGACGTGCTGGTACGCTGGGGCGGCGAAGAGTTTTTGATTATGAGCCGTTCGACCGATCCGTCGGGAACGCCGGCATTTTGCAGCCGCGTGCTGGAGGTGATGTCGTCGGAACCGTTTGATCTCGGCCACGGAATCACCGTGCGCAAAACTTGCTCCGTGGGATGGGCAGCGTATCCCTGGAGCCGCAGCGCGTTTGAGGCGCTCTGCGCGGAGGAGTCGCTGGCACTAGCGGACGCCGCCCTCTACAAAGCGAAAGCTTTGGGCAGAAATCAAGGAGTTGGGATTGTGCCGGGAGATGGTGCGAATGCCAACCCGGGTGCCATTGATCTGTTCTCCGTGCGGGACGGAAATCCCCAACTGGCTCGCACCATACAAACTGCCTGCCCCAGTCGGGATGCGGCTTTAGGCACGGAGTTTGAACCAGCCACGCCCGTCGACAACTCCAGCGTTTAGTATTCATTCGTGAGCAAGGACCACCTACTGCAAGTGAAACCCATCTGTACAGCCCTTGACCTCAGAGGGCGCGTTGACTACATTGAGAAGCCGGCCTCGCGGCTTTCAAGGAATCATTTACCAATGGACGCAAAAACTCGTTCGCGAAAGACTGGCCTTCGTCAGAAGGCGCAACTGATGTCCGCTTCTGAAATTGAACGCACGCTCGTGCGCCTGGCGTACGAAATCGTCGAGAAAAACGGCGGGGTCGATGGCTTGGGACTGGTGGGGATTCGACGCCGCGGCGTGCCCCTTTCCGAAAGACTGGGCAAGATCATCGCGCGCATCGAGAATGCCAAGGTCCCGGTGGGAACTCTCGACATCACCTTCTACCGCGACGATTTGTCTACGCTGGGGCCAAAACCTGTCGTGCAAGAAAAAGAGATTGGATTCGAGATTGAGGATAAGAACATCGTGCTGGTTGACGACGTTCTCTTCACTGGGCGCACCACGCGAGCGGCTCTGGATGCCCTGTTCTCGCACGGTCGGCCACGGCGCGTGCAACTTTGCGTGCTGATTGACCGCGGACACAGGGAGATTCCGGTGGAGGCTACCTTCGTCGGTCGAAATGTACAGACCACGATGGACGAGGTGATCGAAGTCAAACTTACGGAGATCGATGAGGCGGAGAAAGTTCTGCTAATGGAGAAGTAGAGGGAACCACAAATTTCCTGCAAAAAGTAAGGACGGCGGCCACCCGCCGTCCTTTTTCGTTTGCTACCCAATCCTGGTGCACACTGCCTTGGTCTGAGTGTAGAGATTGAGCACGTCGTGTCCCATCTCGCGACCCCATCCAGATTGCTTGTAGCCGCCGAACGGCAGGCCCGCGTCGAAGATGTTGTAACAGTTGATCCACACCGTCCCGGCGCGAAGCTGTTCCGCCATGCGATGCGCCTTGCCGATGTCCCGCGTCCAGACGGCGGCCGCGAGTCCGTAGTCGCTGTTGTTGGCGCGGGAAACGATCTCCTCGGGATCCGTGAATGGCATCGCGGCCACGACCGGTCCAAAGATTTCCTCCTGCACAACCTTCATGTTTTCCTGTGTGTTTACCAATACTGTCGGCTCGACGAAATATCCGCGGTCGCCGGCCTTGTGTCCACCAACAACAGCTTTAGCGCCTTCGGAGAATCCAGCTTCAAGATATCCGCACACACGATTCAGTTGTTCTTGCGAGACCAAAGGCCCCATCATGGTGTCGGGCTCGAGGCCTGATCCCACTTTGATCTTCTTCGCGTGGTCGGCAACACCTTCCACGACCTGGTCGTACACTGCCTTCTCGACATAGAGCCGAGATCCTGCGCAGCAGCACTGGCCGTGGTTGAAGAAGATTGCGCTGGCCGCGCCAGGAATGGCCGTCTCAAGGTCAGCGTCTTTGAACACAACGTTCGGAGACTTGCCACCTAACTCGAGCGAAACTTTCTTCAGGTTGCCGGCGGCGGCGTGCACAATCAGCTTGCCAACCTCGGTCGATCCGGTGAACGCAACTTTGTCGACATCGGGATGGGCAGCCAGCGCCGCCCCTGCCGTTTCGCCATAGCCCGGAACAATGTTGACTACGCCTTCAGGGAACCCAGCCTCCATGATCAACTCTCCAAGGCGCAGCGCCGACAGCGGAGTTTGCTCGGCAGGCTTCAGCACGACCGTGCAGCCGGTCGCCAGCGCCGGACCCAACTTCCAAGCGGCCATGAGCAGGGGGAAGTTCCACGGGATGATCTGGCCCACCACCCCCACGGGCTCGCGCAGGGTGTAAGCGAGATATTTCGCGCCGGGCGTGTATGGAACTGAGAGAGGAATCGTATTGCCCTCGATCTTGGTCGCCCATCCCGCCATATAGCGGAACAGGTCAACTGCGAGTGGCACGTCCGCGGCCTTCGCGATGTTAAGAGGCTTACCGTTGTCGAGACTCTCGAGGTAGCCGAATTCTTCCGTATGTTGCTCCAGCAGATCGGAAAGTTTCCAGATCAATCGCGCGCGCTCTGCCGCTGTCATCCGGCGCCAGGGGCCGTTTTCAAAGGCGTTGCGGGCGGCTTTTACGGCCTGCTCAATGTCTTCGCGATCACCTTCGGCAACCTGAGCGAGAACTTCGCCCGTCGCCGGATTGTACGTTGGGAAAGTCTTACCGGAGGTGGCGTTGACCCACCTGCCATTGATCAACATTTTTCGTGGTTTGTCGATGAACTCCGCGACTTGCGGATGGATTTGCGGGGAAATTGCGATGCCCATACGTCCTCCTTGGTCCAACTACACTTGAAAGAATTAAAGATGCCGGACGGACGAAAGTGGCCCACGCGTATGAACTTAAAGAACCAACCCCCGGTATGCTAGCGCTGGACTCGGGCAATTGCAATCCACGAATGCCTGGAGGATCGGAGTGCGTGCCGTCCAATTTTCGGGATGCCAGGCACCGAGGTTCTGCCGCATTGCAGGCTATGCGAGCGATCGAATTTACAAATCTGAAATCTCGTCGCCAACGCACCAGAGTCGATGACGTGGGGCATTACTCCCCGTAAGGAACCCAGATGTTTTTCACTTGCGTCGCATGTTCCAAAAACCAGCGACCCTCGCCTTGTTTTGTGCTGAACCAGTCGATGACACGGCCTTCGTTTGTCCAGACCTGCTTCAGGTTCCCGGTGGACATCGCTTTTGCCTCTGCGACCGTGGTTTCGTCCCCGTAACACCAGACGGCGTCGACGTCATCGTGTTCGGCGAGCGTTTTCAGCAGTTGCGAAACGTAGCCAGTCACGATGTTCACCGTACCGCCGGGCAGATCACTTGTGTCGAAAAGCTGGTATAGATCGGCGGTGATGAGCGGGTATCTCTCGGAAGGGATCGCAATCACTGTGTTCCCCACAGTGAGAAGGGGCATTACGAGCGACAGGAAACCAAGGAGCGGAACGTCCACCGGACAGACAACTCCAACCGTTCCGATCGGTTCGTTCATCGCGATTGCGACATTACGAAACGGCGGGTTGTGTACCGCACCTTCGAACTTATCTGTCCAGGCGGCATACGAGAAGATGCGTTCGACTCCGACGGCAACTTCCGCGGCAGCTTGCTGTTCTCCAACCGCCGCGGCGAGACGGCGGCTGATGTCGTCCCCGCGCTGGCTAAGGTTTTCCGCCACGTAGTAGAGAACCTGGGCACGATTGTGCGCCGTAGCCTTGGACCACGCTTCGGCTTTCCGCGCGGCTTCTACCGCGTTGCGAATGTCCTTGCGATTGCCGAGGGGAGCTTCACCCAACAAGTGGCCTTCGGGCGAGCGCACCTCCATGCTGTAGCCGGAGTCGGGACGCGCCTGCTTGCCGCCGATGTAGAGCTTGACCGTGCGGTCGATGGCGGGTGTGCTGGTTTCGATTCGCTCTTCGGATTGCGCAGATCTAGCCGCGTTAGCTGCGGGCAACTTCGGGGCATGCTTGAACCATGAGGGGTCCATGTATTCGAGCAGGCCTTCGCGCCCACCTTCGCGCCCATATCCGCTCTCACGGTAGCCACCGAAGCCGCAGGCGGCGTCGAACAGGTTGGTGCAGTTCACCCACACAACGCCGGCTTTCAGTTGCGCCGCTACATGCAGCGCCACGTTGATGTTCTCGCTCCACACGCAAGAAGCCAGTCCATAGACTGTGTTGTTCGCCAGTTCCACAGCTTCTCGCGGAGTGCGAAAGGTCATCGCGGCAAGCACGGGTCCAAAGATTTCCTGCTGGGCCACTATCGAAGTGGGATGCACATTGCTCAAAAGCGTCGGCGGGTAATAAAAGCCGCGCGCGGGCAAAGCTATCCGGGGTTGCCAGCACGTCGCACCCTCGGCAACACCTTGCGCCACCATTCGCTGGATGCGGTCCAGTTGCACCTGAGCGACGATGGCACCGATATCAATGGCTTTGTCGAGCGGTGGCCCAATGCGCAGGGTCGTCATGCGATCGCGAATTTTCGAAATCAGCGTTTCGGCAATGCTCTCCTGCGTCAGCAGGCGCGAGCCAGCGCAGCAAACCTGTCCCTGGTTGAACCAGATTCCGTCGACCAGGCCCTCGACCGCGCTATCGAGGTCGGCATCGTCGAAAATGATGAACGGAGATTTACCTCCGAGTTCGAGCGACAAACGTTTGTGGCTGGAGGCGGTAGCGCTGCGGATGGTGCGCCCAACTTCGGTCGAACCAGTAAACGCGATCTTATCTACATCCGGATGCTTCACCAGTGCCTCGCCGGTCGAGCCATCTCCAGTCACGATGTTGACGACTCCGGCAGGCAACCCCGCCTCCTGGCAGAGTTCCGCAAATGCAAGCGCGGTCAACGGCGTGAACTCGGCAGGCTTCAGCACGACCGTATTTCCCGTTGCCAAAGCGGGAGCGATCTTCCAGGCCAGCATCAGGAGCGGAAAGTTCCAGGGAATGATCTGGCCAACGACGCCGCAAGACTCGTAGTCCGGAAACTCCTGCTCGAGCAGTTGCGCCCAGCCTGCATGGTGGTAGAAATGGCGCGCCACCAGGGGGATATCGATGTCGCGGCTCTCGCGGATGGGCTTGCCGTTGTCCATGGTTTCGAGAACCGCCAGCAGCCGTGAATGCTTTTGCACGAGCCGCGCCAGGGCATACAGATATCGAGCGCGCACGTGGGGAGAGAGAGCGCGCCATTTTGCAGAAGCCGCGCGTGCCGCGCGAACTGCTGCGTCAATGTCGGCGGCGCTGCCTTGCGCGATGGACGCTAGTTGCTCTCCGTTGGAAGGGTCGAGGGTCGCGAAATACTCGCCGGCCGCAGGCGGCTGCCAGGCTCCGTTGATGAAGTGAGCAAAGCGGCGGCCGTGGCGACCCAACCATGCCCCGGCCTCTTTAGCATCCTCGGGAGCAGGTCCGTACTCCATCGTGACGAACTTTTCGGCAATGCTCATGGGATTCGGTTCGATTCCTCGCTCGCCTGGTTAAGCCTCGGTCGGTTACGCAATCGGATGACGATACTCCGCTGAGTAACGTCCCGTTGCATAGTGTTCTAACTGGCGCTCGATATCTCCCAACAAACCGCTAGCGCCGAAGCGGAATAAATGCGCGTTCAGCCACGACAGGCTGAGTTCCTCTTTCATCATCGCGAGCCAGTCAATGGATTGCTTCGCGGTGCGAATTCCACCGGCTGGCTTGAAGCCGACGGCCATCCCGGTTTGTTGCGCGTACTCGCGGACCGCGCGAACCATCACCAGGCTCACCGGCAGCGTGGCATTCGTCGGTTCTTTGCCCGTGGAAGTCTTGATGAAGTCGGCTCCGGCCATCATCGCAACAAAGCTGGCCCGAGCCACATTGCGCAGTGTCAGCAGGTCTCCAGTGCCGAGGATGACCTTCATGTGGGCCGTGCCGCAAGCCTGCTTGAACGCCGCGATTTCGTCGTGCAGGGCCTGCCAGCGTCCGCCAAAAACATGAGCCCTGGTGATTACAACGTCAATTTCATGGGCGCCAGCTTCGACGGATCGGCGAATCTCTGCCACACGTTCAGCAAGCGGCGACAGGCCCGCGGGAAATCCAGCGGAAACAGCGGCTACGTGTACACCGCTTCCCTCCAGGGCTGTCAGAGCCGTCTCGATGAACGTGTGATAAACGCACACAGCAGCAACCTTCAGTCCGAGTTGCTCGACGCCGAGTTTCTGCACCAGATCCAGTTGGATCGGCTGCCGCGCCTTCGCACACAAACGCCGCACGCGTTCGTCCGTGTCGTCGCCTGAGAGCGTCGTCAAGTCCATGCACGAAATCGCCCGCAGAAGCCACGCCGCTTGCCATTCTTCCTTTACCGTTCGCCGTGCCACCTGCGTCTGCGTGCGGCGCTCGACTGCGCTGGTGTTCACGCGTACTTCCTGGACCCAGTTCAAATCAAGTGGAATCCCGGAGTTCGGGAGAAGCGGCCGATCGCCGAGCGTGGCGATCGCGTTCGAGGATTTTGCTTCCCGCGTCACGAGTTCGCTTCCGCTTCGTTTTCCGTGATCGGCTGACATTTCGGCAAACCAGAGGTGTAATTGTACGGCAGCGAATCCCTCAACGCGAAATTCAGGTGCACGATAGAGGATCAAAATGTGGGCCAGCTCCATTGGCTGTCGGGTAGAGTGGAGTTCGACTGGTGTTGGCCAACAAAAACCCGGAACCCACGGGCCCAGGGTTTACAATGGCGCACGGTTTGGCCGTCGAACCTGTTTCTCCTATGCGCAGCACAAACCTGTCCCCCGCTACAAGAAAGCGACTGGAGCAAGCCGCGACAAAGGTCATGAAGAACGCCCACGCGCCCTACTCGAAGTTCCACGTTGGCGCGGCAATCCTGCTCACGAACGGAAAGGTTTTTTCCGGCTGCAACGTCGAGAACGCCTCTTACGGTATGACCAACTGCGCGGAGCGCACCGCGATCTTCTCCGCCGTCGCGCAATTGGGTCCAAAGATTGAGATTCGCGCCGTTGCCGTTGCCAACGACCACGGTGTCGCCTGCTCACCCTGCGGCGCATGCCGGCAGGTCATCTACGAATTCGGCCCCGACGCGATCATTTTTTTCCAGGGCGCGCACGGGCCGAAAGAGGCGCACATTACCGAACTTCTCCCGGAAGGATTTCGCCTCCAGTGATCGAAACCACGACTGCCTCGCAAACATTCCGCGCCATTGACGTCATCCGCAAGAAACGGGACGGGGCTGAGCTATCACGCGCCGAAATCGAAGGCCTGGTCAACTCCTATACCAACGGCGAAACGCCTGACTACCAGGTTTCAGCGTGGCTGATGGCCGTGGTGCTGCGCGGCATGACTCGCCCCGAAACCGCCGCGCTCACCGACGCAATGCTGCGCTCGGGTGAGGTTCTGGACCTTTCCACCTTGCCCGCGAGAAAAGTCGACAAGCACTCCACGGGCGGAGTCGGCGACAAGACTTCTCTCGTACTTGCGCCATTGGCAGCCGCGGCCGGCGTCGCAGTCCCTATGATCAGCGGCCGTGGGCTGGGCCACACCGGAGGTACTCTCGATAAACTCGAAGCCATCCCCGGCTTCAACGTAAATCTGCCGGTGGCTGAATTTCGGCGCGTGCTCGAGATCTGCGGTTGCGCGATGATCGGGCAGACGGCAGAAATTGCTCCTGCCGATCGCAAGCTCTATGCGTTGCGCGACGTAACTGGCACCGTCGAGAGCCCATACCTGATTTGCGCCTCGATCATGAGCAAGAAGTTGGCGGAAGGAATTGACGCTCTCGTGCTCGACGTGAAGACCGGCTCGGGCGCGTTCATGAAGAGTGAGAAAGACGCGGCCTTCCTTGCCGAGCTTATGGTCGAAACCGGAGAGCGCATGGGAAAGCAAGTGGTCGCGTTGATCACGGATATGGACCAGCCATTAGGCAACATGATCGGCAACGCGCTGGAAGTGGTCGAAGTGGTGGAAGTATTGCGCGGAGGCGGGCCGGACGATCTGCGCGAACTCTGCCTCGAACTCGCGGGATGGATGTTGTGTCTCGGCGGCGTTGCAAAAACGGTTGCGGAAGGTAAACAGGAGAGTGCGCGGCTGATTTCATCCGGCCAGGCGCTGGAAAAATTCCGCCAGATGGTCGAAATGCAGGGCGGCGATCCGCGAGTGATTGACGACGCCAAGCGCCTGCCCCAAGCCCAAAGCACGGTCAAGGTCGCGAGCGCAAAGTCGGGATATGTCGGCTCCCTGCAGTGCGAACAGATCGGCACCGCCTGCGTGATTCTGGGCGGTGGTCGCGAGCGTAAGGAAGATTCGGTGGATCCCTCCGTAGGAATTGTTCTGCATAAGAAAGTCGGTGACCGAGTTGCTGCCGGCGAGCCCATCGCAACGATCTACTACAATGCCGAAACGCGCGCTGCCCGTGCCCGGCAACTGATCGAAGCGAGTTGCCAGATCACGGACGTACCGCCTGCGGCGAAAAGGCCGCTCATCCATAGAATCATCGGAAAGTCTGGAGAGAGATACTGAATGGGACGATTCACCGGAATTCTCGGCCTATTGACGATGCTCGGCCTGGCCTACATTTTTTCTTCCAACCGCCGCGCCATCCGGGTGAAGACCGTGGCGTGGGGACTCGGCCTGCAGATTGCCTTCGCCATTTTCGTTTTGCGCGTGGACTACGGCCGTCGTATCTTCCAGATCGCCGGCGATGCCGCCAATCGGGTCCTCAGCTTTGCCTTTGTCGGTTCGGAATTCGTCTTCGGTCCCCTGGGCAAGCAGGGTTCGAGCATCGGTTTTATCTTCGCCTTTCAGGTGCTGCCCACCGTCATCTTCATCTGCGCCCTCTTCGCAATTCTGTATCACTACGGCATTATGCAGTTCATCATCCGGATCGCAGCCTGGGCCATGACGCGCATTATGGGTGCTAGCGGCGCCGAGTCGCTGAACGTTGCCGCCAGCATCTTCATGGGCCAGACGGAAGCGCCGGTGACCATTCGCCCGTTCCTGCCCGAACTCACCCGCTCCGAACTCATGACCGTGATGACCAGCGGCATGGCGCACGTCTCCGGCTCGATCATGGCGGCCTACTTCGCCTTCGGCGCTGAGCCGCGGCACGTGCTCAGCGCCGTCATCATGACGGCTCCCGGCACCATCCTTGTTTCGAAGATGCTCGTGCCCGAGACAGAAGAACCGAAAACCGCGGGGCGCGTTGTGATGAGTGAAGAAGAAACCGAAAAAGAGAGCCACGAAAATCTGCTTGGTGCCATCGCGCGCGGTACAGGAGATGGCCTGCATATGGCCCTCAACATCGGCGCCATGCTGATCGCATTTCTGGCGCTGGTCGCTCTGCTCGATGGCATTCTCGGAGGCATACACAGGCACATCGCATGGTTCCCCGTGAGCCTGGAGAGCGTTCTTGGGGTGCTGTTTTCGCCGGTGGCGTGGGTCATCGGAATTCCCTGGCGCGATTGTCCAGCGATCGGCAATCTGCTGGGCACGCGCATGGTGCTGAACGAACTGGTGGCGTTCTCGATGTTGGGGCCGCAGAGGGCCGTGCTCGATCCCCGTTCATTCACTATTGCGACGTTCGCCTTGTGCGGTTTTGCCAACCTCAGTTCGATTGGAATTCAGATCGGTGGCATCGGTGCGCTGGCTCCGAACAAGCGAGGCGAACTCGCCCGGCTTGGCGTTCGCGCCATGCTGGCCGGGACGATGGCCAACTTGATGTCGGCATCGATAGCAGGCATGCTGCTTTAAACTTCGTCTGCATGATCACGTACCGACAAGGACTGCTCCCGTGAAACGATTCGCCTTTGCCACTACCGCGTTATTCATTGTTTTCTGGTTTGTTGCTGACGCAAGCGCGCAATCGCCGCGGCGCGTGATTATCGACACTGATCCCGGCGTGGACGACGCGATGGCCATCCTGTTGGCCCTAAACTCTCCCGAACTGAAAGTCGAGGCCCTAACGGTTGTGCCCGGAAATGTCGATGGACGGCAAGGTCTGGAGAATGCTCTCAAAATCGTCTCGCTAGCCGGGCGTTGCGACATAGCGGTGGCGGGTGGAGCGAAGCATCCGCTGAATCAGAAGCTGATCACGGCGCAGTTCTGGCACGGTCCGAACGGGCTGGCTGGGGTGGAGTTGCCGGCTTCGAAGTGTAGCGCTGACTCACGCTTTGGCCCGGATCTCATCATCGAAACCGTTCACAAATATCCGCATGAGGTAACGCTGATTCCGGTCGGGCCGTTGACGAATATCGCCCTAGCCGTCTCGAAAGATCCGTCAATCGCAGGTTTAATCAAAGACATCGTGATCATGGGTGGCTCGATTTCCGGTGGGAACGTAGACGGTGCTGCCGAAGCGAATATCTATAACGATCCCGAGGCCGCGTCCATCGTGTTCAATGCAGGGTGGACCGTTACCATGGTCGGCTCCGATGTGGGCGAGCGCACCATCATGACGCGCAAGCATCTTGCCGAACTGCAGGCGCAACACGGCCCCGAGAGCGACTTCATCGCCAAGTTGGCTGATTTCTATATCACGCGCTCGGAGAAGAGCGGATATTCTGGCGCCGCCATGTACGACCCGCTAGCAGTGGCCACTGTGATTGATCCATCGCTGGTCACGCTCAAAGACATGCATGTCGATGTGGAAACCAAGGGCGAGTTCACTCGTGGCGAGGCTGTCGCCAATCGCATGGGATCGAACGAGAACAACGTGTTGCATGGCGATCACTATGAGATCGAGGGCGTGATTGAACTTAAGCCCAATGCGCGAGTCTGCTTGGCCTCCGATGCAAATCGTTTCCTGCAGTTGTTCACCAGCCGCATCAAAGGGAAATAAGCAGCGCAGCCGTCTCAGCCATTGGCTCGCGCGACCAGCAGAATCGCCAGGGCATAGAAGATGAACATGAACGTCAGATAAGACTTGGCACGGGAATCGGAGCCGGCAAATTCCTTCCAAGCCAACAGGCCCCATAGCGCTGCGACCATCGGAGCAGATTGGCCGATCGCGTAGGAGATCGCCTGGCCCGTCAGCTTACCTGCCGTGAGATTGAACACTGTCCCCAATCCCCACACGAAACCGCCGACTAGGCCGAGCAAATGTCCCGACGGTGGTCCGGTGAAAAATCCGCTGAAGCTTACCGGTTCGCCTACCAGGGGCTTTTTCATGAAATATACATTCCACACAAAACACGATAGCAGCGCTCCCAGCGTAAGAAATGTGGCCGCGCTATAAGGCGTGAGTGAATGCCCGCGTGTCATGGCATAGGTCATGAACGGGCTCCACAGCCCCATCAGGGTTCCGGACACCACACACAAAATGATGCTCTTGCGCGAAGCCCCACTTCCGGCGCGGGTGAGGCTGCCATAGGCTTTGCCGTCGAGGATGACCGCGATCAGCGCGCAGGCAACGCCCCCGGCCAAAAGCAGGCCGCTGCCTTTCGGCTGCAGAATGAAGTTCAGCACGACTCCGACCACGAGCGCAATGCCAATCGAGACCGGAAATGCAACCGCGAGACCGGCCAGATCAATCGCAGCTACCAGCAGGAGATTCGCCAGATTGAAAATCGCCCCGCCCACAAGCGTGGAAACAATGTTCGAAGGGTCGGCCGCCTCAACGTTGTTCAGGAAACTGGATGCGTCGTGGCCGCTGCTCCCCATCGTGAAAGCGAGCACCAGAGAAATCAGAAAGATGCCAATCGCGTAGTCCCAATAGAAAAGCTCGAAGCGATAATTCTTGACGCCCTTGTACGTATTGGCCCAGGACCCCCAGCAAATGGCGCTGGTGATCATCATCAACAGCGCGATGGTCAAACTCGGTGGCGTGAACATTGGTTCTCCCCGGAAAGGGTGTAACTCTACTCTTGTTCGCCGCGGGCCACAAGTCGGAGTCGAACGTCACGGTCTGCTATTCTTACGCGCGTGACTCGCACTTTTCTGATCGACACCGACACAGCTTCGGATGACGCCGTCGCGCTCATCATGGCTCTCCGCGCACCCGAGGTTCGAGTGGCCGCCATCACGGTGGTTGCCGGTAACGTGGATGTGAGGCAGGCAACGCGCAACGCGCTGTACACGGCAGAGCTATGCAAAGCGAGTGTGCCCGTATACTCGGGCGCTGAGAGACCGCTTCTTCGCACCTATCAGAATGCGACCTGGTTTCATGGACGCGATGGACTGGGCGATCACAACTATCCAGCGCCCCTGCGATCTGCGGAACGGAAGCATGCCGTCGATGCGATCATCGAAACCATTGAAACCAATCCCGGGCTTGTTCTGGTCACGTTGGGGCCGCTGACCAACATCGCGCTGGCGCTGTCGAAGGCGCCAGCTATCGCGGCGAAAGTCAGCCGCTGCGTGGTCATGGGAGGCGCTCCTTGCTGCGAAGGCAACGTGACTCCTGCGGCGGAATACAACATCTGGGCGGATCCGGAAGCGGCGAGCATAGTCATGCGCGGCGGCCTTCCGATCGAACTGATCGGCTGGCACCTTTGCCGCGGTCCAGCCGTGCTCAGTTCGTCCGACATCGCTCTCGTGGAGGGATTCAACACGGTTCCCGCGCACTTCGCCATCGAGTCCAACAGCCATGCTCGCGTCGCATTAAAGGTTCAGACCGGCGAGGATGGCATCTGCTTGCCTGACCCGGTTGCGATGTGCGTCGCGCTCGACCCCACGGTGGGAATCGACTGGAGCGAGCACTATGTGGAAGTGGAAACGCAAAGCGAACTCACGCGAGGTATGACCGTGGTCGATCGTCTGAACGTCGCCGGGGATGAGCGGAATCAGGCCACGTGGAAACCCGCACTGCAGGGAAGGAAAGCGAAAGTCTGTTGGAGCATCGACAACCAGCGATGGAAGAAAGCGCTCTACGCCGCACTAAAATAGAACTTGCTTCTGCTGCCGGATTGTAAAACCGCCTAGCCGTTCACTTGCGCGTAGGTGGCCCGCCGCAGAAATTCTCCCTGCCCGGCGCGGCCCACGAACTTGTCGCCTTCCACCACGACTTTTCCGCGCGAAAGAACGACGTCGGGCATGCCTGTGACTTGTATGCCTTCGAACATCGAGTAGTCCACGCGCATGTGATGCGTGGCGGCGCTGATGGTGTGCTTGCGCTTGGGGTCGAAAATCACCAGGTCGGCGTCGCTGCCAACAGCAACCGTTCCCTTGCGAGGATAAAGGCCGAAGAGCTTTGCTGGAGTCGTCGAAACCAGCTCGACGAACCGGTTGGCGCTGAAGCGCCCGCCGGCAACGCCACCCGAGTAAATCAAGCTCATACGATGCTCGACGCCCGGACCTCCGTTAGGAATTTTCGTGAAGTCGTCGCGGCCCAGTTCCTTCTGCTCCTTGAAGCAGAACGGACAATGATCGGTGGAGACAACTTGCAAGTGGTCGCGCGTGAGGCCGTTCCAGAGTTTTTCCTGATGCCACTTCTCGCGCAGGGGCGGTGTAAACACGTACTTCGCTCCTTCGAAGCCCGGCGCGTCAAAGTTCTCGAGCGAAAGATACAGATATTGCGGGCAGGTCTCTGCATACACGGGCAGTCCGCGGTCGCGCGCCTCGCGCACTTTTTCAAGCGCCTCGTTGCAGCTCAAGTGGACGATGTAGATGGGCGCCCCCGCCATTTCTGCCAGCGCGATGGCGCGCGATGTGGCCTCCGCCTCGGCCGTGGTGGGGCGTGTGAGTGCGTGATACTTCGGTGCTTTCTTCCCCTCCGCCAGCGCCTGCTGCACGATCACATCGATCGCGCTGCCGTTTTCGGCGTGCATGCACACCAGGCCGCCGTTCTTCGCCGTTGTTTGGAGTGCCTTGAAGATGCTGCCGTCGTCGAGCATGAATACGCCGGGATACGCCATGAACAGCTTGAAGCTGGTCACGCCTTCGCGGACCAGATCATTCATTTCGCCGAGTTGCCCGCCGGAAATGTCCGTCACGATGCAGTGAAATGCATAATCGCAGACCGCCCTGCTCGTAGCTTTGCCCATCCATGTATCGAACGCCTGGCGCAACGGCTGGCCCTTGTATTGGATCGCGAAGTCGATGAGCGTGGTGGTCCCGCCAAACGCTGCCGCCCGCGTACCTGTTTCAAAGTCGTCGGCGCTGGTAGTGCCGCCGAAGGGCATATCGAGGTGAGTATGGACGTCGATGCCGCCGGGCAAGAGGAGTTTGCCCGTCGCATCAAGAATCTTCGTTGTGTTCTGGGACGGAAGATCTGTTCCGATCGCCGCTACCTTGCCGTCCAAGATGGCCACGTCGGCGGTGTAAGTGTCGGTTGCCGTTACCACCGAGCCGTTCTTGATGATCGTGTCGAAGCCCATCGCGTTCTCCTCGTCGAATCAGGCATCACTAGCACGATGCCAAAGGAATTCTATGCTACACTGCCGCTCTTTAATTCTTCACGGAAGTTGTTGGGGAACGGTATTTCTTGGGGTAAAGGGGACCAGCCATGAAATTCGGCATCACGTTGAAACCGGATATTTCCATCGAGCGCATCGTTGGTCTCACGCGGCAGGCCGAAGCTGCGGGATTTGAATATGGCTGGATCTTCGACTCTCATGTTTTGTGGATGGAGCCCTATCCCCTGCTCACATTGATGGCCACGAATACGCAACGCATGAGGCTGGGCACGTGTGTGACGAATCCCGCGACGCGCGATCTCACGGTCACAGCAAGCCTGTTCGCGACATTAAATCTGATCTCGGGCGGCCGCATGGAACTGGGCATTGGACGCGGTGACAGTTCGCGCCGCGTGATGGGCAAAAAGCCTGTGAGTTGGTCGCAATTGGAAGCGGCAGTGGAGGAGTTCCGGGATCTCACAAGTGGCAAGGAAGCTCACCACGACGGTCAGCCGACCCGGCTCACCTGGGCTAAACATTCTCCGCGGGTGTGGATTGCTGGATACGGCCCCAAGGTGCTGCACATGGCCGGTCGCGTGGCCGACGGCATCATTCTGCAGTTTGCCGATCCGGCCCTGATTGAATGGTGTATGAGTTTTGTAAAAGAGGGCGCGCGCGCAGCCGGACGAGACCCGAGCCAGATCGAAGTGATGGCAGCCGCGCCCGTGTGGGTTTCCGACGATCTCGGCGTTGCCCGCGAACGTGTGCGCTGGTTCCCCGCGTTGGTCTCGAACCACGTGATGGATCTGATTCGCCAGTACAAGCCGGAAGATCTTCCGCCCGCACTCACTTCGTATGTCCAGGATCGCGGACACTACGATTACCAGCACCATTGCAAAGTGGAGAGTGAGAACGCGGATTTTGTTTCCGACGAAGTTGTGGACCGCTTCTGCCTGGTCGGCCCGGTTGCGGCCCATCACAAGAAGTTGCGCGAACTGGTGGCCGCGGGTGTCACGCAATTCAACATTTACCTGATGTGCGGAGATGAAGAAAAAACGCTGGATATTTACCAGCGTGACGTGCTGCCAGCATTCCTGAAAGCGAAGTAATCAGCGCGGAAGCTGCACTGCTTCCTGGGCGGAGAATGCAGCCTGGCGCTGGAACTTCATCATCGCGTAATACGCGGCAAAAGAGACTACGAATCCGACAAACCACGAATAATCATAAAGACTGCGGACGGCCGGAATCGCCAGGCCCGCAAGCGCCGTCCCGGCCCCAAGCGCTAGCGCGATCACGGCGCGCCAGTTGAATCCCCGCGAATATTCGTAGAGACCATTCCGCAAATAGAGATCGTCAACCTTCAACACTCGCCGCCGAATGACGAAGTAGTCACAGATCATGATTCCGGCTACTGGCCCAAGAAAAGCCGCATACCCGCCGAGCCAGCCCAGGATAAAAGTCCTGTAGTTGGAAAGCAGCTTCCACGGCATCAGCGCGATGCCCATGAAGCACGTGATCACGCCGCCGGTGCGAAAGCTGATTCCGCGCGGCCACAAGTTGGAAAAATCATTAGCTGGCGACACGACGTTCGCTCCGATGTTGACGTTCAGCGTCGCCAGCAGGATCGCGAGCAGCGAGATTACTACCGCCACTGGAGAATGAAATCGGCTCAGCAGTTGCACCGGATCCCAAATCGCTGTGCCATAGATGACCACCGTGGCGGAGGTCACGACGATCCCGACAAAGGCATAGAGCGTCATTGTGGTCGGCAAGGCCAGCGCCTGCCCAATGATCTGCTCACGCTGGTTGCGGGCGAATCGCGTGAAGTCGGGAATGTTCAACGACACCGTCGCCCAGAAGCCCACGGTGCCATTCAGCGCAGGAATCAGAAACTTTAGGAAGTCAGGAAAGCTGGTGAACCGCGACGGCACCGATAGCATCGGGCCCACTCCCCCCGCGGCATGATAGGCCCACCCTAACAGAAGCAGCCCGACACCCAGCAACACCGGCGCACTGATCCCCTGCAGCATCCGAATGTACTCGATTCCTTTGAGGACGACTGCAAGGTTGATCAGCCAGAACAGAAAAAAGCAGATCGCGGTCCCGTGCTCAACGTTCTTCCACGCAGGGGCGAGGGTTGCGAGCAGTGTGCTGATGGCTTCGCCGCCGATCCAGGCTTGAATCCCGAACCATCCGCAGGCGACCAGAGCGCGTAGCACCGCAGCCACGTTCGCGCCCAGCACACCGAACGACGCGCGCGCCAGCACCGGAAAAGGAATTCCGTATTTCGCGCCAGGGTGCGAATTCAGCAGCATCGGAATCAATACGATGACATTGCCGATAAAAATCGTGGCGACGGCCTGCTTCCAGTTCATTCCCCCCTGAATCAAGCTGGCGGCTAGCATGTAGGTGAGAATGTTCACCGACATCGAAATCCACAACGCAGCGAAGTTGTAGGTGCCCCAATGCCGGCGCTGGGCGGAAGCTGGCGCGAGGTCTTTGTTGTAAAGAGGGCTCGACTCTATGGCGGAGGGTGAAGTCATTGAGTGAATTCTTAATCCGCGGCAGCTGATGCACTGCTGTGCGTCGTCAGCGGCCCGTAGCTCTCCGGGCGGCGGTCCCGGAAAAATTGCCACACTTGGCGAACTTCCGTAATCATGTCGAGGTCGAGATCGGCGACGACGACTTCGTCCTTGTCGCGGCTGGCCTGCGCGATGATTTTGCCGCGCGGGTTGCAGAAGTAGCTCTTGCCATAAAACTCGCCGATGCTCCACGGCTTCTCGGTGCCTACGCGATTGATCGCCGCAATAAAATAGCCGTTCGCCACGGCGTGCGCCGGCTGCTCCAGTTCCCAGAGATATTCTGAAAGTCCAGCCACCGTCGCCGATGGATTGAACACGATCTCCGCGCCGTTCAGTCCCAAAATGCGCGCTCCTTCCGGAAAGTGGCGGTCGTAGCAGATGTAAACGCCCACGCGCGCATGCTTGGTTTCAAACACGGGATAGCCGAGATCACCCGGCGTGAAATAAAACTTTTCCCAGAATCCGGGATGGCAGTGCGGGATGTGGTGCTTGCGGTACTTTCCGAGATAGCGGCCGTCCGCGTCGATCACGGCCGCAGTATTGAAATAGACGCCGGGCATCTGCTCCTCATAAACCGGAACCACGATCGCCATCCCGTGTTTCGCTGCAACCTTCTGCATCATGCGCGTCGTGGGTCCGTCGGGGACTCGCTCTGTCAGTTCGTACCAGCGTGCATTCTGCTCCGCACAAAAATACGGACCATAGAAGAGCTCCTGCAGGCAGAGAATCTGCGCCTTCTTTCGCGCCGCCTGCTCAATCAGCTTCATGTGCTTGTCGATCATCGCCTTTCTGATCTGCGCGAGGGGACGGTCGGTACTCAGGGCGTTGCTGGCTTGAATCAGAGCGCAACGGACAATGCGGGGCATGGGATCCTCCCAGAATTAATCGTTGAGGAACGAAACTATAGCAGAAATCGAGGCCCTCTCCGTTGACACGGTCCGGCTGGGTCAATAGACTCGCCCTTCTCCGAGTTTACAGGTTCTATAACCATGCAAAAGCGCCCGCGAATTGCGGTGGTTGGCAGCGCGAACATTGACATGACCACGTTCACCAGCCAGTTTCCGAAGCCCGGAGAGACGATCTTCGCCGAGAAATTCGATCTGGGCTTTGGCGGCAAGGGCGCGAACCAGGCTGTGGCCGCGCGTCTATGCGGCGCAGAAGTGTTCATGGTGGCGCGCGTGGGCAGCGACCTGTTTGGCCCGGCAACGATCGAAAATTTCCGCAAGCAGGGAATCGATCCGACGCACGTGAAACCAGTCGAGGGATTGTCCAGCGGCGTCGCCCCCATTTTTGTCGAGCCCAGCGGCCAGAATCGTATCCTCGTGGTGAAGGGTGCCAATGACGCGTTGAAGGCGGCTGATGTCGACGCGGCGGCTGAGACTCTCAAAACCGCTGATTGCATCGTGCTGCAGTTTGAGATACCGCTGGAGACGGTTTACTACACGATTGCGTTCGCCCGAAAACACGGCATCCGCTGCATTCTCAACCCAGCGCCTGCGCAGCCGGTTGACCTGGATGCACTCCGGGATCTCGACTATTTTGTCCCCAACGAGCATGAGGCGGAAGCAATCACAGGAATTGCAGTGAAAAATCTCGAGGACGCAAAGAGGTGCGCAGAGAAGCTTGTCAGTCGCGGCATTCGGCGTGTGATTATCACCCTCGGAGCAAATGGATCCTTGCTCGCAAGTCGCGATGGCAGCGAGCACGTTGCGCCGTTCGCGGTGAAGAGTGTCGACAGCACCGGTGCCGGCGATGCCTTCATCGGCAGCTTCGCTGTATTCCTAGCCGAGGGCGTGCCGGAACAAGAAGCTGTGCGCCGCGCCAATCTTTACGCCGGGCTCTCGACCACAGGCGTCGGAACGCAAAAATCTTTCTACGATCGGGCTCGTTTCGACACTGAATGGGCCGCGCGCTCCTGATTGCGCAACAATCAACAACCCGGATCAGTTTCTTCGATAAGACGATCGCAAAAATAAAACTGTCTAATGTGTTTCTACTACGAAAATTCTTGACTAACCGGATGCAGGCCATTTATAAGCCGTGTCTGCGGTCCGGAAACCTCCCAACTTCTCGGGGAAAGGGGAGGGTATTTTTCTTTTTGGGGGCAGTTGGAACCGCCGAAAGGGGTCGTGAAGAAAATGTCGAGCACCAAGAGGCTCTTCGCGCTGTGTTTCTGTTCGCTGGTTTGTCTGGTTAGCCCGCTCCTGTACGGTCAAGCCACCGGGAGTTTTTCGGGCACAGTCTCAGACAATTCCGGAGCCGTGGTTGCCGGCGCCAAAGTAACAGTCACGGCCCAGGCCACGAACATCTCCCGCGACGCGAAGACTGACGACTCAGGACATTACCTCGTCCCCCTGCTCGGCGTCGGCATGTTTACGATACGAGTCGACATGGCTGGCTTCAAGGCTTCCGAATCCAAGGACGTCCGCTTGCAGGTCGACGAACAGCGCGAACTCGACTTCAAACTCGTGCCGGCGTCAGTCACCACGAGCGTCGAGGTGAACGCCACGGAAGTGGCGGTGGAGACGACAAATCCGACGCTGGGTCAGGTCATCACGGAGCAACAGGTTGCCGAACTGCCACTCAATGGCCGCAATTTTGTCCAGTTAGCGACATTGACTCCGGGCACGACTCAAGAAACGAACCCGAGCAGCTTCTTCACGCAGGGTGCGGACAGCGAAGTGGCGGCGCGCGGCGTTTATTCACTCTCGGTGGGCGGCTCACGTCCCCAGAGCACGGACTGGCTGCTCGACAATGTCGATAATAACGAACTAACGGCGGGCGGCCTGGGAACGATCCCCTCAATCGACGCAATCCAGGAGTTCAAGGTTCTCACCTACAACTATTCGGCGGAATATGGGACGCGTGCTGGTCCGACCGTCCTGGTCACGACGAAATCAGGCTCGAACCAATGGCATGGATCCCTGTTCGAATTCTTGCGCAATACGAAACTCGATGCCCGCAGCTACTTCGCATCCTCGCGGGAACAATTCAACTTGAATCAGTACGGTGGGGCACTGGGTGGACCAATCCGGAAGGACAAGACGTTCTTCTTCATTGACTATCAGGGGAAGAATCAACGGCACGGAATTCCCTTTACGGGCTTGGTTCCGACGGCTCAAATGCAGCTGGGTAATTTCAACAACGACGCAATTCGGAAATCCGCGAGGCACTCAGCGAACCAACGCCTCCATTGAAAAACCCGTACTCATTTGGTCAACCGGGAAACGTGGCCGACCTCGCGTTTCAGTGTGCAGCTGACGGCGTGACTCCTCTGACACCGAATCCAGCTAGACGGGATTCAACCGGCGCAAGGCAACAGATTGCAGTGTGATTCCACGCAGAATTGTGGATCCGGTCGGCAAGGTGCTAATTAATCTCTATCCAACCGCAACTACGAGCAACGTTGCCGGCGGTTACAACTACACCAACGTGCCGGTGCGCAAGCTTGACGAGAAGACTTTTGATGTGCGCCTGGATCACAACTTTTCGAACAAAGACTCGGTGTTTGCGCGTTTCAGCTACGATCAGGCAGTATCGTTCGTACCCGGCGGCTCTCCCTCTTTTGCAGAGCAGACTGGTTTTGGAAGTACCCAGAACATCAATAATCACGCGCGAAATGCTGCGATTTCGGAGACTCACATATTCTCCGACCGCAACATCAACCAGTTTACTTTCGGGTATAACCGAATCTTCAACTTCATTCATTCATACGCGAGCGGTACATGCGAGGCTTCGAAAGTTGGGCCTGGCATTCCGAATGCGAATCTTGATCCCGCCTGCGGCGGCCAGGGGGTGCCCCAGGCCCCCGGTCTTTGTCTAAGCTGCGGACTGACCGACATCGGCTTGAATCAGGGCTACTGGGCGATTGGCGATCGCGGCTTTGCGCCCTTCACCGGCGGCACAAATGTGTTCTCCGTTGCCGACTCGTTCGACATGATTCGTGGCAAGCACAATGTCCGAGTCGGTGTGGGAATTCGCGCCAACCAATTAAACGTCCTCACCAATGCCTTTCAGGACGGGACTTTCAGCGTCATTAACCAGACCGGCGACGCGATGGCCGACCTGATGATGGGCTTGTATACGAGCGGTTTTCATGATCAGACGTTCAAGGGAGCGACAACAGGCCGCCGGTGGAAAATGTATCGGCCTTATGTCCAAGACGACTGGCGCGTATCTTCGGATCTCACACTGAATCTGGGCTTCGCTTGGGCTTTGGTCACGCCCGAAACCGAGGTCCAGAACCGGCAGGCGAATTTCAACTTTTACGGGAAACCGTGTACGCCATCACCTGATTGTCTCCAACTCATTCCTGGCGTGAACTCTGGCTCTAGAGCTGGCATTCCCTTTGACAAGACAGCAGTTGAGCCACGCATCGGGTTGGCCTGGAAAGTGCTCGGGAGGAAAAACACGGCTCTGAGGGCCGGTTATGGCATCGTCCACGATTCATCGTGGAACCAGGGCGGACAAGGACTGTGGGAGAGCCCGCCGTTCTTCTTCGAGTCCGGGCAATTCCAGTTCCCAACAGGTTGCGGCGCGCCGTCCTTTCCCTCCGTTCCCTACTCGAATCGAAGTTTCACCGCCTTGCGCAATCTCCGCAGGATTTCCTCTTGTAACCACGCCCCAACCGGTCAGCAACTTCGCCGGCACCGTGCAATCGCAGGACCTGAACTTCAAACAGGGCATGATTCAGCAGTACAACCTCAATATTGAGCAGCAACTTCCTGGTAATGTTGTCCTGACAGCCGGATACGCAGGTTCCCGTGGTACGCACTTCCTGCTGCAAGGGCTGAACCAGAACGTGGGCTCACCCTCCGCATGCACTGGCGGTGCAAACGCAACTCCCGGATACACTTTTGGTTGTGGCCCTGGGGGAGCATCTTTCGCTCCGCCTTACCCGTTCTTCTATGTTTCCAACATCAGCAGTCGTGGTACCACGCACTACGATTCGCTCCAGATCAAGGCCGAAACCAAGAGTGCGCGGCACGGCCTTTATGCATTGCTCGGCTATACCTGGGCGCACACTTTCGACAATGGATTGCCCGATGGTCTTGGGAGTCCGGTTGGGGCTACTTATTGGCCTTTGCCTGGGACCGCACACGCGGACTGGGCCCTGTCGCAGATCAATGTGGGTAACCAGTTTACGGCGAGCGTGATTTACGATCTGCCTTTTGGCAAAGGCAAGGCGTACGGGAACAGTTGGAGCGGGCCGGTTAATGCCGTCTTCGGAAACTGGCAGGTCACAGTGATCGAGCGAGCGATTTCCGGCTTCCCCGTGTTTGTCACGAATAGCGTCAATGAGTCCGGAGTAAATTTCGAATACAACTTCGTTCCTGTAAACCGCCCGGATCAGACATGCGATCCAAAAGCGGCTTCCACCAGAGCTTGAGCCAGTTTTTCAATACGAGTTGCTTCACTCCCGCCAACCGGGTCGAACTGGGAACGGCAAATCGAAGTCCGCTTTCCGGGCCCGACTTCGTGAATACCGACCTTTCTCTTCATCAAACGGTTCGTGCTGACCGAAAGGGTCGGGCTGGATTTTCGCGCCGAGTTCTTCAATCTCTTTAACCATGCACAGTTTGGGCTGCCGGGCTCGGATATGGCCGAATCATCCAGGCTGGGTCGGCCCAGTTCACAGTTTGGTGTTATCAACTCAACGGTCACAATCCGCGCGTGATTCAGTTTGCCCTCAAGTTGACCTTCTAGGACAACTGAGTCAGTTCCGTAGTATGGGCAGACTGGTCGGTCACTCAGTCTGCCTTAAATTTTGTGTTGCTTATCTGAAGGAAGGCATTCGGGATGCCGGGGAAGAAGTAGACCGAACGGGCCTTACACAGCTGACCAATCAGGTGGCCATGCGGAATAGAACAATCCTTCTCACAACGGGTCTTTTGGTAACGACCGCCCTTTCGTTCGCTCAACCCCGCCGCAAAGTCATCATCAATCAGGATTGTTCCGGCCCCGGCGGCAGCAACCTGCAGACGGTGGCGGTGATGATCCAGTCGCCGCAAGTCGAGGTCCTGGGTATCACGGTGGTGAGCGGAGATCAGTGGCGCGACGAAGAAGTGGCGCACACGCTGCGCCTGCTCGAAATCATGGGACGCACCGACATCCCCGTGGTTCCCGGCGCCACGTTCCCTCTGGTCCACCGTCGCCAAGACGCGCAACTGTGGCAGCAACACTACGGTAAGTTTGCCTACACCGGGGCTTGGGACGACCGCTGGTGGCATGAGGCGTACGTCGTGCCGCCGCTCCCCGAAGGCCAGCCCACCACCAAGCCTTTGGATGAAGATGCCGCTCACTTCCTGATTCGCATGGTGCGCAAGTACCCGCACGAAGTCACCATCTACGAAGGCGGGCCGATGACCAACCTCGCGCTCGCGATCTCACTCGATCCGCAGTTTCCGGAACTGGCGCAGCAACTGGTCTTCATGGGCGGCAGCCTGAGCCCGCAAACCGACAATCCCGAATTTGCGACCAATCCACGGCACGAGTTCAACTTCTGGTTCGATCCCGAAGCGGCGGAGATCGTGTTGCGCGCGCCCTGGAAGAAGATTACCTGCACGCCGGTCGACATCTCGATCAAGACCCGCAACACGCCCGCCATGATGAAGCAGGTCGAGGCAGTCGGCACGCCTCTTGCCCGCTATGTAGCCCGCTACGCCATGTTCACGATTGGCGCGGACATCATGTGGGACGAACTTGCCGCCGCCGCGTGGATCGATCCCACCATCATCACCCGAAAAGAAACTCTCTTCATGGGCGTGGATCTGGATCGCGGCGCCGGATACGGCAACACCTTGACTTGGCAAGTGAACGACACATTGAAACCCGCCGCCCAGCCGGTGGAAATCCAGGTGGATCTCGACACCGAAAAGTTCTACCGGATGTTCGTGAGCCTGATGACCGCTCCCACCCCGGCCCATTGACCTCGAGCCATTGATCGCGCTGGCACCGAAGTTGCGAACGGCATACAATGGCAAATTACGAGTCTTTCCACTATGTCTCCCATTCCAGACGACCTCACCACCATCAAAGACGACATGATTGCCTTCATCGAAGGCCATGGCATGCGCCGCTTCCACGGCTTTGTCGATTACGAAGAAGTGCAGTGCGTCATGTGGGAGATGGATGGAAATCCCGATGGCTGGAAGGACTTCGTCGAACTGGCCAAAACGGCGGGGGCGCCGTTCCTGACCATGCACTCATGGACCCTGCAGCGCGCCGAACTGGATGAGTTGGTCGAGCGGCTGACGAATTCGGAATTCACCGAAGGCGACGACGTGGAAGACGCGCGCTGGCTCCGCGCTCACGCCGGCAAGGTCGGATTTCTACAGCTGGGCTGGGCCTACCAGGGATCGATGTTCCTGTGCGAAGTCAGCACTGAGTGGTACGAGCGCTACCAGCGCCTGCTCGAAGTTTCCGACGAATTCGGCGGCCTCACCATGGACGAACCGGACCAAGACGAAGAGCAGTGAACATGTGGGAACGGGCGTCCTCGCCCGTTCAAAGCTCGGCGGATTCCCACAACTTCCTGGAGTACACTGAGTGCCAAATTGTCATGCAGTGGATCCCTAAGCCCTCCGCCCCGGACTTGGTACAAGCTCTGTCGTCTGCCCTGCGCGCAGATTCCGCGTTCCGTGACCAAGCCCAGGTCCTCGCCACGCTCCTCGTGCACCGCGGCATCACCGATGCGGACTCTGCCCAGCGTTTCCTCTCCCCTTCCTTGGCCCATCTTCATTCTCCTGATCTGATGACCGGCCTGCGCGCCGCCGTGGACCGCCTCGACGCCGCCATCGAACGCAAAGAACCGATCCTCATCTACGGTGACTACGATGTTGACGGCACCATGGCGGTCATCATTCTGAAGACCGCGATTGAACTCTGTGGTGGCGCTGCCGACTTTCACGTGCCGCACCGCATTCGCGAAGGCTACGACATGCGCGACGATGTTATCGAACGTGCTGCTGCGGCCGGCATTCGCCTTATCATCAGCGTCGACATGGGCATCCGGGCGTTCGCGCCCGCCGAGACGGCGCGGCGCCTGGGTGTCGACCTGATCGTGACCGACCATCACCTGCCCGGCCCCGATGGCGTGCCGCCGGCGCTCGCGGTGCTGAATCCGAACCAGAAAGGCTGCGCCTATCCGTACAAGCAGCTGTGCGGTGCGGGCGTGGCGTTCAAGCTGGCACAGGGATTGATGCAGCGCCGTCTCGACGCGAAAGATCAGAACAAGCTGTTGCTCTCCTTCATGAAGGTCGTGGCGATTGCGACCATCGCCGATGCCGTGCCGCTGACGGGCGAGAACCGGGTCTTCGCGTCCCTGGGCCTCGACGCGCTGCGCAGAGCTGTGAACCCTGGGCTGAAAGCGTTGCTCGAAGTGGCGCAGATTTCCGCCAACCGCCCGCCGACCTCGGTCGAGGTTGCCTTCCGCATCGCGCCGCGCATCAACGCCGCCGGGCGCATGGATGTGGCTCGCGACGTGATTGAACTTTTCAGCGTCCGGGATCCGGCCCGCGCCCGCGAGTTGGCGGCCAAACTCGACCGGCTCAACACCGATCGCCAGGAAGAGGAGCGGAGAATTTTGCGGGCCGTCGAGGAACGCTTTGCCGGCGATCCCACGTTGAGCGACGCCTACTGCATCGTCATCGACGGCGATGGCTGGCATCGTGGCGTCATCGGCATCACTGCCACGCGGGTCGTGGAGCGCTACAACCGTCCGACCCTGGTGATCTCTCGCGAAGGCGAAGAGGCGTTCGGATCAGGACGCTCGATTCGCGCTTTTCATCTGCTCGAAGCGATCGAGACCTGCAGCAGTCTTTTCTCCCGCTATGGCGGTCACGCTCATGCCTGCGGGTTCGCCATGCCCGCCGCCAATGTCGGCGAACTGCGCGCTCGGCTCGATGCCTTCGCCCGTTCTCGCCTCACGCTTGCGGATTTCGATCCGGTGCTCGATGTGGATGAGGAACTGAGCCTCACCGAAATTACGCCAGCGTTGTTTCAGGCGCTGCATTTGCTTGAACCCTACGGCGTCGGGAACGCCGAGCCCGTATTCGCGGCCCGCGGGGTGCAATTGACCGCGCCTCCGCGCATCCTCAAAGACAAGCACGTCAAACTGAAGCTCCGCTCCGGCCATGAGGGGACGGCTGCCTATGTGGGGACGGCCGCCCTCGGCCGTCCAAGCCGACCCGAAGGTTCGGCTGCGTTGGCAGCATCGGAATTATTGGCAGTCGCTCCGTCTCTGGAATCGTCAGAACCATCCGCTGCGGCCATTCTGGCCACGCCGCGCTGTCATCCCGATGCCGCTGCCCTCCGCCGCAGTGAACGAGCGGCAGCAGTAGCCGAACGGGCCGAATCGCTAAGAGCCGAGAACCACGGACCCGGACTTGATCTGCGTACGAAAATCACCTTCGACGCCCTGGGCTGGCACATGGCCGAACGTCTCCAGCAAACGCCGCTGCTGGCGGGCGATACCGTCGACATCGCCTTCACCATCGGACACAACGACCACCCCGAATACGGCGGCCTCGAACTTTCTCTGCGTGATTTCCGGATCCCTAGTTCCTAACGGAAAAAAATGGCCGTTCGGGTTTTTGACGCGATGGCTGTTTACGTCAACAATCGGATCGGAATTCAGTGCCAGTTACAATTGATTCGAGAGGGGCAGCCCTTGGACCTCGGGAGAGGCGCAAATGCGTTTTTACACAAAGGAAGAATGCGAGGAGTGGCTTCGCGATCGTGACCGCCCGAAGCCGGAGGCTATTCCCCAAGTCCAAATGGAGCGATTCGGTTACCCGAAAGAGCCTCACCGCATTTTTTATATGGCTCATTGGATTTCGACGTCGTTGACGTTCCGCCAGCCGACGCTTCTCTGGATTACAGAATGGAGTATCTGGCCTAGCAGCGAGAATTGGCATTTGTATTACACACTTCGCCACAGTCACGGCGATGAGCGGCTACTTCACGAAGCCCCCGGGCATCTATTCCTGGAATACGAATCCGAGGATCTCGCGTCCTTTGCGCAAGTCGCTATGTTGAACGGCTGGGGTGGCTATATCTTGACTCACGCCAACTACGTGAATGCGTTCTTTAGCCACGATGAATACATTGATTTCTTCGCCAAACCGGAGGGCAATCTGGCAGAGATTCGGGAGGAATTCGGAACCAGCAAGAGCCCAGATCGTTTGCGCGTTCGAGGCTGACTCAGAGCAGCGTCGGACGAGGCAAATACTACTCAGAACGAGTTTCCCCCCATCCCTCACCACAAATGGTAATGCCCATCCCGCCGCGCCATCTCCACGCTGACTCCGAACAGAGCCGATAGCCGTTCCACCTGCAGGATTTCTTCTTTGGGGCCGTCGCCGACGACCCGTCCCCGGTTCATGAGAACGACGCGCTGAATCTCGGGGACAATGTCGGCCAGTTCGTGGGTCACGAGAATGATTGCGGTTCCTGAATTCGCGAGTTCACGCATGGTCTGCCGCAGACTTTGCTGCGCGGCGAGGTCGAGCGAGTTGCACGGTTCATCGAACAACAGTGCGCGCGGCTTATGCACCAGGGCGCGGGCGATCAGCACGCGGCGAGCCTCTCCTGACGACATCTCACATACCGGCCGCTCGGCCAGATGCAGGATCTTCAATTCTGCCAGCGCCGCGTCGGCCAACTTCTGCTTGGCGGGATCCACCGCGTGATTCGGATAGATGGCGGTGCTACTGAAAAAGCCGGAAAGCACCACATCCCGTCCGCAGGCCTCGCTGGTGCAGGAGAGCATCAGGTCATTCGAGACGATTCCCAGCCGGGCCCGCAGGTCAAACACGTTCCAGCTTTCTTCCCCGAGGATGCTCAGCGAAGACTCCGGCCGAGCCACCGGATAACATTCGCGGGTGATGGTCTTGATCAGCGTTGACTTGCCGCAGCCGTTCGGGCCAAGGATCGCGATGTGCTCGTCGGCCTCGATGCGCAGGCTGAAGTCGTCGAGCGCGATCTTCTGACCCCGCATCACCCGGAGGTTATGGAAATCGAGCAGGGGCGGCGTGGATTCCGCATTCACTTTCATTGCATCCAAGTGTAGATGAGGTGCGAGTTACCTGAAACTGAGAACCGAGAACTGGTTTTGGCATTACACTGAACTCAGATGCCGCTTCCCGTCTACCATCTGCGACGCCTGCTGGCAGTCACCACCATCGTGCTCATCCTGGTGGTAACCGGGATGTATTTCGCCGCCCGCTTGAAGATCCGCGACGTTCTCAAGGACGTTCCCAACAAGATCGGGTACGACATCAAGCAAACGGCGAGTGGGTTTCAATTCTCGAAGTCCGACGGAAAGCGCACGCTATTCAGTATCCAGGCCAGCGATCTGAAGGAGTTCAAGCTCAACGGGCGCGCCGAGTTGCACAACGTCACCATTCTGCTTTATGGGCGAGATTCTTCGCGCTTCGATCAGATTTACGGCGACGACTTCGCCTACGATCCAAAATCCGGTGAGGTCACCGCCAAAGGCGATGTGCAGATTGATCTTGTCGCCAACCCGGCGGGCCTCGCGAGTCCCGATCAATCCACGCCCAAAGAACTCAAGAATCCGATCCATCTTAAGACGCGCGATCTGGTCTTCAACAAGGACACAGGCAACGCCTCCACGGATGCCCGCGTCGAGTTCAGCATGGCCCAGGCCACCGGTTGGGCCGTCGGCGTGAAGTACGCGGGCAAAAGCAATACTCTGACTTTATCGTCGCAAATTCACCTCGCTCTGAACGGTGAAAATGCGGCGGTCATCGAGGCCGCGCACGGTGTCATCACCAACGATCCGCGTGAGGTTGTGCTGGATCGTCCGCATCTTGATCGCGAAGGAAGTCTGCTCGAGGCCGATCAGGCGATCTTCCATCTTGGGGAGGACAATAACGTCGAGAGCGTCCGGGCCACCGGCAATGTGATTGCCGAAAACCGCGTCGCAACCGGAGCCGCCAAGCCTCAGGCGGACCAGTCGCCGGAGATTCGCACCCATTCGGACGAAGCCGAACTCTTGCTCACGGGGAAGCGGGACTTCCTAAAGACCGCAGTTTTGACCGGTAACGTTCACGTGGAACAGTCTGGAGTGCAGCCGATCCAGGGCGAAGCTGGTCGCGTGGTCCTAGAGTTTCGAGGCCAGAACCAGCTCCGGAAAGTTCACGCGCTCGATGGCACCCGCCTGACCCAAAAGGCTACAGGAGGTAAGCAGCCAACAGCCGGTTCTGGGCCCCAGGATTTCGAACTCAGCGCGTCGGCCATCGACTTCGACGTGGCCGAGGGGCACATTCTTAATCGCGCGGAGACGTCCGGCGCGGCAAAGATTACGATCTCCTCTTCGCAGGAAGCGCCTGCCGGGGCATCTCAGGCTTCTCCGCCGCAGCGGACTGTTGTCACCGCAGCCAAGTTTGTAGCAAAATTCATCGCAGACGAGCCGGTGAATGGCAGGAAAGGCTCCGGTAATCACTTAAGCAGCATTCACGGTGCTCCCGATGCCCGCATCGTCAGTTCAACCGCCGGACAACCCGATCGCGTCAGCACCAGCGACTCCGTCGACGCTACCTTCTCGGCGCAAGGCGGCATCGACTCTGTCACGCAGCTAGGAAGTGTCGCATACACGGATGGCCTATCGCCCGACAAACGTACGCAAGCCTGGGCGAACCGAGCGTACTACAGTCCGGCTGACCAGATGCTCGTGTTGAGTGGCAATCCACGCATAGCCAGCATCTCGATGGCCACGACGGCGAATACCATCCGCATCAATCGTGCCACCGGCGCCGCCTTGGCCGAAGGGGACGTCAAGAGCACCTACAACGAGCTCAAAGAGCAGCCCGACGGTGCGTTGCTGGCATCTTCGTCCCCTATTCACGTCACGGCACGCACCATGACCGCTGGTAGGACGACTGGCGAGGCCATCTACACGGGTAATGTCCGCCTTTGGCAGGACGCCAACATCATCGAGGCCCCGTCCATTGAATTCGACCGCGACCGTCGTTTCGTGACAGCCCAAGGCTCGCCTGCCACGCCTGTGCTGACCACTCTGATCCAGGCAACGAAGCCAAGCTCAAAATCTGAGTCCATGACCCAGGGGAAAAGTAAGATCCAAGCCATGGCAAGCCCGGTCACGATCGCCGCCGCTCGCCTCACCTACGCGGATTCGGAACGGCGTGTCCACTATGAGGGCGGTCTAGATGCGAAATGCGCCGACTTCTCCCTCCGCGCCAAAACGGCCGATGCCTACCTCTTCTCCCGCAGTCAAACGTCCAGTAATCAGTCGTTTGCAGGACCTGGCCAGCTGGACCGGATGGTTGCCCAAAACAGCGTGAGCATCCAACAGCCGAACCGCCGAGCTGAAGGGCAGAAACTGGTCTATACGGCCGCCGAAGACAAGTTTGTCCTTACCGGCGGGCCGCCTAGCATTTTTGATGCCGAACGTGGCAAGATTACGGGGGTTTCGTTGACTTTCTTTAGGGGCGATGATAGGGTGCTCGTAGAAGGCGAAACGAGTACTCCTGTGGTAACGCAAACGCGAGTGGCACGATAAATGCGTACTCTGGCCACTGAAGAAATTGGCAAATCGTACCGTGGCCGCCGCGTTGTAAATGGGGTCAGCCTGCGGGTCGATCAAGGTGAAGTTGTTGGATTACTTGGACCTAACGGCGCAGGCAAGACCACCACGTTTTATGCCATTGTTGGCCTGATCCCTCCTGACACTGGCCGCGTCTTGTACGACGGTCAGGACATCACCGACGTCCCCATGTATATACGGGCCCGTCAGTATGGCATCAGCTATCTCCCACAAGAAGCTTCGGTCTTTCGCAAACTGACGGTGGAAGAGAACATCCTCGCAGTGCTGGAGGCGCAGCCGATTTCCTGGCACGAGCGTCGCGAGAAGATGGAGAAGTTTATCGATGAACTGGGGCTGGAGCACATCCGTCAAAACCGCGGATATGCCCTCTCCGGTGGGGAGCGTCGGCGCGTGGAAATTGCCCGCTGCCTGTGCATCAATCCCACATTTATTTTGCTGGATGAACCGTTTTCCGGGATCGATCCAATAGCCGTGCTCGACCTGCAAAAGATCATTAGCGGCCTGCGAGCCAGCGGCATCGGAGTCTTGATCACCGATCACAACGTGCGCGAAACGCTTTCGGTCACCGACCGGGCCTACATTATCGATGACGGCAGAATCTTCCGTCAGGGGCAGCCCGGCCAGTTGGCGGGTGATCCGGAAGTGCGGCGCGTGTACTTAGGCGAGAGTTTCTCGCTGGTGTAGAGGGTTTAACTTTGAGGTAGGTTTTGTCATTTCCGAGCCGGCGTTCTTTGCCGGTAAGGAATCTGCAGTTCTGCTGGCAGCAAGCAGATTCCTCGCCTTGCTCGGAATGACAAACACAAAAGCTTGGTGGAATCGGCCTAATTCATGGTTTTGCTGCAGCATAAACTAAGCGTCAAGCTCTCGCAGCGCCAGATCCTCACCCCGGGGCTGGTGCAGATGGTTTCCGTCCTCGCGCTCAATAAGCTCGAGCTCAAGGACATGATCAACACTGAGATGGTCGAGAACCCTGTTCTCGAAGAGCTGGAAGACGCGGTCCCTCTGCTCGACGAAGTCGGCAAAAAAGAAGAAGACCGCGAGCGTGCCGCTGCTGCCACCAACGAAGAAAACCCCATCACCGCCGTCGAAAAAAAAGATCCCTTCGAAGAAATTGATTTCGGCTCGTTCTTCCAGGACTATCTCGATCCCGGCTACCGCACTCACGGCGAGATGGAAGAGATCGAGCGGCCGTCGTTTGAGAACTTTCTGTCGAAGCCGACCAACCTGACCGACCACCTCGCCTGGCAGCTCGGCGCCCTGAGCCTGCGCCCGGAAGTGCGCGAGGCGGCCGATTTGATTGTCGGCAATCTGAATGAAGATGGCTACCTGATCGCCAGTGATGATGAGTTGTTGGGCGTGGCTCCGCCCGCATCGCCGGAAGCCGATGCCGAGACCGCCAAGAGCATAGTCAGCGAGGCGCAAGCCCTGGGTCTGGCTGAAATCAGGACTGGTTCGGGCTCCGAAGCCGACGATATTACCCCGAGCGGAGGGATTGCGGCTTCGCCCGACGCTGACCTGGACGCCAGCGAGAGTGCCGGGTTCAACGACATTGAAACCGAGGCCGGCCTGCCCGGTATTCAGTCCGCAGAAGTGCAGCCCGCAGAAGCATCTTTCTCCGCGCGCACCGGAGACTCCGCCGCCGCGGTCGCTCCCGCACCGGAGCCGGTGGTACAACCCGCCCCGACCTACAAGCCGAGGTTCACGGCCCCGGACCTGCAGGAAGCCTTAGAGGTCGTCCGGCAACTGGATCCTCCAGGGGTTGCATGCCGCGATCTCCGGGATTGCCTGCTCTACCAGCTTCGTTATCACCAGGTGCAACTCGCGCTCCACAAAAACGGCAACGGCACAGCGCAGGTGTTGCAGGATGCGATGGCAATTGTCGACCAGCATCTCCGCGACCTGCAAAATAAGCGCCACAAAGAGATTGCCAAGGCCATCGGCCGTCCTATGGAAGCGGTAGAGCAAGCTCTGAATTACATTCGTACGCTCGATCCGAGGCCCGGCCTTCGCTACAACAAAGTTCAAGCGCGCCTGATCGAGCCCGACGTCGCTTTTGTGAAGCACGGCGACGAGTGGCTGGTGATCATGAATGACGAAGACCTGCCCCAGCTTCGCCTGAATCCGGCCTATAAGAAGCTCGTCACTCGCGACGGCACTAACGACAAGAACACGCGCGACTACGTGAAAGAGCGTTACAAGAGTGCCATCCAGCTCATCAAGAATATTGAGCAGCGCAAGCAGACCATCACCAAAGTGTGCTACTGCATAGTCGCCCGCCAACAGGATTTCCTCGAACGGGGAATCGATCAACTGAAACCCATGATGATCAAGGAGGTGGCCGAAGAAATCGGCGTGCATCCTTCCACGGTAAGCCGTGCCGTCGCCAACAAATACGCCCACACACCACAAGGCGTATTCGAGCTGCGCTACTTCTTCAGCGAGAGCGTGCAAGGCCCGGAGGGCGGCAACACGTCGTTGCTCATCCTCAAGCGCCGCGTCAAAAAGCTCATCGACGAAGAAGATCCCAGCCGTCCATTGACCGACGAGCAAATCACCCGCATCCTGCAGTCGCAGGGCATCCAGGTGACCCGACGCACGGTGGCCAAATACCGCGAAGATATGCGCATCCCGAGCACGCACCAGCGCCGGGTAAAGAAATAAGAGATTTCCTCTCAAGCTGCTGCTTTTACGGCTGGAGGATCAGAATGTAGTGCCCGTTTTATCTCAGGTAAGAAATTTTAGGAGGGGCGCTCATGAATGTGGAATACACCGGCAGACACTACGAAGTCACTTCCACCATCCGCAAAGAAGTAGAAACCGGCCTCGCAAAAATCCGCAAAATTCTAGGCGACAGATTTGAAACCAAGGTCATCCTCGCCGTCGAGAAGCACCGCCACAAAGCCGAAATCACCATCAGCCCGCGCAATGGCCCGCTGGTCGGCCTGGCCCAGGCCAAGGACATGACCATCGCGGTCAATGAAGCGCTCGAGCATCTGGAAAAGCAGGCAATCAAATACAAGACCCGCTGGCAGTCTAAGAAACGTTCGGCTCGCAAGAGCGAGGAAGTGAAGAAGTGGAACGGCGGCCACTCGTCGCCGCAGGAAGAATTGCAGACTGCCGTCGGATTGTCGGAGAAGACTGCGGTCCCGGTGCTTGTGCACAAGTATCCCGCCGTGGCCAAGACTACGGAGGTCCACCTCGTGCGCTCCGACGAAGCCGTGGCCATGCGCCCCATGACGCTGGAAGAAGCCATCAAAGAAGCCCACTTCCGCGACCGCGATGTTTTCGTCTTCCGCGATCCCAAAGGCAAAGTCATGGTCCTGCACCGCACCCGTGAAGGCAAAATGGAGTTGATCGAAGCCCCGTAGGAAACGAGTGGGACCGGGTCGTCGACCCGATCAGGCCGAGCAACGCTCGGCTCCGCCTTCCGCCATGTACGAATACCCCCGTTCTGGTCTCCGCGTCTATTGCGGAGACTCGACGGGGCGACAGCTACCCCATTTCCTCCCGCCGAGCGTATGATCCTCCCGCCGTCCCAACGCCAAACTCAGGAGATCACTATGAAAAAGCGCTACGCGCTCGCGATTCTGCTGATGTGCCTCGCGCCTTCGTTGTTCGCTCAAGAGCACTACACCGAAGGTCCCATCTGGCGTGTTCAACTAATCCGCGTAAAGCCCACGCAGTTGGACGCCTACCTCACAAGCCTTCGTCAATCCACCAAGCCTCTAATCGAAGAAGAGAAGCGCCAGGGTGTAATCGTCGATTACAAAGTCTTCCTCAAAGAAACCAAAAACAACCCGGAAGATTGGGACATCTGCGTAGCCATCGAATACAAGAACCACGCCGCAATGGATGGCCTCGCCGCAAAAGGCGAGGCAGCGCGCGACAAGATCCTCGGCGGGAAACAAGCCGCGCAGCAGCTTGGAGAAAAACGCGCCGAGATTCGCGAAATCATTAGCTCCGAGTTGCTGCAAGAGATTTTCCTGAAGTGACCGCGCGCGATGAACCGCGCCTGCCCTGTCCCCGTCTATGCGTTTTGTGCACAGACGGGACGGGCACTTCGACGCGGTAGCCACCTCATTAACATTCGTATTGATACGTTTGAATGGCGGGATTCGCGTGCTAGAATTCGCCGCGGAGCGAATTCGCCATGAATACCAAACCTCGCCGCACTTTTTCCATCCTTTCAATTCTGGCATTGTTGAGTGTCTTGCATTCGCAATCTGCTGGCATGCAGCCCGCCTCGTCTGCGGCCAAACTCTCGGTGCACTGGGAAGAACTCACGGCTTCCGATTTTCGCGAAGGTATTCGCCGCTCGCAAGGAACGTGCCTGCTACCCTTCGGCATCCTGGAAAAACACGGCCCCCATCTGCCCCTGGGCACTGATCTGCTGGACGTTCGCTACGCCGCGCTGCACGCGGCAGAAGAGGAATACGCCGTCGTTTTTCCCGAGTATTACTTCGGCCAGATCGCTGAGGCCAAGCACGAGCCCGGCACCATGGCCTACAGCCGTAACGTGCAACTTGTTTTGTTGCAAGAAACCACCGACGAGATGGCGCGCAACGGTTGCAAGAAAGTCCTGATCGTCAACGGCCACGGAGGAAACGAGCATCTGCTGCCCTATTTCGCGCAGAGCCAACTCGATAAGCCCCACGACTATGTTGTCTATGTATTCGACGAGCGCACTCCCCAACACGGAGGACCAGCAAAGAAGACAACCATCGACATGCACGCCGGCGAGAGCGAGACGTCGAAGATGATGATTTCCCGCCCGGACCTCGTTCATCCCGATCGCGCCACGAACGAATCCGGCGCCGACCAGGCCCGCCAGAAGCTTCCTCAAGGTGTCTACACCGGAATCTGGTGGTACACGCGTTTTCCCAACCACTACTCCGGCGATGGCTCAGCCGCCACCAAAGAGCTTGGCGAATACCAGATGAAGTGGTGGATTGATTCGGTTGTAAAAGCGATCCGCTCCGTCAAAGCAGACGATGTCAGCCTCAAGCTGCAAAATGAGTTCTACGAAAAGAGCACCCATCCGATGGATACACAGCCCTAAAGATGCAGCTTTGCGACGTCTCCCGCGGGCACTCATTCACGATACCCCGTATTTCCCGATGAGCATGCCGGTGATGAACACGAGCACGCCGCCTAAGCCTACCTGCAGGGCGGCGGAGACCCAGGGCGTATCCATGTAGCGTTTGCGAACCCAGGTGATGGCCCCTAGTTCTGCCAGCACCACAATTCCCGCTGCCCAAAGTGCCATCTTGAAGTCGCGCAAGAGAAACGGCAGCGTGTGGCCGATTCCACCCACCGCGGTCATTGCGCCGCAAATCAATCCGCGCACCCACGGATGTCCACGCCCCGTCAGGCTGCCGTCATCCGACAGAGCCTCCGCAAAACCCATGCTGATTCCTGCACCCGCCGACGCGGCCAAGCCCACTAGAAAAGCGTCCCAGCTTTTCTGGGTGGCGAAGGCAGCCGCGAATACTGGCGCCAGCGTCGAGACCGAACCATCCATTAGTCCCGCCAAACCTGGCTGCACAATCTGCAGAACGAACAAACGGCGCTGGGCCACTTCCTCGTCAGCCTTCACATTGGCCGGCAGTTTCTGCTTGTCGAGTTCCTGGGCGCGTTCCTCATGTTCGCGCTCTTCGGTGGCGAGATCATCCAGCAATTGCCGAATGCTCGCGTCCTGCGTACGTGCGGCGGCTTTTTCATAGAAACGTCGCGTCTCGACCTCCATCGTCGACGCTTCCTTGCGTACCGCTTCAATCCGCAGCGGACGCACCAGCCACAAGGCCGGGCGGTCAACGAAGCCACGCACGTCCTGCCGCCGAATCAGTGGAATGTGCTCACCGAACTTTTTTCGGTACAGCTCGAGCAAACGCCGCCGGTGGCCCGACTCCTCCTCGCGCATGCCCTCAAACATGGATGCAGTTGCGGGATAGTCCTGTCGCAGTCCCTCGGCAAAGTCGGAGTACACGCGCTCGTCTTCTTCCTCCAACGCGATGGCCAGCGCGAGCACTTCCCGTTCTGTAAGATCTTCGAACTTTTTCATGACGCCATAGCTTACCTGTCGGCGCGGCCGGGAGACAAATTCCCGATTCCCGTCAATTGTTCCGTGAGAACCTCCGGTACCTCAGTTGCCAATCGCTATCGGAAAGCCACGGGCGCGGCCTGGATGCTACTATCCACTTCATGAAGCCCCGGAAGGGTAGCCCGGTCCGAAAAAACTCGAAGCGTCCTTGGAAGAAGGCCCCCCGCGATGGCAAGCACTCGCCGGAACTGGTCATCATTACGGGCATGAGCGGCTCCGGAAAGGCCTCGGTACTCAAAGCCTTTGAGGATCTCGGCTACTATTGCGTCGACAACCTGCCAGTCCAACTGATCCCCGAATTCGCCGAACTAGCCATGCAGTCGAGTGAAATCCGGCGAACGGCTCTGGTGGTCGACGTGCGCGAAGGCTCCAAGCTCGATAAGTTACCTGGAATCCTCAAGTCCATTCGGCGCATGATTCCGACCAAGGTTGTATTCCTTGAGGCCGACGACGCCGTCCTGCTGCGGCGCTTTAGCGAGACTCGCCGCCCGCATCCCTTGGGCACCGATGCGCCCGTGAAATCGGCACTCAAAGCCGAGCGCCGTCACCTCGGCGCCATCCGCCGCGTCGCCGATCTCGTGATCGATACCTCCAAGTTCAACGTGCACGAACTGAGAGCCCACATCAATCAGAGCTTTCATCAACAGGAGTCGCCCGAGAAGGGCATCCTCGTGTCCTGCGTCAGCTTCGGCTTCCGACAAGGTGTTCCGGAGGACGCAGACCTGGTGTTCGACGTTCGCTTCCTGCCGAACCCGCATTTTGTACCCGAGTTTCGTGCTCTGACCGGGCGTCACCCAAGCGTGGCAAAATACATTCGCTCGTTCCCGCAGACGCGCGAGTTTGTGCTCCGTATTTCTGATCTCCTCATCTACCTGCTCCCGCACTACATCCATGAGGGCAAGAGTTATCTGACGATCGCCTTCGGCTGTACGGGTGGCCAGCATCGCTCCGTTATGATCGCGGAAGAGGTCTGCAAGAACCTTCGCCGCGCCGGGTACCGCGTGAAGGTTGTGCACCGGGACAGTCCGCGGTAGTCGTCGGACCTCAACGCTACTCAACCCTAAGGCCCGCCCCCGCTCGGGAAGCACAGGCGCCATCCTTCCCCGGCAGGGTCCTCAAGTAGAATAGGGCCTTGCAGCTAATGCTTATTCGATCGGCAGCAAGCGATCGCGGCCTGCCCCGCCTGGGAGCCCCATGCGGCAACTGACCCGCCTGATTCGCTACACGGTCCCGTACTGGTGGCAGATCCTGTCTTCGGTTCTGCTCATGGCGGCGGTAGGTGCACTCGACGCATTCAAGTACTTGCTGGTCCGTCCGGTGTTTGATCGGGTTCTGAACCCTGCCACGGGCTCCCGCGACATTCAACTGTTCAACATTCCCGGCACACACTATTCCCTGTACTTGCAGCAACTGGTCCCGTCGCACTTCACCAACGCATGGAATATCGTCGCGTTCGCCCTGGTGGCGTCCACCATCCTCAAAGGCCTGTGCGACTATGCGGGTACGTACCTGGTGAACCATGCCGGCTTCGGTATGATCACCGATCTCCGTGACGACCTCTATAATACGATCCTGCGACGCTCGGCCGCGTTTTTCTCCAGACACACCACGGGCACCCTGCTCTCGACCATCGTTAACGACATCGAGCGCGTACAGTATGCCATGTCCACCGTGCTGGCGGAGTCTCTCCAGCAGTTCTTCACATTCGTGTTTGTCGCTGGAGTCGTGATCGTCCTGGGAGGGAGTCTTTCCTGGATACTCCTGCTGTTCGTGCCGGTAATTCTTTACTCCTCGCGCAAGATTGGTTCTCGCGTGCGACACACCACGCGGCACGGGCAGGACAAACTGGCCGAAATTCAGAACATTCTGCACGAAACCATCACCGGCAACCGCATTGTGAAGGCCTTTAATACGGAGAACTGGGAAATCTCGCGCTTCCGCAATGCTGCCCAGCGTCTGTTCCGTGCCAATCTGCGATCCGTCGCCGCTGCTGCCCTCAGCTCGCCCCTCATGGATATTTTCGGCATGATCGGTGTCGCACTCTTACTGCTCTTTGGCCGCGAGCAGATCAAGGACGGCCGTATGACGCCCGGCGTCTTCGTCGCCTTCATCACAGCCGTCTTCAGTCTGTACAACCCGGTGCGCAAGTTCGCCCTGTTCAATAACAATTTTCAACAGGCTCTGGGCGCGTCTTCTGAGATTTTCAAGTTTATGGATCTGGAAGATGATGTGAAGGAGAAACCGCGTGCTGCAAGCTTGCCCAGATTCTCCTCAAGTGTTCGCTTCGAGCACGTCAGTTTCGCTTACAACACCGAGGGCGCGGGTGACGGGACGCGGGTTGCCCTACACGGGATTGATCTGGGGGTTAATCGCGGTGAGGTTGTGGCCATCGTCGGCTCCAGCGGCGCGGGCAAGAGCACCCTGGTTCATCTGATTCCGCGCTTCTTCGACGTTACCGGTGGGCGGTTGCTTATCGATGGCTATGACGTCCGCGACGTCACCCTGGCCTCGTTGCGGGCACAGGTCGGAATCGTGACTCAGGAAACGGTGCTCTTTAACGACACAGTGCGGAACAATATCGCTTACGGCCAGCCCAACGTTCCGCAGAAGGAGGTCGAAGCGGCAGCCCGCGCAGCTCTTGCGCACGATTTCATTCTTGCTCTCCCGTCGGGTTACGATACCGTCATCGGAGAGCGCGGCGTACGGCTTTCGGGAGGGGAGCGTCAGCGCCTTGCCATTGCCCGAGCGTTGCTCAAGAATGCGCCGATTCTGATACTTGACGAAGCTACGTCCGCTCTCGACAGTGAATCCGAAGCTCTGGTGCAGTCTGCGCTGCACAACTTGATGACCGGCCGCACGGTGTTCGTGATCGCACATCGCCTGTCGACGGTGCGGCGTGCGGATCGCATTGTGGTGATTGAAAACGGTACGATTGCCGATATCGGCGCGCACGAGGAGTTGATGCGGAAACTAGGCACTTACCGGCGTCTCTACGAATTGCAATTCGCCAGTACGGACGCGCCCAAAACAGTTGCGGAAACTTGAGGACGAACACGGCCCTATGCCCATACGCTCCATGACAGGTTTTGCGCAAGTGAGAGGCGAGGTTCAGCGCCAGAATGCCGCTGCGGTCGCCGGTTCGTCCTCGAATGGCCGCCTGGCATTCGCGCTGTCCTTGAAGTCGGTCAACCATCGGTTCCTCGACCTGCATTTCCGTCTGCCTTCGGGCACCGATTCGCTCGAGATGCAGCTCCGGCGCCTGCTCAAAGAAAAGATGGCGCGTGGCCACGTCGAAGTCACCTTAAGCCTGGAGCGCACAGTGAGCGAGGCGTTTTCCCTGAACCGCGAGATCGTCGGCGGCTACATTGCGGCATTCCGTTCCGCCGCTGCCGAGTTTTCTCTTTCCGCCGATCCCGACTTGAACGCGGTTCTGCGCATTCCCGGCGCGCTCGACTCAGCCAACGAGAGCGCGGACGGAGAGATCGAAGCTGCCGTCCTGGCTAAGGTGGGAGACGCTCTCGATCGCCTGAACCAGATGCGCGAAGAAGAAGGTCGCGGCATCGCCCGCGAACTGCGCGAACGGATGACCCATCTACTCGAAGCCGGCAGGAGCGTACAGCAGCATCGTCGCGCCGTGTTACAAAACTACAGCGAACGGCTGCAGGCGCGTCTGCAGGAACTGCTCGGCGCGAGCATTGACAAAGAACGAGCCCTGCAGGAGGCCGCACTGCTGGTCGATCGCAGCGACATTCAGGAAGAAATCGTGCGCCTGGAGACCCATGTCCAGCATTTCCTAGGCCTTCTCGACGATGGCGGCGAGGTCGGAAAGAAACTCGACTTCCTGCTGCAGGAAATGAATCGTGAGGCCAACACGCTGCTTTCGAAGACCTCCGGCCTGGCCGGGGAAGCGCTCAAGATTACCGAGGCAGGCCTGGCTATGAAGGCCGAAATCGAGAAGTCGCGCGAGCAGGTGCAAAACCTGGAATGAGCCCGTCCCGCAAGCCGATTGTCTATATCATCTCCGCACCCTCGGGCTCGGGGAAGTCGACGCTCGTCAACCAGTTGCTGAAACTCGTTCCCGACCTCGATTTCTCGATCTCTTACACAACGCGCCCACCGCGCGGCGCCGAAAAAAATGGCAAGCAGTACCACTTTGTTCCTCGCGAAGAGTTCGAGCGGATGATCCAAGCCAGCGAGTTCCTGGAGCACGCTAACGTTTTCGGAAATTATTACGGAACGGCGCGCCAGTTCCTGCAAGAAGCGGAGCAGAAAGGCCATGACCTTTTGCTTGATATCGACGTCCAGGGAGCGGCCCAGATCAAGCAAAACCTTCCCAATGGGGTCAGCATCTTCATCCTCGCTCCAGACTTTAAGACGCTGGAATTGCGACTTCGCCATCGCAGCGAAGACGCCGAACCGGTTATCCAGCGCCGTTTGGTCACGGCCCGTCGTGAGATTGAAAACTACAATGCTTACAACTACATTGTGATCAACGATGACCTCAAGGAATCTGTTGAGTGCCTCAAGAGTATCGTTCTGGTCGAGCGTTTGCGGCGCTCATTGTCCGATGAGGAGCGGAGGGTGGTCGACTTGGCCGACCGATGCCGGCTCACGAGCATCAGCAACCGGATTCAACCCATCCTGGACTCGTTCCGGGAACTGCCCCCCTCGGCACGCTAGTAGATTTCGCGGTATCATTTCATGAGCGCCCAAACAGGTGTGGGACGGCCTACTCAGCGATACGCGGGACAAGCCGAAAGCTGGTCATGTTCTGTGCAACGCTTCATTCGATGCTCGGCACTGATTAGTTTTTAAATCGGTTTTCAAGGGGGAGAGTCCCAATGAAGTTGATCGAAGGCTTTGATAGCAACTACCGGTACATTTTGGTGGCGGCCCGGCGTGCACGCCAACTCCAGTCCGGTGCGCCACCTGTAGTAGACACCAATTCCCGCAAACCATGCCGCATCGCGCAGGATGAAATCCGCGCGGGCAAGGTGAAGTGGGAAATTCCCGACAACCGTACCGCCGCCCAGCAAGCGGGAGAGGCTCTGGACAAGGCCTTGGGCCAGGACTGAGGAACTTGCTGATTTTGTGATGGCTGATTGTTGAAGGCGAAATGCCGATTGGGGCCCCTTGAATCAACAATCAAAGAGCAACCATCAAAACTCCATGAAGATCGCCCTCGGCGTTACCGGCGGCATCGCAGCTTACAAGGCCGCCGAAATCGTTCGCCTGCTGCAGGATCGCGGTATCCGCGTGCAAGTCGTCATGACTCGCGCCGCCCAGGAGTTTGTTCGGCCGCTCACCTTCGCCGCTCTTTCCGGAGAAAAAGTCATCACCGGGATGTTTTCCACAGGCGAAGAGCATGCGCCCAACATTGATTCCGCCATCGAGCACATTGCCGTAGCGCAGTCGATCGACGCCCTGGTTGTCGCTCCAGCCACGGCCGACGTACTCGCCCACTTCGCACAAGGCATCGCCACAGACTTTCTGACCACGCTTTATCTCGCGACCACAGCTCCCGTCGTAGTGGCGCCGGCTATGAACGTGAACATGTGGAACCATCCGGCCACGCAGGCCAACCTTGAGATTCTGCGCCAACGCGGTGTCAAGATCGTCGAGCCGGGCTCGGGTTACCTGGCTTGTGGTATGACGGGCGCAGGCCGCCTCGCCGAGAATGAAGCCATCGTTGCTGCCGTACTGGAGACTCTCGGCTCATCTCAGGATCTGAGCGGCGAGACTCTGCTGATCACAGCCGGGCCCACGCGCGAAAAAATCGACCCTGTACGCTTCCTCACCAACCGTTCCAGCGGCCGTATGGGCTATGCCCTGGCGGAGGCGGCCGTGCGCCGGGGCGCGCGCGTTCTGCTCGTCAGCGGGCCAACCTCGCTCATGGCGCCTGGCGCTGCCGAGGTTACTGGTGTGGAGTCGACCGAAGAAATGCGAGATGCTGTGCTCAAGCTATTGCCGCAGGCGAGCATTGTGATCAAGACCGCGGCCGTCTCCGACTATCGCCCCAAAGCTGCCGCCGGCCAGAAAATCAAGCACAAAGGCCCGATGACCCTGGAGCTCGAAGCCACTCCTGATATCCTCAAGGACCTTTCCCTCAGGAAGACCTCGCAGATCGTCATCGGCTTCGCTGCGGAAACGGAAAATGTTCTTGAGAACGGCCGCCAGAAGCTGGTCGGCAAGAACCTCGACGCGATCGTGGTCAATGACGTTTCCCACGAAGGAGTTGGTTTTGACTCCGACCGCAATGCGGTGACGATCATCACTCGTGACGAAGTCGTCGAGGTTCCCGAAACCACCAAGTGGGAAGTGGCTCAGCGGGTTCTCGATCAGGTGGTCCGCCTACGCCAGCACCGGAAGTCACCTGTCAGACCCTGAGAAATCTGTCTTCCAGACTACGTCCTGAGCCAAGCTATAATGACATCAACTCATGCCCTCCGTCCTTGACCCTCAATTGCGCCGCGCTCTCGCTGAGCGCATGCGCTACTATCACGAACTGGGCATCTACGATTTCTATCGCCGCGAACCGCCAGCACCGGAAGTTGCCGAGCCCTCAGTGGTCGCGATTGAAGCCATCGAATCATCTCCAACCCAGCCAGAACAGCGAGAGGAAATGACGCCAAGAAAGTCGGCCGCAGTTGCGACTGTTGCTGAAGAGAACATCTTTGAGGTGTTGACGCCGAAACCGGAGCAGAGTGTCGCAGATCCGGCAGCCGCGCTCAGATTGATTCGCGAGGATCTGGGCGACTGCACCCGGTGCAAGTTGCACAAGCAGGGCCGCAAACAGATCGTCTTTGGGGTAGGCAATCCGAAAGCCGAGTTGATGTTCGTCGGCGAAGGCCCCGGGGCCGACGAAGATGCGCAGGGTGAGCCCTTCGTAGGCCGAGCCGGGCAGTTGCTTAACAATATGATCAAAGCGATGGGGCTGCAGCGCGACGAGGTCTACATCGCGAACGTGGTCAAGTGCCGTCCCCCGGGCAACCGCACGCCCGAACGCGATGAGTGTGATACCTGCTCGCCATTCCTGATGCGCCAGATCGCTGTCATTAGGCCCAAGGTTGTGGTTGCGCTCGGAGCGGTCGCCGCCAAGAACCTGCTAGCCTTCAACGCGCCCATGTCCGAGCTGCGCGGCCGCTTTTATGATTTCATGCCTGCCGGCGCACGCTCCAGCGATCCTTCGTGGCAAGGCGCGCGCCTGGCCGTTACGTATCATCCTGCATTTCTGCTGCGCGATCCGCGCCAGAAAGGCGAGGCATGGAAGGACCTGCAGATGGTGATGAAGTACCTGGACCTGAAACCTCCGCAGAAGAGCGAGTAAGCGGCGACCCTGTCATGCTGAGCGGAACTGATCACCCGCGAAGCGGATGATCAGTGGAGTCGAAACATCCCTACCTGACGAGGGTATTCACTCCCGACACGCGACCAGTAGTTTATCCTTGCACCCAATGCCCGAATTCTGCGACGTCGCCCTGCCCGTGCCACTGGACATGGCCTTCACCTACCGCATCCCCGCAGATGCCATGCCAGTCGTGGGCGGCCGTGTGCTGGTGCCATTCCGCCAGAAGCGTATGTCGGGCATAGTCGTCGAAGTGCACGATCGCGCGCCCTCGGTTACCACGAAAAACATCATCTCTGTGCTCGACCCGGCCTCGGTTCTCGACGAGCAACTGCTGCGTCTCGGCCGCTGGATCGCCGACTACTACCTCGCCCCGATCGGTGAAGTCTTCCGCACTATGCTTCCGCTAAGCGCCGAATTCAAACGCTCCATCGGATATCGCATCACGGAAGACGGGCAGATGGCGCTGCATCTCGGAGGCATGTCTGGCTCGTCCGCCCGCTCCCGCCGTAGCCCCGAGGAACAAGCGGTGGAGTTCCGCGTCCTCGACTATCTCGCGGCGCATGCCTCGGAAACGGAGTCCGCTGCTCTGGCCGTCAAGTCTTCCGCTCTGGTACGTGAAGAAACTCTCCGCTCCGCGACTCGTGTGTCCCGCGCGATTCTCAGCGGAATGGTCCGCAAAAAATGGCTAGTCCGCGAAGATGTCTCAGCGCCGCAAGAGGCTACGCGAACGATCAAGGTCGCTCTGCTGAAGTCCGTCGAGAGCAAGCTCAACGAGAATCAGCGGCAGCTGGTCGACACACTTGCCGGCTCGGGCGGCAAAGTACCACTCCATATATTGCAGTCGCTTGAAGTTCCGCGCACCACGCTCGGCACTCTGATCCGGCGCGGCCTCGTTGAGCTTGTCGAAGTGCCAGCCGAATTCACTGTCTCCCGCACCAATCCGCGCCCATCCCCTTTCGCATTCGAATTCAACTCAGCGCAGCAGGCCGCACTCGCCCGTATGCGCGACGACGTCGAAGCCCGCAAATTCTCTGGCATGCTTCTCCACGGTGTCACGGGCTCGGGAAAAACTGCGGTGTACCTGGCCGGAATGCGGACAGTTCTCGATGCCGGTCGTTCCGCCATTCTGCTCGTTCCCGAAATCGGTCTAACCCCCGCCGTCGCGGCCGACCTGCATCAGATCTTCGGCGACGAAGTGGCCGTTCTCCACTCTGCACTCTCCGACCGTGAGCGTGCCGAACAGTGGCATCGCATCAAGCGCAGCCAAGCCCGCATGGTCGTCGGCACGCGCTCGGCCGTGTTCGCTCCGGTCTCGGACCTGGCGCTCATCATCGTCGATGAAGAGCACGACTCCTCTTACAAGCAGGAAGAAACGCCGCGCTACCATGCCCGCGACGTTGCCGTTATGCGTGCCAAGATGTCCGACGCCGTCGTCGTGTTGGGCTCCGCAACTCCGTCTCTGGAGTCGTACTTCAATGCGAAGAAGAACAAGTATGCCCTGATCGAACTGCCTGACCGTGTGGAGCAGAGGCCGCTGCCCGAGGTCGAAATTGTCGATATGCGACAGGAGTTCCAGGAAACCGGCCACGAGCAAGTCATCTCGCGCAAACTCGCCGCTGAGATTAAAGAGCGGCTGGAACGCCGGGAGCAAGTCATGGTTCTGCTCAACCGCCGTGGATACTCTCCGGTTGTTCTCTGCCGCACCTGCGGTAAGAAACTGGAGTGCGCCAACTGTGCCATCGCGCTCACGCATCACAAGCGCGAACACAAAATGATCTGCCACTACTGCGGCTATCTAGCGCCCGTGCCGAAAGTCTGTGTGCACTGCGGTAGCGAATATGTCTACTTCCTGGGAACGGGTTCGGAGAAACTGGAGGAGCTTGCTGCACGGAATGTTTCCGCAAGCGCGCATCGCCCGCCTCGACCGCGACACCGTCCGCGGCCATGAAGACTTCGAGCGCACCTTAAACGCGCTCAACGAGGGTGAACTCGACCTGCTGGTAGGCACGCAGATGATCGCCAAGGGCCACGACATCCACGGCGTCACCCTGGTGGGCGTGATCGGAGCCGACGTCGCTCTCGGCCTGCCCGACTTCCGCGCCGCCGAGCGCACATTTCAGCTGCTGACGCAGGTCGCCGGACGCGCGGGGCGCGGCCAGACGCCAGGCAGAGTAGTTCTGCAGACCTATTTTCAGGACCACTACGCCGTGCAGTACGCCGCCCGCCACGATTTCATTGGCTTCTACGAGAAGGAACTCCGCTTTCGTAGTTGGATGCACTACCCGCCGTACTCGGCTCTGGCGAATGTGCTTGTTCGCAGTGACCAACTCGACGATGCTTTGCGATGGTCGGGACTACTGGGCAAGTGGTTCGATGCTACCCGCCATGAGGGCGTACGGGTGCTCGGCCCCGCGACGGCGCCTATCATGCGCCTGAAGCGCGACTATCGCTACCACTTCGTATTGAAATCGCCCAGCCGGCAAAGGCTCAACGCCACCTTACGCGCCATGCTGGCGCATGCGACACAGCAAAAGATTCCGCGCACGCAGCTCATCGTCGATGTGGATGCGCTTTGGCTGATGTAAAAGGGCGACCGCTAACCTCTCGGCTAAACGTACGATTCTTGGCTTCTCTCGCTTTGCTAGTCTCCCGCTCGATCATCTCTGATAAACGCCATCCCGTGGGGGCTGACCATTCCAGTGACCACGTTGGTAATTACACCCGTGTCGAGATTCAGCCTGCCCACCGACGTTGGCGTCGCAGAGTATGCGTGCCCCGGAGCGAAGAGATCCTTTGTAATCGCATAGATTGTTTCGCCATCACGATCCGAAACCAGGATCACACCATGTGACGAGGTGGCGAAGATCGTGTCGTCAATTTGCACCGGCGCCCCACCCAGCGTGAGCGCCAGATGGTAGACGCTCTGATCGAACGCCCCCGCGTGATGCACGATGATCAGTTCTGAGTCCGCCTGGCTGTCGAGTACCAGGTCGCCGAACGGATCAAACGTCATCGAATCTGGATCCTGCAGGTTCAGCCCAACCGGAGTATCGGCGGGAATATCGGTGGCAGTGGCCGTGCCCATAAGCACCGGGCTCACGCTTACCATGGTTCCATGGAGTTCCGCCCGCACAATCGCCGGAAAGGTGTTCGGGTTGTGCAGGGGATTGGAGGCGCTCAAGAAAACGTCGTGTCCACGGAATGCAATATCATCATAGCCTCCGCCATGCGGCGTCGGTCCGAATGTATACACTTTTTTGGTGTGGGCCGCCGGGTCAATGATCACGAGATTTGGATGTCCATCCTCGTTCTGCAGCGACCACAAGTGCTTGGTGACCGGATTGACCTTCAGACCATCGTTGTGTCCCTTGACGCTATACGTGGTGATGACATTGCCATTGCGGTCGTACTCGACAATTGTGCTGCTCTTCCCATCCGAACCATCTGGAGCCCCTCCGTTGCCAAAGCCAACAAAGACGTGGCCATGCAGCACGGCGATGGAATCGGGTTGTGTGTAGACTCCGGGCACGCTGGTTGCGAAAGTGGAGACAGTGTACGGAGTCACCGCGCTGACTTGCGCGAAGGCGGCGGCCGAGAATAGGATCGCGGCGAGGAAAATCATTCGCGGTGAAACGGAAAGTCTCATAGGTAGGTTCTCCTTAGGCTGGGGATTGCTTGAGAAATGCAGACCTGATGTTAGAGGCAACGTCGGGGCCTAAGAGTGTTAACAGTCTGTGAAATTTGGATTGTTAACCGTCTGTGAATTCAGTTGCCGGGGCCAGGCACCTATCCCAAATCGATACGGAACGGTGAGACCGTAAACGTCAGCGCCAGCAGGATCAGCGCCAGCAGCGCCAGGAACCAGCGGTTGGCCGGCAGCATTGGATACTCTGGCGCCTGTTGCTGCCGGTGGGTGAAAATATTCATCGCCAGCAGTAGCGCAGCCCACACAGACCATCCTCGATAGACGCGTCCCAGCCCCAACAGGACGACGACTGTGATCCACGAAATCACTCGATGCGCCCGCGGCGACAGCGCATAAACTATGTGCCCTCCATCCAACTGGCTGCTGGGTAGCAAGTTCAGTGCGGTGGCAAACATCCCCACCCATGCCGCGATCGCCGTTGGGTGCAAATAGATTTGCCCCAACGGCATGGCGGCAACAGCGTCGTGCGGAGCGAAACTGCGCTGCAGGTCGTGCATGACATAAAAGATCGCAGGAAACCCAAAGTGAAGATCGGACGGTCCAATACCAGGTACAAGCGGCTTCGACAGGCTCAGTGCGACTGCCAGTGCGATGACCGCGACCACGAATCCCGCAATCGGCCCAGCGATTCCGATGTCAAACAATGACGCCCTTGTGCGAATTGGGGCTTTGATCCGAATCACCGCCCCCAGGGTTCCGATCAGGGTTGGCGCTGGGATAAAAAACGGCAGCGTCGCCCGTACTCCGTAATAACGGCATGCCAAGTAGTGCCCCATCTCATGCGCCAGCAGGATCGTCAGCAGCGTCGCTGAAAATGGAATACCCAGCAGCAGCCTCGAAGGTTGCTCCAGCACCCATTTCAGCTTGAAGAACGGAAGGTATTCATCCCCAACGACAAACGGAGGTAAATTGTGCAGGAAGTCGAACTCCATGCGCGCCCCCACCACCAGCGTCGTGCAGCAAGTTGCCAGGAGCAGCAAGGCATGCAGCCAGTACCGCTCCCGCGGTGGCGGGCCAACCGGTTCGGGAAGGTATTCGTATTCAAGCGTCGAGGTTGGCAGCGGAGAATTCGGGTCCGACATGCGATTCACGAGTCCGGGATCTGGATCCCGGACCCTTCTCTGATGCTACTACGAGCGAAGACGACGGAGGGGACCCCGAATCCGGATCTCGAAACCGAAGCGCGCGGTCGACACAGCAGGCGAGATCAATCAATCGACTGCAATTCTTTCCCTGGCTTGAACCGCACGGCCCTTCCCGGGGGAATCGACACCTCGGCGCCGGTGCGCGGATTGCGCCCGATACCCGTCTTACGCGGGCGTACATTGAACACGCCAAATCCCCGCAGTTCAATGCGATTCCCCCGCGCCAGCGACTGCTTCATGCTCTCAAACACGGTTTCTACAGCGAGTTCGGCTTTGGTCTTGGTGATGCCGGTCTTGGCCACTACTTCGTTGATGATGTCGAGCTTGATCACGAGCGCTCCCGGGTGCAGGGGTCTAGATGATGCTTCAAGTTATTGATGCTAGGGGAGATAACCGAGATTGTCAACGGGAGCACCAATCCCGTAAACTGACAGGCATCCAGCCAAAGAAATTGAGTAATTGTGTAATCGGGCAATTTGCAATTTCCTAGAGCAGAGAGACTGCAACGGTCCCGAGCGCCTTTCAAATTAGCCAATTTTCCCCAAGGAGCTGCATGCCGAAGAGTGACCGCTGGATTCGCAAGATGGCCCTGGAACACGACATGATTAACCCCTTCTCGGAGAAGCAGGTGCGAGAGGGCGTGATCTCCTACGGCTTGTCGTCGTACGGCTATGACCTGCGCGTCGCCGACGAGTTCAAAATCTTCACCAACGTCAACAACGCACTGGTCGATCCCAAGCATTTCGACGAAAAATCGTTCGTCAACATAACCACCGATATTTGCATTGTCCCGCCGAATTCGTTCGCTCTCGCACGCTCGGTCGAATACTTCAAGATTCCTCGCGACGTGCTGACCATATGCGTGGGCAAAAGCACCTACGCCCGCTGCGGAATCATCGTCAACGTGACGCCATTCGAGCCCGAGTGGGAAGGCTTTGTCACGCTTGAGATCTCGAACACGACGCCGCTTCCGGCCCGCATCTACGCCAACGAAGGCCTGTGCCAGATTCTCTTCTTTCAGTCCGACGAAGTCTGCGAAACCAGTTATGCCGACCGCAAAGGTAAATACCAGGCCCAGAAGGGAATCGTCCTCCCGAAGTTGTAGGGCCGTTCTTCGTGATTACCGTTAGTGAAGTGTTCCTGCGTTTGGCTCATACGAACTTGCGAGACGGAATTGACCGGCCAGTTCATCCGAATGTGCCTTAGCTCTTTAAGAAGGCCAGGGTAGTTTGGACGAACCGCGGCGCGGCGTCGAGGAACACCGGGCCGTGGCCACCGTTGGGGACGACCCACAGCGCAGAACGCGGGATGGCTCGATACATTTCGACCGCCATCTCGACGGGATATAAAAAGTCACGGTCGCCATAGACGATCAAAGTCGCCGCCTTGATTTGGCCCAGTACCGCTGGGGTGAAGTTCAGGTCGTCATAGCTGTCCTTCAATCCGCGCTGCCACTCCCACAGAGCCATGATCTGATCGTCACCGAGTTTGTGGCGCTTGCGCATAGTCTCCCACTCTTGCGCAGACTGATTTTCTACTCGAACCTGTCGCATGATGGCGCGTGCCTGCTCGGGAAAGTGCATGGTCGCGCTGACGACCACCATCGCTGCAATGCGATCGGGCTGCATCGTAGCCACGTGCAAAAGAATGTTCCCACCCATGCTCAGGCCGATAGCCTTGCAGCGGTCGATGCCGAGATGATCGAGAAGCGCGATGGTGTCCAGCGCGCATTGCCGGTGTGTAATCGTCCTCTGCGGATTGGTCGAGCGGCCATGGCCCCGCGCATCAGGGAGGATGAGGGTGTAATCGCGCAAGAACTCGTCGCGACCCGCGTACGCCCAGTCTTCGTGGCAGCCACCTCCTCCGTGCAAAAGAAGCAGCGGTTCCCCAGTTCCGTCAGTCTCGTAAAACATTGCGATGTCGTTTATGCGCGTCGTTTCGGTTCTCATACGGTGCATTCTTCCCGCGGAACGACAAAGAAACAAGCTAGTAGACGAGCGTGATAGCATCTACATTCCACTCACAGCAAGTGGCGAACCGAGTTGTGGTCACAGCAGATTCCACCCAAAATTCACTTGGAGATAGCTTGGTTTGCGGGAGGGGTGCGCTTGAAACCAGCGCTTATCAGCCTGCGGAACTCGAGGACCGCTCGGACTTGAGTGCGCGCAGGAACACGCGCACGAGCATGCCGTCAAAGCGCGTACCGCTCATCTGCGCGAGTTCATCGAGCGCCTGGTCGGGCGTTCTCGCGGCTGAGATGGACTGTTCGGTCACCATGTTGGCGTAGGCATCGGTGAGGGCGATGATGCGAGCCCACAGGGGAATTTCCTCACCCTTCAAGCCATCGGGATAGCCGGAGCCGTCGAAGCGCTGGTGGTGATGCTCGACGGCCTCGCGCATCATGGCACTATGCGGGATGGTACCCACGATCTCGGCACCCACGTGGGCGTGCATCCGCACTTGGAGGAATTCGTCGTCGGTGAGCGGGCCGGGCTTGTTGAGAATGCGCTCGGCCACAAAAATCTTGCCCACGTCGTGAACGCGGGCGGCATACACCAAATCGGCCGTCTCTTCCGAGGACAAGCCCAGCGCTCGGGCAATCACTTCGGTGTAGCGCGCGACCAGATCGCCGTGGCCGGCGGTGCGCAGTTCGCGCGATTCGGCGGCGCGGCTCAGTGATTCGATCGATTCCTTTAGAATCGGCACGTTGCAGCCTTCATCGCAGGCGCAGAGCTTCTGCAACGTGGAGGTCAATTCCTCCACATCTTCCGGCCCCGTGTGCTCGCGCTGGAGGAAACCTTCAATGTAAGCGGAAATCTGCTGGCGTTGGCGGGCGAAAGTCTCCCCCTCGGTAAATTCCTGGGCCGTCGAGACCAAGTTTCCGCCCGAACGCTTGGAGACGTACATACCGGCGTCGGCGACGCGAATGATGTCTTCGATGGAGAAGCCGTGCATGGGGAAGCTGGCGACGCCGAAGCTGCCGGTTACGTGGTGTTCCCCCAGCATGGGATCGGCGGCGATCCACTGGCGCAGGCGCTCGGCAAGCACCTGGGCCTGCTCGGCGCCGGTTTCCGGCATTAGCACGATGAATTCATCCCCGCCGTAACGGGCAACCACGTTCGACTGCCGCGACTTTTGCTCGAGCAGACGTCCGACGCGGGCCAGGACGAGATCGCCCTCGAAATGGCCCATGGTGTCGTTGACCTCTTTGAACTTGTCGAGATCGATGAGCACGACTGAGAACGGGCGTCCGGAACGCGAAGCGCGCTTCCACTCAGCCGACAGAGCTTCCCAGAAAAAGCGGCGCGTCTTGATGCCGGTCAGGCCGTCGGTGATGGATTGCTGCTGCAGCTTCTGGAAGACGAAGGCGTTGTGCAAAGCTGTGGCCAGCAAATCGGCAAGCGTGTTGAGGATGAGGACATCTTGGGGCGAGAACGCGTTCTCGTTGCGGCTCTCCACGTTAAGGACACCCAGCAGCGATTCGCCGTAGGTGACCGGAATGCAGAGCACGGCGCGCGAATCGGGCAAAACCCCGGTCAGATTTCCGGGTAGCGCGTTCTGCACCAGGGCACGCTCGCCGCTGCGGGCAACGCGGCCCAGGATGCCTGTGCCCAGCGGAATGCGTTTGCCGGTCGCGTGAGCGGTAGTTCCAGCCTCGGCCTTGATTTCGACTTCTTTGGTGCCGTAGTCGAGCAAGCCGATCCCGATGTGATCGAAGTTGAAGTTCTTTTGAATTTCGCCGGCGATCTGGCTCAGCATGTGTACAGGATCGTCGCTGGAGATGGCAGTTCGGGAAATGTTGTTGAGGAAGGCAAGCTGGCGGGAACGGCGCTGCTCATCGGCGAAGAGGCGCGCGTTTTCCATGGCAACCGAGACCTGTCCGGCTGCGGTGACCAGCACGTCGAGATCGCGCTGTTCGAAGACGAATTCCCGTTCTGGATTCATCGCGACCATGACACCGGCGGGCTTGTTGTTCAGGAAAATGGGCGTTGCGATCAGACATTTGGCAGGACGATCCGGCACGTGGCTGATTCCCAATCGCGCCCGCGTCTTCTCTAAATCCGAGCGAATGAGCAGAGACTCGCCGGAACGGATCACATATTCCGTGAAGGCATTGCGCAACTCGCGCGTGCGCTTAGGGAACACGCGATTGTCCCGGACCTCGAGCTCGAAGCGGATTTCATCGGGCTCCTGGAACGCGATGTAAAAGTGGCTGGTGTCAAAGATCTGCCCTAGCTCAACCTGGATGGTACGGAGGATTTCGTCCTGGTCGAGGCGCGAACTGATGGCCTTCCCGATCTCGGTCAAGAGCTCATATTCCTGTGTGCGGCGATGAGCGTCGTGGCCGACTACGTAATTCTCGAGGGTGAGCCCCAGTTGCAGGGCGAGACCGACCATCAGGCGAGGTCCCGACGAACCAAACGCCCGGCGTTCAACATGGGGGAAGAGGATGACGCCGAAGTTATGTTCCCGAGTCTGCAGGGCGACTGCGGTCAGATTGCGAACCTCCGCTTCCAACAGAATCTGTTTGAATTCGGCAAAGGTTCTTGCTGAGGTCACCGGGAAGGGCTCGGTCATTTCAGCCAGATCATGCACCGTGAAGATTCCGCCCTGTCGGTAGGCGACTTCGGAAATGTAGTCCGCGGCCCCGCTTCTCTCCAGCGCATCCACGAATCCCGGCGAGAATCCCTGCTGCACCGAAGGTAGGAGGCCACGCCAGCGCTCGGTGATGCAGATGGCGGCGCGGCGCATGGGCAAGGCGCTCATGAGCCGCTCGAGCGCGGATTGCATGTTGGGCACCAGGTCGTCGGCGAAGAGGAGTCGCCGAGGGTCGACGCCTAAAGTCGACAGTGCAAGAGTGTTTTCCTGTACGGCGTTGCGCTGGTTCTCAAACAACACCATGACCATGGCGATGCCCAACAGCATCTGCGGCACGGGGCCGAACAGCCGGCTGGCCGTGCCGAACACCCACGGATTCTGCAACTGTCCGACGCCCATCAGCACGGCCCATAAGGCCAGTGAAATCGCCAGCACCTGAAAGGCGAGCGATCCGCGCTTGTGGCCGTTCAAGTAAAAGACAGCCGAGCAGTACAACTGAATCGCAGCCAGGCCCAGCCCGAGCCGGATCACGGGTTGCACCTCCGGGCGAAAGGCGCCATCTACCATGTGGCCGCGGAGCGTGAGCAGTGCAAGGACGACGCCGGCCGTCGCCACCGCGGTGTCGTACCAGCGGTAACGATAAGTGGAAGCACGCATCAGCCGCGTGGAAATGAAGATGCACAGCGCCATCGCGACCAGGAAAAGCTCGCTGATAAAGAACGCCAGAGGAGACGCCGGAAAGGCGTCGAGCACGTAATGAAGCGAGTAGCAGGCCCACGCCCATTTCCATGCCCGGAAGTAGGCTTGGCGGCTCTGCTCGTGGAGGTAGGTGAAGACGAGGAACAGCAGAACCGAGACAATGCCCGGCACTACGACGGTCGTGATAACAACACTGTTCATAGGGTCCGCACGGACACCCTGGGCGAGTCCTTCCACTCAGTTTCGGGGGGAAACAGTGTGCTGTTATGGTTTCACAACCAAGTGTCCGAAAACAACCGGATTTAAGTACGACATGTCCGACCCTCATGTGACTTAAGTAACGGGTATTGAATACCGAAACGCTCTCCGTCGCGGCTTGACGATGTCTTCCGAGCGCTCGTACCATCGAAACTTGGCTGATCGTTACTCCTCAAGCTCGTCTTCGCATGCCACGCCGCGCGTGCGTTTTGCCCCCTCGCCCACGGGATTTCTCCACGTCGGAAGCGCCCGCACCTTTATTTTCAACTGGTTGTATACCCGGCGAAATCGCGGAACGATGATTCTGCGGCTCGACGACACTGACGTGGAACGCAACACCGACGCCTCGGTCAATTCAATCTTTGATGGCTTGAAGTGGCTCGGGCTTGGCTGGGACGAAGAGTACAAGCAGTCAGAGCGTGGTGCGCTGCACCGGCATATGGCCGAGGCCATTTTTCAGAAAGGGCTGGCATACCGCGATTTCACGCCTGCCCACACCGGAGAGGGTGAAAAATCGGGTGCGCAGGGGACCTGGTTGTTCAACCCCGGGATGCGCGACCTTTCGCGTGAGGACAGCGACCGCCGCGCTGCCGCCGAGGAGCCGTTTGCGTTGCGCTTTCGCGTTCCTCGCGAAGGCGGACAGGTGGTACGGTTTACCGACGCAGTCTACGGCGAACAGATGAAGGCCGGCGCCGACATTGAAGACTTCGCCCTGCTGCGCTCTGACGGCATGCCGACCTATCACCTGGCGTCGTGCGCCGACGACGCCGACTTGCGCATCAGCCATATTATTCGCGGGCAGGATCATCTCACGAACACGTTCAAACACGTGCTGATCTTCGAAGCGGCCGGTTGCGCGCCGCCGCAGTTTGCGCACCTTCCACTGCTGGTCGCGCCCGATGGCACCAAGCTCTCCAAGCGCCGCCACGGCCAAGTGGTGAGCGTTACCACCTATCGTGACGCCGGATTTCTGCCCGAGGCCTTCATCAATTTCCTGTGCCTGCTGGGCTGGTCGCCGAAGAACGATCGGGAACAGATGAGCCGCGAGGAACTTATCGCTGCGTTCTCGCTCGAGGGCATCAACCGCGCCAATGCGGTGGTGAATTTCAACGAGCTGGCCGCTACTCCGGAAGAAACTTTTGATCCCAAAGCAGTCTGGCTCAACGCCGAGCATATTCGAGCCTTGGCCATTGAAGACCTCAGCCAGCGACTGCTGCCCGTGGTGCGCGAGGCGGGTTTCGACGTCACGCCGGAAAAGATGCTGCGGATTACGCCTCTCATCCGCGAGCGCATCAAACTGCTGCGCGACGTGCTCACCGCGGCCGACTTTTTCTTTGTCCGCCTACTTCCGCCGTACGATGCCGCTGAACTCATCCCGCAGAAAGGAGACGCGGCGATGGCACGGACGGTTCTGGAGAAGGCACATACCGTGCTAGCCAAGGTGGAGTTCCGGCACGACCCGCTAGATCAGGCGCTGCGCGCGGCGGCTCAGGATTTAGGGGTGAAAGCGGGACAGATGTTTCAGCCGATCCGCGTCGCGGTGTGCGGGCGCAAGAATGCGCCGCCTCTATTTGAGACTCTTGAAGTGATCGGGCGCGAGACGACGCTGGAGAGAATCGAACACGCTATAGTGAAACTGACTTGAAGCGAGTGACTTGGAAAAAGCCCGAACCGTTATCTTGCCACGCGCAAAAGCAGGCCACTGCCGCTTGGAATGTTGAAGTCGCCTTTGCGCGATTCCAGCGTGATCTCGCCGACTGGGTTCGTCCGTCCCGCGTGGGTTAGGGTCACGTTGGGAAAATCGTAAAGGCCGCAAGCATCGGAAGAGAACACCCACAAAGCCTGGGGCTGGTCGTTACCATCGACTGCGCCGCGGCACTTCGTGCCGGGTCTCGAACTGACCTGAACCAACGCACCACCAGCGTCCGAATATCCGACCACGTGGGAGCCGTTAACGATCGCGCCACGTCCGTGATAGGCGATCTCGCCTCCGATCTGGTCGGTGGTCCAGCTATATTCCGAAGTTCCACGATCGGGTCCACTCTCGGGACCTGGGCCTCTGATACATCCATCATGGTGGCCAAGGCGCGCAGATTTGTGACGAGCAGAATCCGCCGCTTCCCAACTGCCAGGGTGTCGAAGCGGAGGGAAATCTGTGCCCCGGCCACGTTGCTCGCTGGTGTTACGGCGATTATATGACCGATGACTTTCGCCCCGGCTCGAATAGTCGAACGCCCAGGCAAGGGCACATCTTGCATGACGCGTGCCTGGATGGTTTGCCCGGGCTGGAGTCGATTCGATCGTAGAGAAGAATTCAATTGAGCCGGTAGGATCGTTCCCGCGGGAATCGTCTCTTGCGCGAACGCGCCTGACGCCAACAGAAGGATGATAAGAGCTAGGCCCTTCATGCCCCACCTCCGCTGCGGGATAGAGTACCGCTTAAAGGTAAGGATGATCGTACGGCTCCCCCAGTTGGCTACGGGCAGGTGGCTCGTATCAAATTAAGAGTGAGATTACGGGTTGTACAGCCCGGAATTCACGCTCACGCAAGTGCTACATTGGGAAGGTGCGCGCTGAAATTGAACAGGCCGTCGCGCTCTTGAGGCGAGGTGACGATGAAGCATTAGAGCAGGCATTGGCTTTGCTCCAAAACACAGTCTTCTCCTTCAGCATGAGGGTATGCGGGCAGCGCGAAGACGCTGAGGACACCATGCAGGAAGTGCTGGTGAAATCGGTTCCGTACCTGCCGAAGTTCAATAGTCCGAAAGCACTCTTAGTGTGGATTTACAAGGTCGCGAAGAATCGATGCCTGATGAGCCGCCGCCGCAGCAAGTTCGCTCCCAGCCAGGAGCTTTCGCTGGAACAACTGATGCCGGACCGGAAAGAACTGGAAGGGCTTGGAGCCGATGGCAGCGTCAACCCGGAAATGTTTGCCATTCGAAGTCAGGAGGCGGGGCGTCTGCGCGCCGCGATTCAGAGGCTTCCCGCACAGTATCGGATCGTCCTGGTGCTACGCGATATGGAGGGATTGACCGACGAGGAAGTTGCCGAGATTACCGGACTTCGCCCCGGAACGGTTCGGGTGCGCCTGCACCGGGCGCGACTGTTCGTGCGAAAAGAGCTGGTGAGGGTGGGGAAGGCACGTCCACGAAAAGTGGCCGAAGGAGTCGCGGCGCGCGTTGTGGCAAGTACGCAGCCGCGACCTACGCACTGCAAACAAATGTTTGCTGAGCTCTCGGACTATTTAGATGAGCAACTGGATGACTCACTATGTGATGAACTGGAGCAGCACCTCGGCGGTTGTGAGCCCTGCAAGGTGTTCCTGGCCAGCCTCGAAGCCACTATTGATCAATGCCGAAATTCGTTGGCCGAACATCCCACAGGAAAAGCGGCGCTGAAGCTCCGCAAAGAGCTGCTTGAACACTACTGGCAAGCCGTCGTGCTTGTAAAACCTGGACTCAGGGCCTCCCGAGATCCCGTTCCTCTGCGCGCTAGGCCGTTGAAGAAAATGTAGGAGCGCTTCAGGCCGCCAGTTCGCCCGCTTCGATCTCGTCGACATAGCACCACATCCAGGTCTCCCCAGGCTCAATTGAACGAATCAGAGGATGTTTGGTTTTGTGGAAGTGCTTAGTCGCATGTTTGTTCTTCGACGAGTCACAACAGCCAACATGCCCGCAAATCAGGCACAAGCGCAGGTGCACCCACGAATCCCCGGTTTTGATGCAGTCTTCGCAGACGTGCGTTTTGGTTTGTTTGATTTTGATCTGATCGAGGTGCGAGCATTCGTTCGCCATCATTTCCTCCTGTTGGTTCGGACATGCCTCCGCAGTCGTTGAGCACGGGGCTCGGAGGGGTAAACTCGCGAACATTCTCAAGTGACCCCAGTCACATTACGAAAGGCCCAAAACCGTCAAAAATAGAGCTTCATAACTCAGAATAGTTGTAGAGGTCATTTTATCCGTGTTGCGTCTTGATTATTTATCTTGTGTGCTAACGATCGTGTCCACAATCTTAGTCGGACGGCGGTGCTGGGAGGGATGGGCGTTGGCGGGCGCCAACTGCGTCGTGATGTGCGTTATTGGTATTCGAACTGCGCAACTGGGATTCATTCCTGCCAACCTATTCTGCATGGTGATGAGCGCAATCAACCTACGCGCGTGGCGCAAATCGAGAACTTCTTGAAGCCGGGCCATCGCTCTCATTGAGCGATGAGCAAGTTCTCGGCAAAGGGCCACTGATCGTCGATCCATTGGGCCGCGCAAGCGAAACCCGCGTTGCGGGCGGTCCTGACGATCTCCTCTGCGGAGTACTTGTGGCAACTCTCAGTCCAGATTGTTTCCCCCTCGAGGAACTCTACGACTACCTCTGCCGCTGGGACGCTGACGGTTTGCCGGCACTTGGATTGAAGGTGCATCTCTACGCTGCGGGCGCCGGGGTTGATCGTGGCGACATGCTCAAACTGCGACAGGTCAAAATCGGCGTCGAGTTCGCGATTGGCGCGGGAAAGCAAGTTCAGGTTGAACGCCGCGGTTACGCCGAGTTCGTCATCGTAAGCCGCGAGCAATTGCGCGGCAGGCTTTTCCAGGTCGGCGCCCAGAAGTAGCGAATCTCCAGCCTGAAGAATCCGGCGAACCTCGCTCAGGAACTCCGCCCCGGCGGGGCGGTCAAAGTTTCCAATCGTGCTGCCGAGGAACAACACGAACAGATGCTGGCCCGGCTCGCGGCATGCGGCTACTTCCAGCAGGCCGTCGAGATATTCCCGCTCAAAACCAACCACTGTGACGGCATCGATGTCGCTGAGTTCCCGCTCGCACATGGCCAACGCCGAACGCGATATTTCCACTGGGTAATAGGATGTGCGTTGTCGCCGGCATAGGGCTTCCAGCACCCAGCGGGTCTTTTTGCCACTGCCACTGCCGAGTTCGGCGACTGCGACCGGACCCGGGACGCGGTCCACGATCTCCTCGGCATGTCGGCGTAACAATCGCTCGTCAGCGCGAGTAAGGCCGTATTCCGGAAGGCGGCTGATCACTTCGAAAAGCGCGGAGCCCACTTCGTCGTAAAGATATTTTGAAGGAAGTTCCTTCTGGCCGGGCCTGGTCAGACCGGCACGAACGTCGGCTGCGAATTCATAAGTCGGACTTGCGGGGATAGCGTGGACAAGCATTTCGAACTCCTTTGATTAGCGGCTCACGCAGCGAAAGCCGGCATACACATACTGATAGTGTGGCTGGAACCAGTTGCGAAATGTGGGCCGCAACATGCACGCCGCAGTCCGCGCCGATGCGCCTTTCATGACGAAGTGCTTGCCGTCGAAGAAATCGGCCGAATATCCGCGATAAAAGGGAAAGGGCTCGAAGCCAGTGAATGGGGTGAAAAGCGTTGAAGTCCACTCCCAGCCATTGCCCAATATCCCGTCCACGCCGAAGGCGCTCCTACCCAGCGGGCATGCATTCACTGCCACGGGATCCCAGTGGTGGAAATCGAAGTTGCCGAAGTCTGCCGAAGGGAAATCACTTCCCCACGGGTAGGCCCTCTCCATCCCGCTCGGCGAGCCAAAGGCGGCGTGGTGCCATTCTTCCTCGGTCGGCAACGATTTGCCCGCCCAACGCGCGTACGCGGCCGCTTCTGCGTGGCTGACGTAGACAGGCCAGTCCATGGGCAACGGGATTTCTTCAAACATCGTGCGATAGAGCCACTGGCCACCAGCCCTCTTCCAAAACACGGGACGAGAAACGCCTTCTTTCTGTTTCCAGTCCCAGTCGTCGTTGCTCCAGAAACTGCGCGTCTCATAGCCCCCAGCAGCGATGAAATCGAGATGCTGACGGTTGGTCACCTTGTACTGGTCGATCGCGAACGCCGGCACCTCAGTGGTGTGGGCTTCGTATTCGTTGTCCCAGCCGAAGGTCTCGTCGCCGCGCGATAAGCCAAGGGTTGCAATGCCTGCGGGGATTTCAACGGCTCTAGGGGCTACCGGTGGAGCGAGGGTAAGGGGGGAATCAACTTGAAGCTTGATCTTGTGGGCCAACGGCAACTGATGCAGCATGTAAGCCAGGGTCTCGACGTGCATGAGTCGATGCTCGATGGCAACGTTCAGCAGTGTGGCGAGCGGAAAGCCGTCACGCGTGGGACCGGGCGATTCGTAAAGAGCATCTGCAAGCTTGTCGTCCAATGACGCGCGGATCCTGGAAACGTATTCGTGAATGGCGTGTGTCGAGGGCCATTCCGAAGGCTGGTCCTGCGGCAATCCGCCATCGAGAGGATCAATGCCGAAGGAAAAAAGCCGATCAAATTCAGGATGGAAGGATTTCAGGCCGAGCACGCTTTCGTGAAAGAGATTCCAGTCGAACGCCTCGAGGTGGCCTATATAAAAGACAATGCGATGACGTTCCGGGATGGGCCTCTCGTAGAGTGAGTCAGCGCGAACTACCTCAAATAGAGCATCGCTTCGCCGGCGCGCCTCGGACATCCTGAGCATTAACTCGTGAACAACAACACCGGATTGTGCGGCAAGCATTCGTGCCTCCCAGAGCGATCGCAACCAGACGAAGGGCTTGAAGCAAATTCACGGAGCCGAGAAGCTTTTCTAATTTCAGGGACCCGCGCTGGAGACCGGGTCCAACCCACGCCCCGGTTAGATGTGCTTCCGGAAGCAAAGTTGCAGTCGAAATATTTTTTTTGACGGGCTGCGGGATGCGCCTATAGCCGGGTCCGGCAGCCACTTGTGGCGTCTTGGGAGGTTTTTAAGGGGTGAGTTTGTTCTGTTGCAGGAACTCCCTTACCACATCCTTCGCATCGTGGTGTTGACCATCGACGGCATAATTCATTCGTCTCATTTCCTGATCGGAAATTTTGTCCGCGAGATCCGCGAGAAGGTGCGCGATCTCGGGATGCTCGCGCAACGTTTGCTCTCGTACCACGGGCACGGCTTCGTAAGGGGGAAAATAGTGCCGGTCATCGTCAAGTACAAACAAATCGAGAGCCGGGATAAGTCCGTCAGTAGCGTTGCCGGCCGCCAGGTCGATCTGATGATCGTGCAGGGCCCGTGCCAGCAGGCCCAGATCCATTACGCGAGGCTGTTCGGCGAAGTGCAGTCCGTAGGTTGCGGCCAGGCCGTGATATCCATCGGGGCGCTCCATGAATTCGTAGCCGAACCCGGCGCGCCAGTGGGGAGCAAATGCGGCGGCCTGCGAAAGCGTGTTGAGGTTCAAGCGGCGGGCATCCTCTCCTCGAATTTCGATTGCGAAGGTGTCGTTGAAGCCGAGGGCCGGGCCTAATGTCAGGCCGAAACGGCGTTCGTATTCACTCTTAACTTGCTGGTAAACGGTCTGCTTCTCACTGCCGGTTTTCTCCTTTAGAATCGCGGTCAATGCGGTACCTGTGTACTCTGGATAGATGTCGATCCTTCCGGCCAGCATCGCCTGCTGGCAGATGTAGGTGCCTGCCAGATAGAAGCGGCGTTCCACTTTTATGTTGGTATGGGCCTCGATCTGCTGCGCCACGAGCTCGCCCAGAATTAATGATTCAGTGAAGTTCTTGGAACCAATGACGATGCGATCCTGGTGCGATTGTGAGCATGAGAATGAGAACAGACCGATCAGCAACACGATCAGCACAGTCGCGGCCGAGGATTTTTGTCGAGCGGCTCTCATCGCGGCTGAAGGCGTTTTTCGAGCCAGCCCACGCCAATGTCCGCCAACAGCGCCAACATAGCGGCGGGGACGGCTCCGGCAAGAATGACCCGGTTGTCGACCATAGCGAGGCCCCGGAATATGAATTCGCCCAGTCCTCCAGCGCCGATGGCTGCGGCGATTGTGGCCAGACCGACCGAGATGACAACAGCCGTCCGAACGCCGGAGAGAATCACGCTCACGGCCAGTGGCAGCTCCACTTGCAGCAATAACTGCGATTCTGTCAGTCCCATGCCGCGGCCCGCTTCCATCACAGCTGGGTCGACACCGCGAATTCCGGTGTATGTGTTCCGAATGATGGGCAGCAGCGCGTAAAGGGTGAGCGCCAAAATCGCCAGCCTGTCAGCTCGATCTCCAAGCCAAGGCACAGGTAGAAGAAATCCGAAGAGCGCCAGGCTGGGGACGGTTTGGATGATGTTTGCGGCCGCCAAGACCGGCTTGTTGAGACGAGGCCAATGGGATATCACGATGCCTAACGGAATGCCGATTAGCGTCGCGAATAGAGTGGAAAGACCGACCAGCCAAAGATGCTCTCCCGTGAGTTCCAGCACCTGACTTCGATTTTGCAGGATGAATCGGAAGAAGTTCATGACATGCCTTCTGTCGCAGTGGACTCTAGCCGGTCTCCGAAGGCCTTGACGTAGGCCGCCGCCCAGGGATCGGTGGACCGCAAGAACTCATCCGGAGAAAGGATTGTGACCAACTTTCCCGCCTCCATCAACGCAATGCGCGAGCCGAGACGCATGGCCTCGCGCAGGTCATGCGTGACGAAGACGACGGTCTTGCGGAGCCTCCTCTGGAGCGAAAGAAACTCCCGCTGCAGTTCGTCGCGCGTAAGAGGATCAAGAGCACCAAACGGTTCATCCATCAGCAGAATCTGCGGATCGGCGGCCAACGCACGGGCAACGCCGACTCGCTGCCGTTGCCCGCCGGAAAGTTGGTGGGGATAGCGCGACGCTAATTCCGGCGCCAAGCCGACCATCTGCAGAAGTTCCTCGACGCGGGCACGAACTCGCGGCTCGGGCCAACCCTCGATTTTGGGCACCAGACCGATGTTCCGTGCGACGGTAAAGTGAGGAAACAGCCCAACCTCCTGGATCACGTAGCCGATGCTGCGCCGCAAGCGCGTGACATCAGCATTCACGTTGGGGATGCCATTGACCAGAACGTCGCCCGTGGTGGGTGAGACAAGACGATTGACCAGCTTGAGCGTGGTGGTTTTGCCTGAACCGCTGCGTCCCAACAGCGCCAGGATCCCTCCGGACTGAACTTGTAAAGTCAGGTTGCGCAGGACGTGGGTTTCGGCCACCTGATAGGAAACGTTCCGGAACTCGATGACGGGAGCTGCAGGCGCTGGTTGCATGAGCGCCCAGAATATCGGAATTCAGGAATGTCGTGGTACGGAGGCGGTGCCGACGTCTTAGCGCGCACTTCTCGTTGGGGCGCACCTGAAATTCGCATGCCTCGCATCGAAATTCTGCATTGTACTTTAACCCCCTTAGGCGCTATTACTTAGGGGCGAACGTCTGTTCCTGAGCAGGGGTGTCCTACGCTCCCGATGCCCCGTCAGACACGCCCAAGAACAACAGATTCAGAAGAAGGTGGACCGAGATGTCCAGCAGTATGCCTATCAACCCGAAAAATGGATTACCGCCCGCCCAGGGACTCTACAACCCTGCACACGAGCATGACGCTTGCGGGATCGGGTTTGTGGCCAGCATTTCCGGCCAGAAGAGTCACGACATCATCAAGAAGGGCATTCAGGTGCTGCTCAACCTGGCGCACCGTGGGGCCTGTGGTTGCGACCCGGAAACGGGAGACGGCGCCGGGGTCACGATCCAGATTCCACACAAGTTCTTCGCGCGCGAATGCGAGAAGTTGGGTTTCAAGCTTCCGGAGGCTGGTACTTATGGCGTCGGGATGACGTTCTTGCCGGTCGAGAAGCATCCGCGGTTGCAGTGCGAAGGAATTCTCGAGCGCATCGTGCGCGAAGAGGGGCTGGCAGTACTGGGATGGCGTGACACTCCGGTCTACGCGTCCGCCATCGGCCGCGTGGCTCGTGCTTCGCAGCCGTACATTCAGCAGATTTTCGTGGGTTGCCCTTCGAGCCTGGACGAGGATGCGTTCGAGCGCAAGCTATACGTGGTCCGCAAGCGCGCGGAAAATGAAGTTCGCGAGGCCGGAGTCGAGGACGCCGAGATGTTCTATCTCCCGTCGCTCTCCTGCCGCACGATCGTTTACAAGGGATTGCTGCTGGCTCCGCAGATCACCAACTTCTATCGCGAACTCTCTGATCCGGACGCGGTGAGCGCGTTGTGCCTGGTGCACCAGCGATTCTCGACGAATACATTTCCCAGTTGGCAGCGGGCGCATCCCTACCGTTACATCGCACACAATGGCGAGATCAACACGCTGCGTGGAAACGTCAACTGGATGTATGCCCGCCAGTCGCTGTTGAAGTCGCCGTTATTTGGCGACGACCTGCAGAAGCTCTTCCCCATCATTACGCCCGACGGCAGTGACTCGGCGAACTTTGACAACGCGGTCGAACTGCTTTTCCAGTCGGGACGAAGCATTCCGCACGTCATGGCCATGCTGATCCCAGAGGCCTGGTCGGGCAACCCGCACATGAAGCCGGAGAAGCGGGCGTTCTACGAGTATCACGCGTGTCTGATGGAGCCGTGGGACGGCCCGGCCGCCATTGCTTTCACCGACGGCCGCGTTATTGGGGCGACGCTCGACCGCAACGGCTTGCGGCCCGGACGATATGTAGTAACTCATGATGACCTGGTAGTCATGGCGTCGGAAGCGGGCGTGCTCGACATTCCAGCCGAACAAGTGAAGAGCAAGGGCCGCCTGCAACCGGGCAAGATGTTTCTGGTCGATACCGTGGAAGGCCGCATCATCTCGGACAAAGAGATCAAGCACACGCTGGCTTCGCGGCAGCCGTATGCGGAGTGGCTCAAAGAAAATCAGATCACCATCGATCAATTGCCCGAGCCTTCGCGCATGCACTTTCCCGACGCTGAGACTCTGCTGCGCAGGCAGCGAGCCTTTGGCTACAGCGACGAAGACCTGCGGATGATCGTGGCTCCGATGGCGTCCACGGGGGAGGAACCGGTCGGCTCGATGGGAACCGACACGCCGCTGGCTTGTCTCTCGGACAAGCCGCAGTCGCTGTTTAATTACTTCAAGCAACTCTTCGCACAGGTGACGAATCCTCCCATAGATCCCATCCGCGAAGAAATGGTCATGTCGCTCATCAGCTATATCGGGAGCGAGCGGAACATTCTCCACGAAGCTCCCGAAAACTGTCACATGCTGAAGCTGGAGCATCCTCTGCTCTCCAATCGGGAACTGGAGAAGCTACGCCGGGTTTCGAACCGAGACCTGCTGGCGACGACTCTTCCGGCTCTGTTCCGCGCCAGCGATGGGGAAGCCGGGCTGAAGCGGGCGCTCGATGAGTTGTGCCAGAGAGCGTCGCGGGCTGTGAAAGCGGGATATTCGCTGCTCATTCTTTCCGACCGTGGCGTCGATAAGGACTACGCCCCCATTCCGTGCTTGCTGGCGCTGGCCGCGGTCCACAACTTGCTGGTGCGGGAGGAAACGCGGACTCAAGTTGCCTTAATCACGGAATCCGGAGAGCCGCGCGAAGTCATGCACTTCGCCTTGCTCAGCGGTTATGGAGCGAGCGCCATCAATCCATATTTGGCGCTGGAGAGTGTGGAGGAACTTGCCTGGCGCGGCGAACTGGGGGAGGGCGTGACTCCCGAAGAAGCCGTCAAGCACTTCCTGAAGGCCATCAAGAAGGGCTTGCTGAAAACCTTCTCCAAGATGGGGATCTCGACTCTCCAAAGCTATCAAGGCGCGCAGGTGTTTGAAGCTATTGGCCTGAACAAGGAGTTGATCGAGGCGTATTTTTCTGGGACAACTTCTCGGCTGGAGGGAATCGGACTCTCTGTGCTGGCGGCTGAGGCGGTGCTCAAACACGAGTTCGCCTTCCGTCCGTTGACTGAATTTGAGACCGAACTCGCGGTGGGAGGCAACTACCACCAGCGCGTCAACGGCGAATATCACCTGCTCAATCCGCTTACGATCAGTAAGCTGCAACAGGCGGTGCGCCAGGAAAACTCCAAGACATTTCAGGAGTACACCGAACTCATTGACCGGCAGAGCAGCAACCTGTGTACGCTACGCGGCCTGATGAAGTTCAAGAAGAGCGACCAGCCGGTTCCAATCGAAGAAGTCGAGCCCGCCAAGGAAATCGTAAAGCGCTTCACAACCGGGGCGATGTCTTTCGGGTCCATCAGCAAGGAGGCCCACGAGACTCTCGCGATCGCTATGAACCGCATCGGGGGAAAATCGAACACGGGAGAGGGCGGAGAAGATGAAGAACGATTCCGGCGGGATCCGAACGGAGATTTGCGGCGAAGCGCGGTGAAGCAGGTGGCCTCCGCACGTTTTGGCGTGACGGCGAATTACCTGGTGAATGCCGACGAATTGCAGATCAAGATGGCGCAAGGCGCCAAGCCCGGAGAGGGAGGACAGCTCCCCGGTCATAAAGTCGATGAAGTGATCGCACGTCTGCGCCACTCGATTCCGGGCGTCGGGCTCATCTCGCCACCGCCGCACCACGACATTTATTCGATCGAGGATCTCGCACAGCTGATTTACGACTTGAAGAACGTAAATCCGCAGGCGCGCATTGCGGTGAAATTGGTGGCGGAAGTTGGAGTGGGAACGGTGGCCGCGGGCGTCGCCAAGGCGCATGCCGATGTTGTGCTGATCAGCGGCGACAGCGGCGGTACTGGCGCTTCTCCCCTAAGTTCGATCAAGCATGCGGGTATTCCGTGGGAACTGGGCCTGGCTGAGACGCAACAGGTCCTGTTGTTGAATGACTTGCGCAGCCGCATTCGTGTCCAGACCGACGGCAAACTGCAGACAGGACGCGATGTAGTGATTGCGGCTTTGCTGGGGGCCGAGGAATTCGGGTTCGCTACCACGCCGCTTGTCGCGCTGGGCTGCGTGATGATGCGCAAGTGTCATCTCAACACCTGCTCGGTGGGCATCGCCACCCAGGATCCCGAGCTACGTAAGCAATTCAAGGGACAACCCGAGCATGTAATCAATTTCTTCTTTTTCATTGCCGAGCAAGTTCGGCAGTACATGGCGGAATTGGGCTTCCGCACGGTCGACGAGATGGTTGGGCGCGTCGACCTGCTTGACGTTGACCCCGCCGTCGATCACTGGAAGGCGCGCGGCCTTGACTTTTCGGCGATTCTCTACAATCCGCCGGTGCCATCAAGGGTGGCAAAGCGTTGCATTCACTCGCAGGATCACGGTTTGGAACCGGCACTGGATCACAAGATTCTCGGAGCCGCGCGAAGCGCCCTTGAGACTCTCAGTCCGGTTGAGGTCAAGTTGCCGGTGCGCAACGTTCATCGTACGGTCGGCAGCATGCTGAGCGGCGAGATCGCGCGTCGTTACGGCTCTGCCGGGCTTCCCGACGATACGATTCGAGTTCATCTTTCGGGTTCGGCTGGACAGAGTTTGGGAGCATTTCTGGCCAAGGGCGTCACGCTTACGCTGGAAGGCGAGGCTAACGACTACGTCGGGAAGGGACTTTCGGGCGGGCGGCTGGTGGTGTATCCGCCCCACGGTTCCGGATTTGCCGCGGAAGAAAACATCATCATTGGAAATGTCGCACTTTACGGCGCCACGAGCGGCGAGGCGTTCTTCAATGGAGTTGCCGGAGAACGCTTCGCTGTTCGCAATTCCGGGGCGACCGCCGTGGTCGAAGGAGTCGGCGATCACGGGTGCGAGTACATGACGAATGGACTGGTCGTGGTGCTAGGCTCCTGCGGCAGGAATTTTGCGGCGGGCATGAGTGGTGGAGTAGCTTACGTCTTCGACGAGCACGGAGAGTTCACCGAAAAACGCTGCAATCTCCAATCGGTCGATCTTGAGCCTTTGCTCGATGAACCGGACGTACAACTCGTCCGCGATCTCGTGGCGCGACACATGGAACTGACTGGCAGCCGCCGCGCCAAGTGGATCCTCGAAAACTGGCACGAGACCATGCCGCGGTTTATCAAAGTATTTCCGCACGAGTTCAAACGCGTGATGGGAGTCGTGCGCAGCCAACAGGCTTACACTCCGGGCCAGCCGGTCGCGGTCCTGGAGGCGGTGGAGCAGGTGCAGCATGGGTAAGACCACGGGCTTCATGGACTACTCGCGCGAACTGGCTCCCCGTCGCCCGGTGGCCGAGCGAGTCAATGATTGGTTCGAGATTTACCAGGATTTCCCGGAGGAAAGTCTGCGCAAGCAAGGCGCTCGCTGCATGGATTGCGGCGTGCCCTTCTGCCAGACTGGATGCCCGGTCAGCAATCTAATCCCCGATTGGAACGATCTGGTGTACCGCGGGCGCTGGAGGGATGCCGTCCGCCAACTGCACGCGACCAACAATTTTCCTGAATTCACCGGGCGTATTTGCCCGGCCCCGTGTGAGGCCTCGTGCGTGCTGGGCATCACTCAACCGGCGGTCACGATCAAGCAGAACGAAAAGAACATAGTGGAGCGTGGATTTCTGGAAGGCTGGATTCGTCCCGAGCCTCCAAAGGTTCGCACTGGGAAGAAAGTAGCCATCGTAGGTTCGGGGCCGGCCGGACTGGCGGCGGCCCAGCAATTGTGCCGTGGGGGACATTCGGTCACGGTCTACGAAAAAGCTGACCGCATCGGCGGATTGCTGCGCTACGGCATCCCGCAATTCAAACTCGAAAAGGAAATCATCGATCGCCGCATCGGTCAGATGTCGGCTGAGGGCGTGAAGTTTGTGATCAATGCCGAGGTCGGAAAGAACATCGCGGTGGAAGATCTGCGGCGTGAGTTTAACGCCATTGTGCTGGCAGGTGGCTCGGAGCACCCACGCGATTTGAAAGTTCCGGGGCGCGAACTGAAGGGCGTCCACTTTGCGATGGAGTTTCTTCCGCAGCAGAACAAGCGCTGCCTCGGTGACACGATCGATCCCGCGGTGGAAATTCTCGCGACCGGCAAGCGGGTGGTCATCATCGGAGGCGGCGACACCGGCGCCGATTGTCTGGGAACTTGCCACCGGCAGAAGCCGGCTTCCGTTCACCAGTTCGAAATTATGCCGAAGCCGCCCGAGGAGCGATCGGAACAAACACCATGGCCGCTCTGGCCACTGCAACTGCGCACCGAGGCCGCCCACGAAGAAGGTGGCGTGCGCGACTGGAGCATCGCAACCACAAAATTCACTGGCGACGAAAACGGAAACGTGAAACAGCTTCACGCAGTGCGGGTTGGCCCTCCCCCGAAGTTTGAACCCATCGCCGGAAGCGAGTTCACGATCGACGCCGACCTGGTCCTGATTGCGATGGGCTTTCTTGGCCCGGTGCGCAACGGAATGATCGAGCAGTTGGGAGTCCAACTTGACAACCGGGGCAATGTCGCCACGGACCAGAATTACATGTCGTCGGTGCCGGGCGTGTTTGCCGCCGGCGACATGCGCCGCGGCCAATCGCTGGTGGTGTGGGCTATCTCAGAAGGCCGCAAGGCGGCGGAGGGTGTCAATGCTTACCTTGCAACGTTGTCGGCGGTGGATCGGCCGACTCCCAAGGCCGAGATCCGGCGGGTGCACGAACTCGCATCCTGACATCCTACCAACGCGGGCTGCGACGCGTCTTTCGTCTTCCTCATCCCGGGCCTTTGTTCGTGATTCGTAACGCAAATTCGATTGCTGCACAGTGGGTGCCTGAGTGGGGCAGAATGCCTTCAACACTGAGGGGGGAGATGAGTGAGTCCGGACGACTGCCCGAACTGCGGCGGTACTGGATACATTGCGAAGCCCGTAGACTTGAACGGTAAGTCAGAGGGTGTTGCCTTTATCCGGGTGAAGTGTCCTGCCTGCGGGGGCACCGGCCGGAAGCGCCCGAGTTCTCCCACCGCCACAGGCTGACCGCACGGCCCGTGGTGCTTGCGAAACGTGCGAAGCCGGGTCGTCACTTCCCGTCCTGCAATCGGCGACCCGGCTCTCCACGGCTACTTAGGTGCGCCTACTTCTGTTCCATCTCTCGGCCTCATGAACTTCACGCAATCCCAGCAGCTTTCGTGGAATTCCGCCGCCTAAGAGATGCAGCCGTTTCCACGCGGTTCCGGCCGTTCGCCTTGGCGCGGTACAGCGCCTTGTCGGCGGCTTCGAGGACCAGATCGGGACTTGGCCGGTCGGCCGAGGAATGGGCGATGCCGATGCTCACCGTCACGGACAAGGGCGCCGGAGTCTTTTCTTGGGCAAGGCGCCGAATAGAGTCTCCTTTTCGTGACCGGCCCGTAGTTCGAACATTGCGACGGTCCGGGCCACGTGGAGCCTGGCGCCGCTCGCTTCCGCGCATCCGGAACTCTGCCTCCTGGATTGCCACCCGCAACTGCTCCAGATGATCCACGACCTCTCGGGTGGTTTTGCCCGGAAACAGAATCACGAACTCCTCTCCGCCGCAACGGTAAGCCTGCCCTCCGCCAGTCACCTGCGCCAGTTTGGCTGCGACCAGGCGCAAGACCTGGTCTCCCGTGTCATGACCATAAGTGTCGTTGAATCTCTTGAAGTGATCGATATCGACTGCAGCAATCGAGTAGGAGTGTTGCAGGCATAACAAGGCATCGTTGAAGGCGCGGCGGGAGGGCAGGGTGGTGAGTTCATCGTGATAGGCGAGAAGGTACGAGGTCTCGATGATCGAGGTGGCGAAGATGCACGCCGCCGTGGCAGAATACGCGGCTGAAATCCGCGCCGTGCCGGTGAAGCGAAGGCTGAGAAAAAAGGAAGCCAGAGCCCATAGCAGGGCGCTATCGGCGGGCTTGCGAGTGAGCACCAACCGGATAAGCAGGAGAATCCCAGCAGCGGCAAAGGCGAGCAGGGCATAGTCCGGCCAAGAGACGGCCAAGGCGGCGTGATGCGCTCGGGCAGGCAGCGATGTACCTTCTTCGGCGCGGCCAAGTACGGCCACGATCACGGCTTGGACAAAGAGGAACAATCCGAGAGGGGCAACGCCGGAAATGGTAAAACCCCGCTCGTGCATCAGGGCAATTAAGACGAAGTTCAGCGGCACCAGGACCGCAGCAGCGATAAACACCGTCGACCCCGGCGCAGCGTGCGCGCCGCCGGAGAGAGCGATGGCCTGCTGGCCGAGGAAGAGTACGATCAGCGCAAAAAAGATGCGGGTGGAATGAAAACGCCATGCGAGCAGCATTCCACCGATGACTGCGCAGTAGTAGAGGAAGCTCAGGGCGGGCAGCGCTAGGTTTAACCAGCCGGAGTGCACAAGGACGACGACGCCCAGCAACAGTATTCCGCCGGGCACCGTTACAGACTTCACTGTCGCCGCGCTCCACATGCGCAAGATATTTGCTCCGGCCGGAGAACTCCCCTGGAGATTATCTCCGCTGCACCAGGTCCTTAGGAATTGGCCCCCGAGGTTCGACGACGACGGCCGGTTTGTCGGCGCCAAAATTCCCTTCTGAAACTCAGCCCCATTCCCGGAACTACAGACCTTGGTGTAGGCGCAGTTTTGGCTGCACTTGAGCGTTTTCTAACTAGACTGGGCGGTTGGATTAAGGACGGTTTACATTATGATGAGGTCGGTCGCTAGCAACTTCAGAAACCTGGCCATGGGTGTCATCCTTACAGGGATGGGATCAGATGGTGCCGAGGGGATGAGGGCTATTTACCGTGAAGGCGGTCTCACCATCGGACAGGACCAAGCCAGCTGCGCCGTTTACGGCATGCCGCGCGCCTGCCTTGAATTGGGGGTTCTCAGCCGCATGGTGCCACTCTCTCAAGTCCCCGCCCAGATCTTGCAAGCTACGCATTACCGCAGGCGTGCTTGACTCGAGGGTAATCCCCGGCCCCTGCTTGCCGGGTGTCGAGCATCTGCTTGACTTTCTGTAACAGCGCTCCCGTAGAGAAAGGCTTTGCCAAGCATTCCGCGTGCTCACTTTCGCACAGTCCTAGCTGCGCCGCATATCCGGTGACGAACAAGACCTTGAGTGCGGAGTCCTCACGACGAAGTCTTGCGGCCAGCGTCAACCCTGTCTCTCCGGGAAGGATCACATCCGTTAGAAGCAAGTCCACCGCACCTGGATATTCACGGTATGCGCCGAGAGCCTCGTCCGCATTTCCCGCGGTCAGGACTCGATAGCCAGCGGAGCGCAAGACTTCGGCGGTCACATTTCTCACGAAGGCTTCATCTTCCACCAATAGGATGGTCTTAGCGCCGCCAGACAGTTCCTGATCAAGACCGCAGCTCCATCGGATAGCTTCTTTCATCACCTCAGGCGTCTGGGTGAAGGTGGTCATTTCCTCGGGAATCTCTGGCTGACCGCTTGGACTGTAGTTCACGGCTCACTCCTCGCTGCCACTGTGGCAACTAGCAGTCTGGCTGCCACGTCGAGACGCAACCGTTGTCAAAACAGAAGTCAATGGCCGGGCAGCACTTAAGTGCAGAGAGCCTCGCCAGGCTTCCTTCGAAGACTCTCATTCAGTTCGTTTTTGGGAATCTTTTTCGGAACCGGCCGCCGATCCGGAACCCCGAGCCGAGCCGCTACTTCGGATGGGTCAAGATCGTCTCGTAGGGATCGAGCACAATCTTGTGCGTCCCGGCGGGTGCCGAAACATGGAACGACGATTCTTCGCCGTCGGCAAACACACGCCCCAGCAAAACCATCTGCTTCCCCGGGTTTACCGCATACACGGGGACCGACGTCACCAGCCCCTCCGGAGCTTCCTTCTGCACAATCGTCCCGCTTACGGCCGTCCCGGTCGCCTTTGGCGTAAACTTCACGGACTTCAATTCGAGCGTTGGCAGCGCGGTTCCGTTCACCCAGCCGTCCAGAAACCAGTCCAGCGAATCTTTGCCTTCGTACCGGAGCGAAAGAGGAAGGTCCTTGGCAAACACCTCCATCAGTTGACGTGTACTGATGGGCTGGCCTTCGTAGCGTTGGCGGAGTCGGCGCAATGCGCGCACGAAGGGCTCATCCGGCCCGCTCTTGCTTCCCTGCGTTGAATCTCTCAACATAGTTCGTAACATGTGAAACAGCCAGGTGGCCCGTCCATAATTGATCGCTTCATACCCTTCTGGAAACTGGGACGATAGCAACCGCAGACCCAGCGTCACCGGTCCCGCATCCATCGGAGCAACGCCATCCTTGTTTTTTTGCACCAGATCTCGCCGGTACTTCTCCATGAGTTGGCGAAACCCCGCCGGATTCTTATCCTGCAGCATCATCAAGGCGCAGTAATTTGCCAGACCTTCGGAAAACCACTGGTCCCGGTAAGTATTCCAGCTGACAAGGTCTCCCCACCACTGGTGGGCTGCTTCGTGGGCGGGGACCGACTCCTGGAGCAAGATCCCAGCCGGGTCGTAATGCAATTGTTCGCGTTCCTGATGATTCAGAAACGCATAAGACGACAGAAACACTAGCCCCGGCCATCCTTGACTGGTATGGCCTGGCAACTGCGTCAAAGCCAGACGGCTATAGGGATACGGCCCAAATCTCTCGGAATAGTATTGGATCGCTCGCGCCGCCGCCTCCCCAACGGCGCCTTCGTTTTGCGCCGGCGAAGGGCGGTGCGGGACGAGCACCTCAAGCGCTTGGGGGGAAATACCCGAATGCTTGGGTTCAGGTTGCTCTGCCAGGGCGTTGGGGAAACTGCGCTCGACGCTTTGCGTGGCATACGTCTCAACCGAAACGTTTCCCACTTGCGTCTTGAATACTTTGTACTTGCCCAAGTTGAAGCCTGCAAACGGAATCGGCCGCTCCGAAATCCATCGCGACGTCTGTAGTGAGGTGGCATTACGAGGAGCGCCTTCCGGCAAAACCGATGATGGCTTTCCAGTTGCGACGAGGGTCCAACCCGGTGGGTAGTTAAACTGCAAATCGAAGTCGGCCATCACCATCCCGCGGTTGGGATACCAGTTCCCTCGCGCTCCCACGTAGAGCAATCCGGCGCCAGCCTCTGCCAAAACTTCCCCGCCGTAGACGAATTCCAACTCGATCTTCTGCCCAGCCTGTGCTGGTTCCGGCAGAATAACGGCCACGCGGTCGTTGCCACTGCGAGCAAGATCTGTTCCCTCGACTGCCGGATTGTGGATGAACTCCACCGGCTGACCCGCGAGCAAAACGCTCTCCACCTGAAGAAATCGCGACAGTTCAAAGAAAATCACCCGCGAGCCGCCCGCCCTTACTTCAAGCTGCAAACGCGCGCGGGCGTGAATCTGCTTAGGCGGTTGTACATCGCTGGCAATCGAAAAATGCCGGATGCTGACCCAGTCTTCCTGAGGTTTGTCCGCAACGTCCTTCGGTGCGCTTTTGGCGTTGGCTTCTGCATTCTCGGCTCCGCCGGGCGAGAACGATGTCCAGACGTTGTAGTAAGTCACGCCGTTTTCCGTCGGGCGAGTTTGCCCCACATGAACCTGCTCTCCGGCCAGAGAATCGAAATAAAGATCGAAGACGCCAAGCTTGGTCCCCTGCAACCGCGCGTGAAGGAACCGGTCCCGCGGGTTCGCTTGAGGCTTTACGAGTTCTGAGGGCAGTGCGGCGTCTTTGACGGGAAGCATCAGGCTAAAAGTCTCGAGCAGCCTCATGGCATCGCCCTGGGCCAGGTTCTGCGCAGTTGCATCCCAGCGCTCGACAAACTCCTGTTTTTGTTCTGTGGCCCGCAGGTCTGGTTGCATCTCGGCGGCCGCGTCGTCGTTGAAGCGAAAATACGCGGTTGCGAAATGCTCTTCCAAGATTGCCATTCCCGTGAACAGGCTCATCGATCTCCGTTCAACGTCATTTGGAGGCACGAGTAACACCTCGCCATCGCCCTCGAAGAACGCCCCAGTGATCCGGCCCATCACATCCTGGGTGAAGCCGATCGTGCCGTCTTCCAGACTGATGTGAATCGCGGATCGATCCAGAGACGCACCTCGAACTTGATAAACACGTGCCGGATCCAACTTGACTTGCCCGAGCTGTAAATACAGCGCTTCGGCCGGCTTATCGGGCGGAACACCACCGAAGGCATTGACCGTATGCAGAGTGCAAATCGCAAGGCAGGTCACCACGGTAATCCGCAAGCCGCGCCGCTTAGCTAGTACCTTCGTCACGTGGAAGGGTCGTCCTCTGTTGTTAGAATGCGCCTGAATGCGGCTACGTGTCACCATCCTCCTTATGGCCGGGGCTTTCGCCCTGAACGGAGCCGCAGCCGATACGATCCATCTAAAGAACGGCCGCACCATCGTAGCCGACCACGTCAAAGAAAATGGCAATCATTACGAATACGAAATTGGGGACGATTCCTACAAGATCCCTAAGTCTTCGGTCGATCACGTGGATGCCGGAGGCATACCGATACATAACACTTCGGCAGCGGGAAAGGTCGCCGAACTTCCCAGTTTCCAGCCTGCCGACAGTCTTGCCCACGAAAGCGACGTCTTCACCCAGATCATTAAGGAAGGCAAGGTCGACACGGACGTTCTTGCCAGCGTGGAAGGCAAGGGGAATGCCGAGCTAAGCGCGACAGCCGATTTCATCGCGGGAAAATTTGAATTTGAGCATGGCAATATCGGCAAGGCCCGGAGTTATTTCGAGAACGCACTTCGTTTCCAGCCGGACAACTCTACGATCCTGATCTACTACGCCGCACTGCTTGTCCGTACCGGGGGTGCCGCGCAGGCACTGCCCTATGCGCAGCGCGCCGTTCGGTCGGCTCCTGAATCGCCCGACGCCTACACCATTCTCGGCTACACCCAGTTCGCCTGCGATCGTACAAAGGACGCCGTTGCTTCGTGGAAGCGTTCGCTCGAGTTACGACCGGATCCCGCGGTGCGGCAACTTCTAGCCAAGGCCCAGCGAGAAGAGAATGTAGCATCCGAATTTTCTCAGGGCGAAAGCAGCCATTTCGTCCTGCACTATGAGGGCAAGCAGACTTCCGAAGCCCTACGGTCACAAATCCTTGCCGCGCTCGAATCCGACTACGACGACCTGGCGCGCGATCTGGGCAACCCACCGCACGACAGTATCTTGGTCACGCTCTACACGGAGCAAGCTTTCTTCGACGTCACCCACGCCCCCAGTTGGTCGGGAGCGATCAACGACGGCAGACTGCATATTCCTCTGAGCGGATTGAGTTCAGTGACGCCCGAACTGGCACGCGTCCTGAAACACGAATTGGCCCATTCGTTTATCACGAAACTCTCTGGCGCCCGCTGTCCGCCCTGGCTGCATGAGGGCATTGCGCAACTCCTCGAACCCAAGAGCCTTGGAGGGGACGGGCATCAACTCTCCTTGCTCTTCAAAGCGCAGCAGAACATTCCGCTGAACGCGCTGGAAGGAAGCTTCTCCAATTTCTCCGGTGTACAGGCCTACGTCGCCTACGCCGAATCTCTCGCCGCCGTCTCATACATCAACGATTCTTACGGCATGGGCGACATTCAGCGTATTCTGCAACAGCTTAGCCAGGGCAGTTCGACAGAAGCAGCTTTGCGAGCCACCCTTCATTCCGACTACGGCCAATTTGAAGCGGACCTGGCCAAATATCTCGCCGACAAATACGGCGAGTAGCGCCGCGGTCTGCGGCCACCCCGCCTACGTCCCAGAGTGCTCGACGTTCATTTGCCCACTGGCTATCGCTGTGCTACTTTCGCGTTGAGCCAGCCGCGCATGCGTTCCCTGTTCCACGCCCGCACCACCGTGCCTCCAGCCAAGGCCGAACCGGTCCCAACGATCTTTCCCAAGATTGAGGGCGCAGACATCGCGGCGGTTTTTGTAGGCAAGCGCGTTGCAGGGGATTTCTACGACTCGGTTCGCGTCGGCCGCGAGCGCGTCTTATTCGGCCTGCTGGACGTTGCCGGGCGCCGGGAAGACAACCGCAGCATCCTGACGGCCGCGCAGGAGATTTTCCGAAGCCTGGGCGCCGAACTATTTTCGGGCTCCGACGTCAATGAATCAGACGCCATGACTGCGCTCTGCCTTCACCTCAATCGTGGCCTCATCGACGTTGCCCAAGCAGTGCATTCCTGCCCTGCGTTCATCGGCTGTTATCACGAGGGGTTCGGCACACTCTGTTACACCAACGCCGGACACACGCCAGCGCTGCTTCGCGACAGCAGCGGAGTCGCAGAATTCCGTTCAACCGGTTTGCCGCTCGGACTATTTTCCCATGCGACGTGCGATGCTCCTACCGTGGGCTTGGAGAAGGGCGCCGCTCTCCTGCTGGTCTCGCGCGGAGTTATAGAGTGCGGTACAGACCTCGACAAATCAGCGGAAGAATTCGGCCTGGAGCGGGTCAAGCAGCTCCTGGTCGACTCCCATCCCGGCGACGCTCAGGGACTGTGCACCTTCATCCTGGATGCTACCGGCAAGTTCGGTGCGGCAGGTCCTATATGTAACGATCGCACCGCCCTTGCCCTCATTCGAACCGCGTGACTTCACCACGGACAACATTTCAACTGTTTTGGCCGTCAAATAATGGCGAGGTACGCAGTATCGTTCCCGAAGGAGTAAAATATCGTCCATCGGCCCAGCCGGAAGCGTGGCGGCCCAATCATCTTATGAAGAAATTTTGCCTGGTTCTTATTGCTTCTGTCTGTCTGCCAGCCTTTGCGTCGGGTCAGGTGGTCGAAGAGATCATCGCCCGCGTCAACAATCAGATTGTCACCCGCTCGGAGTTTCAGCGCAGCAAGGATCAGCTCAAAGAAGAGGTTAAACAGCAGGATCCAAACAACGCCGACAAGCTCTATGCCGACCGCGAGAAAGACATTCTTCGCGATCTTATCGACCAGCAACTCCTACTCGACAAGGGTAAGGACCTCAGTATCAGTGGCGATACCGATCTCATCAAGCGCCTCGACCAGATGCGCAAGGACATGAAACTCGAATCCCTCGAGGATCTGGAGAAGGAAGCCACCAAGCAGGGCATCTCCTGGGAAGATTTTAAGCAGAACATGAAGAACCAGATCATCACCCAGAAGGTGATCGGCGAAGAAGTGGGCCAACACCTCAACATGACCAAAGAAGAGGAGCAGAAATTTTACGACGAACACAAGGACAAGATGGAGCAACCCGAATACATTCGTCTGAGCGAGATTCTGGTTGCTCCAAAGGCTGTGGCACCTACCGCTCCAGCCGCTCCGGCCGCGGCAAATCCAAATGCGCCGCCTTCCCCGACTCCGGCTGCCCAGCCTGTGGAGGATGAGGCCGCCCGCAAGGCAGCCGAGGCCGCAGCGCTTAAGGCCGCTGAGGCCAAGGCCAACGATCTGCTGAAGCAGATTCGCGACGGCGCCAGCTTCGAGGACATTGCCAAGAAATATTCCGACGGCCCTTCCGCCGCGGACGGCGGCACGCTTGGCACATTCGAGCGGGGCAAACTGGCGAAGGAACTGGAAGACAAAACGTTCGCGATGAAGGCCGGCGAGATCACCGACGTGATCCGCACAAAACAGGGCTACGTCATCCTGAAAGTCGTCGATCACCAAATGGCTGGTGTTCCTCCCATGAAGGACGTACTCCCAAAAATTCAGGACGCGCTGTATTACGAGAAACTGCAACCCGCTCTGCGCGCCTACCTCACCAAGCTGCGGGAAGACGCCTACATCAAGATCATTCCTGGCTATCTCGACACTGGCCAAAGTCCGAACCAGACCCAGCCCATCGAAACCGCTTCTGCCAAGGAATCCGACGCCAAAAAGCTCAGCAAGAAGAGAAAGAAGAAACTCGGCATCCTCTGATCGCGGCGCATTTATACTCAGACACAGCTCAATGAAGGATTTCTACATCTGCGACTGCGCGCGCCACGAAAACAAGGTCATCACTTCCAGCTTCGTCGTCGTCGCCAAGCAGATTAAGCCTAAAAAGACGGGGGAGCCTTATCTCGCGCTTACTCTGGGGGATCGCAGCGGCCAACTCGAAGCCAAAATGTGGGACAACGTCGAAGAAGTACTCGACGCCTTCGAACAGGATGACTTCCTGAAGGTCAAAGGCCTGATCAACAAATACAAACAACGTTTCCAGTTGACCATACACAAGCTGCGCAAGCTGGGCGGATCGGAAATCGAATTTGCCGACTACCTCCCGAAGACCACCAAGGACATTGATGAGCTTTGGCAAACGCTGACGGACTTCGTTACGTCCTTTGAAAACCAGCATCTGCGGTCGTTAGTCCAGGCCTTCATGGCTGATCCTGAGATTTCTGCCGCCTACCGCAATGCGCCAGCGGCCAAAACGCTACACCATGCTTACATCGGCGGACTCCTCGACCATGTCGTCTCTCTGTTCCGCTCCTGCGACCTGATGTGCAAGAACTATTCTCAGATCAATCGCGATCTATTGCTCACGGGTGCATTCCTGCACGACATCGGGAAAATTCACGAGCTCACGTACAACCGGTCGTTCACCTACACGACCAAAGGGCAGCTCCTCGGCCATATGATCATCGAACTCGAAATGCTGCAGGCGAAGCTGGCGCTCTTACCGGACTTTCCGGACCCACTGAAAACGATGGTTGAGCACCTGATCATCAGCCATCATGGCCAATACGATTTCGGCTCGCCCAAGCTTCCTATGTTTCCCGAGGCCCTCATGCTGCATTACTTGGATGACCTCGACTCCAAGATGGAAGCCATGCGCGCCCACTTCGAGCGTGAAGCCACCCTCGATGGTCCCTGGACCAGCTACAACGCTTCTCTTGGCCGGCCGCTTCTGAACACGGGAAAATTTCTTTCTCCGAAAAAAGAGTCTTCGCCGGAGGAACCGGCCGCTCCAGAACCTGAGTCCACTGAATCTCCCGAAGAAACTCCAACCTTGCCCGCCCTCGAGCCCAGGCGATAAATTAGCATCCACATTTCAAGCTTGAGCCGAGGTCACGGACGAGGTCACGCACTATGCCCAAAGCGAAGGCGCAGAGAAGAATCGCCGCCCGGTCAGCCGATCCAGATGGATGCCATGCGGGTTTGCCTGATGTTCCGCCGCTGTACGGATTGAAGCCACGAAAACAATACCTACCCTTCAGCCACGCCGAAAAAAGGCTAGCCAGGTCTCGCAACTATTGGATCTGCACCACACGCCCCGACGGCCGTCCTCACTCGATTCCAGTTTGGGGCTTCTGGATCGACGGCGCCTTGTACTTCGGCACCGCAAACTCCTCGCGCAAGGCGCGCAACTTGGCACACAATCCGGCCGTCTCCGTGCATCTTGACTCGGGCGATGACGTTGTCATTCTGCAAGGCGCCGCCGTCAAAGTAGACCTCAGCGACAAACTCACCTTTAAGAAGCTGGACACGGCGTCACGTTCCAAGTACAAGATGCCTTTGATGGTAGTGCCCGAGAGCGTGGTCTATTCCGTGCGTCCGCGGGTCGTATTGGCGTGGACCGAGAAGGACTTTCCAAACAACGCAACCCGCTGGACCTTCGATTCCACCGCAGCTTGACGATAAGACTGCACCGGTGACGACGACCCATACACTTTCGATTCCGCTCGGGCATCGTTGCCCGTTGCCCCTGCCCGGAGGATTCCAGTACAGTGGCTACAGCCAAAAACAACAGCCAAAGAAGTGGAGGTCTGTATGCGATCGCGCTTGATCTTATTCATTCTCAGTCTCTACCTGGCGCTGACCGTGCTTGGATGCACCAGCAAGCCTGCGACTGACAACGCCACTGACACAGGCAACGCGGGCAATGCCAGCGACACCACGGCCAAAAGCGGCAAGGAACCTCGCGAGCATCGAGAGCATAAGGAAGCCCGGGAGGAGAAAAAGAAGGAGCCCGTCGTCGTACCCGCGGGAACGGAGGTGACCGTGAGCCTGGGTTCGGCGCTGGGTTCCAAGCTCAGCCAGTCGGGCCAGACCTTTGACGGCACCGTGGCGCAGGATGTGAGGGTTGGGAACGAAGTCGTGATTCCCAAGGGGTCGACCGTATCGGGAACGGTGACCGACGCGAAGCCTCTGGGAAGATTCGCTGGAGGCGCGTCGCTGCAGGTGCGCCTTGACTCCATCAAGCTCAACGGCTATGACCTGCCCGTTCAAACCGCCGCGAAAAGCTTCACGGCGAAGGGCAAGGGGAAGCGCACCGCCGTCCTGGCTGGCGGGGGCGCCGCACTCGGTGGGATCATCGGGGCCCTGGCTGGCGGGGGCAAAGGCGCAGCCATCGGGGCTGCGGCAGGCGCAGGCGCAGGCACCGGGGGCGCAGCCTTCACCGGAAATAAAGATATCGTCTTGCCGGCCGAATCCGACGTCAGCTTCGAGGTCACGCAACCGGTCAAGCTGGAACGGATGTAGCGGTCAATCGTTAATCCTGCGTTCGCTCCAGTCCCTGTTCTGGGGGGATCGCAACCGACACCTCAATCAGCACAGGACTCGGCCCGCACTATGCTCGATTTCTCCCGCTTTGAAATTCTCACCTTTGACTGCTATGGCACGCTCATCAACTGGGAAGCCGGTATTCTGTCTGCACTTCATCGCATTCTGTCCGCCCACGGAAAGAAGATCGACGACGCGGCTCTCCTCAAGCTTTACGGAGATTTCGAGCAACTCTCGGAACAGGGGGAATTCCATCCCTATCGGAAGGTCTTGGAGTCTGTAGTTCGCCGGTTTGGCGCTCAGCTTGGCTTTTCCCCAACTGCCGCCGAAGCAGTTTCGCTTTCAGACTCCTTGCCGACTTGGGAGCCTTGGCCCGATACCGTTGCCGGGCTTCGCCAGCTCGGCGCTCGGTATCGCCTCGCCATCCTTTCCAACGTGGACGACGATCTCTTCGCGACCACACGTCCTAAGCTGGGAGTAGATTTTGCGGAGGTCATCACCGCGCAGCAGGCCCAGGCATACAAGCCTTCGCTCAAAATTTTTGAATTGGCGCTAAGTCGGATCAACTCCCCGGCGCATCGGATATTGCATGTGGGACAGAGCCTCTACCACGACGTAATCCCCGCGCAGGCTCTCGGGCTCGCTACCGTGTGGGTCAACCGTCCTTCGGCCAGGCCGGGCGTGGGAGCTGTCAAAGCGGCGGAAGCCAAGCCCGATCTTGAAGTCTCGAGCTTAGCGGAGCTTGCGGCGGCGGCGGTTCAGCGTTAGAGCAAACGAAATCTGAAGGCCATTGCAATTCGCTAGAAATTTGCCGGCACCTGCACAACTTTCTTTCGGATCGCCCACATGACCAACTCTGCCTTGTTGTGAATCCCCAGCTTCCGCATCAAGTTAAATTTGTGGGCATCCACGGTTTTGACGCTAAGTCCAAGAAGAACGGCAACTGAGCGCACTGTCCGTCCCTCAGCCAGCAGTTTAAGCACCTCGCTCTCTCGGGATGTCAAAACGCGATTCCGCGATGCATGCTCCTCCGCGGGCCACGGCCCGTGGCCTTTTCGCGGCATTTCCCGCACAGCGTTTCGGGAGGAATGAATTTTTTTGATAGCCTCGACCAGTTCTTGTGCAGAAGTCTCCCGTACTGCGCAACTCGCCCCCTCCGCTCCATCCTCGCGAGGTCCAAGGCACTCTTCATCCATGGTCAGAAGCAGAACCCGGCTGTGTGGGGACTCGTGCCGAATCAATCGCTCAACCTCGTCTATCGCGCCGCCGAAAATGCCCGCACCGGCAATCACCACGTCAGGACGGTGCTCGAACACTCTTCGGAGTGCTCCGGCCGCATTGCCCGCCTCTGCCACAACTTCCACGTCAGGCTCGTCTGCAAGCAGGCGCCGCAGACCTTGCCGCAACAGGACGTGGTCGTGCACCAGGACGCAGCGAATTTTTTGATCGCCGAAAATTCCTTCTCGCTGGACCGATGCGAGCGGCTGCACAGTTTCCTCCTCGGCGTAACAAACAAATCTACGGCAAACGACCCGAGCAGAAGCTAAAGTGACGATCCTGAGGTGATGGGCCATTGTAACTCTTGTTGCCGCCAGGCTTGCAAATGCTCTGTCGGGCAAACGCACGTGAAGTTTTATGCAACCGAGCTTGCGCCAACCACACCGGATGCACTCAGCCTTCAGGTACAATCAAAAATTTATGCTGCGCTACTTCACAGCCGGGGAATCCCACGGCGAGGCTCTGGTCGCCTTTCTTTCCGGCATGCCCGCCGGGCTGAAGATCGACCAGGTATTCCTCGACCGCGAGCTCTGGCGCCGGCAACAGGGATACGGCCGCGGCGGCCGCATGAAGATTGAACGCGACTCCGCCCACATTCTCTCCGGCGTTCGCCACGGCACGACCATAGGCTCGCCGATCTCGGTGCTGCTCGAAAATAGAGACTGGAAAAATTGGGAGGAATCCTTGCCCGTGGGAGACGGCGATCCCGCTAAACATAAGCGTGTCACGTCTCCCCGTCCCGGTCACGCCGATCTTGCCGGAGCGCTTAAATACAACTTTCCCGAAGCCCGCTACGTGCTCGAGCGAGCGTCGGCCCGCGAGTCGGCCGCCCGAGTCGCGATCGGCGCGATCGCAAAGCTCTTTCTAAAAGAACTGGGCATCGAAGTCCTGAGCCATGTGGTCACGACTGGAAGCGTCACTCTGCCCGAGCAGATTCCATGGGAGAAGATTCGCGCCCTTCACGATCGCGAAGATGTCCTGCTCAACTGCGCCGATTCCGAAGTCGAGCAGCGCATGAAAGAAGAGGTCGACAAGGTACTTAAGACTGGCGACTCGCTGGGTGGCGTTTTCGAGGTCGTGGCCCACCAGGTTCCTCCCGGCCTCGGTACGTACGCGCAGTGGGATGAGCGTCTGGATGCCATGCTCGCGGCAGCGGTTATGTCGCTGCAAGCGGTCAAGGCGGTGGAGATTGGCGCGGGTGTCGCTGCCGCATTTGCTCCCGGCTCTGCGGTGCACGACGAAATCGGTTACGCTGCCAGTTCCGGATTCACCGCCTTTTCCCGCCCCCACAACAATGCTGGTGGAATTGAAGGCGGGGTCTCCAACGGAGAAGAAATTCGGGTTCGTGGCTACCTGAAGCCCATCTCGACTCTGCGCCGCCCGCTTCAGTCGGTCGATTTTTCCACGCGTGAGCCGGTTAAGGCCGCGTATGAGCGTTCGGATGTTTGCGTGGTTCCTGCAGCCGGTGTTGCCGCCGAGGCCATGGTGGCTCTGACCCTCGCGCGCACCGCTCTGGAAAAATTCGGCGGCGACTCCATGACCGAGACTCTCCGGAATTTCCAAGGCTACTGCCAGCAACTGAAAAGCTACTGATGATCTACCCCATCGTAAAGTTTGGCAATCCGGTCCTCGATAAGATCAGTGAACCCGTCACTGTGTTTGACGACGAATTGCAGAAGCTCATCGACGACATGTTTGAGTCGATGTACGCTGCGCATGGTGTAGGTCTGGCGGCGCCGCAAATCGGCATTGGCCGCCGCATTGCCGTCATCGACGTGACTTTTAAAGAGGATCCAAAAGCCAAGCTCGTCCTGATTAATCCTGAAATCATTCGTACTGAGGGGCGCCACACTCAGAGCGAAGGCTGCCTAAGCATTCCCGACTTCCGCGAAAACGTGACTCGCCCCAATGTGGTCACGGTGCGCGCTCAGGATACACACGGCGAATTTTTCGAAAAGACTGGAGAGGAATTGCTTGCCCGCGCCCTGTTGCACGAAACCGATCACCTGAACGGCAAGCTCTACATCAGTCATCTCAGCGCGCTTAAGCGCGACCTGATGAAGCGCAAGATTCGCAAGCTGATGAAAGCGGGCGAATGGTAGGAATTGAGTCATTGAAGAGATTGATTCAATGATTCAATGATCCAATGACTCAGCCCATGGATCTCGTCTTTTGCGGCACGCCGCGCTTCGCCGTACCGACGCTGGAAAAGCTGGTTGCAGCCGGGTTCCGCGTGCGCCTCGTCGTGACCCAGCCAGACCGCCCTAAAGGACGCGGCCTTGAACTCGTGGCGTCTCCGGTCAAAGAGTCAGCACTGAACCTCAATATCCCCACCACCCAGCCCGAGCGCATCAAGACCAACGAAGAATTCCGTGCCCAAATCACCGCTCTCCAGCCAGAGGCTATCATCGTGGTCGGCTACGGCCGCATCATCCCGCAGTGGATGCTTGATCTTCCTCGGTTCGGCAACATCAACCTTCACGCTTCGCTCCTGCCGAAATACCGCGGTGCAGCGCCCATTCAATGGGCCATCGCAAAAGGTGAAACTGTCACCGGCGTCACCACGATGCGTCTCGACGCCGGACTCGACACGGGCGACATCCTGCTGCAAAAAGAACTTGCGATCACGCCCGATGACACCTCCGAGACTCTCTCGCCGCGGCTCGCCTTGATTGGCTCCGGCCTCGTGGCAGAGACCTTGCGCGGCTTGCAAGCCGGCACGATTCATCCCCAGCCGCAAGACCACTCGCAGGCGAGCCTCGCTCCGATCCTCAAGAAAGAAGATGGCCTCGTGGATTTCTCTCGGTCCGCCGCCGAAATTCTCAACCGCATGCGCGGTTTTCAATCGTGGCCCGGGGCCTATACGAGATTTCGGGGAAAGAATCTTCAAATACTGAAGGCTTGCGTTGGTGCCGGTGTGCTGCCTCCTGCAGAGACGCGCGTCGTGGCAGATCGACTCTTTGTAGGTTGTGCCCAGGACACTTCTCTTGAGTTACTGGAGCTCCAGGTCGAAGGGAAAAAACCCACCTCCTCCCGCGATTTCATTCATGGCTATCGTCCCCAACCCGGCGAGAAGCTAGGTGTTTGATAAAGGCTGTGCCCTCTATAGTTAGCCCTTTGGCATCAACACGCCTACAATCGGGCCGATGCCTGTTTCGCCGGCCCGCGCCGCCGCCTTCGATATCTTGCTCCGCGTCGACCGCGAGTCGTCCTTCGCCTCCGAGTTACTGCATGCCGCGACCTACCAGCATCTCTCGACGCCCGACCATGCGCTCGTCACGGAATTGGTTATGGGAGTTCTGCGCTGGCGCTCGCGACTGGATCACGAGATCGCCACAGCCGCTGCCCAACCGCTACAGAAGCTCGACCTTGAAATCCTCGTGGCCCTGCGTCTGGCCGTTTATCAATTCCGCTGGCTCGATCGTATTCCGCACCGCGCGGCCCTTCATGAGAGCGTCGAACTGGTCAAGCGGGCCCGCAAGCGCTCCGCCGCGCCATTTGCAAACGCCGTGCTGCGCAAAATCGCCGCTGCGCAGCAAGATCGCACGGAATCTGAGAATGAAAGCACGCCGGAGGGTCTGTCCCGTGCTTTGGCGCATCCGTTGTGGCTCGTCGAACGTTGGGCCCGGGAATACGGGATAGCCGCTGCCCGCCGGATCTGTGAACATGATCAATCGATCCCGACCACGGCGATCCGCGTGCGCGCGCCAATCGCCGAAGCGGAACTCTCGGAACTTATTCATGACGGCGTGATGCTCACTCCCGGCGCCCTGCTGGCCTCTGCGCGTCGAGTCGCGGCCGGAGACATCACGAAAGCTCGCGCATTCCGCGCCGGCCTAGTGGTCATTCAGGACGAAGCCTCACAGCTAGTCGCCGCGCTCGTCGGTTACGGACTAGAAGACAGAACTAGAATTCTGGATTGCTGTGCCGCTCCCGGTGGCAAAACGCTGGCGATCGCAGATCACAACTCGCACGCCACAATTACTGCCGTTGAGATTCACCCGCACCGAGCCCGCCTTGTGCAAAGGCGTCTGCAAACGCCCCTCTCTTCCGCACGAATCCAAACTGTGATCGCCGATGCCCGGCATCTGCCGCTAACGGTCAAGTTCGAACGCATTCTGGCTGACGTTCCCTGCTCCGGCACGGGGACGCTCGCCCGCAATCCCGAGATCAAGTGGCGCCTCAAACCCGACGACTTGTCTCAGCTGCAGGCGCGCCAGAGCGCGATTCTTCGCTCCGCCCTTGCGCACGTTGCTCCCGGAGGGCGCATCATCTACTCCACTTGTTCGCTAGAGAAAGACGAAAACGAAGATGTCGTTGAGCAGGTACTGGCCGACGACAAATCGATTCATCATCTGAATTGCGGCATGGAACTCGATCGTTTGAGAGCGGCCGGGGAGTTAACATGGCCTGACGCCGCATCACTCACGCGCGGCCCCTACCTGCGCACGATCCCAGGCATTCACCCCTGCGATGGCTTCTTCGCCGCAATCCTGGAAAGAACTTGAGAAATTTATTGATGTTTGATCCGTGCAGGTCCGCGAAAATCCGTGGCAAAAGGTTCTCTCAACGCACTTCAAAACTCACCGCTGTCCCGGCGAGCACTTTCTGTCCTGCTGCCGGAGCTTGCGAGACAATGATGCTGGCCGGCGTGGGTTGCGCAGGAGGTGCGGCCGATACGGCCGGGGGCGGAGTCGTTGTGTCATCCGTCGGGGCAACGAGGGGCGCTGCCACGCTCACATTCCCCAGCCGGAACCCCTCATCCTGCAGAGTGCGGCTCACAGTTCCGAGCGGCTGTCCGACAAAACTTGGCATTACGAAGGCCGGCGGGGCGGCGGTCACCGTGACGAGCAAACTGATCTTCGGCGCGAGAACCTGGGTGGCATTTGCCGACGGACTCTGCGCCAGCACCTGATCCGCCGGAATGCCTGGAGACTCGACTACCGCCATCGAAGCCACATCCAGCCCGCGCCTGCGAATGTTCAACTCCGCCGCGTGTTCGCTCTGTCCCGTAACATCTGGAATCGCGACCCGCGTTGGCCCCAGACTTTGGGCCACGCGGACCTGCCACCCGCGCCGCACCTTCGTTCCGGGCAACGGCAACTGCGACATGATCCGTCCTTCTGGAATTTGTGGACTGTAATACTGTCGCTCGATGGAAATTTGCAATCCGAGTCCGGCGACCGCCCGCTCCGCTTCTGCCGGAGCAACGCCCACGAGTGGAGGAACGGCGACCTCTTGCCCATGAATCGCAAAGCGCATGGCCGTCAGCGCCGACACCATGGCGACGATCACGAGGATCAGCCCCATCAGCGCAAATCGGATCGCAGATTTCATGCTTTTCGAGCAGCCGGAGCCGCGTGACTCAAGATTATATCCGGCTCGCTCTTATTAGGAATTAATCGACCTATTTTCAACAATATACAATTCAACGATATGCTAAGGCGGTCTTTTGGGCATCCAACCCTCTTTGCGGAGGATCAAAGTCAGGTGGAGCTTCATTTCTTATGGTGATTCTATGACTTCCGAATTGGAGTATGATGAGTCCGTGCGGCGTTCAATTCCGGCTTCGGTCGCGCTGTTCAGCCTGTTCGTGGTATCGCTATTTCTTGTATCGAGTAGCTATGCCCAGATCAATGGCGCTCCTGCTTCGGTGACCTCACCTGGATTCGGCGGCAACGCGATCAACGGCCCTCGCGCCAGCGTCACGTCTCTCGGACCACGCGGATACGCGCCCGGTCCCGGTGTAGGCTTCTCTACCGGGAGTCCATTTGACGGTCGTCGTGGCGATGGCGAGCGCGGGCATCATCACCACGTTTCTGACGTTCCGTCGGTGTTTTACGCGGTTCCTGTACCTTACGCTGTTGACTTCGGCGCGGCGCAGGAGGACAACACTGACTCCGATGCTGACGAGCCGGACGCCAACTACCAGGGTGGCCCTACCGTATTTGATCGCCGCGGATCAGGACGTGACTCTTATGTACCACCGGCGCGAAGCACGCCCGCTCCTCATTCCTCGGATCGCAGAGATGATGCCGCCGCTTCCGCTGCTCCTGAGGCTTTGGAGCCGACGATGCTCGTGTTCAAGGACGGTCACAAACTCGAAGTTGGGAACTACGCCATCATCGGCCAGACCCTCTTCGATATGACGCCCGGGCATGCACGCAAAGTCCCGCTTGCGGATCTCGATCTTGAGGCCACGCGACGGCAGAATGACGATCGCGGCATCACCTTTCAGCTGCCCATATCCTCTAAGGTGAACTAGGCGTGTGTAAGCTGGCCTTGGTCGTGCTCCTCGCTGCCCTGATGCCGTACGCTAGCGCGCAGAGGCCAATGTCGCCTCCGCATTTTGCCTCATTACCGCACAGCACGCATACTCGCCCGTTTCCGTACCCGGTCGTTTTCTTTGCGGATTCCTTCGACTACGAAGCGCAATCCCGCCCTCTGATTGCATCTCAGCCGGCCTTCGTCGTCATGCCAGCACCTCAAGAAAGGCCCGAGCCCCTCCCGCCCCCGGCTCAGCCGCTTCTGATTGAACTGCAGGGTGGCCAGTATATCCGCGTGAGCGGCGAAGAGAGCGCTGCAGCGGAGATGATCGACCATGAGCCAGGCCCTGCGCTCAAGCCTGTTAGATCGCCGACGACAGCGAGCCAGGATATTGTTCCAGTGGTACTTGTGTTCCGCGACGGCCACCGTGAAGAAGTGTCCGCCTACACCATCGTCGATAGCATCCTCTACGCCCAAGGCAACTACTACACCGATGGATCATGGAGCAGGAGGATCGATGTTTCTTCGTTGAACCTTCCTGAAACCATCGAAGCCAGCCGTTCCCGCGGTGTGCATTTCCGTCTTCCCACCGCCGCCAACGAAGTTGTGACCCGCCCTTAATTTCACACGTAAGACACTACCCAAATGTGGTTGCAAAGTTTCTCTGTCCACCCCAGCCTCATGCCGAGTCATTACTCTCTCCGTACGGAACTCCGCTGGCATGGTATAATAAACAGAGGTCACGAGACACATAACATCCTGTAAATACAACCAGTTACAAGCGTTTCGAGACTGGATCTATCGGTTTGAGCTGACGGCTGAAAGCTGACGGCTGAGAGCTAAGAATGGCTGACGATCAAAACCCCGAACTTCCTCTCCCTCCTCCTCCCGGTGGCGATGGCCCCGGCGCGCTGAACATTCAACCCGTCAACATTGAAGAGGAGATGAAGCGGTCGTATCTCGACTATTCGATGTCGGTGATTATCGGCCGCGCGTTGCCCGACGTGCGCGACGGATTGAAGCCCGTCCATCGCCGCATTCTGTACACCATGCAGCAGATGGGGCTGCAACCCAACCGCGCCACGCGCAAGTGCGCCCGCATCGTCGGCGAAGTGATGGGCAAGTACCACCCGCACGGCAACCTCGCCGTCTACGACGCTCTGGTTCGCTTGGCGCAAGACTGGTCGATGCGTTACCCACTGATTTTCGGTCAGGGCAACTTCGGCTCCGTCGACGGAGATCCGCCAGCCGCGGACCGTTACACCGAGGCAAAGCTCGCGCAGGTTGCAACCCCGCTGCTCGAAGACCTCGACAAGGAAACCGTAGATTTCCATCCCAACTACGACGGCAGTGAGACCGAGCCCGATGTTCTTCCCGCGCGTATTCCGAATCTTCTGGTCAACGGTTCCGATGGCATCGCCGTGGGCATGGCGACGAAAATTCCGCCGCACAACCTGACAGAAATCATTGACGCGACCATCACGGTGGTCAACGATCCCAACGCGCAACTGGCCGAGATTTTGAAGTTCGTGCAGGGACCTGACTTCCCCACGGCCGGCATCATTCACGGCCGTGCTGGAATCTTCGAGGCCTACCGCACAGGCCGCGGCCGCTTCATGATGCGCGCCAACGCGGCGATTGAGAATCTCAACAAAGATCGCCAGGCCATCATCGTCACTGAGATTCCGTATCAGGTGAACAAGTCCGTACTGATCAAGCGGATCGCGCAGCTGGTGAATGACAAGGACATCGAAGACATTTCGGACGTTCGCGACGAAAGCGATCGCGACGGCATGCGCATTGTGGTCGAACTGAAACGCGGCGCTGAGCCGCAGATCGTTCTGAACCAGCTCTTCAAGCACACCCAGATGCAGGAGAGCTTTTCCATGATCCTGCTCGCGGTGGTCAATGGACAGCCCCGCGAAATGGGCATCATCCAGACCATTAAGTACTTCATCGAGCATCGCGTTGACGTTGTCCGCCGCCGCACCGCGTACCTGCTCTCCAAGGCGCGGGACCGCGAGCACATTCTCGAGGGCTACATCACCGCTCTCGATCACCTCGACAACGTCATCACCATCATTCGCGGTAGCGCCAACCGCGCCGACGCCCGCGAAAACCTCGTGCTCTACTTCGGCGGCAAAAAGATCGACATCAACACTACCGGGCGCACCCCCAAGCTCGATCCGGAGAAACCGTTCACGGCGAAGCAGGCCGACGCCATCCTCGAACTGCAGTTGCATCGCCTGACCAAGCTCTCCATCGACGAAATCGCCAACGAGTTAAAGAGCGTCCGCGACAACATCGCCGAATACGAGTCCATCCTGGCTTCCGAGAGGAAGCTGCGCAACGTCATCATTAAAGAACTCGAAGAGGTCAAGAAGCTCTACGGTGACGAGCGCCGAACCCGGATCGAAGACGAAGCTGCAGAAATCGTGCTCGAAGATCTGATTGCCGACGAGCAGGTCGCGGTCACCGTCAGTCATTCCGGCTACATGAAGCGCACACCCATCTCCACCTACCGCATGCAGCGCCGCGGAGGCTCGGGCCGAACCGGCATGAAGACGCGCGATGAAGATTTCGTCGAGCATCTGTTCCTCGCATCGACACACGCCTACATTCTCATCTTCACGAACAAGGGTCGCGTGTACTGGCTTAAGGTTTACGAGATCCCAGACGTCAGCGCAGCCGGGAAAGGCAAGCACATCGGCAATCTTGTCGGCTTGCAGCCCGGCGAAACGGTGAAGACAATGGTCGCCGTACGCAACTTGGAAGAAGAAAACAAGTACGTTTTCTTCGCCACACGCAACGGACTGGTGAAAAAGTCCGAGCTGCGTGAATTCATGCATGTGCGTTCCAACGGCATCAACGCGATCAATATCGAAGAAGCAGACGAACTGGTCGCCGCCCGCGTTACCGACGGCAACCAGATCATCTTCCTCGCGTCCCACGAGGGCATGGCGGTTCGTTTCGACGAAAGCCACGTCCGCCCCATGGGCCGCGCCGCGTATGGGGTTTGGGGCATCGACCTCGAAGACAAGGACTACGTGGTTGGAATGGCCACGACCACCAAGCCCGGCGCGGCGGCTGTCCCAGCCGCGGGAACGCCTGCCCCGGCGAAAGCTGAAGGCGAAGGCGAGCCTGAGCCGATCGATGTGGCGGTCAAGGGCACGCTCATCCTCTCAGTCACAGAGAATGGTTACGGCAAGCGAACCCCGGCCGACGAATACCGTCTCACGAATCGCGGAGGCAAGGGCGTGATTAACGTCAAGACCACCGAGCGCGTCGGCAAGGTGGTCGGCATCGCGCAGGTCGATGAGACTTCGGAGGTCATGCTGATCAGCCATTACGGCAAAATCATCCGCATGGACTCGACCACCATCCGCGAATCCGGCCGCAACGCACAAGGCGTCCGCCTCCTGCACATGGAGCCCGGCGACCGCGTCGCCGCCGCAGTCGTGATCGCGCCAGAAGAAGAACCCAATGGCAACGGAGGCACGCTGATTCAGTAAGCGGCCGCTGCTTTGAGCAGTAGGAATCTGGAAAACAAGGACGCGGCCTTAGGGCCGCGTTTCCTTATTGACGGAAGCGGGAGGGCGTGTTGACGGGCGGCGATCGGGCGGCATTGCGATGCGTGGTCTGCTTGGCCGTGTGCGCCTGGCCGATAGGAAACTGGGCGCAGAGCGCGCCGAGCCGTCCCGCGGAGAAAGTCATCATCGACACCGACATCGGCGATGACGTCGACGACGCATTTGCGCTGGCGCTCGCCGTGAAGAGTCCAGAACTGGAGATTCTGGGTGTGACAACCACCTTTGGCGATACCGAGACGCGAGCGAAGCTTGCGGACAGGTTCCTGGGCGAAGTGGACCGTCCGGAGATTCCGGTGTTAGCCGGAACGCCAACTGCGACGAAGAATCCAATGTCGCAGCGGCGATATGCCGAGGGCAGCCATTTCGCGAAGGCGTCGCACGGGGACGCCGTGGAGTTCCTGCTGCAGCAGATTCGAAAATCCCCCGGTGACATTACTCTGATTGCGATCGGTCCGCTGATGAATGTGGGAGCGGCAATCGATCGAGACGCTGCGACCTTCCGCAAGTTGAAGCGAGTGGTGCTGATGGGTGGATCCATCCGGCGAGGCTATGGAGATTTGGGGTACACGCCAGCGGTCCCTCCAATGGCGGAGTGGAACATCGTGAATGATGTACCGTCGGCGCAGAAGTTGTTCGCGGCGGGGGTTCCGCTGTATGTGATGCCTGTGGATTCAACCCAACTGAAATTGGACGAAGTGAAGCGCGCGTTCCTGTTCAGCCAGGCGACACCCCTGACCGATGTCCTTGCGGTCCTGTATCACCTGTGGGGGCAGGAGACGCCAACGTTGTTCGATCCCATGGCGGTGGCATTCGCACTGCGGCCGGAGTTGTGTCCGGTGCAGGGGATGCACATTCGCGTGGACGAGAAGGGGTTCACACGCGAGGAGCCAGGGACGCCGAATGCGCAGGTTTGTCTGGATTCGAACGCAGAGGATTTCTTCAGGTTTTATTTGAAAAGAGTGGCAGCGAGAAGGTGGGGGAAATGATAGAGCTACGGCTGGTTCGTGCGGCGATGTGGTGGTTGGTTGTGGCTCTCCTGCTGAGTGGGCCGATGTTTGGGCAGACGAAGCAAGAGGTCGATCTGCTCGTCAGCGGCGGGAGCGTGGTTTCGATGGACGGAGCGCGGACGATTTATCAGGATGGGAGCGTCGCCATCAAGGGAGACGCGATTGTCGCTGTCGGACCGCGGGCAGAGATCGAGGCTCGATATCAGAGCGCGCAAACACTCGATGCTCACGGAAGGCTGGTTCTGCCGGGGTTTATCAATGGACACACGCACGTCCCGATGACTCTGTTTCGCGGACTGCATGACGACGTGACACTGAATGACTGGCTGTATAAGTACATTTTCCCAGCCGAAGCGAAGAACGTGAACGAGGAGTTTGTCCGTTGGGGTACGAGGCTCGCGGCGGCGGAGCAGATCCGGTCCGGCGTAACCACATTCGCCGACATGTACTACTTCGAAGATGCGGTTGCGGAGGAAACGAAAGCGGCCGGGATGCGCGGAGTGTTGGGTGAGACGTTTATTGACTTCCCGGCTCCGGACAACAAGAGCGAAGCCGAGATGCTCGCTTATACAGAGAAGTTTCTCAAGCGTTGGCAGGGCGATGCGCTGATTCATGCGGCGCCCGCGCCGCACTCGATTTATACATGCTCGAAGAAAACGATTCAGGACGCCGCGGCGCTGGCCAAGAAATATCATGCCCCTCTCCTCATGCATGTGTCGGAGATGAAGAAGGAGTGGGAGGACAGCGAGAAGCAGAATGGCGCGTCTCCAGTGCAGTACCTGGAGAAGATCGGAGTGCTGGGCCCGGACCTTGTGGCGGCGCACTGCATTTTTGTGGATGAGGCGGACCGGAAGCTCCTGGCCGAGCGGCAAGTGGGGTGCGTGCACAATCCGTCGAGCAACATGATGATTGCGAGCGGCGTGTCTCCTGTCCCGGAAATGCGGGCGGCTGGCATTGCGGTGGGCCTGGGAACGGATGGTCCGGCGGGAAGCAATAACGATCTCGACTTGATGGAGGAGATCGACCTCGCGGCGAAGCTGGCCAAGATTACGAGGATGGATCCGCTTGCGCTGAACGCCAAGGCCGTTGTTGAGATGGCAACTATCGACGGCGCGCGGGCACTGCATATGGAGAAAGAGATTGGCTCGCTGGAGGCCGGGAAAAAGGCGGATCTTACTATGATCAGCTTGAACGAGCCGAATGCGGTGCCAATGTATGACATCTATTCGGAGATTGCGTATTCGCTGAAGGGGAGCGATGTCGAGACGGTGGTCATTGGCGGGCGCGTGGTGATGCGGGAGCGGAAGTTGCTCACCGTTGACGAGCCGCGCGTGTTGGAGAAAGCACGCGAGTATCGGAAGTCGGTGAGTGCCTCGCTGGGAATGGAGTAGAAGCGGGAATTCCTGAAGTCACCCTCAAAGCCCATCACGCTCTTGGCGCAAAGAAAGGCGACAAGTGGGGCCCGTGCGGGGAGAGGTAACTCTCGGAGTCCCTTATAATCGGAGATTCTGTATGCCTGCCGTTCTGGATAGGATTCTTACGGCTACGCGGGCGCGAGTGGCGGACGCCAAGCGCGGCGCGGATTTACGCGAGTTGGAGCGGCGCGCGGAAAAACACGTGCCACGCGGATTTCGGCGAGCCCTTGAGTCGAAGGGCAAGGACGGTGTGGCGATGATTGCAGAGTTGAAGAAAGCGTCGCCGTCGAAGGGGCTGATCCGGGCCGAGTTTCGTCCCGCGGATTTGGCGCGCGAACTAGAGTCGGCAGGGGCGGCGGCGCTTTCGGTGCTGACGGACGAAGATTTTTTCCAGGGTTCGTTGGGGAATTTGCGGGAGGCCTCGGGGGCGGTGAAGATTCCTTGCCTGAGGAAGGACTTCATCGTGGATGAGTTTCAGTTAGTCGAGGCGCGGGCGAATTCCGCCGATGCGGTTCTGCTGATTGTGGCGGCTTTGTCTGTGCAGGAGTTGGATGGTCTTGCTGCGGGGGCGCGGCAGCACGGCCTGGATGTTTTGTGCGAAGTGCATGACGCGGAGGAGTTACAACGAGCCTTGGACGCGGGGTGCGACTTAATCGGCGTAAATACGCGCGATTTGCGCACGTTTAAAGTCGACCTGGATACAGCGTTTGCTTTGGCGGAGAAGTTCCCTGCGGGCGTCGTGCGGGTGGCAGAGAGCGGTATTCATTCCGCCGAGGACGTAGCGCGTCTGCGGGCGGCTGGGTATGCCGCATTTCTGGTCGGGGAGTCGTTGATGAGGGCAGAGCGGCCGGGGGACGCGTTGCGGGATTTGCTTTTGCCCAGTACTCGGTACCCTGTGGCAAGTCAACGATAGGATTTTACTGGCTGCTGACAACTGGTTCTATGACTTGGGTGAAGATTTGCGGGATGACGAATGTGGAGGACGCGCTCGTTGCGGTCGAAGCGGGCGCGGACGCGGTGGGGTTCGTGTTTTATGAGAAGAGTCCGCGGTGTGTCAGCGTTGAGGCGGCGCGGGAGATTGTGGGAAAGCTGCCTTCTGGGGTAGACAAGGTGGGAGTGTTCGTCAACGAACCGCCAGAGAGTGTGTCAGCTATAGCCGACGACGCCGGCCTTACGGCAGTTCAATTTCACGGGGACGAATATCGCAGCCCAGAGCGGTACTCTGTTGAAGGAAAGGTCTTCTTCAGTTTGCCCGTGGTCGACATTCTCCGGAGCCTGCGGGGACAGGGTGGCTTTTTCTGGCCTTCCTCGATTTCCGAAGCTCGCTGGAATTCTATTGGACTCCGGAACGCAGGAGCAGCGCGGTGGAACGGGTAAGGCTTTTGCTTGGGGAGAAGCGTACAGCTTTGTTTCGGTGTTGAACCAGCTGCATTCTGTGGTCATCGCTGGCGGTGCCTCACGCCTTCGAATGTCGGGTCGGGCCGTTGGATTCCTTAAGCCTTGGGGGTGGACGTGGCTTCCGGAGTGGAAATGAGGCCGGGAAAGAAGGATCCGGAGAAGGTGCGGGCGTTTGTGCGGGCGGTGCGGGAGATGGATCGGAAGGTGAGTTAGAGATGGATACGGTTCCACGGACTGCGAAAGTCAAAATCCCCACCCTGTCGCCAAAAGCGCGACGAGCGTGGGGCACCCTAGCGCGTCCTACCCCCCGGCCTCTACACGAGCCGGGACGGTTTGGGGTTTATGGCGGACGCTATGTACCCGAGACTTTGATGGCCGCGCTCGAAGAACTGGAGCGCGAGTATGAGAAGGCAAAGCGCGACAAGAAATTCCAGGCGCGACTGGGCGAGTTACTCCGGACATATGCCGGTCGTCCGACGCCACTGTTTTTTGCGCGGCGGCTTTCGCAAAAACTGGGCGGGGCGAAGATTTACCTGAAGCGCGAAGACCTGCTGCACACGGGGGCGCATAAGATCAACAACTGCCTGGGTCAGGGGCTGCTCGTGGAGCGCATGGGAAAGCACCGCGTGATCGCTGAGACGGGCGCCGGGCAGCATGGTGTCGCGACAGCCACCGTGTGCGCGCTGCTTGGGTTCGAGTGCGTCGTTTACATGGGCACCGAGGACATGCGGCGCCAGGAGTTGAATGTGTTCCGCATGCGCCTGCTCGGGGCTGAAGTGCGGGGCGTGGATTCGGGATCTCGGACGTTGAAAGACGCGATCAACGAGGCGATGCGCGACTGGGTCACGAATGTGCGGACGACGCATTATCTGTTGGGCAGTGTACTGGGAGCGCATCCGTATCCGACGATGGTGCGGGATTTTCATCGCGTGATTGGCCGCGAGGCACGGGCGCAGATTCTTAATGCTGAGGGGAAACTGCCGGCTGCGATCATTGCGTGCGTAGGCGGAGGGTCGAATTCGATCGGAATTTTCTACGACTTTCTCTACGATAAGAAAGTCCGGCTGATCGGAGTCGAGGCTGGCGGACGTGGTGAAGCTCTGGGCGAGCATGCGGCGCGGTTTCGCGGCGGATCGCCGGGAGTCCTGCAGGGTACGTATTCGTATGTGTTGCAGGACTCGGGGGGGCAGATTGCCCTGACGCATTCGGTGTCGGCGGGGCTGGACTATCCTTCGATTGGACCGGAGCATGCGGCTTTGCGGGATTCGGGTCGAGCGGAGTATGTCCCTGCGTCGGACGCGGAAGCACTCGAAGCCACGACTCTGCTGGCACGAACTGAGGGGATTATTCCGGCGCTGGAGTCGGCGCACGCAGTAGCCGAGGTGGTGAAACGCGCGCCGAAGATGAAGAAGTCAGAGGTGGTGATTGTGAATGTGTCTGGACGCGGCGATAAGGATATTGGGATTATGCGGGAGAACCTGAAGCTGGATTGATGATTTCAGATTGCGCTACTGACAGCTCGATTTTCAATCCGAAATCTTCAATCTGCATTCTTCTGATGCCTCTAACTTTTTACAAAAAGCCGGCGTTGGTGGTGTATGTAACATGCGGGGATCCGGATCTCGCGACGACGCGCGAGATTGTGCTCGCGGCGATCGAGGCCGGGGCCGACGTGATCGAACTAGGAGTGCCGTTCAGCGATCCCGTGGCGGATGGGCCTGTGATTCAGCGGGCGAGTGAACGGGCGCTGAAGCATGGGACATCGCTCGGACAGGCGCTGACGCTGGCGGCCGAGGTGCGGCAGCACGCGCAGTCGACAGGGCTGATTGTGTTTTCGTATTTGAATCCGATCCTGCAGATGAGGATGGAGAAGTTCTGCAAGGTGGCGCGGGCGGCGGGTGTGGATGGGGCGTTGGTAACGGACTTGCCGGTGGAAGAGGCGGGCGAGTATTTGCGGGCGATGCGCGAACATGATCTGGCTCCGGTGTTCCTGGCGGCGCCGACGAGTCCGGATAAGCGTCTAAAGCGGATTGCGCAGGCTTCGCAGGGCTTCGTGTATGCAGTGTCGCGGACGGGAGTGACCGGGGCGCGGCAGCAGTTAGCCGACGATGCGCGGAAGTTGGTGCGGCGGTTGCGGCGTGTGACGAAGTTGCCCATTGCTCTGGGATTTGGGATTTCTACGGCGGAACAGTTTGCCGAGGTGGGCGAGTTCGCCGATGCGGTGGTTGTCGGCAGCGCGATTGTGGAGACGATCGAGCGGAATCGGGGGCGAGAGGCCGCGGCTGTGGGGGAATTCGTGAAGAAGCTGAGAGCTATTAGCTCTCAGCCGTCAGCTGAGGTGCGGTGACGATCGTCAGAAACGGGATGGAGAGTCGAAGTTCCCACCCTGGCCGCAAAGAACGCGCCTAGGATGGGGCACCCGATTTTGAGGTAGCCCAGGGTTCTCATGAACATCGAGGATTGGCGAAAGAAAATTGACGATTTGGATCGGAAGCTTGTCGCGCTGCTGAGCGAGCGGGCGCAGGCAGCCGTGGAGATTGGGCGTCTGAAACGCAATACGAATTTACCTGTGTACGAGCCGGATCGGGAGCGGATCGTTTTCACGAACGTTCAGGAAGCGAATCGTGGGCCACTGCCGGGACGTGATTTGGTGCGGATTTACGAGCGCATTATCGATGTAATGCGGAATATTCAGAAGGAAGAGATTGTGACGGGAGAGCCGGCGAAGGGAAGCACCGAGATGGATTCGGACGTTAATGATTAAGGGCGTGGGGGGAGAAGCAGATTCCTCACTCCGTTCGGAATGACAGAACGTTACACGGGCCAAGAGCCAAGAGCTAAGAGCTAAGAGCCAAGAGCCAAAAGCCAAGAGCCAAAAGCCAAGAGCCAAGAGCCAAGAGCTAAGAGCCGAGAGCTAAGAGCCGAGAGCTGAAGCCTAACACGAGAGATTCCTATGATTGTGGCAATGCAGGAAGGCGCGGACGAGCAACTGATCCAGCAGGTGATCGAGCACCTGGTGAAGATGGGATTTGAAGTGCACCGCTCGACCGGGGCGCGAATGACTGTGCTCGGCGCAGTCGGATCGGGGATCGATTTCGATATCCGCATCCTGGAGCTGCTGCCCGGAGTGCAGGAGGTCCATCGCATTAGCTCACCGTACAAGTTGGCGGGGCGGAGTTTTCGTCCGGAAGGAACCGTCGTCCAGTTGGCGAACGGGATTGGCATCGGCGGGAACGAAGTCGTGGTGATGGCCGGGCCGTGTTCGGTGGAATCACGCGAGCAGCTTTTTTCCACGGCAGAAGCGGTGGCGAAGGCGGGCGCCAAAGTTCTGCGCGGGGGCGCGTTCAAGCCTCGCAGTTCGCCGTATTCGTTTCAGGGGCATGGAGAAGAAGCGCTGAAGTTGCTTCGCGAGGCGGGAGAGAAGTTCAGTCTGCTGGTGATCAGCGAAGTGATGGAAATTTCGCAGATTCCACTGATGCTGCCATATGTCGACATTTTGCAGGTGGGGGCGCGTAATATGCAGAACTTCAATCTGCTGCGTGAACTGGGCAAGGTGCGCAAGCCGGTGCTGTTGAAGCGAGGGATCGCCGCGACGCTCGAAGAGTTGCTGCTGTCGGCGGAATATATCATGGCGGGCGGAAACTACGAGGTGATCCTGTGCGAGCGCGGGATCCGAACGTTTGAGACCTACACACGAAACACGATGGACATTTCGGCGATCCCGATCATTCACAAGTTGTCGCACTTACCGATGACCGCCGATCCGTCGCACGGAACAGGGCGCCGCGACAAGGTGGCGCCCATGGCGCGCGCGTCACTGGCCGCCGGCGCCGACGCGCTCCTGATCGAAGTGCATTGCAATCCGGACAAAGCGCTGTCGGATGGGGCGCAGTCGTTGTTTCCCGACCAGTTCGCGAAATTGATGGATGAGTTGCGAATCATCGCGCCGGCGGTAGGAAGAAAGATCTAAACAAGATTCATCGCGAGCACGCAGAGAGCGCCGAGATCACATCTTTATTTCTCTTTGGGACCTTTGCTCCGGCGCTTCGGCAGTTCCCTAGATTACAATTCCTGTCTCTGCGATCTCGGAGTGCTCGGCAGTTGATTCACAATGGCCATACGACAGATCACGATCATCGGGACCGGGTTGATTGGCGGGTCGCTGGGTCTTGCCCTCCGAAAGAAGAAGTTCGCCGGACGGATTGTGGGGTGCGACCGCGAGGCTACCCTCGAGCGGGCGCGACTGCGGGGGGCCATCGACGATGGGACAGCGAATCCCGGGGACGCGGTTCGCGGCAGTCAGATCGTCGTGCTCGCGACTCCGGTGCTGGCGATCGTCGATCTGATTGACCGCTTGGGCCCGGTACTTCCGGCGAAGGCGTTGCTTACCGATGTGGGGAGCACGAAGGCAGCAGTGGTGGATCGCGCACTGAAAGTCTTCGCCAAGAACGCGGGGAAGCGGTTTTTGGCAGGGCATCCGATGGCTGGAAAGGAAATGAGTGGTGTCGACTATGCAGACGCGGATTTGTTTCAGAATGCTGTCTGGTTTCTGACACCGCTGCCGGGACAGAGCCTGAACGAAGGGTTATTCGCTGAGTATGCGGGATGGATTGATGCCGTCGGAGCGCGGATTGTGATGCTTCCGGCGGAGGAGCATGACCGCCTGTGCGCATGGATCAGCCATGTGCCCCAGATGATTTCGACGGCGCTGGCGGCGGCTTTGGTGGCGGAGTTCGGAGCAGAGGCTCCGCTGCTACCCGCTGGCGGGCGCGCCCTGCAGGAAATGACACGGATTTCCGCGAGTCCCTATTCGATGTGGCGCGATGTCGCGATTAGCAACAAGAAGAATCTGGAAGACGCGCTGTGGAAGGTGGAACAGCGGATGGCGCATATCCGCGAGAACCTGGCGACTCGGCAACTTGCGGAGGAGTTCGAGCAGGCACATCAACTGAGAAAGGCGCCACCGAAAAAGAAATAGGCAATTTGATAATTGGGTTAGTCGCGTAATTGTGTAATTGAACATCTGTGGGCGGGCGATAATCGCACCGCCATTCCCAATCTTTTCTTCCGTTCTTTTCGTGCCTCCGCGATTCTCGCGGCGGATTTTCAGATAAAATGCGGACGCTATGAACAAAGTTGTAGCCAATGCGGATGAGGCCATCCGCGACGTGTTTGATGGCGCAACCATCATGATCGGAGGATTCGGATTGTGCGGGATGCCGGAGAATCTGATTCGGGCGCTCGTGCGCAAGGGTGCCAGGAATCTGCGGACGATCAGCAACAACGTGGGCGTCGACGGAGTGGGCAACGGTTTGCTGCTGGCCGCGGGTCAGATCGTTCATCACATTGGAACCTATGTGGGAGAGAACAAACTGCTGGAAGAGATGGTGTTGAAGGGGACGATCCGGCTCGACCTCGTTCCGCAGGGAACTTTTTCGGAGCGCATTCGCGCCGGGGGCGCGGGGATTCCGGCATTCTATACTCCGACCGGAGTGGGAACAATTGTGGCCGAGGGCAAGGAGACGCGCGAATTCGACGGCCGCATGTATGTGATGGAGCGCGGGTTGACCGCGGACTTCGCATTTGTGAAAGCCTGGAAGGGTGACCGCGAGGGGAATCTCATCTATCGGAAGACGGCGCGGAATTTCAATCCGCTGATGGCGACGGCGGCGAAGATCACGATTGCCGAGGTAGAACATTTGGTCGAAGTCGGCGAGTTGGACGGAGACTCGATTCACACTCCTTCGATTTATGTAAAGCGCATTTTTCAGGGGGAGTTGTACGAGCGGAGGATTGAACGGAGAACGGTGCGGAGCGCGACTGCCTAGTACCGGGGGACGGAAGAACTCTGCGGCGTCGGAGTGCGGCCTGAGAGTGTAGGGATCCTTCGAGTTCTCAGGATGACAGGTGGTTCGACATTAACGACCAACGCCGTGCGACAAACATGAACAAGCCAGGCAAGGATGTCGACAAGCGCGAGCGCATTGTGAGGCGCATCGCGCGCGAATTGCGCGATGGTTTCTACGTGAACTTAGGTATCGGGATGCCTACTCTGATTGCGAATTACGTGCCCGCAGGGATAGAGGTCACGCTGCAATCGGAGAACGGGATGCTCGGGATTGGGCCGTATCCGATCGAAGGGCAAGAGGATGCGGACCTCATCAACGCCGGCAAAGAGACGGTCAGCGAGATGCCCGGGACGTCTTATTTCTCGAGCGCCGAGTCGTTTGCCATGATCCGCGGCGGGCATATTGATCTGAGCGTCCTGGGCGCGATGGAAGTGGATGAAACGGGCAGCTTGGCGAACTGGATGATCCCAGGAAAAATGGTGAAAGGGATGGGCGGCGCGATGGACCTGGTCGCAGGGGCCCGGCGTGTGGTCGTGGCCATGGAGCATACAACCCGAGAAGGTGCTCCGAAGATTTTTAAAAAATGCACTCTGCCCCTGACCGGAGTGAACGTCGTGGATACGATTGCGACAGAGATGGCGTATATCCGAGTGACGAAAGAAGGGCTGGTGCTGGAAGAAGTGGCCCCCGGCCTTACGCCCGAGGACGTGCAGCGGGCGACCGAGGCGCGACTGATCGTGAGTCCGGGGGTAAAGGTAATGGAGAGTTAGCAATCCAGCCCTGGGCACCTTCGACTACAACCGCTCCGCCACGGAATTCTTGAAGACCTACAGTGTTCAGGATTCTTCTATTCGATAACGGGAAATGAGACGTGCGCGTCCTCCGGCGGAAGGAGCGAGCGCAACGAGTCCCCGTCCTTTTGGTCATCGTGACTCTGACCGTCGTGGCGTGCATGCCTGCGCTTTTGCAACCAGTGCTTGAGGTGTTTGCGTGCAGCGGGTGCAAGCTTAGAGAAGAACAGTCCCGCGCGCCCCTGGTCGCTCGCCCAGATCACATCGGCGTGACCGTGCAGAGTGAAGTCGCTGCCTGGCAGCACGCAGCGAAAAGGAAGGTGCGAGCTGATGGGCACGGGTTCGGTTGCCTGGAGAGCCAGGCCGTGCTCACTGATGTCGATGGTGACCGCGGCAAGCGTGGTGCTTTCGACGTCCAGATAGACGAGCGTCTTCATTTCGTAGCGCGCGGATTTGCGCCGCCGGCCTCTGACGTCTTTTCTGCCGGCCCTGACCGCGTCCTTGACCATTCCCGGATCTAGAGGACGGTAGAGGATCCGGCTGACACCCGACTGGAACGCTTGGCCGGTCCCCGGCCACGCCCGGCTGGCCACGGCGAGCAGGGCTGGTTTTTGGGCTGGCGGCAACAGAGCCGCCATGCGTACGACTTCATCCGCGCCACGGAGGTCGAAGTCCACGATCAGGGTGAAGCAACGCCCAGCCAGGACCAGTTCCAGAGCTTCCTGGTTAGAAGAGCAGAATACTGGCTCGATTCCGAGCTCTTGTAGAGCAGGTCGCAGCGTTTGAAGAGACGAGTTGTCGCGGCAAAGCACAGCAGCAGACTGGCGCATGAGCTACAAACTACGGGGTTAATACCAAGTCTGTAAGGTCACAGCGGTAATCGGCGATTCGGTTACCGAAGGGAACTGGTAATGGATCCACCGAACGCGTCTGAGGTGGCGGTAGCCATAGAGACCCCGCTGTTATAATTAAAGATTGCGCTCATGACTGGGAAGAGACTGATTCGTTCGACGACGGTTTTGTCAGTTCGCCGTGGCGGCAGTGTGGTTCTGGCCGGCGACGGGCAGGTCACACTAGGTGAGTCGGTGATCAAGCACACTGCCAAGAAGATCCGGCGCCTGTATAACGACAAAATCCTCTCTGGATTCGCCGGGTCGACGGCCGATGCATTTACGCTGTTCAGCCGCTTTGAGGCCAAGCTGGAGCAATATCACGGCAATCTGGGGCGTGCGGCTGTCGAACTGGCCAAGGACTGGCGCACCGATAAGTTCCTACGCCATCTGGAGGCGCTGCTCCTGGTCTGCGACAAGGAGCAGACGTTTCTGCTCAGTGGACAGGGTGACGTCATTGAGCCGGACAGCGGTATCGCGGCGATTGGCAGCGGCGGGCCTTACGCCCAGGCAGCGGCGCGGGCGCTCTCGGACCACACGGAACTCTCCGCTCGTCAGATTGCGGAAGAAGCAATGAAGATTGCGGGCGAGATGTGCATCTATACAAATGACAAGGTGACGATTGAAGAGCTGTAACTGATCTATGGCCATCTATCTCCCCTCTACCGCTGAAGAAGAGCAGCTCGCGCTGGACGAACTCACGCCGCGTGAGATCGTCGCTGAGCTCGACAAGCACGTCATTGGCCAGAAGGACGCCAAGCGCGCCGTGGCCATCGCGCTTCGTAATCGCACGCGGCGGCAGAAGCTGGCGCCAGACCTTGCCGAAGAGATTATCCCCAAGAACATCATCATGATCGGGCCCACGGGCGTGGGAAAGACGGAGATTGCCCGGCGGCTGGCCAAACTGGCCAATTCCCCATTCTTGAAAGTGGAAGCATCGAAATTTACCGAAGTCGGATACGTCGGGCGCGACGTGGAGTCGATGGTACGGGACCTCGTAGAGATCGCAATCGACAACGTTCGCGAAGAGAAGTTAGAGGACGTAGCCGACAAGGCGGAATTGAACGCGGAAGAGCGTCTGCTGGATATTCTATTGCCACCGTCGCCTGCGCCGCGACCGGAGCCAGTTTCAACTGCAGGCGGCGTTGTGATCGATGGCACCATGGCTCTGGCGGAATCCTCCGGCCGGACGCGGGAAAAACTCAGGCAGCAACTGCGGGAGGGGAAACTGGACGACCGCACGGTAGAAATCGACGTGCGCGAACGCAACTTCCCGTCGTTTGAAATCATTTCCAACCAGGGCGTCGAGGAGATGGACGTCAACATCAAGGATATGTTGCCCAACATCTTCGGGCAGCGGACCAAGAAACGCAAAATGAAGGTAAACGAGGCCTTCGAGTACCTGATTCAGGAAGAAGAACACCGGCTGATCGACATGGACCAGGTGACACGAATTGCGATCGACCGCGTTGAGAATTCGGGCATTGTGTTTCTAGACGAGATCGACAAAATCGCCGGGCGCGAAGGCGGCCACGGACCGGATGTTTCGCGAGAAGGGGTCCAGCGCGATATTCTGCCGATTGTCGAGGGCACCACCGTCAACACGCGCTATGGCATGGTGCGGACCGACCATATCCTGTTTATCGCGGCGGGGGCGTTCCATGTCTCGAAACCGAGCGACCTGATCCCCGAACTACAGGGGCGGTTCCCGATTCGTGTGGAACTGCAATCGCTGACCATGGAAGACTTTGTGCGAATTCTCACTGAGCCGAAGTCGTCTCTGGTAAAGCAATACACCGCGCTGCTCGAGACCGAAGGCGTGAAGCTGGACTTCACCCCCGAGGCGCTGGACGAAATCGCGCACTTCGCTTTCCGCGTAAATGAGAGCACGGAAAACATTGGCGCGCGCCGCCTGCATACGATCATGGAGCGCGTACTGGACGAGTTGAGCTTCGAGGCGCCCGAGAAGAAGGGCCAGCAGGTCACGGTTGACGCAGACTACGTGCGCAAAATGCTGACCGACATCGTGAAAGATCAGGATCTGTCGCGCTACATTCTGTAGGCCCCTCTAACTTTGGTATCCACATGTCCTCGTGTGAGCTCGGTCTGATATCCTGCCTCGAATCCTAATCATGAAATCCATCGACCGCACTCGGCTGCAGTCCCTGATGCAACGCGAACAGAAGAAGTTCGTCGACGAGCACCCCAAGTCGAAGGCGTTATTTGAGCGCGCGCGCAAGTCGCTGCTGGCGGGCGTGCCCATGAACTGGATGGTCAAGTGGGCAGGAGCGTTTCCTCCGTTCGTGCGCGAGGCGCTGGGTGCTCACTTTTTCGACGTGGACGGACACCGCTATACCGACTTCTGCCTCGGCGATACCGGCGCGATGACCGGGCATTCGCCATTTGCCACGGTCAAAGCGGCGGAAGAGCAGTTGCAGCGCGGCATCACGCTGATGCTTCCGGGAGAAGACGCCATCGCCGTCGCGGAGGAGCTGCAGAAACGATTCAACCTGCCGTACTGGCAATTCGCGCTCACGGCGACGGATGCAAATCGGTTTTCGATCCGCCTCGCCCGGCAGATTACGGGGCGTCCGAAGATTCTAGTCTTCAATTGGTGCTATCACGGCACAGTGGACGAGACGTTCATCACGCTTGCTGCGGACGGCACGGCGGTGCCACGTCCCGGAAATATTGGGCCGCCGGTGGACCCGGCAATCACTACAAAGGTCATCGAGTTCAACGACCTTGCGGCGCTGGAGTCTGCTCTGGCTTCCGAAGACGTGGCCTGTGTGCTGGCCGAGCCGGCGATGACCAATGTTGGCATCGTGCATCCGCAGCCGGGATACCATCAGGCGTTGCGCGAGCTCACACGCAAGCATGGGACGCTGTTGCTTATCGATGAGACTCATACGATCTGCGCCGGGCCGGGCGGATACACCCGGGCGGAGAATCTCAACCCGGACGCGATCGTGTTTGGCAAAGCAATTGGCGCCGGCATTCCCGGGGCGGCCTACGGCTTTTCGCAGGAAGTTGCGGACCGCATTGTGGCTAAACAGGAACTCGAGAACTGCGACGTGGGCGGCATCGGGGGCACGCTCGCGGGGAATGCGCTTTCGCTCGCCGCCATGCGGGCCACGTTGACGAAAGTGCTTACAAAAGAAGCTTTCGACCGCATGATTCCGCTGGCCGAGCGATGGACGGCCGGCGTAGCCAAGGCCATCGCCGACGCGGGACTACCCTGGCACGTGACGCGACTGGGTTGCCGCGCGGAATATCTTTTTGGCGCCGAACCGCGGAATGGGACGCAGGCGCATGACGCGATGGACTTCGAACTCGAACGGTTCATGCATCTTCATGCGATGAACCGGGGAGTCTTGCTGACTCCGTTTCACAATATGGCCCTGATGTCACCGCAGACCGAGGCCGAGGATGTGGACCTGCACACAAAAGTCTTTCGCTCTGCTGTAAATGAGCTAGTGGGATAAACACCTTTCCCCGCGCCCACGAACGCGCTTCGGCCGTGTACCCGCCCCTCGTGCTGGTTCTGTTAGTCTGTTGTTTCCCGCATGAGGCTTCTCCCGCGAAGGCTGCTGCTGGCGCTGGGTACACCGCTGATGTTCACCGCTTGCGCGAACATCGGACCACCGGAGCCTCCGTCGCTGGACTTGCCGAAGCCGCCATCGGATCTGCGCGCCCAGCGGAAGGGCGACAATGTCACGCTCACGTGGACGGTTCCGACTCTAACCACAGATCGGCAGGCGGCGCATAGCTTTGGAGCAACACGCATTTGTCGCGGTCTGCAGGCCGAGTTGACCCGGTGTACGCCCGTAGGAGAAGCCGCGCCCGGGAAAGCTATGCGGAAATCCCCCGAGCAGAAAATCTCCGCCTCATACACGGATGTGCTGCCCAGCGCCGTCGAGGTCGACGATCCTTCGAGCTTTTTTAGTTATGCAGTCGAGGTGCTCAATGCAGACGGGCGCAGTGCCGGGCTTTCCAACCAAGTGCGGGTTTCGCTGGCCCGCACCCTTCCGCCCCCGAAAGAACTGAATGCGCACATCACGGCTCAGGGAATCGTCTTGGACTGGACGAGCACTCTACTGCCGGGCTCTCCGCCAACCGTGCGATTCGTGTATCGCGTCTACCGCCATCAGGAAGGCGACGCGCAGAAGATGCTTGTCGGCGACGTGCCGGCCGGAATCGAGCGGCATCTTTCGCTCACTGATTCGAACATCGACTGGCAAAAGACTTATGAGTACCATACCGAGGCAGTGACCTTGGTCGCTCAGGAAGGCAAGCCTGAGGTGCAGGTCGAAGGCGACGATTCGCCCGAGGTTAAGGTATTTGCGGACGATGTTTTTCCTCCGACAGTGCCTTCAGGGCTGCAGGCCGTATTTTCCGGGCCGGGGCAGCAGCCTTTTATTGACCTGGTTTGGGCGCCGGACACCGATGCCGATCTCAACGGATACAACGTTTACCGCCACGAAGAGGGCACCGAACCGATGAAGCTCAATGCGGAGCCCATAAAAACACCTGCTTACCGGGATGGCAGCATAGCGGGAGGAAAGCATTACTTCTATTCCGTTTCTGCGGTGGACGTTCGCGGGAATGAGAGTCAGCGTTCGGAGGAGGCCAATGAAACCGTGCCGTGACGATCCGGCGGGCAATGTTTCCGCGTCCCGCTATCCGAAAATATTTTGCCCGCCTGCGCCTCAGCTTACAGATATATGGTTAGATAGATTGCGATGAAATACTGCCGATTTCAATTCAATGGCCAGGCGCAGTATGGTCTGGTCGAGCCAGTGGCCGGACGGGACGCGATTGTGCGGGTTCTGCTCACCCCTCCGGAGGAAGCCGACGGCGACATGGAGAGCCTGCGCACTCGCAGAATCGAAGCCATCCCGCTAGAGGAGGCGGCCCTGCTGCCGCCGGTGCGGTCTTCGAAGATTGTCTGCGTGGGGCGAAATTATCGCGAACATGCGGCGGAGCTAGGTCACGACGTGCCGACCGAGCCCCTTATTTTCTTGAAAGCCACGTCGGCCCTTCTGCCGCCCGGGGGCACCGTGCGTCGGCCGAAGATTTCCCAACGTGTCGATTACGAGGGCGAGCTGGGGGTGGTGATCGGCAAAACCTGTTACCAGCCCGCGCCGGACGCGGACATTCGGCAGTACATCTTGGGATATACCTGCGTGAACGACGTGACCGCCCGCGATCTTCAGAACAAAGACAATCAGTGGAGCCGAGCCAAGGGATTCGACACCTTCTGTCCGGTGGGGCCGCTGGTAACTGACGAGATTGATCCGTGGGCCGGTTTGGGTGTAGGAACACGCGTCAATGGCGAGGTTCGCCAGCAGGGGAATACACGCGACTTCATCTTTGCGCTCGACGTGGTAATCCGGTACATCGCCCAAGCGATGACTCTGTTTCCGGGGGATTTGATTCCAAGTGGTACGCCCTCGGGCGTAGGGCCGCTTGTAGCCGGGGACGTGGTCGAAGTCAGCGTGGAAGGAGTGGGGACACTAAAGAATGCGGTTGTGGACGAGTAGGCGCCGAATTCTTCGGTATTCGAACAACCTTACTGCAGGCGGAATCGTTCCTTGATCAATCTTTGCAGCCGCGGCCGGTAAAGGAGATCGTAGGCCAGCTCCTTGTCAGGGAACATTGCCAGCGCGGCGCGCTTGGCTCCGGCGGCCAACTCTGAAGCTTCTTCCACAGTCAGGTTCGGGTCCTGGCCGATCACCGACATGACCATGCTGATCATCATCTGCAGCCGACGGATTTTCCGGGCTTCTGCCTCGCGCTCGCGGAGGGCCTCCTCTTCGCCTAACGGAAAGCCTGTTGTCGGCCCCACCTCCTGAGGAAAATTCATGGTGTCCCCTTGTCATTCGCCCAAGTGGATGGGCTGTACCGTTGGATGACGCAACGCGGCCAGGCGTTGCGACAACAGTTAACGGCATTGTGCCTTAGCTGTGCTGGAAAGCAACTACCCGAAAGTGCCGCTGTCGCACCCAATAGCGCTAACAGCGAAAAAATGCGCAGGTCGTTGAAGTGGCTGCAATTCGGATACGGAGGAAGCGTAAAATCACCGAGTAAGCCGCAGTCGGCCATTATGGGGCCAATTCAAGAACTGGAGATTCCATGGCAGAGCCTGTAAATTCCTCCGCCGGTACGCCGCCGCGACCGGATCCCAACGAGAAACTGGTGAAGGTATTCGATTCCGAGGATGAGACTGAGGCGATGGTGGTCAACGGCTTGCTTGAGTCGGCGGGCATCGACAGCGACCTGACCGCGGCGTCCATGGTGCAGGACATGTTTCCTGGCCTCGGAGGCATGATCATTCTGGTGCGCGAAGAAGACGCGGAAGCGGCGAGGAATCTAATCGCGGAGCACAAGCAGCCGCCGGCCGACGATGACGAAACGGCCGAGATCCAGACTATTGACGAGCCCCCACAGAAGCCGTGACCGAGTGGCCGTCAAGGTAAAATGTGATAGCTCCGTCGAGATCCGTACGGTAAACGCGCGTTCCCGCTTCCGCCAGGCGCCCGAGAGTTTCCCGACGCGGCAGACCGAACGAATTTCCTGACCCTACGGAAATGACGGCGAACGCGGGTTTGACTGCAGTAACCAGTTCCGGTGTAGTCGCTTTCGCGCTGCCGTGGTGGCCCACCTTGAGCAGGTTCGCGCCAGGGTGATTCAGGGCAATGTGGCGCTCCACCTTCTTTTCGGCGTCTCCCTCCAGCAAGACCGATGAGTCACCGTAGCTCAGTCGTAACACTAGCGAATCATTGTTTTGTGGACTGGAGCCGACGGGCCAGTCGCGAGGCGGGAACATAACACGAACAGTGGCACCACCGAAATTGAATTCATCTCCTTCCCAGTGGCGAACGACTTTGACCCCTAGCGCTTGAGCGGTAGCAATCACGCTCTCGAGCGCTTGGCTCGGCGGAACAACGCCTACCCACAGCTCTTTGGGCTTGAAATTTTTCAGGACCGTGGCCATGCCTCCAATGTGGTCGAAGTGACCGTGGGTGATGGCGACAGCGTCGAGCCTGGAGATGCCTCGCCACCAGAGATAAGGGGAGACCACATCTTCGCCAAAGTCGAGTTGGGAACCGCCCGGCCCGATGGGGCCTCCGGCGTCCAAGAGCAAAGTACGACCTTGCGGCGTCACCAGTAAGCTGGAATCGCCTTGGCCGACGTCAATCGAAGTCATCTCCAGAACGCCAGGGTGCAGGAGAGGTTTTGGTGCGAGAAAAGCGAGAGCAAGTGAAGCCAGAAGAATGGCACCTAGTCCGCCCGCAGCGAGGTTCTTTTGACGCCGGGCGGTACACATTGCCAGCGCGAGCGCCGCGGCGGCCAGCGTGATCATAACCATCGACGGTATGGCAACGCGCAGATCAGCCAAGCGCCACGCGCCCATGCCACGCACGGTGCCGGCAATCCCTTCAAGGGCAACCGCCGTGAGAAGCACGGGCAGTTTGGCCAGCCAAGGGGAAATGTATCCTAAGGCGAGCGCCGAAACCGCGGCAGGCATCATGAGCTGCGTTAGGGGCACTACGATCAGGTTCGCGGGCAACCCAATGGTAGTGGCACGATGGAAGTAGTACGCCATGGGCAGTGCGAGCCCCATCTGCATGACGCCGGAGACGAAGAGCATTTCCCATACAGACAGAGCGAAGCCGGATACGCCCCGAACCATCCGTCTCGACCATTTTTCGCCGATAAAAAGGGCGATGCGCCCTGCAATGAGCTGCAAGTCCAAACGGAATTGTGCCACGCGTGGAGAAAGGGTCCGAGCGTAAGCGGCTGAATCCCAATCGGCCAAAGCTCGCCTGTAAACTCCCGAAGTTCGCTGCAGGATGGGGACCCCGATCGCAGCGACGATCAGAACGCAGACAAAAGTCATCTGGAAGCTCGCTGTGAAAAGCTGGCGCGGATCGAAGACCAGCAAGCCCACAGCCGCCGCTCCGAGGGCGTTCACCATGGCGCGTTCGCGATAGAGGAGTCGCGTCAGCAGGTAAACACCGCACATGAGGGTCGCGCGCCAGACGGGAGCCCCCACCTCTGTGATGAAGGCGTACGACACGCAGAATGCGAGGGTCAACACCGTGGCCGGGGTGTCGCCGAGGCGCAAGCGGCGTAGTGTCCAGAAGACCACGAAGGCCAGGATGCTGACGTTCATGCCCGAAACCACCAGCACGTGATACGTCCCCGAGCGCTGAAAGTCGACGCGAGTGTCACGATCGATGAAGGCCTCCTCGCCAATCACCATAGCGTCGATCAAGGCGGCCTGGCGGGCAGGCCAGAGTTGGTGAACTTTTGCGACGACGCCGCGATGCAGGCGGCTGCGCCATGAGTTCATGCGGTCGCCTGCGAAGCCGGAAAGGAGTTCGACATCCTCGGCCTTTGACGATCCCAGCGCGGCGATACCGCGGTCCGCGAGATAGCCCTGATAGTCGAAGGCGCCGGGATTGCGAAAATTCCGCGGCAACTTGAGTTTTGCTGAGAAGCGAACGCGCTCGCCGTAGTGAAAGGTGTGGGGCATGCTCGATGCGTTTGCGGGAGAATTCTCTTGGGCGTCCTCAGGATGGGGCGAGTAAATGCTTATTCGAACGCCGGAATGAACCGGAACAGTCTGGCCTGTTGCCGTGGTTATTTGTTCGGCCTCGACATCGATTGTTTGCCTGATTTCGCCGAAGCCGCCCGGCTGCAGGCGCCCGTCGCGGATGACGTGAGCGGTGACTTGGAGCTCCTGCCCATCGGCGTAAGGTTGGATGCTTGTGTCAAGGCGAGTCGCGGCTCCGCGTATCTGGATGTCTAAGGCCCCGAAGAGAAAGAACACTCCGAGTGCCAGAGTCCAGCCCAAACCGGACCGGCGTCGTCCGAAATACCCTGCGGCACATGCGAACGACGCGCCTGCGACCACCCACCATAACGCCGGGCGCCACGCGTATGCCCCAACCACAATGCCCGAGGAATAGGCTAAGGCGGCCCAGAGCATGGGCTGGCGCGGGGCTTTTGTCTGAGAAACCGGGGGACCGGCCGCAGTGGGGTTTGCATCCATTGATCAGGAGCCTTGTCGGACCGCGGGCGAATGCGGTATGCCGGGCAGGTCCCCGGCGCTTCAGGAAACGTCGCTCACCGCGCCAGGTGAACCACGCTTTCCAGGTGGTAAGTCTGCGGAAACAGGTCCACCAGGTCTACTTGCTCCACGCGATAGCCTCCGGCCAACAGGGGCACCAGATCCCTGGCTAGCGTGGCCGGATCGCATGAAACATAAATAACCCGCGGCGCTCCCAGATTCGTCAACAGACGCGCCACGGGTTCTCCCAGGCCACTTCGAGGCGGGTCCACCACCGCAAGGTCGGGCTTATGAGACTTATGAGGGAGGACTGCGCCCTTCCCGACCCGCCCCGAGTTTTCCGCACGGGCCAAGTACTGCTCCGCCGTCGCCTGGACCGCCTTACCATTCGAGGGTTGATTGTAGGAAAGATCACCTGAGGAAGTCTGTGACGACTCAACAGAAACGACGTGATGAAAGTCACAGGCCAGGGCTGTGGAAAACAGCCCGACCCCAGCGTATAGGTCGAGCACCAACTCACCGGATTGCCCTTGGGTGATGATTCTCACCAGTTCGTCCGTCATGTACCGATTGGTCTGAAAGAACGAACCAGCGCTGACCCGATAGCCGGCCCGTTGGGTCTGGTAAGTGAGGTAATCCACACCAGCGGAGACGAGTTTCTCGGTGGGTGTGCCGGGGCCGCTATTGCGGAATGCTGTTACTCCGGCGATTTCGGGCAGGGCCTCGCGCAAGTCTTCGGCCCAAGCCCGCATCGAGCTTCTTCGAGCCTCGGCTGCGCACCCCAGTTCCAAGAGAAGCTGCGTATCGTCGGCACTGGAGAAAAACTCAACTTCGCGCACGCCTTGCGGGACTGTGCCCGCGCGCCCACTCCGCCACAGCATGGCGATGCCGCGGTTGATGAGCGGCGAACTGATGGGGCACTCCTCGACCGCGAGCAGATCATGGGAGCCCAGCTTGAAGTATCCCGCAGTAAACGTGGGGCTGACCTGAACCTGCAAACGGGATCGGTTGCGATAATTCCACGGGGGCGAGGCATGGACTTCGATCTCCTCGCTCAGTTCCAGCTTCGCGGTGCGGCGAAGAGTCTCGCGCAGGATCTGTTTTTTGATCTCAAGCTGGTGCTCGTAGCTCGCGTGCTGGTATTGGCATCCCCCGCAGCGGGTGAAGTACGGGCAGGCTGCCTCAACGCGGTTAGTAGAGGACGCAAGAATCTCGTTTGCATTCGCGCGTGCGAAGCCCGGCTTCTGCTCGGTGATTGTGGCTTCGATCTTTTCTCCGCCAAGGACGAAGGGCACGAAGACCGCTTTGCCGCGTCCGCGGTCGTCCGCAGGCAGGCGCGCGAGGCCGTCGCCGCCGTAGATCAGCTTTTCGATAGTAAGGAGCAAGAGGCGATTCTAAATCACAAGTCACAATGTCCTTCCAGCGGCCGCACCCGAGGCCCAGGCCCACTGGAAATTGAATCCGCCGAGGTGGCCGGTCACGTCCACGACCTCGCCGATGAAGAACAGGCCCGGGACTTTGCTGCTCTCCATGGTTTTCGCTGAGAGTTCATCGGTGTCGATGCCTCCCGCAGTCACCTCGGCTTTCTCGAAGCCCTCGGTGCCGAAGGGAACGATGGTCCAGGCGTGCATGCGTTCTTCGAAATCGACGAGCGCTGCGTTGGTCCATGAGGCGGGCGGGTGGAGCTCAAGCCACCGGTCGGCGAAGCGATTCGGCAGCGCCTTGCGCAGTTCAGCGCGCAGCGTGCCGCAGTCGCGTGGTGTCTTCGGATCATGGAAGACAGCAGTCACCTTGCTCCCGGGCGCAAGATCAACGGCAATCGGCTTCGGCCTCTTCCAATACGAAGAAATCTGCAGGATGGCCGGACCGCTCAGACCGCGATGTGTAATCAGCATTTTCTCGCGGAACTGTTGGCCATCGCACGAAGCGATCACGTCGGCCGACACTCCAGCCAGATCGCAATAGCGCGAACGATCTTCGGCCGACAGCACCAGAGGTACCAGCCCGGGCCACGGCTCGCGAATCTTGATGCCAAATTGCCGGGCAATGTCGTAGCCGAAAGACGTTGCCCCGATCTTCGGAATCGACAGACCACCGGTAGCGACGACGAGCACGGGTGCACGAAATTCAGCATTCGCCGTGCGTACGCCGAAGCCCGCGGCCCGGCTGACCTCCTGAATCTGAGTACCTACGAAGATGCTGACGTTCGCGGACCGACATTCCTCCTCAAGCATCTCGAGAATGTCCCGTGCCGAACGATCGCAAAACAGCCGGCCCAGCGTTTTTTCGTGATACGGAATGTGATGCTTTTCAATCAGCGTCAGAAAATCAGCCGGCGTGTAACGGGCCAGCGCTGACTTAGCAAAGTGCGGATTGGAGGAAAGGAAGTTTTCAGGCTGGCAGTAGATATTAGTGAAATTGCACCGGCCGCCGCCGGAGATGAGAATCTTCTTGCCCAGACGGTCGGCGTGCTCCAAGACCGCGACGCGGCGTCCGCGCCTGCCAGCCTCGATGGCGCACATCAGTCCAGCCGCGCCGCCGCCCAGAATCAATGCGTCAAAGGAATGGATCACAGGGAATGTCACAGATAGAACAGGCTTAGTCGCGGCAGCGAGTATTTTTCGAGCAGGCGTTTATGCACATATTGTTTCTGCAGTTGATCGATTTGAGCGCTCGACATCTTCCGGCGGTAAGGAACGAGATCGCGATCGGCTTCCGCGCGCACGGTGACGATCTCTTCGTCAGGAGTCGACGCCAGAAGCGCGGCAAAGAGCTTTTCCTCGAGCACCGTCAAGCGTCGCTCCAGATCTTCCAGGCGCGCCACAGATCTTTTCTCTTCGGCTAGCTGGCGAAGAGTCTTGGCGGTGCTTTGAGCCACAAACTTCGCGTCGATTCCGGTCCCCTGCGGCAACTTCGCGGCCTCGATCAAATCGGCATTGCGCCGCAAGAATTCCACCACCCGATCAGGCTCGAACCCTTGCCCCTCGCGAGATTTGCTGGCTGGCACTGGCACCTCACTTACGGCGCCCACAGCCGCTTCCTTCATGTCTTCCGCCGCGGCCAGGACCGCTTGCGAGCAATATGCCAGGCTATTCACTTTTTGTGTTTTTGAGGGACGCTGTTCGTAGCGGTCAAACGCCGCCTGAATTCCGCGTAGCACGGCAGCAAGGGGAATGCCTGCATCCTTCCAGGTTTCAATCAGCGCCCAGTCGAGCGTCGAGAGCAACAGGCCTCCGCCACGGCGGCGCAAGAAGTGCTCCTCAATCTCGGTAAAGTAGTTGAAGTAGTTTTCCACAATCGACCTGAATGGCCGTTTTATGCGGGTTCTATCGAAATTTTACTGCACACTTGCTGCACACTGCTCGTAGGCTTGCTCCAAACGGGCCATGGCGTCAACCTTGGTGCCCTCTTGTTCCAAGCGGATGTAATGCCGACGCACAACTTCAGCGGAATTGCGAAGGATCAGGCAAGCCTGTTCCGGACGCATTCCACATCGATAAAGGTTCGTTGCCAGCCCACGGCGGAAGGCATACCATCCCTTCCACGCCAGATTAGTGCCCTTAATCTTCTTGCGGATTTCGTATTCCGCACGACGCAGGTTGATTTGTTCAAACCCATCAAAGAGCAGCTTGACCAGCGGCGCGACCACTGGAAGCCATTCATCGTTACCTGTTTTGGTGTCCCGATGGATGCGTATCCTTCCTCGCCCCCGGTCGTAGTCATCCGGCAGGAGTGCCTCCAATTCCGGTCTGCGGAGCGCTAGGAAGGCGTTGATGCCGATAGCGACCGCTACGGGGCCTGCCGGGAACAGCTTCAGGAATTGCCTGATCTCGTCCAGTGTGTAAGCGCCGTTTTCGCGGTGATTGCTGTGACCATAACCGCGAACTGTAGTGCCATCCTCGGGATTGGGGCCGGGGTGATGGCCTAGACGAAGAGCGTGGGAAAAGATGGCCGAGCAAGTCACCTTGCAGTGCATGTATGAATTATGACCGAGTTCGTCGCCACGCTCCGCGTGAATCTGGTCCAGCGCCCTTTGAACATCACACACCCGCACATCGCGCAAGCGCAGATAGCCAAGATGTGACTCTAACCGCCGCCACGCCTGCTCGTAGAGCAATACCGTGTTCCGAGATAGGCGATCCCTTGATTTTGGCAAGAATACGCCATTGACGAATTCCTTAACGCTCGCACCAGCTTCGACGGTCATGGTCTTACGCACCGTCATCATGTAGGCTTCGGCTAACGGCTTGATCTCGGATTCTTTCGGGTAATGCTTAACACTGCACAATTTGTGCGAGGGTTGGGTGCGCTTGCCGTCACGGTATTCTGACCACCGCACAAACCAACTTCCGTTGGACTTGAAAATCGAGTATCCCGTCATTTCTCCTCCTTTTGTTTCGTCGCCCAGCGAGCAAGTACCGCTTTGCGCGCTGCCTCGCTGCGCTCTTGTTTAGTCCTGCGGGCAGCGGTTGCCTTCCCGCCCTTACGGCCGAGTTTGACTGCTGCGGGGTCTTTGGCTGTCATGCCCTCTTTTATACGCAGCGCTGTGTATAGATGTCAAGCCAGAATTCTTTACGAGGCGAAGCGCCGGGCGAGCCAGGCCATGAATGCTTTGGAGCCCCACGCGTAGCGATTATGCTTGCCGAAGCGTATCGCCGGGATGGGGTCGGAGGCGCGGGAGGGTTTCGTTTGTTCTACTATCCAAGACTCTCGCACCTTTAGCCTTGCGGCTAACTCGGCGGCGGTCAGTATCTCGATCTGGGAGAAGTCTTGCACTTTACATTCCTGCTCATCCCTATGCGTATAGCGGTTACCCTAACCCCCGTACTCGCCAATCAAGCCAACATCTTTCAAGCTGACCCGTTTTGAAGGTCCCCGACTTCCGCCTTCCAGAGCCACCAGAGCGTAGTGCCTCAGTCTTTGGCCCTGACCCTCACCCGACGGGTGGATCGCGTTCCTGGATAGGTTGTGAAGCTTCACACGATCCATCTGGCGCTCCATCAAATCGTCGATCTCTATATCGGGCTCCGCAGTTCGGACAACTTAGTTTCTCCAGCATCCGTCGAAACCTTTCCTGCTCTCGCTGTCGCTGTTCACAAATACGCCGCACTTTGTCGGTGCGCAGACACTCCTCGTGAAAGTGCCGCCGGCATCCGGCAGGCAGTTCCCGTCCACAGCCGCGGCAGTAGTGATGCCCCCTATGTTCGCCATCAGCCAAAGTGCCCCCCATCCCTCCCACGATCTATCTGCGTGTTTGTCATACCGAACCCAAGTTCATTCCCAAGGAACCTCGTGACTACCATCAACCGCTACATCGCTACAATGCCGCCCAATTGCGGTCGGAAGGACCGCTACATCGGCTCCGGACAGTTTCTTGCCGAATTCCACATCAGTCGTATCTCGCGCTGGTTGTAGCGGTGTAACGCCTGAGGGACCCGGTATAGGAACGGACAAAGGAGGCAAGTAGCGAGTCCATGAGTCGCTGAACCACCGCCGCTGATAGCCCTTTGCGACCAACCGGCCAATGCGCAAGTTGCGTGGGAAGATGTCGAACGGTGCGAGAAGCCGGGCAAGTGAATTCGGCGTGAATGGGCGGTGGTGATCCCAGGTGGGCCATGGCCGGCCCTCGATTTTCCCCAGAGCCTCCGCCAATCCTTTCGAAGCCACACTGTCCGCATTCCGCTCAAAGAAAATGTCTCGGATGTCAGACAAAAGCATTACTGCGACGCTTTCATCGGCGGCGTTATTGGCCGAATAAAGGTCCCGGAGGGCCGCGCGCGCCCGAAATGGCCAATCGCCACCAGCAGCGTCCGCGATGGCCAGCAATGGTTCGGCGCCATCCTGCTGCCGATCAGATAGACACTCAGGGAGTTCGGGGCGAGCGTCTTTCAAGTCTTGCAGACGTGTGCTGACCCAGCTCCTCAGCCGCTCCTTGAGGCTGTTAGCGACGCCTGAGACCAGCTTTGCGCGAAACCGGTCGACTTTCTCCCCCGGAGCCTTCCGCTTCAGACGGATTGGAATCGAGCGATCGGCAATTGTTTCCGGCAGCTTCCCTATACCCGAAATCACCTTTGGGCAGAACACGCTGAAGTCTGTCGGCTGGTACCCAGCGCTTCTGGGTCCGCATACTGATACTCTGCCGTCCCGTCGGTGCCCAGAGTTGAGAATGCCGCGCAGCGTCTCCGCAAACTCCTGGTTACCTCTTGCGGTGGCGTCCCACTCATCGAGGAGCAGAGTCGGACAATCGCTCTCGATCTTTCGAGCAAGAGCTGCTGCGGTAACGCGACCGGTCAACCAAGGCCCGCGGACCAGAAACGCCAAGATTTCTAGCAGGCGAGTCTTACCTGATCTTTTCTCTGGGGATGTGACGGCAAGATAGGGTGTAGCGTCACAGGCCTCAAACGCCCAAGTGTGAGCAATCCAGAGAGAAATAACCAGGAGTTCGGATTTGGTGAGTATGACAAACCGCTGGACAAAATCCGCCATCTCGTCAAGAACCTGGCCACCCACTGCGTTCGACGTTCCTAGATTGGGGCCATCCAACTCGATTCCAAGGTCGATGTACATGTACTGATCAGCGAAACTCTCAATCTTCCGAAGAGTTGCTTTGAGGGTTTGACTGAGTTCGTTGGCTGGGTCCTGCAAGGATCTCTGCAAACTGTCTACCTCTTTCACCAGTCGACACCTCAAAGACATGGCCCGCACGTTGGCCACAGCCCGTTCAATGCCAATGGTTTCGACAGCACCCTCAGTGAGACGTGCCAAGGCTGCCTCGGGCTCGGCTGTTCCCTGACGGGCGAGTTCACTGGCGACAGTCGAGAAGTCCCAGGGAATGCCGAGCTTGTGGAACTCTGACATCACCGACCAGACGCTACGGCACACCGAGTTGGTGAAGTGAGTGGGTGCCAAGGCTCCGCACTTCGACACCACCTTCGGGGACAACAGGCAGGAGGCAACGATCCTTCGTTCATCATCGAAAGCAACCTGCCACAGATCTGGCAGATCACGTTGTTTCCTGACTCTCATATTAGGCATCGATCGCGCTCTCCCTTATCCAAGGCCGCATTTATCCGCCGATTAGTCTCCGACGTTCCCATCTCACTTCTCGCCACCAACCGCGAATCGCTCGATTGACGATCGCAAGATGAGGACTCGCCGGCCGATCCTGTGGGTCGGGAGTTTTCTCGAGAGGATGAGCTTGTCTAGGGTGCGAACCGAGATCGATAGAACTTGTGCCGCTTGGCGCTTGCTAAGCAATATTTGTTCCGGCATGTTCGTCTCCCTGCTGCATCGTGCAGCGTGAGGCTACAGTCTCAAAATCCATAACCAATGAGAAGGACAGACCGGCTATTTTTTTAGGTGGGATTTGTCCAGCAGCTAATCAAGCTTGTCTCTGTGACGTGCTAAGGACAGAACAAGTCTTTCTTGAACGGGTGTTTGTCCAGCGAGTACAATCCTAGGTCATTTGAGGGTTGATGGCGCTCCAAACCTGGAGGTTAGACCGAATTTAGCGGTGCGTTGCTTCAGTTTGGTCAGCGCATCGATCGTGAAAAACCTGGGCATGGCACCCTCGCTGCCCCCGGCCGCTGTGAATCCGGCTGTTAGGAGATTCGAAATGTCTTCGTATCGTGGATTACCGGTTCTCTCTTCGACGTATAGAAGCAGTCGAAGGACATCGAAGTGGGTATGCGTCATCCTCTTAAGAAGCCTGCTTCTGAGCTCTAAAAAGTGCTCCAAATGAAAGGCATACACGTTCATTATGCCCGGCAGCATATCGTAGTGACGAGCCACGTATTTTCGGAGTGCATCCCGATCCGTATCTGGCACGGCGGAAATGTTGGATAGGATTTCAATTTTTGGATTTTGGGATGTTTTGTTTAAGTGAGACACACGAGAAGCCAGCGACCGCAGGTCTCTCGCAAGGCGTCTCACTTCTTCGGTTGAAAGCTCCCCGAAATCGATGAGTCCTTGACTGCAACCTACTGCTACAGTGCAAGTGGCAAACAAGAGAACTGCGAGATCTTCGGGCGAGCATCCATCCTTGCAGAGCTTATGGAACAATTTTTCGCAGTAGTTCCCCGCGACGAAGAGCTTCTTCAGAAACTTATCCCGCAACTCGGTGCTTTGGGACACTCGGTTTTTGTTCCAACAACTCCCGGCAGAATTCTATAACACGCCCGGAAGACGGAATAGCTTGCCTACAATGGCTGTTCTCTTCAGGCTAGGAGCGATTCGCTTTGACTATGGATTTGCCGGCATCCCGACCTCGAGCGCCGAGGACAGACGAAGACGGCGTTACAGCTCTTTAGAAGCGCAGTCTCAAGGGATCTATCTAACCTCTCACTCGGCTGGTAGGGCGTCACGCATGTGACGAGCCAATCGGCGTCTCTCCATCATGGGTTCTCCTGTACTGCTCGATGACTTCCCGATTGGAGGGGACCGGAGTCGTCAGGAATACCGGATCTAGCCCATAGATCTTGTTCAGACGCTTGGATAGATGGTCGCCGCCATCACTTTGTGCCGCTGCGGGGGCAACGGATGGTTGGGGAGGGAGAGATATCGCGATTTCGAAAGTTCGATCGTCCTGGTTTTGACCATCGAGTTTATAACCTTCGGCACTTTGTCGGGCGGCTCGATTCCCAGAACCCAACCTTTGTTGTCGCCGTCCAGGCTCCAAAGATCAGCCTTGACGCGGAAACCATTCCTCTTGAGTGCAGGGTGTGTGAGTTTTAATAGCTTGTAGACTTCCGGAGGGACCTGTTTGTTGCTTGGTGGTCGGCGGCGTTGCGCGGATGGTTGAGATTTCAAAGTGCCACCTTCTCTCGTGGCTTCCCGTTTATGGGAGTCCCTGGAAAGGGCGGCCGAGAAGTGCCGCCCCTTGTCGCCGCCGGTGATCAAGCCGACGACTATCCGGTTCTGAGGCGATTGCATTCCGTGCCACTGTTGAAAACTCGGATTGTGCCACTGATGTGGTGCAGTTGTCCCTCTTTAAAGTCTTTTGTTTTTAAACGGAAGCAACCGGAGTAGTATCTCGACAAACACTGTCACACATCTTCAGGTCGCGCCTCTGAGAGTGGCTGCCGCGCCAACTGGTCGCCAAGGAGCCCTGGTATGAGACGCATTCGTCATTCTTGGCGAGAAGCATTTTTGTCGGTCTTGGATGAATCAGACCCCGATAAGTTGCCCGGTCGGATTGAATACGCAATTACCGCGCTCGAAAGACGGTATGCCGAGTGGGGGAGCGATCCCGGAACCCCCGCTGAGTTGACTGCGATCCAAAAAGCGATCTCCGCTCTTGCACGCCTGATGGATGAAGACCTCGCGAGGTATCTGGATCCTCCCCTTACAGCGGCGCAAGAGATTTCAGACGCAACGCGACACAATCTGGCGAACGAACTCGGGCACATCCGACGTTTGTTCCTTGTTCTGCGATCCTGACGCTTTGGTTGACAGAGCGTACGAACCTCCTAATGACGAAAAGAACGACAAGGATCCCCAATGCTATGGCTAAACCCTTCAACAGCGCCAACATAAGCACCAGAGTATAGGGACCCGCTTCTGGGACGGTCCTTCACCCGCTGACGCTTGTGGATGCCGAAACACTTCGTCTCGATCCGGAGTGGAGGAGTATGATCTGGGGCTATGGCCAGACTCTTCGTTCTGCCAGCAGGTACGAAACGTAGACGTGGAAATCCGAACTGGTGTTCGCCTCCCCGGCACCTTCCCGCTCTTCCGACGGAGTTCGAGATGGTGGTTAAACGTCTGGGACTCACTAAGGCGCAGTACGTCGCTTCAGCACAGCTAAGGCGCTGGTGTAAGTGCAACAGGAATCGGTGCTACGTTCCCGAATGGCTACTTAACGAGTGGGGAATGACTGTCGAGTCTATTTTCAGTGGCGTTGCGTAACCACCGCGACGAGATGTCAATGGACAGTCACCCTGAAGCGTGGAAAATGAAAAGCCCGCCGATTACTCCCCCAAGCTCGGCGGGCCATAGTCTTACACTGTTTATCTTGCGGGGCGAATCTTAGGCGGGAATCATAGACGTTGTCAACCTTGACAGGATGGGCCGGCAGTGCCTTAATTCAGTGTTGCCACTTAGGATCGCCCCGCCGGACAGAGCTTGTGACTATCGACATAATGCTCGGCTGCCCACTGGGCATCGACGACACTACGGTATGGGACCGTGCCAATCCGCCAATCGTCTGTGTTCACCCAGATGGTCCACTCATCCCCAAAGGAATGCATACTGGCGATCCTCTTTTTGCTGGAGTTGCAAAAGAGTGTGAACCATTCCTGATCGCCTACTTGGGAGCTTTCATCGCCCCAAAAAGTGTTCGGCAATCCACTCCTTGGAGCACGGGAATGATAGCAGGCGAGTGAAGACATCAAGAGCCCGATCACGACGAGGAAGTTGTACGGAATTTTCATAGGCTTACGGACCTCGGAGACGGCTTGCCCAAAACGGGCGACGGTAGCGTAACCCTCACTTGTTGTTGGTGCAACTCAGCCGCGGTCCCGGACTTGGTCGTCCAGCCTTGTGTTCCTAGATCCCAGCTACCTGAATCTGGTAAGCAATCCGGATTTACAATCGCTTCATGACAGATGCGAAGACCCCGGAGCAGGCTAAGACTGAAGAGTCCACTCGAGAGCCATGCGACCTGGAAGTGGTCTTCACTCGGATTGAGGCGTCTGTCCTAACCGAACACCAAGCGCAGCAAGCATCTCGTGGAGCCTCCATCCTGTACACCGAATATTCTTGGGGCACTGCGCGCGTTACTGGTGGGTACGTCGTAGAAGGCGAGATCAAATAGGAGAACAATCTAATCGCGGGGGGTACGCAACACCGCGACACACTCCTTCTGCTGCTCCCGCGGCAAGGGGTAAAAACGGCCAAGCGCCGATCCCGCCTGTCTAGCTACCGAGAGGATGTCCAAATGGGCAGGTTGCGCCGTGGAATATCCAGCTTGCGCTGCGTCTCGCTAGCTCCGCTCCTGCCTCGGCTTCAGCGGTCAAAACCGCGTGGACCTGCACGGGGAATCTACATTTGTTGTTGCTGCATTCGCAGGCAATAGAACGCAACACTAGGCCGTCAGGGTCGGGGTCGCGACTTTCGCGCGAGTCGCCAGTGCGCTCCTGAAGTTTGTAGTCGTAAACATGCCCGCATGAAAGACATGCTAACAACAGCCGCGGCGTTTCGTGACGCATATCAGATGGAAGATGAATGAAATGGCCACAGTTCGCGCAGACAACGACCCTACGACGCTGTCCCATACCCGCCTCCAAGCATTAAGAGAAGTTTACCGTGCGAGCGTGAATTTCTTCTGAAATTCTGGCCGGGTACGAAGACGACGATTCAAGACGGTACAGAACCAGTTAAGATTGCTCCATGCTACTCGTCATTTTCGGCGCGGGTGCGTCTTACGATTCCGTCCTTCATCTTCCCCCACCCCCTCCGCCCTCTGGATCCCAAAGCAACTTTGACTACTCCCCGCCCCCTGCACGTGGGCCAGAAGAGGACTCTCGCCCTCCGCTGGCAAACCAACTGTTTGATAACCGTGGTTTGTTCGTTCAGGTTATGAATAGCTATGCGGCCTGCAGGCCCCTGATCAACCAACTGAGAGGTAACGTGCAGATCGAACGTCAGCTCCGCAAGTTCGAGGATGAGGCTGAGTCTTTTCCACCGCGCCGGCGCCAACTTGCTGCGATCCGATACTACCTTCACCACATGCTGTGGAATTGTCAAAATAACTGGGGAAACTACCACAATGGCATCACCAACTACATCACCTTTCTAGACGCGGTCGAGCGCTAACGTTATCGGAACGACGAGGAAATTTACTACGTTACTTTCAACTACGACACCATGCTCGAATACTCCATAAAGGACCTTTGGGGGTGGACGTTCTCGGAGCTAGATCTCTACATTCGCCACCGTAACCTGAAACTCATCAAGCTTCACGGTTCGATCGATTGGGGGCTCGAGCAAGAACTGCTTCGGACCTTAAAGCTTCGAGACTGTGCCATCGTTGTGATTATTAACCCAAGCATTGGCGCCATCGAACGCGATGCCGACAGGGGAGTTTCCGACTGCAAATTTTCCCAGCGGCGAGCCATTACAGGCTCGTAGCTTCGTAACGTTATTACTCGCTCCGTTAGTAACCCAGATATTCGAACCATCGAACGCGATGAATTGCGGCTGCAATCCAACCGGGAATGTACCTGTGTTTTGTCCGTCCGTTGCGCGGAGCTTGGTTACAGTGTTGCTCCCGAAGTTAGCGACCCACATCGATGAGCCATCGAAGGTCACGCCGACAGGGTTCTTCCCAACCGGGAAGGTTCCTAGCTTTGCTCCATCGCTGGCGCGTAGTTTGGTCACGGTGTCGCTACCATTCTGGTTTGTCACCCAGATGTTGCTGCCGTCGGATGCTAGGCTGATAGGAGCCGGCCCGGATGGAAAGACGCCCAACGTAGCTCCGTCGCTTGGCCGCACCTTACTGACCGTGTTGTCCAAAATATTTCCTACCCAGATATTGGTCCCATCAAAGGCTATTCCCCAGGGAGAGGTTCCGGTCGGAAATGTTCCCAGGGTTACACCGTCGCTGACCCGCAGTTTGCTTACGGTATTGTCGCCAAGGTTGGTCACCCATATGTTGGCGCCATCGAAGGCCGCGTATCCCGGCACTGTTCCCACCGCAAATGTTCCAAGCGTCGCGCCATCACTAGCTCGCACCTTGGAGACAGAGTTGAGGGGCGCGTTCACTACCCATACACTCGACCCATCAAAGACGATGCCGTTGGGGCCGCCTCCTGTCACAACGTTCGTAACCGTGTTGGCGCCATACCATCGCAGCAAAGCCAATTGGTTTACGTTAGGCAGCGCGGGTGCCGGGCATCCTTGCCCAGATTGCGCTGTAGCGGCAGTAAAAAGTTGCGCTCCATTGACTGCCGATTGCGAAAACACGGGAGAAACCCACAGAACTGAAGCCATAAAGACGAAAAGCATTCCGTTTGTTCTCACTCGGGACCTCGTTCTTGCGCTGGTAAACGACCCTTTGGATTTCATCGCTGATTCTCCTTTTCAATGAGAGCTACTGAATCGCTAGTACCGTGACCGCGTGATTTTGTAGCCAAACTTCTTGCGAGCCTGCGTGCGAGTAAAGCTCCACTGGATCCTGACTCGGTCGCGATTCATGCGGCGGTTCCACGCCCGCGTTTCCTTCCGCAGAGAAGCTCGATCTCCGATCCGGCGTCGGCCCAAGCATTGCCGGGAGAGTAAGCTGATCTCGATCTCCGCCTGGTTCAACCAACTGCCGTGCTTCGGAGTGTAGTGCGCGGTGAACCGATTCCACAGCCAATCGCCGGCCTCTGCGCCAAAACGTTCGACGACCGCCTTGCGGGTGTGCGAACTCAAATTATCCATCACCAGATGGATGGTATCGGCCTCGGGGTAGCGCGCCGCCACATCCAGCAGGTAATCGGCAAACTCGGGCGACGAGCGGTCGTTGGTCACCTTGGTAAAATGCCGCCCCGCTTTCGGTTGGACACCGCAGAACACATTGGCCGTTCCGCAACGCCGATATTCACCATCCCGACGGGCCACCCGCCCCGGCTGCAGGGCTACCGGAGGCCGAACTTCCTGATGTAGCACCACCGGTTTCTCGTCGATACACACCACCGGTTCCCGTACCGAGAGCGGCTTTTCATACACGGCCAGTACATCCTCCATGCGCGCAATATATTCCTCATCGAGTTCGGCCACGCACCACATTTTTTTATAGTTTAGTTATTGCAGGCAGTCGTGGTGTCGATAACAAAGCTAGTAGGCGGAAGACATCCCTCCGTCGACACCGGGTTGGTTGCCGGCTGAGCAGGCGCACAATTAGAGTCATCGGTTGCAACCCGGCAATGATTGGGCAACTGCGGATCAGGTCCGATACACGCGCCGGTCAGGGTGTTGGTGCTGGGATTCACTTCACATTGCCCTGCTCCACCAGAGCGAACTCGGCAGATCAGGGTTCCTGAGCCCACCACCGTGCCGCCTTTTCCCGCAGCCGATGCCGTGACGTTAGTAGGCCCCCCCACTATCACGCAGGTTGCAATCCCGGTGGTGGAATCGATAGTTACTACATTCGAATCCGAAGACGCCCACTGCGCAGGCAGATTCGATTGCGTAAGGGGCGCCTGATCGAATGTGCCAGTCGCACGGTACGTCACCGTTCCACCCTGCACCGCGGTGGCGGGAGTTGGTTGTACGACTAGCGCAATCAGTTGCCGCGGTTGTCCCATACTGGCTCCTCCGCCACAACCCGCCAGCGAAATCACGGCAATGCACATCAGTACACTGGATTTCATGCGGCGCCTCCTCCCTATTTCTTAACCCCATCAATTTCTTGCTGTGACTGGACCGCGTCGCAGGGGCTGACGTTTAGTTCGCTGGGCGATTTCAAAGTACGAAGCGTCTATCGAATCGACGAAGCATTGGGGTTCCTGGTCCTGACATAGCTTGGATTGATTCGAGTGCGTTGCCACAGTGCAGAGGGCGTGAGCGCCGTGCCGTAGGCTTGGCGAACCGTGTTCGCCCGTGAAGCAGTTTTGGTCGCATCTGCGAAGTCGTAGTCGCAGCCCTCGAAGCCGGAATGTTCTTCGTCACAAGGGATCAAGAGTGCCACGCGCCCGTTGCCGTTCGCGTCCACCCCATACGCGACGATCTCGCCACGATCGTTGATGTTTTGAGCGAATTGCAAGGCAAGCGGAGAACCGGGTGGAATCAGAGTATTCAGATCGAAGATCGAGCCACCGTCCCATAGAAATGGACGTACCCCGGAGCCATTTGCGCAGTCAGCGACGGAGTTGCCTACCACCTGCCCGTTGGGGTTAATCGATCTAGCGTAGCTGCACTGATCGCTGCCCACCACGCCGAGGTCGGTGATCGCCCCAGCGTGTTTCCAGAGAGCTGCGTGATAGAGGGTATCCCCTGCCAGGTCCGCGAAGCCCGCTGCCTCGCCGGAATCGTTGACCGCAAAAGCTCCTGATTGCTGTCCCCCCAACGAGCCTCCCAAGTCGTGAATTGAACCGTCCCAGAGGAAGGCGTGTTGGACTGCATCCCCGTTCAGGTCGGAGAAGCCGACGACTTGGCCGCGGTTGTTGAGATCTGCAGCCATCGTGCACATCCCCCCCAAACCGCCTAGGTCCCTCATTCCGTGTTCCTTGTCCCAAATAAATGAGTCGGTAGCTAACGTAATCGGTAGAAGTCCAAGACAGACAATCTGAGCAGAACTGACATAGGACCAACCGACAACCTGTCCGCGCTCGTTGATAAGGATTGCCTCGGCATCGGTTCCAGTGCCCAGGGTTCCCAGATCCTGCATTACGCCGTCTTGCCAGAAGAAAGCCCGCGCCTGGTAGCCCAATCCGTACATGGAATTCGCGTCCGGGGTTGCATTCGTGAAAACCCCTGCTACCTCTCCTTTGCTGTTCACGCCGTTGGCTTGGCTCTCGTATCCTCCTTCGAGGACTCCAAGGTCGGTGATGTTGCCGTTTTGCCACAAGACTGCGCGGCCCACCGGAAAGCCGGGTACCAACGGATCGAGTTGGCCATTTTCAGAGATGCCGGCGATCAGACCGCCGGCACTTGTGCCGAGAGGCTCGCTGGTCCCGCCACCGGGCAACGCGCCCAAATCGGACAACTCCCCACCCTCTCCCATTCGGAACGCGTGTGCCACCAAGCAATCCGGATTCCAACAGGCGTTTGGGAAAGGATCAGGCTCGGATGTGTCTGCAGCGCCAGCTAGCAGCCCGTGGTTGTTTATGACCTTAGGAGCAAAGAAGCCATACCCGTCAAAGACATAACTTTGCGGACCGCCGAACGTCCCGATGTCGATAAGCTTATAGTGAGGATGCCTTGCGCTGTGATAGTGACTGTTCTGCGCTAGCCCAGCTGGGATAGCTAGGACAGCAAGTGCGATTACTATGAAGTAACGTGCTTGTTTCATATTCGCTCCTAGTAGCTAGCGATTTCGCCATCGCGATAGCGTGCATCCGGCGCGTCGAGTCCGACAGAACAAAGCGTGGATCTTCTGACCTATTCCTCACACCGGCCTCTAGCTACTCATGCGCGAAAAAAGGTGGAAATCGATCACGGCGAATAGCTTTTCTTGGTTTGGAATGCCAAGTGAGGGTTGAGCGAGGGTAGCGTTATACAATGCTGGAGCGACGGAAGTTCAGTTTTATCAGCAGGTGAGCCATGTCTGCCACCCACGATGTGACGCGACTGCTGGCCGAGTGGGCAGGTGGCAATCGCCAAGCCCTTGATGACCTCACGCCGATGGTGTACCGCGAGCTTCGTCAACTGGCGGCCAGCAATCTGCGGAAGGAGCGCCAAGGCCACACTTTGCAGCCCACGGCGCTCGTTCATGAGGCTTACCTGCGTCTAGTGGATCAGAAGAACCCGAACTGGCAGAGCCGATCGCATTTTTTCGGAGTGGCGGCGCGCCTGATGCGCCAGATCCTGGTGGACCATGCGCGCAAAAAGGCAGGCGGGCAAGCGGGCCGGGCAAAAAGTATCCCTGGAAGAGGCCGTGAGCTTTCAGCCACGAACGGAGCCGAGACCTGGTCGCTCTCGACAGTGGCCTCAGCGCGCTTGAGAAACTCGACCCGCGGAAATGTAAGGCCATCGAACTGCGCTATTTCGCCGGGCTCTCCATGGATGAGATCGCCCAGGCGCTGGATGTTTCTCCGGTCACCGTGCGGCGCGACTTGAGGATGGCGGAAGCATGGCTTCACCAGGAAATGCAGAGCGGGTAGGTACCGCTTGACTCCTGAACGCTGGGCGCAGATCGACGAGCTGTTCCATCGCGCTGCAGAGTGCGCATCGGAGCAGCGGGCCGTCCTGCTGGACGAGGCTTGCCGCAATGATCCGGAGCTGCGGCGAGAAGTAGACGCGCTGCTTCTCCTCCGATCGAAGCGCAGGCGGGTACGTCAAATGCAGCCGTGCGCGCAGGGTTTGCTGGCTTCTTGTTTCCCTTGGCGGGTGAGGCCATCTCGCATTACCGCATCCTGGATGGGCTGGGTGGCGGCGGCATGGGCCTGGTGTATCGGGCGGAGGACCTGAAGCTGGGCCGCCGAGTCGCACTCAAATTCCTGCCCGAAGAATCAGCCAAGAATCCTGCGGCGCTCGGGCGCTTCGAACGCGAAGCACGCTCGGCCTCCGCGCTGGAACATCCCAACATTTGCCCCATCTACGAATTTGGCGAGCACGAGGGCCAGCCTTTCATCGTGATGCAATTGCTTGAAGGCCAGACGCTGCGGGAATTGATCTCTGCCGCCGATCCTGGAGAACCACCACTGTCCCCAGGCAAGTTGTTCGATCTCGCCATTCAGATTGCGGATGGATTAGAAGCAGCGCATCAGAAGGGCATCATCCATCGCGACATCAAGCCAGCGAATATCTTCGTGACACAGCAGGGCCAAGCTAAGATTTTAGACTTCGGTATCGCGAAACTGGTTCACTCAGGAACGGAGGAGGGTGATGAATTTGAGAGCGATACTCGCGACGGCGGCAACCCAAGAGAAACAACTCGCGAGACAACGCCACCAGCAACGGGCGACTTGTTCCTTAGCCGAACCGGAGTTGCCATGGGCACGGCAGGTTATATGTCGCCAGAGCAAGCGCGGGGAGAAAAGCTGGATGCACGAACGGATCTGTTTTCCTTTGGTCTCGTGCTTTACGAGATGGCGACGGGGCAACGCGCGTTCAAGGACGACACCGGGCCGGCGCTTCATCAAGCGATCCTCACACAAGTTCCTGTCCCGGCAAGAGAGGTTAATCCCCAACTTCCCGCCAAGCTCGAAAAATCGTCAACAGTGCCCTCGAGAAAGATCGCGGAGCGCGTTACCAGTCCGCCGCGGACATTGCGCACCGACTTGTTGGACCTCAAGCACGATCTGGAGCAGAAACCCTTCGCGCGGAGGTGGAAGCTAGCTGTAGGCTCGTTCGCATTGCTTCTTGCAGCTGCCGCGTTCTGGTTCGCAAGACACGAACCATCGTCAGCTCAGACTCCGGATGTGAAGTTCCAGCAACTCACGATCAATTCCGCCGAGAATCCCTGTGACGGGTGGGGCGATTTCGCCTGACGGAAAATACCTCGCATATACCGACGCGAAGGGGATGCATATCAAACTCGTTGGAACCGACGAGACCCAGCGGGTCCCCCAACCGGACGCGCTCAAGAAGGAAAGAGTGACATGGGAAGTCGTCCCCACAGCTTGGTTTCCGGACAGTAGACGATTCCTCGCCAATGCCCACCCGGCGAGCGAGATATTCAGTGCTTGGTCATCCCAGACCAGCAGTATTTGGGTGGTTTCGGTTGGAGGCGGGGGGCCACGCAAAGCTTCGCGACAATGCTATTGCGTGGTCTGTTTCTGCCGACGGCTCCTTGATTTCTTTTGGAACAAACAATGGAAAATTTGGCGAGCGTGAAATCTGGTTGATGGGACCCGATGGAGAGCAGGCACGCAAGCTTTACGAGAGCAGCGAAAAGGCCGCGATTTGTTGTCTTTATTTCTTTCCGAATGGACAGCGAGTCTCGTACATCTCCACGGACGAATCCGGGGACAGTCTGGTAGCCCGTGACCTGGACGGTGGTCCCGTGGCAACGCTCCTGCCACCTTCGGAAACAAAGAAAATGGGCGATTTTTCGTGGCTACCTGACGGACAACTGATCTACTCAGACGCTTGCGATACCGTCGCAATGCGTTTTGACGCGCCTTGCGATGTCTGGATAAAACGGCTTGACACGCGTACCGGTAAGCTCATCGAGAAGCCGAGACGACTGACGAATTGGGCCGGAGTGTGGATGAGTGCTCCAAGCACTACTGCGGATGGTAAGCGCGTCGCGTTCCTGGAATCGTCAAGGCGCAGCGCCAGTTATGTGGCCGATCTCGAAAATGGTGGGAGGCGCCTCGTCAATGCGAGACGCATCGAGGACGGCGAAGCCAATATCATGGATTGGACCGCCGATAGCAAAACGGCGATTCTCTCTTTGGACCGCGGTGATCACTACGCCCTTCATAGGCTGTCCCTGAATTCGGATACACCAGAACCCATCGTGACCTCGGCACCAGGCTTGATCGAATTTGCTGCCGTGAGCCCCGATGACAAGTGGATAATTGCCCAAGTTCACCCGATGCCTGGAAGAAGCCCATCGGCGGCGGTTCAACTTCTGCGCGTTCCCATTACAGGTGGGTCGCCAGAATTGATATTTTCAATGCCTGAATTCAGTTCGAGTTCCTGCGCCAAGCCCCCGTCCAACTTGTGTGCCGTCGCGGAGCAAAGCGAGGATCACAAACAGATGATCGTCACGTCCTTCGACCCCGTCAAAGGCCGAGGTCCTGAGCTGGCGAGGTTTGAGATCACTCCGGAATACCAGACAAGCCCAATAGTTGTGCTTTGGAGCCTTTCTTTCGATGGAACTCGTCTCGCCGCGGCACGAGGCCCAAAAGGTCCCATCGAAATACGTTCCTTGCGAGAACAAAGAACTCAAGTCATCCGGGCGAAAGAGTTGAATAACATGAAGTTCCTCGAGTGGGCAGCGGACGGACAAGGGCTATATGTCTCCAATGTCACAAACGCTGGCAGCGAACTCGTGCATGTAGATCTAAAGAGCAACACCACGCTCTTATGGAAGTGTAGTACTGACGCATGTTTTGGAGCGCCGTCTCCCGACGGCCGCCGTCTCGCGATTTCTGCCGGCACACTGAGCGCCAACATGTGGATGATGGAAAATTTCTAGAGTTCGTTCCGTTGGAGCACAAGAAAGCATGCAACAGCCGCAAAGCTGGCCCTTAGCTCAGAATCGAAGTTCAACCTTCAACTGAATCATCCGGGCAGCCGCATCGCCTCCAAGACCAGAACCCAAGATGCTCGTAGGTGGCATCTCCAGGGTCGTTATTTGCCCGAATGTCGCGTCGGAACTGAAATTGTCCGGTGGACCGAAATTGGGGTGGTTGAAGAAATTGAAGAACTGGAAGCCGATACCCAGCATCGCTTTTTCCCAGCCAGGGATTTTCGTGTTCTTCATGATAGTGAAGTCCGTATTGAAATAGCTCGGATAGCGGAAGCGGTTGCGCCCTTGAGCAAAGGAAACCACAGGCCCGTTGCAAGAGCCTGACGGACCTAAGTGTCCGGTATTGAATCCAGTTTCACAACCCGTTTGCACATAGAGGGCGTTTGGATTCGGTGCCCCGCCCAGCATTTGTGGCGGCTGACACGGATGAGGAGCAAGCGGTATAACCGCGCCCTCCCCGCAGGATGTCCCTGGCCCCAGGGGACGAACGGGGATCGCATAGATCCAGCCGAAGAAATTGTTCGAGACCAGGTGGTTCGTTTCGGCGAAGTCGATCACAGTGTAGGGAAATCCCGTGCGAGCAAAGACTGTTCCCGAGATCTGCCACCCATTCACCAGGGAGTCTGCGCCATGTCCGTGCAACATCGCCTTCACCGGAACCTGCCATACATAGTTCGCGTTGAACGAGTGGCGAACATCGTAGTCCGCTGCCCCGTAACTGCCGCGCAGATTGTGTGGATCCTGCGGATACGTGGAACTGCCGAACCCAAATTGGACAAAAGGCAAGCCTCCGTTGGAGACCTCGTCGAGCGCGTGTCCGTAGGTGTAGTTTGCCTGAAACAGTCCTGACCCCCAATGGGAGATCCGACGTTGGAAGGAAACCACCATACCGTCGTAGTTGGAGATCCCGGAGGTGGTGTTTTCCGTGACCTGACTGAACCGTGGGTCGGCGCATGGCGGCACAGGTGGGCTGGTGCATAACGACGAGGGGAACTGGCCGAATCCAAAAGCATTGGCCGAGGGATTCTGAACCAATTCATGAATGCCGTGATTGCCATAGTAGCCAACGCTGACCGAAGTGCTGGTGCCGAAGGCCCGCTGCACTTCGAGACTCCACTTCTGATATTGCGGCGAATGAGTTTTAGCATTGGGAACACTGATGCTCGGTGGGAAGAAGAAGGGATCAGACTTCTGGATTTGGGCAAGGGTCTGACCGGAGGCAAATCCGTTGACGAATCCGGCATTCGAGCTGGAAGCGACCGTAAATAGGCTATTGCCTTCGTCGGGAGTGAGGTTATAGCCCTGGATCGCGAACGCGTTGACGAGGGGAGGATTAGCGGCAAAGGAAGCGCCCACGCTATCGGGAAACGGATCGTAGAAAATGCCCACTCCGCCACGGATCACCACGGGATGCGATACCCCGAATGGCTGCCAGGCAAAGCTGAATCGCGGCGCCCACACAATCTTGTCGGTGCTCTCCAAAGCGTGCTTCTGATTGGTCAGGATGGCCTGGTTGTAGGGCTGTGCGGGATCGTGACTGATTGACTCAAACGGCCCAGCCAACCGCGCAAAGCAGCGGCGGGCACAGGTCGGATTTGATTGATGATCGGCCCGTAAGGCGAAAGAGAAGTTCAAGTTTGATCGCGCGTGCCATTCTTCCTCCACATAGAGGCCCAAGCCGTAGAAGGCGAGGCGCTGGGACCGCGCAGAAGGAAAAGATTGGAGCAGGGTTGTGAAATCGGCATTGGATGACGGATCTACACCACCGGAATAAAATGCATCGAGCGTTTGGGGAACCAAATCGCCTACCACATTGGTTGTGCCGAAGGTGCTCCAAAGAGTGCGCACAAGGTTTGCACCGAATCCGAACTTGTGCCTACCCGTTGTCTTCACGAAATCGTCCGAGATTTGATATCGGGTAATGTTTTGGCCGATCGGGAAAGCGTAAATGTAGTCAAAGCCGCCCAAGACGGCGAGGCCAGTCCCGGTGGTAAACCAATTCAGAACCGTGGGGAAAGCAGCTAAGGCCTCTGCCGTATTCGCAACTCCGGATCGGAAACCGAGATAGGTACCTGCGAGCAGGAATTGGTTGGCGGCAGTTGGCCCAAACGTGTGAGTCTCGTGGAGTTGCCCCTGCCACCAAGGCACGTCCAAATACACATTAAACAGCGGGCTGACGGGATCGGTGACGGTCACCTGCTGGCTGTGGTCGTGCTGCACGAGCAAGAAGGCACGGTCGTTGCCTGTGATGTTCCAGTCCACACGGCCAGACACAATGGATTCGTCCGTCGGCTGACTGACGGTCTTTTGGAAATGAATTGTGCAAGGCGCGGTTGTCCCAAGGCCCTTTGGACCGATGAATCCGTGACAGCCAAAAAGCGGGTCCGAAAAGTTCCCGCGAATGGCTCTGCCGATTCCTGGAGTTCCGTCATAAAGCTTGAATATCCGCTTGTAAAAGGCGTCGGAGGCTGATGTTGGGCCAAATAGCGAGTCGATATGGGCGATAGTCGCACTTTCAAATTCAGGGCTCGGTAGGACCACCTGCAACGCAACGGGAAGCAAAATTCGCAAACCCTCGGTATCGAAAAAGAAGAACAGCTTATCTTTTTGGATCGGCCCTCCAATTGAGCCCGCCCATTGGTTGGCAATGTCGAATGGGCGCGGGTTCCCGAGCGCCTTGTTTATCCAGTCATTGGCGTTGAACACGCTGCCATTCCAGAAATACTCCGCATTTCCGTGAAAGGCATTACTGCCGGATTTGGTGATGTAGTTAACATTCGCGCCGGCAGCACCCCCGAAGTGTCCGGAGTAGCCATTGCTTACGACAGTAGCCTCTTGAACCTGGTTCTGCCCCAAAAGCAGGTTGGTCGCGCCACTATAGTTGAGGTGCGTCCCATTGTCGTTGTCGTTCATCCCGTTCAGGGTGAACAGATTTGACGTGCCCGGCATTCCCAGGATGGAGAAATTACCCCCGAAAATGACAAAGCCTCCGTTATTCGCGAGCGCCATATCTGTGTTCATAATCGCGCCGGGAGCAGTTTGGCCGATGTAGGTAAGATCATTGCCGGGATTGGGAACCTCAGAAATCTGCACTTCACTCATGGTAGTAGAGACATCACCATTTTCCGCGTGAATGAGGGGAGCCTCCGACCTTACAGTCACGCTGGCGCGTACTTGCGCGACCCGGAGTGAGACATTCACTGAGACCGGAGGGCCTAATCGCACGAACACAGTGCGATCTTCTTCTTGAAATCCGTTACCGTTCACACTCAGTGTGTATCTACTCGGGGCGAGGAAGGAAAATCGGAATACCCCCTGCTGATCGGTTTTCGTGGATTGGGTGGTGCCCTTCGCATCATCCTTGATTTCTACTTTGGCATTTGGGACAACCGCATTGCTCGGGTCGGTCACGACACCGGCCAAGCCCCCCGAGGTAGTAGTCTGGGCGTGCAGCTCATTCGATGAGGACACCAATACCAAGAAGGAACACAAGAGTAGACGCCGCGGCCGCAATCTCATCGAACCACCCCGACTGGATTCGATCAGCAAGACTCGCTATCAGGAGAGTCATCATAACCCCAATCTGGCCGGATTGTGCCACCCCAAAAAATCGTCGGATGCCCAGCCGCATATTAACGGGGCGGAGGATGACGCTCAATATCCTGCTATTTATGAGATGGGTTGTAACGTCACAGCACATCACATCTGGTACGCAAACGACGATTATGCTTCGATCGCGCCCACGGCACGCTTTCTCGATCTCGAATCTTCGAAGCCGTCCCCAAGATCGAGCCTCACGTTGCGCATGAAGTCGGATCGCGAACCGGTCGATGATACCCCTATTGAGTATTACTCCTCAGTCTTGAGAGGAGGGGCGCCGACGAGCAGCAAGCAAAGGTTCTGCTTCCTCTCCGTGTTCAGGTATTTGGAAAAGCATCACGCACCATAAAGTACCCGATGGGTCTTGTGATCTTTCTCTGAACATAGGCCCGCGAGCATTTAGGGATAGCAGACGGAACGATCTCACACCATGTGGCGGAAGCGATGGGGAAGACGAACGTAACCAAGCGAACTCTGCTGGCTACCAGGTACGTGCTTGAGAAGCGGAAAGGGTACCACTAGGTATTTGGAAAAGCATCACGCACCATAGTACCCGATGGGTCTTGTATGCCGAGGAATCGCTCATCCCTTTCCGCAGATGTCTCACTAACCGCCTGAAAATGCGTCATAATGCGTCATCCGAGTGGTTGCTATTTCCCAGAGGGACTTGATCATACGAGGAAGCAGGTAGTCGTTCTTTAGACCGGCAATCACAATTCCCCCTTCCGTTTTGGTCCTAGGTTGGTGCGCGGGTGGTGCGGATTTTGCAGGTGTTTGCCGGAATCTGCCGAGTGAGTTGCTGGATTTTGTTTGTTTTCAGAGTCAGGAAAGGGACTCTGGATCAGCATATCGGGGTTCGAATCCCTGGGGGGCAGCCAAATCTTTTCAATCACTTGCGCCGTTTCTTCTTCCGGCTCTCTTTCCTCTTGGTGCGTCTCTGGTGCGGAAACCGGAATCGAAGTCTGTTGATCGTCGGTAGACATTCTCAGGTATTGAGCGGCGGGAATTAGAAGGCTCGTTGACATGGGGAATAAGACCCTCCTTTCAGGAAGCTGTGACCAGTTTTCCAGATGCGGCATTCGAGTTCTTGTGACACCTGTCACATACTTCCACAGGGCGATTGGAATATGTTTTCAGAGTGGACATCGAAGCCGAGACTTGCACGCATTACGAAGCCGAACTGGCTGAGATCGCAACGCAAGATCGGGTTTAATATGAACGCAACGCCTACTCCCGCTGACCGCGCCGGTTACTTCCGACGGCAAGACCACTTGGAACACGTCCGTGGGCGGTTTTATGCAGAGCTGAGCACGGTTCGACACTCGGGGACTAGAAACCGGGAATGTTCTGCGTGCTAGTCAATGACTGGTTAATCGGCCAGCTAGGCGTGAGTCCCCCACTTCCTCTGTGAACCCGGACGGGACAGCACGGTAGCGTTTTTCTCTCCTTAGCATCGCCTCATTGGCTAGTCTGACCACTTGATCCGCCGCAGCTTCATCCGTTTTGGAGTCCACTCCCCACGTGCCAAATCGCTCAACAATGTCGTAGCGCTCCGGACGCGGTCTTCGCCGTTCGGTATGTCCGGCGTGTCGCGTTCAGGAGATGAGATGCCTCTCCTCTGTAGACACCAAAACAATCGTTTTTGAATTCGCGCCGCGCATTGACCACACATCCCGTTAGAAACGTGAGGACGTTTCTTACTCTTGCAGATTAAGCAGCCCCAGTCTTCGAAGTAGTAGCGCATCTTGTGAAACACATCCTGTTGCTGCTGCGGCCCGTAAGATGCCATGATTGCATGAGACGCTTTTATCGACCCCTCAATATTCCGACTCCTGTGTTCACGGCAGGAGCAAATCAAACAATCAAACAGACACAGAAGCCCACCCCCAACCGTTCCGCGCGGCTGAGAGTTTCTGTGAAATACGCAGTGCGTCCTGCGTTTCGTTTTAAAAATGCTAACAGAGCGGATGGTCGCCGATAGCGGTCTTGGCATCGCTCGGCGGTGGTGATTTCGCAGGGCTGTCCCAACTCAAGACCCAGCAGAGCCCTATCGTTAAATTTGGACAGGAGCGATCATCGCGTCTGGACTTTTCTCAGAGGTAAGACGCGCTCTTTCTCTCTCTGCTTGAGCTTCATGCATCCGCAGAAGCAATGTGAAGGTGAGGGCTAACAAAAGCCACACAAAATGGCGCATGAAGAAGAGTTCCCACCACCACGACTTGGTAATGGATGTATTGAGGTGGTGACTGAGAAACACAAAAATCGATCGATCCGGCAGCATCATAAGAAAGAGCAACACGCAGGTCAGTTTTTGCGTTTTCGTCCAACGCCGAAGCGAAACCGGGAAGGCATCGCATAGCGAAATGGTCAGAACTGATGCGTCCGGGATGCTGTGATAAAGAGACAGGAAACTGAGGGCTGACAATGCCACAATAGCCAACGACGAAGGAATTCGATCGCCGAACCGCCATATTAGAATTCCCCAGACGCCCGCGCCGATCAAAGACAAAATGTGGGCCATCCAGATAGAGGCTGAAACGTTGTGCGTCAACAGATAAAAGATGCCTTGCGTTCGGAGCGAGAAAAACGGCAGGTCCCCCTCCGTGAACCCGTAGAGTCTTCCCGGAGCAAACCAGTGCTGCAGGTTCGTCCGGTAGAACGCAATCAAACTGGGGTATGGAATTGGGTGTAGGAAAAACAAGGCCGTAATGAAGAGACCAATCGCCAGAGATGAGGCCACAATTCTAAAGCGTCCGCGAAGCAAGTAGTACAAGCCGATCCACATTCCAATCTGAGGTTTCAGGCAAAACGCAACCCCAACGAGTAATCCCGCCTGCCAGTCGCGTGTCCATTCTGCGAGCGCGATTGCCAATATCGAAAGTGGCAAAACGAGGAGCACGATGTTTCCCCAATGAAATGCGATGCGAAGCGGGCTAAAGCTCAATAGAAACACGATGACGGACGCTGTTCCGAGCCCGAAAGACGTGCGGCCTTCTAAACGCAAGATAACAAGAGTAGTTGCCGCGACGCCAGCTACGCCCAGCATCAAGAACAAGAAATTTGCCCAGCCCCAAGGCAGAAGCGTGAAAGGAGCAACCAGAACTAGAGCTGTTGGCACATTGACGAGGAAGATTTCCTCAGGTCTTCCGACAACAAGCTGGTGGGCAGAAGTGGCAAGCACCGGGTCATACGGGTTCTGCCCTTGCCGCCAAAGCCATGAGCTGGCGTAGAGCTCTGAGAAATCTGAGTTCGATGGATTGAAGGCTAGAAGAATGGCCCCCGTCAAATAGTTTGAGATCATCATCAGCGCAACCGCGCCGAGGATAAACCACATCGCTTTCTTATACATGACAGCAACCAAGCCTAGCGTTGGCCGTGGAAGTAATCACTCCGCCCGTTTCTGATTAACGCGTTTCGCAGTCCGGAGTAGAACAATTCGGAAACGAGACTCTCATAACCAATTAGCAAGAAAAGGAGATCGACGCCGAACCTTCCTGCTGAAAAAGCACTCGCGACTATTGTAGGAAACGGGACCCGTCGGGCCGCATAATAAGCGGCGTCCCCGCTTGGTGAGTGACACAGAAATACTTGTAAAAAAAGAGAAAAAACGCAGGCAGTCTAATTCAGCCCGGTAGAAGCGCTCTCCGCTGAGACCCGATGTTTCACTACCCTCCGGAACTACCGAAGTGGTTGCCATCCCCGGAAGCCAGAAGGATTCCGTTCGGGTGACGCTACGGATGCACCGCATAAAGCGTAACTGCCGTCGTGAGTGCCATGGCAGCTTCAAAGCTCCGGCTGGCCAAAACGCGGCCTCCACTCACCGGGACGAATAGAATGTCGTCTGCCTGCAACGTCAGGTCGGGAGCCTTGGCTTCCAGCATCTTCTTGAACTGAACGTGCTGCTCAGTCATCCCAGTTGGGGTCTTACGAATAAGGCGTACATCACTTGTCTTGGCCGTGTGGTTCGTGCCACCGGCAAGAGCGATGGCCTGCAGAACGGTCAGTGTGCCGTTGTCGATCAGCAGGCCGCTGGGGCGCCCCACGTCCCCGACCACATAAATGATGGGCGCCCTGGGGACTGTGATCGTATCGCCGGGCAGGATTTCGACATTCCCGCTCAAGTCATCTCCCAGATTACGAGGAAGATCCACGTGAATCGGCTGCGCCTGATTCCGGCGGATAATGGTGATCTTCCGCGAGGCAACCGCAGTGAACCCACCCGCCAGGGAAATCACCTCATACAGCTTATGGTCCTGCGTGTCCGGGTAGATCCCAGACCTGCCCACTTCTCCCAGGATCGTCACCCCTTGGGAAGCGGCCTCGTCCACAAAGATGGTTACATGCGGACTGCGAACGAATCCACCGTCCTCCAGCCGCTTCTGTATTAGGTTCTGAGCCTCTTCGATCGTCAGACCCTCAACGTGGACGTAATCGATGAGCGGGAGATACAAATCGCCGGAATTGTTCACCCGCGCCTTGGTCGCCAGTTCCGGAACGTTGTATACGCTCACCTCGATTAGGTCCCCGGGTCCCATCTTTACCGTCATCGACTCGTCGGTGTCTTCTTTCGCTCCCTCAGGGCTCTTGGCCTGCGTATTCGAAGCCGCTCCGCTTGCACTTACTGCCGCTGATGTGGCTGGTTGCGCTGTCGGAAGCCTTGCCGGTGGAACTGCAGCCTGACCAGCTTGCGTGTTGGAGTATTGCTGACCAGCAAGGGCACTGACGCTGATGAAAAATGCAATGGAAATGAGCAGAATAGCTCTGCTGCGGAAGATGAGATTAGACGTGCTCGACTGCATCAGACAGACCTCTCAAGAGCCAGTGCGAATTTAATCAGCAGTTTAGCACGCGAGCAAACGTCATGCGCCTGTCATGAGGGCGGCCCCCCTACATTTGTAGCGCTCCGCGTATAAGCGTGCAAACTTAGTCTGGAGTTCAATGGTGGACCAGGCAAGGGTTGAACTTGCACCTGCAAGCGAAAAAGTCCAAGGCCTAGCTGCCGTGCTCCATTACACCACCGGCCCGAAACGACGAAAAATACTCTAACACGGCAAATCTGGAAAACCAATGAGGACTTGCTGTGCGCATTTGGAATTACCAGCGCGGCAGCCGCCCAAACCCGCTGGAAGAGAGCGAAGCAGAAACCGTGAAAACCTTGGAGTCCGTGGTTTGGTGGTTTGGCGAGACAAGTTGATCAAGTGAGGTACCCAAAAGGCGGCGGGGTTCCGACGCCTTCGCCGTACCCCGAACATATTGACCGCGCGGGATAGTTAACGGTGACGAGCGTAGGGGTTCCTTCGGGTGGACGGAGAAAATTCGCTCATTTGGTCAAACCATTGCTGGACAACTGGAATTACGTCTCTAACCCCGAGACCATGTTGGAAGAACTCGCTGTGTTGTTGCCGCTCCGTCCAGTGAAATGCCACGTTTGCATTCGCGGTTTTCTCTGTCCGCGCGGTCCTTCGAGACTCCGATCGCGCCTACGAGAATTGAGTCGCTGAAAGTATCATTATGACGGTGGGGTGCTCGGATTCGATCCAAGAAATCGAATAATTGACTGCGTTCTTAAACTTGGCTCGGGCTCGGACTACGCTGTGCTCACATGATCGATGGCTCCACTCGCCCATTAGCGCTGGAGGGCGGCCCGTGTCAGTCCAGAAAAAATTTGGGATTAGCGGTCTTTACCTGTGTAGGCTCTATCGATTTCTTTTTTTAGAGCCAGAACCGCTTGTGGGTCACTCTTGCTGCATTCATGCTTATGTTTTACCCACTTGAAGGGGTGGCCTATTCTTAGAACACCAATATCAACAGCGCCTCCGACGCCTGTGTTGTTTGCCCAACTCTCAACTGCCTCGACCGATCCGCCAAGCATATAGGCGTCGTAATCGCCCAAGGAACCGAATTCGCGCGTCACTTTGTCGCGAATGTGGATTGCACGTGCAGTTTTTCCCGCCCAAAACTCTGAAGCATATTCCTCGAATCCAGACATAAAAGGGGCGTCGTCGTTAGATTTAAGCTGTCTCATCTCTCCGTTCATTTTGTCGTTCTCATAATTGATCCGTACCTGCCAGGTATCGATGAGCGAATCGGATGCGACTGCGAACAAACCCATGACAACGTAACGATACTGATTCCTCGCATCTTCGAGTAATTCTCTAGATGTGACGACAAAAAGCGTCTTCATTATGTTCTCAGCCCAGAACGCAGCCATCTTACGAGCATCGTGCGGATACTTCCGAGACGCATCGCGAGCAATATCACTCGCGACTTCAATGTTTTTCTCTTTGTCAGTCCTTGCGGAGGTGAAACCAGACGCTGCAAATATCGACTGAGGTCCAAGGCGAATAATCTTGCATTCGTTATCCGTCGGATTGGCTTTGTCCCAACGCACAACTCGACTATCGGCAGCAACGATAAGTTTGCTGTCGTTTTTCAAGACCCAAGTGAGAAACGTACCGTGCGCAACCGTGAACCTGTCCTCGGCACAGCTCGGGATACAAAGGATCAAAACGAATGTCCAGCAGGCTTTAGTCATGTGCATTTTGGACTCAATTCTCCGGGGAAAGTGTCTCCAGACGGACGCACGGTAGCTGACAGGTACACGACCCTGCGTAAATTTCTACAAACACACTGTCCGCCATGGCGCTAGCCTTTCAATGGCGGTCATCATATCCTGCCGTGGCGAAGGTGGTAAACGAGTGATGAGAGAAGTGCGGTGGGACATCGGAAGCGCAGCGATGTCGGCACAGACTTTAGGGGAGCACGCTTCCTAGATGAATGCGCAGCCGCTTGCTGTTGGGCTATCAAGTGCATTTATGGCGAGGATTGGCGGAGTTTGCGGAGTGGATTATAGAACCCGGTGTCAAATGATCGGTCGCTGCCGAGGGAAGCGAAGTGCGGCTCCGCCGTCCGTTGCGGACCTGGCGCTGGAATGCAGTTGCTAAGCGAAGACCTGATTGACCTTCTCGCGTACCTGCTGACTGCGGGATGGCTTCAGATAGCGCATCGTCGATTCCATGTCAGAGTGCCCAACCACTGCTGCACCGTTCGCAAGTCGATACCGTTCCAGAGACACCGCGTCGCGAACGTCGCGTGACGCCGCGCAGGTTCGTCTTGTGTCCTTCGGCCTGGACGCGGCCAACGCTTCATTGGTCTACTCACTGGCCGCCGTGCTGTTTTGCTGGGTTCCTCTTTGGTTCCTCTGGTGAAAGCGGATTTTCATCAAGGTCTAGCACCGGCGACTTCGCCGCAAACGTTCTCTCCGAGGTCAAAGAGATCGTTCACCGGGTTTCCGAGATTCTGATAACTGGAGAAACTACCTGCTCTACTAGCCGTCGGCCCTCACCTGTTGGCTTTCGGAGGCTCAGAGTCAAAATCTGACTGTTGCGGCTTCTCCAAGCCCATGCGCCAGAGAAAATACTTCCATGTGCTTCTCAGGAAATCCGGATCCGCCATGCGGCGCAGAGCAAAGTACTCATTGACCGGATGGTCGTCCTGCAAGGCGGGCACGCTTCGGGCAGCCTCAATCAGTTCATCGATGGGCAGCTCATGCTTCAACAGCTTGGCGAATTGTCCCTGCGCGTCGGAGGAGGGGTCCCACTCCAGGAAATCGGCGACGGCAGTGGGCGGCAGATGACTGGCCAGAGTTTCGGCGGAGTAAGAGGGGAACGGCGAATTGCTGGCCAGAAAGTGGCATCCGCGGCTTTTTCCGACCGCTCGAAAAACGCGAACGAAGGGGAACGATTCTTTCAGTGCCTTGGCGAACGAAGCGATGATGACAGGATCTTCGACGGTCGGCAGCCATTGCTGTAGGATTCCGCCTGGCCGCAGGTGCTGTCTGGCGATTGCATAAAATTCCTTCGAGTACAACAGACTGGATGCAGCAGCCTCGACCGGTGGCGGAGGATCGAGCGCGATCACGTCGAACACCGTAGTAGACCGCTCCAGGAAGAAGCGGCCATCATTGACCACAACATGGGAGCGCGGTGAGCGCAAGAGTTGTTCCCCATCGGCGTGGAAGTAGGGAAACACGTCCACTACGCTCGGTACTAACTCCACCGCGGTCGACGAAATTCCCCACGACAGCATCGCCCGATGCGTCGTGCCCATTCCGAAGCAGATCACCAACGCGTTCTTCGGCGGACTTTGCAGAAACGCCAGTGGCAGATGGGCCATCATCTTGGTAATCGGCGTTAAGCCAGTCATGCCGACCCCGTTGACGAGAAGTTGCTTCTCCATTCCCGATCCGAGGGCGGTGACCGTAGCCGTGCTGTCACGGCGCACTTCCCGCGGGGAATAGCGGGTTTCGAAATCATTGGTCGTGCCAACCAGAACCAGTGCGAGTAATGAGACCAGCGCGGGCCGCCACGTGGCCTCCCCTTGCGATGTTGCTATCAACGGAACTGCGTCGGTCCGTTTACCGAGGCTGACCACGATCCAGGGAAGCGCGCAGACCAGCAACGTGTAGCGCTCTCCCAACCAGGGTAGGAGAAAAAAACCGGCCACCAGCGGACCCAGCACGCAGCCCGCGATATTAACGGCGTACCCTTTGCCCGCTCGGTCCGGATCCCCACGTGCGAAGCTGTCCAAGACCATCGGCGTGATCCATCCCACCAGGAAAGAGAACGGTAGAATACTCACCACGCGCAAGTGATAAATGATGGGTAACCGCGGATCGCAGATGAGCAGAGGAAACACCACCGCGAAAGCCAGCAGGGCAAATAGGATCGCGCCCGTACCCGTCTCCTGCCGCTTCGACCGGCGATAGAATCGCGACCCGAGGTAGGTTGCTCCCAAGTAGAGCCCGAGGATCGTCGCGAACGCGTAGACAAAAGTGCTCAAACCGGGGGTAAATAGACGGATCCAGACGACCTCTACTGCCATACTTGTAAAGCCTGTACCGAACAGCAAAAGGTACGGCCACTGGCTCGCCGTGGTGGGCACTGAGGGCGGCTCTTGGCTTACAAGTGCGGTTTTCTCCGTCCGTGTCCGCTGTAAAGACAACAGGAAAGCGGATGCCGCAAGGCAGGAATTAAGCGCCGCACCCGCATGTAGAGTTCCTGTGAATCCCCATTTTTCAATCATCAGTAAAGGAATAACGGCGCCGGTTACCGCACCCAGCACGTTGGCTAAATACAAATAGCTGAACGATCGCTCCGACTGGCCGGAGAACTGCTCCCGAATGGCGGCCATGGCAAAAGGAAACGTCGCACCCATACATGCGCACCACGGAATCAGCGTGAATCCGATCCACAGCCCCGCGAGAACGTAGTAGAGCGTGAGCGATAGCGGATGGCGGGCATCCAGGCGCTCGAGAAGGAACCTTCCCTCACCCAATTCTCGTGAAACGGCCAGTGCAGAAACACCAATCAGAAGCTCCACCAGCGCATAGAGGCGCAGGCTCGGCAAGCGCCCAGAACCGGCTGGCTTTCGCATATAACGACCCGCAGCCCAGGAACCAAATCCCAGCCCGATCATGAAGGCGGAGAGAACGATGGAGATGAGCGCGGTCGTTACCGCAAACTGCGCCATCGCCAAACGCAGCCACACGAGCTCATAGAGAATGCTGCAGAAGCCGGAGACAAAAAAGAATCCAAAGAACCAGCGCACGAGACTACCTGCTTTGAGGTTTGATTTGCTGAGACCGCTTGTATTTAATCAGAGCGCCATGGCTCGCGCAACTTGTTCGCTTTGTCTTCGCCAAACAGGAAGAAAGTGACAACTGAAGCTGATTCATGGCTTTCTCGTAGATAGGGAGAGGTGCTGATTTGTGTCAGTTGGGATTCCCGATGATGAGAGCACCCCACGTTTGGGAGTTCGGTGTACCAGCTGTGATCGTAACCGTCAGCCCGGAAACACTGCACGCCCCTGCGATCGCTGCACTCCCTTGCACCGCAGGGATGCAGACGTATCCCTTTGCATATGCGGTGCTGAGCTTGAAAGTGCAAGATGTGCTCGACGACATCGAACACTTGCCCCCTAGATTCCCACTGGAACTTTGATCCAAATGGGCATTGATAACTACAGGAACGTTGAAAATTTTCTGCGACTCGGTCAACCGTTCCTGGAAGTTTGTGCCGCCGGCATTCGGAGCGGTGCCGATGTAACTACTAATGGAAGCAGCGGCGCGCTGGCTCAGGCCGCCTGGCCGATCCGCACCCAGTGCTGAGTCCCCGGCATCGTTCGAGGGCCGCTCGCCTGCGGTCGCCACTGTCTTGGCGAAGTTGGAATCCGCGAGTGTAAGAATGTCCGTTGGATAAGCTCCATTGGCCCCGAAGTTGATGCGACCTTTGGTGTTGGCGATTGTGCCGAAATTATTGAACAGCGTGGCCTCAATCGGGTTATCAGTTGTCAGGCAAGAGGTGATGATGGGCGATCGCTGCGAGGGGGCGTTTTGGCTCTGACAGTGCAAAGCCACTATCGCGGGCAATCCCGTGGATGTGCCCTGTGACGCCACGCCAAAGTGGTTGGTGAGCACTACGTCCTGGTAGGCGGTTGTGTTGTTCAGTGCTAGGTTTGTGGGCCAGAACCAGAAAGCTGGATAGAATTGCATTGCTTTCACGGTATAAGAACTGGTGCCCGCCTGGGTGTCCGTAAACGAACAAATCCCTGCGTTGTTGCAGTTGTCGGAAATTCCAACAGCAACCGCAAAATTACCCGTTCCGTACGGAGCGGCGGTGTTGATGCCGGTTGTTTCCAGTAGATCCCACGTGAGAGTGCCGAGACTTTTTCCCTGTTTGCCGTCACGCAGGTCAATTGATGGCCACTGAACCGGAATCTGCACACTGCTACTGCCGGGCTGGGCCTGCCCGATAAACAAGACAGGGCCGTACCCCTGTGTCGAACTATGCGGCACCACGAAATAGTTGATCGTAGTCGCTCCCCCCGAAGCGAAGGTCGGCTCAAACCCGTTCACCGGGAAGGTTCCCAGAATGCGGTGCCCACTCCCGCCTTGCAGCAAAATGCCCATCTGGGATGCGACCGAAGGATTGTAGATTGGGTTCATGGTCCCCCCGGTGGACTCTTGATAGATATTTGAAAACGTGGAAGGCTGCAGGCCGCCAAAGTAGCGCGAGCCGAATAGGGGAAAGCCCTGGCAGACACTGTTCTCAAACACGAATCCATTGCCGCCCGCATCTGAGCAGTTAATGTTTGTGAATTCGGAGTTATGGATGTAGCTGATTCCTTCGTTGCCTTGGTCGTTGCGCTGGTAGAGGAACGCGCCCATCGGCCAATTGGCCGTGTTCTTAATAACCGACGAACCCCGATTGCTGGCGCGATCAATCTGGAGCTGCTGATCATTGTCGTTGACGATGATTTGGCTGAAGAAGCCGAGCGAGATTGGATTTAACTGCGTTACGGTAATGTCCTGCAACGTCACGTGATCGGAGTTGTCCTCAATAAAGGCGTTCTCCAACGCACAGAAGCCAAAAGTCTGGGCTCCGGCGGAGAATGTTCCGGTGCGAATGACATATTGGAAAGTGTTCGACGTCGGAACTTGAGTAATCGTCGCCGTCTGATGTGCATCGGTAGTTTGAGAGTGATATTCGCAGGAGACCGTATCGCCCACGACGAAGGGGTGATCACCGACGGAGGTGAAGGTATAAATGCCTTTCGCTTGTGACACGCTCGATATTTGCACTCCGTCTACATTGACCGTTGATCCGCCCGTGACGTTGTAGATTTTGTGGCCTTGAGTTCCGACTCGGGAAAATACCAAGTTCCCTACGTTGATACAGCGGTCGCGCGTCGAGCAGACGATATAAGCCCCCAGACCGTCTAGAACCGACCCAATGCCTCTCATGTATACAGAGGAGTGAACAAAGTAATTCGTGCCCGCCATCAGTTTTACATAGGGAGCTGCGGCGCTGTTAGCATTACGCTGTATATCGCTTACCCAGGCATCGTTCCACGCTTCCTGAATACCCGAACTTGCCGAACCAATACTGTAGCCAGATTTGTGTTCGTGCTTGGTGCTGACGATAATTGTGCCGCTGGCAGCACCGGGACGACAATTTCCCCCGGTCACGGGAACCGCCTCCGGCGTACCAGTGCCTGCGATGTAGACCTTGTATTCGTAGTGCTGGGACTTGGAAGCCGTGTCCAGCCCCAGAGGGCAAGGCCGAAGGTGAATTGTCAAATTGCCCGCAGTGGAGAGATCGTCCGGAGGAAGTTGCTGCCAATTCCAATCGGAAATGACGTAGCGGATTTTCGAGAGATTGGCATCGGATTGCTTGTCCAAGATCGCAGTGCTCGGCTGTGCAGCCGAGGAATTCACAGCAGCGGTCTGAGCCAATGCCACCGCACTTGGCAAAACGATGAGAAAAATCTGCCAGAACGATCGCGTAAATTTCATTCGAGCCTCTCGGTGTGAACTCTAGGTGCGCCTCTTGGGAACATACTACGACACGATCGCGGAGAAGCTTCTAACGCCGGATTTGAGTTGAACCGTGAGCTTTTGGGGTTGGTCCGTACATTTGATTGTGCGGGACTTCATGCGCGGTCTATGTCCGCGTGGTCCATATGTTCGGCGGCAAAGCTTCTGGAAGCATCAAACCGCCGCCTTTGTGGCACCAGTGTTAAACCGACCGGTGACCTACCGCTCGCCAGTTCCCAGTCTTACCTGCGGTAAACAAAAAAAGGCACGTAGAAATGCAGAACCGACGAATGCAGGATTGCCCTCCTTCTTCTGCTTGGTCCAGCCAGGTCCTTTACGTCTCCCAGCGTCATTTCCAAACTGCAACCAGTAACACCGTGAAGATGCAGCCAACGACGACGCCGAGTGTGAAGGCTACGACAATTTTGATGGTTTCCCCAAGGCTACCGCTGGTGTGACTCATTTGATCCAACCATCTCGCCAAACCTTCCAAACGACAACCACAACCAGCACCACAGAAGCGATCGCGTAGACGACTTCGGAGATGTGCTCTAAGGTTTTCACGATTTCTGCTTCACTTTCTTCCGGCTACGCTTGGTGGCGAATATGTCAAATCCTAGCACAGCAAGTTTTCATTGGTTTTCCGCATTCGGAGCTGTAGAGTATTGTTCTCCGCTCCCGACATGACTTTGCGCGCAGGCGACATTCACGATGCTGGCCACGCGCACGCAGTCGAACTCGTAGCACGCCCAAACAAAATATGCCCCGCCGACGACACGTACAGGTTGAGCGAATCATCTACGCCAAAAAAGCCGCTCCTCTCGACCCGATAGCGCGCCGGATGGCCGAGGGAGGGCGCATAGATGAGTTCCCACACGATGTCATCGGCGATGTGTGCGGAAGCCATGCAGAAAACAAACGTAACGAAGAGACTCCCTACGACGACCTGGCAGTAGTCGCTCTCAGAGAGCGGCCGAGGGCAGAAGAGGGAGCTCAGGTCGCGACGATGCTCCAAACCAGCGTCGGTTCGGTAAACCTGCGGCACATGTGCGGTACACGGTTTAGAGGGTTTCAGCATTCCCACTGATGGTGTCCCGAGTGGTGTCCCAAAAGTGCCGAATGAGGTCACATTGGGCAAGTTTTGGTGCGTGAGTACGACTGTAAGTGATTGGGATTGCTGGGTGTCGCATCGGAAGAGACAATTGCTAAACCGTTGTACGGGCTAACACCTGTACCGAGGGTTCGAATCCCTCCCTCTCCGCCATTACCTTAGTTATCTAGCACTTGCAAGCTGGTGATACCTACACTTGATACGGTTTTCAAGGAAGGGGTCACCGGATGCACCGCGAAGTCAATCTCACCAAAAGGGTCCAAACGCCGCAAGGAATGCGGTATTGCCCCGTCGTCCTGTCCGCGAACGGGCGGGTCAAGCCTGACGCCGTGCTGGTCAACGGCAAGCCCGAGCGCCATCCCGAAGGGGCCTACTACATCGAATGGCACGACAACGGCAAGCGCATCCGCCTGTCGGTGGGCAAGGACGCAGCCGACGCCAGTTCCATGCGCCTACGGAAAGAGACCGAGCTTAACAACGGGGATGCCACGGTGCCGGAGATAGCCGCGAACGGCCACAGGTCGGTTGCGGCATCGGTAGCCGACTACCTCGAAGAAACCGAACTCACGAAGAAGCCGAAGACGCTGGCGGCCTACACCACAGCCCTGACCTACTTCACCGAGTCCTGCCACAAGCTGAATCTCGAAGACATTGACCGAATGGACCTGCTGAAGTTCTGTGCGTTCCTGCGGGATGAGAAAGAGCAGGCACCGCGCAGCGTGTACAACAAGTTCGAGAACCTGATGGCGTTCCTGAAGGCGAACGGGATTCGCGGGCTGGTCGGCAAGAACGATTGGCCCCGCTACACCGAAGAAGAACCGGAGATGTACGAGACGGAAGAACTAGGCAAGCTGTTCGCAGCGTGTGATGCGGAGGAACGGCTGTGGTACGAGTTCTTCCTGATGACCGGGATGCGGGAGCAAGAAGTTATGTACACGTACTGGTCGGACGTGAACTTCGCTGCATCCACTGTCCGCGTCACTCACAAGCCCGACCGGGGATGGACACCGAAGGCGTACAAGGAGCGCGAGATTCCCATCCCTGCGAAGCTCGCCAAGAAGCTGAAGGCGTGGAAGGCCAAAGCGGACAAGACGTGCAGTCTTGTGTTCCCCACCGCCGGATGCAACCCGAAGTTAAATTTTCTCGATGATCTCAAGGCCGTTGCCGAGCGTGCGAAGCTCGACCCAGAGAACTTCTGGCTGCACAAGTTCCGCGCCACGTTCGCAACACGGTGCCTTTGGGCGGGCGTCGATCTGCGCACCGTGCAGCAATGGCTCGGGCACTCGACATGGAAAGCACGATGCGCTATCTCAAGCCGTCACGCAGCCAACAAGTCCGGGAGAAGGTCAACGAGATTTTTGCGTGAACCCAATCTGCGCCAGCAGGTGCGTCAAAGCGTCAGGATGGGGCTTTTCGTACCGTGGGTGGACGCCGATCTTGCTCTACTGGCGTCGCCTTTCCTTTCCGCCTATCACCTTCAAAAAGAGTAGACATTCGTAGCAATCGCAGCTTTCTCCCCATCGGAATGGGGCTCATGCCGACAGACCTCGATTGAAGACGTGCAAATTTCGCAGATAACTTTGTTGCAGATCATTTGCCCATTCGAAGTGGCGATTACCCACTTCCCCTCATACCAAGGCGCCCATGTCGCCAGTGATGCACGTACTCACAGAAACCCGGGAGACCTTATTGCTGGTTGTCGTACCTCATACACGTCTCCACGCCTTTTGGGTCCGATTGCTTCTCTGCCTCCGAAGCTCACAGACAATTTCTAGGAAATCGGACGCTTGCGTCATGGGAATTCCAGAACGCAACCACTCGCAGTTTTCCAGCACTTTAGTTTTCCTAAAGGGAATGTTATCGAATACCAGCGAGCGTTCAATCTCAGTGTTGCTCTGATTTAGGAACGCGATCACCGTTAAACGGTTTCGATCGGATCTCGGTGGATGGACTAGCCAGCGAAGTTTCCCCTCCTTTGCTGGACTGCAACTCGCGATCAACACTGATACCAGAAATCCAGTCTTTTGGTACTTGAGCAGTGCTCGAAATCGCGGGCCCCGCCGAAACGTCTGGAGCTGCTTCGGGAACGCCGCCACAATACTCGCTATGAATTCATGGCGCAGAATCTGCCAACGCCCTCTAGACAAGCTCGACACACAGCTTCGCAGCGGCAACCCGAGGCGCTCATACACATTGTTAAGCCCACCGAAACGGGACCTGATCGTCGTCAGCCCTGGACAAAGTTGGGAACGCTCGATGATCTTCCCAGAGAGTTTTCCGTGCTCCTTCAGAACAGCTCTGAATTGCTCAAGCACTTCTTCATTTGATAGGTTGTGCGTAAAAGAGGCGAATGCGCGTTGGGCGCGCTCAAAAATCTCTCTACTAATGATTGGCTCAAAGGCTGAGGTGCAAGTCGCCCATTGATGGGGAGGGATCTGTACTCTTGGACCGGCAAGAATCGTACTTGTCCGTCCCCACACCTGCGTGCCCATGTAAGCGGAATGCCGAAGAACACGGGTTACAGTGGCCGCCCTCCATTTCGCTCCCTCTTTGTATTGGACGCTATCAACATTGAGGCCCCTCGCGATACCCCACAAGCTACGACGTTCATCTGCGAATTCACGAAAAATCCGTTCTACAATGACCACCTCACGCGGTGATCCCGGCACTAAAATGACACGCTCAGTAACCAGGCTCTTGCGTTGGCCTGGTGTCAGTATCTGTTTTGGTTTTCCGCTAGGGTCAAGCAGCATTCGGTGCAAGCCGTACGGGGAAGTGCCGCCTAACTTGTAACCCAGCTTCGCTAGGCGTGTTTGTCCGGCGCGAACCTTCACCGAGAGTTCTCGACTGTACTCTCCTGCCATCGTGCGTTTCAGCGCTTTCAAGATTGTCGCCGAGAAACTGCTCTCGTCAGAGAATGTCTCGGCGCAGTAATGGACAGGAGTGCCCGAGGATTTGCACAAGAATTCGTAATGGGCGGCTTCGTCCGCATCCTGAAATCGTCCCCAGCGACTCACGTCGTATACCAAGATTGCTCCGAAGTCTGGATGTCCCTCCACGGTCTCCTTCAGTAGTTGCTTAAGCCCATTTCGACGATTAATCGACAGACCGCTCTTCGCCTCATCGGAGAACGTTCTTACGACTATGAAACCGTGGGCTTCCGCGTATCGCGAAATGGCATCAGCCTGATTGTCCAGTGAGTATGGTTGATGATCGGTGGACATCCGCAGATATTGAGCAACTGGAACGAGCGATTGACTCATAATACCTCCTGAGTTGACCAGAGCTTGTAGTTCTGTAAGACTTCAACTTCAGAAATGGAGATTTGCCGCTATGTCCCTCGATCTCCTGATTGCCGCTGCTCAGTATCTACGCAAGGTCGACCGACGAACAAACACTGTCCCGCTCCTATCGGCAACAGCAATCGAACCATACTCCTGAAAGCACGGGTTCATCGTATCGACCTCATCTGAAGATAGCGGCCCGAGCGGCTTGACCCTACAAACGCGATTGTTGCAGGATGTCGTCAGGGACCTCAAGGCAATACCCGAATATGATGTCAGCCGCTGGGGGCGATTCCAGGATACGGATGAGTCGGTACACTACAAATTCCTGTGCAGAAGCGCCGGAGTTCCGGTGCACTATTGCGGAGAGCCTTTCAAAAACAATACTTCAAGCCCAGCCGTGGTGATGAAGCGCGTCCGCTAGGTTTGAAATTGATCTTCAACTCTCCGCTCGCCCGTCGAGAACTGCCCGGACTGTCGAGAGCAATGAATCTCTACCGAAGGGTTTTTCAATGAAAACGGCCCCAGGCGGGAGAGGATCGTGGCGACCCAGCATGTCTGCAGCATATCCCGAGATGAAGATCACCTTGAGGTCGGGCACCGATACCTTCATGAGTTTGAATAGCTGCACACCGCTGGTTTGGGGCAGGACAATGTCGGATAAAAGCAGGTGGACAAGTCCGTGGTGTTTTGCCACAAGCTCAAGCGCTGCCTGCGGCTTGCCAGTCTCTAATACCGTATAGCCGGCGGTCTCCAAACTTGTGGCCATCATCTCTCGCAGACCTTCATCATCCTCCACCAGTAGGATCGTTTCCGATCCGCCGCATGGCTCAGCTCTCTTGGCGGGTTGGATTTCCCTTTCCGCTACTTCGGTGACGCGAGGGAAGAAAAGTTTGAAGGTCGTTCCCTTACCAAGCTCGCTGTATACCCAAATGTACCCTGCACTTTGCTTGACAATTCCGTAGACGGTCGCCAGGCCAAGTCCCGTTCCCTTCCCCACCTCTTTGGTTGTAAAGAATGGTTCGAAGATGCTGGCCTTTGTCGTGTCATCCATGCCACAGCCGCAATCGGAGATCGACAGCATTACGTATGGACCTGGCCGTACTGGTTCATGTTTACGTTGGTAACTCTCGTCAAGTTCTACATTGCGAGTCTCAATAGTGATTGGGCCCCCTTCGGGCATCGCATCTCGCGCATTGACCGCAAGATTCATGAGTACTTGCTCAAGCTGCCCGACATCAATCCTAATGCTTCCAAGTGGTATCGCTGGTTTCACCGCGATCGTGACATCGTCACCGACGAGTCTCTGCAACATGTCTCCCATACCCTGCACAATCGTGTTCAGGTCGATGATTCTCGGATTGACAATCTGCTGCCTGCTGAAAGCCAGTAACTGTCTGGTGAGCAATACCGCCCTGTCTGCTGCCACCTTAATTTTCTGAAGGTTCTTGGCGACCGGGTGCTCAGGTTCCAACTTATCGCGTGAAATCTCGCTGTAACCCGTGATTACACCTAGAATGTTGTTGAAGTCGTGCGCTATACCCCCCGCGAGTCGTCCAATCGCCTCCATTTTTTGAGCCTGGCGGTACTGTGCCTCCAATTTTTTCTTCTCCGTAGCATCCTGCTTGATCGCAATGTAGTTGGTAGTTTCGCCAGAGGGCGATCTGACGGGCGTGATTGTCATTTCTTCCGCGTACAGGAAGCCGTCCTTTTTTCGATTCGTAATTTCTCCTCGCCACACCTGTCCGGACTGAATGGTGGACCACAAGGTTTGGTAAAAAGAGGGCTCGTGGTTCCAAGACTTCAAGATGCGGGGATTCCGCCCGATGCTCTCCTCGAACCCGTAGCCAGTGAGATCAGTAAACGCTCGATTAACCCAGAGAATCGTTCCCTCAGAATCGGTGATTACGATGGCATTGGCGGCGGCTTCTAGAGCGGCTGACTGCAAGCGCATCCGTTCTTCCACAAGCTCGCGGCCGCTCACCTCGTTAAGCAAGCTCGACCGAAGATGTTTATCCTTGCTTTGAAGAGCGAAGCCCAAGGTGGTGCTGAGACACAGTTCAAATACAACCATGGCTATGCGCAAGACCCATACTTCGCGCATGTCATGGACAACCCATATGGAGATTTCGAAGGCAATGAGCGTTATGGTTGCCACAATTACGACTAATATTGTCGCCAATCTCGTTAAGAACACCCCCTCGCGAGAGTTGCTCAAACCAACATTCACAGGACAGTCGTCAATTTCGGAACTCACTTGTCACTCCTTCAATTCGCCTCTATCGATTGCCGACACCGCCTTGGGCTCGGTTCGCAGCAGGGTCTCCAGCTGATCGATCGCCTGCTGCAGTGAACGCCGGCAGCTAAGGTAGTCCCTCGGGAGGACTAGCAGCCCTCTGTATTTCAAGTCCAGAGCTTGCAACTCCTGTTGACGTTCCAACAACAACAACCTGGCGTATCTGTATCCCCCCCGATTCATTGATCTCTCCACACTGTCTACTAGCAAGCACAGGGCAAATAGGTACTCCCCCGGAAGTTGTTGGCAATTAAGGAAGAGAGTCTCCGCACCGCGGGAAGGGTCTGCCGACGCATCGGCAGCTTCGCCGATATATCGGCGGGGCGCAAGAAGACGGAAGGAACGATGCTCGGAATCATGGTCATGTCCATTCGGCTGACGCACAATTTGTTAGCGGATGGGCTATGCCACTCAATTCTTGACGTGTAGTATTCGAGCACCACTACGACGCCACCGGCGCGCTGGCTGGCAGCGAAGCCGCTTGCCAGAAACTGGCTCCCCTGAATTAGGATCAGGACAGTGGTCCAGCTTGGCATGGCGCTCGAAGCCTACCCGACAAGCTTGAGACGCCCTACCCGCTTAGTTCGACTCTACGACTCAAACTTTCGCCGACGATCCTACCGACAGCAGACTGACAGATCATATGCTTCATGCGGTTGTTGGCGATAAATCGCCACTCCACTCACTGACAGCCAAACCCCTCTCTGCACGACAACTCTGTAGATTCGTGACCTGCGTAACTACCATCGAGAATTGCCGCATGCTCGAATGGAGGGTTCTAGTGAGGCCGCGCAGATGTTTACAGACGTGGTTGTCACAGTGATAGCTCTGGTCATCATTGTTCGCTTCTTCATGTTATACGGGCGCTGAGTGCCTAGCCGTAAACCGTACGGGGCAGCACAAACCGAAAATACTTTCTGGGTCAGCCGCAGGGTCAATGAGGGTAAATCGCCTGATTTCAAGAGTTGGAAAGTCGCCGCAAGTCTTGCTAGGTGACAAAAGGGACGCAGCGCACCATGAGAGATGGCGCAGACTTCCCATCACTGCGCCATCAGAGGAGCAAACGACCGCATAGCTCCTTTACACCGGAGGAACGAGCGACGATGGGGGAGGGCCGCATAGTTCCTTCGGAGCATCTCGATTCCCGCTAACCTATACCTCGCCTTGTTTTGGCGTCTGCTCAGAATTGCACACAAGTTTTGGAATATGGCCATCGCGTTCTGTCTTTGCTTTTCAGCCGTCTTGCATACGCGAAAGCCTTAGAGGCGTTCGAGAAGAACGGCTTTTGATCGAGAAGGCGCTGAACGGTGCGGCCGAGCGAGCCGCATTGAGTCGCGATGACTTGGAGGACA
>CAWFUU010000023.1:0-34249 GCA_963819035.1 uncultured Acidobacteriaceae bacterium | reverse complement strand
ATGCGTGAAGCCTAGAAAGTCGAACGTTTCCGGCTTGCCTTCTCCTCTTCGTTCCCGGTTTTGTTCGGCAAACCTCCCGAACTCGATCCGGCGCGTCTTTTCCGGATGGAGTTCCAGCCCAAACTTTTCCAGCCGTTCCCGTAAGTTTTCCAGGAAACGATCTGCGTCCGTCTGATGCTGGAATCCTAAGATGGTGTCGTCCGCATAGCGGACGACTACCACCTCGCCTTGCGCCCATTTCTTGCGCCAGACGTCCACCCAGAGATCGAAAGCGTAGTGCAGGTAAATGTTCGCCAGAAGCGGTGAAATCACCGACCCTTGCGGACTACCTGTTTGCGTGTCCGACCATTTGCCTTCCTCCATCACTCCAGCGTTGAGCCATTTCTGGATCAGCCGCAGGATGCGGGGGTCGGCGACGCGATGCTCCACGAACTTGACCATCCAACTTTTGTCGAGGTTATCGAAAAACCCTCGGATGTCGGCATCAAGAACATAGTTCACCTTCTTCTTCAAGAGCGCGTACGACAACGCATCCAGCGCTTGATGCTGGCTGCGCCCCGGACGAAACCCATACGAGAAGCCGAGAAAGTCTTCCTCGTAAATCTGGTTGAGGATGGTAACTACGGCATGTTGGACAATCTTGTCTTCCATGGCCGCAACTCCCAGTGGACGTTGTCGTCCATCTGCTTTCTCTATGTACACTCTTCTCGAGGGCGTCGCTCGGTATGCTCCGCGATGCACCCGGCTATGAAGGTCGACCAAGCGATCTTCCAACCCGGGTTCATACTCCTGCCACGTTACACCGTCTACTCCGGGTGCGGCCTTCCTCTTCAGTGAGTAAAAGCTTTCCCGCAGCAGATCGACGGTCAGGTGGTGGAGCAAGGCGGTGAACTTCATCTCCTTATCTTCTTTTGCTGCTTTCCGCACACCCGCCAGCCCCTGGGACACGCCCTTCCCGCTCTGCGTCGGGTACGTGTTAGGTTGACGAGCGTTCTCCTTGATCAGCGGCCTTCCCTCCGCACTCTCCGCCAACGGTTTCCCGTCTTTGTTCGAATGGTTCATAGGTAATACTCCGCTGTGTGACTCCTCAGGGACGTGCATGCGGGCCGTACGGCCTGGGCCTTCGCCCGCCGACCTGCTGCCAGACTGGGCTGCAGGTGTCTCCGAGGTCTCCCGGTTCTCGTGCATGAAGTTTCTAGGCGTGCCCTGGGGTCTTCGACTACGCCGGACTGAGTAAGGACTCGCGCTATCGCCCCTGCTCATGTTGCCTTCCGCGCATATTAACCGCGTCGGCGTCCGGGTTGTAAGTTTTCGCAGCTCCATAGCCCACCCCGCCTATACCCCTGTCTACGCTTCACTGTGTCCCTCGCGGTAGCAGCGCAAGACTCGGGGCCGAGTGGATCGCTACTCCTTTCCCGTAAGAATTTTCCATTCTCTGCTTCATGCCGGTTTACCCCGGCGCACTAATATCGCCATTGCACGCAGTCGACTGGCCTTACGAGCTGGATCGCCTTTGGATACCACCACCCTACTTCCCCGCCTCCGCCATCTTTTTATAGAACTTCTGCAGTGTATAGAACCCCAACTTCCGCTGACCACGATTCGAAATGACTCCCTTGCGATTGTGATAATCCTGCACGCCCGGGAGCATCCGCAACGGCGAGCGGAAATCCATCAGAACCCACGGCGTCAGCCCAACTAGGCCCGGCATCCGCTCCACCATGCCAAGTTGATGCTGAAACAAATTCTCCTGGTACTCCTCTGTCCAACGCTCGTCCGCATCGCCATGGCGGCCATAGGGCGCGCCGCCACCAAATTCGCTGACGATGAGTGGCTTGTCCCACTTCGACTTCCACTGCATCTTGTCGGCATCTTCCGGCCGCCCCCAGTACCATCCCAAATATTCGTTGAGACCAAGAACGTCCAGTACCTCTGCCAGGGGATCGGCGATTGTGCGCTCATTGGAGCCTGTCTCGTCCACGTGATTCATCGCGGACGTGATCAGCCGCGTGGAATCGAGTTCCCGCGCGTCTTGCGCCAGTTGCTTGAGAAACGTCAGCCGCTCAGGCTTCACCGGAGTCTCGTTGGAGAGCGACCACAGAATGACCGCAGCGCGGTTATGATCACGCGCAATCATGTCCCGCAGTTGTGTCTCCGCGTTCGCCAGCGTCGTGGGATTCGTCCAGTCAACGTCCCAATACACGGGAATCTCCGACCAGACGAGCAGCCCCATGCGGTCCGCCAGACGAACCTCGTTCTCGTTGTGCGGATAGTGAGCAAAGCGGACAAAGTTGCATCCCAGTTCCTTCACCCAGCCCAGAAGAGTCTGCGCGTCCTCCGAGCTGAAGGCGCGTCCCTCGCGAAAAGGCGCCTCCTCATGCATCGAAATACCGCGCAGAAAGATGGGCTTGCCATTCAACAGAATGCGGGATCCTTGCACCTCGATGGTCCGAAAGCCGATTTGGTCGCGGACGGAGTCGGCACCGCTGGTCAGAGCCACGTCGTAGAGTTTCGGATCAGCGGGGGACCACAGCTTGACCTTCGCGGTGAAGCGAAAGTTCGCTCGCCCAGCCGCGTCGGTTGTAAACGCCTCGTGAACCCCTGCTTCCGGAATATCCAGCGTGATCTTCTGTGGCGATGGCGCTCCATTCAATTGCACCCAGCCCAAAATCTCGTTTTGCGAGCCGCGCGCCAGTTGCACCCAGTAATCCTGAATGAAGGTGCCGGGCACCTCGACTAAGGACACGTCGCGGGTAATCCCGCCGTAGTTCCACCAGTCAAACTTCGAGGCGGGCACAGCCTCGGGCCGACGCACGTTAATCACTTCAACGATCAGAGAGTTCTCGCCGTCCCGCAGAGACGCAGTCGCCTCGAAATCGAACGCCGTGAACCCGCCTTCATGCTCGCCCAGCTTTTCCCCGTTCAGGTACACGGCAGTCTGGTAGTTGGCGGCACCAAAATAAATAAATACGCGCACGCCCGTGCGCCTGCGATAACTGAACTCGCGCCGGTACCAGACCGACCCTTCATAGAACATCAACTGCTCGCGCTGAGTATTCCAGTCCCCCGGAACATTCAGAACAGGCGATGCGTCGAAGCTGTACTCGACCAGATCACTCTTGCTTTGCGGCTTTTCATTGCGGAAAAACCCTCGTGCCTTTCCATTTTCGAATGGGTCGATGATGACGCGCCACGCCCCATCGAGGTTCCCCGTCGTGCGACCCGGGATATTCGCAATCAGCGTAGAAGGACCAGGCGCGGCATAAGCCCAACCCGCCAGCAGGAGCACGAGCAAGCAGCAATTCAGAAGAGAACGTCGCATGAGAACCTCGAAGCCGCCCCATGGTAGTGACCCAATCGGGATGCGTCAACGAACGCGGCGGGGCTGCTCCCGACCGCCGAAACTTTCGCGGAGATTTTACATATCCTTGACATGCACCGGGTGCGAGTGAGTCTATCCTGTTTTCATCAGGGGGCCGCTACGATCTTTTGGCCCTTCTCTCTCTCCGGCTGAATTAAAAAGGGCACGGCGCCATGCCGTGCCCTATTTTTCTGAAAATAACTCGGCTTAGCCCACTGGCACCGGTGCAACTTCCTCCACGTTGGCCTCGCGCAGAAACTTCGCCGCCTCTTCCGGTGGAGTGGGATTGATGTAAAAACCCGTGCCCCATTCAAATCCGGCCGTCTTGGTGAGCTTCGGCATGAATTCGATATGCCAGTGATAGTGATCGTTGGTCGGGTCCTGCACCGGCGAACTGTGGATGACCAGGTTGTAGGGCGGGTTGTCGAGTACGCGATCGGCCCGGCTAAGCAGATTCTTCATTGCCCGAGCCAGATTCTCGAACATGTGCGACGACGAGTTCTCAAACGCCGACTCGTGCTGCTTGGGCAAAATCCAGGTCTCGAACGGAAACCGCGGAGCGTAAGGCGCGAGCGTAACGAAGTTTTCGTTTTCTGACACCACGCGAATGCCGGCATCCATCTCCTGCCGGATAATGTCGCAAAATACACAGCGCTCTTTGTAAAGGAAATACTGCTTCGCCCCCTCCAACTCCTGGGTCACGTTAATAGGAAGAATCGGCAGTGCGATCAGTTGCGAATGGGCGTGCTCGAGCGATGCTCCGGCCGCCTCCCCGTGATTCTTGAAGATCAGGATGTACTTGAACCGCCGGTCCTTCTTCAGGTCCAGGATGCGGTCGCGGAACGTCCAGAGGACGTCTTCGATGCGCTTGGGAGGAAGCGTCGCAAGGCTGGCCGTGTGGTCGGGGGTTTCAACGATGACCTCATGTGCCCCGACCCCGTTCATGCGGTCAAACATGCCCTCGGCTTGCCGGTTCAGATTACCCTCGATGCCCAGGGCGGGAAACTTGTTCGGCACTACCCGGACCGTCCATCCCGGAGTGTCACGCTGTGGCGCAGGCCCGCCATTCGGGTTCGGACGATACGCCTGAATCTCGGGAGGGGTTTTGCCCTCGTTCCCGTAACAAAAGGGGCAGAAGCCCCCCTTGATCTTCATATTTTCGCGAACAAAATCGGTTGGGCGCTTCGCCCGGTCTGTCGAGATAATTACCCAGCGGCCTACAATCGGATCTTTTCTCAGCTCCGGCACTAACTAAATCCTTTCAGTGGGGATGCGCAAACTTCATATTCTACCCGCCCAGGGAGGCGTTCCGAAATACTTCCATCTGCGGGCGGCGCGTCAGACGGTCATAGTATACGCTTACTATATCGAATCTCCACTGGCACGATGGTGGAAGACGCCTTAGGTACTCTCGTGCTACTTCCGCGATCTCACGCCGCTTGTGTCGGTCCACTGCCGCTTCCGGGGGCTTCACATCGCGCGACGTGCGAGTCTTAACTTCAATGAAACAAAGAACATCCGCCTCCCATCCGATCAGGTCGATTTCTCCACGGCAGCGTGGCGAACGAAAATTGCGCTCGACCATGGTGTAACCCAGCTTTCGCAGATGGAAGTATGCATCTTCTTCCCCCCGTCTCCCCACTTGATGCCGTTGCGGACTCGGATCAGGCGGGAGCACGCGCCGTGCAGCCCAATCGAGGCTACGGATGATCGTTCGAGTAAAAACTGCAGGAAGCATCACTGGCCGAACCCAATGTATCTGGAGACATGCTCCTCAGATGTGACTTCGCTCACTGAGGGGTGCGATTTGGAGCCGAGATGTTCCCGAACCGGGAAGACCGACGACGAAACAATCCACCCCCGCAATTCAACGGGGGTGGACATCAGCCTTGCTTACGCGCCACCCACCAGCGAGATGCATTCTTCGAGCACATCCAGGGCAACGTCGGCCTCTTCCCTCGTAACCACCAGCGCCGGGCACAGACGGATGGTGCTCGGCCCGCACCCCAGGAACAGCACGCCTCGCTCGAACGCCATCTCCACGATGCGGTCGCGCTCGGCGTGGCCATATTCCTTCGTCTCTTTGTCCTTGACGATGTCGACCCCGATCATCAACCCGCGCCCGCGCACGTCGCCCACCAGCCTCAGTTTCGACGGCCAGTCAGCCATGCGCTTCAGCATGTGATTGCCGACCTTGTGCGAGTTCTCGAGCAGGTGCTCCTTCTCGATCACATCAAGAGTTGCCAGCGCCGCGGCGATCGCTACGGGGTTGCCGCCGAAAGTCGATGCGTGCGATCCCGGAACCCAGTCCATGATTTCCGCGCGGCTCACCGTGATCCCCAGTGGCATGCCCGATGCAATTCCTTTCGCTACACAGACGATATCGGGCTCGACGCCGTATGCTCCACCGCCCACCACTTGCCGGTGCGCCCAACGCCACTCTGCACCTCGTCTACTACCAGCAGGATGCCATGCCGATCGCAAATGCGCCGCAGTTCCTGCATGAAGACGGTAGGGGCCACGACGTATCCACCCTCGCCCTGCACCGGTTCGACGAAAATCGCAGCCACTTCCTCCGGCGGCAGTGTGGTCTTGAACAGTTTCTCTTCGATGAAGCGGGCGCAGCCCAAGGCGAACTGTTCCGCCTCTTGCGCCCCGCCTGAGCATCCGCGGTAAACATCCGGATAGAGCACGTGCGTCACGCCCGGCACCAGCGGTGCAAACCGCCGCCGTTGCTGTGGCTTCGATGCTGTCAGCGACAGCGCACCCATGGTGCGTCCATGGAACGCGCCGAAAAACGCAATCACGTTCTGCCGCTTGGTGTGATAGCGCGCCAGCTTCAACGCGCACTCGATCGCCTCCGCTCCCGAGTTGCCGTAGTAAACCCGGTGTGGTCCGCGCATGGGGGCGATCTTCGACAACCGCGCAGCCAGTTCCACCATATTCTCGTAGTAGAAATCGGTCCCCGACATGTGGATCAGTTCGCCCGCCTGCTTCTGAATGGCGGCGACCACGTCGGGATGGCAGTGACCGGTCGAAGTCACCGCAATGCCGGCGGAGAAATCAAAGAATTCGTTGCCGTCGACGTCGGTCACGACAATCCCCCGTCCGCTCTTCGCCACCAGCGGGTACGACCGGGTATACGACGGCGAAATGTATTTCTGGTCGCCCTCGAGCACGCACAAGGCGTTAGGCCCTGGCAGGACGGTCTTAATCTTGGGACCGATTGCGGTCATGGTTTTGGTAGTCATGATATTCCTCCGGTTTGGGAAGGGCACGGCTTCAGCCGTGCCGGTAAGCCCCAGAAATCATGCGGGCTTTAGCCCCTCAGGGCCGGGCCTCGCTTCGGAATCAACAAACGAAGCCAAGGCGAATCAGGCAGAGGATGGAATTAATCGCTACCGAACAGGTTGGGACGCAACCGCGAAGGCAGGTTCGCCCGATAGCGCCGCGGACACACCAGGCACTGCAGCCAGCACTCGGGAAGATGCGAATTGGGATTCTTGCGCAGCATCGCAATCGTTCGACATCGCTGCCTGATTATAGCCGGAAGCACTGTACGGCGTAACCCCCTTTGGTAACCGGATATATCGGTCTAACAAGGTCCTCATGTGGTGACAGCCGCCCCCCGGCTGTCCGTCGAGGAAAGCCCGACTGGCTTTTTCCGCAGTGGGCAAATCGAGTGAGCTGTTTTTTGACTTCCCGCGTCCTGCGCCTTAGCATTGCTCACCACGGCCGGGGACCGCCCTTTGCTCGATCAGACCATCTCTCACTATCGAATCATCGAAAAGCTGGGTGGCGGCGGCATGGGCGTGGTCTACAAAGCCGAAGACACCCGCCTCGGCCGCTTCGTCGCCCTCAAGTTCCTCCCCGAAGACCTCGCCCAGGACCGCCAGGCGCTGGAGCGCTTCCGCCGCGAAGCCAAGGCGGCTTCAGCCCTCAATCATCCCAACATCTGCACCATCTACGATATCGGCGAGGACGCCGGCCGCACCTTCCTCGTCATGGAATTCCTCGACGGTTCCACGCTGAAGCACCTGATCGGCAGCCGCGCCATGGAACTGGAAACAATCTTCTCGCTGGGCATCGAGATTGCCGACGCCCTCGACGCAGCCCATGCCGGGGGCATCGTCCATCGTGACATCAAGCCCGCCAACATCTTCGCCACCAAGCGCGGGCACGCCAAGATTCTGGATTTCGGCCTTGCCAAGGTGAAGTCCGCCACGGGTGACTCCGCTCCTGTCCCCGACATGACCGCCCCCACCGCGGTTATGGTCGAAGAACATCTCACCAGCCCCGGATCGACCCTGGGCACCGTCGCCTATATGTCGCCCGAGCAAGCCAAAGGCAAAGAACTCGACCCGCGAACGGATCTGTTTTCCTTCGGCGTCGTGCTCTACGAGATGGCGACCGGAACGCTGCCGTTCCGTGGAGATACGTCGGCTCTGATCTTTCAGGCCATCCTCGATCGCGCGCCGGTTTCGGCGATCCGCCTGAATCCCGACCTGCCGCCAAAGCTGGAAGACATCATCAACAAGGCGCTGGAGAAAGACCGCAACCTGCGTTACCAGAGCGCCGCAGACATTCGCGCCGACCTGCAGCGCCTGAAACGCGATACCGACAGCGGCCGCGCCGTCGCCACCAGCTCCGGTTCCGTCGCCGTCGCTCAGGAAACGGCCCAGCAGGCCGCCCCTGTTTCATCTGCCATCCGCGTACCCACGGGCCAGGCCTCTGCCCCATCGCAAGCCGTCCCCGCGCCGGCCGCCACGGTCCCGCGCAAAAAGCCCACTGGGATTCTGGTTCTAGCCGCAGCCGTAATAATGGCCCTGCTTGTTGCCGGTGGCTTGTATTTTCGTTCCCGGCACTCTGCCAAGCTCACCGAAAAAGACAGCGTCCTTCTTGCCGACTTCGTCAATACCACGGGGGACGCGGTTTTCGACGGCACCTTGAAACAGGCCTTGGCCGTGCAATTGGAACAGTCCCCCTATCTGAACATTCTTCCTGAGTCCAGAATCCAGCAGGCCCTGCGCTTCATGGGCCGTTCACCCGACGAGCGGGTAACCAAAGACATCGCCCATGAGATCTGTCTGCGCGAAGGCGTCAAAGCTATGCTCACCGGCTCCATCTCAAGTCTCGGCAGCCACTACGTGATCGCGCTGGAAGCCGTAAACGCCCAGACCAACGACTCCCTGGACCGCGAACAAGTCGAAGCCGAAAGCAAAGAACAAGTATTGAAATCGCTGGACCGCGCGGCTTCGAGTCTGCGCGAAAAGCTCGGCGAGTCGATCGGGTCGGTGCAGAAATTTGCCACTCCGCTGGAAGCCGCCACCACCTCATCGCTCGATGCGTTGAAGGAATACAGCCTGGGTCAGGCCGCTCACTCAACGTTCGACGACGACGCGGCCATCCCACACTTGAAGCGCGCCGTCGAGCTCGATCCAAACTTCGCCATGGCCTGGGCTGTTCTCGGCATCGCCTACAGCAACCTCACCGACACCCAGCACGCCCACGAATGCCTCCAGAAAGCCTTTGATCTCAAGGACCGTGCCAGCGAACGCGAGCGGTTCTACATCGCCGGTCACTACTACGACACCCTCAAGCGGCAGGCCGATCAGAGTGCGCAACTGCTGGAGCAGTGGAAGCAGACCTATCCCCGCGACACCATTCCGCGCGACGACCTCGCCCTGCTGTATGCCACGCTGGGCCAGCACGAAAAGGCTCTGGCCAACGCCAGCGAGGCGCTGCAACTCGATCCGAAAGACCCTTTCGCATATCAGAATGTGTCGTCCGCCTATCAATATCTGAATCGCTACGACGAAGCCAATGCAGTGGCCGAGCAGGCCATCGCACAAAAAGCTGAGGCGTGGTCGGTACACCTGACTCTTTTCGGCAACGACTTCATTCGCGGTGACGAGAATGCCATGCAGCGGGAGTTGAAACATGCCGCAGGCAGGCCCCAAGAGCCGATTCTGCTTCTCCTCCAGGGAGAAAGCCGGTGCGCGCTGGGAAAAGTCAAAGAAGCGCGGGAGGTTTATGCCCGCGCACTGAGCGCCGCCCAATCCCGCGGATACAAAGAATTTGGCGCCGGCGTTCTGGCCAGCGAAGCAGCCTGCGACACGGAAACCGGCTTCCTGCCGGAAGCCCGCCAGCAGACGAGCGCCGCACTCGCCCGATCCGACGATGCAGATACGCGGGGCGCCGCGGCCTACTTGTTCGCCAGCGTGGGTGATGCGGCTCGAGCGCAGAAGCTCATCGACGATTTGGCCAAGGAAGCCCCTTCTGACACCGTGCTCAACCAGGTGTTCCTTCCCTGCGCGCGCGCAGTTCTGAGCCTTCAACATAACCAACCATCACAGGCCGTCGCGCAAACCGACTCTGCCATCCCCTACGAACTTGGGGCCGGCCCACGAGCGTCGGGATTCGCTCCTAACTACGTCCGTGGTGAAGCCTTTCTGCGCGCCCATGACGGAGCGAAGGCCGCCGCCGAGTTCCAGAAAATTCTCAACCACCGTGGCGTCGATCCCACCGGCGTTCTTTATTCCTTGGCTCATGTGGGCCTGGGACGTGCCTACGCGCTGCAGGGCGACGCTCCCAAAGCCAAAGCCGCCTATCAGGATTTCTTTGCTATATGGAAAGACGCGGACGCAGACGTCCCAGTTCTCAAAACTGCCAAAGCCGAGTATGAAAAGCTGAAGTAGCGTCGCGCTTCGTGATTTTGCCCCAAACTTGCAAGTGACTCCGTTCCAACTTCCCATCAATCTACGGTGTCATCCCGAACGGAGCCGTTCTTCAGGCGTAGTGGGATCTCCGGCAGCCCCGGCGAGGTCAAATCACCACTGCCCACGAACGCAAATTTAGAATCCAATCCTCCTCCGCCGATGTCTCATAACTTGTAGCTTTCGCCCGCTATTCTCCATTGCAATGCACTCTGCCCAGCGCCCAAGCCGGTGGATGGTGATTCTTGCCTTCGGACTCGTCTACCTGTTCTGGGGCTCGACCTACCTCGGCATTGACATCGCCGTGCAGACCATTCCTCCTGCACTGATGTGTGGCCTGCGCTTCTCAATCGCCGGAGTGGTCATGCTGACCGTCTGCGCCGCCACGGGTCGAAAAATTCTCTACTCCCCGCGCCAGATTGTGCTGGCCGCTGTAGTCGGCCTGTTGCTCTTGATGGGCGGCAACCTGACCCTCTCCTACGCCGAGCTCGCAGTCTCCACCGGCCTGGCCGCACTCATCATCGCCATCACGCCGTTATGGTTCCTGGTTCTTGACTCTCTACTGCTTGGAGATCATCACATTTCCGGGCGAGGCAAGGCCGGCCTTGCCCTCGGGATCGCTGGCCTGTTCGTCCTGTTCTGGCCCGAACTGCAGGCGGGAGCGCTCGGCCACCGCGAGTTCTGGGCTTCGCTCAGCCTGCTAGGCGGATCGTTCAGTTGGGCCTTGGGATCGGTGCTCTCCAAGCGCTGGCAGTCCGGCATGGACGTGTTCAGCGCCACAGGCTGGCAGATGACGGCTGCGGGCGTTGGAAATTTCCTCTTTGCCGTAGTGAACCGCGATCTCTCTCGCGTCACTTGGACCGCCCGCGGTCTTGGCGCGGTGCTGTACCTGGTGGTGTGCGGTTCTTGGATCGGCTACAGCGCGTATATCTGGCTGCTCGAGCATGTGCCCACGTCCAAGGTCTCGACCTACGCCTACGTCAATCCCGTGGTCGCGGTGTTCCTGGGTTGGCTCGTCCTGCATGAGCGTGTCGACCGCTTCATTCTGGCCGGCAGCGCGATCGTCATCCTGTCAGTCATCCTCGTCACCAGCGCCAAGGTCAAGGAAAAAACGGTGGCCGAGGATCTGCCCGCCGTAGAAGCCGCCGGCGACTAACACTCGCCTTCGCGAGTGTTGTGTCCCGTAAATTCGCGGCATAATTTCGACTTGTCATCCTGTCTCTAACGACGCGGGTGCGTGTCAAGCACATTTTGCCGACAGCTCTCCGCTGGCGCGTCGGGTTTTAAAGAAGCGCCATTTCGCTCTAGCAGAAAAGGTTTTGACGTCCAGACCAAGGCCGTGTCCTTTAATCTCGCGGGGGACGCAAGGTCCCGCCATCCATCTCTTCGGGTCGTGCTCCCATGATTCGTGCTTCGAACTCCCCGCTGCTTCGGGGAGGCAGGCTGCCTACTCAAGCGCTCGGTTCTGTCGTCCCACCACAGGATGACTCGGGCTCGCCTGCACGACCGCCCTGCATAGTTGCGCGTAGGTCCAGTCTTCGCGCAACATCAGGTACAACCTCACCGCCAGCTTGCGCGCCACCGCCACTTTGGCCAGGGCGCGATGTTTGCGCCCCGCCAAGCGACGATAGAAGCGTCCCAACTCGGCGTCGTAACGTGCCGCCGACTGGCCCGCCTCCACCAGCAAAAAGCGCAGAAACGAACTGCCCTGCTTGCTGATGTGCCCCAACTGCTGCCGCCCGCCGCTGCTATGCTCGCTGGGAATCAGTCCGAAGTAGCTCGCTACTTGCTTGCCCGAAGCGAACCGCTCCGCCGGCCCCAGCGTCAACACCATGGCCAGCGCCGTCACCGGCCCCACTCCCGGATGCGTCTGCAACCGAACCGCCGCTGGCCGTTGCGCCACTTCTTCTTCCACCCGCCGGTTCAGTGGCTCGATCTCGGCTCCCAGTGCGTCCAGTGCCTCCAGCAGTTGCTGGCGCCGTTGCGCCGCATAGGGCAACATGGGCAATTGCTCCAACTCCGCCCGCCCCGCCTCCGTCCACAACTTGCGTTTCTTCTGCACTCCCTGGCTCAGCGCCATGGCCTGCAACTGATTCTTCACTTGCGTCCGCGCCTGCACCTGCTTGTGCCGATGCACCAGCAACTGCCGCACGTCCCGCTCCTCTAGACTCGGCACCCAGATCCGCGGAAACCGCCCTTGCAGCAGCAGCTCCAGCACATGCTCGGCGTCCCGCCGGTCCGTCTTCTGCTTCCGCACCACCGCGGCCCGGATCGCAGCCGCATCCCCCAGCCACAACTCGAACCCCAACTCCGCCAGCAGCCGCTCGAACCACGGATAGTGTCCGCAGTCTTCCATTCCCACCCGCACCACTTGGCCCGCCAGCGCGCGGTAAAACTGTTCCGCCTCGGCGCGGTGCCCCAGTCGCCGTTCCTGATCTCTCCCCGGTTTGGTTGTCAAAGATCGCGACCTGCTGAAAACCCGGATGAAAATCACAGCCTATAATCAGCATGACGTTGGCTCCTTCTCTCGAGCCTTGGTCTGTTTCGTCACAACCAATCTACTCGCTGCGACGAGCCAACGTCGTTATGCAATCAAGCGGAGCCGTTTTTCAGGCGGAGCGAAGGATCTCCGGCGTACGAGAACCACACGTTGAGGACCGCGTCCTCACAGCCGATGGACTTCTACTCTGGATTCGTCCGATAGCTCCAGAATCCGTCGCTCTGCCCCTGCAGTTGCACGAACGACGTCGCCGCCACCGGCTGCGCAATGCGGGCATTGGTCTCGCGCTGGGCCGATTCTACGATCGAATGGGTCGGCGCCAGCGAGCACACCGGATCGGTCAGCGCCGCGTCTCCAGCCAGCAAGAACGCCTGGCAACGGCAGCCGCCAAAGTCTTCCGTGCGGCGATCGCAACTGCGGCAGGGTTCGGGCATCCACTCTTCGCCGCGAAACCGCCGGAACGATGCCGACTCCTGCCAGATCCATTCCAGCGTGTTGACCCGAACGTTCTCAAATGACATGCCAGGCAGCACTTCCGCGGCATGGCAGGGGAGAACCTTCCCTGCCGGATTGATGAGCATCAATCTTCGTCCCCATCCCCCCATGCACGCTTTCGGATACTTCGCGTGGTAATCGGGCACCACCGAGTCGATGCGTATGCGCCCGGCGAGCCGCTTCTCGGCATCCGCCACAACCGCGACAGCCTTCTCCACCTGCGCCGGCGTTGGCATGAGCGCCGTGCGGTTGGCAAGCGCCCATCCGTAATATTGCGTGTGCGCGATCTCAACCCGTTCCGGCTGCAGTTGCTCGATGAAGGCGATCATCTCCTCCAGGTGATCGAGGTTCTGCCGGTGCACCACCAGGTTCACGGTGAACGCGATCTTGTGTCTCCGGATCGCACGCGACAGTTCGATCTTGTGCGCATGCGCCTTCGCCCCGGCAATCCAGTTGGCGGAGTCTTCCCGCGAATCCTGAAAGCTGATCTGGATGTGATCGAGTCCCGCAGTGACCAGCGCCTGTAGTCGATCTTCGTTGAGACCTATTCCCGAGGTGATGAGGTTGGTATAGAGTCCCGAAGCCCGCGCGGCAGCGATGAGTTCTGTCAGGTCGTTGCGTGCCAGCGGCTCTCCGCCCGTGAAATGGACATGCAGCATGCCCAGCCCGCCGGACTGCCGGAAAACGCCCACCCACTCGTCCGTCGAGAGCTCCGACTGCGTTCCCGCCAACTGCAGAGGGTTCGAGCAGTAGACGCAATGCAGCGGGCAGCGATGCGTGACTTCGGCGATCAGGGCTAGGGGATTAGAAACCATTATTTCACTCGATCTGCGCCGCTGCCCCACTGCTGCGAGAAACCAGCCAGTCTCTCACGCATTCCCGCTGCTTCTCCTAATGTGGGGACGGACGCCCCGGCTGTCTGGCGGAGCGAAGCTCCGCAGTCCCCACTCCCCTCGTGCCGATTCAATAGTCCACGATCCGCTTCCGCTGCAACTGCTCCAGGAAAATGCCTATGTCGTCGCGAATCTTCGCCGGGTCCGTCTTCCCGAACTCCTTCTTCAATTCTGCGATGATCTCGCCGAAAGTCCGCTGGCCGTCGCAGCGCTCCAGCACCTGCCGGCCCGTCCCTTGCAGTTTGATGGCGCCTTCTGGAAACAGGATCATGCGATCCGCCTCGGTCCCGCCCCACCGGCACCCTGCCGCAAGCCGCGGCTGGCTTGAATCGAGCGGCGGCGCCATCACGCTCCCTCGATGCGAAAGGCGCCCGGCGGAGGCCAGCCCGGCTTCACATACGCGAAATAGAGAGCGTCGAGCTGCGCCCACAGAATGTCGCATTTATCGCGCAGAGCCTGCACCGCAAGTTCCTGCTCCGTCCTCGTCCTCGCTGCCTCGTACACGTAGTTCACCGCGAACTTCGCATCTTCCGGCGCCTGCGTCAGCCGCGCTTCAAAATAATCCAGCCCGCCCGACAGCCACGGATAGTGCTGGCGCAGCTTCTCCATGCGCAGCGAGATCAGGTCGCGCGAGAACAACTCAGTCAGTGACGAAGCCACCGCTTCGAGCAAGCTGCGGCTACGCACAATGTTCAGGTACTCGTTAACTGCGAAGCGAGTCGCGGGAAGGATTCCCGTTCCCGCGCGTACCTGCTCTGCTTCGAGACCGGTCGCCTCAGCCAGTTTCAGCCAGCGCCGGATCCCGCCGTCATTATTCGTGATCGCATCGCCATCGTGATCGATGATGCGCTTGCGCCAGGCACGGCGAAATGCGGGATCACTCCCGCGTGAAAGAATGATTGAGTCTTTGATCGGGATGATGCTCTGGTAGTAGTAACGGTTCAGCGCCCAAGCCTGCAGCTGGCCGCGGCTGAGACGGCCTTCGTGCATCAACAGGTGGAACGGATGCTTGTGGTGATAGCGTTCCTCGCCCACGGCAAGGAACTGGGCGCGCAGTTCCTCGAACTTAAGCAGGTTCGCGACAGCCCCGTCGGCTTCTATAGATCGAACTGCCATCCATCCTCCGCAATTTCCCAGCCTGACTCGCGCACTCGGGCATACTCCAGACCAGCCTCATTCAGCATGGGGTTGGTGTTGTTGATGTGTATATAGATTTTACGCGAATGGGTTGCGAAGGCACCCCAACCGCTGAGGCCGTCGGGTCCGTATGCTTCGGAGAATACGGGAACGTGTCCCATCTGCTTCGCGGTTCGGCCGCTGCCTTGCGTGCGGAGCAGTTCGTCGTCGCTCCAGAACGTGCCGTCGAAAAGTACGACGTCCCACTCGTCGAACACTTCACTGGTCTGAGGCACGGCCGGCATGTACGCCAGGCGCTTACCGGTAGGCGACTGCACGATCAACCCCACTGAGGCTTCGCCGAATTTGAGCTCGGATTGGCGCTCCCGTTGTACATAAGCCGGAAACTGCCCGCCTGTGAGCGAGAAGGCGCTGCAGCGAATGCCCGAGTATTCACCTGTCGAATTCAGCAGCGGGAAGGTGGTTCCGGGTGTGAAGTCGCTCCAGACAACCTGGTTGGGAATGCGCTGCAGCATGGTGAACATCGAGTTGTCTTCGGTCAAAATGCGCCGTACAGATTCCGTCGCGTAAACGCGCAATGGCTGCAACTCGCGCAGCAGAAGCAGCCCCAGGACGTGGTCGATGTCCGCATTCAAGAGCACGACTCCGGCGATGGGCGACTGGCGAACGTCGGCCCCACTTCGCGGATGCAACTCGGGCGTCGCTTCAATCTGCGCCCGCAGATCAGGAGAAGCTCCGAGTAGAAACCAAGTGCTCGCGTCGGCGCTGATAGCAACTTGTGTCTGCGTACGTGCCTTTCCTTGAAAGGTCCCGGCGCGCAGGGCGCGGCAGTTCGGGCAGGCGCAATTCCACTGGGGGAATCCTCCTCCGGCGGCCGAGCCTAGAATCCTTACGCGCATCTAGGGAGTTTAGCAGCGGCTAAGAATCGGCACGGCAGCCCAGAAAATGAGGCTACTTGACATATTCCCATATAGGAATATATATTTCTTCTCATGGCACGGGCAGCGACCACTTCCGATGCGTTCAACGCGGTGGCGGAACCACGGCGGCGCGAGATTCTGAATTACCTCGCGCTGGCGGAACGTCCCGTAGGCGATCTGGTGGCTCAACTCGGACTGGAACAGCCATCGGTCTCAAAGCATCTGCGGGTGCTTCGGGATGTGGGACTGGTTCGGGTGCGACGCCATGGGAGGCACATGTTGTACCGAACCAATGCCGAGGCCATCCGTCCGCTACATGAGTGGACCAAAACCTTCGAACGCATGTGGGCCCATCAACTGACACGCATCAAGGAACGCGCCGAGGAAAAAGCCAAAGAGCTAGATAACCGATAATCAGTGACCAGAAAAGAGGAGGAAGCATGAGCATAAGTCCGACGCTACCGGGAATCGAAAGTTTGAGCTTAATTGTGACCCAGGAAATTCACGTGCGGGCCTCGCTGCAGACGACGTTCGAGACCCTGCTCGAACAGATCGGCCCAGAGAATGAGTCGCCAGAGAGAAAGATGCCCATGACGATCGAACCGTGGCCGGGCGGGCGATGGTTCCGCGACCTGGGCGACAACAACGGCCATCTGTGGGGACACGTGCAGGCCATCAAACGGCCCACGCTGCTGGAAATTACTGGTCCGCTGTTCATGTCGTACGGCGTCGTCTCGAATTTGCAGTATCGCCTAAGCGAGGAGAATGGCGGCACCTTGATCAAGTTTCACCACAAGGCGTTCGGCCTGATTCAGGATGAGCACCGGCGGGGTGTAAGCCAGGGTTGGAGTCACATGAATTCGCGCATCAAAGCCCGAGCCGAGGCCGCTTCGAAGTGAGGAGGGTTCCATGTGTCCAGTTTGCATGGCAAGTGCAGGGTTGGTGGCGGGCAGCGTGGTGTCGACCGGCGGGTTGACGGCGCTGGTCGTAAAAATATTCAGCAAGAAAAAGGGTGAGAAGAACGATTCGAAATCAAAGGAGCAAGGATCATGACGACGTCGACGAGTGATAAACCAACGAGCGTGAAGCCAACCGCAAAAGTAGTGCCGCCATCCGAGTGGCTGGCCGCGCGCAAAGAGCTGCTGACCAAAGAGAAGGAGTTCACCCGCCTGCGCGATGAACTGAGCCGGCAAAGGCGGGAGATGCCGTGGGAGAAAGTCGAAAAGCGCTATGTGTTCGACGGCCCGGCTGGAAAGGAGACGCTGGCCGACTTATTCGATGGACGAAACCAGTTGATCGTTTATCACTTCATGTTCGGCCCGGGTTGGAAGGAAGGATGCCCCAGTTGCTCGTTCCTCGCCGACGGATTTGACTCCGCAGCCCTGCACATGGCACAGCGGGACACGACCCTGGCTGTGGTGTCGCGTGCGACCCTGCCCGAGATCGAAGGCTTCAAGAAGCGGATGGGCTGGCGCTTCAAGTGGGTGTCGTCGTTCGGCAGCGATTTTAACTACGACTACCAGGTCTCGGTCGCCAAGGACGAACAAGTCAACGGTAAGGTGTACTACAACTACAGCCTCACCAACTTTCCTTCTGAGGAACGTCCAGGAGCGAGCGTTTTCTACAACAAAGACGGCGAGATCTTTCACACCTATTCCGCCTATGCCCGCGGTCTCGACATGATGCTCAATGCCTACAACTTCCTCGACCTGACGCCAAAAGGCCGGAATGAAGCCGGGTTGCCCTACCCGATGGCCTGGGTCCGTCACCACGACCGCTACAGCGATGCGAAAAGGTTTGACGTCAATAAACTGATCAGCGCACTCGGATAAGAATCGCCGAAGAAGCACTCTGATCAATCAAGGAGACGAAAGAAATGACGACGACGATGGAGCCAATGTTAATGGAGTCAATGCTAAATGAGTTTCGCGAAGAGGCCGGGATCACCAAGCGCGCGCTGCAACGAGTTCCGGCCGACAAACTGGGCTGGAAGCCGCATCCCAAGTCAATGTCGCTCGGCCAGTTGTCCCTGCACATCGCGACCATCCCGGGACAACTGGCACGCCTCTCGCAGTTGGACGGCTTCGATGTCACGCAGGGTAATTTCGATCCGCCTCAGCCGAAAAACATTGAAGAGGTTCTCGCGGCGCACGAGCAGAGCGTCCTCGATGCAGAGAAGTGTCTGCGGGAGATGACCGAACAACAAGCACGGGCGAAGTGGCGTTTGATGAAGAAAGACAAAGAAATTTTCAACAAGCCCCGCATCGACATCGTGCGATCGATCATGCTGAATCACTGGTACCACCACCGCGGGCAGTTGTCGGTCTATCTGCGATTGCTGGAGGTTCCGGTCCCGGTGATTTACGGCCGCAGCGCCGACGAGAACCCGTTCGCCTGAAGCGAGCCTGCGGGGGCATGACGAAAATTGCGATGTCTGCGCAGTGGATCGTCGTAAAGCTGCAAGCTTGTGCAGAACCGTGGAGAGGGATGGCCGGAAGTGTGCTTTCTTGTTGCGTTTCCCGGGTAATAAGAAGATACTCGATACGACCCGTCTGAGACGGGCTTAGCCTTCCCCCACCCTCCCCGGTTTCTTTTTTCAGATTATCCTTGGCCTACGGCGCCGGCACACCGCTGCGGGTCGACATCCCAGAGCTGCACATCTCCGGACATGTTTTCTACCCCGACTTCTCCCTGCATTTCGGTTCCCACCTTTCCCAGCCAGACAACTCGAAACTGGGCTTTGCTGCCCTGGTACTGGAGATCGACCACGCAGCCGGGTTTAAGTTGGACGCTGACACCTTGCAGCGTGGCGCCGCGTCCGCTGATGGTACGGAGGCTGGCGGGCTGAGTGAAGGGACGGGCGTTGGTATCCACTCCCCAGATCTTGACCGGAAGCTCGACGAAAACGCGCTGTTGGCGGCGGCGATCCATGACGCGGATACCTCGCTGGCAAGGGATTTCAGGGATGGTAAGGGCCAAGGGCGGGGAAATACAGGTAACCGCCGTCACCGGACAAAGGTGCCGGAAGTTTCGGGGAACGCTGGTTATAGCGATTCCGCAGGCGGGAGAATTTACCGATCTCTTAACTTGCGACCGCAGAGCCGTGCGCTTGAAACTAATGCGGGATCGTATGACTGATCCGGCGTCCTGCCAACAAACTCAATTCATATCTCCTAGCGAGCAAGCCCCGGGACCGCGGGGGTCGCCGCAGGATCCGCAGGATCCGCTTGGGGACGTCGAGGCCGACGACCCTTTCGCCGATACCGCAAAGACGGAAAGTTGCGGCTCGAGCTTAGTGGTATGGCATTTGGGGCACTCGGCTTTTTCCTTGCCGTAGACGAGAGCCTCGAACTGGTGATGGCATTCCTTGCAGATGTACTCGAAGATGGGCATGAGTCACTCCGGATCGAACCTCTATTAGAATCGATCTGTGGGGAGTTCGCAAATTACCAATTCTGGGGTTACTAATTCTGGGCCGGGGTCTTCGAACGCGGTGCCGACGATGACAGGCTGGGCGGTGCGACCGTTCCAGCCGCGTCGACTGCTGCGCGGCGGCCATGTGCAGACACTTGCCAGCTTCTTGCTGCCACGAAGAATTCATTTGCCTCAGCCCGAGGAACGGTTAGTCGAGGTCGCGCCCGGGATTCAGGTGCGGTGCTGGTGCTACTGGCAAAATGAGGGTCGGAAGCGGCCGATGACCCTTATCGTCGTGCACGGGCTGGAGGGGTCAACCGAATCGCAGTACATGGTCGGAGTGGCGCGGCACGGCCTGGCGGCCGGGATGAACGTGGTGCTCATGAACCAGCGCAACTGCGGCGGCATGGATCACTGCGCGCCTACGCTCTACAACTCGAGCTTGTCGGCAGATGTGGCTGCGGTGGCCCGGCATGCGGTTGACAACGATGGTGTGTCGCGATTCGTGCTGGCCGGCTTCTCGATGGGCGGCAACCTGGTACTGAAGCTGGCGGGTGAATGGGGAACTGAGGGGCCACCGGAGTTTCGGGCGGTGGCGGCCGTGTGTCCGGCGATGGATCTGGCGGCGTCGGCCGACGCCTTGCACGAACCCGCCAACCGAATCTACGAGTACTACTTTCTCATGCAGCTTTTTCGCCGGTTCCGGGGTAAAGCCAAGCGATTCCCAAGGGACTTCGATGTGTCGCGTTTGCGCGGAATCTCGAGCCTGCGTCTATTCGATGACCGCATCACGGCGCACTATTGCGGCTTCGCGGGTGCAGACGATTATTATGCGCGCGCCGCCGCGTCGAACCTGGTGGAACGCATTGCCGTTCCCGCGCTGATTCTTCATGCGGCGAACGATCCCTTTATTCGGGTGCGGGAAGAAACGCGCCAGCGCATGGCGAAAAATCCAAATATTACGTACATCGAGACCGAGGACGGCGGCCATTGCGCATTTCTCGGTGAGCGCAACGGCAAACCTGGAGATGATGGCCGCTGGGCCGAGACCGAGGTAGTAGAGTTCGCCCGGTCCGTGATCGGGTCATCCTGAGCGCAGCCGTTTTTCAGGCGGAGCGAAGGATCTCCTGCGGAACAAAAGCAAGCAGGGACCGTACCAAAGCGTCTGATCGTAGAGAAGTGGCGAGGGTACGCTTAACTCACCCAATCCAAAACTTTGTACCACGCGCCCGCGAACGGCAGGAACCACGGCTTGCCGTTGTACAGACCGAGCGGCGCACCTGGAAAAGGGATGCCGACAAACGGATTCTCAGGTTGGTCTCCCGCCATCAGTTCCGCGATCTTCTGCCCTTGATACGTCGCCATAGCGACGCCGTGCCCGGCATATCCGACGGCGTAGTACATGCCGTCCAGTTGCCCGGCGTGAGGCATGATATCGAAGGCGAAGTCGAGCGTGCCTCCCCAGACGTACTCAATTCTGGCGTCGCGTAGTTGCGGGTAGACGCCAATCATCCCGCGGCGCAGGAGTTCGGCGCTGCGCCGGACCGTCTGGTCGTTCTCCGGGAAGAAGGCAGCGCGGCCGCCAAATAGCATGCGCCGGTCCGGTGTGAGGCGGTAGTAGTAGATGTAGTTTTTCGAGTCATAGATCATGCGGTTGCGCGGGCTGAGTTCTCGTGCCAAGGGCGCGGGCAGCACCTCAGTCGTGATGATGAACGAGCCGATCGGGATGATCTTCTTCTGCAGTGCTGGAGTGGCGGCGCCGGTGTAACCGCTGGTGGCAACGAAAACTTCATGCGCCCATACCGCCCCAGAAAGCGGACCGCGCGAGGTCGAGAGCTTCCATCCCATTTCGCCCTGGCGCGAGTCGCGTTGGATGCTCCCCACTCGAGTGTGCTCGAAAATCTGGGCTCCCGCTTTCATCGCCGCACGGGCGAGTCCGGCGACGTAGCGCGCGGGATTGCAGCCGGCGCTGACTTCGTCCACCATGCCGCCGAAGTAGATGGCCGATCCGATCTCGGCGCTCAGTTCGTGTCGCTGCACCACTCGCAGCTTGTGGTCGAAGTCGCGGTCGATCACTTCAGCCTGGCGGGCGTAATCGTCGAAGTGCTTTTTCTTGCAGGCAACCTCAAGATGCCCGCACCGCGAGAAGTCGCAGTCGATGGCTTCTTCGCGCACGATTTGCTCGACACAGTCGATGGTGCCCAGCGAGGCGGCGTACATGCGCTGCGTGCGTTCGCGCCCGTACCTGGAGATGAGCTGGTTGACCCCGAGCTTCATGCCGGTGAGGACCATGCCTCCGTTGCGGGAGCTGGCGCCCCACCCGATGCTCTCCGATTCAAACACGGCGACCTTCGCGCCCCGTTTGGCGAGCGTCCGGGCGGCGGAAAGTCCGGTGAAGCCAGCGCCGATCACAGCCACGTCGACCGTTTCGGGCAGGGGGAACGTGCCGTCCGGCGCCGGCATCTCCGTTGTCGTCAGCCAGTAGTTCTGTTCGAGCATGTTCTCCCAAGTAGCGCCACCGTCCCGGCGGCTGTCCGGCGGGCATCCCGCCCGCCGCCCAGAATGGCAGCAGGATGCCGATACTAAGCACCACGGCTGCCGTCGGCCTGACCCTGTCCAATTCCTGTGTGGACCGAGCATTCTAGCGCGCGCATGCTCCCTTAGTACATGCACTTCCGGCGACGCTGTCAGTCGCCGGAAGTCCACCTCGGTAATCTTGTCCGCAGTTACTGTCCCACCTAGTCTGACTATGCATGGCCCTTCGTTGTCTCTTGTTCTGTTCGCAGCTGGAAACTGCTGCCTCCATCTGCCCCGTGCTGGCGGATCTTGAGGTCGAGGCAGAGCACTGCGTCGAGGCCGCGGACGCTGCGCAAAGAGTCTCAAGCCAGCCGTTTCGCATTGTCATCGTCGACTGGGATCAACAGCCGGAAGCGGGAAATCTCCTGCACGCGGCACGTGAGCGCAAGCCCAGCGAGCGGCCGCTTACCCTCGCCATTGTGAGCGATGACATAAGCGTTCCCAAGGCTCTGCAGGCAGGCGCGAACTCGATTCTGCGCCGTCCCTTGCTCGCGAACCAAATGAGGGACACTCTGACCACCGCTCGGGATTTGCTGCGCGCCCGGGAATCGGCGGCCTCTGCGCAGGCAGCCGCGGCGGGCGTGGCATCCTCGTCAGCCACGTCGGCCAGCGTGCCCGGTGAGGCGATCCTGCGCGCGGGTGAATTTCTGCAAACCACCGCTCCGGCTTCGACGACCCAGTTCGATACCGAATCGGAGATGCTGAAATCCCTCGAGCAGTCGGCAGCTCAGGAAGTGAATCAGTTGAAGGACTTGGAGCCGATGGCTGCCGTAATCGAGGAAAGGCCCGCGCCGCCTCCGCCTGCCCCCGACGAACCGCGAGGGCTGCAGTGGTATTTAAATCAACGTGCCGGGGCCTCAGCGCCTGCCCCAGCACAGACGCCACCTCCGGCGTCGCCGCCTGCGCCGCCTGCCAAGCCAGAATTACTTGCTTTTGACCAGACTCCAGTGTTTTCGCAAACCGAGCCGGCCAAGTCTGCCGATTCTGTGCCCCAACCGTCCCCACCTTCGGCGCCGCAAGCGGAACAGAAGGCCGAGGCGGAACTCTTCTCCTACATGGCTGGGGAGAGGTACGAACAGGACAAGAATGACAGGCCGCGAGCCCGGCTTGGCAAAGGACCCATCGTGGTAGCCTTGGCTCTGGCCGCCTGTGCAGTGGTGGCCGCTCCACAAGCGCCGTGGCATCCCACGGTACGGACGATGTGGGCCCAGGGGCAGCACGCCCTGCATGTCTGGTTGAATCCGCAACCCGTGACGCCGGTGCAAGCGCCTGTGGCTCATGAAGACTTTGGCCGCGCCGGCGACGAGTACAAGCTGCCAGTGGCCGAGAGCATTCCTGACGCGACCACCGATCCTTCTCAGATTCGCGTCGTGCCCATAGTCGATCCCACGGCAAAGAAACCAAACAACGGCGGGGCGAATCCAGATCCTAACGCCGTGCCAACCGATGGGACCGCGGCGAATCCGGCAGACGCGACCGCAGGGCAAACGCCCGCGCAGGGTCAAAACAATCCGGGACAAGGCGATCCTGTGCAGGTCAATCCGACTCCGGGCAATCCGCCGCCGCAGACTGCGCCCTCCGCCACACCGCCTGCTACAGTGCCATCCCCGGCGCTACCTAATCCCTCGCCCGCTGCGACGACGGCCGTGGCCGCGCCGCCGCATTCCGATCCATTTATGTTGCCTCCGCCCGTATTGGTTCCAACTCGGCCTGTGGCCCCGAAGAGTGCGCCACCCCGGCCTGCGTCCGCATCGTCGAATCCCTCGATTCCTTCGAGCTTAAAATCGCAGATGGCCTCGATGGTCCCCGAAGCCAGCGGCAACAAGGCGCCGGAAACGGCGCTTCCATCCATCGAGCCCGTGAATCTCCCCGAGGCGACTGAACGCGCCCTGCTCACCGATCAGCCTGCAATGGAGTATCCCGCCAACGCGAAGGCGCAGCATGGGACAGTAGTTCTGCAGGTTCTGATTGGCCGTGACGGCAGCGTGCAGGACGCGAAGTTCCTGCAGGGATCGCTGGCGTTTGCCCGGACCGCCATCGACGGAGTCAAGCAGTGGAAGTTCATGCCCTACACCATGAATGGGCGTCCGGTATCGGTTCAGACCCTGCTGACCCTCAGCTTCAAGCCGGGGCAATAACAGGAAAGCCACGTTGTGTGTATGACTTGCGGGCCTTGTCGGAGGCCCTGTCGAGTACCTGCGGGAGCCGATCCGAAGCGGCAAACTCCATTACCGGCGGAACAAATCGAGCACCTGGAGCATCGAAATTCGCATCTATCGAGATATAATGTCCAGAGTTTCTCCGGAAGTAGTTCCTTCCAGAAGACGGCCAAAACTGATGTCCATGAAAACCAAAGCAGCGATCCTTGTCACCTCCTTTGCCGTACTCGTCTTTGTCGTCGTCGGTTCCATGGGAGGCGTGCATGCCTCCTCCAACGACGGGTCCTACCGCCAACTGCAGGTCTACAGCGAAGTGCTCTCGCGGGTCCAGAGTGAATACGTCGAAGAGCCCAACATTCCGAAGGTGACCGACGGCGCGCTGCATGGCCTGCTTGAATCGCTCGACTCCAATTCCAGCTACATGACGGCGGAAGCCTACAAGGCCTACAAGACTCACAAGAGCGAGGCGAAGGGCGGCATCGGCGCGGTCGTGTCGAAGCGCTTTGGTTACGCCGCGGTGGTTGCGGTGTTGCCAGGATCGCCCGCCGAGAAAGCCGGCATCGAGCCGACTGATATCTTCGAATCGATTGAAGGCCGGAGCACGCGGGAAATGTCGCTGCCCGAAATTCACAGCCTGCTGGCCGGTGCGCCGGGATCGACCTTGAACGTCGCCGTAGTGCGCGCGCGCAAAGCCGAGCCCCAGAAGGTTGTAATCACCCGCGACGTCGTCAGTATTCCGTCCCCTTCCGACAAGATGATGGAAGACGGTGTTGGCTATGTGAAAGCCGAGGCACTGACCAAAGGCAAGTCGCAGGAAATTGCCTCGAAGATCAAAGCTCTCGAGAAATCAGGCGCCAAGAAGCTTCTCCTTGACTTGCGGAACTGCGCCGAGGGGGATGAGAGCGAGGGCGTCACGGTCGCGAATCTGTTCCTGAATCACGGAACGATCACGTATCTCCAAGGACAGAAGTTCCCGAAAGAAGCATTCAATGCGGACCCCGCCAAAGCAATCACAGCCCTTCCGATCGCGGTGCTAGTGAACAAGGGCACGGCGGGTGCGGCTGAAATCGTCGCGGCGGCGATTCTCGAGAATGCCCGCGGCGACGTGGTGGGCGACAAGACCTTCGGCGACGGCTCAGTGCAGAAAACCATTGACCTGCCCGATGGCGGCGCATTGATTCTCTCGGTGGCCAAGTACTATTCTCCCAGCGGAAAGGCAATTCAGGACGCTGCCATCACGCCGAACGTGCTCGTGGCAGATGTGGACGACGCCATAGCCCCGGAAGATGAAGATTCCGCTCCCGCCGCGCCCGACCAGGAAGCAAAACCCAAGAACACCGTGGATGATCAGCTGAACAAGGCGGTCGAAGTGCTGAAAAAGCGGACAAGCTAAGTCGACAGCAGATAAACATGACTCCAATCGCGCGCCACGGCGCGCGATTTATTTTGCCCTGTTGTTTCTCAGCCGAGATCCTCGGCTAAGCACTAGCGACGAAGTGCTATCCTGACCTTGCCGCTTCATGAAGTCCCTCTACGAAAATCTTCCCGAGGTGGAAATCGGCGGGCGCAAGCTGGTCGGGCGCGTCCTGTTCGGCTTGCTCGTGCTCATCGCAGCGCTGGTCGGCGCGACCGCCGGCCTGCTGCTTGTCTACACCACCGACCTGCCGCAGGTGGAGGCGCTCGAAGCCTACCGCCCCAGTTCGGTCACCGAGATTTATGACGATCACGAGCGGGTGATCGGTTCCTTCGCGCTGCAACGGCGGGTAGTTGCCAGCTATGACGATTTTCCTCCCGTGTTGCGCGACGCGCTGGTCTCCATCGAAGACAAGGATTTCTACCGCCACTCCGGAATCAATTTCTGGCGCATCGTAGGCGCAGCCTATCGCGACGTCGAATCGGGCGGCAGAGTGCAGGGAGCGTCAACGCTGACCATGCAACTGGCACGCAATCTGTTCCTGTCGCCGGACCGGTCGTTCCATCGCAAGGTCCAGGAAACGATGCTGGCCATCCAGATCGAACGTCACTTCACCAAGCCGCAAATTTTCACCCTCTACGCCAACCAGATTTTTCTCGGACACGGTGTCTACGGGTTTGAGGCGGCATCGGAGTTTTACTTCAGCAAGCCCGCGAAGAAATTGACGCTCGAAGAAGCCGCGCTGCTGGCGGGCCTGCCCAAAGGGCCGACAGTATACTCGCCCATCAACCATCCGGATCGTGCGCAGAAGCGCCGCAATCTGGTGATCAATGCCATGCTGGAAGACGGCAAGATCACCGCGGCGCAGGCGGCCGATGCCCGTTCGGCGCCGGTTGTCCTGCACCTGGCCCACGATCCCAATTCGCTGGCGCCTTATTTTGTGGAGGAGATTCGCCGCTACCTCGAGGGCAAGTATGGAACCGATCAGGTCCACGAGGGCGGCCTGAAGGTTTACACCTCGCTCGATGTCGACCTGCAGAAGGCGGCGAATCAGGCGGTACTCGATGGACTGGCGGCGTACGAGCGGCGGCATGGTTGGAAGGGCCATCTGGAAAACGTCGTGGCCGAGGGAGCGGTCCTGGAAAAGTACTTCAATCCCGACTGGGATGACGAAGCCGAAGTTGGCGGCTATGTTCACGCGCTGGTTACCGCCTCGGGAACCGGAATCGCCACGTTGAAGTTTGGCCGCTACACGGCGGCCTTGGGCCAGGCGGATGCGGCCTGGGCCCGCCAGAGGTTGCCGGACATCCTCAAGACCGGCGATGTCTGCTATGTGAAGATTCTTTCTCTTGGCGCCAACGGCGCCGCAAAGGTGAGCCTGGAGCAGGATTCCGGGGCGCAGGGCGCACTGCTGGCCCTCGATAACACCACTGGCGGCATCAAGGCCATGGTGGGCGGGCGCGACTTCAACGCCTCCAAATTCAACCGCGCTACGCAGGCCCTGCGCCAGGTGGGATCGTCGTTCAAACCCTATGTCTACACCACGGTCATCGACGGCGGCGCCAGTCCGGACGACACCATTCTGGATGAACCGGTGAGCTTCGAGACTCCGTCAGGGCCGTACTCGCCGCACAACTACGACGAGAAATTCGAAGGCATCATCACGCTGCGGCGCGCGCTGGCGCAATCGCGCAATATTCCCGCGCTGAAGCTCGCGAATAAAGTCGGCATCAAGAGCGTCATTGAATACGCCGGGCGTTTTGGCATTACTTCCAAGCTGCCCCCCTATTTGCCGGTGGCGCTCGGGTCGGCGGAGATTACGCTGATCGAGCAGACGTCGGCGTATAGCGTTTTTCCGAACGAGGGCGTGCGCGTGACCCCGCGCTACATCACCCGAGTGACCGACTACGAAGGCCGCGTGCTGGAAGAAGATTTTCCCGAGGTGAAGGATGTGATCAGCGAGCGCACGGCAGGGATCATGACCTCAATGCTGCGCGAAGTAGTCCTGCACGGCACAGCGATCGCGGCCTCGAAGCTGCCGTTTCCAGCCGCAGGCAAAACCGGAACCACCAACGATTTTACTGACGCGTGGTTCGTAGGATTCTCTCCAACAGTGACCTGCGGCGTTTGGATCGGCTACGACGAGAAGAAATCGCTGGGCGCCAAAGAGACTGGAGCACACGCCGCTCTGCCGATCTGGATGAACTTCATGACGGCGGCCATGGCCGGCAAGGATGCTGGCGACTTCCAGCCAAGTCCAGTTGCACCTCACGCCGTGGCGGAAAAAGTCGACACCCCGGACACCGCGCCCGCTGCAGAAGAAGCGCATTGAGCGGCAAGTAGCGCCGGCATCCTGCCGGCTGTCGCGAGGGCGTCTCGCCCTCGCCGCCCGGAGCGCAACGTACCATTGAGATTCATCCGAACCATCCTGGAGACATCATGCGCACCATGACCGCACGACCGTTAACAACTCTCCTCTCACTGGTCGCACTCTGCGTGCTTGCGGCGCCATCCCCGCTGCAAGCGTCTGGAAATGCCAAGGCAGCCGTCGCACAAGTCCTGCACATCCAGCAGGACGCCTGGAACCGTCGCGACCTCGAAGCATTTATGGCAGGCTATTGGAATTCTCCTGACCTGACGTTCTTCTCGGGAGCGAAAGAGACCTCCGGATGGCAAGCAACCCTCGACCGCTATCGCGCGACGTACGCCAGTCCCGGCCACGAGATGGGAACGCTGGACTTCTCCGGCCTGCGCATCGAGATTCTCGGTCCGGAGGCGGCCTTCGTCCGCGGCGCCTGGCAACTGACCTTGTCAGACGGAAAAACACCACACGGCCGCTTCACCCTGGTCTTCCGCAAATTTCCCGATGGCTGGAAGATTATCCATGACCATACTTCGGCCGCCGAGTGAATAGCCTTTCATCCCCTCTCGTTCGCAATTCTAAAAATGAAGCGTGCGAGGGTGTCGTTTGCGAAGGGCTGGCCTTGGAAAGCGGGATTTTGGGAAGTAATGGTTCGGGAAGGGCGGAGGTGGGAAGGGCACGACTTTCCGTCGTGCCGCTAGGGACCGCATTAACCAAGGCCTTTACCCGCTGAGACGGATGCTCCGGAAGATAAACCTGAGATTCTATGCATCCGCACATCCGTTCAAAAATATCCTGGTTATCTTCCTAACGAGTGGAATAGCCGATTTTGTCCCGGGATCTTGAACAGTGTTCTCGGTGGAACCTCCCGCGGCACCTTTAGTAATGGCACCGTAATGGCCCAGACGAGGTCTTTCGCCGCCCGCCGAAACCGCTAACATTACCTTCACCAAAGCGAGACAGTTCCTACGGTTTCCCCCGAAACACTGACCCAAGAAAACTCTGCAACCCTTCCGCACTCTGCAGAGGAACTTAAGGAAAAGTTGCATAAAGCGAGCACGTGGGCATCACCTCAGGCAGGGGTGTGAGCCGAGCATCAACTGGAGGATTTTAGATGAAACGCTACTTGTTTGCCTTGCTGTTGTTGGTTCCCTCGCTCTCTTTCGCACTCACTCCGGTCACCATCAATAGCGCGTCCATCAACTACACAACCCACACGGTCACTGCTGTTGGGACAGGCTTTTGCACTGGCGCTCTGCCCGCAGTCACTTTCAACACGACCCGACTCAATGTGACCTCTGCGTGCTCGTCTTCCGTGGTCGTGGCTAGTCTGCCCGTGCAGGCGGCAGGTTCTTACCGGCTGATAATTGCCAACAGCGGCGGAGCCTCGGCTACGTTCTATGTGACTTACGGCGCGGTCGGGCCGCAAGGACCACAGGGCTTGACGGGAGCGACAGGAGCAACCGGAGCCAAAGGTGCAACGGGCGCAACCGGTCCACAGGGTCCAATTGGACTCACAGGAGCGACAGGAGCAACCGGAGCGGCTGGAGCACAGGGTCCGATTGGACTCACGGGAACAACGGGAGCAACTGGATCGCAGGGGCCAGTCGGGTTGACGGGTGCCCAAGGAGCGGCTGGAGCCGCCGGCGCCCAAGGCCCTGCGGGCGCGAACGGCACGGGCTTCAACTTCCGCAACGCATTCGATCCCACGGCGACCTACGCGATCAATGATGTTGCGACTTACAGTGGCTCGACGTACCTCGCGAACGTGGCCAACGGCCCCAACACACTCACACCGGACGCGAACACAAGCGCGTGGGTTGTGCTGGCGCAGCAAGGCGCAACAGGTTCAGCAGGGCCGCAAGGTCTTACTGGAGCGATGGGACCCCAAGGTTCACAAGGAATCCAGGGACTCACCGGAGCCATCGGGCCTCAAGGTGCGCAGGGACCCAAAGGCGATATCGGACCACAAGGTCCAACCGGAGCACAGGGCACCGCAGGCACCAACGGAACGAATGGTACCAATGGGATAGATGGCATCAACGGCATCAACGGGGCACAAGGGATTCAAGGCATCTCCGGAACGAATGGCACCAACGGCACGAACGGTACTGGCTTCAACTTTCGTGGGACGTTCAACCCCAACATTTCCTATGCGGTGAACGATGTGGTGTCCTTCACCCCCACTCTGATCACCTACAACGTCAACCTGACCTTCGGCGCGGCTGGCTCTGCGGTTGGTACGATTACAACCGATGGTACGCAAGGTGTGCTGAGTCCTTCCAACATCGTCTCGTGGAATCTCACGTTGACGGATCACGGCACCAACTCCACCATCTTGACGCAGGCTAACTCTGTAGTGAGTGAAGGTACTTACAACACGGGGGGTACTGCTAACAGCGACTTCAGTGCCACATCAACTACCTTGCTGTTTAATTACGGCATGGGCGACGCTGGCTCATGGGGTATCTCTGGGGCTTCCGGACAACTCTGTTTCACCAGCTACTCGAACTGTTTCGGGCCGAGCAATACCTATGGAACGTGGAGCATCAACGGTGACAGCCAGTGGACGTACTCTGGTGCCGGAGGATCCCAGGTGGTTGCCACTGGCGGTGCGACCACTCACGGTGGCACGTCCACGTATGTTGCAACAGCGCCAGTATCGGCGGGGACTGCACCGGGCACGCTTCCGTGGACAATGATGGCACAGGCAGGCGCGAATGGTACGAACGGTGCGCCGGGAACTCCGGGAGCACCTGGTACGCCGGGAATCAACGGGGTTAACGGAACGAATGGTGCAACCGGCGCAACGGGCGCAATCGGTCCACAGGGTCCGATCGGATTGACGGGAGCGACAGGAGCAACTGGGGCAACCGGTCCGCAGGGTCCAATCGGTTTGACGGGTGCGCAAGGAGCGACTGGAGCAGCGGGCCCCTCAGGCCCTGCGGGCGCGAACGGCACGGGCTTCAATTTCCGTGGCGTTTTCAACCCGAATACTACGTACGCCCTCAACGACGTCGTTACCTACACCCCCATCACCTACAACGTCAACGTATCATTCGGCGCTTCCGGCTCTATGGTCGGTACGATCACGACCGATGGCACGCAAGGTGTGCTCAGCGTGCGTAACATCATTGGTTGGAGCCTCACACTGACGGACTATGGCACCAACTCAACCACCCTGACGCCGGGTAACTCCGCGTTCGATTCCGGCAACCACGACACAGGCAGTCAGCCTAACGGTAACTTCACCGCCACACCAACCGGCCTCACATTCACCTACAACAATGGCGGGTTCTGGTCTGTTGCTGGCGCGTCCGGGCAGTTCTGTATAACGGACTGGTCCAACTGCTTCGGCCCCGTTGCTTTCGGAACGTGGAGCATCAACGGTGACAACCAGTACTCGTATTCTGGCGCTGGAGGCGGCACTTCACAGGTAATCGGCACTGGCGGTACTGCAGGTGGCACGTCCACGTATGTTGCAACTGGGCCGGTAGCGGCCGGGACTGCTATACCCGGCACACTTCCGTGGACAATGATGGCACAGGCTGGCACGAACGGAGCCAACGGCACGAATGGCACCAACGGTTTGCAGGGTCCGCAGGGTCTTCCGGGTGCCACAGGTGCGACCGGCGCACAAGGCTTAGCTGGGACGAACGGAACCAACGGTAGCAACGGTGCGACCGGCGCACAGGGCGCCCAAGGCATTCCCGGCACAAACGGTACCAACGGAACGAATGGCATCAACGGCACGAACGGCACAGGCTTCAACTTCCGTGGCGTTTTCAACACGAATACTACGTACGCCCTCAACGACGTCGTTACCTTCACTCCCACCACGGGTATCACCTACAACGTGAACCTGCCCTTCGGCGGTGCTGGTTCCATGGTTGGTACTATTACGACCAACGGTACACAAGGCGTACTAAATAACTCTGACATCGTCTCGTGGAACCTGACGTTGAACGACGGTTCCAAAACAGTGGTTCTGATACCGACTACGTCAGCAGTAGGTCTATATGGTGCTGACTGGATAGCTACCCCGACCAGCATAGTGTTTAACTACAACGTTGGGGACAATGGCTACGGAGGCTTTTCTGGTCCCCATGGACAATTCTGTATCACAAGCCAGACTAACTGCTTCGGGCCTGCTAATACTTACGGCTCTTGGGGTGTCCAAGGCGATAGCTGGGTGTACTCTTACGGGTCTGGTACACAGACTATCGGCACTGGCGGCGTCGCAACTTACGGTGGCACGTCCACGTATGTTGCAACCGGGCCGGTAACTGCGGGGACTCTACCGGGCACGCTTCCTTGGGTCATGATGGCACAGGCAGGCACCAATGGCACCAATGGAACGAACGGGATCGACGGAACCCCGGGCATCAACGGTCTGCCGGGAGCTACAGGTGCAACAGGAGCTACTGGAGCCACCGGACCCGCGGGTCCTGCTGGTACCAACGCCCCAGCGAATACTTACGTGAACACCACGTACACCAACGCTCCGGTAAGCGTGTCGGCGGGCATCCAGTCGCCGGGAGTGATCCAACTCACCAACATCCCTGCGGGTTCCTATTTGGTGACTGGGAATATCACCCTCGCCTACGGAGTTGATCCGCAAGGTCACCGCTTCGTCAACCCTTGGTGCGGTCTTTATGCCTCCGATGGCGGCGCCAGCCCTGTGAACATGGGGCAGCCTGCGTTCGCAACGATGGAACTCCCGTTTACTGCTGACGGACAAACAACGACAAGTACGACTTTGGTGGTAAACGGTTGGGTCACCTTGGCTAACCCCACCAATCTGATCTACGTCGGCTGCTCCGTCAACGGTCCCTGGGACACAACCACCCTTCACACTCAAACCCAGACGATCACTGCCGTGCAATCCACGGTCGTAAAGTCTGCTGGCAGCGTGTACTAAGTTATTTGAGTCTCTGAGCCCCGGTCAACCAGCCGGGGCTCTTTCCTTCTTCCGTATTGACCCGGCTGAAGGAGGGGCTGTACCAGAGGAGAATTGTATTTCTCAGACGCTCTCGAAAAGCTCCCCGGAGTCCTGAATCGCGAATCCAGCAAGAGCACGGTGAACCACAATTCTCAACGGCTTTAGCCTCTGAGGTTCGCTCTGGCTCTCATTTCTTCACGCGCACCTGCACGCGCGTGCCTTCCGGCAAACCCCCGCCTGAGAGCTGCACGACGCCGTTGCGCACAATGCCTTCGAATTCCTGCGGCGCCTGCGGCCGGGACGCGGGCAGCACGGGCACTCCCCGCGTCCCGCCCCGCCCCATGCCCTTGTCCATGGCTTCGTTCGCCAGCCGATCCGCTTCCTGATTATGTTCTCGCAGAGCGTGCCCGATCGAGAACCACTCGAGTTGGCCAATCAATTCCTTGGCGCGCCCGTGCAAGTCCTGCAGCACCGCGTTCTTCACCTTGTAGATGCCTTTGATCTGCCGCACCAGAAGCTCGGAGTCGCTGATCAGCTTGAGCGCTTTGGGCCCGTGCTGGAGCGCGTATTCGAGGGCGGCGATCAGGCCTTGATATTCGGCGAAGTTGTTGGTCTGGTGCCCGAGGTATTCGCTGAGTGTGGCAACTTTACGTCCCGATTCGTCCTCGATGACCACCCCGTAGCCCGCCGGGCCCGGGTTGCCGCGCGCGCCGCCGTCGCTATGCGCAATTAGGTAATGCTCGGGTGGATTCTCGCGGGATTCGAAAAGGGGCTTGGTCCCGCCGGTGCGGGAAGAGTAAGAGGGCATAACCGAGTCTACAACGGGGCCGCGATCCGAAAATCACAGCAATATTCCTCGACTATGTGACATCCAACCTTGACCATAGAATACAAGGAGCACATCATGGTCGAGGCGGAGGCGGTAGCGCGTGGAGCGCCGGAATCGCCGTAAGTCATTTATTATCAAGATTTTGACCTGTAAGCTCTTTGCCATCAAGATTTTGCAGACCCTTTTTGCGAACCCCGCGCCCACCCAGCCTTTCCGAGGCGGGGGGGAGGGGGGATACCCTCAACGCCGCCGGCTTTCCCAAAATGGAAAGCACTCAGCAAGCGGTCAACAGCGGCTCCCGAAACATTAATTGGGGGAGATTTCCACAACCTCATTGCTCACCGTCCGGCGGCGAGCCGCGTGGCCAAGCGCGGCGGGAGCTTCGCCGCCAAGATGCGGTCCTGCGCAGATCTCAGGTTGTAGGGCGTGCGGTGGAAATGGACGATCTGCGCATCGGAATCAAACAACGCGAACGCCGCGCGCCAGTCGCCGTCACGTGGTTGGCCGACCGACCCGGGATTGATCAGGTA
>CAWFUU010000022.1:2500-99559 GCA_963819035.1 uncultured Acidobacteriaceae bacterium | reverse complement strand
GCGCCATCCCGGCACGGTCCATGCGCTCGTGGGCGGGGTCGATACGCCGACAGATGCGCGTCAGGTACAAGGCGGGTATACGCCAGGTACAACCGAGGTACATCGTTCTTGACGTCGGCTTAGGCGTACCCGTCCTGCAGATACCGTGCCCGGCCGGTCCCCAGCGCTTCCAGTGCGGCGCTTGCCCCGCGCCAGACGTAGGGGCGGAGGCGTTCCTTGGCCTGGCCTTCGTCGCAGAACGCAAAGGCGCGCAGTTCGCTGTCGACGAATGGCAGGCCGTGGATCTCGTCTGTCGTTGAGGAGGTCGTCCCAGGGTCCGTGGGTGAGACCAAATCAACGCAGAGCAGGGCTCCGACCTGGAGGTCGAGCCCGAGTTCTTCGAGCAGTTCCCGGCGCACTGCGTCGGCGGGCGGCTCGTTGGCCTCGGCCATGCCGCCGGGCAGGTCCCAGTCGGCCTTATAGGTGGGATCGACGAGGAGGATGCGACCGGACGAATCGCGGACGATGGCGTCGGCGCTAACGCGCTTACGGGCTTGCTTGGCGTTCCCTTCGGCCAGGTAGGCGTTCCACGCCTCCGGGTCGCGCTCGTACAACTCGCCGTCCGTGCTCACGGTCCCTCACTAGCCTCGTCCGGATGTGCTGGCGCTTCGACGGTCAGCTGGTAGAACGCCAGCCGGTCGCGAACTGTGTCATGGAGGCAGTCTAGGAACTCTAGCGTGGCGCTGTCAGTGCCGAAATAAATGATGGGCACTTCAGTCTTCTGTAGCTGCTTCACCATACCTGTCACATGCGGCAGTACGTAGCGGCGGTAGTCTTCTACGCCAAGGCAGCCGACCCAGCTGTCGAAAATCTGGATCGCGTCAGCGCCGGCGCGCACCTGCTCAGCCGAATAGGCGGTGGTGACCGCGACCAGCTTGCCCATGAGCGAGTCCCAGTCGGCTGCGCAGTTGTACATCATTTTCTTAGCGTGAACGTAGTTGCGCGAGCCTCCGCCCTCAATCATGTAGCTGGCCAGCGTGAAGGGAGCGCCACAGAACCCGATGACCGGAACGCGGTTGGCGAAATGCTTGGCGACCAGGCTCACGGCCTCGGACACATAGCCGAGTTCGGCGGCACGGTCGGTGCGCAGGTTGGCAATATCTTCTTTGCTCCGCACTGGCTTCTCGATGACCGGGCCTTCTCCGGCGGAAAAGTGAAAGGGCAGGCCCATGACTTCGAGGGGCAGAAGCAGATCGGCGAAGATAATGGCCGCGTCGACACCGAGAATTTCAGCGGCGGTAATCGTCACTTCGGCCGCCAACGCCGGCTTCTTGCAGATTTCGAGCAGCGAATGCTGCTTGCGGACCGCGCGGTACTCGGGCATATAGCGTCCGGCCTGGCGCATAAACCAGACCGGCGTGCGATCGACAGGCTGGGATTTGCAGGCCCGAACAAAGTTGGAATTGGGAGCTGACATGAACTTTGAATGTAGCATTTTTGGCCATTGGCGTGCGCGAAGCATAAGCGCCGACGACACCCGGACGCGCAGATCGTTTGTTCAAATACCCTTTCCTATGGGCGTCATCCCGTCTCTAACGACGTGGGCGCGTGTCAAGCGAATTTTGCCGACACCTCTCCGCTGGCGCGTCGGGTTTTAAAGAAGCGCCATTTCGCTCTAGCAGAAAAGGTTTTGACTCTCCAGACCAAGGTCGTGTCCTTTAATCTCGCGGGGGACGCAAGGTCCCGCCATCCATCTCTTCGGGTCGTGCTCCCATGATTCGTGCTTCGAACTCCCCGCTGCTTCGGGGAGGCAGGCTGCCTACTCAAGCGCTCGGCTCTGTCGTCCCACCACAGGATGACTCGGGCTCGCCTGCACGACCGCCCTGCATAGTTGCGCGTACGTCCAGTCCTCGCGCAACATCAGGTACAACCTCACCGCCAGCTTGCGCGCCACCGCCACTTTGGCCAGGGCGCGATGTTTGCGCCCCGCCAAGCGACGATAGAAGCGTCCCAACTCGGCGTCGTAACGTGCCGCCGACTGGCCCGCCTCCACCAGCAAAAAGCGCAGAAACGAACTGCCCTGCTTGCTGATGTGCCCCAACTGCTGCCGCCCGCCGCTGCTATGCTCGCTGGGAATCAGTCCGAAGTAGCTCGCTACTTGCTTGCCCGAAGCGAACCGCTCCGCCGGCCCCAGCGTCAACACCATGGCCAGCGCCGTCACCGGCCCCACTCCCGGATGCGTCTGCAACCGAACCGCCGCTGGCCGTTGCGCCACTTCTTCTTCCACCCGCCGGTTCAGTGGCTCGATCTCGGCTCCCAGTGCGTCCAGTGCCTCCAGCAGTTGCTGGCGCCGTTGCGCCGCATAGGGCAACATGGGCAATTGCTCCAACTCCGCCCGCCCCGCCTCCGTCCACAACTTGCGTTTCTTCTGCACTCCCTGGCTCAGCGCCATGGCCTGCAACTGATTCTTCACTTGCGTCCGCGCCTGCACCTGCTTGTGCCGATGCACCAGCAACTGCCGCACGTCCCGCTCCTCTAGACTCGGCACCCAGATCCGCGGAAACCGCCCTTGCAGCAGCAGCTCCAGCACATGCTCGGCGTCCCGCCGGTCCGTCTTCTGCTTCCGCACCACCGCGGCCCGGATCGCAGCCGCATCCCCCAGCCACAACTCGAACCCCAACTCCGCCAGCAGCCGCTCGAACCACGGATAGTGTCCGCAGGCTTCCATTCCCACCCGCACCACTTGGCCCGCCAGCGCGCGGTAAAACTGTTCCGCCTCGGCGCGGTGCCCCAGACGCCGCTCCTGATACTCTCCCGTTTGGTTGTCAAAGATCGCGACCTGCTGAAAACCCGGATGAAAATCACAGCCTATAATCAGCATGACGTTGGCTCCTTCTCTCGAGCCTTGGTCTGTTTTGTCACAACCAATCTACTCGCTGCGACGAGCCAACGTCGTTATGCAATCAAGCGCAGTCGTTCTTCAGGCGGGGCGGGATCTCCCAGCGTATTGACTGCCAAGTAGTACCCGAGATCCCTCCCGCGGCTGAACTGCGCCGCGGTTCGGGATGACGCCTTCGATAACGACGCTAGCGTACAGGGATCACTAGCGACCGTGAAAGGCAGCGTTCGGACCGACGAAGGAAAACCTCCAGCTTGTAAAATCACGACATGGGTCCCAGGGCTGTCGGCCTGCTGGCGGTTGCGTCGCTCACCTTATGCCTTTGTGGCGCTGCCTTTCAGAAGAAGAGTCTCCCACCCACCTTCTATAAAGATGTCCTGCCCATCCTGCAGAACCACTGCCAGAGCTGCCATCGCGCGGGTGAAGTCGCGCCCATGCCCCTCGAAACATATGCGCAAGCGAAACCATTGGCGGCCGCGATGGCACACTCCGTCGAAATGAAGATCATGCCGCCGTGGTTCGCCGATCCGCGGTACGGACGCTTTGCCAATGACTCTTCCTTGAACGCGCAGCAGATCGCGAGCATCGTGGCGTGGGCGAGCGCGGGCGCACCGGAGGGTGACCCGCAAGACGCGCCCGAACCACGCCAGTGGGCCCAGGGATGGAATATTCCTCAGCCCGACCTGGTGGTGAAGATGCCCAAGGCCGTGAAGATTCCGCGTCAGGGCGAGGTCGAGTACACCTACGAAATTGTATCCACACATTTTTCGGAAGACCGGTGGGTCCAGATGTCGGAGTTTCGTCCGGGAAGTCCGGCGCACGTGCACCACGCAGTGGTCTACATCCGTCCGCCGGATTCACAATGGTTGCGGCACGCTCCACTGGGCGAGCCGTTCACCGCTTCGACGCTTACCGACCCCGGGGAACGGCGCCAAGCCCATGAGACCACCAGCGATCTCCTGCTCGTATATGCGCCCGGTAGTTCGCCGGACGAGTGGCCGCCGGGCATGGCAAAATTTGTCCCGGCCGGATCGGATCTTGTCTTCCAAATGCACTACACGACCAACGGCACTGCGGAAGAAGATCAGACCAGCATTGGCCTGGTGTTTGCGAAGGCGCCCCCGAAGCAGCGAGTAATCACTCTTCAGTTGAACAATCATGCCCTGATCATTCCGCCGGGAGCGGACGACTTCCGCGTCGATGTGCAGGGCACGCTGCCCAACGATGCCACGCTCCTGAGCCTGTTTCCGCACATGCATCTTCGCGGCAAGCGCTTCGAGTACGACATCGTCCACGACGACGGCAGCGTGGAAGTTTTGCTGCGAGTGAACTATCACTTCCACTGGCAACTGAGTTACAAACTGGCCGAACCTCGTCTGCTCAAGGCTGGGACCAGGCTGCGGGCCATCGCGTGGTACGACAATTCCAGGAACAACCCGCACAATCCCGATCCAGAGAAAACGGTCACGTGGGGCGATCAGACGTCCGACGAAATGATGGTGGGATTTTTCGATGTGGCCGTCGCGGCGGGGATGGATAAGTGGAAATTCTTCGAGCGGAACGCAAAAGCTGATGGGAAACACTTACCGGAGCAGAAGTAATCGAAGTTCAGCTTTTGCGCAATCCCAGGACCAAGGCGACCACGCCCCCAGCCACAAGAACAATTCCCACCGCAGGCGGCAGTCTTTCGCTGCTCTCGGTCCGGACGCTGAACTTGGCGTCTCCGATCTTTACGCCGTGGTCCTCATGATGAGGAATGGGGACTACTAAGGCCAACAGTCCTAAAACCAGGAACAGAACTCCAACTAGGGACAGGCTCCTCATAACAAAGCTCCTATCAGGCCGTCGAGGTATTTGCGGCCCTTGAGCCTGGGTTCACACCGGCAGCGTATGAAGCGAGTTACGCCCGGCTCTTCTTAGCCGCCGCGGCGGCCGCTTTTCCCGCGACCTCCCATGGACGCTTCGGGCGATCCACGGCTGGCTTGTCGCGGTCCACGATCCGATCGTACTGGTAGGACTCGCTGACCGTCCCCAGGGATTCGTTATACAAACTGGGCAGGCCGAGCGCGACCTTGAGTTCTTCCGCAAAAGAATGCAGCGCCTTCAGATGGTCAGCGCTAGCCGGAACTTCGGTTTTCGAGGTTTTGAGGAACTGCTGATACCCACGGTTGACCAGCTTCGAGATCTCACTGCCAATCAGGTAGCCCGGGTAGGCAAAAATCTTGACGCCATCGTCCGGCGCCTTCTGGATCGCCGCCGATACATTATATTTCCGCAGGAAGACCCGGCCGTTGGTGCCGGGGGCGTCGGTTACGTCGAACCCGTGGTCGCGCAGCCAGGCTAGCGCTTCCTCGTAGGTTCGTGCTTCAATAGTTTTAGCCATTGCTTTGGACTTGAACCTTTCCTTTGCCGGCGAAACTCGTCATATTAGATGCAGCAATGATCAGGACCGGGGGTAACTTTACACGAGTCGCATCGCCGAGCGAACCTTAATCATCTAAACAAAATACTACATACCTCGTTTCCGGCCACATAGCACATTACGTTGGTCACGGCGGTTCGGTTCAGATATGGCGCACAGTTCAATCAAAATTACGGCGATGGCAACGCGGGCGAAGGACAACGGGCAGGGAGAAATGGCGCCAGGACTGGGCGAAACGCTAGGCCACAGCCTGGTTGAGCGCATCGGCAACACTCCGCTTCTGCGTCTGGATGCGCTCACGCGCGACCTGCCGGGCGTAGCACTTCTGGGCAAGGCCGAATGGTATAACCCCGGCGGATCGGTGAAGGATCGTGCCGCCACCAACATCGTCGCGGAAGGCCGCCGCAATGGTCATTTGCGCCCCGGCAAAATCTTGCTCGATGCCACCAGCGGCAATACCGGCATAGCCTACGCCATGCTGGGCGCGGCCGAGGGATTCCCAGTGACGCTGTGCATGCCGGAAAACGTTTCGCGCGAGCGCAAGCAAATCCTGCAGGGATACGGCGCCAACATCCTCTATACCGATCCTGGGGACGGCTCCGATGGCGCGATTCGCATGGCGCGGCAACTGGCAGCCAGCCATCCCGACCAATATTTTTATGCCGATCAGTATTCGAACGAGGCCAACTGGAAGGCGCACTATCTCACCACGGCCAACGAAATTTGGCAGCAGACCCAGGGGCGAGTGACTCACTTTGTCTCGATGCTCGGCACAAGTGGAACGTTTGTGGGAACGACGCGGCGGCTGAAGGAACTGAATCCGCGGGTGCAGTGCATTTCGCTCCAGCCCGACTCATCGTTCCACGGAATCGAAGGCGCCAAGCACATGGCCAGCGCCATAGTGCCCAAGATCTATGACGCGGCGCTCGCCGATCAAAATCTCGAGATCGCAACCGAGGACGCCTACGCCATGGCGCGGCAACTGTCGCGCGGAGCGGGGTTGCTGGTCGGAATTTCAGCCGCGGCAGCGGTGGTCGGTTGTCTGAAGATTGCCCACGAGCTTCCCCTGAAGAAAGGCAGTGAGGCGGTGATCGTGACCATCCTCTGCGACTCCGGCGAAAAGTATTTGAGCGAAAGGTTCTGGACCGAGGGATGAGGCATTCAGAGGGTGCCCCATCCTTCTCGCGTTTCTCGCGAGAGGGTGGGGATTTTGATTCCCGCTCGTGAGCCACTGAAAATCCAGCAATGCTGAAAGTTTCCAGCCAAGACTATGACGCCCTCCGCCGACACGGTGAAGAAACCTACCCCCACGAGTGCTGCGGCATTCTCCTGGGCCGCTTCGACGATGATGGAACCCGCGTCGTAACCTCGACCGCACGGTGCGGCAACACGCGCACCGACTCCGCCCACAACCGTTACAACATCGATCCGCGGGAACTGGTGCGCATCCAGCGGGAAGGGCGCGGGCGCGGCGAGGATATTGTCGGCTTCTACCATTCCCACCCGGATCATCCCGCTCAATGGTCGCCGACCGACTTCGCCGAGGCACATTGGCTGGGCTGCTCCTATGTCATCACCAGCGTCGAGAAGGGGAAAGCTGCGGTGACGAACTCGTTCGAACTGACTGGTTCCGATGAGAGCGACAAGCGGTTGGTGGACGAAAAGGTAGAAGTCAGCTGACCCGGGAAGCCGAAATCGGCAATGCCCATGTAGGGACGGCCGCCTTCGGCCGTCCGGTCGAGCAAAGCTCGACTCGCTTTTCCTGTCCGGTGCACAATGCGCGCCCGCGAAAACGAGCAAACCACAAGCCGGACGCGGCAAGTCCGTGATTTTCACAAATCCGAAACACAATCGTGACCTGCGATTCACATCGATTCGAGTCGATACAAAGGGCGAAAATCCGCGACTGGCGCGGGGTCTGGCAAAAGTGCTTCGACACACTGCACAAAATCCGGTCATGCGCTTGTGGACGGGCTGCACTCGATTGAAAACACATACAGTTACAACCCGTGATTTTTCGTTGACTCAAAAAATAGAAGGAGTACAACAAGATCGTTCTTTGACACCTTCTAAAGTTTTTCCGGTTGGTGCGGCGTCCGGGGCTCGAGCGGAGTCACTCTCTTAACCGAAAGGTGGAGAGGGAGGGCGAGCAAGGGTCTAAAGCAAAGCGCTGGTCGAGGAGAACGAGAAGACCAAGTCAGAGGCAGGATAGAGTTCCGAGGCGTTGGGTTGGTTTTTCCGGTTGGCGGTGAGCCCGGAGCCCAAGCGAAGATCGCGCGTTGCGCCCCGCAAGGGAGGCAACGAGAGCAGGTCAAGCAAGGGTCAAACGCGAGCTACTGGCCGAGACGAATGATCCCAACACCACCTCGGAACTCTCTTACTTTTTGGCTCTTGGCTCTTGGCTCTTGGCTCTTGGCCTTTGGCTCCAGTTCTCACCACTCCGGTTTGACCCCTTAGCACCATCAAAGTTGTCATCTATTCCTACAGATTCGTGGAAGAAGAACCGGAAGGGCACGGCTTTTAGCCGTGCAAAAGAGCCCCCAACTCATGCGGGCTTCAGCCCCTGAGGGCCTCGTCACTTTCCCGCATTCCCCGGTCCGCCCACCGGATATATCCTCGGGATCCTCTGCTCGAGCGCCGGCAGCGCCGGAAACGCCGCGTGCGGCTCCGTCTGATACCAATACGCCACAGAGAAATAATTGTCCGAGCGGTGATTCGCGTGGCCGTGCTCAATAGTGGCGCGCAGCGACTTGGTGAACGGAATAGGCGAGTCGAGATGAAAGCGATAGACCGACGAACGCCCACCGGCCAGTTCCTGCCCCTTCACCGGCGCACCGAATAATCCGTAAGAAAACGCATGGTCGCCGAAGTCCCACGCGCCGAGAAAATAGTCTTCCGACCCGGTTCCGTTGATCGAAGGCGTAGTCTCGCCATCGACGAAGAACATGTCATCGCCCTCGCCCCACCATCCATCCTGATTCTGCAGCACCGACATGGTCACGCCGACGAAGTGGCCGCGGCCCGTCGCTTCCATCCAGACGTAGTTGCCTTCCCCGTTCACATTCTTCTTGTCGTTCACCAACTGGTCGCCGTTAGACTGCCATCGGTTGGTCCATCCCTGGGCGGGCGTGGCTTGCCGGTACTGGGCATGAAAATAAAGCAGGTCGGCGGGCAGCGGCTTCGAGTAAGCGCGATAGTCGATATTGAAGTAGAACGAGTCGACCTTGATCGCGCCTTCATTGGTGACGGTGATGCGCGCGTGCTTCTGGTAGGGCATCGGGAAAAAGCAGTTCAGCGCCTTGTCGGAGCCGACTGAGAGAGGCAGCGACTGGTAGAGGTAATAGTCTCCGAGCCCTAGCCCGAAAAAATCGCCAATGGGAGTCTCGACACTGGGCGTAGCCTCGCCGTCCCAATACATCCGCAGAACCAGCGCCTTGAGATGGTGGGGATCGTCGCTGGCGATCGTGACCCACACATGGCTGATCAGCCCCGGCCCATTCTCGTCGAGCAGCGTGAGCGTCTCGCCCGGCGCGATGCCGCGGAAGTCTGCGTTAGCGCCAGTCCGGTCGTAGCTGGAGGCTCGGTGCTGCACGTAGTCTTTGGCCTGTTGGAGAGCCCCAAGCCACCCCGCCGGATCCTGCGATGACAGTGGAATTGCCAGTGAACAGAGAGTGAGCAGAACAATAAGCTTTTTCATTCGTACCTTGTGAAAACGATTCAATCATTCGTGTGAATCCCATTTACGATGGCGTCTTCTATCCTAATAACAGCCGCCCGGGCTCGCTCGCGAAGAGACTTCGCATGGGAATGCTTCTGGAAGTGGCGGTCAGGCCAGTAGGCGTAATCAAAGAGCCCTCTAACCTCCTCGCTGGTTAGATTGAGAATCTTCGCACAGGCCCCCTCTAGTTCTTGCGGACTCATCGCTGACAGTCGAGCCGGGCTCTCCGTGCCACCCAAAATGCACACCCACCCGGCAGGGCAAGCCACAATGCCGTCATCAGGGTAGCGTTCCGGCAGGGCTCTCCGCTTCCACTCCGGAATGACAATCACTCGAAAAAAACGGGTGTAACTGTTCGGTTCTTCCCTCAGCTGATCTCGTACGCGTTTCAAAAGTCCTCTAGCGAAGTCGTCGAGGGGTCGAGCGCCGGGACGCCTATTGCTGCCTGAAGTGGGCACCTGTTCGCTATCGCGAACGGCCCCGCCTCGCGTTTTTGGGATCGCGTTTTTTCCGGGAGGACTGCGCCGTTTCTCGATTTCCGCGATCAACTGTCTCAGCGCATAGATTCGTCCCTTAACAGTGAGCTCGCGAGCGTCAAGGCACCCATCCGGCAACGACGCCAGCCTCTGGCAATATCCCTTTCGTTCTGCCTTCGAGACCGCACCAATGTCGACGTACCAACCAGGCGGCGAGGTGTTGCAGAACTTGGGAAACGTCCAATAGCCACCCCGCACCAGGAGAATGGGCGTTTGTTCGACTTCCATGTATTGAAGGAATCCGAATTCGCCCTTCGGCACTGTCATGGCGGCCTCCGTGGGCGACCCGCACATTGGGTAGAACCCAAGTAGAACCTACAGCGGTATATTCCCGTGCTTCTTCGGCGGGTTCTTGTCGCGCTTGGTTTCCAGCATGGCCAGCGCCTGGATCAACTTCTTGCGCGTCTCTCTCGGCTGGATGACCGCGTCCACAAAGCCGCGGTCGGCGACCACGTACGGATTGGCGAAGCGCTCACGGAACTCGTCGATCTTCTCGCGGCGCACTTGTTCGCGATTGGCAGCGGCGTCGAGTTCGCGTTTGTAGACGATATCCACCGCGCCCTCCGGCCCCATCACCGCGATCTCAGCCGTCGGCCAGGCATAGTTCACGTCCGTACGAATGTGCTTCGACGCCATGACGCAGTAGGCCCCGCCATACGCCTTGCGCGTGATGACCGTAACCTTGGGCACCGTCGCCTCGGCAAAAGCGAACAGAAGCTTGGCGCCGTGCTTGATGATGCCGCCGTATTCCTGCGCCGTCCCGGGCAGGAACCCCGGCACGTCTTCAAACGTGACCAGAGGAATGTTGAAACAGTCGCAGAAGCGCACGAAGCGCGCGCCCTTCACCGACGCGCTGATGTCGAGCGTTCCTGCGAGCACTGCCGGCTGGTTCGCCACGATCCCGACGCTCCGCCCGTCCAGCCGCGCGAATCCAACGACGATGTTCTTTGCATAATGCTCCTGCACCTCAAAGAAGTAGGCATCGTCGACCACCGCGTGAATCACATCTTTTATGTCGTAGGGCTGGTTCGACTGCGCCGGCACTATCTTGTCGAGCGCCGCGTCGGCGCGATCGATGGGATCGGTCGAGGCCTTGCGCGGTGGTTCGTCGAGATTATTCGACGGCACAAAGCTCAGCAACTCCCGCACCATCGACAGGCACTCGGCGTCGTCGTGGGCAAGAAAGTGCGCCACCCCGGAGGTCTCGTTGTGCGTCATCGCACCGCCCAGTTGCTCCTTGGTGACGTCTTCCATAGTCACAGTCCGGATAACGTCCGGCCCGGTGATGAACATATAAGAGGTCTTATCGACCATGAGCACGAAGTCGGTGATCGCCGGCGAATAAACGGCACCGCCGGCGCATGGCCCCATGATGGCGGAAATTTGCGGCACCACGCCGCTATACAACGTATTGCGCAGAAAAATGTCGGCGTAGCCGGCCAGCGACATCACGCCTTCCTGAATGCGGGCGCCGCCGGAATCGTTGAGTCCAATGACGGGAGCGCCCATCTTGGCGGCCAGGTCCATGATCTTGACAATCTTGGCCGCGTTCGATTCCGAGAGCGAGCCGCCAAACACGGTGAAATCCTGCGCGAAAACGAACACCAACCTGCCTTCGATGCGGCCATATCCGGTGACGAATCCGTCGCCGTAAACCTTCTGCTCCGCCATGCCGAAGTCGTTGCAGCGGTGGGTCACGAGCTTGTCGGTCTCCTCGAACGTCCCCTCGTCGAGCAGGAACTCGATGCGCTCCCGAGCCGACATCTTGCCCTCTTTGTGCTGCCGCTCGCGACGCTTGGCGCCGCCGCCGTCTTCGGCGAGCTGGTTGCGCCGCTTGAACTCAGCGACTTTCTGTTCCTGATTCATGGGGAAGGATTATACGGCTTGGTTGGTGCGATCCGTGTGAGGAGGATCACCAAGGCCGCAGGCTGGCCATTCGCATTCGTGGCCCTTCGTACCCTACCCGCATCGCGGACATTCACCTATTCTGCTGTTTTGCGTGCTTTACAGGAGGAATCCCTATGTCGTTTAAAGCCGGGTTCCGCGCCGGCGTGTTCGCCGTGCTATCGCTAGCCCTCTCGACGACGATTGCGGTCGCCCAGGAGCACGGACACGGCCACGAAAAGCACGATCGTGACGATGATGACGACCGGGGCCACGACCGCGGGCACGGCCACGACCGCTATTCCGATCACGACCGCGACCAAGTGCGCGGCTGGTATCGCGAGCACCACGAACATCTCCCTCCCGGTCTGGCCAAGCGCGACCGCCTGTCTCCCGGCTTAGAGCGTCAGTTAGTGGCTCGGGGAACTCTGCCTCCGAGCCTTCAGAGGAAGATGCAGCCCTGCCCGCCGGATCTGGAGCGGATGCTTCCACCTCCGCCTCCGAACTACGCACACGTCGTGATTGGCGGAAATCTGGTTTTGCTCAATCGGGCAAATTTTCAGATCGCGGAGGTTTTCCACATCGAAATCCAATAACTACGATAAGCGCGATGACGACGGGGGTGGCCTTACGCCCCCAGTTCGCAGTTCGGTACGCGGCGCTTGCTATTCTTCCTCTTCCTTCACCTCTCCCCGTTCCGCTTTGGCCTTTTCGATGATCTTCTCCTGCAGCTGTCCCGGCACGACGTCGTAGTGGTGCATTTCCATGTTGAAGCTGCCGCGGCCCTGCGTCATTGAGGTTAGTTCCACTCCGTAGGTCAGCATCTCGGCCATGGGCACTTCGGCCTTCACGATCGTGTTGCCGCCCTTGTTGTCCATGCCCTGGATGCGCCCGCGCCGGCTGTTGAGATCGCCCATGATCGAACCAGCGAAGTCGTCCGGCACCGTGATCTCGACCGCCATAATAGGTTCGAGGATCGTCGGCTTGGCGGTCTCCATCGCTTTCTTGAAAGCTATGCGGCCCGCCATCTGGAATGACAGATCGTTCGAATCCACGTCGTGGTACGAGCCGTCGTAGAGTACGACTCTGAAATCGACGACCGGAAATCCCGCCAGATACCCGCGCCCCGCCGCGTCACGAATCCCTTTCTCCACCGCCGGAATGTAGTTCTTCGGAATGGCGCCGCCGAAAATATCGTTGACGAACTCGAACTCTCCGCCGCGCGGCAGCGGCTCCATCTTGATCTTGCAGTCGCCGTACTGACCATGGCCGCCGGTCTGCTTTTTGTGCCGCCCCTGGACATCGGCTTTGCCGCGAATGGTTTCGCGATACGGCACCTTGGGCGCCTTCAGGTTGACCTGGGTGTTGTAACGCTTCTTCAGCTTCGCGACCGTGACCTCGATATGCTGCTGGCCCGTGCCTGCAATCAGAAATTCCTTGGTTTGCGCATCGCGAAAGAACCGCAGCATCGCGTCTTCCTCCATGAGCTTGTGCAACCCTGGCCCCAGCTTATCTTCATCGGCTCGGCTCTTGGGCTCGATGGCAAAGGTGATCGCCGGCTCCGGCAGGTTTACCCGTGGATACTGAATCGGCGCCGCTTTGTCGCCCAGCGTGTCGCCGGTCAGCGTCTCTTTCAACTTAGGCACCGCGCCGATGTCGCCCGCGTGCAGTTCGTTGACCGGAACCGACGTCTTCCCCTGCATCACCGAGATATGCGAAAGCTTTTCCAACGAGTTGCTGCGGAAGTTCTGCATGCTGGCTTCGTTTTTCACCACACCCGAAAAGACTTTGAAATAAGAAATCCTGCCAGCAAACGGATCCGACACGGTCTTGAACACGTACAACGACACCGGCTCGGCGTCCGTCTCATGCCGTTTGGGGGCGTCGCCATTGCCCCCGGCTTCTCCCTGCACCCACTCGTGCTCCGAAGGCGCCGGCGTGTAGTCCACGATGAAGTCCATCACCCGGTCCGCGCCGATATTGCCCAGCCCAGAACTGAAGATCACCGGGAAAATTTTGTCTTCGCGAATGGCGTTGTGCAGCGCCGGAACCAGGTCCTCTTCTCCAAGTGTGCCGGCCTCGAAGAATTTTTCCATCAACTTGTCGTCGCCCTCGGCCACCAGTTCCACCAGCCGCTCGTGCGCCTCCTGGGCCTGATCTTTCATATTCGCCGGAATCTCGCCCTCTTTTCCCTTGCCGTCGCCTCCGAGCTCGTAGGTGTACGCCTTCATGCGCACAAGGTCGATCACGCCCGATAAATTCTTCTCCGCCCCGATGGGCAGCTCAATCGGGATCACGTTGCGCCCGAACGCTTTCTCCACGGACTCCAGCACCCGCGCCGCGTCGGACCGGTCACGATCCATGCGGTTGACCACGATCAGCCGCGGCGTCTTATATTCTTCGCAATAATTCCACACGCGCTGGGTCACCACTTCCACGCCGGCCACGCCATCGACCACCACAATCGCCGCATCCACCACGGGCAGCACCATCTTGGCCTCGTGGACAAACATATTGAACCCCGGTGTGTCGAGGATGTTGATCTTGGTCTTCCCCCACTCCACCAGGGCTACGCCGGTCGAAATCGACATCTTGCGGGCGATCTCCTCCTCGTCGTAGTCGGTTGGGGCCGAGCCGTCGTCGACATGGCCCTGGCGAGGCGTCGCGCCCGAGGTGTAGAGCATCGCCGACGCCAGCGTGGTCTTGCCGGCATGCCCGTGTCCGACCAACGCTACATTACGGATGTTTTCTCCAGAATAAACTTTCAAGTTGGGCTCCTTCGGCAGGCGCAGGGAAAGATACGGCCCATAAATGAGGATAAGGACAGACAGGCCAGCCCGACCTCACCTGCCAAAACCTAGGATGCTACCACGCGGCAAGCAAGCGCCTCAACCGAATGGAGAGGGCGGTCGTGAGTCAATTCCAAACTGACCCACGACCGGGAAAAGGGCAGGTGGGTGCCCCACCCCTTCTCGCGCTTTTTGCGAGAGGGTGGGGATTTTGACTCTCCCCGCACCCGTAGTATCATCCCTCGCATGCTAGGCAACCGCACCAGCGAGCAGTGGGTCGCGCAATACGCGAGCAGCCACCAGCATCCCGTCAACCGGGCCTGCCACACACTCGGCATTCCGACGATTCTCGCATCGGTCGCAGTTTTCATTGCCGGCTTCTTCTTCCATCGCCTGTGGCTCTACGCCCTGGCGCTTTTCGTGATCGGATGGGTCTTCCAATTCATCGGCCACGCCTTCGAAGGCAAGCCTCCGGAGTTCTTCCACGACTGGCGATTCCTGTTCGTCGGCGTCCGCTGGTGGTGGGCCAAGATTCGCGGCCGAGTGTAAATGTGGCGCGGACACTCATGTCCGCGGCTTTTACTCTTGGTCTTGCTTTTGCTTTAGCACTGCAAGTAGCTACCACGCCACCCGGAATGACTTGGGTGAAGAAGACGCAAGGAGGCCAGTTGTTCCCCCAACTCTCCCGCTTCACCGACCTCAGCCTCCTTCTCCTCCGCTTGATGGTGGGTCTGGTCTTCGTCACCAGCGGCTACAGCCACCTGAAAGACCCCGAGGCCCGCGCCAAAAGCATCGAGATGCCGAAAAGCTTCACCATCTTCTTGGGGATCGCCGAGGTCGCCGGCGGTCTGGGAGTCGCCGCCGGTGTACTAACCCAACTCGCGGCCTTCGGGCTCATTGCGATCATGCTCGGCGCCATCCAAAAGAAGATTTTCGTCTGGCACACAGGCTTTTGGGGCGAGAAGGCCTCCGGCTGGCACTACGACCTGATGTTCGTCCTGATGAACCTGGTCATCGCCTTCACCAACGGCGGCGCCTATGTGCTCATGAAGTGACGCTCATCCCGTCCGCGCGAGGCCTTCCGTAGGAAGGGGATACTACCCGATAGTGCCTTGCGCACCTCTCTAGGCGGCGTTCCATGCTGGGTGTACGTTGGGGTTCCAGATTCGCCACAACCTATGCAGCGCCTGACTGCCAGACTCCTGTTATTGTTTGCGCTTGCCTTCGTCACCAGCATCTGCGATCCCGCGGCCGCCACCACCCTCTGCCCGCTTGATCACGACCAGCGAAATACGCTCAACCTCGGCGGCGACATCACTCTTCCTTCGCGCGTCTACGCCTCCACCAACCTCTATTACGGCTCGGGTTTCAGCAACGCGTTCCAAGGACAACCGTACCCCGGCGCCCATCTTCCGCCGCACACGACATTCGATCTTTCGTTAGGTAAAGAATTCGGGGAGCGCTTATCGGCGTCGCTCAACCTGCTCAATGTCGCCAACCGCCGGGTCGAACTCGACAACAGCCAGACCTTCGGCGGATTCCACTGGAACAACCCCCGCGAAGTATATGTCGAACTCCGCTACCGCTTTCACTACTAATCAACCTGGGGACAACCAGGAAAATGGTGGGAGGGGCCTCGGCACATGTCGGGGCGGAAACCCCGGACCATGTGGGGACACGCCTTCGGCTGTCCCGGCCAGCGCACAGCGCGGCCGCCCCGCGACCCCACCTCTATTCATATGCGAAGAGCGTCATAAAGCCGAAGTCCATGTGCAGCTGTTGGTGGCAGTGAAACAAGGTGAGGCCCGGATTATCGGCAACGAAATCGATCTCGGCTTCCTGGTATCCGCCCACCATCACAACATCCTTCATCACCCCCGACGTAACCTGTCCCGCAATCCGCGTCAGCTCGAAGCTGTGCCGGTGCAGATGGATCGGGTGGATGTCATCACTCGCATTGTGCATTCGAATGCGGTAGCGCTTGCCCTCACGCAGATGGAACGCGGGCCTTGCCGTCATCTGGTCTCGGGGATGTGCCACGCCGTTGATGGTCCACTGATTGAATCCATCGAGCGCGGCATTTTGCTTTTCGAACAGCATGTCGAACACTTCGTCGGGCGTGGCCGACGTCGCGCCGGAATTGCCGAAGCGCGCATAGTTCCACTTAAACGGCGGCGGCGGGAGCCACTGCGGCTTGCCCTTGTAGCCTGCGTACTCGACCACGATTCCCATGCCGTGGTGACGATCATCGTCGGCGAGGTCTCCCATCACCCAAACCCCAGGATGGTTCATTTCCACGATGGCTGAAATTCGCTCCGCGGTTCCCAGCCACAGACCCGACACACGGATCGGCTTGGGCAATGGATTGCCGTCCATCGCGATCACGTTGAACGTATGCCCCGGAAGCGCCAGGCTGCGAATTTCGGTAGCGCTGCCATTGAGAACGTGAAACAGCACGCGCTCGCCCGCTTTCACGCGCACTGGCTCGCCATGACCGAGCATCCGCCCGTTGATGGTGAAGGAATCGTAGCCGACCTCGTATCCATGCGGCATCCCTTTGGCGAGGGAGGCTTTCATCGTGCGCTCGCCGGCGTCTTTGAGTGCGGGGACCGTCTGAGCCGGCGACAGGAAGTTCATCGCCATGTCGCCGCCGCGACTCAGTGTGGGCTGAAACTCTTTCAGCGTAAGGAAGACTTCGCGGTCGTAGTTCCCCGCGTGCTGCTTCGGCTCAATGTAAACCGGCCCGACCAGCCCGCTGTACTGCCCCACACCCAGATTGGCTCCAGCCCGGACGTGGCTGTGATAGAAGCGGAAACCCGCGGGCTTCGGCACAAAAGAAATTCTGCGGCTGCCGTACGGGGGAATAAAAGGTGTGCCCTCCTCCGCCGCTCCATCCACATCGGTAGAAACGAACTGCCCGTGCCAGTGCAGTTGCTCCGGCGTATCCGTATCATTACGAACGTCGATGGTGACTCTCTCACCTTCCTTCAAGCGCAGCAGCGGACCCGGGAACTGCCCGTTATAAGTGGCGACGGAGATAATGCGATTCGGCGCCAGTTCGATAGGCGTGGTAGCAATCTTCAGAGAGTAGTCAGCTGTTCCCTCGTTCTGTAGAGCAGTTCTGTTCTGGCCAGGTGTCATCGACCCGCTCAACAATGCCGACGGAGCTAGCAGAGTAGCGCCCGCAGCAGCTCCGGCAGCCTTCAGGAAGTTTCGGCGAGTGGAGTGAAAGCGAGACATAAACCCTCAGCGCGGAGATCGCTGACTTGGACTTCTCCTCTGAAATATATCGAAGTTCGACAGCTTTATGGAACTGCGATCGTAGCGCGGACTCGCCGCCGCGAGTCGCCCGGTTCAGTTTCTCAACTTCTCGCCAGCCTATCTCTCAGCATCTCCTCCACATCGCCAATTTTTTCTCCCATCAAATTCAACTTCCGTGCCAACCCCTGAATCTCTGCCGCGGACCTCCGGTTCACGTCGAAGTCGAGTTCCCCACGCAGCCGGTCCTTCGTGTCCTGGCGGTTCTGGCTCATCATGATGATCGGCGCCTGCAACGCCGCCAGCATATTCAGAAACAGATTCAACAGGATGTACGGGTACGGATCCCAGGCCCTGCTGCCCAATCGCGCATCGACCGTCATGTACACCGCAAGCGCGATGCTGAAGAGAATGATGAACGTCCACGATCCGCCGAAGCCCGCGACTATGTCGGCGAAGCGTTCGCCGAAGGTCGCGTCCTTTTCGATCACGTCGTTGGGATGCCGGTTGGCCCGCAGGCGCACCAATTGCTGCGATGCGTGAAACTGTCGCCCGAGCACCGTTAGCATGTCCATCCCCGCTAACGGCTTGCGCTGCAGCAGCACGGCAATATCTTTTCGGTCCACCTCGAGACAGACCGCCTCTTCGATGGCGGTCGCCTCGGTCTGATGCGGAGTCTGCTCCAGCATCGAGGCGAATCCAAAGAACTCGCCGTGCGACGGCTCGTCGACCACCACCTCCTGGTGATCCTGATCGACGGTCGCCACCCGCACTCTGCCCGATACCACGACGTAGGCCTGCCCGCCGGCGTCGCCCATCTTGTAAATGCGTTGCCGTGGCGAGAAGGTCTTCAGCCTCACTTGCGCGGCCAGAACCGCCGTTTCATCTTCATCAAGAAGCGCGAACAGCGGAACATGTTTCAAAACCTCAGGGTTGCATCCCATCGCAATGCCTCATCGCCAAAAAGTGTGGCGCGGGCGCCCCCGCCCGCGTTTTCCAATCGCCCTGAGGATTTCACAAAAGCAGTCCCGCAACAATATGGGCACTAGCTCACTGAGCCTGGCGGAATGGCACGCTGCCTCCGTCTGCGCTAAAGTGGATAGTGTGAACTCCCGCATCCGGATTGTTCTGATTTCTCTCACACTGGGCGTTGCGGTCTTCTCCGCATCTTGCAATCGCACGAAACCGGCCGTCGCGAAACGCTACCCCTTCACCGGCCGCGTCGTGTCCATCGATGCTCAAGACCAGTCTGCCGTTATCGACGGCGACAAAATTCCCGGCTTCATGGGCGCCATGGCGATGTCCTACAAAGTGAAGCCGCCAACGACGCTAGTCCAGCTTTCTCCCGGCGACTCGATTTCTGCCGAAGTCGTGGTCGTCGATCCCGACTACTGGCTCGAGAATGTAAAAGTCACCGCCCATGCCAAGGCGCCTCCCGCCCCCGCTACGACTCAGCGCATTCCAGCCCCCGGCGATAACGTCCCCAATTTTTCCTTCACTAACCAGGACAGCAGGCGCGTCTCGATCCAGCAGTATCGCGGGAAGGTTGTACTCATCACCTTCATCTATACCCGTTGCCCCTTTCCCGATTTCTGTCCCCGTATGAGCAGCAACTTCGCCGAGATCGACAAACAACTTGTCGCCGATCCCACCCTCGCCGCGCATATTCATCTGCTGAGCCTCAGCTTTGATCCCGAACACGACACTCCCAAAGTTCTTCGCGACTACGCTTTCGCCGTAGCTCACACCCGCGACCCCACGCTTTTCCGCCGCTGGGAGTTCGCCGCCCCTCGCCGTGCGGATCTGGCAAAAATTGCGGACTTCTTTGGATTGATCGCTAAGCCAGAAGGCGGATTGATCACGCACAACCTGAGCACCACCGTCATAGGCCCCGATGGCAAGATTGTGAAGTGGTATCACGGCGGCGACTGGCGATCTTCCGATTTAATCGAAGACGCGCGTATCTTTTCCAGTACCCTCTCCGGATCGAAAATTCCCTGAAGCCAGGTGCTGTACCACTGGTAGCGGCGTCCCGTGCGCGTGCGTAAGACGATTGTGGCGGGATCGTCGGGGCCAGCGATCTGCGCGGAACGATTTGATCGTAGGGGACCATCTGAAACTCGTGGCCCGAGTCGTAGACGAGCAGAGTCGCGGTGAAGCGGAAGGGGCCGACGATTTCGACATCTTCAGTCATTTCGCGATCGAGGCGTTGGGAGATCTGCGAGAGATCACCGTAGCGCCGGAGTTCGTGATAGACCGGATGTTTTTCCGGATAGTGGGCCCAGATTACCGGAAAGGTGCAAAAGAACAGCGCGGCCAGAGCGAACAGGCCGAATCCAGCGACGCTTCCACCGCGGATGCCGCGCGGCCAGCCGTACCAGGCGCAGACCAGCGCCCAGCCGGCAAATACGAAGCCCGCCAGCAGGAATGAAGAGTTAATTCCGCGGACTTTGCGCTTCGTGTATCCCATCTAGCTCTTCGGGGCGGATCCCGATTTCTTCGGCTTGAACGCCTGCCAGTCTTCTTCTTTGAGCATGCGGCCGAGGTTGCTGAATTCTCCGGCGCCCTGCAGGAATTCCCCGCCGTCCATGCGGATCACTTCGCCATTGATGTAGCCGGAGCCATCGCTCACGAGAAATGCTGCCAGGTTGGCCAGTTCTTCGACCGTGCCGAAACGGTGAAGCGGGTTGCGGTCGAGGGCGAGGGTTTCGAGTTCGGGGCGCGGCATCAGGCGCGAGAACGCGCCTTGCGTTGGGATCGGACCGGGAGCGATGGCGTTCATGCGAATGCCGCGGTCGCCCCATTCGACGGCCAGGCTGCGGGTGAGCGCTTCAACCCCGGCTTTCGACACAGCGGAGGGAACGACATAGGCTGAGCCCACCGGCGCGTACGTGGCGGAGATGCTGAGGACGGTGCCGCGGTGACCGCCCTTGAGCCAGCGGCGTCCGCACGCCATAGTGCAGTTGAGCGTGCCCGTCAGGACAATGCTGATGACGGAGTTCCACGAGCCTGGGGAAAGCTCTTCGGTGCGGGCGATGAAGTTTCCCGCAGCATTGTTGACGAGGATGTCGAGTGGACCCTCGCTCCAAATGGAATTGATCATGGCCTCGACCGCATCAAGGTTGCGAACATCGCATGGGATGGCGTGAATCGGTCCCTTCGAAGTAAGTTCGGAGGCGGTTTGCTCCAGAACTTCTTCGCGGCGGCCGCAGATGTGCACCGCTGCTCCCAGTTCGAGGAAGCGTTCGGCCATGCCTTTGCCCAGGCCAGTGCCGCCGCCGGTGATGAGGATGCGCTTGTCTTTCAGAAGATCAGGACGGAACATTTGGCATCTCCCCCGGCATTCATGAAGCGATGCCGGCGAACAGCAGATTCCTCCCGGCTCGCGCCGGTTCGGAACGACAAATTATAGGGGCTATCAGGAAACGTCGCAGGCTACGCGGAAGCCGTAGTCGGCATACTGAAAATGCGGAGGGATGCTGGAGCGGGCAGAGCAACGGGCAACTTTGATGTGGTGGCGCCAGGAACCGCCGCGCGAGGCTTTGCGCTGGGGTTGTGCCGAGCTTGTTTCGGGACCGCGCGGATTGCGGTCGGGTGAGATCGCGTAGTAGTTCGGGTCGTACCAGTCGCTGCACCATTCATGGACGTTGTCGCAAATATCGTAAAGGCCAAAGGCGTTGGGGGCATAGCGCGCGACGGGCTCGGGGCCACTTTGCCAGCGCGTGGCGTAGTCGGGAAGAGATTGGGGCGGGGCGTCGCCCCAGGGGAACCGCTTTTGCTCGAGGCCGCCACGGGCGGCGCGCTCCCATTCTGCCTCTGTGGGCAAGCGGTAGGCGCGGCCAGTTCGCGAACTCAGCCACTCGCAGTAGCGAACCGCTTCAAACCAGGAGGCTCCGGCCACGGGTTGCTGGGGATGACTAAAATTTGGGTCTTGCCAGAACGGCGGAGGCAGGGCGGAAGTGGCACGCAGGAAGCAGCCGTATTCGGAGTTGGTGACCTGCGTGGCGGCGAGGAGGAAGGTGTCGATCCAGACGCGATGAACGGGGCGTTCGCAGTCCTGGCCGGAGTCGGAGCCCATGAGGAACCAGCCTTCCGGGATGTGGAGCAGGGTTGGCGCAATCCGTTCGACTGCGCCGTTGGCCGTCCTTGGGGACTCTGCGGGCGTGAGCATCATGGCGGTTGCCGCTGCTGCGGCTCAGGGTTAGAGTTTACCAGCGCTGGGTTGGAGGATTCCGATGGCAGGGAAGAAACTGCGATTCAAAGTGAAGCTGGAAGGTGTCGAGGGGACTGCGGTGGCGTGGCTCAATGCTCCATTTGATGTCCCAGAGACGTTCGGCACCAGGGCGCGTGTGCCGGTGCGGGGGACGATCAACGGGTTTCCGTTTCGTTCGTCCCTGATGCCTATGGGCGGCTGTCATGGGATGGCAGTAAATCGCACCATGCGGGACGGGGCGAAGGCCAAGCCGGGAGACGTGGTCGACGTCGTGATCGAGCGCGATCAAGAAGCGCGTACGGTGGAGGCTCCGCCGGAACTCAAGAAGGAGTTGGCAAAGAGTAAGAAAGTGCGGGAGCGGTGGGACAAGTTGGCATTTACTCACAAGAACGAGATGGCGATTTCCATACTCGACGCGAAGCAGGAGGAGACGAAGACGCGGCGACTGGCCAGGGTGATGCAGGTTCTTAAGACGGGAGCGAAGTGGACGGGGTAGGGAAAATCCCCGCCCCGTCCCGCCAAAGAACGGCGGGACAAGGACGGGGCGCACCCGGTTCTTCAGGAACTCCTTGTTTAAGACCTGTTGCGGAGATGCTGTACAACTTCGGCGATGTTGCTCTCCTGGAAGAGGCGGATGGCGGCGATGCCGGCGGCTCCAGCTTCGATGCAGGAGCGGGCGTTGGAGAGGGTGACTCCGCCGAGAGCCAGGATTGGGATTTCCGTCTGGCAGGCTTGCTGCAACATCGCGAGACCGGTGGGATGCGTAGTGGGTGTGTCTTTTTTCTCGAAGACGGGAGCGAAGACAGCGAAGGTCGCGCCGCTGGCGGCGGCTTGGGCTACTTCGGCTGGGGAGTGACTGGAGACCCCGATCAGAGGATCACGTGCACTCCCGCCACACTTCCAGATTTGTCTTACTTCTTGCGGGGAGATGTCGTCGGAGCGGAGGTGGACGCCCTCGGCTTGGACCGCCAGGGCTACATCAGTGCGGGAGTTCATTAGAAGTGCGGTTCCCCGTTTTTTGTTTCCTGCCGCCAGTCTCCCGGCCTCTCGGACTACGCGCACGGCTTCGCGAGCAAGCGACTCCAATTCTCGCGAGGCTAGATCCTTCTCCCGGAGTTGGATGTAGTCCACTCCAGCGCGGGCCGCCTCCACGATTTTTTTGAGGAGACTGCGACGGCGGGAGGATTCGTCCCCAGGAAATGCAGTGCGATCGGTGATGTAGTAGAGAAGACAGCTCTGAGCCATCGGTTCTCACGTGTTCCGGGCGGCGCTTCGCGCGACACCTGCCAAACTCCACGGCGGTGGGGCTTTCCGATGCGCGCTATTTCTTGACGGAGATTCCCAATTCGCGCAGTTGGCGCTCGCTGACCGGAGTTGGTGCGTCGCACATCAAATCGACGGCGCGGGCGGTCTTGGGGAACGGAATCACCTCGCGCAGGCTCTCGGCACCGGCGAGGATCATCACGATGCGGTCCAAGCCCAGGGCGATCCCGCCGTGCGGAGGAGTTCCATATTCCAGCGCCTCCAGGAAAAATCCAAAACGTGATTTCGCTTCTTCCTCCGTCATTCCCAGGGCACGGAAGATTTTGCGCTGGATGTCCTGGCGGTGGATACGAATCGATCCGGAACCAAGTTCGGTGCCATTCAGTACCACGTCGTACGCCAGCGCGCGCACCGCGCTCAGCGGCGACTGCGGGTCGTTGACGGACTCCACGCCCGCTTCCAAGAGGCTCATGTCTTCTTCGTGTGGCGAGGTGAAAGGGTGGTGCGCGGCCATCCACTGATGTTCGCTTTCATCCCATTCGAACATGGGGAAATTCGTGACCCAAAGAAATCGGAAATCCTTGGCTGCGTCGCCGCTCTTCTTGAAAATGCCGTGCCGCTCGGAATACTTCTGGGCCAGGGCGAGGCGGAGCAATCCGGCTGAGGCGTAAATCGCTGACTCCGCGGGCGTGACCTTGCGGTGAGCGGGCAGGGCAGTTTGTGGGCCGGCCTGTGCTGATCCGGCGACCAGCACGATCAAGTCGCCTTCCTTGGCCTCGGATTTTTTCGTGATCGCGACGGCGGCCTCGGGAAACTTGTTGCCGATGCGCTTGAAGTCTTCGAAAACCTTGGCGCCGCCCTTGGGGTGAAACATTGGCTTGATGTCATCGCGCTCTTTGCGCGAGAGTTCGCCGACGTTGGGCGTCCGGATCGCGATCACGGGCAGATTCGCATTGATCGCCAACTCCTGCAGATTTTCCGGCGTGAAGCAATCGCGCACGTCGGTGAAGGGCGGCAGCCGCAGGTCCGGCTTGTCGATGCCGTACAGTCGAATGGCCTCATCGTAGTCCATGCGCGGGAAGGGTGTTTTGATCTCCTTTCCGGCGGCGCGGAAGGCAGCAACCAGGAAGCCTTCGACCACTTCCCAAACGCGTTCCGCCTGCGGGAACGACATTTCCAGATCGATCTGCGTGAACTCCGGCTGACGGTCGGCGCGCAGGTCTTCGTCGCGGAAACAGCGCACAATCTGAAAATACTTGTCAAATCCCGAGATCATCAGGATCTGCTTGAACATCTGGGGCGACTGCGGCAAGGCGTAAAACGTACCCTGCTGCACGCGGCTCGGCACCAGATAGTCGCGGGCGCCCTCGGGCGTCGAGCGCGTCATGAATGGCGTCTCGATTTCGAAAAATCCCTGCTCCGAAAGGTAGTCGCGGATGGCCTTCGCCACCTTGTGCCGGGTCTCAATGTTGAACTGCATGACATCGCGCCGCAGATCGACGTAGCGATATTTCAGCCGCGTCTCTTCGTTGGTCAAGGCCGTATCCGACGGCAGGAACGGAGGGAGTTTCGACTCGTTCAAAAGCCGAATCTCGTCTGCGACTAGCTCAACCTCGCCGGTGGGAATGTTCTTGTTGACGGTGTCGGCATCGCGTAGCTTGACCTTGCCAATCGCGGCAATGACATACTCATTGCGCAGCAGGTCGGCCTTGTCGTGCGCCGCGGCGTTCAGTTCGCGATTGAAAACCACCTGGGTCACCCCGGTGCGGTCGCGCAAATCGATAAAGACGAGGTTGCCGAGGTCGCGGCGGCGGTTCACCCACCCCATGAGGACGGCTGGGTTGCCGGCGTCGGATGGGCGCAGCGTCCCGCACATGTGAGTACGGCGTAAATCGCCTAGGAAATCGAGCAAGTTGAGTCCTTACAGTCAGGAATGCGGCAGATTGCCGAATCCAAAGATTATAAACGGTATCTACTTCGCGGAACGGCCGCCGGGTGACAGCCTTCTGCCCGTGGGCTTTGCATCCATGACGGTCTTCCCATAACGCGCGGAGAGGTTTCGAGTTTTGTTCTCCCTTGTGAGATACTCATCCTTTAAGGGGGCGTGTCAGGAGGGAGGTGACCTTGCCCCTCTGCTGCTCTTCTTTCGCGTGAGCGGTCCAGTTTCCCGCTGTGACCCACAGCTTTTCTCTGTTTTGCACAAGTTTTAGAAAGGTCAAGTGAAATGATTTCTTCATGCCTAAATTAATCCGCCGTATTATCGCTTCACTTTCCCCAGGAGAGATTGAGCACAGATGCAAACGAGAGAGGCAGTACGCAGTGGGCGAAGAGCCAACTTCTTCATTACAGAGAATAGATTCATCGATTGCTACGCCTCGAAGGTTGGCGGAAGCGGAGTCGCCGTGTACAGCATTCTCCAGCGTTGCGCCAACTCCGAGACCAGAGAGACATGGATTAGCGCACAAAAGATGGCTGATGTACTGGACATCGACAAGAGCACGGTCTATCGCAAGTTGAAGGAACTGGAAGACCTGAGGCTCATCAAGAGCATGCGCACGCGCGAGAAAACAATCTACGTAGTTCTAGACGTTCCACCTCCTCGGCCAGAAGCTGGCCCTACTCCCCTCTTCGATGCCGTCGACTTCAACGCGCAGAACCATGATTCAACCTGGCCGCCAGTTGCAACCGTGAGAATGAGTTCCATCAGTGCGATTGATTCCTCCGGCTGCGATTCCTCAGTCGCGCCAGTGCAAGAGCAAATTGCGTCAGTGCAACACGGAGTTGCACCGGCGCAACCGCTCAGTCGCACCGACAAGAAATGCAATAAGGAAGAACAAGACTCATGGAACAAAACTCAAGAACAAGACTCATTTAACAAGAACTTTGAACAGAACAACCCCGAGCTAGAAGAAACTGCCCAACGAATTATAAACATCTTAGGACTGCAAGATACTTTCCTCCACGCCGCGATGGCTGCGGTCCAAGTGAAAGCGAAGCAGACCAAACTATCGATGGATGGAATCGTCCAAGAGATTGTTACGGCAGCTAACTATGCCGAGCGCAGGGGCATAGAGAAGAGCGATTTCCTAGACAACTTCCTCGCCCATACGTTAGCGAAGCAAGTATTGAGTAACCTCGGTCTTCCCGTTACGAATAACCTAATCGCAACAGTTACGGCTGCGGTCAAGGCAGAGGCCACCTATGCGGGGGGGCGGTCGGTAGAGCAGGCAGCAGAGCTTATCACCAAATCAGCACTCGATGACAGCCGCAGAGGTGCCGCAATCGATAGATTTTACTTTGAGAATGTTAAGTGGAGGTCGCATGGAGCCACCAAAGCCGAACGCCGAACGCTCGATAACCTTGAGGTCAACGCAAGGGTCAAGCAAAGACTCAGGGAGAGGCTTGGAGCTTCTGGAGTGGATCAGTGATGAACTAACCATCTTGGCGGTCGCTTTCGGCGAATCGCCATCAGAACAGCGCCAAGAGATATATTGCCGCGGACTGGCTGATATTCAGCGGGACCGGTTGTGTGTCGCCTTTCGTAGGGCTCGCTACGAGCTAAAGTACTTCCCGAAGCTGGCAGAACTACGAGAGCTCGCTGGAGCATCCCTCGCCGGCCGAGGCGACGGGCGTTCTGGCCCGGAAGAGGCATGGGCGAGGATGCCCAAGGGCAATCGTATGGAGGACGATAGCGTTGTGTGGTGCGAGGAAGAACGTGCTGCCTACGAGGCCTGCAGGAGTCTGCTCGTTAATGGCGATCTCATCGGCGCACGCATGGCGTTTAGGGAGCGATATGAGAGGGAGTTGGTGGAAGCCCGCTCGCAGGGGAAACCGGTTCGGTGGTCGCTCAGTGCGGGGTATGATACCGATCATCGCCTCTCGACCCTTGCTTCCGCGGTGGAAAAGGGCTACATGAGTCTGGAAGGGGCGTTGGATTTTGTGCCGAGCGAGCGTAGGGACGAGTTTGCCTTGATGCTGCCGCACTCAAAGGTCAAAGCTCTACTGGCAGGGGAGGCCCAAGGGATACCCGATCTGTCAGGTCTAGCCGGAATCCTCGCAAGAATGCGCATGGAGGGCGTCGTCCCGAAAGAGCTTGAATCAGAACCACCGGTATGCGGCCGGACTCCCGCCGACCGCACGCCCGAAGAGGTGCGGGAACTGCGGGACCGGCTCAACGCGCAGATAGAGTTCCTGAAACGCTCCCGAAATGGAAATGGGACGGGCAACGCGGGCGCTGGAGGTAACACGATTAATGGAGAGCACTCTGACAATGGCGACCGCTGAGTTGAGTACCAGCATCCTGCCTGCCAACGAGCAGGCCGAGAAGTCGATTATGGGCGCGATCCTGCTCGACAATTTCGCCTACAACCAAGCTGCTGCCGAGCACCTCCGGGCGGAAGACATGTCTTTGGATTCGCACCGGCGAATCTACGGTCGCATGGTGGAGCTTGCCGAGTCGTCGCGGCCGATCGACATGATCACGCTGATCGAGGAACTCGACCGGCACAAAGATCTGCAGGCCATCGGCGACGTGGCCTACGTGTCGAGCTTGGTCGAGGGCGTGCCCGATCGGCCGAGCATTGAGCATTACGTCAGAATCGTCTGCGACAAGGCGCTCCTTCGCGGCCTGATTTCATGCGTCCAACGCTACAATCGCCCGAGCCGTCGATCAATCCGATCCAGTCGAAGACGTGCTGAGCGACGCCGAAGCCGCCATCTTCCAGCTCTCGGAAAAGCGTATCGGGCGCGGCTTCATGGGCGTACAGGAGATCGTCCGTGAGTCGTTCGGGTCGGTCGATGCCCTGCTGCAACGCGGCCAGCGCATTACCGGCCTTGCGACGCACTACACCGATCTCGACGAGATGACCAGCGGCCTGCAGCGCTCCGACCTGGTGATCATCGCAGCGCGTCCCTCTATGGGCAAGACGGCGTTCGTGATGAACATCGCCGAGAATGCCGCGATCGAGGATCAGCAGGTAGTGGGCGTCTTTTCGCTGGAAATGTCGCGCGAGGCGCTGCTGATGCGCCTGCTCTGTTCCCAGGCTCGGGTGGACGCGCACAAGATGCGAACGGGTTCGCTGTGGCAGGACGACACCAAGAAAGTTGTTCGCGCTATGGAGCAACTCGCGCACGCGCCTATTTACATCGACGACACCCCCGGCATCTCCCTGAGCGAGATGCGGGCCAAGGCGCGGCGGTTGAAGCAGGCACAGGGCAAGCTGGACCTGATCATCGTCGACTACCTGCAGCTGATGTCGGGCGGCGGCAAGCGCTTCGAGAATCGCACCCAGGAAGTTTCCGCGATCTCGCGCGGGCTCAAGGCGCTGGCCAAAGAACTCAGCGTGCCGGTGATTGCACTGTCGCAGCTGAGCCGCGCGCCGGAGAGCCGCGGCGGAGATCATCGTCCGCAACTCGCCGACTTGCGCGAGTCGGGATCGATCGAGCAGGATGCCGACCTGGTCATGTTCATCTTCCGTGAGGAAGTCTACAAACAGGACGATCCGGAGTTGCAGGGCAGGGCCGAGATCATCATCGCCAAGCAGCGGAATGGTCCCATCGGCAAGGTACGAATGGCATTCCTAAAGCATTGCACCCGGTTTGAGACCATGGTCGAAGGCGGTCTGGACTCGGAGGACTGAGTGTTTGCCCTACAGCAAACACTGTAGATTGCTGCATTTAGCTACACAGATGCCGTGCCGTGCGGACATGACAGAATTGCGACCGCCATCCTGTGGAAAAGCTTGTGGAATTGAAAACTGCTTTCAGAATCTCTTCCTGCAAGTGACCACCCGGTCGGTTTCATCGCCTCATAAATCGGTTCTTAACTCAATGAATGATAACCAGTTATGTAATTCACCGGGGATTAACATGATCCGTCCTCCGCAAAGTCGGCCGCGCTTCCTGTTTTGAGATTTGCACATTTTGAGGTACTAGCCCTTTCGATTCTGGGCGGTTTTAGCCGGTTTTCCGCTGTCTTTTTTCAACTCCGGCAGTTAGAAAGTCAGATCGTAGCTATCGGTTTTCTGGATATTGCCGCGGTATGGGACGAGGTAGACACTTAGTTGTTGCCGCTTTCGCCAACCTTCAGCACCGCCAGAAACGCCTCCTGGGGGATGTCGACGCGGCCGATGCGCTTCATGCGCTTTTTGCCTTCCTTCTGCTTTTCGAGCAGTTTGCGTTTGCGGGTAATGTCTCCGCCGTAGCACTTGGCCAGCACGTTTTTTCGGATGGCGTGGACGGTCTCGCGGGCGATGATTTTGGCGCCGATCGAAGCCTGGATTGGGACCTCAAACATCTGTCGCGGAATAAGTTCCCTCATTTTGGAGACCAGGGCCTTGCCCCGTTCGTAGGCGAAGTCGCGATGGACGATGATCGAGAGCGCGTCGACCGGTTCTCCCGCGACCAGGATATCGAGTTTCACCATGGGCGATTCCCAGTAGTCAGCTAGGTGATAGTCCAGCGAAGCGTAGCCCCGGGAGACTGACTTGAGCCGGTCGTAAAAATCCAGCACGATCTCGTTCAGCGGCAATTCGTAATGCAACATGACCCTGGAAGAACTGACGTACTCGAACGTCTTCTGCTTTCCCCGCTTCTCTTCCACCAGCGCGAGAATGCCGCCGACATACTCTTCGTTGGTCAGAATCGTGGCCAGGATGACCGGCTCCTCGACCTTCTCAATCTCACTCGGATCGAGCCAGCGCGAAGGATTGTCAATCTCGATCATTTCGCCGTCGGTCTTGGTGATCTTGTAGCGCACGCCCGGCGCGGTCGTGATCAGATCGAGATTGAACTCGCGTTCCAGGCGCTCCTGGATGATCTCCATGTGGAGCAATCCCAGAAAGCCGCAACGGAAGCCAAAGCCGAGCGCGACCGAGCTTTCGGGCTCGAAGAAGAACGACGAATCGTTGAGCCGCAGCTTTTCGAGCGCCTCGCGCAGTTGCGTGTGCTCGTGCGCATCAACCGTGTAGAGCCCGGCGAAGACCATGGGCTTGATTTCTTCAAAGCCGGGCAAGGCCTCGATCGCCGGATTGCTGTCGTCGGTGATGGTGTCGCCGATCTTGGTGTCGGCAACGTTCTTGATGTTGGCGATGAGGAAGCCGACTTCGCCCGCCTGCAGTTGATCGATCTCCACTGGCTTGGGCGTCAGCACGCCGAGAGTTTCGGCGTCGAACGTGGTTCCGTTCCACCAGAGACGGATTCTCTGGCCCTTGCGCAACGTGCCTTGAAACACGCGGGTCAAGACGACGACGCCGCGGTAGGCGTCGAACCAGGAGTCGAAAACCAGCGCCTGGAGCCGGTTGTCGGGCGAGCCCTTGGGCGGAGGAACGCGCTTGACGATCGCTTCCAGAACGTCGGGAACGCCTTGCCCGGTCTTCGCGCTGATGAGGACAGCGTCGGAAGCGTCGAGGCCGACGGCGCCTTCGATCATTTCTTTCGTGCGCGGGATGTCGGCACTTTGCAAGTCGATCTTGTTGATGACGGGAATGATTTCGAGGCCGTGATTGATGGCGAGATAAGAATTAGCCAGCGTTTGCGCTTCGACTCCCTGCGACGCGTCGACGATGAGCAGCGCGCCTTCGCACGATGCGAGTGACCGGGAAACTTCGTACGAAAAATCCACGTGTCCCGGCGTGTCGATCAAATTGAGCTGGTAAGTCTGGCCGTCGTGCGCGGTGTACATCATACGGACAGCATGGGCCTTGATGGTGATGCCGCGCTCGCGCTCCAAGTCCATGGAGTCGAGCACCTGGGCCTGCATCTCGCGCGCGGTCAGCGATCCGGTCAATTCCAGCAGGCGGTCGGCCAGCGTGGATTTGCCGTGGTCGATGTGCGCGATAATCGCGAAGTTGCGGATGTAGGCGGCGTCCATGAGTGAGTAGCTAACCTTTGATTCTAACAGGCAGTGCAGGCGCCTGAGTTCCGAGGAGCAGCCCGGAGCTAGCCCTGCTGAGGGTGAGACCATGCACTGTCGTCGCGCCTCAGATACAATCCTGCGGAAAGTTCAAGGAGGGAAATCCATGCGGAGGCTTCTGGTCATCGGACTCTTGGCGCTCGCTGCGCGCTGGAGCGGCGCGCAGGCGTTGTCGCCGCAGGTGAAACCGTTCGTTAAGGTCGATGCACCGGCAGTTGCATTGACTCACGTTCGAGTGATCGACGGCACGAGTGCTCCCGCGCGCGAGGATCAGACGATCATCCTCAGCAAGGGGAAGATTGAAACTGTGGGTGATGCCACTACGCAAAGCGTGCCCAAAGATGCCCAGGTTATCGACCTGCATGGCTACAGCGTAATTCCCGGGCTTGTAGGGATGCACGACCACATGTTCTACCCGGCCGGCAACGCCATTTTTCACGAGATGGCGATCAGCTTCCCGCGCTTGTACCTAGCCGGCGGTGTCACGACGATTCGAACCACCGGCAGCGTCGAGCCTTATATGGACCTTGCCCTGAAGAGGCAGATCGAACGTGGCGAGGTTCCAGGCCCGCATATTCATGTGACCGGACCTTATCTGGAGGGACCTGGGACCTGGGCTCCGCAGATGACGGAATTGAAGACTCCCGAAGAGGCGGTGGCCACGGTTAACTTTTGGGCCGACCGCGGAGTAGACAATTTCAAGGCTTACAACTTCATCTCGAGTGCCGTCCTCAAGGCAGCGATTGACGCGGCGCACCAGCGCGGAATGAAAGTGACCGGACATCTGTGCTCGATCGGCTTCCGAGAGGCCGTCGCGCTTGGTATTGATGATCTCGAACACGGCATTGCAGTGGATACCGAATTCTTTTCCGGCAAGAAGCCTGACCAGTGCCCGATCAGTTCACGGGCTTCCATGGTCGCGGTGGCCGACGAACTGGCGAAGATGCGCGTGAGCGATGCGCCCATCCAGGAAATGATTCACGACCTTGTTTCACATCACGTGGCGGTTACCTCGACCCTGCCGGTCTTTGAGCTTTTCGTGCCCGGGAAGACGCCGCTGCAGCCGCGAGTCTTGGATGCGATGTCCGAGGAAGCACGCGCCCATTTCCTGGAAAGACGGGTGCAGTCGGACCTACCGATGCACGATCCCAAAACGGGCGAATTGCGAGCCTCTCCATGGGGACGCTCGTTCGAACAGGAAAAGGAATTCGAGCGCGCCTTTGTTCAAGCGGGAGGATTGCTGCTGGCGGGTGAGGACCCTACCGGCATGGGTGGCGATCTGGCGGGCTTCGGTGATCAGCGGGAAGTCGAACTGCTGGTCGAAGCGGGATTCACGCCGCTGGAGGCAATCCACATCGCAACCGCAAACGGCGCGCAATACCTGGGAGAACTCGACCGCATCGGCACAATCGCTGCGGGCAAGCAGGCAGATCTGGTCGTCATCAAGGGCGATCCGTCGAAGAAGATCGAAGACATCGAGAATGTGGAGACCGTGTTCAAGGATGGGATCGGCTACGACTCGGCGAAGCTGATTGAGTCAGTGCGCGGGATGGTGGGAAGCCGGTAACAGCGCCGAATCTGAGACCCGCCAGCGGAAAGTATTCTGTCGTGGCCTCCGGCCCGTTCATTAGAATCGATCACGTGCAACTCGCCATGCCGGTTGGAGGAGAAGACACGGCGCGATCTTTCTATTGCTCCGTCCTCGGCATGACTGAAGTGCCAAAACCGCCGGAACTGGCGAAGCGCGGCGGATGCTGGTTCGCAAGCGGAGCTGTACAGATCCACCTTGGTGTCGAACCCGACTTTCGCGCTGCCCGGAAAGCGCACCCTGCCTTGCGCTGCAGCGATTACGATGCACTTGTCGCCCGTTTGCGCGCAGCGGGCGTGGAAGTCGCAACCGACGACAGCATCCCGGGAGTCCGTCGGTGCCATATCTCAGATCCCTTTGGAAATCGGATTGAGCTGATCCGTTCATAATGCTGCAAAACTTCCGATAGAATCAGACCTCGCATGCTGGTCCTCGCTTCCGCTTCGCCGCGACGTCAAGAATTGCTCCGCGCCGCTGGCATTTCGTTCACCGTTCAGCCGGCGGATGTGGATGAGACGCCGCTGGCGGGTGAGTCGGCGCGCGAGTGCGCCGAAAGACTGGCTCGCGAGAAGGCGCTGGCTGTGTCGCGGACGCGTCCGGAGGACTTGATCCTGGGGGCGGACACGATCGTCGCAGTAGATAAGACCATCCTCGGCAAGCCCATCGACGCGGACGACGCAGTTCGGATGTTGCGCCTGCTCTCCGGGCGAGTGCATCAAGTGATTACGGGCGTGTGCTTCGTCGAACCCGCGGCTGCTGGGCAGATCGCCAGAACGGCCTCGGAGACCACACTGGTGACGATGAGCGAAATCTCCGACGGCGACATTCGCGCCTATGTCGCAACCGGCGAACCGATGGACAAGGCGGGAGCATACGCGATCCAGGGAATCGCTTCGCGTTGGATTCCGCGCATCGAAGGCGATTACAGTAACGTGGTTGGATTGCCGGTGGCGCTCTTGTACCGCATGTTGCGGGAGAAAAAACTATAAACAGATCCAGGTTTTGAGGCCCGGAATCTTCGCGGGCAAAGGAAGAGGGCTGCTAGGATTTCTTCTCTTCCGTCTTTTCTCTTTCTTCTCTTCGCTGCCTTCTTTAATTGCCGACTTGAAATTGCGTATGCCCTCGCCCAGGCCCTTGCCCAGCGAGGCGAACTTAGCCGGGCCAAACAGAAGCAGGGCGATGGCAACGATCAACAGGATGTGGAACGGCTGAAATAGTCCCTCGCCCATAAAGCCTCCGTCGGCCGGTCCGACCGCATCCAACTTACTCGTGTCAGAGGAGCCTATTAAAATTCTAGGCTACCCCTGTCGGGGAGTCAAAAGAGAGACATTTGCAGCGAACCGCCTGTGTCTCTGCTTCGGCGCCTGCTCACGGTGGAGAACCGACGGAGTCTATTGTTGATGTGCCACGGCTTTAAAGAGGCTGGTCATGCGAAAAACTTGCTCCCTCCTGATCACTTTGCTGCTTGTTGCCGGTAACATCGCTCTGATTTACGCGCAACAGCAGCCGCAGGCTCCGGCTACCTCAGCCGGGCAGCGCAAAACCAGCGAACCATACACTGGCGATCTCTCCATTTTCGAAACTCCGGGCCGCGACGAACGGCTGCAGATCAACCGCGTGATGGAGATTCTCAGCATTACTCAAGGGAAGGCCGTCGCCGACATTGGTGCCGGCTCGGGATGGTTCACCGTGCGGGCGGCGAAGCGCGTGGGTGCAGCAGGCGTCGTGTATGCCGTAGATATCAATCCCGAGGCCATTCGCTATATCGGCAAACGGGCGCAGAAAGAGCAGTTGCAGAACGTGAAAGCTATTCTAAGCAAGCCCGACGACCCTCTTCTGCCTGGGCATTCCATCGATGCCGTGCTGCTTGTTGAAGACCTACCACGAGGTTGCCCAACCCGTAGTGTTGTTGCAGAACTTGCGCGCAGCGTTGCGCCCCGGCGCGAAAATTGGGGTCATTGATCGCAACGGAAACGGAGAAGACCACGGGGTGAGCCGTGACGTCGTAGTCAAGGAGGCGAAGGAAGCAGGTTACAGCCTGCTGCAACAATACGACTTCGTGAAGGGAGACAAGATGGATTACTTCCTGGTCTTTACTTCCAACCCATGAAGCGTCAAACGCTCTCGATCATTCCGGCCAGAAGCAGGGCGCGGCGGGGCAACTCGGAGATCACGATGTGTTCGTGGAGCGCGTGCGCACCGGTACCCGAGCCACCCATGCCGTCGAGAGTGGGGACACCTATGCCGGCGGTGAAGTTTCCATCGGAACCACCGCCGACTGCTGCTTCTTCGAGCTTCCAATCCATCTGGCTCGCGACCGCCTTCGCTTTCTCGTAGAGCGCGGCCACTCCTGCGTTGCGCTCCATGGGCATGCGGTTGATGCCGCCCTCGAGGCTGAGCTTGCAGTGTCGGTCGAAGGGTTTGAGGTTGCGGATTTTGCGATCGAGAGCGGCGGCTTGCTTCGCCCTCTTGATGCGTACGTCGATCTCTACCGTGGCCTCGGCCGCGATTACGTTTGTGCGCGTGCCACCGCGGATCACGCCGGGGTTCACCGAGACTCCTCCCTGCAAGTCATTGAGCTTCCAAAGCACGGGGATTTGCCTGGCGAGTTCGAGAATCGCGCTGTGTCCCTTTCCGGGATCGAGCCCGGCGTGCGAGGCCACGCCCTGGACCTGCAGCGTGTACTCGCCCACTCCTTTACGGGCGGTCTTCACCGCCCCGCGCGGGCCGGCCGGTTCGAGCACTAGCACCGCAGCGGATTCGGTAGCCAGAGTCTCGGTAATACGGCGAGACGAATAGCTGCCGACTTCCTCATCCGAGACCAGGAAGACTGTGACCGGCCGCGGCAGTTCTCCATGCCAGACTTGCAGCGCCTCAATGGCCCACAGCATCAGCGCGATGCCCGACTTCATATCGAGCACGCCGGGACCGCTCATGCGCCCGGCGGCGACGCGACAGGGCATGGTGGCAAGAGTACCCAGCGGGTAGACCGTGTCGAAGTGGCCCAGCAACAGAACGGGCTTCAAGTCATTGCGGCCAGCGAAATCGACCTGCAGGTTGTCGCCGAAGTCGGTGGCGGGATGGACGCGCGCACGTCCGCCGAGGGCCGTGAACCTCCGGGCCAGTACTTCGCCGATGCGGTCCGCCGCCGCTTTGTTGTCGCTGGGAGATTCAATCTCGACCAGTTCGCGAATCGTTTGTACACACGCTTCCTGCCCGGCCTCAAGGTAGCGAAGCCGCTCCTGCCATTTGTCGTCGGATTGCTCCGTCGTTGGCCAAGCTTTCTTTTTCGCTGGCATTTGTCCCCTGTCTCCGTGACCCAGAGGCGTCGCTAGCCAGCCTCGGGACGCAAGCCGTACAGTATAATCTTCAAGCCATTTAAGACGAATATGAGTGAGAGCACACATGCCGTGACGGAGCCTTCGCCTTCCGGGGAGAAAACCGTGCTCGACATCCACGACATCCTGAAAATCCTGCCGCACCGGTATCCCTTTTTGCTGATTGACCGCGTGCTCGAGCTGAAGCGCAAAGAGCGCATCGTCGCCGTCAAGAATGTCACCATCAACGAACCCTTCTTCGCCGGACACTTTCCCGGCCTGCCGATCATGCCGGGCGTACTAATTGTCGAGGCGATCGCGCAGGCTGGCGGCGCACTGCTGCTGACCGAGGTCGAGGACCGCAGCAACAAGATCATGGTCTTTACCGGGATTGAGCGCGCCCGCTTCCGGCGGCCGGTGAGCCCGGGCGATCAGTTGCGCCTGGAGGTGGAAGTAAAGGGCTGGCGTGCGGTGCCGGGCATGGTTGCCGCGAAGATGCAGGGCTATGCCTACGTGGGCGAAAAACGCGTGGCCGAAGCGGGCGTATCCTGCCAACTCATCGACAGCGCTCGCGGTCGGGGATCAAGCAGCGACGAGGGCAACGGTGCGGGATAGCAGCGTGTCGGTTGCGCTCGCGAATCCGGGATTCCATCTCCGATGAGTGTGCACCCCACGGCCATCGTTGATCCGGGAGCAAAGGTTCCGGATTCGTGCAAAGTCGGCCCATATTGCGTTGTCGGTGCGGACGTCGAGTTGGGTGAGGGTTGCCGGCTGATTGCGCACGTCGCGATCGAAGGTCCGACGAAGATCGGGGCTGACAACGCCTTCTTTCCTTTCTGCGCGATTGGCATGGCGCCCCAGGATGTCACCTACAAAGGCGAAGCGACGCGGCTGGAAATCGGCGACCACAACGAGATTCGCGAGTGCGTCACCATCAATCGCGGAACGGTCAAGGGCGGCGGACTCACCAAAGTCGGTAGCCATCTGCTCATCATGGCCTACACCCATATCGGCCACGATTGCGTGATCGAGGATCATGCCATGCTGGTGAACGGGGCGACGCTGGGCGGCCACGTGACGGTCGAAGAATGGGCAGTCGTGGGAGCGCTGTGCCCCGTGCATCAGTTCGTGCGCATCGGCGCACATTCCTACATCGGTGGAGGCACTACGATTACACAGGATGTGCTTCCGTTTTCCATGACCTCGGCAGCGCGCGACACGCATGCCTACGGCATGAATAAAGTTGGCCTGGAACGACGCGGATTCTCGAAGGATCGGATCGCCAAGATTCACCATGCCTACAAGATTTTGCTGGCGTCGAAGATGAATACTTCGCAGGCGCTGGAGAAACTCAAGTCGGAAACCGACCGCGGGGACGACGTGGACATTCTGATTCGGTTTATTGAGGCTTCTGAACGCGGATTTATTAAGTAGGGCGTGTTTCAAAATAGATTTTGGGAAGGCCACGGCTTCAGCCGTGCCGCCATAGGCGAAACAAATGAGGGGCTTTAGCCCCCGAAGGCCGCGCAGTTCGACCCGAAAGACATTTTTTGAAACACGCTCTATTGTGGAAGGCAGAGCGAACTCAGCTATGGGCTACGCAATCTCCTGGATCGCATTTCGGGGCAAGACCGACGCACAGGCTGCTGAGTTGTTGGGTCTTTCGCCGTCCGGGAAATTCGAGGAGGTGCCCGAGAGCATGTTCTGCGGTGTGCATCTCGACAACGGATGGTATGTCGTAGTCATCAACGAGTACGGGCACAAATTCGTCCGCGAGCGCTCTCTTCAGCGGGTGTCGGCGGCAGCCGACGTTGTTGCGACTTCAATCGAAGAGCACGTGATGTTTAGCTGCGCGGAGGCCTGGAAGAACGGAAAACTCGTCTGGAGAGTGACGCACGCATCAGGGTCTAGCCGTCGCCATCTGGAAGAGCATGGCTCACTTCCGACGCAGTATCTCGATATCAAAGAGCGTTTGCTGGCAGCACAGCAACGGGAAGACGAAGGCGCTCACGAAGTGGATTACGTATTTGACGTGCCGCTTGAACTCTCCGAAGCGATTGTGGGATTCAAGCACGATAGAATACTCGACCGCCGGTTTGAGATCCTGAGACCTGTGACCGCGACCGCGGGCGGCGGGCTGCTTTCCCGCTTATTTCGAGAATCCAGCTAATGGCGTCTGCGAACGAAAAGCTCGGTTTGATCGCCGGCAATGGCAAGTTTCCTTTTCTCGTACTCGACGCGGCGCGCGCGCAGGGGTACGACGTGGTTGTTGCCGCGATCAAGGAGGAAGCCTTCCCGGAGATCGAATCGCACGGGGCGGTTTCTGTTCACTGGCTTTCGCTGGGTGAGCTTTCTCGTCTGATTGAAACTTTTCAGCGAGAAGGCGTACGGCATGCGGTCATGGCCGGGCAGGTGAAGCACAAGCAGATTTTCTCCAGCATCCGGCCGGACTGGCGACTAGCCAAGCTGTTGCTCTCGCTCACGACGCGCAACACCGATTCACTTCTTGGAGCGGTGGCAAAGGTTCTCGCCGACGAGGGCATCACGCTCGAAAAGTCCACCTGGCTCCTCGAACCACTGCTGGTCAAGCCCGGAGTGCTGACCAAACGCGAACCCACTGAGCAGGAGCGCAAGAACATCGAATACGGTCGCACCGTAGCCCGCCAGCTCGCGCAGCATGACATCGGGCAAACGGTCGTGATCGCCGAGTCGGCGTGCGTCGCGGTCGAAGCCATGGAGGGCACCGACGCCACCATCGAACGCGCCGGACAGATAATGCGCTCGCTTCACGGGGACGCTTCCACCCTGAGCCGCGCCCTGACCGTGGTGAAGATCGCCAAGCCGAATCAGGATATGCGCTTCGATGTGCCGGTCGTCGGGCTCAAAACCATCGAAGTGATGCAGGCGGCGGGTGCGACTTGCCTAGCGGTGGATGCAGGCAAGTGTTTGCTTTTGGATGGAGACGCAGTCGCCCGATCTGCCGATGCCGCGTCCATCGCGTTCGTCGCGGGATAGTCAGCATGAATGCCCAAGAGTATGTGAAGTTCGAGCACGATGCGTTTCATCGGCTCGCCGGCCTAAATAAGCAGCTTGAACAGACATACAAACTCGGCGCTTATAAGCGATGGGACTACAACCTAGGAACCGGCGAATTTGTCTTCTCCGATGAAGGAGTGGCAAAGGTAGTTGCTAAATTTCAGGTTGTGGGATCGATTTCGAGCGACGAAGAGACCTGGCTCTGGTCTTGGGCAAACGCATGGATTCTTGAAACTGCATGCGACCAGATCCTACGCGTGCGAGAGTTCGGACTTCACCACGGCATCACCAAACTGACGGAAGCAAAGTGGATCGCTGAGGAAGCTGATGGTTGGGAGATGGCGGCGGTGTCCGCGGAAATATTGGGTGCGAGGGGAGCGTATCGCTGCCCCAGCAGGAACGGTTTTATGTTCGTGATCTTCACGGACATTCATTTCGCTGCGAATTGAACTTCTTTGGAGAGGCTTTCTATGTCCGAACCCGCTCGTATTGCCGACCAACTGCGCCGGGCCTTCCAGGGCAGCGCGTGGCACGGGCCTGCACTCCTCGAATTGCTGGCGGATGTGGATGCTGCGACGGCTTCCGCCAACCCTCTAGCTAACGCTCACAGCATCTGGGAACTGCTGCTGCATATCGAGGTCTGGGACGGAGCGGGTTTGCGCCGGCTAGCCGGCGAGAAATATCAGCCGACAGGCCTTGCCAATTTTCCGATGCCGCCGAGGCCGACAGAAGCGGCATGGCGCAAGGCCGTGGCCGCGGCGAAGCGCACGCACAATGCGCTGGTCAAAACTATCGCCGCTCTGCCGGACGAACGTCTCCGTGACCGGGTTCCAGGGAAGCGGTACGATTTCTATCACATGCTTCACGGAATCGCGCAGCATGAGCTTTATCATGCCGGGCAGATTGCCCTTCTGAAAAAGGCGAAAGCGCGCTGATTTGGGAAGGGCACGGCTTACAGCCGTGCCGCTTAGGCCGGCAAAGCGTGTGGGCTTCAGCCCCTGAGGGCCTCGTTATGACGTGCAAGGCGAACCTCAGCGGCTAAAGCCGCGCCCTTGTGCTTGGCTAAATTGGCACGAGTGGAACTCGTGCCCTTCCCGACTGCACTGATCGAACCGGTTCCGATCGCGGCGCCTCCCCGCTGCCTGCGTCACCATTTCTTGAAGATCACGGCGACGGCCGCGACGATCAGCGCGAACCCCGCCAGGTAGTTCCAGCGCAGCGGTTGCCTCAGGTAAAGGACGGAAAACGCGGCGAAGACGGTCAAAGTAATCACCTCCTGGATCGTCTTGAGTTGCGCCGCGGAGAACTCATAAGATCCGATGCGGTTCGCCGGCACTTGAAAGCAGTATTCAAAGAAGGCGATCAGCCAGCTGACAACTACGACCTTATAGAGTGGCACTTCGCGATACTTCAGGTGTCCATACCAGGCGAAGGTCATGAATATGTTCGAGATCGTCAGTAGTGCGATCGTCCTCATAGGCCAGAGCATTCCTTTCTCACTTCGTTGGACCAGATGCTCTTTGCCCGGATTACGTTTACAATTTGTTTCCGGCAACCGGCCATCGAGAATTTCTGCTGCCAGTTCAAGATCCGATCTCTGTCGCCGTCGTGGGCGTGGGTGTTTTTGGGCGCAATCATGCCCGAGTCTACAAGGAACTGGAACACCAGGGGGAAGCAGTCCGCCTGCTGGGCGTGGTGGACCCCGATGTGAGCCGCGCAGACACCGTAGCTCGCGAATTCGGCTGCAAGGCGTTCGGCTCGGTCGAGCAGATGCTGACCACGCGCAGCGAAGTACAGGCCGCGTCCGTAGCGGCTCCCACGGTGCAACACCTTGCGGTGGCCCGCGAGCTTATGAAGGCCGGCGTCGACGTGCTCATCGAAAAGCCGCTGGCGGCCACGCTCGCCGAGGCGGAGGAGTTGGTCGGGCTCGCGAGCGCGCACAAACGAATTGCCCAGGTGGGACATCTCGAGCGCTTCAATCCCGCAGTGCGGGCCACGCTCCCCATCCTGACACAGCCCATGTTTTTCGAAGTCCACCGGCTCAGCGTGTTCACTCCGCGGTCGCTCGATGTCGACGTCGTTCTGGACCTGATGATCCACGACCTCGACATTGTGCTGGCGTTTGCCAAGTCGGCAGTGAAGGAAGTTCGCGCCGTCGGCTTGCCGATTCTGTCCGGAAAGGTGGACATTGCGAACGTCAGGCTGGAACTGGAATCGGGCTGCATCGCGAACTTCACGGCCAGCCGCGTTTCCACCGAGCGCGTGCGCAAGTTGCGCTTCTTCCAGCCGCGGCAATATGTTTCGCTCGACTACGGACGGCAGGAGGTGCTGGTCTTCACCGTCGGGCAGGAAGGCGCCACTGGCACACCCTCGGTGAATCCTCAGATCGGCGTTGCCAAACCCCCGGTGGCATCCGAAGAGCCGCTGCACGCGGAGCTTAAGTCCTTCCTCCACGCCGTGCGGGAACGATCGACGCCGGTTGTTCCCTTGGAAGATGGTCGCCGGGCGCTGGCTTTGGCGCTTCAGATCGTCTCCGCCATCCGCGATCATGAAAAAAAACTTGACCTCGCGGGCATGGCGAAAGTCAAGAATTGATTCCCCTAAATTTCATATTTACATATGTTTACAGAAGTAACCCGCGCCTGCATTCCGGGTGAGCAGAACGGCATGAAAGATGCGAAAATGAATACAACTTGGTTCTAGTGCGCCGCGCACGCTGCATTTCTTCAGGAAGGCCGAATGCAACGCGGTGAGCGTGATAAGTGTCTAATGGCCAAGGGTTAATAGGGTTAAGCCCAGCGCATGCCGATTACGCAAATTCCATTCCAGGATCCGGTAGCCCCGCCGCCCGAAAAACCGCAACCGGAGCAGCTCGGCCTTTACGACCGTGAAGATTGGGAAACTGCGTATCGCGATCTCGACGCGCATGTGCCGCACCTGCTGATCCAGTTGCAGGATGACCTCACCCGTTCCCGCCGGCGGGAGGCAGCGTGGATCTCAATCATCGTTCATCTCGTCATCTTCATCGTCCTGTGGAACTTGAACCTGATCGAGAAATACATTCCCTGGCACCGGGCGGTTGTGGTTTCGTTGGACGCGAACAAGGACAAAAACGTCACGTTCCTGGCGCTGCCGCCCGACCTTCAGAAAGCGCCGCGCAAGCCCAATACCAACATCATCTCTGATAAGGACCGTATCGCGACCTCACGGCGTCCGGAGTTGGATCCCAAGGAATTGCGGAAGATTCTGGCGACGCCGCCTCCGGGCGCGCCGGGAATGACCGGGCCGCGCGCGCCTCAGCCCGCACCGCAGGCCATGGCGCAGAACCAGCCCCCGGCACAGCAGCAGGGACAGCCCGCTGCGCCTCGTCCGCAGTTCGACAACAATCAGACGGCGCAACTGCAAATGCCGGCGCGCCCCAAGGACAACAATACTTTCAGCAAGTATGCGGGGTCGATGAGCGCGGGCTCCGCCATTCAGCAAGCTACGCAAGCGGCCGCGGCGAACCGGGCAACTGGAGGCGGTGGTCAGGAAGGCGATTTCGGCCTCGGGACAGGAGCGCATGGCCGACAACTCGGGGCGCTCGACATCCTGAGCGACACCCAGGGCGTCGATTTTGGCCCCTACCTGCAGCGCATTCTGCAGGATGTGAAAGACAATTGGTATCGCATGATTCCCGAGTCTGCCGAGATGAAGAAAGGAAAGCTTGCGATCGAATTTGCCATAACGAAAGATGGCAAGATCGCGGACATGCGTTTAATTGCGACCTCAGGGGACACCGCACTCGATCGCGCGGCTTGGGGCGGCATTACTGCCTCCAATCCGTTTCCCCCGCTGCCTGGCAATTTCACCGGCCCGTATCTCGCCCTTCGCTTTCGCTTTTACTACAACCCCGACAAAAGTGATCTGCAGTAGGAGGCGCCACCGCTCCTTCCCTCCTTCGAGTCTTTTCCCAGAGCGCGATAATCAAATATTTAATGCAGGGTGGTGAGGTCCGGAGTGTGCCTTTTCGTTACTTCGCCTGAAAGGAGGTTGTGTTGGACAAAATGCCGGTCCTGTTCGTCGGTCATGGATCGCCGATGAACGCCATCGAGCACAATGCGTTTACGGAAGCGCTGACCGGGCTAAGCGCACGATTGCCAAAGCCCAGGGCGGTGTGCGTGGTCTCGGCGCACTGGGTGACGGAGGGATCGCAGGTAATGGCGTCGGCTCATCCGCGAACGATCCACGATTTCTACGGGTTCCCGGCTCCGCTCTACGAGGTGGAGTATCCCGCACCGGGCGCTCCGGATGAGGCTGCCAAACTTGCCGCCGATCCCGAGATCGTGCCCGACGATAACTGGGGACTGGATCACGGCTCGTGGAGCGTACTGCGGCACATGTATCCGAAAGCCGACGTGCCGGCGTTTCAATTGAGCCTGGATGAACGGCGCGGTTTTAAAGATCACCTGGAACTTGGGCGTGAGATTCAATCGCTTCGCGAACGCGGAGTCCTCATCCTGGGCAGCGGCAATGTCGTGCACAATCTGCGCCGCATCGATTGGAGCAATCTCCATGGCGCATACGACTGGGCAGTGGAATTCGATGCCCGGGTTAAGCATGCGGTCGACGCCCACGACGCGAAATCGCTCGCCGAGCCGCAGAAGTGGGGTGACGCGCTACTGACGACGGCACATCCGACTGTGGAACATTATCTGCCGCTACTCTACTGCATGGGCAGCACCGACGAGCGCGACGCGGTGTCGTATCCGTATGAAGGATTCGACTTCGGCAGCATTTCAATGCGGATGATCCTGTTCGGCGAAACACCACCAGCTGGCGAATAGCTGGCACTGACGTCATCCTGACCGGAGCCGTTTTTCAGGCGGAGGGAAGGATCTCGCTCTTTCGCAAATCCCCACTTCTCGCGCAAAGAACGCGCGAGAAATGGGCCACCCGATTTTCGTTTTATGCCAACTTCCGACTCGATGGCGCTCTTCCTCGCGCTGGCCCCACCTGCTACATTTTGAGCCAGTGTCGCCCTCGCAAGAATACGTTCAGCGCCTGAAGTCCCGCCAGTCGCGGGTTGCCCACTACGAAAGAATTCATATCCGCCTGGGAAACGTCCGGCTGCTATTGGCCTTTCTCGTCGTGGTCCTTGCGTGGGCCTCGTTCCGAGGGCACTACCTCTCGCCATGGTGGATCGCCGCGCCGGTTGTGGCATTCGTGGGCATCGCCGCATATCATTCGCGAATTCTCCGGGCCCGCGAACTGGCCGAGCGTGCCACCGCGTTTTATAAGAACGGACTGGCGCGCATCGAAGATCGTTGGGCCGCCATAGGCGAAACCGGCGAGCGCTTCGACGACCCTCATCACGTGTACGCCTCCGATCTCGATTTGTTCGGCAAAGGCAGCTTGTTTCAGTTGCTCTCGACGGCGCGCACCCGTATGGGAGAAGACACGCTGGCGAATTGGCTGCTTTCACCCTCGCCGCTCGAGCGTATCCACGAGCGGCATGCCGCCGTTTCCGAACTGCGCGACCAGTTGGATCTGCGCGAGGATCTCGCAGTACTCGGTGAAGATGTGGGCGTAGGAGTGCATCCCGACGCGCTCCTGACCTGGGCCGAATCGCCCAATCAGATGAAGCCATTGTGGATTCGAATTCTGGCGCCATGGCTCGCCGCGTCGGCTATTTTGGCCGTCGCCGTGTGGGCGTATTGGGGGATGGCGACACCGCTCGTTGTCATCGTCGTGTTTGAGGCCGTGCTTACCTACAGGTTGAAGGCCGCGCTGGAAGAGGTTCTCCACGGAACCGAGCATGCGTTTCACGACCTCGACCTGCTCTCGGGAGTGCTGGCACGACTTGAAGCGCACACGTTCCGGGCCCCCGGTCTGCAGACGCTGCAGAAACAATTCTCATCCAGCGAGGTCCCATCCTCCCAAGCGATCGCACGGCTCAGGACGCTGGTGGACCTGATCAACTCGCGCCATAACACCTTTGTGCGGATCATCGACGCTCCGCTGATGTATTCCGTGCAGCTAGCATTCGCGGCTGAACGCTGGCGTCAGGCTCACGGAAAAGTTCTGCGGCCGTGGGTCACCGCGATCGGAGAGATGGAAGCCCTGCTTTCGCTGGCGACTTACAGCTTCGAGCATCCCGCGGACCCGTTTCCAGAATTCGACGAGGGCGCGGCGTGTTTCGAGGGCGAGGAACTCGGGCATCCGCTGGTCCCGGCTGCGGCATGTGTTCGCAACAACGTCGAGCATCAGCGGCGAGACGCGGGTTCTGCTGGTCAGCGGCTCTAACATGTCGGGCAAGAGCACGTTGCTGCGCGCCATCGGGATGAACGTTGTGCTGGCGATGGCGGGTGCGCCGGTCCGGGCTCGCCGCCTGCGTCTGACGCCGCTGCAGGTGGGCGCCAGCATTCGCATCAACGACTCGCTGCGCGAAGGCAGTTCCCGTTTCTATGCCGAGATCACGCGGCTGCGCCAGATCTTCGACCTGGCCGGCGGCGAGTCCGCCACTGCTGTTCCTACTGGATGAGCTTGCTGCAGGGCACGAATTCGAAAGATCGCCGCATTGGCGCGGAGGGAATTGTGCGCGCGCTGGTGAATCGCGGAGCGATCGGGCTGGTGAGCACGCATGACCTGGCGCTGACCGATATCGGCGGGTCGGACGAGGCCACTTGCACAACGTCCATTTCCAGGACGAACTCGAGAACGGAAAGATGACCTTCGACTACAAGCTGCGCGACGGCGTGGTCACCAAGAGCAATGGCCTCGAACTGATGCGGTCCATCGGTCTCGAAGTTTAGTGCTGTGGCCGACCTCGCTTCTGTTGTCATCCTGAGGCGGGCGCTTTTTGTCCGCCGAAGGACCTGTTCAACTGACAAGACTTCGTCATGGCAGGACTCGGGCTTAACCACGTTTTCTCTACCAAACCCGGCAACGGTTCTGATTCACCATCACCGAACCGGCCTTGCAGTGGAAGGCTTCTTGAAACTCCGGCATGTTCGAGACCACGCCGTTCGTTCGGTATTTCTCCGGAGAGTGCGGGTCGACCGTGGCGCGCAGGCGCTTGGTCTCGTCGCGGGTCTGGCCGCACCAGCTCTGTCCGTAGCCGACAAAGAAACGCTGCTCCGGCGTCAGATCCTCCATGCGGCTCCAGCTTCTGGCCTTTTGTGTCTTCTTTCCAGGCCATGTAGGCCAGGAGCAAGCCGCCCAAGTCGGCGACATCCTCGCCGAGTGTCAGCTTGCCGTTGATCTTGATGTCGTCGACGATCGTGTAAGTCGAATACTGATCGGAGATGCAGCTGGCGCGCTTCACGAATTCTTTTTCGTCCTCCGGAGTCCACCAGTCGCGCAGGTTGCCCTGGGCATCGAACTGCCGGCCTTCATCGTCGAATCCGTGCGTGAGTTCGTGGCCGATGGTGCCGCCGGTGTCGCCGTAGTTGGGAGCGGCATCGGACTTGGGATCGAATGCCGGAGGTTGCAGCACGCCCGGCAGGAAAGTTGATGTCGTTCATCTGCGGATTGTAGTACGCATTTACCGTGGGCGGAGTCATGTCCCACTCACCGCGGTCCACGGGTTTGCCGATCTTGGCGAGCTGGCGGTTGAATTCAAATCTCCGCGCGCGGTCAAAGTTACCCAACTCGTCGCCACGTACGATTTCGAGCTTGCTGTAGTCGCGCCACTTGTCGGGATAGCCGATCTTGTTGGCCATGCCGTGCAGCTTGGTCAATGCTTGTTGCTTAGTCGCGGGCGACATCCAGGAAAGAGCGTTGATGTCCTGCTCCATCGCGGCTTGGATTTCTTTCACCATCTTGAGCGCCTCTTGCTTGGCCTGAGGAGGAAAATATTTGTCGACATAGGCCTGGCCCAGCGCCTCGCCGAGATAATCGTCTACATCTTCCGTGCAACGCTTCCATCGCGGCTTGAGCTCTTGTTGTCCCTGTAGCGTCTTGCCGTAGAACGCGAAGTTCTCATTCAAGAATGGCGCGGAAAGATGCGAGGCGTACGCATGCACCAGGTGCCAGCGCGCATAGGTCTTCCAGTCAGGCAGGCTCTCTTTCTCGAGCACTTCATTCACCGTTTTAAAAAAGGCAGGGGCGGCGACATTAAGTGAAGTCAGCGATGGCAGTCCCACCTTGGTGAAATAAGTCTGCCACTGGAAGCTAGGGCTGATCTTCTCCAGTTCGGCGCTGGCCATTTTGTGGTCGAGGTTCTTGGGATCGCGGCGCTCCACGCGCGTCATGGATCCTTTGGCCAAGGCAGTCTCGATACGCATAACCGTCTGCGCTTCGCCCGCCGCCGAGTCAGGCTTGTCGCCGAGAAGCTCGAACATCTTCTGAACGTGTGCCAGATAGGCCTTGCGCAGATCAACCGACTTCGCGTCGTCTTTGGTGTAGTAGTCGCGGTCGGGCAGACCAAGACCACCCTGATCAGCCTCGGCGATGACTTGATTCGCATCACGGAAATCCTGGATCGAATCAAACCGGAAGAGAACGTTATCATCGGCCATCGCCGCGGCGACGTCGGCTATTTCCGCCTTGGAACTGATCGCGGCAATCCGCTGCATTTGGGGCTTTAGCGGCTCCACTCCTTTGGCGTCGACGGCCTTCTCATCCATGCAGGAAGCGTAGTAGTCACCAATCTTTTGCGTGACCGGGTTGCGGCTCGCATCAGGCGCCGACGCCGCTTCGAGGATCCCCCGCAGGCGGCCTCGATTCTCGTCCTCCATTTTCGAATACACGTCCCACGACGCCTGATCTGGCGGAATCGGATTGTTCTTGATCCAGCCTCCACACGAATACGCGAAAAAATCGATACAGGGATCGACGCTGCGATCCATCGAGGTGACGTCGAGAGCAGGTTCATGTTTCTCGATGGTCGACTGTTGCGCGTTGGCGAGCGAGAGGAGAAGAACCATCACAAGGGCTGCGAAGCTGATGCGTGGGATAGACATGATTCTCCCTTTGAACAAGTAATCGAATTCCTGGGACCCTTAACGATGACCCAAAAGTATAAGCCTCCGGGTCAATGCCTTATCAGGGACTGCTGAGGCTTCGACGCCGCAAGGCTTCCAGTACCCGATCTAGCTCTTGCTCAGGTGAATCGAGCCATCTCCCGTGCGAATGCTCAGCATGCTACCGCCGCCGTTGAGCTTCCCGCGGACTTCGTTCTCGCGAATCTTGCCGGCGGTGGTGACCGGCATGTCGAGATCAATGTGGCCGTCGCTGGTGTGCAGGTCAACGTCGGCGGCCATGTCACCTGGGACTTCCAGGCTGACGTTGCCGTCTCCTGTCTCGAGCCTCCAGCCCGAGGCGAGCGAAGATCCAGAATTGGCACGTACTTCGATATGGCCATCGCCGGTCTTGAGGTCGAGTTCATCAAATCGCCCACCGGCCCGGATGTGACCGTCGCCTGTAGTAGCGTGCAGTTTGCCATCGACGCCATCGAGGGTTACCCCGCCGTCGCCGGTGTGCAGATCCATCTCACCTTTCAGACCGTTGACTTCGATCTTGCCGTCGTCCGTGCGAAGGTTGGCCTTACCCTCGCGTGGCATCTGGACGATGATTTCTACCTTGTGCTGTCCCCACTCGATATTGAAGTTGTGATGGGGATAGCGCACATCGATTTCGACGTGGTCGCCGTCCTGGTGCTCCTCGATGCGGATCCCGCCTTCCCCAATCTTGTAGCGGGTGGTGATGACTTTGGCTTCGATCGTGTTCTGGTCCCAGGTCGAGACCCGGATATCGGCGTCGGAAGTTTCGATCCGCAGGTCGGGCTTGCCCGTCAGGTTATAGGTCTTCGACCATTCATCTGCCCAGGCCGGCAGCGCGGCCACGAGGCCGAGAACAAGAATTGCAAGTCTGATGCGCTTCATGGAGAGTTCTCCTCGCTGGGCACACACCCGCCCACGCTCTTAGACGGAAGTACGCGCGAATCGTGAGGTTGGTTCCATGGAAAGTGGGTACACTAGCGTGGCTCTGACCGGACATACGCCATTCTGATCAAGGTGCGCTCCGAGAATGGCAGGTAGAGGAGCGCTGCACTAGCGGCGAAAGCCGCACCCAGGCCGATCTTCTGCATCAGCAGGAACGGCGCGACCGCCCACAACTGGTCGAGGGCCAGGACGAACGGGAAAATTCGCCTGAATTTCTCGCCCAGGCGCTGGTAGTCGAAGCCAACCGCCGACATCAGGTAGCAGCGCACAGGAATACCCACACCGGCCGTCACCATCACCGCGCCAGCCAGGGCCGTTGCGCCCCAAGGGGGAAGGAAAGAGTCCGCGATACCCTGGATTGCATGCAGTCGAAAGAGCGCTGCGAGATAGAACGACAGGTACATCACTTGTATCAATCCGAAGAGTCCGCGAGTGATTGCCCGACGGGGGATCGGGACATCGAGTTCGGGATGTAGCGTGACCAGCGAAGGGTAAGGATCTGAGGATGGCGTGCGCGTCGGCGTTTTTGCCGGAGAAGCCCCCGAGCCGTTCGCGGCGCCCTCACCTGAGGCGGTTTCGCCCAGGGACACTCCGAGTCCATCATTCTGGACCGGGGCAATAAACCGATAGCCGCGTCTGGCCAGGGTCTCAACATAGCGCGGGTTGGAGGCCGAGTCCCCCAGCGCCTCGCGCACCTTGTTGATTGCCGTGTTTAGGCTATGGTCGAAGTCGACGAAAGTGTCGGAGGGCCACAGGCTCTGCCGCAATTCTTCGCGGGTGACTACCCCTCCCGCGCGTTCCAGCAGCAGCGCCAGCACCTGGAAGGGTTGCCCCTGCAAGCGCAGTTTTACGCCGTTCTTGCGCAGTTCGCCGGCGCTGAGATCGAGTTCAAAGACTCCAAAGCGCGCGACTCGGCGGTTGTTCTGCGGTAAGGCATGCACCACGCCGTAGTGTAGCACTGTGAGTTCCAGCAGTGGGCAACCGCGCTACAATGTCTGCGTGTCCTCTGCCGACCACCACGACGATTCTCATCAGCACCATCGTCACGCGGTCTATGCGTCGGAAACCACGGGCCTGTTGCTTATTGCCTTTCTGCTACTTTTTCTCACGCTGATTCGTTACTGGCACTCTATTCACTGGAGCCTGCGCTGAACGTGCGCCTGGCGAAATGGGGACACCCGAGCCATTGCTGGTAGTCATTGTCGGGCCCACAGCCAGCGGAAAAACGGCGCTGTCCCTGGCCCTCGCTGAGAAATTCGAAGGCGAGATCGTCAACTGCGACTCCGTCGCCATGTATCGGGAGTTCGACATCGGCACCGCGAAACCCACGGCAGCCGAGCGGGCCCGTGCGCCGCATCATTTGTTCGATTGCGTCGAGCCCACGGATTACGTTACCGCAGGCGAATATGCGCGCCGAGGGCGGCAGGTGCTCGCCGAAATCACCGCGCGCCGTCATTTGCCCATCGTGGTCGGCGGTACGGGACTGTACTTGCGTGCCCTGCTCGAGGGCCTTTTTCCTGGCCCGCAGCGCTCCGAGGAACTGCGGGAGCGGCTGCGCGAACGAGCCGCGAAGCACGGTCCGGGGCACCTGCATCGGATTCTGACGCGTCTTGACCCCGCGGGTGCGCAAAAGATCCACGCCAACGACAGTCCCAAGCTGATCCGCGCCATCGAGGTTTGCCTGGCCTCGCGCCAGAAGATGACTGAACTCTGGCAGCAAGGCCGTGACCCGCTGCGGGGCTTTCGCATCTTGCGGCTCGGGCTCGATCCAGACCGCGCCTTGCTCTACGACCGTATCAATCAGCGCGCCGAACGCATGTTCGAAGTTGGACTGGTCGAAGAGACCGAGTGCCTGCTTCAGAAATACGGCGCCACCACCCGCCCCCTGGCGTCGCTGGGCTACAAGCAGGCCGTTCAGTTACTGCGCGGAGAACTCACTCGTGAACAAGCCGTGCAAGCCGCTCAGCAAGCCCATCGCAATTACGCCAAGCGGCAAATGACCTGGTTTCGCCGCGAGCCCGACATGACGTGGCTGAAGGGGTTCGGCGACGACCCTCAGATCCAGGAGCGCGCCATCCAACGCCTGGCCGAAAACGGTCGGCATTAGGCGTCGTGGGGCCATGTTTTGGAGTCCCAGGACCTAACACCCGGCACCTGCGGTTCTGCTATCGTTCCTCCATGCCACGAATTTTCTCTGCCCTACTGCTCGTTCTCACCCTCGCCCTGCCCGTTTTCGCCAAAGAAAAGCATCCGCGCCCCGGCACCATTCACCTCACACGGGACGGCGAGAAGTGGGCCGAAAAGACGCTTGCCAAGCTTTCGCTCGAAGAAAAAATCGGCCAGGTCTTCATGATCTGGTGCCGCGCCAGCTTCCTCAACGCGGAGAGCCCGGAATACCTGCAGTGGCGCGAGGCCATGCAGAAGTATCACGTCGGCTCCTTCGCCATGACCGTGCACGTCGACGGGCCATTCCTTCTGCGTAGTGAGCCGTATGAAGCAGCCGAACTGCTCAATCGCCTGCAGCACGACTCCAAGCTGCCACTGCTCTTTGCTGCCGACTTCGAACGCGGCGTCGCCACGCGCCTGATGGGAACTACAAACTTTCCTCACGCCATGGCGTTCGGCGCTGATGGCAAGACCGAAGACGCCGAGATGTCCGGCCGCATCACCGCGCAGGAGGCCCGGGCCATCGGAATTCACTGGAATTTCTATCCCGATGCGGATGTGAACTCGAATCCGGCAAACCCCATCATCAATACCCGGTCGTTCGGAGAAGATCCCAAACAAGTCGGTGATCTGGCCACCGCCTACATCAAAGGGGCGCACGAAGGCGGGATGCTGACCACCGTGAAGCATTTCCCCGGACACGGCGACACCGCAACCGATTCGCACCTCGGCGTTGCCAGCGTGAATGTCGACCGCGCTCACCTGGACTCGATCGAGCTTCCGCCCTTTCGCCAAGCCATCGCCGCGGGCGTCGATTCGGTGATGGTGGCGCACGTGACCGTGCCCGCGCTCGATCCCGACCCCAACCACGTTGCGACGATTTCCCCTGCGGTCGTGTCCGATCTACTTGAAAAGCAACTTGGGTTCAAGGGAATCATCGTCACCGACGCCCTCGATATGGCGGGCCTGACGCATCTCTTCGCCAGCAATATCGGCCGAGCCGCCGTAGAGGCATTCAAGGCGGGGAATGACCTGCTCTTGATTCCCGCCGACCTGCCGGCGTCCTACGACGCCATGCTGAAAGCCGCTCGTTCCGGGGAAATCTCCCGCCAGCGCCTTGATCGCTCCGTCCTCAAGATCCTGAAAATAAAGGCGTCTCTCGGGCTGAATACCTCCCGCACGGTGGATTTGAACGCGCTCTCCGTCTCGGTCGGAAAGCCAGACCATCTCGCCTTCGGCCAGCAAGTTGCCGATTCCGCCATCACGCTGGTGCGTGACAATGGCAAGGTCCTTCCCCTGAAGTCCAAGGGAACCATTAATGCCTTGCTTCCGTATATGGCTAAAGAAGAGACGCACAATAACGTCGTGGCCATTCTCTTCTCAGACGACGTGCGCTCGGATTCCGGGCGTGCTTTCGGGCGCGAATTCCGCTCCCGCATCCCGGACGCGCATGTCCTGTACGTGGATCCACGCATCGCTGCCGGGATGAGTGAGGAGGTCCTGAAGGCTGTTGATGAGGCGAAGACGGTGATCGCGGCGGTCTATGTCATTCCGACGGCGGGAAGGGTCGGTAACTCCGTCGCCATGACCGACGCGACCGGCTCCCTGCTGCAGCAGGTTCTGGATCATGCCGCGGATAGAACCGCGGTGGTCGCCATGGGAAATCCGTACCTGGCCAGCGATTTCCCCAAAATCGAGAACTACATGTGTACGTTTTCCAATGCGACGGTCTCGGAAATGGGCGCAGTCAAAGCGCTCTTCGGGGAGATCCCGATTCGCGGGCATCTGCCCGTCACTATTCCGAACGTCGCGCAGCGTGGAGCCGGAATTGAGCGTCCGGCGCAGGTCGCCAAGGGAGGATCTCCCGATGCGCAGCACTAGGGTACACTCCGTCCGCGGCCCCGCTCTGGGGCTGGTTCTCGTTTTGCTTGTCCTGTTGCCTGCCTGCAGCATCAATGTGAAGAAAGAAAAGAACGGGCAAGACAAGCAGGTAGACATCCAAACGCCGGTCGGCGGAATCCATGTCAGCAAAGACGTCGATGTGGCTGACACTGGCCTCGCCGTCTATCCGGGTGCCCGCCTCAAGCAGAAAGATTTCAACGGCGAAAGCAAGAGCGCGAACGTGAACATCTCCAGTTTCGGTTTCGGCCTGAGAGTCGTCGCCATGGAATATGAATCCGATGACGCGCCGGCCAAGGTCGTAGCCTTCTACCAGGATCAACTCAAGAAATATGGCAACATCCTCGTGTGCCACACCAGCCATCTTGATGTGAACACCGACATGAAAGGCTTGGATCACGGATCCCACGAGCTGACCTGTGAGAGCACGAGTGGCAACAACGTCGAACTAAAAGTCGGTACCAAAGAGAACCAGCACATCGTTGCGGTTGAGCCCGATGGCAAGGGATCGAGTTTTTCCCTGGTGTACGTCCGCACGCACGGGAAGGACGCCGATATTTAAGACATTTAAGCGCCGTTTTGTCAGGAGGATTCATGCTTCGCCATTTGACGCCCGCGCTCGTGCTCGCTGTAATCGCGAGTCTACCCGTCATCGCCCAGGACTCTGACAGCCACGACAAGAACCTCGACATCCGGAGTTCCGTTGGCGACCTGCACGTTGGCAAAGACGCAGACGCCCGCAAAACTGGCCTGCCTCTTTATCCTGGCGCGCGTCTCGAATCCGACTCGGAGAAAGGCGATCAAGCAAATCTCAGCCTTCTGACCGACGCTTTCGGAATGAAGTTGGTGGTAGCCAAGTACCAGACCGACGACGCTCCGGCCAAGGTCACCGACTTCTATCGTGACAAACTGAAGAAGTACGGCAAGGTCCTCGAGTGCCACACCCAGAAACATGGCGGCGATGTCGAGATTGACAACGACGATAAGGACGCCAAGAACACCAAAGAGCTGAAATGCGACGACAACTCCGGGCCAGTGACAGAACTGAAGGTTGGCACCGAAGACAATCAGCACATCGTGGCCGTGGAGCCGCGCGACGGGGGCAAGGGATCAACCTTCGCCCTCGTGTACGTCCACACTCGAGGCAAGCGCGGGGAAATCTAGAGAGGTTGCGCGGTGAGTGTCCGTGCCTCAAGCGGCACGCACAGAATTCTCCTTTCGTCAAAATCTTGTCATCCTGAGGCGCCGTTCTTTGGCGCCGAAGGACCTATGCACTGCCCGCCGGTTACACAAGTCCTTCGGCGGGCAAAAAGCGCCCGCCTCAGGATGACAACACAAGTTAAGCCTGCCACAGCATCTCGGAAACCGCTCTAAGATTCAGAGTTCCTTCTTCCACTGAACGTCGGCAATCTGCCAACCCACGCGCCCCCCTTCTTGCCTCGCCCGCGGGCCCTGCTGTACTTTCAAGACAACCCTCGGATCCCCATGGAACAACCCTGTTACAAGTGCGGGCAAGCGGTGGACGAAGGCGTTCCTTTCTGTCCGCACTGCGCGGCACCGCAGATTCGCGTGATTATCGCCGAACCGATGCTGACTCCCGCGTCGTCATCAGTCGTCTTGCCAGGTTCGCCCGCGGCTGCGGATAGCCCGCCGGTCCCGGCTATTGCGGTCCCAATGTCCTGGTCTTTTTCTGCACAGCCATGTGCTCTGGCAGCGCTCGTCGCGGCGGTAGCGATGGTGCTCAAGCTCGTGGTACCGGTGATTGCCGTGTTCGGCGCCGGATTTCTGGCCGTCGCGTTCTATCGTCGCCGGGCTCCGGAAACCGCAATTCACGCCAAGGTAGGCGCTCGTCTGGGAGCGGTCTGCGGTTTTTTCTGCTTCGCTATGACGACAATTCTCGAGAGCATGGCGGTGCTCGTCCTCCACCAAGGAGGGGAGATTCGGCGCATGATGGTCGATGCCATCCAACAAACCGCGGCGCGATATTCCGACCCCCAGTTCCAGCAGACCCTGGACTTCCTGCGCTCACCTGGCGGCATGGTCTTCATGATGGTCTTCTTCCTGATCTTCGCTTTGGCGGCTTTCCTGGTCTTGGGAATGCTCGGCGGCGCTTTAGGCGGGGCTGTGTTCGGTCACCGGGACCGGACTTGACCCGGCGGCGAGCCTCTTCCTCGTTCCCTCGCGATCCACAGGAAGGGCGCTTGCAGCCGCTTGCCCCCACGCGTATGATGCACCGTTTGCACTTGTGACGATGAACAAGCCTGCCCGCGGTTCGCTACTCGGGATTGAACACCTCGAGGCGAAGGAAATTCTGGGCCTGCTGAAGCTGGCCCGCCGCATGAATCCGCTAAAGGCCCGTCCGCTGCTCCGCGGCAAGCGGGTTGTGCTTCTGTTTTATGAAGCTTCCACCCGCACTCGTTCTTCCTTCGAATTCGCCGCCAAATCGCTGGGGGCCATGACCACGTTGGTCCAGTCTTCCGGTTCCAGTATCGAAAAAGGTGAATCCGTCCTCGATACCGGCTATACCTTGCGCGCCGTCGGCGCCGATTGCATTGTCATGCGCCATCCCTCGGCAGGCGCTCCCCACTTGATGGCGCGGCATCTCGACATTCCCGTAATCAACGCCGGGGATGGCATGCACGAACATCCCTCGCAGGCGCTGCTCGACGCCTTCACGATCCTGAAGCACAAAAAGTCATTCAAGGGATTACAGGCCGCCATCATTGGCGACATCTTTCACAGCCGCGTCGCGAGGAGCGCCTGTCACCTGCTGACAAAGTTCGGAGTGAAGATCACCTTGTGTGGTCCGCCCGAATTCGTCCCCGATGTGGCCGCCACTCTAGCCCCCGGCCTGCGCATCACGCGCCACATCGAGGAAGCCCTCCGCGGAACTGATGTCATCATGCTGCTCCGAGTTCAAAAAGAACGCCTGGCGGGACAGAAGATTCGCCTGCAGGACTATATTGCGCGCTACCAGATGACGACCGCGCGCCTGAAACTGGCCAAACGCGATGCCATCGTGATGCATCCGGGTCCGATTATCCGCGGCCTCGAACTCACGGCAGAAGTCGCCGACGGCCCGCAATCGGTCATCGTGGACGAGGTCCATAACGGTGTTCCCACGCGCATGGCCATCCTGGCGCGCGCGCTGGGGAAAGCAAAATGAGCCACGGATTTTCGCGGATCAACACGGATTGATTGGGAAACGCTCAGATTCAGATCCACGACCAAAGCGACAGGGCGAGTGCTGAGAACTGAATGCCGACTGTTAAGAGCCAAAGAGAGAATGCGAGCCTGCTGATCAAGGGCGGCCACCTGATCGATCCGGCCGCAAAGATCAACGCGCCCATGGATGTTCTGCTACGCGAGGGACGAGTCGCCGAAGTTGCCCCCCCCAACAAGATTCGCGGCGGCGCCGACGAGAAGTTTGACGCACGCGGTCTCATCGTCGCTCCCGGCTTCATCGACCTGCATGTGCACCTGCGCGAGCCCGGGCAGGGCTACAAAGAAACGATCGCGAGCGGGACCGCTGCCGCCGCAGCCGGTGGATTTACTTCCGTCTGCACCATGCCCAACACCATCCCTGTGGTTGATACCGCGGAATGGGTCAGCTGGATCAGGCATCCCGAGCGGGGCGCGTCCGCTAACGTATTCCCCATTGCCGCCGCCACGCGCGGAAGCCGCGGCGGAACTCTCACCGACTTCGCCGCCCTGCAGCGCGCCGGAGCAATTGCGGTCACCGACGACGGCAAGCCCATCCTCGACGACGACGTGATGCGGATGGCTCTTCGTCTTGGTGCCGAGTTGAATTTCCCGGTGGTCCAGCACGCCGAAGATACCCGCCTAACCGAGAATTGCTCGATGCATGCGGGTCCGACCAGCTTCCGTTTGGGCCTGCGCGCCATGCCAGCCGCCGCCGAAGCTGCCATCGTCGACCGCGATGTAAGCCTGGCGCAACAGATTCGCGAGTCGCGCCTGCATGTAGCGCATCTGTCGACCTCTGATGCCCTCAAGGCTGTGCGCCGCGGCAAGCGCGCCAAGGCTCGCGTCACCTGCGAGGTCACGCCCCATCACTTTACGTTGATCGATGAGAACGTCGGCGAGTACGACACCAACTTCAAGATGAATCCCCCACTGCGCTCCGCCACCGACCGCGAGGCCATTCTGGTCGCGCTCGCAGACGGCACCGTGGATGCCATTGCCACCGACCACGCCCCCCACGCCCCCCACGAGAAGCAGGTCGAATTCGAGCGAGCCGCCTTTGGCATCACAGGCCTGGAAACGGGCCTGGCGCTGGCGATTACGAAGCTCCACGGCGAACAGAAGATCCCCCTGCCTCGCATCGTCGAACTCTTCACCGCAGGCCCCGCGAGGGTCTTCGATCTCCGCGGCCGGGGTTCGCTCGCTCGCGGTAACTTCGCCGATGTGACCATCTTTGATCCCAAGAAGCGCTGGACCTTCGAAGCCGCGACATCATGCTCGCTCTCGCGCAATACTCCATTCGACGGCTGGCAGCTTACGGGGAAAGTCGTCGCCACAATCGTTGGCGGGAAGTTCGTCTACCGGATGGAATAGAGACCACCCTCGGTCCAGCCGCCGAGCGCGAGGGACGCGAGCGTGGCGTATACTCCACACGAAATCGAAGAAGGGCGCAAAATGCTTCGAACATTACGATTAATTCTTCCAACGGTCCTTCTGTTCACCGCCTTCGTATCCGCGCAGACGATCAACCCAGCTGCCTCGCCTGTTCCGTCCGCCGAAAGCCAGCCCGCGGCAGCGCCTGCGTTCGATGTCAACGCAGCGGTCAATGCCTATCTGGCCAAGATGCCTCCCACGCAACGGGCTCGATCCAATGCCTATTTCGAAGGTGGATATTGGTTGCTGCTGTGGGACTTCCTCTCGACCGTTGTGGTGATGTGGCTGATGCTCCGGCTCCGATGGTCAACGGGCATGCGCAACCTGGCCGAGCGCATCACTCGCTTCCGGCCAATCCAGACTGCGCTCTACTGGATTCAGTTCTTTCTGGTTGCCTCCATACTCACCTTTCCGCTCACGGTATACGAAGGCTACTTCCGCGAGCACAAGTATGGTCTCCTGAATCAAACCTTTGGCCCCTGGATGCGCGAGCAGCTCATCGGGCTGGTGGTCGGCCTGGTACTGGGAGCGATCCTCATCGTGCCGCTATTTGGCCTTGTCCGACGCTTGGGGAAAAGCTGGTGGGTGTGGGGCGCAGCTCTAACCATTGTGTTTCTCGCATTCGTAAGTCTGATCGCCCCCGTCTACATCGCCCCACTATTCAACACTTACAAAAAGCTGGAGGATCCACGCATCAAGGATCCAATCCTCACGATGGCGAACGCCAACGGAATTCCAGCCACCGATGTCTGGGAGTTCGATGCCTCCCGCCAATCGAATCGAGTCAGCGCCAACGTCAGCGGCTTCGCCAGCACGCAGCGAATTAGTCTGAACGACAATCTCCTGAATCGTTGTACCCTGCCCGAGATTGAAACGACCATGGGGCATGAGATGGGCCACTACGTTCTCAATCACGAATACAAGGGACTGGTCGAATTTGGCGTGCTCGTGGTGATTTTTTTCGCCTTTCTGAACTGGGGCATCCACTTTGCCCTCGCGCGCTGGAGTCAGAAATGGGGTGTTCGAGGAATCACCGATGTCGCGGTCCTGCCGCTGGCGGTGATCGTGTTGTCCCTATTTTTCTTTATCATGACGCCGGTGACGAATACCATCACGCGCACCATGGAGTATGAGGCGGACATGTACGGTCTCAACGCCGCCCAACAGCCGGATGGCGAGGCGAATGTAGACCTCATGTTGGGCGAATATCGAAAACTCGATCCCAGCCCGCTCGAGGAGTTCCTGTTTTACGATCATCCCAGCGGACGGACTCGCATCACGGCCGCGATGCGCTGGAAAGCGGGCCACCCGGAATCGGCGTCCCCGGAAGAGGTGGCAAGACCCGTCTTTGATACCAAATGAAGGTATTCAACCGTCAAAGGGCCTCTCCCCGCGCGGAGGAGAGGCCCTTAGAAGAATCGTTTGAAGGTTACTTAGCCGTGGGCGGCGCCACTACCTCATGCAGTCTCGGGTTCTCGCGCATCCGGCTGAACTCTTCGTCTTTATAGACATTCGCCAGATCACGGTAGCCGTCTTCCTTGGCCTTCCTCAGGCACTGCAGGCAGGTCTCCACGTCGCCGCGCTTGGCGTAGATCTTCGCCAGCATGTACGAGTACCGGGCGCGCTCTTCCGGACTCGCGATCTGGGCCGTGATGCCCGCTTTCGACTCTTGCTTCAGGGCATCGGGATCCAGCTCCAGGGCCCGGCCGTATTCCGCCAGGGCCTGCTCCAGTTTCTTCTGGCTAAACCATGCCGCTCCCAGGTTGACGTGGAAGGCGGGGCGTGTTTCATCGAGGGCTACCGCTTTCTTGAAGTGCTTGGCCGCGGCGCCGTAGTTCTTCTTCATGTATTCCACGGCTCCAATGTTGTTGACGGCATCGGCAAATTTGGAATTCAGCTTGGCGGCTTTCACGAAATCGAACCGGGCCGCTGCCAGGTTATCGCTTTTCAATTCGGCCAGCCCCATTTTGTTGTACAACACCGAATTCTTGGGGTCTTTACGCAGTGCTGCCTGAAAATATCGGATCGCCTGCGCATAATCTTTCTTATTGCGTGCCTCGTCCGCGGCACGTTCCAGTTGGGCCACGGTCATCGCTTGCATGCTAACCTTGTCCGGTTCCGGAACCGTTGTGCCGGTGCTGTAGTGAGACAGCGTCATCAGCATCGCCACCAGTACCATTTTCGTTGTGATGTCTCGCATATCGAACCTCCCTTTCCGGAGTTGCCTCTGTTCCGGTCTGGGCTAAGCCCCTTGCCCGGCGATCTGCTCTCCGCATCTGCATCACTTATGCAGCGGATTCTCGCGGCCCACAACGCTACGCCCGCTACCCCGGGGCTATGCACTGCGCGGTGACATACAAAAGAAGAGTCATCTCCAGCCGCAGCAATGACATGCCAAACGCTGCATAAATTCACAACATCCCATTGCAAATTGGGGTTACACGATCGTTACGGGAGTGGCGTAACCGTTTGTAAGGGAACTAAGGCACGACTGGAGGTGTATAAGGAAAGTAGAAGGCGCACTTTTTTGGGAGGTTTTCGCGGTGCCTTCAAGCACAGCAGAATCGGTCGGTTGGGAAGCGGAACGCGCCGAGTTGCGGGCTGTTCTGCAGTCTCATCTTTTTACCCGTTCCCCGGCCCTGAGCCACCTCCTTTCTTACCTCTGCGAAAAGACCTTTGCCGGCGAGAGCGGACAGATCAAGGAATATTCCGTCGGGCTTGATGTCTTTGATCGCCGTGACTCGTTTGATCAGGATACGGATTCGATCGTCCGGGTGCAGGCCAACCGGCTGCGTAAGCGTCTCAGCGATTACTACGCAGCCGAAGGCGCGGCTCATCCCATCCACATCACCATCCCGGTAGGTCAGTACATCCCTGTGTTTAAGACGATGTCGGATCAGGAGCCAGGTCTTGCGTCTGACTTGGTGATGACTCCGCAGGCCCGCGCCCCGGCTGGCGCCTCGCTTCCAAGGTGGCGACCGAGCCAGAATCAGATTTACTGGTTAAGCGGCGTCGTGATTCTTGCAGTACTGGCCATAGTTGGGATTCGGGCCCGCGAGAAATCAAATCCACAGCCAGTCATTCGCTCTTCCTATTCCCAGCAACCCGCCGCTGAGCCTCCGGTTGGCCTTCCCGTAGGCGAAGAGGTCCGCATCCTGGCTGGCACCAACCGCAAATATGTGGATCATGCCGGCAAGCTGTGGAATCCGGATTCCTACTTCTCCGGTGGCACCGCCATTCCCAGCGCGGTGCAACACATCTGGCGTTCACAGGACCCCATCGTCTATCGCAGCAGCCGCCAAGGTGACTTTACCTATAACATTCCCCTGAAGCCCGGAACATATGAGCTACATCTGCACTTCGCAGAAACTTTCTACGGCCCGGAGAGCGCGGGGGGCGGGGGCGAAGGCAGCCGCATCATGACGGTTCTGTGCAATGGTCAGCCGCTGCTCCGCGACTTCGATGTCCTCGCGGACTCCGGCGGAGATCGGACCGCCGACGTGAAAGTATTCTCCGACATCGCCCCGGCCGCGGACGGCCAGCTTCATCTCAGTTTTTCTTCGGGGAAAGGCGGAGGCGCGATGCTCTCCGCCATCGAGATTCTTCCTGGAATCCAAGGGCGGGTGCGGCCCGTACGCATCGTCGCTCGCGATGTGCCCTATTACTCCAACGACAGCCACTGGTGGAGTCCCGACACCTACTTCAAGGGAGGACAACTCAGCACGAGCCAGGAGCCCGCCAACGATGCCGACGACCCGGAGTTCTATGAGACCGAACGCTGGGGCCACTTCTCCTACGCAATCCCCGTTGCTCCAGGCAGGTACACCGTCACGCTGCATTTTATCGAACACCGGGCTGCGGCGGAAGGTCCCGACCGCACCGCGTCCGTGGCGTCAGGCAACGCCGAGCCCGAAGGCCGGGTGTTCAACGTCTTCTGCAATGGCAAGACAATCCTGGCCAATCTGAACATCCTGGAGCAAGCCGGGGAGAATCGTCCCCTGACCCGCAAGATCAAGGGCCTGGCACCCAACGCCCAAGGCAAGATCCTTCTGGAATTCGTCCCGGTCACGCGCTACGCCACGGTGACGGCGATTGAAGTCGTTCCAGAGTGATGGCCTTTTGGGTTTGAGTGTGGGGCCGGGTCTTTGACCCGGCCGAGCCGAGCGAAGCTCGGCTTGCCCTTCACTTAGCCAAAATCCCCATCCGTTGCCCCACTCTTTTCAAAACCTCGAGCGCCTGCTCCAACTCTTCCTTCGTATGCGTCGCCGTCATGATCGTGCGGATGCGCGCCTTTCCCTCAGGCACTGTCGGAAATGCGATCCCAGTCCCCAGCACTCCTTCTTTGAACAGCTCGCGGGAGAAGTCCATGGTGAGCTTGCCGTCGCCGATGATAATCGGCGTAATCGGAGTCTCGCTGGCCGGGGTGGCGCGCCCGCCGATGTCGAAGCCGAGCAGGTCGAGTTCTTTTTTCCAGAAGCGCGTATTCTCCCAGAGTCGATCCATCCGCTCGGGTTCGTTTTCGAGCACATCGAAGGCCGCGATGCACGTCGCCGCCACCGACGGCGGATGCGAGGTTGAAAACAAGAACGGCCGCGCCCGGTGATAGAGAAAATCGATCAGATCGCGCGTGCCGCAAACGTATCCCCCCAGCGCGCCAATCGCCTTTGACAGAGTTCCCACTTGAATGTCCACGCGCCCGTGCATGCCGAAGTGATCGATGGTGCCGCGTCCGTTGCGCCCCAGCACCCCGGAAGCATGGGCATCGTCGACCATCATGATCGCGCCGAATTTTTCGGCCAGATCGCACAGCGCAGGCAGCGGTCCGATGTCGCCGTCCATCGAGAACACGCCGTCAGTGATGAGCAGCTTCTTACCCGGCTCGTTCTTCACGCTGGCGAGTTGTTCCTCGGCGTGCGCAATGTCCTTGTGCCGAAACACCAGAATCTTCGCCTTCGACAGCCGCGCCCCGTCGATGATCGACGCATGGTTCAGCGCATCAGAAATGATGAAGTCATCTTTGCCCAGCACAGCCGAGACCGTCCCCGCATTGGCCGCAAAGCCCGACTGGAAGACCACGCAAGCCTCGACGTTCTTGAAGCGCGCGATCTTTTCTTCCAGCTCCATGTGGATCTTCATCGTGCCGGCAATCGTGCGTACAGCGCCCGATCCCACCCCGAACTTGCGCGTCGCCTCCAGCGCCGCCTCCCGCAACTTGGGATGCGTCGTCAGTCCGAGATAATTGTTCGACGCCAGGTTGATAACCTTCTTCCCGTCGAACGTGCAGACCGGCGCCTGCTCGTCCTCGAGCACCCGCAGCTTGAAATGCGTCCCCTTGGCCTTGAGCTCGTCGAGCTGGTCGGTGAGATATGAAAGCGGATTCGTGCGGGTTGCAGTGGTCATGGACGCCTCGAAAACTTCTTTGCCGCGGATTCACGCGGATCAACTCGGAGTGGAAGACCAGATCAGTCTAATCCTGTCATTGTCATCCTGAGCGCGTTCTTTGCGCGAAGGATCCCTGCAACTTGTTGGCGCCAGAGTACATGAGTTCTTGGTTTTGCTCTACATGACAATCAAGAGAAATCCGCGTTCACCCACGTGATCCGCGACGAAGAAGTTTCGGCTTTCAAAACACAATCGGATTCCCCGTCTCGATGCTGGCTCTGCATAGGCGCTTCATGCTGTCGAAAAACTCCTTCTCCGAATCGGTCAGAATATCGCTGGAATGCAGCACAGTGTTGACTTCTTTCTCCAGTTCCACCGACACGCTCACGGGAATCGAATCCCCGGAATGGGTGCCGTTGTAAAGAACCTTTGTCAGAAGAATTCGAAACTTCGGCCCAGGACGCCCCTCAAGCCCTTTGAGAAAGTCCCGCAAATGGGCGGCCAATGTGATGTTGCCTAGCCGCTCGCAAAGCACGTACCCGCCGTGTTCGCACGACTCCGCAAGCCACCGGTCGTGAGCAGTCCATTCGTCGTCCGACGGATCGCCCGCAAGAAACGGCTCCTCCGCCTCGTCCAAAGTAAGCCGGTCCGGGAACGGATGGGGCTTGGCCTTGCCGTCCCGTATGCAAGTGCATCGTACGTACGCATCGAGGCCCATGTCCGTAGCACTTCACTGTCGATCCGATTTCATCCGGGTAAGTCCGTGGCAAAGAAGTTATCGCACCCCATTCGGATACACCAGAATCTTGCTGGCCTCACCCGTCCTCAGCCGCTCCATCGCCTTCCCGAAATCCTTCATCGAAATGCGGTCGGTAATCGCCGGATGGAGATCGAGCTTGCCCGCTTTCAGCAGCGCCGTCATCTGATACCAGGTCTGGTACATGCGGCGCCCATTGATCCCTTGCACCGTAATGCCTTTGAAAATAATGTCTTCGGAAAAATTCAGCGAGATGGGCTTCGAGGTCAGGCCTAGCAGGGAAATCCTTCCCCCACGCCGCACAATGTCGAACGCGGTTCGAATCGAATCCGGATGCCCCGCCATCTCGAGCACCACGTCCACCCCGAGCCCGCCGGTCTTTTCCATCACGATCGCGTCGACATCTTCTTTGGCCGGGTTGATGACGTAGTCGGCCTTCATCTCGCGCGCAATGCGCGCCCGGTGCTCATTGACCTCGATCGCGAACACCGAGGTCGCGCCGACGGCCTTGGCCACGGCGATCGAGAACAGCCCGATCGGACCGCAACCGGTAATCGCTACGCTCTTGGCCGCGATCTCCCCAGCCAGCACCGTGTGAACTGCGTTTCCCAGAGGATCGAGAATCGACGCGTACTCCAGCGGAATCGCCGGATCGAGCTTCCAGATATTCGACTCCGGAATCACGACGTACTCGGCGAAGGCTCCGTTGGCATCCACGCCAATGATTTTCACGTTCTGGCAGATGTGCGCTTCGCCCGTGCGGCACTGCAGGCACTTGCCGCACGCAACGTGCATCTCAGCGGAAACGAAGTCCCCTTCCTTGACGCTGGTGACTTCATCGCCGAACGCCGCCACCTCGCCGCAGAACTCATGCCCGGGAATCAGCGGCGGATGAATGCGGTTCTGCGCCCACCGGTCCCAGTTGTAAATGTGCAGGTCGGTGCCGCAGATGGAAGCGACCTTGACCTTGACCAGCACATCGGTCCGCCCGAAGGCGGGAATCTTGACCTCGCGAACGTCCGCACCCGGCGCGGCTTCCGGCTTGACCACCGCCATCATTGTTGTAGCCATGAGTGCCACCTATGAACTGAGTATGCAAAACCCGATCAAACACAAAACGTATGATTTTAGCACCGCGGGCCGGCCGCCCGGTTCTCCGTATCTATTCTCCTCTCAGGTCGGTGTGGTTACAATGCGCTATGGGGAAGGTCCCCGCGAACTGGTCGATGCTCTTTGTCCTTGCCGTCGGCCTCTGCGGTTGGGCGCAGATCGCGTCCACCACTTCCCGCCAGGAGTTCACGCGCAGCCTGGTCGCCGCCGCGATCGAGCGCACACACCATTCCGTTCGCTACGTTTCCGACTATGTCCGCATTCCGTATCCCGGCGGGGATGTGCCTGCTGATACCGGCGTCTGCACGGACGAAGTTATCCGCAGCTACCGGGCGGTGGGCGTCGATTTGCAAAAAGAAGTCCACGAAGACATGTTGCAAAACTTCTCCGCCTACCCAAATCAGAGGCGCTGGCGCCTGGCCCATCCCGACTCGAACATCGACCACCGCCGCGTGCCTAATCTGATTGTTTTCTTCCAGCGAAAAGGTGAGTCTTTGCCGATTACGAACCGCGCCACCGACTATGCGCCGGGCGATCTGGTCACATGGGACCTCGGCGGAAATGTGCCCCACATCGGCATCGTCGTCGATCAAAAGACGCGGTGGAGCGGCCGCTACATGGTGGTCCACAACATCGGCGAAGGACCCAGGATGGAAGACGTCCTTTTCAACTGGAAGATCACGGGCCATTACCGGTACTTCGGACCGACTGGCAAGCAATGACGCGGAGGACGCGGCAGATCAGAACAGTGAACTCTGCCTGCGATGCGGCACGATCCCAAAATGATCGTAGGCCAACTGCGTAGCCACACGCCCGCGCGGCGTGCGGTTCAGAAATCCAATCTGCATCAGGAAGGGCTCGTAGATTTCCTCGATCGCGTCGGCCTCTTCCGCCAGCACCGCGGCCAGCGTGTTCACGCCCACCGGACCGCCCTGATATTTCTCAATGATCGTCAGCAGCAGCCGCCGGTCGACCTCATCGAACCCGTACTGATCCACTTCGAGCATTTGCAGCGCGGCCTTGGCCGTGGGCTCATCAATCTTGCCCGCACCCCGAACCTGGGCGAAATCGCGCACGCGTCGCAGCAACCGGTTGGCAATGCGCGGCGTGCCCCGGGAACGGCCTGCGATTTCCCGCGCCCCCGCGTCATCGATCTCCACTCCCAGAATCTCAGCCGAGCGCACCACAATCACGCGCAGATCCTCCGGCGTATAAAACTCCAGTCGCAGCACAATCCCGAACCGCGCCCGCAACGGCGACGAAATCAGCCCAGCCCGGGTCGTCGCGCCGATGAACGTGAACGGCTTCACCTCCAGCGTATGCGTGCGTGCCGACGGCCCCTGCCCAATAATGATGTCGAGCTTGTAGTCTTCGAGCGCGGAGTACAGTAACTCCTCAAGCACCGGCTGCAGACGGTGTATCTCATCGACGAACAGCACCTGCTTGTCCCGCAGGTTGGTGATGATCGCCGTGAGGTCGCCCTTAATCTGCAGCAATGGCGCCGCCGTAGGCTGAAAATGCACACCCAGTTCGTTGGCGATGATGTTGGCCAGCGTCGTCTTGCCCAGCCCCGGTGGGCCGTAGAGCAGGACGTGATCCATGGCCTCGCCGCGCGAGCGCGCCGCCTCAATGGCCACCGCCAGATTCTCCTTGACCTTGGACTGCCCGATGAACTCGCCCAACCGCTGCGGCCGAAGCTTGAGTTCGAACGAAGAATCGTCCTCAACCGGTGCCGCCGACACTAGCCGCTCGCGGTGCTCGCTCTGGTTGGGATCGCTTTTGGAAATGGCCACGCTATGGCGATACTAAAGCCCGTACAATCCCGTTGCAACCCGCGCCCGGGAATGTGGGGACAGCCGCCCCCGGCTGTCCAGTCGAGCGCAGCTCGACTGCCTTCGGATCGCTCCAAGACGGCCCATTGCGCCGGCAGCGGGCGGAGCCATCGTCCCAGTACACGCAAGTCTCCATGTGCATCCCCGAATTCACGCAACGTTCATTGTTCTGTCACCGTCCCGTAACACAAGGCCGCTAGTGTCTTTGCATCCGCGCGTCACCTTACTACTGCTCTCAGAAGACTCCGTTCAGGTCTCGTGCGAAGCGGTGGGCTAGCCAGAAGCCGCGGATTTCCAGGGTTCACCAGACTTTCATTGAGGAGAAACAGCAGACTATGACCAAGAAGACTCTACCTGTATGCCTGTTTGCCTTGCTTACGGCAACCATGTTCGCCGAGCAGGGCGAGGCTCCCCGAGGCATTCCACACCTCGACCACGTGTTCGTGATCATGATGGAGAACCACGGTTACAGCCAAATCGTAGGGAATCCGAACGCGCCGTTCGCCAACCAGTACGCAAAGTCCGCCAATTCCACGACGAATTACTTCGCGGTCGGACACCCCAGCTCCACCAACTATTTGGAAATCGTCGGCGCATCGAACTTCGGTGTGCGCAGCGATAACGCTCCCGATTGGCACAACGGGACCTGCAGTCCGAATCTCGGGCCGACTCCCTATACCACGACCGACTTTCCCTCCAGCGCCAACGTTTGTCCCATCGCGGGCGAGGGCATGGACGCAGAAACGCCAGCCGTCGACCTGACCAATGAGTGTCCGAATCCGAGCGTGACCGACCCATGTCCCCCGGGTTTAGTCAGCATCGATGGTCGGAAGATTCCGGCCGCTCATACCGTTGGCAAGATGATCGGAGATCAGCTAGCCGAGACCGGTCGCCGCTGGAAGAGCTATCAGGAGAGCCTGCCATCGACCGGAGCTGACGGCATCGCCTACAGCGACGGGTTCTTCACTGAGCTGTCGACCATCCCCGACTCCCTCGGTGGCTCGAGCGCCTTCGTCAAACTGTATGCCGCAAAGCACAACCCTTTTGTGTATTTCAAGAGTGTGCAGGAAGGCCACGATCCCAACAACAGCCTGGCCAACGTCGTGGGCTTTGAAGGCAAAGGTGGCCTTTACGATGACCTCAGTTCCGGCCGCCTCCCCGCCTTCTCGCTGATTTCGCCCAACCAGTGCAACGATCAGCACGGACGCGGCAACGGCGGTGCCCAGTGCGCCTTCGATCCGGTCACCGATGGTTCCCAATCCGGACTGAATCCGGCCCTGATCTATGTTGGCGACCTCACCTTAAGAACGATTGTGAAGGCGATCCACAACTCTCCGGCGTGGGATCGTGGCCGCAACGCGATTGTGACGGTGTGGGATGAAAACGATTACAGCTTCGTGCCCAACCAGAACAAGGTACTGGTCATCGTGGATACCAACTATGGGGTCCACGGGGTGCATAGCTCGAAGTTCTACACCCACTTCTCGCTCACCAAAACTCTCGAAGCAGGCTTCGGCCTTGGCTGCCTGAACCATGCCTGCGACGACGATGTGCACGTAATGTCCGACCTGTTCGGCGATCGCGACTAGTTTTTTCTTGAGTTGCACGAGAGGCCGTCCGGAAAAGGGCGGCCTTTTTGTTGGTTGCTTTAGGCCCCCCCAAGATTTTCAAAGCCTAATTAGGCTAGCCCAGCCTCAAAGACGCGCTCTGCGGTACACTGCCCCCAATGTCTTCCCTCGCCGATCAGATGGGGTTCAACTTCCGCGCGCCACAGCGGCGGGTCTGGAAGGTACGCGACCTCGTCGCCGCCGTTCGCACTCACATCGAGCGCGAGTACTCCGATGCCTGGGTGGAAGGCGAGATTTCCAACTTCCGCGCGCCCGACTCGGGCCATCTTTACTTCACATTGAAAGACGGCAACGCGCAGATACGCGTGGTCATGTTCCGTTCCTCGGCGAGGCTGCTGCGCTTTCGTCCCGCCGACGGCTTGCAAGTCGTAGTGCGTGGCCGCGTGACCGTCTACGAAGACCGCGGCGAGTTGCAGATTTCCGCCGAATACATCGAACCGAAGGGCGCCGGATCGCTCCAGTTGGCTTTTGAGCAGCTGAAGTCAAAGCTCGAGGCCGAAGGCATGTTCGCGCCAGAACGCAAGAAGCCGATCCCGCCACTCCCCTCGCGGATTGGAATTGTGACCTCGGCGCAAGCGGCCGCCCTGCGCGACATTCTCAACATTATTGAGCGGCGGCATCACTCCGTAAATGTCCTCATCTACCCCGCTCAGGTACAAGGCGACGCGGCGTCAATGGAGGTTTCGGCGGGCATTCGCTACTTCAACCAGCACCACAAAGTGGACGTGATCATCGTCGCCCGCGGCGGTGGGTCGGCGGAAGATCTGGCATCGTTTAACACTGAAGCGCTCGCACGCACCGTTGCGGCGTCAGAGATCCCGGTAATTTCAGCGGTCGGGCACGAAACCGACTTCACCATCGTGGATTTCGTAGCCGACTTGCGGGCTCCTACGCCCTCGGCGGCAGCCGAACTGGTAATCCGGTCGCGGCAGGAGGTGGAGGATCAGGCCGCAGCCCTGCACGAGCGCCTGGCGCGAGCCATGCGCTACAGCCTCCTGATGGGCCGTCAGGCGCTCACGGAGTTGGCGCAGCATGGGGCATTTGCCCGGATGGTCGAAGTGATTCGCCATCGCCAGCAGCGCCTCGACGACCTGACTCATCGCCTCGAACTGGCCGAGCGGCAGGTGCTCGAGCGACTGCTGCGGCGTTGGGAAGCGATTTCCGCAGCCGTCCGGCACTACGACGTGCGGCTAGTGCTCTCCGGAATGCGCAAAGAGTTGGAAAGCCAGACCGCCGCGCTGGTAGCGGTGACCCGCAACGTGCTCCTGCAACATAAGGTGCGCAGCGAGCGTCTGCGGACCGCCTTGGAGTCTCTCTCTCCGCTTGCCATCCTGGAGCGTGGGTACGCACTCGTCTTTGATTCCGAAGGCAAGCTGCTGAAAGACGCACGCAGGGTGAAGGTTGGCGAGGAAATTTCGGCGCGCTTGGCGCACGGAGAGATTCAGGCCTCAGTCACGAAGAAGCAGCCCTAAGCATGTGGGGACAGCCGCCTTAGCCTGCCCTGAGCGGAGTCGAAGGGGCTGTCCGGCGGAGCGAAGCTCCGCCTGCATTACAATGAAATTCTCCACATCAGTCCGATCCTAGGAGCGAGATCCGAGTGACGCCAGTTTTCCCCTCGTGGCAGCAAGGCGCATGGGCAGCGCTCGATATTCTGCTCGTGGCCCTGCTCATCTACCAGGTCCTGATGATGATCCGCGGCACCCGCGCCGCCCCCATGCTGGCGGGCTTGATCGTCGTGGCAGTGACCTTTTACCTGGCGCGGATGGGCGAGCTGACCACGCTCAACTGGGTTGTGAGCCGGGTCCTACCTTACGTCGTGTTCGCGCTCATCGTGGTTTTTCAGTCGGAGATCCGCCACGTGTTGGCAGATCTGGGCCGGCGCTTGAGTTTCCTGCGCGGCGCCGGCGCCGGAACCGATGCCTATGACGACATTGTTCTAGCCGCCAATCTTTTCTCCCAGCACCAGACCGGCGCGCTCGTGGTCATCGAGCGCAGAATCGGTCTCCGCACCCACATTGAAAGCGGAGTGCCCCTCGATGCCCGCCTCTCCTACGATCTGCTGGCGACCATCTTCCGTCCCAGCGCCCCGCTCCACGATGGCGCCGTAATCGTGCAAAAGGATCGCATCGCCGCGGCCGCGTGTTTTCTTCCCCTGTCGATGAATCCCCTGCTTTCCACCCAGTTGGGGACGCGCCATCGCGCCGGCATCGGGATTACCGAAGAAACAGATGCCATTGCCGTCATTGTTTCCGAAGAGACCGGCGCCATCAGTCTTGCCCTGGGGGGCAAGATTGAACGTGATCTGACCGTCGAGCAACTGCGCGAACGCCTCGGCAGCGAACTGCGTCGTTATATGGCTCCGGTGACCTTGCCGACTCCGATCGCGCAAGATGAAGAGTCGGATGCAGCGCTCGATTCCCCTCTGCGCGAGACCGCACCCCAAAAGCGAGACTCGGAGCCGCGGCCATGATCGAATTACTTAGGCGCTACGTCCTCCATAACTTTTGGCTCAAGGCCCTCTCCCTATTGCTCGCCGCAGGGCTGTGGTGGCAGATTTCTCCCGACGAGCAGCCTGCTGAGGTGTCCCTCCATGCGCCGGTCGTCTTCCAGCATGTTCCGCAGCATCTGGAAATCAGTTCCGAGACCATTCCCGAGGCCCAGATCCGAATGCCGGGGACCAGAGCGGGTGATCCGTCAGTTGCAGGCCAGTGAGGTCCACGCGGAAATCGATCTCGGCGACGCCAAGGCTGGGGAACGCACCTTTGATCTCACTTCGCAGCAGGTGCGTCATCCCTCGGACGTAACCGTGGTCCAGGTAGTTCCCAGCCAGCTGCATATGTCCTTTGATACGCGACTGACGCGGGATGTTGAGATTCATCCGCGAGTGACGGGTAACTTTGCCGCTGGTGAACAGATCACCAAGGTCGACGTCGATCCTCCACGGATTACCATCACCGGCCCAAAGCATCACGTAGAGAAAGTAGACGCGGCCACTACTGACCCGCTCGATGCTACCGGCACAAGAGGCAGCGCGGTCTTTACCACGAACGTGTATGTGCCCGATCCGTTGGTGCAGGTGGTACAGCCTACATCGATTCGCGTGACCGTTATCGTGGAGAAAGTCGGGGCCAGTCCCGCGCACTGACCGTGCCCAGCGAGCGTTTCCGCCCATTCTCGTTTATCATCCTCTGTTCTCAAGTCTGTTGAGAAGTTCCCTATGAACCAGCAAACGCGGCAGCTGTTCGGGACCGACGGCATTCGGGGTGTAGCGGGCGAGTTCCCGCTGACTAAACAAAGCACGTATCTGATTGGCCGCGCCCTGGGCCACGACCTGGTGAATACAGTGCCCAAAGCGCAGGCCGTGATTGGGCAAGACACTCGTGAATCAAGCCGGTGGATTGCCGATCGCGTCTCCGAGGGCTTGGCCGCCATGGGCGTCCAGGTACACAGTGCCGGAGTGATCACAACTCCGGGAGTCGCCTACCTGGCTCGCTCGCGCCAGATGGCGGCGGGTGTAGTAATTTCCGCATCGCACAATCCCTGGACCGACAACGGCATCAAAGTCTTTTCCGGCGACGGATTCAAACTGACCGACGCGCGTGAGTTAGCGATTGAAAAAGAAATCTTTGCCCTGCTTGAGAATCCAGACTCTGCCAATGACACTGCACTCAGGGTTCCCGGACCGTCGTTGCCGGGTGAAACTGCGTTGCGCCATGCTTACGTCAAGTCGCTGGCAGGCAGCGTATCGTCCGATTTGAGTAACCTGCGTGTGCTGGTGGATTGCGCCAACGGCGCGGCTACCGCCGAGGCTCCCGAGTTATTTCGTAGCCTCGGCATTCGGGCGACATTCGTTCACGTTTCGCCGGACGGAAAGAACATCAACGAAGGTTGCGGCGCTCTACACCCCGAAACGCTAGGGCAGTCGGTAGCGGCGGCGCCTGGCGAATTCGACCTGGGCGTGACCTTCGATGGAGACGCCGACCGCGCTCTTTTCTGCGATGCCAACGGACGCGTGGTCAATGGAGATGGCGTCCTGCTGGCCGCGGCCCGCGACTTGCACGCGCAAGGCAAGCTCAAGGCCGATACCGTCGTCGCGACCACCATGTCGAACATGGGCCTCGAGATTGCGCTGAAAAACTCAGGCATTCGCATGTTCCGGGCCAACGTCGGAGACAAGTACGTGCTCGAGGAAATGCTCAAGACCGGAGCCACTTTGGGTGGCGAGCAATCCGGCCACATCATTTTCCGCGACGGCGACTCGACCACCGGCGATGGCCTGCTCACCGCCCTACGCCTCATGGATATCATCGTGCGCAGCCGCAAGTCCTTGGCAGAACTGGTGAGCGACCTGAGAGTCTTCCCTCAGAAAATTCAGAATGTTCGCGTGCGCGAGAAAAGTTCCGTTCGCGCAAGTGCCCGCGGTGCACGCCGCCATTGAAGCGGCGGAACGCGAATTAGACGGCAATGGCCGCGTCGTCGTGCGCTACTCGGGCACCGAGGCCCTGGCCCGAGTCATGGTGGAAGCCGAATCCGAAGAAAAGATGCGCACGATCACCGCCTCGATTGCAGCCGAGATTCAGAAAGCCCTGGGAGTGTAATAGCCCAGGATCCTAATAACTCAGTGGGGACAGCCGCCCCCGGCTGTCCGCCGGGCGAAGCCCGGCAGCGGTTGCTAGTTCCGCTTGCGTCGCTTACCCGCGGCCCGCACCGGCTGTTCCTCGAACACCGCAAACTGAATCTTCTTCTCCACCGGATCAATCCGGTCCACCAGCACGCGAATCTTCTGCCCCAGCCGATACGTCTTGCGCGACCGCTGCCCGATAATCTCGCGCGTGTTCTCGTGGTAGGTATAGCGGTCGTCCGTCAGAGTGTTCAGCGGCACCAGCCCTTCCACAAATAAGTCGGACAGTTCCACAAAGAACCCGAACTTGGTCACACTCGTGATCAGTCCATCGAAGTCTTCCCCCACGCGGTCCTGCATGAACTTCACTTTCTTCCATTCCATCAGTTCGCGTTCAGCGTCATCGGCCCGCCGCTCGGATTGGCTCGACTCCTGCGCAATGTCATGAAGCTCTTCCACCCCAATCGGCCCGCCCAATTCGTGTGGCAGCGGGCACTCCTGCCCGCTCTCTCCGCTTCGACCAGGGCGAGGGCTTGTCGTCGGCTGCGTCTGCTTGTGTGGGGACAGCCGCCCCCGGCTGTCCGGCCGGGCCTAGCCCGGCTGCTCCCGAGTTCCCCCGAACACCTCCTTCAGAATCCTATGCACAATCAAATCCGGATACCTCCGAATCGGCGACGTGAAATGCGTGTAGCTGGTCGCCGCCAGCGCGAAGTGCCCCAGGTTCTCCTCCGAATACCGCGCCTGCTTCAGCGACCGCAGCATGAGATAGCTCAGAATCCGCTCCTCCGGCTTCCCCGCAATCTTCTCGGTCAGCTTTTGATACATGCGCGGCGTGATGTGCACTTCCTTCGGCACTTCAATGTCGCGCGCGCGCTTTCCGGTCCCGTAAGCCGCGCGCCGGTCGGCCTTCATCTGCACGCGATGAATCGGCAGCGGTCCCACGCCCAGCGAATATCCAAATGTCGCGGCGATGACTTCGAAATCGTAGACGCGTTTCGCATCCGGCTTCTCGTGGACGCGATACAGTGACGCAATCCGCTTCGACTCCAGGTACTCGGCCACGCACTCGTTGGCCGAGAGCATGAACTCCTCAATCAACCGGTGCGCAATGTTGCGCTCGGAGCGTGCAATGCTTTTCATCAGCCCGAACTCATCGAACTCGATCAGCGGCTCCGGCAGGTCGAAGTCGATCGATCCGCGCCGCTCCCGCTTGCGGTTCAAAATCAACGCCAGATCGCGCATCAGCTCAAACGACGCGACCAGCAGCGCATAGCGCTCGCGCATTGCGGCATCGCCTTCGATCACCGCATTCACCGCGGTGTAGGTCATGCGCTCGGCCGAGCGGATCACGCCTTCGCACAAATCGTAGCCTACGATCTCGCCGCGATGGTCGATCTCCATGATGCACGACATCACCAGCCGGTCCACTTGCGGCCGCAAGCTGCAGATGTCGGTCGAAAGCTCCAGCGGCAGCATGGGCACGGCGCGATCGGGAAAATAAACGCTGGTGCCGCGCAGCCGGGCTTCCTGATCGAGTGCCGACCCCTCAGTCACATATTGCGCCACATCGGCGATGTGTACTTGCAGCTCGAAATTGCCGTTCGCGAGCATCCGCACCAGTACCGCATCGTCAAAATCTCGCGCCGTCTCGCCGTCGATGGTGACAATGGGCAACGCCCGGAAATCGCGCCGCCGGTGCAACTCCCGAGTCGAGATGACCGCCGATGTGTCCTGCGCCTCCTCCAGCGTTGCCGCAGGAAAATGATGGGGCAAATGAAACTTGCGGATCGTGATTTCAACGTCGACGCCGAAGTCGTCTTCCCGTCCGAGAATCTCGATGACGCGCCCCCGCGGATTCTGCGTCGGCGAAGGCCAGTCAGTAATCTCCACATCCACCACCACGCCTTCCAGATCATCCCACTCCGCCCGCCGCGCCACCTCGTCGCCCAGCACGCGATCGACAGATCTTTTCCTGCCCCGACGGCCCCCGTGAATCTCTTTGTCATCCCATATTTTCTTCTTGTCATCCCGAGCGAAGCGAGGGATCTCGGTCGTCACGGACCCGTCCCTAGCCTCGCCGTCGATCCCCTCCGGCCGCTCCATCCCCGCCGGAATCACAATCTCCTGCGTGATTTTCGAATCCATCGGCGCGACATAGTTGTGCCTGCTGCCATAATGAAAGATCCCGACGACAGTAGGATTCGCCCGCACCACCGGCCGCACAATGCGCCCGTCGGCCCGCCCGTCTGGCCGCACATTGCTGATATCGACCAGCACCCGGTCTCCATGCATGGCATTGCCGATCAGATGCGGAGCGATGAAAATGTCTCCCGTGAGCCGTGACTTGAGTTGAGCGGGCAAAGAACTCGCATCAGGAATAACGAAGCCGAACCCGTCCCGATGCATGGTGAGTCGTCCGACGACGAGATTCTTGTCAGCGGCGGCCTGCGGCAGGGCATAACGGTCGGAGTCGATCGCGATCAGCGCACCGCCCCCCACGAGTTTCTGCAGGCGGTCATTGAGCTCGCGGCGCTCGTCCCCATGCAGCCCCAGTTCGCGCACCAGCTGCTTGAACCCCGCCGTGCGCTTGGGTTGCCGTGCGATGTGTTTCAGGATGTTGGATTCGGAGAGCATGTGGAGCTGTCAGCAGTCAGCTCTCAGCATAACCCAGAGCCCGAGCTGCCGTGTTTCACCACGTATCCCCGCCCGCGTGCGGTGGCCACGCCCCGAGCGCCCGCCGGATCAAGGCGATCTGCCCCACGTGATAGCTGTTGTGCGCCACCATCTGCCACAGCACCGCTTCGAGCGTCCCCGCAACTTTCTTGTCGCCCTCGTGGACACTCTCCATCTCGCGCTCCATCTCCGGTGCGGAAGATTTCGCGAGCTCCGCGTACTGCCCCAGGAACCACGCCAAGTCTCTCCTGAGCCGGTCCCACTCCTGCGCGTCGCGCGGAGTGCCAGCCGGTGGAAAGCTCTCCGAGTTGTGCTCTGGATACACCGGCCGCTCCGCGCGAACGCGGCGAAGTTCGTAATTCATCCAATAATTCATGTGAAACACCAGCTGCCCGATCGAGTGCGGAAATCCCACAACCCGCAGCCTCGCTACCTCGGCAGAAATATCCTCCACGCACGCCACCGGATCCGCATGCGCCCCTTGACCACGAAGCAGTTCGGTCAGTGCTTCCTGTGACATTCAGGAAATCCGTGAAAATCCGCGCGAATCCGTGGCCAAAGAAGCTCTACCGGGCGAAATACTTCTCCTCCAGAATCCGGCGATGATGCAGTTCGTGTCCCGCAATCAGATAGGCCAACGCCCTTACGCTGATCTCATTCTTGTTCGCAATGCCCCGCCGCGCCCACGCCGCATCGTCCAGATTGCGCAGCAGCGTCAGCGTCGCCCGCCGCACTGCAATATAGTCCTCGATCACCTCAGCCATCGGGCGCTGGCCGAACGGAGAGTTGCGCACGTAGTCATCCTGCTCGAAGCCCTCGATCGGCGTCCGGTCGCCGCGCGCGATCCGCAGCGCGCGATAGGACATGATTCGCTCCGTATCGCAGACGTGCCCCAACACTTCCTTGGCGCTCCATTTATCGGGCGCGTAACGAAAATCTCCATCACTCTCATCCCGTCCCGAAAGCAGCAGCATCGCTTGGCGGCGCTGCGAGTCGAGCGTACCCAAAATGTCGCAGCCCGGTACCAGAGATATGTAGCGATCGTAGTAAGGCGCATACTCGCCCGGCCCAGGCCGCACGATCGGCGACGCTGCCGGCGTAACTTCGGCTGGTTCTAACATACTTTTACTCCAGTTCTTCGAGATTCAGGGCCCGACTTTCCTAAGACTTAGACGCCCAAACCGCTATTCCGTCTTCGATAAATCTTCGACCCTAAGAGCATAACTCCCGCCCCCGGTGAAAGGGCACGGCCCCGCAAATTTTTCCTGGAATCGCGCTCTGGGAGGCAGAAAGGAAGTAGCACGTCCCCCGCCTGCGCATGCCGCACCCGCCCCAAAGGGCATGTACCATTGGAGGAACTCGCGGTTGAAAATAAAGGTTTTCCACAGCACTCATTTTGAGACGTCGGAGTACAATTCGCTTTGGTCACGAAAGTGCGGCTTGTGACCCCTAATCCCAACAAGGAAAGGATCTTTCATCCCATGTGGAAGCCGACCAATCAGCCTCAGACTCCTGCCCGGCCCGCCGAGCCCGAGCGTCCTACTACGTCCGCCCCCAGCGCGCCAGCAATGGCCGCCGAGCCGGTCGCACCGCGTCCCGCGACGACCACCACCACTGCGGACCAGGCCACGATCGGTAAGTCGCTGGTGATCAAGGGTGAAGTGACCGGCTCCGAGTCCCTCTACATCGACGGCCGGGTCGAAGGCTCCATCAATCTCGCGGGGAACCGCGTCACCGTCGGCCGTAACGGAATCGTCGCCGCCAATATCAATGCCCGCGAAATCGTCGTCCTCGGCAAAGTGCGCGGCAATCTGACGGCCAGCGATCGCGTCGATATTCGCAGTGACGGCTCCCTGACCGGCGACGTTGTCGCCGCCCGCATCTCCATCGAAGACGGCGCCTTCTTCAAGGGCGGCATCGACATCCGCAAAGGTGGACAGCCCCAGCAGAAAGCCAACGGCGAAGACAAAGCGGTTGCGGCTGAACCAGCCGCCGTCGGCGCCCGGGCTTAAGTTTCAAGTTGTACAAAATTTTGGCCGAATCAGCAGCGGGCACCCCGCAAGGGTGCCCGTTTTGCTTTTGCCTCCCTACTTTCATTGACTTGCCCCCGCATCCCGCCTAACATTGGCCCGCATCGCGATGGACCAGACATGATCGGCCAGACCATCTCGCACTACCGCATCGTCGAGAAGCTCGGCGGTGGAGGCATGGGCGTGGTGTACAAGGCCGAAGACACCCGCCTGCACCGCTTCGTCGCGCTCAAGTTTCTGCCGGACGAAGTGGCCCGCGATCCTCAGTCATTGGCCCGCTTCCAGCGTGAGGCGCAGGCGGCTTCCGCTCTGAATCATCCCAACATCTGCACCATTCACGATATCGGCGAAGAAAACGGAATGGCTTTCATCGCCATGGAATATCTCGAAGGCGTGACCCTGAAGCACCGCATCGCCGGCCGCCCTCTCGAACTCGAGATTCTGCTCCCGCTCGCCATTGAGATCACCGACGCCCTCGATGCCGCGCACAGCAAAGGCATAGTCCACCGTGACATCAAGCCGGCGAATATCTTCGTGACCGAACGTGGCCATGCCAAGATTCTCGACTTCGGCCTGGCCAAAGTCGCTCCTGTTGCCAGTTCGTCGAGTCAGGTCGCGGCTCTCAACACGGCGACCCGCTCCATCGACGAGGAGTATCTGACCAGCCCCGGCACCATGGTCGGAACCGTTGCCTACATGTCGCCCGAGCAAGTACGCGCCAAAGAACTCGATGCCCGCACCGATCTGTTCTCCTTCGGTGCGGTGTTGTATGAGATGGCAACCGGCGCATTGCCTTTCCACGGGGAAACTTCGGCCATGATCTGCGAAGCCATCGTGAACCGGGCTCCGGTCGCACCCGTGCGCTTGAATCCGAGCTTGCCCGCCGAACTGGAACGCATCATCAGCAAGGCTCTGGAGAAAGATCGAGACCTTCGCTATCGCTCGGCCGCCGAACTCGAAACCGACCTCAAGCGCCTGCGGCGCGATACGGACTCGCGACGGTCCGCTGTACCCGCCATTGGCACGCCGCCCTCAGCAGGAGCAAAGCGCTGGCTGAAACGGGCCGCGATTGCGGTTCTCGCCGTTTGCGCCGCTCTGTTGTTGTGGCTGCGGGCGCCTCTTCCCCCACCAAGAATTCTGGCTTCGAAGCAAATCACCAACGATGGCCTGCCCAAGCTCAGCCTCGTGACCGACGGCAACCGTATCTATTTCACAGAGAACCCGCCCACTCGCTATTCCATCGCTCAGGTGTCTGTAACTGGAGGCGAGGCCGCGCCGGTTGAGGTGCCGCTCGCGAACCCCGTGGTCACCGATGTCTCGACAGAACGATCCGAGCTTCTGCTGGCGCAGTCGGATTACTTCAACATGTCACCCTTCTGGTCGATGCCGGTACCTGCCGGCTCGCCACGCCGGCTCGGCGACACGTCCGGATCCCAGGCGGTCTGGGCTCCAAATGGGAAGCTGTTTTTCGCCAGAGGCAATGATCTTTACGTGGCTGAGCACGATGGAGCCAATCCTCGCAAGATCGCAACCGCCCCGGACGCGCTCGGCACTCTTAATATTTCCCCAGATGGCAGTCGCGTAAGGCTTAGCGTTGTCAATTTCGTTAGCAACACTTCGGCAATCTGGGAAGCCCGGTCCGATGGCAGCGGCATGCATCCGCTATTTCCAGGATGGAACAACCCTCCCAACGAGTGCTGTGGAGTTTCGACACCGGATGGCAAGTATTACATTTTTCAGAGCACCAGGGATGGCGCCAGCCATATTTGGGTCGTGCCCGACAGCTCCAGTTGGTGGAGGAAGGTTTCACACGAACCCGTTCAGCTCACCACAGGCCCTTTGGAATTTAGCAACCCTTTGCCCAGCAGAGATGGAAAGAAGCTGTTCGTGGTGGGTATCCAGCCGCGCGCTGAATTGGTTCGCTATGACGCGAAGTCTGGCGATTTTGCTCCATACCTCGCGGGTATCTCCGCCAGCGATGTTGATTTCTCGCGCGACGGCCAGTGGGTCACTTACGTCAGCCTTCCTGAAGGTACGCTGTGGCGCAGCAAGCTCGACGGCAGCGCTCGTCTCCAGCTCACCTATCCACCCACCCAGACCGCCTTAGCCCACTGGTCGCCAGACGGGCAGCAAATTGCCTACGCCGGGGCCGCGCCCGGCAAGCCCTGGAAGCTCTTTTTGATTTCTAAAGACGGTGGCAGCCCGCAGCCGGTTACTTCAGAGGAGGGAATTCAGGAAGGCGACCCCACTTGGTCGCCCGACGGAAGTGTGCTTGCCTTCGGCGACCTCGACGTGCTTCATACCGAGGGAACTTGCATAAGGACGCTTGATGTAAAGTCTCGCCAGATCGCGCGACTGCCAGGCTCACAGGGAATCTTTGGCCCCCGCTGGTCTCCGGACGGCCGCTACATCGCCGCTCTGACCACTGCAAGCGACAAATTGATGCTGTACGACGTGAAGGACCGGAAGTGGCGGCAGTTGGATTCGTCAGGTGCGAACTCTTTCGGCTATCTCGCATGGTCCGGTGACAGTACGCGTATATATTTCGATACCATTTTGAGCGCCGATACCGGATATTTCAGTCTGCGAATCAGTGACTCGAAATTGGAAAAGGTCGTCGACCTGAAAAAAGTCCGCCAATTCCGCGGACAGTTCGGCCCCGGTTCCTGGACCGGCCTTGCCCCCGGTGACGTTCCCTTGCTGCCTCGCGATATCAGCACTCAGGAGATTTACGCCTTCGACCTGCAGCTTCCCTAGTCGTTAGTTCGCGTCAAAAGTTGGTGAGGCTTTGAAAGGGCGCGGCTTCCAGCCGCGCCGCCAAGAGCCGTTGAACACAGCGGCTTTAGCCGCCGGGTTTAGGGAACCTTCGACCAAGATTTGATGTTCGACTTTATTCGCGTTTTTATAGGACACGGTACTAGTACCCTGCTCCGGGCCTCCTCCCCGCCAAGTTGATATATTGCGATCATGGTGAACCTGCTCCTTCAGAAGGCAACGGCGCGGAGCGGGCGAACTCTCAGCTCGACGTTTCGGCACCTCGGAGCGCTGGGCCTCTTCTCCCTGGCCATTCTCGATAGTTCGCCGCTGCCCACCTTCGGCGGCCCCGACATTCTCACAGCGATTCTTTCCGCCAGCCACCGCGATCCCTGGTACGAATACGCGTTGGTGGCAACCGCCGGCTCTGTCATCGGCGCATACCTGACGTTTCGCCTCGCCCGCAAGGCCGGTTCTGCCTATCTTGACCGCAAATTCAAGAAGGGAAGAGTGGCGGCGATCCTGAAGCTTTTCAAGAAATCGAGCGACGGAGCTCTCTTCGCCTCCTGCGCCATTCCCTTCCCGTTTCCCACGAGCATGCTGTTCGCGGCAGCCGGCGCGTCGAACTACAACCGGGGAAAGTTTCTCGCGATTGTTGCTCTGGGCCGCGGGATTCGATATGCGGCCATCGCCCTCGTGGCCGATCACTACGGGCGACACTTCATCCGCGCCCTTCGCCACCCCTCGCAGTTTTGGGGCTGGTGGTTGTTTTTGGCTGCGCTCGGTTTGACCCTAATCATGGGAGGCATTCTCCTCAACCGCCGGTTATCGGCCGCGTCGGCCGATTAATCGCGCCTGTTCTCGCTACTCCACGAACATGCAGTCTCCATACGAGTAGAACCGGTAACGGTCTGCGACGGCGTGCTCGTACGCGCGCAGGACCTTTTCCTTTCCGCCCAGCGCGCAAACCAGCATCAGCAGCGTCGATTGTGGCAGGTGGAAGTTTGTCAGCAACGCCCCAACCGCCTGAAACTTGTATCCCGGATAAATAAACAAACTCGCCTCACCCGTCCCCGTCCGCACTTCGCCCGCTCCTTGCTGGGCAGCATGCTCCAGCGTCCGCACCGTCGTAGTCCCAACCGCCACCACGCGCCGCGACTGGCTTCGCGCCCGATGGATTTTCGTTGCTGCGTCGACAGAGATGGAATAAGCCTCCGAGTGCAATTGATGTTCTTCCACGCGTTCCACCCGCACCGGCTGAAACGTGCCCAACCCGACGTGCAGTGTAATCTCTGCCGTCTCAATCCCACGCTCTCGGATGCGCCCCAGAATCTCCGGAGTGAAATGGAGCCCGGCAGTCGGAGCCGCCACCGATCCCCGCTCCCGCGCGTACACCGTCTGGTAGCACTCGCGGTCGCTCGCCGAATCAGACCTGGCGATGTAAGGAGGCAGTGGAATGTGCCCAACCTTCTCCAGGAGCGAAAAGAAATCATGTGGGGACAGCCGCCCTCGGCTGTCCGGCCGGGCGGAGCCCGGCTGCGCCGCCGCAAACTGGATCCGCCGCTCCCCAAACTCCCCGCGCCCGATCACCTCTGCCTGCAGCTCATCATGCTCGCCGAAGAAAAGCCGCTCCCCCACCCCGATCTTTCTTCCGGGCCGCACCAGGCACTCCCATTCATTGGGTTCCGGATGCAGTTGCCGCGTGAGCAATACCTCGATGCGTCCATGAAGGAATTCGCGCGCCGCAGGATTTCGCTGGCCCACCGGCTGAGCCTTGAGTCCTCCCCGCCGTCCATACAGCCGTGCGGGAAACACGCGGGTGTTGTTAAAAACGACCAGATCGCTCGGCCGCAGCAGTTCGGGGAACTCGCGAAACCGCCGATCCTCGAATCGCCCACTGGAAGCGTCGAGGTGCAGCATCCGCGAGGCGGCGCGATCCGCCAGTGGTTCCTGGGCAATCAATTCTTCCGGCAGATGATACTGAAATTCAGAGACCAGCACGCCAACCGATTATAGGCACGCAGTGCCCATGTGGGGACAGCCGCCCCGGCTGTCCGCCGGACGCAGCCTTGCCTGCCGCGGTTACGGTGCCGTGCTAAACTGTGTTTTATTGCTTGGCTAGTCTTCCTGAAGGAACCCATGCCTGCGGAACGTAAACACAGGGAAGAGATCGTTCGCTACGGACGCATGGTCCATGCGCGCGGTTTCGTCGCCGCCATGGACGGCAACCTCTCTGTCCGCCTGGCTGGCGATCGCATCCTGGTAACGCCGACCGGCATTAGCAAAGGAGCGATGCGCCCGGCCGACATGGTCATCGTCGATCGGGAGGGGAAGCGCGTCGCCGGTCGCCGCAACGTGACCAGCGAAATCGGCATGCATTTGCTGATTTATCGCCTCCGGCCCGATATCCAGGCGATCGTCCACGCCCATCCCCCCACCGCTACTGGCTTCGCCGCCGCCGGTATCGCCCTCACCCAGCCTCTCGTCTGCGAAGTAGTCATCGGCCTGGGATGCATTCCTCTGGCTCGCTACGCCACTCCCGGCACCTCGGAGCTGGCGAAGACTCTGGAGCCCTATGTTCCGAACTACGACGCCATCCTCATGTCGAACCACGGCGTCGTCGCATATGGCGATACCCTTGAACACGCCTACATGAAGATGGAAACCGTCGAACACTTTGCCCAGATCGCGCTGGTCACGCATCTGCTCGGACGCCAGCAGCCCTTGAATGACGTCGAGGTAGAAAAGCTTCTCCTGGCCCGCACCAAATACTTCGGTACGAAAGCAGCCACATCCGTTCGCCTTCCCCGAGCCCCGCAAGAAGTCGGCTAGCCCCGAGGCACCTATGGTGGAAGAGCGGCCCTTCAGCTTCAGCGCCGCGTTTGGGACGTAGAAACCTGTGGGCTTCAGCCCTTGCTACTCGCCGCCCACCCGAAACCTCACCCCCGCCCGAAAATTCACCGGCAGCCCCGGATAACCCACCACTTCGTTATACCTCCGGTCCAGCGCGTTCTCGACGTTCGCGTACGCTGTGACGCGGTGATTCACCGCGTACCATCCTCCGACATCCGCCAGAACGTAGCCCGCCGCGTGCTCGATCCCCAATCCCAGGAAATCCGAGTCAGCGCGCCGCCCCACAAAACTGCCGCCGAGATTCCCTCCCCAACGCGTTCCCAGATACGACAATAGTGCGTTCGCTGAATGCTTCGGACGCCGCAGCAAGGGCCGCCCCGGATCATATATCGGATCAAATGGCGCGGGGTTGTCCAGGTACTGCGACGAGGTGTAGGTGTATCCGCCATCCACCAATAACCTCGACCGCAGTTTCGCCCGCAACACGAGCTCCGCACCCTGCGCGAACGCCTGGTTCACATTTACGTATTGACCCGGAAAGTCAGGCGGACTATTTGAGGTCACGTAGTTGATCTGGTCGTGAAACAGATTATTGAAGTAGGTCGCGCTGAATTCACATTTGTTGTTGAAAAACCCTTGCTGCAATCCCGCCTCAAACGCCCGTACCCGCTCGGGCTTAAGTCCTGGGTTCGGGAAGTTAAACGGATTTGCGGGAATTCCGTTGAACGTTTCTTCCAATCGCGGCTCCTTGAATCCCGTGGAATACGAGAACCGGAGGCGAGTCCCGGAAAACGTCTCATTCCCGCGAATCGCCTGCAACGTCAGCGCAACCCTGGGAACCCCGGTGTTGCCGAAAGCGCTGTCGTGCACAAACCGTCCGCCCACAATCACTCCCAACCGGCCCAGAATCAGCTCCTGTTGCGCGTACGCGTCGTGGTTGAGCCTCTGATCATGGTTCTGCGGACCATACTGGAGATTCCCCACAAACCCGTTCTCGTTCTCGACCCGGTACCCAAATGTTGTGTGCGCCCAGCTGCGCTCCGAGTAGTCCCCCTGGTACTCAAATCCGGCACGATTGATGTGGTCGACTTCGTGGGAAGGGAAGTCGAAAATCCTGGCCGCATCTCCGTTCCGATTCAACTCGTTGTAGCGATAGAGGTAGTCGAACCCGGTAAAGTGGTGCTGCCATCCCGAGGGCGCGGCCACCGCCAGTTCCACGCTGCCCAGCAAGCTATTCAGTTGCGACGAGTCGCCGGGATCAGGTGGCTGAAGCGGCGTGCCATTGAAGTTCCATTCCCCCGGCACTCCGGTGTGGCTGTTCGAATGACGAATCCGCGCGCGCAGCGAAGTCCGGTCGTTGAGCGCTGCGCCAACGTTAGCTCCCTCCAGCGAATCGGAGTAAGCGTCATTCACTCCGGAACCGTTGCTGTTGAATTGATCGCCGAACAGGTTGTAGTCGAAACGTCCACGCGCCCCTGCCAGGGAAGCGTGGCCGCTTGCCGTTCCCAGGTTGCCGCCATCGGCGCCAAACCGCAATTCGGGAACGCTGGTGCCGCCCGTGCGTGTCCAAACCTGCACCACGCTGGTCATCGCGTCCGATCCATACAACGTGCTTTGCGCCCCGCGAACGAATTCCATGCGGTCGCCCTGCGCCAGCGACAGCGTGCCGAAGTCAAATGTGCCGCCCGGTTCATTGATGGCGACGCCGTCGACGATCACCTTGTTGTAATTCGATTCACCGCCCCGCACAAAAAGAGACGCCAGGCCCCCGCGTTGTCCCGCAGTGTTGACCACTGCACCGGGAAGAAAGCGCATCGCATCGTTCGCCGCTACCGGCTGCATCGTCGTTAGCTGTGCGCCGCTGAGCGAGTCCACATCTGCGCCCGCCGCATCCCCCGGCACAGGCGTGCGGGTGGCGCTCACCACCACGGTTTCCGAAGCGGTCGCCAGGCGAAGGTTCACCCTGACGTCAGCCTGCGATGAAACATCTACTGTTTCCACAGCGAAGCCCGGTGCCAGAACCGTGACCTGATAAGAGCTGTTGCCCCGCCTGTTCAAGACTGCGATCCCCTCGGCCGACGTCGTCTGGGTAACAAGGACCTTCCCTCCTGCCCCCACCAGCGAAACTTCCGCTCCCGCGACCGCTGCAGCTTGTGGATCCACCACTTTGACTTTGAGGTCAGCAGCCGACGCGGCTGCAGAAGAAACCACAGGGAAGAACAACAGCAGAAAAAACCCTGACACCCATGCGCGCATACCATCCTCCTTTGCCCGCGAAAGAGGTTGAAGGTGACGGAGCGCGCCGGTCTCCTGGCTTTGCGAGTAAGGATGACGACCGTCATCCAGCAGCACCGGCGGCCTTCCCGGATTCGTTCCCAGTGGCCGGAGGCAATTTCCTCGCTTACAGTTGCGCGGCAGCGCGGGATTCACACCCGCTTCCCTGTCTTCGCCCAGCGGCAAAGACGCGCGTTCCGTAATACATTCCAAAGAGCAAGAAACAGCGTGCGTCGAATCTAGAACGTGATTCGACAGAAGTCAACTCTCCACCAGCCGCGGGTGATGTCACGCAGCTTGTGTAAATAGGTTGAGGGTGCGGGTTTTCCATTCCAGGGTAAAGCGCTGGAAGATGGAGTAGATAATTCGGTCCACGCTTTTCACGTTCACAAAGCAAACCATGGGCCGGGTGCGGCGCCGCACCTCCACGAAACATCGTTCGATGACGTTGGTAGTACGCAGCTTCTTCCACATGTGCCGGGGGAAGGTAAAGAACGACAGCAGTTCCGGCAGGTCGCGTTCCAGCCGCCGCACCATAGGCCCGTACTCCCGTTGCCAGCGGCTTCGGAAGGCGCGAAAAGCGGCCTCGGCTTGACGTCGGTTCTCGGCTCGATAGATGGCTTGCGCTGCCCGTTTCACTTCGTCATAGTCACGCTTGCGCACGTGTTCCAGGATATTGCGCATTTTGTGCACCCAGCAGCGCTGGTGCAGCACTCGCGGATAGACCGTCTGAATCGCCGCCGCCAATCCCGCACAGCCGTCGGTCAAGATCAACTGTAGATTCTCCCCTTGTAACCCGCGCCGGTACAGATCTCCCAGCAGTCCCTCCCAAGCGCTTTGACTCTCCCCCTGACTGCGCAGAAAAGCCAACAACTGGCGGCGCCCGTCGCGTCGTACTCCGTAGGCGACCAGCATTTGCACCCGCTTGCGTCCGCTCGGCCGCCGCACCCGCAGGCTCACGCCATCGAGGAACAGGTATGCCCATTCATCGGCCAACGGTGCTCGGTGAAACTCACAGACCGCCTCATCCAGGTCGCGAATCAGCCGCGACACCGTCTGCGCGCTCACCACTTCGCCCGTCAGGGTGCTGACCACCCGGCCCACCTGCCGCGTCGACAGCCCGCGTAGAAATGCCTCCCGAATCAACATCGCCAAAGCCGGCGCTCGACGCTGAAAATGCTTCACCCCGGGCGGCAGAAAATTCTTCCCCCGCGCCCGCGCGATCCGCAGCCGAATCGTGCCGAACACCGTGGCAAAACCGCGCTCATAGTACCCGTTGCGATACCCTCCCGCCTTCCGCGGACCTCGCCCATGCTGCGGCCAGCCGGCGTAGCGGTCCCGCATGCGATTCGACTCCAGCTCGAAAAACCTCTTCCATGCTTGCCGGGTTCGCCCGTACAAATCTCCCCAGAAAGTGTCTTGTAACTCTTCCACAAAATGTTGGAACCGCTCATTGATCGGTATAACCTTGGCCATGGGGTGTAGGTCTCCTTTCGGATCGGCTTTAGCTTGCGAGGCCAAAGCCAACTTACACCCTCTTGCTTTTTACACAATCAAAGTTACGTCACCCCAGCCGCGAAGCCGCGCAAGAATAAAGCCCACGGCGAAAGCCGTGGGTGGGCGCAGGTGGAAAAACGAACAAGCCCCAAAGGGGTGCAAGAAACACTAGGACCCAGCCAGCGTTCAGGAACCACGACCAAACTCATCTCCTCCACCGTCCCACCAAATACAACACCAGCGAGAGCACCACGCTCACCAGCAACGAAGTCGCCAGCGGAAAATAAAACGTCGTATTCTTCCCGCGATACACGATATCCCCCGGCAACCGCCCCAGAGGCAAATTCGCTCGCGCCACCACAACAAGGACGATTCCCGCGACCAGCAGGGCTGCTCCCAACACGATCAGCAATTTGCCAAAATCACTCATCTCGCTCCAAGCCTGATCGCCCGCGACCTCTCTGCCAGACACCGGCCCCCATCGTCAAAGTCTACCAAGCGGTGCCGGGGTGGGGATTTTCCTCGGCTCTTTGCACTACAAAGTACTTGACACACGCGGCTCGCCCCCGTTACCCTGCTCTCATGTTCGACCCTCGGCCTCACCGCATCCGGCGCATTCATCGTTCTCCCCGCCTCCCGGCGGCCAACGCCGTATCCGGTTCGGCCCCCAACGTCGCCGACGACCTGCGGTTCATCCGCGACACGATGGAGCGCTCCGCCGCTTTCACCGCCGTCTCCGGTTGGGGTCATGTGCTCCTTGGCTTCACCGCCTTGGGCGCCTCCTGGCTGGCCGCTCGCCAGATCTCGCCATTCGCCTGGCTCCAAATCTGGCTGGCAGAAGGCCTTCTTGCCGTCGTCATCGGACTGCTCTCCTGCACCTGGAAAGCAAACCGGCGCGGCTTGCCGCTGTTTTCCGGACCAGCCCGCAAGGTCGCTCTCAGCCTGGCTCCGCCTCTGGTCGCCGGAGCCTTTCTCACATTCCTGCTGTTTCGCGCGGGCCTGGAATCCGCACTGCCCGCCACCTGGCTGCTCCTTTACGGCGCCGGAATCATCACCGGAGGCGCGTTCTCCGTTGCGACCCTCCCGGTCATGGGGGTCAGCTTTATGCTTCTGGGCGGCCTCGCTGTACTTGCTCCCTCTGCCTGGGGCAACTGGTTCCTGGCCGCTGGCTTTGGCGGCCTGCATATCATCTTTGGACTTCTCATCGCCAGGAGGCACGGTGGCTAAAGTAGTTCCAGCGCACCACAAGCATGACAAACCCAAGCCTGGGCTCAGTGGACAAACACGTGGGCACGACCGGAAGCAGGTTCGCGAGCCCGCCCGCGCTCCGGAACTCCCGGAACTCGACCGCCTGATTCACGAGCGCATTCGCCTCGGCATCGTCAGCGCCCTCGCGACCAACGATTCGCTCAGCTTCAACGACCTCAAGCGCGTCCTCAAAACCACCGACGGCAATCTCAGCGTGCACGCCCGCAAACTCGAGGAAGCGCAGTACGTCTCGTGCGTCAAGTATTTTGAGGGACGCGTCCCGCGCACCGAATATCGCCTGACCGCCACTGGCCGCCGCGCTCTGGCCGAATACCTCGACCAGATGGAGGAATGGATTCGCGTCACTCGTGAAGAATAGATTTTGAGCTTGTCGAAGGGTGGGGATTTTCGCGTTCCTCTTAATACCCGGCCTCCAGTGCTACAATCCCCGCCATGAAGCGCAGTATTCTTCTGCTCTTAACCGCCGTCCTGACGGCCCAATCCGCTCCCGAAGTCGAAATCACCGCCGAACCTCACCACCACCTGGCCTTCGCCAACGATCAAGTCCGGGTCTTCACCGTTGAAATCGCTCCGCACTCCGAAACGCTGATCCACGTTCACCATCACGACTACATCTACGTCAATCTCGGCGCCGCCGAAGTCGTCAACGAAGTCAAAGGCAAAAATCCCCTCACCGTCAAGCTCCAGGACGGCGACACCAACTTCCTCGCCGCCGGGTTCGCCCACATGGCCCGTAATCTCTCGACTCAGCCCTTCCGCGACGTCATCATCGAACTTCTGCAAGACGACAAACTCCGCCACTCGCCCGCCCACTGGGACGAAGACCGAGGCCTCGACATCCTGCAAGGCGGCACCAAAGAAATCCTCTTCGTCAAAGACGGCGTCCGCGTCTCCGAATTCGAACTCCAGCCCGGCGCCACGATCCCCAAACACCATCACCCCGGCCCGCGTCTGCTCGTTGCCGTCTCCGATCTCGATCTCAGCAGCGACGTCGCCGGCAATCCTGCCGTCACCCTTTCTATGAAGACCGGCGAGAGTAAATGGCTACCGGGCGACTACTCCCGCACGCTGACCAACACTGGCCAACACCTGGCAAAATTCGTAACCCTGGAATTCCCCTAGGTAATGTGGGACGGACACTCCTGTCCGTCGCTTTTGATCTTGGTTTTGATCCTCTCCTGCAGAGCACCGCCGGGTGCCCCACCCTTCTCGCGTCTTCTGCGAGAGGGTGGGGATTTTGATTTTGCGTGTCCCCCCGCCCACACCCGTGTCCCACGCTCCACGTTCCCGCCCAACCAGCATCCCTCTAACCCCCGCCAAATCAACGCCCCTGCCCCTGGCCCGCCCCGTGCACTCCTCACAGCGCCGCTAGTCGGCAGGAGGTGACCAACCATGACCCGCATCAACGCATTACGCAACATCGCAGGAACCCGCGACTCCGTCGCCTGGGGCAAGGACGCCAAGAACGTCGCAACCGCAACCTGGGGCCACATCAACGCGCTTGCTTTCGCAGCCGTGCTGATCGCTTGCTCCTTAGCCGTCGGCTGTTCGAGTGAGAAGCCGAAACCAGTAAGCTCCAACAACCAGATTCCAGTCACGCAGTCTGAAAGCACGATGCCGCCCAGCATGCCCGCGGTCGCCATGCAGGCCGAGAACAAGCCGGCTTCGAAAAAAGTCGTGCACAAGAAGCCCGCTACCGTGAACTACACCGACAAGACCTACGGTGTGACTTTCGAATATCCGCGCCGCTACGCGATCGAGACCGGCAACGCTGCTTCGGATCTTCTGATGTCCAGCCCCGTTCCGATGAACTTCGTGCAGCCGGGCGGAGTCGCACTCGCCGCTGTGGAGTTGCCTGAGACCAGTTTCACCAACACCGATTTCTCGTCCGCATTCTTCAACGTGAGCGTCCACAAGAATCTCACCGCCGATCAATGCACCGAGTTCGCGGTGCCTCAGCCAAAGATAGTGCCCGTGGCCGCAACTGAAACCAACTCCGAGACTAAGCTCGAAACAAAGTCAGAACCTGAGCCCGCGAAGCCGTCTGCGTCCACAGAAGCAGCATCTGCGCAGCCGGCCTCTACTCCGGCCGCTCCCGCCGCGCAGTCTCAGCCCGAGCCGCAAGGTTCCAAGCTGATGCTCGGTGACCTCGAGCTTCGCGCGACTGAAGCCGTCTCTGGAGAGGGAACTCGTCAGAGCGACGCAAAGTACTTCCATGTCTTCCAGAATGGATCCTGCTACGAGTTCGCCCTGAACGTCACGACGGTCGCGTCGCAAGACGGCCTGATCAAGCACGTCGACCGCGACAAGGTCTTCGACCGCCTGGAAAAAATCCTGGCGACCGTGAAGATCAATCCCGTAACTCCCGAAGTGACCGCCGAAACTCCAGCCACTCCGGCCGCAGCAGTAAACCCCGCCCAGTAAGAAAAGGGATGTCAGTAGAGTGACGTCCGTCGGGGACGTCCGTCGGGTGCCCCATCCTTGTCTCGCCGGTTTTTGGCGAGACAGGGTGGGGCTTTTGACTTTCCTTAGGCCGTGACGACAGTCACTGCCGCGTTGCCCGCCTGTCCTTATGCTCCAAGGCAGAGATAATCCGTCCAAGGGAGACACGAGTGAACCAGATTTATTCCCGCAGAACTTTCCTCCACACCTCGGTGATGGCAGCGGCCGCTCTTGCGGCAGAAAAACAGCTCCTCGCAGCCACGCAGCCCACAAGACCCAGCTTTCCGGTCGCCGACTATCACGTCCACCTAAGCCCCGACCTGTCGATCGAACAGGCTGTCAATCTCGGCAAAAACCGGCAGGTGCAGATCGGGATTGTCGATCATCCCGGTCCAGGCTATAAGATCCAAACCGACGCGGACCTCAAGCAGTACATCGATGGCCTACGCAACTATCCCGTCCGCATCGGTCTGCAGCCAGTGTATGCAGGCTGGTCAAAGGCCTTCTCGAAAAGCCTCCTGGATCAATTGGACTACGTTCTAATGGACGCGCTCACCTTGCCGCGCCCCGACGGCGGCTGGTTGGCAATCTGGCAAATCGACACCATGGTCGACGACGAAGAAGAATTCATGACCCGTTACATGCAGTTTATCGAGCAGGTGCTGACCACCGAGCCCATCGACATCTTCGCCTGGCCAACGTTCCTCCCGGTTCCAATTGCGCGACAGTACAGCCAGCTCTGGACGCGCCCGCGGATCGACCGCATCATCGATCTCGCGAAGGCAAGAAAGATCGCAATCGAAATCAACGAGGTGGCACACGTCCCCGACGAGAATTTCATTGCCATGGCAAAACGCGCCGCCTTGAAATTCACCTTCGGCACCGACTCCCGCAACCCGCAAAACGCCGCGCACTTCTACTACTGTTTCCAGATGGCCCAAAAATGCGGCCTGACCGAAGCAGACATGTTTGTACCCAACAAGAAGTAGTGGTGTCTCGTGGCGCGGGCGCCCCGCCCGCGTCTGTCCATCAAGAATACTGCCGAAATCCGTTCTGCTTTTTCCCTCGAAGATGTGCCGCCGGTTTTAATTGCCGATCGCTTCTAAATTGATCCACAGCCGTTCCATGTTCACTCGTCACCGGCAGCGCAGAGTCCAAACCCCACCCGCCCGCATCCAAGCCAGCCAAGGAGGTAACTTTATGTACGTTGTACTCGGAGCAAGCGGCAACACCGGACATGTAGTGGCGAACAACCTTCTCGCCGCCGGACAGAAGGTACGGGTCGTCGGCAGAAACTCGGCCCATCTCCAGCCTCTCGCCGCGCAAGGTGCGGAAACCTTCATCGCCGATGTCACCGACGCCGTTGCCCTCGCAAAGGCCTTTCACCAGGCGGACGCGGCGTACGTCATGATTCCCCCCAACCCCGCCAGCACCGATCCCCTCGGTTATTCGGGTCGCGTGAGCGACGCCATCGCGGCCGCAGTGCAAAATGCTGGGACCAAGAATGTGGTTGCGCTCAGCAGCATTGGAGCCGATAAAACCAGCGGAACCGGCCCCGTACTCGGCCTTCACAATCTCGAACAAAATCTCAACCAGATCAGCAGCGCGAATGTGCTCCACCTGCGCGCCAGCTACTTCATGGAAAACACGCTTCCCCAAGCGAACGCGATCCGCCAGGCGGGCAACGTAGTCACGCCTCTCCGTCCGGATCTAAAACTTGCCATGATCGCCACACGCGACATCGGAGCCGCAGCAACCCAAGCCCTCTTACACCCAACCGTCCACGGCAAACAAACCCGCGAACTGCTGGGACAACGCGACCTCACCTACACCGAAGTCGCCGCGATGATTGGCAAGGCGATCGGCAAGCCAGACCTCAAATACGTCCGCGTGCCCGACGATCAGTTCCGGGCTGTCCTGGTGCAAATGGGAATGTCCGACCAATTCTCCAAGCTACTCCTGGAGATGATCGGCGCACTCAACTCCGGACACATGCGCGCTCTCGAGCCACGTGCGTCCCAAAACACCACACCAACAACTTTCGAAACGTTCGTAGCCGAATCCTTCGTCCCGGCCTATCAACAACAAGCTGCCGCTTGAGGCGCTTTGCGGGCGTGAGCGAAGCGGGAGCCCGCTTACTCACAAGCCGCAAGGCAAACTTAAGTATCGCGTCACCGGCACGTGGTAAGTTGCCCGCTCACGTTTAACGACGAAAGGAAAAGGCCGTCGAGATCTCTCTCGACGGCCTTTATTTATGCCGGCAACGACCTACTCTCCCACACACTTTCGCGTGCAGTAACATCGGCCCGGCGGGGCTTAACTTCCGTGTTCGGGATGGGAACGGGTGGATCCCCCGCGGTAAGATCACCGACAACTTGATGCAGCTTCTAGCTAACAGCTTCTAGCCACTAGCTAAGCGTGCCTGCTGAGGAGCTGGTGCTCCACTCATTTGCACAACGCTGCAAATTTGTAAAAGAGCGTGAGGCTCGATACCTCACAACTGAATAGATTGGACGGGCTTACTTTCATCTTGCTTATTTCCGATTTCGGCCACGTATTACATCGGCTTTGCTTTCTTTCGAAAAGCCTCGGCGCGAAGCTTCTGCTGAACTTCTTACTATTGCTCAGGTTCTAGCTAAGAGCTAGAAGCTAGCAGCTAGAAGCTTCTTCTGCACCGAGTAAATTTTATGGTCAAGCCGAACGGGCGATTAGTACGGGTAAGCTGCACGCATTGCTGCGCTTCCACCTCCCGCCTATCAACCAGGTAGTCTTCCTGGGCCCTTCTTATCCCTTACGGGTTGGGAGATCTCATCTTGAGGAGTGCTTCCCGCTTATATGCATTCAGCGGTTATCACAACCGAACTTCGCTACCGAGCGGTGCCATTGGCATGACAGCTCGAACACAAGAGGTTCGTCCATCCCGGTCCTCTCGTACTAAGGACAGGTCCTCTCAAATCTCCTGCGCCCACAACAGATAGGGACCGAACTGTCTCGCGACGTTCTGAACCCAGCTCACGTACCGCTTTAATAGGCGAACAGCCTAACCCTTGGAACCTTCTACAGCTCCAGGATGCGATGAGCCGACATCGAGGTGCCAAACCGGAGCGTCGATATGAACTCTTGGCTCCGATCAGCCTGTTATCCCCGGCGTACCTTTTATCCGTTGAGCGATGGCCCTTCCATGCAGAACCACCGGATCACTAAGGCCTGCTTTCGCATCTGCTCGACTTGTAGGTCTCGCAGTTAACCACGCTTATGCCTTTGCACTCGTCGGCTGATTTCCAAACAGCCTGAGCGTAGCTTCGCGCGCCTCCGTTACCGTTTAGGAGGCGACCGCCCCAGTCAAACTACCCGCCTTACCATGTCCCTCTCCCGGTTCACGGGAGTAAGTTAGAACCACAGATCTCGCAGGGTGGTATCTCACCGTTGGCTCCTCCAAGCCCGAAAGCCTGGATTCAAAGCCTCCCACCTATCCTGCGCAGCAAGGGCCATAGTTCATGGTAAAGGTATAGTAAAGGTGCACGGGGTCTTTCCGTCTAGTTGCGGGCAACCGGCATCTTCACCGGCACTACAAGTTCGCCGTGTCAGTCGGCAAGACAGTCGCACTTTCGTTACGCCATTCGTGCAGGTCGGAACTTACCCGACAAGGAATTTCGCTACCTTAGGACCGTTATAGTTACGGCCGCCGTTCACTGGGGCTTCAGTTCGAAGCTTCACCTTGCGGTTGACCTCTCCCTTTAACCTTCCAGCACCGGGCAGGCGTCAGCCCCTATACGTCGTTTTCGACTTTGCAGAGACCTGTGTTTTTGTTAAACAGTCGCAGTGCGCATTTCGCTGCGGCCTCTTCGGGCTTGCACCCTAGTGAGGCACCCCTTCTCCCGAAGTTACGGGGTTATATTGCCGAGTTCCTTACCAACTGTTCTCACGAGCGCCTTTGGATATTCTCCTCGTCTACCTGTGTCGGTTTGAGGTACGGTTCCCTTACTTTCTCCTTAGAGGTTTTTCTTGGCAGTGTGGAATCGGCAGCTTTCACCCATACGGGTTACTGCTTTGCGTCTCAGTGATAACTTCCTGGCGGATTTGCCTACCAGAAACACCTTACACGCATCGACCGTTATAGCCATAGAACGGCCTGCTTATCCTACTGCGTCACCCCATCGTATAACGAAAACAAGGGAGGTCCGGAATATTAACCGGATGTCCATCGGCTACGCCTTTCGGCCTCGCCTTAGGGACCGCCTGACCCTGAGCGGATTAACCTTTCTCAGGAAACCTTAGACTTTCGGCGCGGAGGGTTCCCACCTCCGTTATCGCTACTTATGCCGGCAGGGTCTCTTCTCAACCGTCGACCAGTCTTTTCAGTCTGGCTTCAAACTGTTGGGAATGCTCTCCTACCACGCACACCCGTAAAGATGTGCATTCGCTGCTTCGGTAACAAGCTTAAGCCCCGTTAAATTGTCGGCACCGGACCGCTTGACCAGTGAGCTATTACGCTTTCTTTAAAGGATGGCTGCTTCTAAGCCAACCTCCTGGCTGTCTGGGCGTTCCGACTTCCTTTCCCACTTAGCTTGTATTTTGGGACCTTAGCAGGCGATCTGGACTGTTTTCCTCTCGACGACGAAGCTTAGCCCCCGCCGTCTGACTCCCGGATTGGTTGTTCAATGGCATTCTGAGTTTCGTTGGGTTCTGTAAGCTGGAAAGCCCCATAGCCCATCGAGTACTTTACCACCACGACAAATCATCCGAGGCTAGCCCTAAAGCTATTTCGGAGAGAACGAGCTATCACGGAATTTGATTAGCCTTTCACCCCTACCCTCAGCTCATCGGAGCTTTTTTCAACAAACACCCGTTCGGCCCTCCAGTGGGTGTTACCCCACTTTCAGCCTGGCCAAGGGTAGATCATCCCGCTTCGCGTCTATTCCTGCCAACTCAAGCGCCCTGTTCGGACTCGCTTTCGCTGCGGCTCGCTTTCGCTTAACCTTGCTGACAAGAATAACTAGCCGGCTCATTATGCAATAGGCACGCGGTCAGACTTTCGGCTTGCGCCGCATAGTCCTCCCACCGTTTGTAGGCACACGGTTTCAGGTACTATTTCACTCCGCTCACAGCGGTTCTTTTCGCCTTTCCCTCACGGTACTGGTTCACTATCGGTCAGAAGCTAGTATTTAGCCTTACGGAATGGTCTCCGTAGCTTCCCGCAAAGTTTCTCGTGCTCCGCGGTACTCAGGTATCGGCTTCGAGTCCAGATCGTTTTCGTCTACGTGGCTATCACACTCTATGGCCCCTCTTTCCAGAGGGCTTCGACTAACGACTGGATTGGTAACTCTACTGTTGCCGACCCTACAACCCCTGCTTAACCCGAAGGTCAGACAGGTTTAGGCTGTTGCGATTTCGCTCGCCACTACTCTCGCAATCGAGGTTTCTTTCTTTTCCTCCTGGTACTGAGATGGTTCACTTCCCAGGGTTCGCTCGTGCGTGACTATGGATTCATCACGCCGTACGGGGGTTTTACCCCCGTGGGTTTCCCCATTCGGAAATCCCCGGGTCAAAGCCTGCTTGCGGCTCTCCGGGGCTTATCGCAGCTTGCCACGTCCTTCTTCGCCTGCTTCTGCCAAGGCATCCACCATGCGCCCTTAGTAGCTTGACCACAAAATTTACTCAGCACACTTGAGCTTCTAGCTTTTAGCTAAACCACTCAAACACGCCGCTTAAATTCTATGGGCCTCTAGATCCTGCTCCTCGCATGCAACATAGGTATCTCCTTCGTGAACCTTAGTGCCCTTAGTGGTTAAAGCTTTTGACTTGCCACCAAGAACACTCCAGAGCAGAAGAAAATCCGCGCCGCATACACCAGCAGGGTTTCTTTCAGGCACTCATAAAAATTTACAACGCCTTGTAATTTGCCCAATCTATTCAGTTGTCAAATATCGTCCTCGTCAACTTACGTTGACTTACCCGCCCTCAGCAGGTATGGGTCTTACTAACTCCAGAGTGTGCAAACTCCAGAATTCCTCCAACCCAATGTTCGGCGCCAAGCAACTTTCATGAACCGTGATACGGAATCGGTTGTCGCATTGACGCCCAACATTAAGTTGGTGGAGCTGACCGGGATCGAACCGGTGGCCTCCTGGTTGCAAACCAGGCGCTCTCCCAGCTGAGCTACAGCCCCCTTTTACAGTACGCAGTACCCAGTACTCAATACCCAGTGAATTTTGACGGTCAACTGGGTACTGGGTACCGAGTACTGACAACTGATCCTGGTGGGCCTGGGTAGAGTTGAACTACCGACCTCACCCTTATCAGGGGTGCGCTCTAGCCACCTGAGCTACAGGCCCGGTTCCTACCGAAATCCCGGAGCCTGATGATGCAGCTCTTAGCTAAGCCTTTCGCCAAACCAGCTCCGGGTTTAGCTAAGAGCCAAGAGCTAATAGCTAAAAGCTCGATCTTATTTCGAGGACAAGGTTGAACGTGCGCTCCAGCTAAGCCGGAGCTGACCA
>CAWFUU010000021.1:0-336980 GCA_963819035.1 uncultured Acidobacteriaceae bacterium | reverse complement strand
CTCATCATCGTCTCGGTTGCTACCTTCCAGTAGTGCCCGCCACTGAGGGGCGGACGGCTGCGAAATAAGCAGGAGTCAACGGCAATGCGGAGCCCAAATGCTAGTAAGAGTGAAAGTCGGAATTGGCCTGCCGAACTGCCGAAATCAAATCGCCATAGTTACGATTTTCACCCCCGCACTTGAGAGTCTGCAGAGGGGAAGAGCAACTAATATTGTGTTTTACGTCTTCGTGTCCGTCGTAGGCATTGTCGAGGAGCGTGACTAAACCCCAATTGAGCTTCTCATTCCAGTTGTCCGCGTATTGCCACCACAGCAGCCCGACGCATGGACGGACTCGTTTCGAACTCGCCGCATCTCGAACGTACGCTAGCGCGTGCTGGTAATCCCTGCCACGGTCAGCTTGACTTTCGAAACCGGGAACTCCTGAATCCATCGGGTACGACGCAAAATCTGAATCCGGATTGGCGGCCCTGAAGGTTGTTTCGATGAACGGTTTGTCGTTACTGTGTTGCTCCACGTAGTCCAGTATCTGCCGGCTAAACCCGCCTGTTCCGGCGAGCAGCAGGACATCAATGTATTTCGAAGCTGATTCAAGCACCTCAGGCCGAGGCGGAACTCCGTAGCTGCCGAGCGTGTCGGGCCCCAAGAACAAGGTATGGGGAAATGCGGCTTTGATCTCTTTTCTACAGCTACTGAAAAAGTGTGCTGAGACAGCCGCCAGGAGAGAGTTGAGATCAGATCTGACCGCCGCATTTGAATCGGAGAGAGTTTTGAAGTTCCCACCCAGCCACTTCTGGTGATCGAGACGCCCGTCTTCGTCAAGCAACCCACTACCGATGCCCCATCCATTCTGCACATAATTCGTTGTGATGGGTTCTCCCGCGGCAGGTGCCGTCGTGAAGTTGAGCACCGCAACACCGCTGGCGTAATCGATGTACCCGTCGACATCAGGCCCAAAGATCCGCCCGCGTTGCCTCGGACCCTTTGTTCCATCGGAGGTCTCTTGATTTGTATCGCCGGCAACGAACTTCGACCCGAGTTTGAATTGGACGGAGAACCTACTTGGCACCAGCGAGGAGAAGCGGTGCACAAACCTAGTTGTTTTCCCGTCTCCAGTGCCCACGTATTCGTTGCTGACCCGTTGTCCAGACGAATCAAACGTGGTGTAATTCGCCCCCCACGCCCTATTCAGAGCCTCAATTGTTCCATACTTTGTTTTCAGGTAGTCGCGCCAAGCCAGTTTCGTATGCACAGTTGTATCTGCGTACAGCGCGTGCTTGCTGGCGTTTGCGGTCTGCGTGGGCGCCACGGTTGCGATGATCCAGCCGAGATGAGGGTTATTGAAGCCCCGAGCGGCGCGGTGGAAAATTGGTCACCGGCTCCGAACCCGTAGATCTGATCGCCATCCTCGCAGGCGATGCCAATCAGAAAAGCCAGGTAAGGCGAACTGCGAAGCTCTGTCCAATAGTCTTCATTTGAGAGGCTGGAGCGGAGCCATGCAGCGAGTTTTGCATCGAAGTAATCAGGAACGCCGTTTGACGGAACGTAGCCAGTGTAAAACTGACTGGATCCATACATGAAGTCTTTGACGGGCTCTGATAAGTACCATCGTCCATTCTTCATCGAATAGTATCCCGGTCGGATCAGCGTGATGAACGGCAACTTCGTAGGATGAGAATGGAGCCCTTTTGTGTCAGCAGGGTACCGGTCATCCAAATACGTCGGTTCAACAAAGCGCGACGCGTATGTTCCCAGCGTGTTGAAGCCCCAATGTTGAAGTCGGCGGGCTGTGACTTCGCCCCAATTTGCGTCCGCATCGCCGTACTTCGCAATCACGTTTTTGTATTCGTTCTTCTCTTCCGTCGATGGAGCAGGCGACGGAGCGACTGCATCGACCCCAATGACGAAGAATGTGCGGCCCTCCGGCGTACACAGAAACCAGCGTTCTTCGATCTTCTCCGGATGGAAATACCCGGTTGCTTGATTGCAGACGTTCACCCTTCTGTTCTCTGAACTCCTTCCCAAGGGACGAGAGCAGATGGTTCCGCCGACAAATAGGGTGAACACGAGGAGAGCGAGTACGGGTCTCATGCCAACGTCCGGCTTGCAGTTTCCAAAGGCGATAACTCCCGGGCTGGCGACCCGAGGCTGCACCCTCGAGCCGCACCCTGCCTCCATGCACGGAAGGGTTCCAGAGAGCCGCGTTTCAATGAACCAACGGTAGCCATGACGGCATAACCCACCTGCAGCCAGGCAAAGGAGAGGTCGTCTCCAAGGCTACGGTGCCAATGGCGGCTTCGCATGTAATTGCTGGACTGAGCATGTGTGTCAAGCCAGTGTGCGGAGGCTCGTCCTGCTGGACGAGCCAGCGCTCATTGGCTTGATCCCCATGCACAGTCCAGCGCTTATATGCGCATACGAAACTGGCATCGTGGCATCGGTGATGATCTCTCGTTTGCCTGGCTGCAGGTTGGTTACGCACTCATGGCCGCCATCGGATCATTGAAACGCGGATCTCTGGAACCGTTCCGAGCTTGGAGGCAGGGTGGCGCACGAGGGCGCAACCTTGGATGCCCAGAACGGAAACTATCCTCGTTTGGCACCGCGAGCGGGACGTTGACATGAGAACTGTGTCGACTCTCCTGGTGGTCACGCTGTTCACCGGAGTAACCGTCTGCTCTCGTCCCTTACGAAGGGCCGCAGCAAGCAGGGCTTCGATGATGTGCAAGCAGGCCACTGGATACTTCCATCCAGAAAAGATCCAAGGAAACTGGTTTCTGTGCACACCGGAGGGCCGCACATTCTTCGTCATTGGGGTCGATGCAGTCGCTCCGTCGCCTGCTCCATCGACGGAAGAGAAGAACGAATACAAAAACGTGATTGCGAAGTACGGCGATGCGGACGCAAATTGGGGCGAAGTCACAGCCCGCCGACTTCAACATTGGGGCTTCAACACTCTGGGAACATACGCGTCGCCCTTTGTTGAACCGACGTATTTGAATGACCGGTACCCTGCTGACACAAAAGGGCTCCATTCTCATCCTACAAAGTTGCCGTTCATTACGTTAACTCGTCCAGGATACTACTCAATGACGAATGACGGGAACTACTTACCTGAACCCGTCAAAGACTTCATGTATGGATCCAGTCCGTTTTACACGGGCTACGTTCCGTCAAGCGGCGTTCCTGATTATTTCGATGCAAAGCTCGCTGCATGGCTCCGCTCCAGCCTCTCAAATGAAGACTATTGGACAGAGCTTCGCAGCTCGCCTTACCTGGCTTTCCTGATTGGCATCGCCTGCGAGGATGGCGATCAGATCTACGGATTCGGGGCCGGCGACCAATTTCCCACCGCGCCGGCTCGGGGCTTCAATAACCCTCATCTCGGCTGGATCATCGCAACCGTGGCGCCCACGCAGACCGCAAACGCCAGCAAGCACGCGCTGTACGCAGATACAACTGTGCATACGAAACTGGCTTGGCGCGACTACCTGAAAACAAAGTATGGAACAATTGAGGCTCTGAATAGGGCGTGGGGGGCGAATTACACCACGTTTGATTCGTCTGGACAACGGGTCAGCAACGAGTACCTAGGCACCGGGGACGGGAAAACAACTAGGTTTGTGCACCGCTTCTCCTCGTTGGTGCCAAGCAAGTTCTCCGTCCAATTCAAACTTGGGTCGAAGTTCGTTGCCGGCGATACAACTCAAGAGACCGCCGATGGAACAAAGGGGCCGGGGCCGAGGCAACGGGGTCGGATATTTGGGCCTGATGTCGACGGGTACATCGATTACGCCAGCGGTGTTGCGGTGCTCAACTTCACGAAGGCACCTGCCGCGGGAGAGCCCATCACAACGAATTATGTGCAGAATGGATGGGGCATCGGTAGTGGGTTGCTTGACGAAGACGGGCGTCTCGATCACCAGAAGTGGCTGGGTGGGATCTTCAAAACTCTCTCCGATTCGAATGCGGCGGTCAGATCTGATCTCAACTCTCTCTTGGCGGCTGTCTCAGCACGCTTTTTCAGTAGCTGTAGAAAAGAGATCAAAGCCGCATTTCCCCATACCTTGTTCTTGGGGCCCGACACGCTCGGCAGCTACGGAGTTCCGCCTCGGCCTGAGGTGCTTGAATCAGCTTCGAAATACATTGATGTCCTGCTGCTCGCCGGAACAGGCGGGTTTAGCCGGCAGATACTGGACTACGTGGAGCAACACAGTAACGACAAACCGTTCATCGAAACAACCTTCAGGGCCGCCAATCCGGATTCAGATTTTGCGTCGTACCCGATGGATTCAGGAGTTCCCGGTTTCGCCAGTCAAGCTGACCGTGGCAGGGATTACCAGCATGCGCTAGCGTACGTTCGAGATGCAGCGAGTTCGAACGGAGTCCGTCCATGCGTCGGGCTGCTGTGGTGGCAATACGCGGACAACTGGAATGAGAAGCTCAATTGGGGTTTAGTCACGCTCCTCGACAATGCCTACGACGGACACGAAGACGTAAAACACAATATTAGTTGCTCTTCCCCTCTGCAGACTCTCAAGTGCGGCGGTGAAAATCGTAACTATGGCGATTTGATTTCGGCAGTTCGGCAGGCCAATTCCGACTTTCACTCTTACTAGCATTTGGGCTCCGCATTGCCGTTGACTCCTGCTTATTTCGCAGCCGTCCGCCCCTCAGTGGCGGGCACTACTGGAAGGTAGCAACCGAGACGATGATCAGTGCTAATGATATTGGGACCCCGGAAATCCAGATGCGTCCCTCGTCAGACGACCTCGAAACCGCAAGGCAGATCATTGTGAGCGAAAGCTCGCGTCTGTGTGCTGCGGCAGTGGGAGATTGCGCTCGCGCGATTGTGCTGACAGGAAGCATGTCCCGTGGCGAAACAACGCTGAAAAGAGACGGTGCGATTTGGCGAGTGCTGGGCGATGCCACGTTCCTTGTTGTTTCTGATGACCCAATCGAACTTCGAGTTGTGGAACTGGAGCAGAAGATTGAGCGCGCGCTGCTTCATCTGGGCGTGAAATGCAAGATTGTCGTAGTGACGGCGACCACTGCTAGCCTGCGCAAGATGAGGCCGCACATCTACGCCTATGAACTCCGAGAACGCGGGATCGTGGTTTGGGGAGATAAAGAAGTCCTGCGTCAGATGCCCCGATTTACAGCAGCAGACATACCCACGGAGGACGGGTGGTGGCTGCTCTGTAATCGAATGATCGAGCAACTGGAGTCCGCGGCGAAAGAGCCTGCTCTCGACGACAATTGCACCGCTGTGCGGTACCGCATTGCCAAGCTCTATCTCGCCATGGCCGCCTGCTACCTGTTGGCAGTCGGACGTTACGAGCCAAGCTATCGAGACAGAGCGGCAAGACTCCGAGAACTTGCACAATCGGATTCAGCTCTCCCTTCTCCCATCCCCTTGCAGCGCTTTTCCGATTTCGTGTCGATATGTACGGAATTGAAGCTGCAAGGAGAGCTTAGCGAGGCGACTTGTGAGGTCCCTCGCTGGTCCGATGCCGTCTCGGATGCTGAAACGTTATGGCGGTGGATCGTCGCTCGCATTTCCGGCGTGAATTGCACTAGCAGCCGAACCGACTTGCTAGCTGCAATGGGACGGCGCCAGCCGATCTTTGCTCGAGCGAAGGGTTGGCTGCGGGCTGTGTACGTGCACCCCGCTGTATTTGGACAGCACTGCCTACGCTGGACGCACCTTGCGTGTGATGGATCCCCGCGTTACCTCGTATACGGGGCAGCAAGCGAACTGTTATTCGGTGGATCAGCGCCTAGCGCACTCACGCCCGGTGAACTAACGGCAATAGCAGCTAGACTCCCCCTCGCTCCCCCCAATAAGGGGCAACAATTGTCCTGGGCCGATGCTGCGAATTTGGTCGCCCACAACTTCCACGCCCTACTCGAATCAACTCGCTCCTGAGGTCTTATAGATGGTCGACACAATCAAGTATCACTTCCGCGAAGCTGCATGGCGGACCAAGAAGCTGTCGCGTTCTGTGCTGGCACGCATCGGCCAACGCGCCAACCCAGCCAACCGGGCAGCAAATGCTCCGGCAACCATTGGCTACAGCCATTTGCGACTAGCCCCGGCGTGCGATCAGTTGCTTCTGCGTGATTTTGAGCCGTACACCACGCTACGAGTGCGCGAGACCAAAGTGATCCGGGCACGCTTCCCGGTGATTGACGTCCATTGCCATCTGAACGATGGGATCGTGTTGCAGCGCTCCGTTAGTCCGGATAAGTTCATCCGAGTGATGGATGACACCAACGTTAAGAGTGCAGTTAGCCTGACCGGCGGTTGGGGAGAGAAGTTAAATCGGTCATTGCGCGAATTGGCAGGAGCCTTTCCCGGAAGGTTCTACATATTCTGCCAGATCGACTATGCGCGCATCGATGAATCAAATTATCTGATCGAGACCCTTAATCAAGCCAGACAAGCCGGAGCGAAGGGTGTAAAGGTGTTGAAGGACCTCGGTCTCACAGTTCGCGACAAACGCGGCAACGTCGTCCGCATTGATGACCCGCGGCTAGACTGTGTTTGGGAAAGGGCCGGCCAATTGAATATGCCGGTTGCGATCCATACTGCCGACCCCGACGCCTTCTTTGCGAGAGTCGATCGCCACAACGAGCGGTATCAAGAACTCGTAGTGCATCCGGACTGGAGCTACTTCGAGAGCGGCTTCCCCCGCAAGTTTGACCTGCTAGCCCAGAGGAATCGGGTTTTCGAGCGGCACCCGAAGACTCGGTTTTGGGGGCTGCACATGGCGAACCATCCGGAGGATCTGGACGAAGTAACGGAATGGATGGAGCGCTACCCCAACCTTAGGGTCGAATTAGGTGGCCGCATCGCAGAACTCGGCCGCCAGCCACGGCGCGCCACGCGCTTCCTTCAGCAGTTCCAAGACCGCGTGATGTTCGGCATGGATACGAAGCTTACAGTCGATGCCTACCGGACATATTTCCGCTTCCTTGAGACCGAGGACGAATATTTCGACTATCCCGGTTCCCCATGGCAAGGCATGTGGAAAATCTACGGCCTCAATCTGTCAGAAGACGTATTACGGAAGCTGTACCACGACAACGCTGCTCGTGAACTAAGCCTGCCCACACTGGGGTCACACTGAAACGATATTTTCGGATGGGATCATAAATGACTACAGTTACAACTAACTCCGCGCCTGGCAAAACTCGCAAACGGCATATCTCCCTGTGCGTGCTCATTGACGCCCTCGGCTGGAAGATCCTGGAAGATCAACGCTTCCTGAACGACGTTCTGCCGTACCGACAACCGTTACGCACAGTGCTGGGATTCAGTTCCGGCGCGATTCCCAGCCTGCTTACTGGTCGCTCACCAAGTGAGCACGGGCACTGGAATCTTTTTTATTATGACCCTGACAACACACCTTTCGCACGCCTGCAATGGTTACGCCGGCTACCCGACAAGGTTGCTAACCACCGGGTTACTCAGAAGTTGATTAAGGAAACCGGCAAACGGCTCTTTCACATGGGCCCCCAGTTCGAGTGCTATGTGAAACCGACCCTGATGCCATACTTTAACTGGGTTGAGCGCCGTTGCATTTACGAACCGTGTGGTATCTCGGGCGCCCCATCTATTTTCGATAAGTTGGTCGCATCCGACATTCCCTATCGGGCTTATTCCTACCACTACTGGAACGATCAAGAGATATTGCAGTTGGCTCAAGATGACCTCGAGAACAGTGACGCTGACTTCTTCTTTGTCTACTTGTGTGAGCTGGATGCAGAGCTGCATGCGTTCTGGGCGCATCCTGAGCGACTGCAATCCATGCTCGGGCAGTACGAGACGAAGCTACGCAAGTTGTGTGACACCGCACTGCGTCTCGACCCGGAGGCTTCGATCGCGATTTTCTCTGACCATGGAATGGCGCCAGTCACCGACCGATATGACCTCATGAAAGACGTTGATGCCCTGGGGTGGAAGATGCCTGACGATTACCTCGTGGTCTACGACTCCACCATGGCGCGCTTCTGGTTCTTCAATGAGCAGGCTCGCAAGAGCATCACAACATGCCTACGAAACCAATCGTGTGGCCGAATTCTGGATGATCCAGAATTAGAAGAACTCGGAGTTTGTTTTCCGGACCGGCGCTACGGAGAGTGCATTTTTCTTTTGAACAGTGGCTGGATGTTCTACCGCAGCGATTTCCACTCAGGAAACTGGCTGCCGACCGGCATGCATGGTTACCATCCAAATGATCCTTATTCCGACGCGGTTTTCTTGACCAACCGTTCCCCGGTCTCACCGTTGAGCACAATTCGGGATGTTTACGGGTACATGGAGCGGGCTGCCGGCTTGCGTACAGCGGAACTCGTGCCCTAGAGAGGTTAACTCCATCGTCCTATTCTGCCCTGCAAACCAAACAGCAGCGTGCATACATCCATCTCCCACACTGTACATATTCCTGCTGGAGAAGGAACGCTGATCTTTTGACCGTGTCTGAATGCAGCGGCGCAAGATGCCTGGCGCAATAACCAATACACACTACGTAGATCTCGAATGAGCGATATCCGCATCCGTACATGTAGCGAAGAGGATCGGGAACGTTGGGACGACTTCGTGTCGACCCACCCAGATTGCTCGAGCTATCACCGCTGGTCCTGGAGAGAGGTTTTTCGGGAAGTATTCGACTGGCCCGCAGTCTACCTGCTAGCCGAGGAAGAGGGCAAGGTGTGTGGCATTCTTCCTCTCATCTGGCAGAAGTGTCTACTGCGTAGCTATTTGTCGTCGATGCCCCATCTCAAAGGTGGAGGTATTGTTGCGGATCGTCCTGATATTGAAAGCTTGTTACTCGCCTCTGCGGTTGAGTCTGCACGGCGGGTCAATGCGACCTACCTGGAACTGCGGCAGTTGGCGCCCCACAACCTGCCGCTAGTATCACGGGATGACAAGGTCGGCGCGGTCATGGAAGTAGAGGCCGATAGCGAAGCACGCATGCGCCGATTGGACAAGAAGACACGCAACCTCGTTCGGAAATCCCTGACGTTCGGGATGGAGGCAGAGTTCGGCGGATCCGCACTGTTGACAGAGTTTTACAACGTATACCGATGCAACATGCGCGACCTTGGCACGCCGGTATATTCGCGCCGCTTCTTCTCAGAAATCCTGAACCGGTTTCCCCAAGACAGCGCCATCTGCGTCGCGCGCCAAGGAAACGAGACGGTTGCTGCAGCATTCTTGATTGGTTTTCGCCGAACGATCGAAGTAGCTTGGGCTTCTTCCTATCGGAAGTTCCTTCACCTAAAGCCCAACATGCTTCTTTACTGGAACATTCTGACGTTTGCAGCCGAACACGGATACCAGTTTCTCGATTTTGGACGGTCCAGCCAGGGCTCCGGCACCTACGACTTCAAGATGCAGTGGGGTGCCATTCCGATGAAGCTTCATTGGGGGTACTGGCTGAATCATCGAGCAACCATGCCATCGACGAAGCCCACCGGCATGCAACTGGCGAGCAGGATGTGGAGGCGTTTGCCGATCGCAGTGACGAGTATTCTGGGCCCAACCCTCGTCCGGCACATTCCCGGCGTATAGAACCCATTCCTATGCCTAACTTTTCAAAGTGTATTTTTTCTGTCGATGTCGAAGACTGGTTTCACATCCTCGACGTGCCGACCGCGCCTGACATTTCTACCTGGTCGGTACTGCCGTCGCGGGTGGAAGCAAACTTCCAGCGCCTCTTGGATATTTTTAGCGGGGCACAAAGGAGCGTGACCTGTTTCTTTGTCGGATGGGTAGCAGAGCGCTTTCCGCACTTGGTTCGCGAGGCCGTGGCTCGTGGCCACGAAATTGCCTCTCACGGCTACGCCCACCGGCTTGCTTACACGATGACACGTAGCGAGTTCCGGGATGACGCGCTTCGTTCGCGTCTGCTATTGGAAGATGTTAGTGGAACGCGTGTCGTTGGATACCGTGCGCCCGGATTCTCCTCTACCGAATCGATCCCCTGGTTCTTCAACGAACTCTGTGCTACCGGCTATCTCTACGACTCTTCCGTCTTCCCTGCCCGGCGAGGACATGGAGGCAACCCGAGAAGCCCACTTCTCCCGCATCTTGTAGAAAGTGAAAGTTTGATTGAACTCCCGGTCAGCGTTGCAGAACTTGGGCCGGCGAGAATGTGTTTCTTCGGGGGCGGATATTTGCGATTGTTCCCCTATAGCATCATTCGGAGCATGGGTAAACGACTGATGGGAAGCGGTGGTCCCCTCATGTTCTATATCCACCCACGAGAGATTGACCCAGGACACCCCCGTATCCCGATGTCACTCACTCGCCGCTTCAAATGCTACGTCAACCTGCACACGACGGAACAGAAGATTCACCAGATCATGCGCGATTTTCCCGTCACTACCTGCCGTAACTTCCTCTTTGGGACTGATTCTGAATCGCCCTGTGACGTGGCGTTGGCGAACGTTCTGGCTGCCGCGTCCGGCGGGCGTCGCGCCACCAGTACCACTGTTCCGATCGCCCCCGGCTACCCGTCTCGTGTTGCATGAAATAGCGCGTTAGCAAACTGCAGTTCCAATGTTTGATCACCCACCATCTGTGAGTTTCATAGCCGCTTAAGCAGTTTACGTATCAATACTTCCCCTAATAGTGCAGGCAACACGTATCCACACAGTGGACGCGTGGCAGACGTAAGAGACCTCTATTTGGGTTCAAGTTCTGACTTGGTTTTCGCAACCGGCGTCGCGAGATGCACTGCGGAAGCTTAGGAAAAATCAAAGGAGCGTAGAAATGAAGACGTCATGGGCAGCTGTAATCTGTTTGGCAGTAATTAGTTCTGCCGGCCATTGCTTTGCTCAGACCCAGCTCGTCAATGACACATTCGACGGGGGAAGCAACGGCACTTACCTGGGACCAAACTGGATAGGCTGTGGGTACAACAACGGTGCTTACAGCGAACTGGTCTACCAAAACAATCAAGCGGGCGGCTCCGGATACTGGGGTCAAGACTGCTCGCTTTACACTGGCTACGGGCCATTCCCGAGTGATCAGTATGCCAGTGCAGTCCTCGTAGCCCCCACCCCCTCAAGCAGCCCCCAAGCCTCAGTTCAGATCCGTGGGGATGCGACCCCCGCCACACCGGAATATTACATCGCTTGTGGCTGGGACGCGCAGGACTTCCCGCCCGACTACCACTATCGCATCTGGAGCATGGGACCTAACCCCGCGACCGGTGGGCCCACCAGCCTGTTCTTGAGCTCCATCATTCCCGCCACGAACGACGTGATCACTTGCCAAGAGCTTGGGAACACCGTCTCCATGCAAGTGAACGGGACAACCATCGCAACGGTTGCCGACACTTCCGGAGTTGTCAGCGGTTATCCCGGTTTGTACTATGTTGATCCCAGCGGAACGGGACCCACCAGCACTGACGTAATCTTCGACAACTTCATTGCCGGTAGTGGTCCAGCACTGACCTCGCTGGTGATCACTCCGGCGTCTGTCAGCACTCTGGCGGGTTCTTTTGTCCAGTTTACGGGACAAGCGGTCTACGCGGACGGAACCATCTCGAACCTTAACAACTGGTCCTCGTCGAATACGGCCGTAGCAACTGTCGATCCAACCGGCTTTGCGTACGCAGCGAGTCCGGGAACAGCCACCATTACCGGGGCTGCCGGATCGGATAGCAACACGGCGACGCTAACAGTCGGCCAGACCAACGGCTATACTCCGCTGGTACACGATGGGTTCACCGGAACTGGCGGTGGGTACCTTGGATCGAACTGGACTGGCTGCGGATTCGAGGGCGGCGCATACAGTAAGCTCGTTTACCAGAACAACGAAGCAGGCGGCTCGGGATACTGGGCCCAGAACTGTGCGGTCTATACGGGGTATGGCAACTTCCCCAATAACCAATACGCCACCGCCATGCTTGTGGACCCGACCCCCTCCAGCACGCCGGAAGCGTCAATACAGGTGCGTGGCAATGCAACCCCCTCCAGTCCGGAGTCTTATATAGCCTGCGGATGGGACGCTCAGGATTTCACGCCCGACTATCACTACCGCATCTGGAGCCTCGCTCCGGGCGGAAACCCAACCAGCCTGTACTTGAGCAACGTTACGCCGGCAACGGGCGACGTAATCTGGTGCCAAGTACTTGGTAATACAGTCGCCATGAACGTGAACGGAGCGAATATCGCAGTGGTCAGCGATAATTCCGGGCTTAGCAGCGGTTATCCTGGGCTGTACTACATCGATCCAAACGGAGACGTGCCGCCGATCACCGATGTCATCTTCGACAACTTTGTGGCAGGTCAGGTTAACAACGCAGTGCTCGCCTCGATTACGATCACTCCAAATCCTGCTACGGTTACCTACGGGTCGAGTGTGCAGTTCGTGGCGACCGGAACATACACGGATGGAACCACTGCCAACATTAGCAGCCTCGTCAGTTGGTCTTCGTCTGCTACTTCGATTGCGACCGTAAGTGCCAGCGGCCTTGCGTCAGGAGTGGGTCTGGGGACGGCGGCGATCATGGCCACCTCCGGGACTATGACGGGAACGGCCAGCCTGAGAGTCAACAAGGCCGCAAGCACTACCACGATCACCTCAAACAGCCCTAACCCGTCAGCCCTGCAGCAGGCAGTAACGATTAGCTTCAAGGTCGCTGGACCTGGTGTCGGACCGACCGGTTCTGTCACCGTGACCGCGAGCACACGAGAATCCTGTACGGCGACGCTTACTGCGGCGCACACCGGAAGTTGCTCGATCACCTTCTCCACTGGCGGATCACGAACCCTAACCGCCCAGTACAGTGGGGATACCAACTTTAACGGCAGCACATCGGGTTCGGTAACTCAGAGAGTGAATTCTCCGTCGCTGTTCCTGAGTCCTTCCAGCATCAGCTACGGCACGGTGACGCGGGGCAACAGCTCAACGAAATCCGTGACACTCTATAACATCGGCTCGGGAGCACTCACGAACCTCTCGTGGAGCATCACCGGGACAAATAGCAACGAATTCACGGTGTCGAGTACGACATGCGGCACCACGCTGAATGCGGGCGCGAGCTGCGCCATCAGTGTGACTTTCAAACCAAATGCAACTGGGACACAGTCGGCGAGTTTGAGGCTTTCGGACAACGCAAGCAACAGTCCTCAGACCGTCGGCCTGAGCGGCTCCGGTAGATAGAAACCGCCCAACAGCGTTCTTCAAATTGTGGGAGGGGAGAGTCGCTCGCCCCTCCCAATTTTTAGCACGTTCACGTTGGGAATGGCGTCCTGGCGTGAAGGTCACCGGAAGAAGAACGCGATCTGCGAGCTGACGTGTTCCGAATCCGTCGTTGGCTCGATTGGGCATTGGGATCGGAGCAAGGGGGATTCTGTGATGGAAGGGAACTCTTCATGCATAGAGGACAGCCTACGCTCTTCGCTGAGCGAGGAAGATTCGAGGCGCGCCACGCATTCCAATGTACACATCATCGCGGTAGGGGGACCCTCCTGTGCGGGAAAAACCGAACTTGCCAAGGAAGTAGCAAATGCCCTGCATTCTTCCGTCCTGCTCTTGGACAGCTATTACCGAGACCTGAGTGCGCTCGCACCGGCCGAACGAGTTCGGGTGAACTTCGACGCTCCTACTGCCCTGGACCACGAACTTCTCGTGAATCAGGTCCAGGCTCTGAGCCGGGGTGAGGCTGTAAACCGTCCCGTTTACGATTTCGCAACTCATACGCGGGTCGCACAGGGAGAGCGTTTTGAAACAGGTGACTTTCTGGTCATCGAGGGTCTGTTTGCTCTCTACTGGCGCGAACTGAGAGATCTCGCCCGCACGAAGGTCTTCGTCGATGCCTCGGATGATGTTTGTCTTGCCCGACGCCAAGTGCGGGATGTAGCAGAGCGAGGCCGTACGGTGGAGTCCGTAATGGCTCAGTACAAGCAAACCGTTCAGCCCATGGGTGTGATGCATGTCCGGCCCACGTTGGAGTACGCAGACGTCGTTGTTTCGGGCTTGCAGCCACAGTCTCGATCAGTGGAAACGGTTTTGCAGCACGTTCTACAGAATTACAGACCCGAGTTCGCGCCAAGCCAGTTGCTGCCACAGTTGCATTCTCAACCTGTGCCACCGGTCCTCGTTGATCGCGAGGCTGCTAGTATTTCTGCCCATTGAATGGGCGGGTAGCGGCGAATATGGCCAAAGTCGAGAGCCCGTTGTGCTTTCGGACAAGTCGGGGTTAGGTCCTACCTTGTATTTTTCATCAGACGGTCCTCTGCTACGCTTGTGTCAGACTATGCCAACGGACCGATGCCTTCCCTACACGCCTGCCGTCATCGATTCTCATCGCTGTTTGTTGTGATCGTCTTCCTCTCGTCGTTGTCCTTTCTAAAGAAAGCCTCAATCAACCCTCGTCACGTCAGACTCTTTGCTCAACACCGGAAGCCCCGTATCGACTACTTACAATGCTCCGGGCATTAGTGGCTTCAACGGTCCGGTTCCGCTATCGTCCAACAACTCGGCAAGTCTGTGGCTGCTATACGACGATCCCTGGGCGTAAGCAGCGGTAGTGGCACGATCACTCAGACGTACAGCGGGTAAGGCTCCATCACTACATCCATTAATTTGAGTGGCCTCCCGGGGGCTGGCGTGGATGCGTCTCCATTCATTCTCTACGGCTGTGATCCGTATAGAAAGTGGTGTTAATGGGTTGCTCGTCCCACTAGGAGATCCACACAGACTTGCCGAGGCCCTCTCTTTTCTATTGAACGACGCACCGACCCGCGTGCGATTTGGGCGTGCCGCCCAAGCCCGTGCGGTACGGACCTTCACTGCGTGGCCAGATGAGCTCCGATGTACTTTCTCCCGGTGAAGAATGGTCATCTTCGCCTATACCCCTTGGGTGCCGAAAGTGATCTACGGGTAGTGTGCCCGTTATGAGGGTTCTGGCCCAGCAATCCAATTAGACACCTGGAGGAATCCGTGCCGACCAACTGGCAAGACATACCGCGCGATCCTATTGCGGACGATGACGAGTTAGAATATTTGTACCAAGTTACAGAACTGCAGAAATCTGCGCCTCTCGCCGATCCGAAGAAGTGTACAAGTACCTGCGTGCCAACGCCCAAGGGTTTCAAAGATCCGAAAAAGCCGTCGCTCCCAGTGCATGGAGACTCGGGGATTGGGAAACTTGCCTGAATTCCTCTGCTTCTCTCTTCCTTCCGTGAATGATGCCGACACGAACACATCGTGTTGTAGGTCAATGGCCGACAGCGCAGCTGAAGTCGTCCACAAAGCTCATATCATGACACTGGACGTTTCGTATTTGTCGTCGATGCCTCACCTGAAGGGAGGAGGCATTGTTGCGGACGGCCCGCAGGTCGAAAAGCTGCTCTTAGCGTCCGCTATCAAGGCGGGTCGACGAACCAACGCGACCTATCTGGAACTCCGCCATCTTACCCAGCATGGCCGCTCGTACCAACGGCAAGACAAAGTGGGTGCAGTGCTGAGTGTAGGGACGCACAGTGAGGAGCGTCTGGGCCAGCTGGACAAAAAAAAAGCTGGTGCGGAAATCCCTCACGTTCGGGATTGCAGCGGAGTTCGGTGGATCCGCTCTGCTGACTGAGTTCTACGAGGTATACCGTGTCAATATGCATGACCTGGGATCTCCTTCGTATTCCCGCCGTTTCTTCGCAGAAATTCTGAGTTGTCCCCGACGGGACCTGCATTTGTGTCGCGCGCATGGGAACGAAACGGTCGCGGCGGCATTCCTCATGGGCCTTCGCGGAACACTCGAGGTAGCATGGGCTTCGTCCCACCGCAAGTTCTTAAGTTTGAAGCCCAACATGTTTCTACTGGAGTGTCCTAACGTTCGCGGCGAACAGGGGTACCAGTTTCTTGATTTCGGACGCTCCAGCCGCGGCTCCGGAACATTCGAATTCAAAACACTGCGCAGAATTGAAGGACGGTTTTTGATGAAAACTTGGAAAACGTTGGTGGGAGCTTCTTGCGTAGCGATCGTCACTTTCGCGGGCACTTGTTTCGCTCAAACCCTGATCGTCAGAGATAATTTCACTGGCAAGAACTATACGTATCTTGGATCCAATTGGACGGGCTGTGGTTACGATGGTGGGCACTACACTAAGTTAATGACGATAAACAGCCAGGCAGGCGGCTCCGGCTATTCAGGTCAAGATTGCGCGCTTTATACTGGCTATGGCGTGTTCCCGAACAATCAGTATGCAACAGCTACCATAGTCGGTGCGCCGTTGAGTTCCAAGGAGGTTGCGATTGAATTGCGCGGGAATGCCACGAGTTCCACGAATGAGCGATACATTTCGTGCGGCTGGGACGCCCAGGACTTCCCCGCTGATAACCACTATCGCATCTGGAGTCTCGCTCCCGGCGGAGCCCCTGTCAGTCTGTGGCTGAGCAGCATCACTCCGGCTACCAATGATGTGATCTGGTGTCAGGTGGTTGGGAACACAGTCACCATGAAGGTCAATGGAGCGACACTCAAAACTGTGACCGACACATCAGGCGTAGCCAGCGGCTATCCTGGTCTGTACTACATGGACGCCAACGGGAGCACACCTCCGCTGAGCGACGTGATCTTCGACAACTTCGCAGGAGGGAGCGTCGCAGTCCCGTAGGTGGCGCCCCTGGGCACGAGGACGACGTCTCTTTCTGAAGGTCGTTTGTCATCGCCGCGAGTCAAATCCTAAATATCGGGGGCCTATTTCTTCTCTTCTGGCCCCACTTCCTGACCTGGCCAGCACAAAGGCTTATGTTGGATGCCCGGAAGCGGCGGCGTGTCTTCGCTGCCCCCCAACTCCGGGATGTCGCGGAAACGGGGCCGCGCCATGGAATCGGCGGTTACGCAATTTAGCCGGAACGGTTCAGCACCTGGCTGCACTACAACGATGGCCGACTTTCACGTCCAAAGATCTGGTCTCTCCCGGCAACAGCTGTAGCGAGCAGTCGGCATGGCTCTCAACACCTGCGTCGCAATGCTGCAGAGTTATGTTGCGTCGGTTTTTGCCAAAGTTCCCGCTTCAACTGTATTAATTTCGCGGGCCGCTCAACCTGATCGCGATGTCGCGAGGCCTTTTTGGGGCTCATTTGGTTACCCGGTCGGTGGGCACACGGCAGCCCAACAGATCGCCACGTACAAGGCGCTGCCTGTACCTTAGTACAGGCCAGGCATGTCACCTCTGTTCTGTACCATGTACTTCTGTGATTGGTTTTGAGCCTTTTTCCTTGGTACGCTCGTTGCATAACCAAGCCAAGGAGCAGGGCTCATGCACCATCTGCATAGCATCCGATGTTGTCTAATAATGACAGCCATGTTCGTCGCGCTGTTGTTGCCGATGAGGGGAAGTGCTCAAACACCTTTGGTCACATCGGACTCCTTGCTCGACACGGGCAGTCCTCTGTCAGCCACCTACACCGCTGGCGGCAGCTCAGCCACCAGCGTGGTTAATTTGGCCACGGACAGTTCGGTGCCTCTGTGGATGTTTTATCCTGATCCTTACGGCGTGAGCGGTGGGAGCGGTACTATTGACCAAAACTACACTGGCAGCGGCTCGTTTATAGAGACTATCAACTTGAGTGGTCTACCCGGTAGTGGCGTGGATGGTTATCCGTTCATACTTTATGGATGCGACAACTACAGTGACTGCTGGAATGGGCAAGCCCCGCAATTCCCCAAGCAACTCTCATCCATGTCGTCGCTGATAGTGGACATGTCCTACGCTCTCACCGGCACGATCACGGGCGGCCGCAACATTGACCTGCTATTTGATCAATGGGTATGCAATACGAACCACCCGACATCGCAGTCAAACTGCTTGGAAATAATGGTGCTTCCTTATTACAGCTTCCCCGGCGGAACAGGTCAGCCACTGGTCAGAACTATCAGTCAATCAGTGATCGTAAATGGAACTCCTGCGACATTTAGCTGGGATGAGTGGGATGGGCATCCAGGCCAAAATATGCTTTTCACTCCGCACAGTCTTCCCGGTCCAGCTTCCCAGGAAATGCGGTTTGACATGCTCAGCCTAATGAATACGGCCACTAGAGACTATGGCGACTCCAGTTTTACTTGGCTGATGGGGGTGCAGCCCGGCTCCGAGTTCGGCGGCAGCAACTCGCAGAATTACGCACTCACGATTAGCAAATTGGACATTGAGCAAACCATGGCTGGAAGTGGTCCCGCGGCTCCGACAAATCTGGCGGCCGTGGTCAAGTGATGCGGGTACGCGGGCTCGCAAAACGCTAGTCGTTCCTAAATTGCTTGGCTTTGAGCGCTAGATTAGCGCACGGGCCGAGTGCTTACGGATAACAGAGCAATTCACGGCGGTCCGCGATCGCTTGGTTCTTGCTGAACCGCGAAGAACGGGACCTCATAATTGAGGCGCGGTGTTGCCTCGGGGTAGGCATTGATATCTGAGGTCATCGAAGCGGGCTGCACCGGGCGCTTTCGGCCTCCAATTTCGCATCGCGGGCCGGAAACTCTAGTCAACTCGAATAGCAAAACCGTTTCTGTGGGATTGAAGATTTCGCGCTCGGGTAGTTTGGCATCCAAGAGCAGATGTGGACTCTGCCTTCTAAAGCGGCCTGCGTCTCGAGTATAGCGGCGCTGCGGACGACTGACTAATTGATTTGAAACTCGTATTTAACCTGGCGGAGATCAATAATTCTTTGGGGAAAAACGATGCGCCCTGGCGTGGCACGCCGTACAAAGTGTGATCAAGTTCACTTCGGAATCGTCTCCCAGAAGACTCCGGAATGTCTTGTGGTGAACTTCTAGGTTCGACATCCTGCCGCAGGACTGGCACCTCCAGCCATCGCGGCGGAGTACTTGTTGCAGTAGATTCTCATATGAGAACGGATCCAGTCGCGAACGCGCCGGCTTGGGGCGGATCTGATTCATGATGCCTTTGCATGCAGCTGCTGCAGGAACAATTCCCGCTGGGCTGGCGGCAAGAACTTGAAAAATCGTGTCATCGAGAACAGCAGCGTCGCTGGGTCTCCATTGTCCAGATTGGCCCCGGCCAAGAAGTCTGCACAGATCATTTCCAGGCAGTACCCGCGGGACCGGTCGCTTCCCAGCATCAGAGCCGCCGTCTCGATCGCCCGCTCGATGACCGGCATCTGGCTCCGGTACAGTCTGAAGTAGATAATCTCCCACGGTTCCGTTTCCCGCCCTGTTAGTTCCCGCTCGACCTCCTTCTTGAAGTCCTCCTTAGGCATGTAACGGGCTTTGTGCAACCAGGTTGCACAATCGAAGTGCTGCCCGTCCCTCCGCGCCACTTTCGCCAACTCCAATCCCTTCGCCCACCCCACCTCCTTCAATTCCTTTCGGGCCTGCGGCGGCAGGTGCTCGTGAATCGACATTAGGTAGTACGCCTTCCTTCTCGATTCCGGGAAGCGCATCTCCAGAAATTCGTCGAAACACTTCAACTTTTCCACCCTCCAGTACTGTCCCGCCCGCACCTCACACAGGTAACGCCCGAGTTCGACCCATCGGGTATCCCGCTCCGCCTCTTTCTGCCTCTCCCATGCCAGAATCTCGTCAATCTTCGTGAGCACGAACATGGCTCGCCGGCGATTGAGCTTGGGCAACATAGGCGGATTCTTAGTAATTAAGCTCGTCAAGCCAACCAAAATCTTCAGCTCCCGGGCGCCGCACCAGGTTTGCGTCCGCCATTTCTTGCTTTCCCAAACAAAGTCCCACATAGGGGCAGCTGCTGCATGGGTTCTGCGGGAAGCGAATCCCACTGTGGGGAAGGAACTGTGCGGACTCGATTCTCCCGATCGTGTCCTCCACCAATCGACCGAATTCCGCCCGCTGCGCGTCGGTAATCGTAGTGTGGAGGTATTGAACCTCAACCTGCCGCTTGCGAACGAACACCACCTGGGCGACTTCGGGGATTCCGGTCATCCATGAATAGCAGACCAGCTGGGGATCGAGAGCCAGCAGTCCCTCTGGCTGCTCCGGATAACAGCTTGAGGAGGTCTTCCATTCCAGCAGGCAGCGAACGCCATCGAGCTTCCCGATACCGTCAATGTAGGAGACGAATTCGTTTCTTCCGAGCGGCCGTGTGAACTTGATCTGCAGGTTGCGGAGCGGTTGGTGAATCTCGATGCGGTCGTCCTGGCAGAAGCGAATGAGGAGCATGATCCCTCGCTCAAGCATCCGGTCCCAGGTGTCGTGGTTCGAAAACTGCAGATCCTGATCTTTGCAAGCGGACCATTCGCGAAACAGTACGGCCCCTGGATCCTCCCGGCGAAAGTAGGCGCCCAGAGCCAGCTCGAACGTGCGGCCGAAGAGCATCGCCGCGCGCGTATCCTTCTGCTTCCAGCCATCGAGGTAGCGGTGCCGATAGCGGCGAGGACAGGTCAGGTACTGGCTGATCTGGGTATAGCTGTAGGTCATCAGGCCACCTGTGGGCGATCCAGATTAGCGGGTGAGAGTTCTTCCCACCGATCGGCAGGAGCGAAGCCATCGAGTCGGATCCAGGAAGAACCGTTGAAAACGATGTGACTGATCTTGACTACGCCCTTCAGACCTACGAGCTGCGTTTCGTCCACTTCGTCGCGTCCGAGCAGTTCAGTGTCGTAGCCGAAGTCGCGCAGAAACCAGTTCAACTTCCACAGGGCTTTCGGGTTGCAATAGAGCCGGCTCGAGAGGGTACGGCCAGAGAATCGACCGGGCTCTAGAATCACCAGAGCCAGCGTGTAGTAGGGCTTTGGGGCCTGCCGACGAAACTGGACTCGTTGCACTCGAACCAGGAAGACTCCGTCGGGGATCTGGTCGGCAGCACAGCGATCGGCGGCGTGCAAGCCTGTGATCTGGCGTTTCATGCGGCACCTTCTTTCTGGCCGAGATAGCTGTTGAGTTGACAGAGCAGGGCGTTGCGGTCCTTCTCAGCCCAATCAGCCAGGTGAGCGACGAAGTTTTCGACCTGTTCCCGTGTCGCCTCCCGAAGCGTCTTTACGGCGCAGAAGTCAGTCGCATAGGACTTGACCAGATTAGGATCGAGTTGATGTTGGCGAATGACTTGGCAGAGGCGATCGCGGACTGTACGACCGATGGCGTTTCCGTTGGCAGGTTGCGGAGGCAACTTCTTCGATTCTGGAGTCGGCTGAGCAGGCTCTGCAAGGGACCCGATCTCTTCGACCGAACAGATGCCGATGCCGTAGGCCTTGCGCAAGGCACGGTTGACGGCACGGGTCTCCGCCACCCGCATCTCGGCACCATGGACCAGGGCCGAGACGTTCGATGGATCGGCGTCGCCGTAGCCGACGAAGCCACGGCAGGTACGTGACTTGTAAACCGTGGCTTTGAACGCCCACCGTAGACTCGCTGGATCGGAGAACTGTGCGACTGGTTCGACATTGATACCTGCGCAATGGTTTCGTCGGGCAAGACGAATCAAACCAGAATGAGTCACGTACCAGTGGCCGTCGAGCAAGAGCAGATCGCCGGATTCGGCAGAAAAACGATGACGTTTTGGAAACGGAGTAGGGTCAGTGGCGTGCTTATTGGCGCGTTCGTCCGCTTGGTGAGCTTGTGTTGGTTTTTTCACGTCATTTTATCCTTATCTAACGGGGTATCAGGCTAGGTGATTACTTTTGGAGCCCACATCAGGTATAAGAAGTGCAAATTCAAATTGTCGCATTAGCATGTACATACGAATTATATATGCGTATGTGCATTTTGTCAACTGTGTCGTATGTCAACTTCGACAAAGGTCGAGATCGATTGGAAGGTCGTCGGACGTCGTGTACGTGAAATTAGGGGATTCGAGACTAACCAAGCGGCATTCGCGCTTGAACTTGGAGTCAGTCAGGGACAGCTCTCAAGATACGAGCAGGGTAGAAGCGAAATCGGCGCCGTTGTCCTCCTCCGACTTGCGCGAAAGTCGGGAAAAACAATCGAGTGGCTGCTGACGGGTAGAAGCTAGAGGCTGCCAGATCAATAGAGGGCGGGATGGCGAAAGCGCCCTAGCAGTTTTCCGAGCGGTCGCAATGACAAGTCTTCCGCGCTTCCAGCGCTGAGTTTACGCCGACTGCCGGCTCTGAGGTGCTCGGGCGAATTCCCGTCACGAGGCCAGTGGAACTGCCTCCCGCGCAACGTTGCTTTGGCCTTTTGCTGCGAACTTTCGTAACCGCCCCAGGCGAGAATACGCGCAATCTTCCTAGCATTTGCGTAATTATTGAGGTTTGCATGGCCATGATCGGAATGGCCCTGTTCCACAGGAGTGTCGCAGAAGCTCAATGTCAAGTGAATCAACAAAGTGCCCAGACTCTATTGAGTTCGACAAACGATGGCAGAACGAAACGCACGGTCAAGACACGCTGATCTCCGGAGACCCGCCAGCAAAAAGCTCCGATCACCAGTCCGATCAATCTGGGAACGGAAACAGTGTTTCGAAATCAGAATCTGAGGACGAGGAAGTTTGGACTCTGAAAGGAAGAAAAACACTCAAGCCTTCCCGTCAGAACTTTGGCATCGAAGGGGACAATTCTTCCATGAAGATTGCCCTTGGTCCCATTGCTAAGGTATTTGGAACCAAGAACCCAAATTCAATGTTCATCCTCGCAAAGCAGGTTGCCGACGTTACGGCCGTTGACGGCGGGCGCGATATTCAGAATTTCAGGTCTGCAATCGCCACAATAGAAGGTATCGGTCCAAAGGACGAACTCGAAAGATTACTGGCCGTACAGATGATCGCTGTTCATCATTTGGCGACCGAGTGTCTCAAGCGCGCAGCTGACGAGGATCAAACGCTGGAAGAACTGAACACCAAGATCAATCTTGCCACGAAACTGCTGCGAACTTTCACGGCGCAGATGGAGGCTCTGAACCGCCACCGTGGAAAGGTCAGCCAGATGATTGTGGGGAATGTAAGCGTATCCGAAGGCGGTCAGGCTATCGTTGGATCTGTCAGCAAGGATAGCAAGGATAGTCCCGGAAAGCACACTACCGATAAGAATGATCCCGAAAAACCGTCCGCCGAAAATGACGCAAACGATGTCGAATGAAGAGAAGCCCCTTGTTCGACGGGGCTGGCTGAAAAATGGGAACCCGCCAGGGGACCTGAACAAGGCTTCAAAGTGCGGAGCCAAGACGCGTCGTGGCACGCCATGTCAGTCCCCGGCCATGCGGAACGGCCGCTGCCGGATGCATGGTGGAGCGAGCACGGGCCCACGTACCGAGCAAGGCTTGGAAAATTCCCGTCGCGCCCGCTGGAAGCACGGTCAGTATTCCGCCCGAGCTCTTGCCGAACGCAAACGCATACGCGAGCTCCTCCGACAGACTCGCGAACTAATGAAGCAACTGTAAGCAACAAATCCCTAGGCGAAGCACACGCCCCCAGGCACACTTCCAACATTCTGAGAATGTCGAAATCAATGTTACCTATTTCTATAGCTAATAGTAATAGCAAACACAGTGATTTGGGGACTGCGAGTGAGGCCCGCCTCGGCCAATCTTCTCGCGGTGTATGGGGTTCATCCGTGAGAAAATCTTGAAATCGTCCTGGTTCGTTTCGATGGGTTCGCTGATCGTGACCGCTGGGCAGAGCTCTCGCCCTGCAAATTTGGACACACAGGCATCGCGATGATGTACAGCTGCACTCACCGTCGTGCCGCCCATGGCACTCACGCGCCATTCCCAGATTCAAGGCACAGAGTTAGATTGTTCTCGAGCAGCACTTGGGGGAGGGCTGATCAACGAACGTCCCACGACTCAAATCGAGTTTTGGGGCGTTTTGTTTTGCGCGCAGATCGGTCTGCGGGGATGGACTCGCCCGTGGAATTTGCTCACACCGTCCGTATCGGCCCGGGATACTGCGCGACCATGCTAGAGAGGCGAAGTCAACAGCTCAGCGTTTTGAGCGATCAGACACCAAAGCGCAGTACGGTGGAATTTGACCACATCTCCGCGTGCGTTGGGCGCCACATCAGAAGTGCACCTCGTCCGGTTGTTTGAAGTGCAATCGGAAAAGGGCAAGCAGGTGCGCTTCGAGTCCTACCTGAGGAGCCATTTCTCATCAGCGACCTGTCGGCCGTCGCGTTAAAGGCTAGGGGATAATCGCTTTGACTACGGCTGTCTTGCTGCTTTCGTGGCCGTGGATATCCACGGCTGTCGCCGCGTAGTAGTACGTGCTGCCATTGGCGACCGTGGAGTCGGAATAGAGCGTAGATGCAATCAGGCTCGCATTGATCTTCTTCCAGGTCACCCCGTCCGGAGCGCGATAAATGTTGTAGCCCGCCACGTCGGTCGATGTAGAGGCTTTCCAGCTTAGGTCCACGACGTGGTTGGCCGTGGCTTGGATGACGATCTTGTACGACCTCTTCGAGACGTGGCCGCCACACCCGGTGACCTGCTCGGTGAAGGAATAGGCGGCTGCGGTTTTCGGCGTTCCAGCGAGATTCAGCGTGGTTGTTGTGCTCGACGGCTTCGCGGTGACACCGGCTGGCAGCGCCCCGGATGCGATCGCCCACTTGTAGGGAGTGCAGCCGCCGCTCGCCTTGACGACCGCCGAATACGCGGCGCCGACGGTGCCGTTGGGCAGAGTGGTGGTGGTGATGGAGACGCCGGATGCCGTCGCTTGGATGACGACCTTGTACGATACCTGCGAGACACCCCCGCCGCACGCGGTGACCTTCGCGGCGAAGGAGTCGGTGGCTGCGGTGGTCGGTGTCCCTGTGAGGTTCAGCGACGTCGTCGTGCTGGACACTTTCGCGGTGATGCCTGCTGGCAGCGCTCCGGATGCGATCGCCCACTTGTAGGGAGTGCATCCACTGCTCGCTTTGACGACCGTCGAATATGCGGTGCCGACGGTGCCGTTGGGCAAAGTGGTCGTGGTGATGGCGACGCTGCCGAAGCATCGCGTCGCGAGCAGGAGCAGCAGGAGGGAAAATAGCCAAGGCTTCACAACTCCATGCTGCCGCGACTACAAGGTTCCCGACAGTCCCGGAGGTTTGCAGATTTCCGACAGTCCCGAGGGTTTAGGGACTACTCATTTATTCTTCCCAACTGCGAGGGCACTGTTTTTCCCGACGATCTTCTGCCATGTACCAATGATTATCGGCAAATGTACCAATGCTCGTCTGCAATGCACTAACGTGCCTTTTCTATTCCGCCTCGACGTGCGATACAGGAACCATGATCTTCGCGCTCCAGTTTGTTTTCATCCCCCGCGGAGAAAGGGCCCCTTCCCCCCATGGTTGCTTTTGTCAAATCCTGTCACCAGTCGATATACCGGATTGCTCGACATCTCGTCCTGCGGTCCGCAATTCCACTATTCATTCTTTCGCTAGCTGCTGTAGGACAAACCCAACAAGTTATCTTGGGCACTCAGCAGATTCAGAATTTGCTTGATGGCAACAGCAGTGGAATAGCCGGGGCATTCCCGGTCGTGGCCAATTCCTCCGGTCAGGTCAATTATCTTTCAGTTTTTCTCGACGGCTCCAATACTGCCGCGACGGTCTGGGTGGCGGTTTACGCGAGTGGCTACGGCCATCCGACCAAGCTGCTGAGCCAGGCAGCAATCCAGCATCCTGTGCCTGGACAATGGAACCCTGTCCCGATTCCCAGCGTGCAAGTGGAGCGATGGAGGCAATACTGGGTGGCTTTGTTGGGGGTGAATGGCCAGATCCAATTTCGAGACAGCAACTGCTACTCCTGGGACAGACAGTACTCCGACAGAACGAGGCACTCCGAGACAAGCCTGCAGACGAATCTAACGTCGTTGCCGGCGATCTGGTCGACGGGCTCGGAAAATTCGACCTGCCGCGCTTCCGTCTACGGTTTCGGGGGAGCGACGAGCAATGTATCTGTGACTCTGTCTCCCCCCGCTGCTTCGTTGCAGGCTGGTCAGCAAACCCAGTTCACCGCAGCGGTGAGTGGGACAACGAACACGGCGGTGACTTGGAAAGCATCAGGTGGGACCGTCACCAGCGCTGGTCAGTACACCGCGCCGTCCTCCGCAGGTACCTACACCGTTACTGCTACCAGCGCAGCAGATTCAACTAAATCGGCCTCTGCCGTGGTCACCGTGTCGCAGCCGGTCCAAGTGTCGATTTCCGTCTCGCCCACTACAGCGAATCTTCAAACCGGCGGGCAGCAAACATTCAGTGCAGCGGTGAGCGGAACAACGAATACGGCTGTGACTTGGACAGCATCAGGTGGGACCGTCACCAGCGCTGGTCAGTACACGGCGCCATCCTCCGCAGGTACCTACACCGTAACTGCCACCAGCGCAGCAGATTCAACCAAATCGGCCTCTGCTGTTGTCACCGTGTCGCAGCCGGTCCAAGTCTCGATTTCCGTTTCGCCCACTACAGCGAATCTTCAAACCGGCGGACAGCAAACCTTCAGTGCAGCGGTGAGCGGAACAACGAATACGGCTGTGACTTGGACAGCCTCAGGTGGAACCGTCACTAGCGGGGGTCAGTACACCGCGCCGTCCTCCGCAGGGACTTACACCGTTACTGCTACCAGCGCAGCAGATTCAACTAAATCGGCCTCTGCCGTGGTCACCGTGTCGCAGCCGGTCCAAGTGTCGATTTCCGTCTCGCCCACTACAGCGAATCTTCAAACCGGCGGACAGCAAACATTCAATGCAACCGTGGGTGGGACAACGAACACGGCGGTGACTTGGAAAGCATCAGGTGGGACCGTCACCAGCGCTGGTCAGTACACCGCGCCGTCCTCCGCAGGTACCTACACCGTTACTGCGACCAGCGCAGCCGATACAAGCAAATCGGCCTCTGCCGTCGTCACCGTATCGCAGCCCGTTCAGGTCTCGATTTCTGTTTCGCCCACCACGGCGAGTCTTCAAACCGGCGGACGGCAGACATTCAATGTAGCAGTGAGTGGAACGACGAATATGGCTGTGACGTGGACGGCTTCGGGCGGTACCGTCACCAGCGCTGGTCAGTACACTGCGCCGTCTTCCGCAGGTACCTACACCGTAACTGCCACCAGCGCAGCAGACACGAGCAAGTCGGCCTCTGCTGTTGTCACGGTATCGCAGCCAGTTCAGGTCGCGATTTCCGTTTCGCCCACCACGGCGAGCCTTCAAACCGGCGGGCAGCAACAATTCACCGCGACGGTGGCTGGAACAACGAATACGGCTGTGACTTGGGCGGCTTCAGGTGGAACCGTCACTAGTGGAGGTCAATACACCGCGCCGTCCTCCGCAGGCACCTACACCGTAACAGCCACCAGCGCAGCAGATACAAGCAAATCGGCCTCTGCTGTTGTCACCGTATCCCAGCCAGTGCAAGTCTCGATTTCCGTTTCGCCCACCACAGCGAGTCTTCAAACCGGCAAACAACAAACATTCACAGCAGCGGTGAGCGGAACGACGAATACGGCTGTGACTTGGGCGGCTTCAGGTGGAACCGTCACTAGCGGAGGTCAGTACACGGCGCCGGCCTCCGCAGGCACCTACACCGTAACAGCCACCAGCGCAGCCGATACAAGCAAATCGGCCTCTGCCACTGTCACGGTAACGCAGCCCATTCAGGTCTCGATTTCCGTTTCGCCCACCACAGCGAGTCTTCAAACGGGTGGGCAGCAAACATTCACCGCCTACGTGTCGGGGACCAACAACACGGCCGTGACCTGGTCGGGATCCGGTGGTACGGTCACAACCGGCGGCCTGTACACGGCTCCGAGCGCGACAGGGACTTACACGGTAACTGCGACAAGCGTGGCTGATTCGACAAAGTCTGCTTCCGCTACTGTCAATGTGTCCCAGCCGCAATCGGTTGGGGTGAGCATTTCGCCTACAACGGTTGCAATGCCTGAGAAGTGGCAGCAACAGTTTGCCGCTACAGTTTCAGGGTCCAGCAACACAGCTATAAGCTGGGCGGTCACACAGGGAACCGGAACCATCACGTCGTCCGGACTCTTCACTGCTCCGCAGGCTGTTGAGACGGATGTGGTCACGGCCACGAGTCAGGCCGACACCACCAAGTCTGCAAGCGCGACGATCTCAGTGGCGGCACCGCACTCGGTTAGCCTGAGTTGGTCGCCATCTTCTTCGTCCGGCATCAGTTCTTACAAGTTATACCGCGGCACCGCAAGTGGGGGGCCTTACAGCCTGCTCACAAGCGGTTTAAGCTCCACGACGTACACAGATTCCACTGTACAGTCCGGAAGTAGTTATTACTACGTCACAACGGCAGTGAATTCGAGCGGGCAGGAAAGCGGTTACTCCGGAGAGGCCAAGGCCGTGATTCCGATGCCCTAAAAGTGAAAGCCTCGCGTTGCGGGGATATTTCTCGTAACGCGAGCACGGCTGTAATGCGTCACTCCGACCCGCAGCAGTTGGTGACCGCCGCAGGTTACGCTGGATGAGAACGAGTTTGTACTCATGGGACCGCCCGCCGCGCGCACTGTGCGCCCGGGCAAATGACCCTCCCCGGCACTCCCAGTTTGGCCTATTGGATCGAACTCGCAGCGGTGGAGAAGACACCGTTGGCATTAGAGCCAAGTAGCCGAATCGTGCCGACCACGAGCACTAAGATGACCGCCAACATCACCGCATATTGTCCCGGACCGAAACCATGTCAGGAAACCAGCGGAAACGGCTGGAGAGACTTGAGAAAAAGTACGCCGATCTCGCAAGGCATGAGGCGCTCGCCAACTGCATCTGCCAGAGGCAAACGCCAAGATCTACACCGTGTCTTTGTTGGAGGCACAACAGAAGCCAAGGCGTTCATCGGCAAGGGAACGCGGACCTTCGACGCCAAGCAGATGACGGTCGTACCCGGATTCATCGATTGCCACAATCACGCGGGTGGCAACATCTTGCTCTACGAGGTCATCGTCGGCAACCCAGGTACCTGGGTTACGTCTTTATTACCTTACCCATCAACTGCTCAAACGCGGGATATCCGTTCAGCGGCAGCAGGTCCGGGTGCATCTTCAGCCAGATGTAATTGGTGAAGCCGTTCTGGATCGCCAGTTCCAGTTGGTCAACTGCCTCTTTCTTCTCATTCAGCAGGCTGAGCACAAAGGCCGCCTCCAGATGAAGCTGGGGTGCTTTTGCCATGGCCGTGCGCAGCATTTGCCGGGCGCGGTCGGTTTCGCCAAGACGCGCCGAGGTTGCCGCCAGCTCTAGTTGTGTGCCTGGTTCATGCAACGTCTTTCTTTCGTGGGTTTCCACGTCGCGGCGAAAGCGGGTGAAAGACTCGCGCGCTTTCTGGCGATCTCCCATCCGCTCATATACCACTCCCATGTCATAAAACACCGAGGTTTCGCTGGGATCGACCTTCTGAATCTGCTGTAGCGTTTCGAGTGCCAGCTGATAATGGCCTTGCACCCGGTGGGTGTGCGCCAAGCGGTAGCGCGATAACGTCGCCTGTGGATTGGCTGCTACCGCTTTTTCGAATGCAGCTTGCGCTTGTGGGAAATCGTTCTTCGCAAAGTACGACCAGCCAATGCTGTCTTGCGCCCAGGCGTTTCCGGGATCAAGTTGCAGGATCTTCTGAAACACTGGGAGAGCCGAGGCCACGTCGCCCATCTGGTACAGGTAGGTGCCTCCCACATTCGCGTAGGCGAGAACGAATCTCGGGTCGATCCGGATCGCTTCTTTGAACTCCGCCATCGCCTCCGGCAGTCGCCCCATCTGAAGATATGTCCGCCCCAGGTTGACGTGAGTAACAGAGTCGTCGGGGTAGAGCGCTATTAGAGTTTTCAGGTATCCGATTGCTTGTTCCGGGTTCTTTTCCACCGCCCGGGCATGAAACGCCAGAATGCCGTACTTCTCCCGATCGGTGAGTCCGTCCACGTTCTTTACTGCTTCGCTCAGCAGGCGTCTGCCCTCTTCACCGATCAAAATGAGGCAAGCCGTTGGCGGCTTGTTCCACGTTCATCATGCCCAAGGAGGCGCGAGCGGCAGTGAATGTGGGATCGATGCGCAGTGCGTTTTCGAGATATACCTTAGCCTCGTCCCATTGCAAGCGCCAAGATCTTCTCGGTCGCGATCGAGTACTGCCGCAGGGCGTCCAGCGACTGCGTGGTCACCGAACTAAGTCGTTTGCTTTGCGAAACGGTCTGCAGGCTCTCGCCCAGGTCCTCGCGAATCGCTGCGGACAGCGTGTCTACTGCGTCGAGTACTTTGTTCTTGCCGTTGGCCTTCACAAACTCGGTCTTAACGTTCTTGCCCGAAGCCACGTCGCGGATACTGGCCGCGATGCGGTAGTTCTCTCCGACGCCGCTGATGCTCGGCAGGACGATCACCTTCAGCCCCTCCCGCACGGCGATCTCTTGCGCCAGCGGCTCGTCGATTCGCTCGACGGTGGACTTTTTCATTCGCTTCAACGAATCCGCTATGCGCAGCCGCGAGTAGATATTGGCGTAGCTCGACTGTCCCAGGCTGGTGGTGAACGCCGTCGTCAATGACTTGTCGAAGACCGGGTCACCCGTCTGGTTCTCAAAATCGCTGACCAATACAAAATCTCGCGCCGTAAAAGCCAGGGCTGGGGTACGGCCGGACAGCCAGACCAAGCCCACCAGGGCCACCAGAATGAATGCAGCCGCCACCAGGCAAGCCCGGTACGACCGTCGCATCCGCCACTTCATCCAGCCCAGCCATTGCATTGCCGCTGCCGGAGCTACCGCGTCGCTGGAAACCGACATTGCCTGCAGATCGGCCAGCAACTCACGCGCAGTCTGCTGCCGGCGCGTCGGATTCTTGTCCAGCGCCTTGCCGATCACCGCCTCCAGTGCCCGCGACACCTTGGAGTTCACCTTCCCGGCTGGTCTTGGTTCGCGGTGAAGGATGGCGTCGACCAACTCCCCGCTCTGGGCATCGGGGAACACACGCTGCCCGGTTACCATCTCGTAGAGCACGGCTCCAGCGCTGTATATGTCAGTCCGCACATCGCAGGCCTGTCCCCGCAGTTGTTCGGGCGCCATGTAGGGCAGCGTGCCCGCGACGCCTTGACTTTCACCCAGGGACTGCGTCGATTCCGTCCCGCTGAATGACCCCACCAGCTTGGCCAACCCGAAGTCCAGGATTTTCACCCGCCCGTCAGCCGTCACCCGCACGTTGCCAGGCTTCAGATCGCGGTGAATCACTCCCTGCTCATGCGCCGCGGCGAGCCCTTCGGCCAGTTGCACGCCCAGGCGGAGGACTTCCTTCTCCGGTAGCGGTCCGGCAGCCACCTTCTCGCTGAGTGTGATCCCGGAGATGTATTCCATCACCAGGAAGTCCACTCCATGCTGCGTATCGAAGTCGTAGATGGTGGCGACATTGGGATGATTCAGCTGCGACAGAATCAGAGCTTCTTTGTGGAAATGCTTGCGGGCTGATTCGTCGGTGAGCGTGCCGGGCGGAAGGACTTTGATGGCAACATCACGAGCGAGGTGTTCATCACGGGCGCGATACACCTCTCCCATACCACCGGCGCCGATCTTCTCTATGACGCGGTAATGGCCCAGGGTCTCTGCGGTGGTGTGCGGCGTGGCTGACGTCTCGCCAATCATCTGAGGACCTCCATCACGCGCGGAGGGATGAGGCAGATTACGTTTTGATACTCACCGGGATGAATACGTCGCCAGTCTGCATCCCGACGGAACAGCTGTCAGTGATGCTACGCACACGTGGATTCTGCACGATTGTTCCTGAGTGCCGGACAACCCTTTCATAATCCGGTAAAGGAAATGTTGCCGACCGCCCGACAGAATCGTCGTATCCACCTGCAATGAGGCTTGACCTTTACGGTGATGGTCAGAGGTTACAACTGCGGTGCATTTGAGCATGGCATGCTGTGCAGAGCGTGATCAAGTTTTCTTCGGAATCGTCGCCCGAGTGACTGCGAAATTCCTTGTGGTGCACTTCTAGATTCGACATCGTGCCGCAGGACTGACAATGCCAGCCGTCGCGTCGCAGCACTCTGCTGCCGCAGTCTCTCGTACGACACCGGACCCAACCGCAAGCGCACGGGTTTTGGGCCAATCGAGCTCATGATGCCTTCTCGCTCAAGCCTCCCAGAAATGCCTGCTTCTGCTCTCCGGGCAGAAACTTGAAGAACCTCGTCATCGAGAACAGCAGCGTCTCCGGATCTCCGTTGTCCAGGTTGGCTCCGGCCAGGAAGTCCGCACAGATCATTTCCAGACAGTAGCCTCGGGATCGGTCGCTTCCCAGCATCAGAGCCGCCGTTTCGATCGCCTTCTCAATGACCGGCATCTGGCTCTGGTACAGCTTGAAGTAGATAATCTCCCACGGTTCCGTTTCCCGCCCCGTCAGTTCCTTCTCAACCTCCTTCTTGAAGTCCTCTTTCGGCATCTGACGGGCTTTGTGCAACCAGGTTGCACAATCGAAGTGCTGCCCGTCCCGCCTTGCCAGTTTGGCCAGCTCGATCCCTTTCGCCCAGCCCACTTCCTTCAGCTCCTTTCTCGCCTGCGGCGGCAAGTGTTCGTGGATCGACATCAGGTAGTACGCCTTCCTCCTCGACTCCGGAAAACGCCTTTCCAGAAACTCGTCGAAACACTTCAATTCCTCCAGCCTCCAGTACTGCCCCGCCCGCACCTCGCACAGATAGCGCCCCAGTTCGACGAACTTGGTGTCGCGCTCGGTCTCCTTCCGCTGCTCCCACGCCAGAATCTCGTCAATCTTGCTCAATACGAATACGGCGCGACGACGATTGAACTTCGGCGGCATAGGAGGATTACTAGTAATTAAGCTCGTCAAGCCAACCAAGATTTTCTGCTCCTGGACGCCGAACTACAGAGGCGTCGGCTATTTCCTGCTGTCCAAGACAGAGCCCGACATACGGACAGCTGCTGCACGGATTCTGCGGAAACCGGATGCCGCTGTGTGGCAAAAAGTCTGCTGACTCTATCCGTCGGATTGTGCTTTCCACCAAATTGCCGAACTCCTGACGCTGTTCCTCAGTGATGGTCGTTCGTAGGTACTGAACCTCAGCCAAGCGCTTGCGAACGAATACGACTTGAGCGACTTCTGAAATTCCTGTCATCCAGGAATAGCAGACCAGTTGGGGATCCAGAGCAAGCAGTCCCGCAGGCTCTTCCGGGTATCGACTCGAAGAAGTCTTCCACTCAAGAGCCGTTGCATCCTGGAGTGATCATTATTGTTCCCAGAATCAGGCCTCTTCGACAGCGAGAACTCTTCAGCGCGGCGCTCAAGCATATCGGCGCAAGAGATCTGACCAACACTGTGGTTGAGGTCAAGTACGCAGGAAATCGGATCGTATGCTCCGAGTATGCCCTACCGGAAGCAGCCGAATAACACCTCTAAAAGATGGTGTGCTGGCAGATCAGCCCGGCAGTTCGATCCATGGAGAACAAGAAAGTCGGAACGATTGTTCGTTACAAACGTGTAATCCTGGGCGCGGATGGTGGCCATGAGCTGCCAGTCCTTCGAACTGCCAAGACCGAGATAGTTGATATGATCGGCTACGTGACCAGCAGCATGTGCCAGTTCAACCAGAGAAGTGTGTAGGCATTCATCGATCAAAAGTTTCACCGTGCCCCCGAAGGGGCACGCCGGGTCGCATGAATCGGTTTTTGCCTCGCCCAAGGGCGAGGAGCCGGACGCCCGCGACGCGGAAAGGCTTGGACATAAAGAAGAGCGAGTTCGACTTTCTCTCTATCAAGAGCTGGGTAACCCTCTAGGATCTCTTCTGGCCTCGCTCCTTGGGTCAACATGTCAGCAATAAGTTCGACCGGGATGCGCGTACCGCGATACACAGGCGTACCGCGCATGATCTCAGCGTCGGAAATAACTATGTTCGCTGCACGCTCAAGTTTCTTCAGCTCCTCGTCGAGTTTCAGCCGCACCGATTTCACCTGAATTAGTAGGGCTGAACCCTCCGTAAGAACTACGGCGTCAATTCCGGGAGATGACTCAATCTTCTTCGCGATCGCCCGACGAGCGGCTATCGGCAATAGGCGCACGCCCTCCGCTTCGAGGCGCAGATATAGCACCTGCTCGCGGCTCAACATTCGTTGTATCGAACGGCCAATGCGGAGCCGTCGCGGGCGAATCAGGCGACGTTCGATAAGCTTATGAACGGCAGGCAGCGGCAGATTTGCAACCGCCGAAGCCTGTGCCGGAGTATATTCGATCGTGCCCATGCCCTTATTCTACCCCCAATAGGGCAGAATTAACAGCATTCGGCAACTTCGATGTTAAGGGCAGGGCGGGGCAGGACTAAACCGAACAGTCGGAGGTTATCTACTTCAAATAGTAGGAGGACGGATCCGTCCGTGGCCCAAATTCGATCTGCAATGCCTACAAAGCTAAACGGCCGACTATATTCGTCGGCCGTTTTCCATCGTACGTTCGTGGACTAAATCGTTGCTATGAGTTGATACTTCGCGGCACGAGATTCAACGATTCTCCGTTTTCCATGTCCAGGGTTTTTTTCGTACCGGGTACGTAGTAACCCGAACCGTTCGAGCAGATCCACATCGCGACCGACGGCGCGGGTATCGCGTTTCAGGCCTACCGCCAGATCAGACACAGGAGTCGCTTTTTTTCTCGCAACCCGCAGAAGTCGGATACGCTGCGCTGAAAGAACCCGCATCATGTCACTCGCGTTTTCGAATGAGACGGTAATCTCAGGTGCCAGCTCCAAGCCACGATCTATTTTGCGAGCGTGTTCCCGGGCGCGATCGAAGAACGCCTTTACACCGTCGCCGGTTACGCGAACCCTAATGTTCTTGTTCATCTTCGGCCCTCCAGAGATCCTCGACTTCTTTCTGAAAACGATCTACGAGCGCTTCATAGCCAGGGAACTCCATTTCTTCAACTTCTCCCATAAAATGCCGGTGGTCATAGTCATGACTATTGTCATAACCAAGCACTCGTCCGTTATCAACGCCACAAGTACGTGGGTCTATGAATTGACTTTACCAGTGCACGGCTGGTGGAGGAAGGCCTGCGCCGATCGGAATTTGGATTCATCGACTTTCGAGATTCACCTGCGGGCCGGCAAGCCTACGTTCGAGGGAGCACGCTCGCCGTATGGGAGGTTATGCTGCTCGTCCACAGCTATAAGAAAGATGTCTCAGCCGTGGCAAGACATCTCAAGTGGCCAGAAGTGAAAGTCCAGGCTGTCAACTATGCGGGGGCGTTTTCTGGGGAAATCAATGAGGCAATGGCTGAGAATGACGCTACCGATATTGAAACACTGAAGCGCATGTTGCCGCGGCCACCGAATTCGTTCCCAAGAAAGCCACTAAAAACCGGTTGCCGCAGCTAGCAAGGCGACTTACGCGTGAACTCGGAGTTGGTCAGGGGCAGCCCACTCACGAGCGAGGAAATGCGAATGTCGCGCGGGCTGATTTCCTTACGCGTGAACCGGGGCTATGCGGTGAATCCGCCGCACATGGATTTGCTTCTCACGCTTGCGGGTTTTGGCGATGTCGTAGGAGGCTTGCATCCGCATAAGCGTGTCCATCTTCACACCAAAGGCTTTCTCCATGCGGAGCGCCATATCCCAGGAAAGGTCAGCCTTGCCGTTAAGCAGGCTGGACAGCGCGGGCCGGGAGATCTGAAGCGCGGCCGCCGCCGCCGTTACCGATAGGCCCGCCGGCTCGATAATCTCCGTCCAAATGAAATCTCCGGGATGGGGCGGGTTCTTCATGGGGATGGATTCTCCTCCTTTTGTCCTAGTGGTAGCCGTGGTCATCGTCCACGTATCCCACGCAGCCATTTGTCAATGCTCTTTCTGCCCGTCGCGATTCCGGGGTTGCCAGTGCCGCGATATTTGGAAAATGCATTCCTGCTTCGAACTGGCCGCACTCGGATTCCATTTCCATCGCTCTCGAACAGCAATTTATCTCCCGTCCGGACTCCCAGAGCACGCCGAACCTCACGAGGCACCGTGATCTGACCTTTACTGGTGATAGTTGCCTGCTTCCGCATTGCGTGCCTCCGTTCCTTACTTTATAACGGTCTCCTTGCTTTGTGATTGACCTTTTCCGGCCCTTTGCGCACGCCGTGGTTTTTAGCCGTTGCTAGCAAGACCCCAATAAATGGTGGCGAATCGGCATGGCTCGACCGTCAGCAATAACAGTGCGCGATGGGTGCACCAGAACCACACGTGGGGACCGACTCGAAAGCCGACGTCCCTTCGCACCGTCACCGCCCAAACAGGGTCGCGGAGTCTCTCTCTTATGCTTACCGCTAAGCATACCATCCCATCTTTAGCCCCATGGGATAGGGCCACAAAAAGTTCCCGAAAGTCTTCGGTGGCCGCTCTTTCAAGCCATGAACCGATTGGGGAGATTACAGCGCCTCCGCAAGTAGCACGCGAGCTCCAGTGACGCGAGATAGATCCTTTTATCCATTCCTGGTGGGGACATCGAAGTAGCGCGCGAGTGCAGCAGCATACGCTCTACGTGCTGCCGATTGTACTGCAAAAAACAATTGATATTCGCCGTTTATTCGCCTATCATAGAGAGCGTGCACACGCGCTCACTGTCCTCGCTCTTTGGTTCGCCTTGCACGGATCACCTCCACGGTTGCTGATCTTAGCAGGGGCATCGAGGACCAAGTTTGTGCAACCGGGTTGCACAACCGCATTCGAGGGTGTACGTCATGGGAAACATTCGCGAGGAATATAGGGTCCCGTCAGCAGCCGGAGGTTCTGCAAGGCTTTATGATTTCCATCCTGGATCGGATAGGGTTCGGCGAATCGCCAATCTTTGTGCTACACAGAATTGTGATGCGGAGTGTTTTCTGAGGGGGTGAATCGTGAAGCGCGGCGCCCAATCCAGTTCCCCACGAAGAAGGAAGCGTGTAGAAATGCAGGCGGGGAGGGCGCCCGCTCCAGTAAGTTGAGCGATGTAATGGTCATCGCCGAGAAGGAGGGACTACTGCGTGGGGAGCGCACGAAAGTGGTTCGGGGAAGAATGCCAGAAGCGCTCGTGACGAGAGCAAAAAGGCGCACCGGAATTGATTCGGACACAGACCTGATTGAGGTGGCGTTGGCCAACATTGCGGTCGCCGACGACTATGCGGACTGGTTGCTCTCCCAAAGCGGCGCGGTGGGTGCCGAGGCTGATCTTGAGTTCTGAATTTCAAGGCACTCTCAGGCGGCTCAAACTCGACAAACATCGAGCGCCCCTCAGACCGCGAACCGAATCGGATCTAGAGTTCATTGGAACGACCAGTCATCGACCCACCAAGCTGCTCTACGATACAGCGGTCTACATCGATATTCTTCAAGGCCGCTTTCCGCGACAGGGTGCGGTGATGCTGCGGGCAACCGAAGCGTGGCATTCCCCAGTCACGGAAGCCGAACTGGCGGCGACCTGTGGCCTGCACGACCCCGTTCACTCCCAAACGCGGGAGATCATTGAGAAAGTTGCTGCGGTCATCGACCTACGGCCCAGCTACCGGACGATCACGCCCGATCCCGAGATCTGGCGAGAAGCTGGAGTGCTGTCTGGCGTGCTGGCCCGGACCCAGGGATACGGACAAGAACAGCGGCGGCGCGTTTTGAACGATGCGCTGCTATTCGCCACCGCGAGAAAATACGGATGTGTGGTGTTCTCCCGCAACGTTCGGGACTTTGACTTGCTGCAGCAGCTCGATCCTTCGGGAAGGGTCATGTTCTACGGAGCAGGTGCTCTGTAACCGGCTCAGATGGAAACAACCTCCAACATGTAACTCTAGTCTTGGCACTATCCCTTCGCGCCCTTGCCGTTCCGCGAGTTAGCTAGCAAATGCTAAGGGGAATCGACGTCGGTACCCTTTGCTTACGGCTGGCCCAAGCCCCAGACTATGGCTTTACCGTTACTCAAGCTCGTGCACTGTTACTGCGCCTCAAGGAAGCGCACGTCTCGCCTCACGTTCATTTCCGAGGAACATGATGTTTTTCATCTTGCTGGTTGGGTCGGAGCGCCTGAGCAAATTACCGATGGCCACTTGAGCAAGCTTGCGAGCGCGAACGGTCTCGTCCTCGCAACTTTGTACGAGAACATTTCTGGATCGTATCTGATTCCGAGGTAGTGTCTCGCGACGGCTTCACGGCGCACCGGCTCACCGTGGATTTCGCTCACACTGCCCGTATGGGTCCGGGATACTGCGCAACTAGAGAATCGACGGTAAGCAGCGTGATACCTTCCACGGTCGCCTGTGTCGCCGGCACGCGATCGAACGGATCGTTGTGAAGTGTCGGCAAGCTCTCGATGGCGACAACATGATCGCTGACAATCGGCAACTCGTTATAGCCGTTGTCGAGCAGGCCGCGACGCAGTAGCCGGGAGTCCGCCTTAAGATCACGCCGGCCCAGCCCCCGCTTAATCGCTACTTCCCACAAACTGGCTGCACTGGCTCGAATGCGGGTGCCCACTACTCAGATTTGTCCACGAGTGCTTTCCGCGCCTCAGCAACCGTTATCATGAGCGTCAGTAGGTCCACCGGAGAAGAGATGAATCCCCATTTCTCGTAGAAGCGTTTTGCGCGCTCTGAGATCGCATGCACCAGAATGGCCCGGATACCGGCAATCTCCGCTGCCTGCAACGTGCGCAGAATGGCATCCCTCAGCAGAGCCGGACCGATCCCCCGGCCTTGGACTGTCTGATCTGAAGCGAGCCGGCCAACCATCATCACCGGCACAGGGTCCGGCATGTTACGCCTCACGCGACCCGGTGCGTCAGCGTGGGCTATCGCGCCTACCGCGAGAGCATAGTAGCCAACAACACGCTTCCCGACACAAACAACGTATGTCCGGGAAGCGCCACTTTCTTCGTTTTGGAGCGCCCGCCTCCTCAGCCAGTCATCAAGAGTGGGCTCTCCGCATTGGAATTGCGAGAGATCGTGGTCGGAGGAGAGCTTTTCTGGAGAACTGACTCGGTCACTGAGGGTATTCATTTGCCCCACGGTGCCCTGGTTTTGAGCAGTCGCGCCAGCCGCGGATTGCTTGCCGGAGGTTTGTCAAGCATGGCGGCGAAACGCCTGAACTCTTCGTCCGGCAAGGCGAAGTAGCGCCTGTCAAGCAAGACGCTTTCCGCCTCTCGGCACGCTGTCTCCAGCATGAAGTCCGATCGATTCCGGCCCAGTGCACGCGCTGCGCGATCAATGAGTGATTTTTGGTCCCGACTTACTCGAAGATTGATGTTTTCGCCGCGCGTTTGGCCGGGCTTGGTTGCTGCTCCACGCATGAGGTCCCTCTCCAGTTGTACGCACATCGAATATACATGTCTGTGCGCACAGCGTCAATACGTAACCAGCGGTCGCGAGTGTAGGAGTCCAGGCCCGAGAATTTACGACTCCTTCAGCGCCCAGGCCATCTAAAGCAGGATCGAAGATGATGATTATCTCCAAGGAGTCGCGGCGCTCCGAAAGGTGTGGTAACGATTTCTGAAAGTTGCCGACGTCGTAGGACCGCCCGCCTTGGTGCCTCTGTCTCGTTGAATGTTGCGTTCCAGCTTCGACAGAGCAAGGTCATAGGGATCAAGGGCTAAGAGTCGAAGATGCCTGAAGGCTCCCGGGAATATCTCCTTGAGCCGAGCTCGGCCGATTTCCTCCGGGGCAATCTCCAAGACATCCAGATCTCCCGTCGGCCGTGAGAACCCGTATACCAAGCTGATGACAAACCCTCCCCATGCAATCCAGACGAACCTCCTCGTGGACCGCCGCATCCAGTTCGCGCAGGAAAGAGAACCACGGTTCCGGAATACTTTTATGAGGACGCGTAGGCAAGGTTTTCTCCTTTCATGTCGGTAAGGAGATTCCAGTGTGCTGCGGCGGGCGAGCGGTGCTCGCGCAGCCACACTCGTTCAGCGCGCGTCATCGAGTCATGGCAGTAGGTACCTTCTCGCGCAAGTCGGGAATTCTCCAAGGTCTCCACGTAATGCCGGAGCTGATCTGCTCGTGGTTCGTCTTTGTTGCCTTCTGCCACTTCGCTTGCCAGAGAGAGAGTGAATCCTAATCGGTTTTGCAGGTCACACTGTCTCGCGTTGCGAAACAGCCAGTCCCAGTCCATGTCAATGTAAGTCAGTGCCAGCCACGGCAAGCCCTCGGCGACTCTAGCGTCAAGGTCTGCCTGGTTCAGTCCCTCAAGCAAGACTTCCGCAGGGTTTCGCGGCCTTCTCCTGCGAAGATAGGAGAATCGCGGATAACCAAGCGCGCCCAGCTCTACGCTGAAATCAACCATCGCGGAAGATCCCGGCATCATCACCTGTTCCGACCGCAGCGGCAGCGCGGTAGCAGGCACATTGAGCACTTTGACGGCCTTACGTACGAATCGATCGGATAGAGGCCGTCGCCCTTTCTCTAGCATCGACAAATAAGCTTGGGTCACATCAAGTGCGAGGGCAGCTTGTTCTTGTGTCCAATTTTTCTTCCGGCGCGCTTCTTTCAGTGCATTCCCGTCCATATCAATCCCTTGGGTCTAGTCGTATTCATAATATAACATAAATAGTTATATTACTGAATGGTTCTGGATGCATCTGCGGCAGACTGATTTCTGATCGTCTCGGGACGGTTTCCTCTGATGCACCTGCAGTCCCGAGTGCTCGAAAACGGAATTCGAGAATCTTTCACGCGTGCTAATAGCTAATCTCATCGAGCAAGATTGAAGGCACACAGGCCGCGCTAGGTGAGTTGCTTGCCGCTGAGGCGGGAGCGATCGTAGATCGAAGTCCCGAGGATCGCCACAGGGCTCGGTACATCTTATAACTTCGGTAACCTTGATCGGGCAGCGTTGCCGTGCAACGATACGGCCATGAAAACTGCACGCACGTGGTCTCCAGAAGACAAGGTTTTCCTGAAGCGGCTTCGCAAGTCGGCCGCGGGGCTAGTTGAACAGATTGAAGCACCGATGATACGGTACTACGGTCGGCTGAAAGTCGGCCGTAAGCTGACCTCATGGCGCACCCAGATTGATGCCGTAGCGAAGAGCATTGACCGCGCGATCGAGAGCATCAAGTAGATTTCAACACGGTTCGAAGAACAAGCTCGTCGGGACGCCAACAGTGGCTGACTTCTCACGCGTGCAGCCTGATGCTCACCAACGCGGCGCAAATACGTGTTTCCTTGCTCACCCTGAGAGTGGCTCTCTTTTCCCGGAACACTCGGCGATTTCCGTCAGCTTCTTAATGCGCACGTGCGTCCGTCTCCCACCTCAGATTTTGTTTATTCCAAGAAACTTGCTTGCGATCAATTCTTAGGATGGCCTGATTCCCTAGCTTCGCGCGGATGCACGTGCCGTCGATCTTATCCACCACAGCCGTGCCCCATCCGACTACCGCAACTCGGTCCCCCTGCTTGATCCCGCTCCCCTGATGTTGCCGGACGTACCATTTGCTTGCTCGATCCGTCAGGTAGTCAAGTCCGGTGGCGGCGAACCCCGAGCCGTTTTTCCAGAGGGGGAACGTGGCCCCATGGTGAAGGATAAAGATGTCGCGGCCATAAGAAATCAGACTCTTGAGCCGGCTCTCAATTTCCATAAGTCTCACCGGCAAGACTTCCGGCGGGAGGAGAAAGCTTTGAGGATAGGCATATTGGGAGCGCCATCCGCGCTGGTGCTCAACTATCGTTCCCCAGAGCAGAACCTGCCCGTAAATTAGCGATCTCTGATAACCGAGCCGGCGTAAATGCTCCAGACTCTTGCTGGCATAAATTCCGCAGGTGCATTTAAGATGCGGAGCATCATGCGGACGAAGGTTTGCTCTGTGGCGCCTCCAATGCGCGAACTCGGAACCTCTGCATCTCGCTTCGAGCGGTTCGCCGGGTCGCCACGGCTCGCCATTGAGTGACCGCAATCCCGCCCCGTCCCAGTGCCAAAGGCGGCAGCCGATGATCGGCGAAATGTAATCTGGGGCGCTCGTCACCGCTTGGCTGGTTCTTCCTCGGGATCGGGTTCCGTTGCCATCGGTTCCGGCCAATGTAGTGGCTCTTTGACCGGAACTTCCAATGGCTCGACCACGATGATCCGAACCGGCTCACCGATTTGCATGGGCTGTCTCTCCGATCCGCGCAAAAGATCTCTGCGATGGACGACATGCTGTCTCCGCATGTGCGGCTGCGGCCTGGCACGTGAACAGCTTTTCGCAGATTAAGCATCGGCGTACGTTCTGGCCTACGACGCAGAACACCTTGCCAACTCGGTCGTCAGGAACGGTTGCTCTGATGGGTCGGTTCTTCAGCACGTCAGTCTCCGATTGGCTAAGGCGGCCCTGTGACTACAAGGGAGCCGGACATTCGTGGGTGCCTGTTGTTGATCGGCCGGGGCGCAAGCCGAGATCGCTTATCGCAGCGCGGCTTCTTGCATTTCGGTCACTAACTCACGAAAATCGCGCATTGTCCGGATGAGGTCAGATTGCTCGGCATCCTGGCGCCAATCACCGAAGACGAGAAACGTTTCAAAGTCATTCTCTACACCCTCCGCTTTGTGGCGTTCCGCCTCGAAAATATCGAGGGTCACACCGATGTTCCTGCTCTTGACATTGCCTTTCGCGTCGATGGACAAAGTCGTAAGCACGTACAGAGTGAGACACTCCATTGCGACTCCTTTCTAGGAAACGCTGCAGCTTGGTAGAAAAGGGGAGGTGTTCACAACCGCTATTCACTGGCTGAGTCGAATCTGCTAGTCGGCTTGTTTCTCGCTGAACGTCGCGGACCCCCAGCCGACGGAGGAGCAGTACTCTGAGTGCTTCCCCGATCGGAGTGTCACGGCTCCACAGCGGCTGGCCCCCGTTGTTGTCGGGGTCAAGGTACAGAGATCGAGGCCGCCGATTCGTGCGCCGGCATCAGGACAGCTCCATCCAAAAGGTTGGCTTGCCGCTTGAGGGAGTAGAAAGGATGCTGTACTCCCAGTATACAAAGGAACGGGAAAGAACGGCCATTTTGGAGCCTGCTGTTTGCAGAAATCTTTGGTAACCTGCCTCCGGTTTTCAGAACAATGAGTGCTGCCAAAATCCCGCCCGACAGTGCTGTGGCACCGTCAGGAATGATCGCTGTCACGGCCAGCAAACGGCGGGTGAGAGCCTTTCCGCTGCTTTTCGCTGGATTTGTCCGTTCCAAACCGAGCCCGCCGAAGCATCGCCCCGCCCCGAGTCGCAGGCTGGCTGCCGGTCCCCCTCGGCTTGAGAGGCGCGCCGAACCAACGGAGTGCGTAGCCCAAGCAACCTGGATCGCAGGCAGGTCCGGGTAGGACGGATGTTCCTACCCCAGGACGGGAGACCCGGGAAGCCCGGTCCCCAATCCCTGGGCGCCACGCACGGCTGCTGAGGCGACGATCCAGTTCCGGTGTGCGGTACCGCCATTGCGCCCGACCTCCGACTGATGGAGTGGTCCTTTTTCTGCGCGCCGAGCGAGTGTGCCGATCCTTAGGTCCATGCCGGTCCGTCCCTCGCCCACCTCCGACCCTCCCTGCGGTCCAGAAGCCGTTACCCACCGACTCGGATCGGTACGCGTCCCTCAGCACGCGGCAGCCAGGTCCTCTTCCAGTTCCCGCCGGTCCCCCCGGTCCTGATGCCGTTCGCGGCTCTCTGGCTTGCCCCCGGTCCTGCGCCCTCCGAGCTACTCCGCTATCCACCAGGCGCCCATCCAGCAGAAAGCCGACTCTCGATAACGAACGAAATTCGCCCGCTCCCAACCCCTATATATAGAAGACCGCACCTCCGGACAACCTGAGACCGGTCTTCCCCGGCTGAAGCCGGGATGAGGACATCTTATGAATGACAACGAAATGGACACTCGAACCAAGGGCAGCACACCGTTCGGCGAAGAAGAGCCAGTGAGCACAACCGCACCAGCCGTGCGCAAACCGATTTCTCCTGCGAAACTGGCTGCCAATCGCCGAAATGGACAAAAGTCGAAGGGACCGAAAACCGAGGAAGGGAAATCCCGCAGCCGTTGGAACGCTGTCAAGCACGGCGTGCTGTCGCAGCGCTTGGTCGTATTGAACGAGAACGACGGGCAGACCTATACGCTATTGCTCGAGAATCTGCAGCGCGACCTGAATCCGGGGAACGCTCTGGAAGAGATACTCGTAGAAAAGATTGCGATGGCGTACTGGCGCCTGCACATCGCCTATGGGTACGAGGCGGAATTCGCGCACTCTCGCAATGAATTCATTGTCGTTACCGATCGCATGGGACGATACGCGAACACGATTCACCGTCAATTGCTACAGTCAATGAACGAACTCGAACGCATACAGCGTCGCCGCAACGGGGAAGCCGTTCCAGCGCCGATCAATGTCGATGTCAACGTCAACGCTCTCGAGGAAGGGTTGACGGACGGACGAGGGGGACCGTGGGACTTGTCGCACCGTGTCGGCAGCGGTTCCACCCTGGCGCCCGCGCGCCTCATCGGAGCCCGCGACCGTGCAATTGCAGGGAACAATCAGCCTGCTTCGTTCTCGAGCGACGACGCGGAACAGTTTTGCGAAACGAACCCACCGCTGGATCAGACCAGCACTGGTGACCGGTCCTGAGGAGAAACGCCGCGCGACCATGGACGGCTTTCTACAGCCGGCGGCTTCCCAGCGGCCGGCAGGAGCAAAGCCATCCAGCCGGAGCCAGGAAGCGCCGTTGAAAACGATGTGACTGATCTTGACGACACCCTTCAGACCTGCAAGCTGCGTTTCGTCCACTTCGTCGCGTCCGAGCAGTTCGGTGTCGTAGCCGAAGTCGCGCAGAAACCAGTTCAGCTTCCACAGGGCTTTCGGGTTGCAATAGAGCCGGCTTGAGAGGGTACGGCCAGAAAATCGACTGGGCTCAAGAATTGCCAGGGCCACCGTGTAGTAGGGCTTTGGGACCTGCCGACGAAACTGGACGCGTTGCACCCGAACCAGGAAGACTCCGTCGGGGATCTGGTCGGCAGCACAGCGATCAGCGGCGTGCAAGCCTGTGATCTGGCGCTTCATGCGGCACCTTCTTTCTGACCTAGGTAGCTGTTGAGCTGGCAGAGCAGGGCATTGCGGTCTTTCTCGGCCCAGTCGGCCAGGTGAGCGACGAAGTTCTCGACCTGCTCCCGGGTAGCGTCTCGAAGCGTTTTTACCGCGCAGAAGTCAGTGGCGTAGGACTTAACCAGATTGGGATCGAGTTGATGTTGGCGAATGACTTGGCAGAGGCGATCTCGGACTGTACGACCGCTGCCGTTCCCGTCAGCAGGTTGTGGGGGAAGTTTCTTAGAGTCGCGAGAGGGTTGGGCAGGTTCTGCAAGGGACGCAATCTCTTCGACCGAACAGATGCCGATACCGTAGGCTTTGCGCAAGGCGCGATTCACAGCTCGCGTCTCGGCCACCCGCATCTCGGCTCCGTGGACGAGAGGGGAGACGTTAGACGGATCAGCATCGCCATAGCCAACGAAGCCGGTGGAACTCTTAGCGGGGTAGACCGTCGCCTTGAGAACGAACCGACTTGCCGCCAAATCACAAAGCGTACCAACGGCTTCGACGTGGATCCCGCTGCACTTCTTGCGACGGGCCAAGGCCAGCAGACCGGAATGTGTGACGTAGCAGCGGCCCTCCAACACCTGCAGATCACCAGCCTGCCGAAAGCACTCTGGAGGAGAAGGAGGAGTTCTCCCTTCTTTTTTCGCGCCTGCTTCGCGACGAACTGGGGCGGAAAAGGGTAAGGCCATCAAAGCGCCTCGCGAAGCAGAAGAGCAGGGCAAGAGACTCATCACTGTGCACTGTCGTGCCGCCCATGGCACTCACGCGCCATTCCCGTACTCGAGGCCCAGAGTTAGATTGTTCTCGAGCAGCACTTGGGGGAGGGCTGATCAACAAACGTCCCACGACTCAAATCGAGTTTGGGGCGTTTTGTTTTGCGCGCAGATCGGTCGCGAGATTGGACTCCGCGACGTAATTTCAATCCACCGAACTATGTGCAGGCAGTTCAGGCGGCCGCATGGAACTAAGAACTGCGGGCCCTGCGCTACAGTTGCGCTCAATGACTGTTCAGGAATGGGTTTTGAATCTGTACGCCCGCGATCGCCTGCCCTGGGTTCAGATCTTCCGACAGGATTCGAGTGGCACCGCTCCTGAGAGCCGATGCGACAATAAGGGCATCCCAGAAACCGATGCGAGACTCATCTTCGATTCGAAATGCCGTCGAGATTTCAGCGGGCGTGGTGTCCACGCACCAGATTGTGTAGCTGCCCACGACAAGACGGGCCGATTCTTTGGATATCGGACGCGATATCTTCCGCGTGACATTCACGTAGAATTCCGGAAGGACCTGTGTGCTGAGCACGCCGGTGTTCATCATCGCGAAAGGCGGAGTGTTGACAATGTGGCACACTATGTGTCACGCTTCCCGTATGCCTAACATGAACATTCGGCAGCTTCGCGACACGCGCAAGCTCAAGGCTTGGCTCCGGGCGGGAAAGACGGTGGAACTTCGGGAGCGTGACCGAATCATCGCCCGTATCGTCCCTGCACAGCAACCTCAGCAGGCCATAAAGTGGCCCGATTTTTCCGCCCGCCGCAAGAACATTTTTGGCGATCGGGTTCTACCTGGGGCAGATCTCCTAATCGAGGAGCGGGGGCGTTATTGACGATTTACGCAGATACCAGCTTTTTTGTTTCGCTGTACGTGAAAGATGCACACTCAACCGATGCCGACCGGCTGTTGGGTTCTGGTCCGGCGCCGTGGATCACCCCCCTTCATTTTGCCGAATGGACGCATGCGGTCGCAGCACAAGTCTTTCGCGGCTACATGACCATTGCCGAAGCTGGTCGAGCACAACATGAACTCGAAGATGATCGAGACGCTGGCCTGTGGGTAAGCATTGACGTTCCTGACAATGCATTCAACGTCTGTGCCGATTTGGGACGCCGCTACGGGCCAAAACTCGGAGTGCGGACCCTTGACAGCCTGCACGTTGCCTGCGCCCTCGAACTTAAAGCAGAGAGTTTTTTGACCTTTGATGATCGGCAGTTGAAGCTAGCCAGAGCCGTCGGGCTAAAGACTCGCTGACCACTCATAGTTCCACCAGCGGTTTTGGAACATTGAATCAATCGGAGGTCGAAGCTGCGTGCGCAACCTTGATGGGCAAAGGATGCCATAAACTAAAAAGCTGTGGATTGTCGATGAGTGGAAAAGAGGCTAAGGAACGTTATACGGATGAGGAGTGCTTGATTTTGTTTGCGTGTCTTTTTCCCAAGGGATTCGCCGGAGAAGATGTTCTGGCGGAAATTGTGCCGGAAGGATGGATGGATTCGACGCTGCACTTCGTATTCCACCCGACTCTCGATCAGGTCCACTGGGAACGCGTCCAACTTCATCGCAACCTGCGGGAATGGCACTGGCGCAGCAAGGATGGCGCGCAAGAGCCGGAACCGTTGCTTGAGGACGTTCGCGCAACTTATGGGGAAGGTCCTGTGGAGACCGAACATGAGGTCCGTGAAGTAGTTGCCATGTGCTTGTGGGATGTGTTCTCGAACGAACATGACGTCGTAGATCGAGATGGCCGGCTTGTGGACATTGGTTCTTGGCGCGGCGCCGCCGGATTCCTGGCCGAACAGCTGAATCGCCAAACGGGGGAGTCGCAGTATGACTATGTGGATTTCTACATGGGAAGCTTCTGGGTGTCGCAGCGCGCCGATTTGACGCCCGTCTATGAGATGATCTTCCGCCGACTCAAGGAAGGGGTGTTCGATTGGCAGTATAGTTTTCCCAAATTGCAGTTGATTGACTTTCCCTCCGATAGACCGAACGGTGCACGGAGTTACCAGCTCGAAAAATTGAAAGCCGAGCTGAAAGAGGCACACCGCCACGCCATTGAAGATTCCAAGCGGGAGCCCGTGCCGGAGATCGTGCTTGCGTACAGAAATGTTTATGGCACGTTGCCCCACGGTTGGCCGCCGTGGGAGTTCAACCAACGCGACGATTGAGTTCGTACTTCTGGGGAAGAACAGAATCGCATCGGTAAAGTCTCCCTTCGCCATGGATCAGGGTGGGCAATCCAGCGGGGCGTACGCCGCTCGGCCGATTCAGCATTTGAGCTCGTTCCCCCGCTGATGAAACAATAAGTAATAGACATAGTTGTGTATGCTGGGCCGCGGAGACCAGAAAGGATGGACCCATCAAAAATGCAGTGGCGGGTGCTTCGGGAAAAGGATCAGAGCCGCGTGTCACGAAAGCGGAAGAGCAATTGCGGGGGGAGAGCAGAAAGTATGGACCCGCATTGGATCGCGTTTTTGGGGGACCAGGATCGCTTACACAAGCTCGAAGCCGGGAAGCCGCGCTGCCTTTTGGTCGAACGTCAATGTGCGCGTACACCCGGCCCGCGCTCCAAGCTCTGCGATCAGCGCTTCTGCAAATGATCCACGCCCCTGTTTTACGCAACCATCGCAGTGAAGACTTCCTGCTCGTTTTCGATTGCGAGGACCTCAACCTGTAGCAGGCGTTCGACAGCGGTGGCGATGTCCTGAGCTGCTAAGCCATACGCGCGATCCAGAACCCATGCGGTCTCGACCATTGCTACCACGCTGACAAACCCCGGAGTCTTCGGTGTCAAACGGTAGCCTTGGCTGACTGTCCTGGGTCGTCCTGCGTGAGATAGCGTATCAGGATGTTGGTATCGAGTCCGATCATCGGGGTCGTCGTCGCGGATTTCTACTCAAAGCACCCTCGGCGGCCGCTATGGTCATTTGCTCGATGCTCACAGGCCGCCGCTTCCGGGATTTAACCGTACCCCGTACCGCCGACGCCGGCAGTTTCGGCAACAAGACTACACTGCCGTCGGGATGCACGAAAAACTTGACCCGATCGCCCGGCTGGACTCTTAGTCGAAGGCTCGGATCGATACCGGTCCTGCAACGCCTGCTGATCCCTGGCGCCGGTCCGTAAAACTCCCGGCGCTCAGCTGCGAGGTTCGAACTGCTTCGGGATGTCGAGCGACTCGAGCGCTTACAGCGTCAGCGCAGAGCTCAGGTTGGTGCTCGACAGCTTGACTTGTTGTCCGGCTGCCGTCAGATTCAAACCTAGCCAGAGAAGCAAAGGTGCCGCGAACATACGCTCACGGCAAGGGAGCTTCAGTAAGCTCGAGTTCCCAGTGATCCGGCGCATCTAAATGGCAATCGAAGCCATAGAAGCGGTGGTTGAACACGTGCTGGAAGAGGCAGGCGCGCTGCCCACGCAGAATAGGGTTTCCGGCGACGGGTTGAAAGTTACCGTCGGGAGAATCGCCTGAGAAGACTTTTACCTGCCATTCTCCTTCGGGACTATCGGTGTAGCGGTGAGGATAGATTTCAGTTGCGAGGTAGTACATGCCCTTGTTTGTTTGTCCACCCGGAGCTTTCTCCAGATAAAGGAGGGTTGGCGCGGCGACGGTCTCGGTGGTCCGCATCAGGAGTTTCTCGGGCGCCTTATCGAGATCCCGCACTTGCGCTGCGCTTTTGCTAATGATCTCGAAATGGTCGTGATCGTTACCGCGATAAAAGGTGAGATAGAAACGTCCGGAGCGCGGGTCGCGGAACAGATTTGGATTCTGGTTGCGCTGATCGGGCACTGCGGAGACGAGCGTTTTTACCTGAGTAAGGTGAATGCCGTCTTCAGAAGTTGCGAGCACGATGTAGCTGCTGGGCGTGTCGTAGCCGCGCGTGATCGCGAAGTAGAGCAGCTTAGGATGCTTAGGATCGGCATTCAGCAGCACGGTGGGCCAGCGAGCGTCGGTCCAAAGCGGGTTTTTCTCATACTTGGTCCAGTTCACAAGATCGTTGCTGCGCGCGAGGCCGATTCCAGTTCCTTCATTCAGGCCGTACCATCCCCAATAGCGAAAGCCGCCGCGATTCAGTTCGAGGACCGAAAGAGTGTGAGGAAACTCCTTTCCTTCCCAGGGCTGCGCGTCGGGCAAGACGTGATGCGGAGTGGTCAGTTGCAGATAAGGGGTACCGGTGTCCGCTGGTGAACTGGATGTTTGAGTCCGCGAGCAGGGCAGAAAAACCAGATAGAAGACGACTGCCAGAAGAAAACGAGAGTCGCGCATGAAGCCTCCGAAGTCGCGTATCAGGCTGTGGTTGTAGGTTCGGCCACCGCCTTCTTCAGATTGAGCGTGGCGTTTGTGATCAACGGCGTGGCCCAGAAGCCGACACTCAGGACACAACCAAAAGTCAGATAGAGAAATGCGACGCCGGTGCGGAGGCCGAAACGGTCACCAATGCGCCCGATGATGAGCGGGACGACCGCGCCTCCCATGATCCCGGTGCTCAGGATTCCGGCGAACGGACCGTGATGCTCCGAGACAGAGTTCAATCCAAGCGAAACGAGAATCGGCCACATGACGGATGCGAAGAGGCCAATGAGAGGAAAAGCGACCAGGGAAACGTTGGTTGGACCAAAGAGTGCAGCGGTGAGACAAAGCAAGGCGCAGATACTGGTGCCGATGAGAACTTTGCGGCTGTCGAAAAGCTTCAGCAGGCCCATGCCGATGAAGCAGCCGATTGTGAGCAGTCCCCAGAACCATGAGACGGCGGTTGCACCGGTTGTGTGGGGATCGTAGCCGTGGTACACAGACAGAAATTTCGAAGTCCAGTCAGCGGTGCCTTGTTCTGACCCGACATACGCGAATACGCAGAAGAAGAACATCCAGACCATGGGGCGGCGGAGGAGGTCTCCGTACATCGACCAGGATCCGGCGGATTCTTCGCTTGATCGCTCGACGCGCGGGAAATTTGTGAAATAGAGGACAAAGATCATGGCGACCGTGAAAACGGCGAAGATCCAGTAGAGCGAAGCCCAAGGCAAGGCCGGCGGAGTAATACGCGCAAGCGCGTTGAGCAACGGATCGGATTTAGAAGCGGGTTTCCCAAGGTTAAGGACCAAATAGGAATACATGTACGGGCTCAAGAACGACGCGGAGCCGAAGATCAGCTGCGCAAATGCTGAATTGAACGCGAAGTGTTCCTCACCTCCGGAGACGCGCAGCAGGGGATTGATGGCGGTCTGGAGCGTCGCCATGCCGGATCCCATTATGAAAAGCGACACGATTGCGACCTGGTACGTGGGGTGAAATGCAAAACTCAGAGACCCGATGGTGCCGGCGAGGAAGGCCGAAATCATGACAGGCTTTTCGCCAAAACGTTCCACCAGAAAACCGGCAGGGATGGACATGACGCCGTACGCTATAAAAAATGAGAATGGCAAGAAGGCTGCGGCCGCAAGGCTTACCTGAAAGCTGCTGATGATGTCAGGAACGATGGGACCGAGAATGTTGGTCAACAGCGACATTACGAAGAACGTCAAGAAGACCAACGAGATCATGGACCGGCTTCGTGCCATGGATTGACTACTCCGTTGTCGTGACTTTGGTCGCGCGCTCGAACTTTCCGGCTTCGCGGCGGGCGAGCGCGGCCAAGGCGATCGTGATCATTTGCACCGGCAGAATTTCCAGAATCGGGCGAATGTCGTCGCCGTGATTGTCCAGGCGAAAAGGCGCGAGCGCGGAATCGCTCGCCCACGAATTCGGCGCGGCCGCCACCCTGCTGAATATCGGCGAGCAGACGCTGGTTGAGATCGCGGGTCTTGTCGTTGCCGGAGAACACCACCACAAAGGTGTCCTGGCTCAACATCTCAAAGGGGCCATGACGGAACGCGGCGCTGCTCATTCCTTCGGCGTGGAAGTGATCGGATTCCTTGATGATGAGGGCACCGGTGCCGACGGCGGCAAGAGATGCTCCGCGGCCGACGAAGAACAGATGCCGGATGCGGCGCAGTTTGTTCGCCAGGAGTTCGACATGTTCCCGCCATCGGCTGAGGTATTCGGCAACTGGCGCTGTGACTTGCAGATCCCTGCGGCTTTGTTCGGGATCGCGCTGGCAGAGCACGTCGCCTAAGAACTTCAAGACCATCAGAGCCGTGACGTAGGTTTTGCAGGAGACCGAGAATTCGCGTCCAGCCTGGGTGAAGAGCGCGGCCGTCGAATGTTTGACGAGCGAGCTCTCCGGCGTGTTGGTCACGGCGATAACGGAGGAGCGTTGGCCATTCACTTCCGCGAGACGAACCATCTCAGCGCTTTGGCCGGATTGCGACACGGCGACGATCAGCGTCTTCGGATCGAAGAATCGGGATTGGTAGTGGATCAATTCTGAAGTCTCAACCATCAAGGCGCTGAATCCCTGGCTGACCAATTGCAGATTCAGAGGATGGAGCGCATGAAAAGAGGAGCCCATGCCGGTCAGAACAATGCGGTGGAACTTGCCTTCAGAGAGACGTCGAGATAGATCATTGAGAGGCTGAGATAGCTCGAGACCGGCAAGCGTCGCGTCCAGAGCTCGCGGCTGGTCGAGAATGTCTTCAACGTACTTGCCTTCGATGATTCGGAGATCGGGTGTGGCGATATCAGGGTTCACCTTGAGCTCCACCATTCTGAAATCGGTGATACCAGACTCTGGCTGCACCGATGAGGTTTGCGTTTTCGCCTAGCGAAGCCAGCGTGAGTTCCGTCTTGTCGAATGGAACCAAAGAGCAGCTTTGGCGAATTATGTCTTTGATGTGGCCGAGGAACAGCGAAGCACTCTTCATCACGCTGCCGCCGAGCACGATGGCATCGGGGCAGAACATGGTGACGAGATTGGCCAAGCCGAGGCCGAGGTAGTAAGCCTCGCGATCGACGGCACGCTTGGCCAGTTCGTCGCCGGCAGCAGCTAACTCGCAGATTCGCTTGGCGGACAGATCGCGGCCGTGGGGATACTCGGGCCCAGCTTGTTCGTTCATCCACGCGGTCATCGCTGGGCCGGCAGCGAGGGATTCCCAGCATCCGCGAAAGCCGCAGACGCACGCCGGGCCGGAGGGATCGACGAGGTGATGCCCAATTTCGGGGTGAGAGTAATCGACACCGCGGTATAGATGACCATCGATGATGAGACCGGTGCCGATACCGGTTCCGATGGTGACGTAGATCAGACGCCGCCTGTTTTTCCCGGCTCCCCAGCTTGCTTCGCCGAGTGCTGCTGCGTCGGCATCATTTTCCAGTGCCACTCGGACTCGAAAAAGATTCGATAGGTCCTTAACCAGGTTCTCGCCTTTCCAATTGGGAAAGAAATTGACGTCGCCGAACTCGCCGGTCAGAGGCAACACCGGACCGGTTGAGCCGATGCCAATGCCGGAAATTTGTTGGCTGGCCTCGCGCGTGGTCGCATCGAGCATTCTGCGAATGTTGCCCAAGGCATTCGCATAACCGCGGGAGGGGGCCGTCGGACACTTGCGCTGAGCGACTACACTGCCAGAACCGTCGACAATGCCCACAGCGATTTTCGTCCCGCCAATATCAACGGCTGCGATCAAGCGGCCTTCCTACGGACTTGCTTCATACCGATCACTCTTTCCATTCGAATACCGCGCCTTCGTAGGCGTCGAGATCGACCCTGAAAGTCGTTCGTGATAATTCCAATTGTGCTTTTCCTTGCGCAGTCACTCGAGAAACGGAATGCAGTGGCAGGGAAGCGGTGACAGTCACGGTTTGCTTCCGTCCGCTGTGATTCGTGACAATCGCGTAGCCGCGGGAGGTGCCGTTCAGAGATGAAACCTCTACGGAGGGCTGATCGGTGTGAAAGAACGGCTTTGTGCTGGACTCCTCGCGGAGGGCCTGATATATGCGGTATGTCAGCTCAGGCTTGTCGAAGACGGCGGGCGAATTGGCGAGATAATTCTCGATTGGGTACGCGCTCAACAAGGTTTTGCCAGATCCCAATTTGTTTGTAACCAGGGCAGGACGGCCATCTTGATCGACCGCAACTACGGTTCCGCCCTTGATTTCCAGAATTGATCCCCAGGAGCGTGGGCCGGGATTGGGGACGGAGTAGTGAAAAGTGTCGCCGGGTTTAAGACCGCCGAACGGGACGACGACTTTAATCGTGACATCATCTTTCGGATTGGCATCTACCATACGCGCGCCGAACAGAGATTCCATTTCAGGGATGGCCGCATCGGCGGCGACGGATGCGTAGAGTGCTCCGCCTTGCGCGACGTATTGCCGCGCCTTTTCCCAGAAATCCGAGTGCACGTGGACCACGAAACTATTAGTGCTGGTCAAGGGCGAGGGCATCAGAATCAGCGGGCGTTTTTGCCAGTCTTCATATTCGCGCGGGAAGTCGCCTTTCAGGCCAGCGCGGTGCGCGAGGATGAAGGACGAAAGCCACGAGCCGGTGATCCAAGCGTTTTCCTCGCTGAAATTCGGCTGCGATTGACCGGAGACGTTGGCGCTTTCGTCGGTAGTGGTGTACGGGACGATTTCAGGTCCAGTCAGGCCGAAGTGGGAGAAATCTCCGTGCGGTTTGGACCACTCATAAGGAACGATAATGCCCGCTTCGGCTGGAGCCGGCTCGATCCCAGTGAGATCGAGTTGGGCGACGATCTTTTCGAAGTCTTCAAACATCTGCGCGGAAGGGCGATCTTTGCCATCCCAAGTGGTTAGTCCGAATTGCGTTTCGTGAGGAGAGCGTAGATACGGGACCTTGTGCCATTGTTCAGGCGCAGCATCGGTGTAGCACCAGATGAGGAAGCCGTTGGCTCCCGCTCCCAGGCCGGAGTAAAGACTGGCCCGCAGAAACTTTGCAATTTCTTCCGGATCGTACTGCGCCGAGGACGCACCAATCTCCTGAATCATGACGGGGTGTCCAGCGCTGCCGGAGAGAGCGGTTTCGAATGCGGATCCATACGTGCCGCGCTCGGAGAGCATGGCATCGGGAAACAGTTTGGGCGAGTAGATCGAGTACGGGTGGACACTGAAGAAATCGACTTCCGCGCGCAGGTTATCGGGGCGAAACGGGCCGCGGCCGACATCTTCCATACTGGTCCCGACGACGATGGGATGAAGTTTGTCATAGCGGCGCATCGACCAGGAAAGCAAGCGCGTCCAATTGATCGCCATGGCGTCGGTAGTCTCCGGAGCAATCCAGAATGGAGGTTCGTCGGTCAGATCCCATCCGAGAATGGCTGGCTCGTTGGCGTAGCGGCGAGCCAACTCCGCCACGTGATCGGTCTCGATGCGGAGCATGTCGGGATCAGAATGGGGTTGACGCCCTTGCCGGTAAGGCACATCCCAGAAGGCCTCGCCGACCTCGCCACCGATCAGCAGTTCCGGATGCAGATAGATGTGATAGCGGTGCGCCAGCGAAATGAGAAAGTCGATAGCGCGGAATGCCTCTGGGTTATAGTCACCAGGACGCGGCTCGATCCACGCCCACACGAAATCCAGACGGATGGCGTTAAAGCCTAGTTCGTGCATGCGCGCGAAATCGGCTTCAATTGCCTTCGGGTCCCATTGGGTCGGCCATTGCATAGCCGTTTTTGCCGGAACCCAGTTCGCCCCCACAGGAATGAATCGATGGCCCTCCTGGGAAAAATAATTTCCATCCAGTTTGACCGCGGGCAACCGTGATTCTTCAGCATTCGTATGTGCTGGCTGCTGGGCCGCGGTAGCTGAAAGGCATGCACAAAGCACGCAAAACAGCACTTTCAGAGCTCGGACGCAATGAGCAGCAGCTTTGATTCTCATGATCTTCATTCTCGTCACATTCCCCCGATCCGTGAACATCATGGCTCGGGTGACTAGAAAGACAGTTTCAGTGCCAACTGCAACTCCCGTGAAGCATGCGCTGTGCTGGTGATGGAGCCAGAGAGGCTAGGCGTTCCCGGCGAACCAGCTTGGTCCACGGCAGCGTAGGGTAAGGCAAATTCCGGAGTGTTGAAGAGATTGAAAGCCTCTACTCGGAATTGCATTTTCAGGTGCTCGAACAGGTTCAGGTTCTTGAACAAGGAAGCATCCACGTTGTAGATTGCCGGCCCGCGCAGTGACCCGCGGCGGGCGTCTCCGTACTCACGGGCAAACGATTGTCCCGGAGCCAGTGCGGGGAGGGCGAACGCCGCTGGGTTATACCAGCACTGAATCGTCTGCTTGTTTGCAGGACATCCTTCACTGATCGCATTCGAGAACTCATTCGGGTTGCCGACCAGATCGGGCCTGGGCGCTCCCGAATCCGTGTTGGTGTAATCCTGGGAAAGCAAGGGAGTGAATGCTTCGCCAGAATGCATGGCGATAATTCCGTTCAACTGCCAGCCTTCGGTCAGCCAATGCATAGGGCCGCTTCCGGTCCAGTATTTCTGCTTTGGGCCAATCGGCAACAGATAAGACCAGGCAGAAGAGAATTGATGACGATAATCAGGAGCGTTGTCTCCACGCTCAGCTGCGAGGTTGTAGGTATTCTGGGGCTCCAGATATTCGTCCTCCTCGGTCTGTCCGATGCTGTGTTGCCAGGTGTAAGAGTTCAGCATGCTCCAGTTGCCCGAAAATCTCTTCTCCAGCTTGACCTGGAGGCCGTGCGAGACGGACCAGGCACCGTTGGCGAGGGTGCGGATTTCTCCGATATTGGGCACCGTGTTGGAGTAGAGCCGGCCAAAGTTTGTAGGTGCTCCGGTTAGACACGATGGATCGGTCGGGGTGGGGCAGGATTCGAAGTTCGTGTCCAGCGGCTGTGTGGGCTGATTGCGATTACTGAGGAATGCCAGTTTCACGCCACGCGTTCCAACGTAAGCAACTTGCAAAGCCATGCTCTTGCTAAGGGCCCGTTCGATGTTCAAATTCCATTCTTCAATATAGGTGGTGCGGTTGTTGAACAGCGAGGCGCTGGCCCGGCCTGCCGGATTTGAAACAGTCGAATAGACAGGAGTGGGATAGCCCGTAGAGATCCGCAAACTCGGCGTCGCGTTCGCCGCGGGATTGTAGTTCTGACTGAAGATCTGACCGGTGGGATTGTAGGCAAGTTCTGCGTCGTTCTGATCCGCCTGCACATCGTAGAAAATGCCGAAGCCTCCACGGATCACGGTTTTCTCGTTCCACGGAGTCCAGGCAAAGCCGATCCGCGGGGCAAAGTTGTTGCGATCGGTTTTCACATTGCCCGACCGGCTCACCCCCGGTTGCTGGGGCGAAACAAACAGTCCTGTCGCAAAGTCGAAATTGGCGAGCCGATTGTACTGCTCGACAGGTGGCGTGAACAGGTCGTAGCGCACTCCCAAATTCAGCGTGAGTTTGTCGTTCACGCGGAAATCGTCCATCGCGTACATGCTGAATTCGGTCCAGCGCAAGCCGAACGATCCCTTTTGGCCGTCGCGGTACGCTGACTCGGGATAGCCGATCAGGAAGGTTGCAAGAGCGCTTCCGCCCGTATCCGTGGTCAAGTCGGAAGTGAACAGTTCGTTGAACGTCATATCACCGCGGGCATTTTGCGTCTGGAAAAATCCGTGCAGACGACGTCGCACGTCCGCGCCAAACTTGAAGGAGTGACGGCCGCGAACATACGTGAATGCGTCCATGTATTGATAGTTGTTTTCGTTCAAGAACTCCGGAAACCAGTCCGTGGTTCCCAGCGGGCTAAGGTTTGAGAACTGGATGTATGGTAGTCCTCCTGTGGCAGTCGAGTTATTAGGGTTGAAAATATCCGGAATTCCGAATTGCGACGCGAGGTCTCGCCCGGCAAAATTCTGTACCGCCTTCACCACGTAACGGGAATAGCCGATCTTAAATTCGTTGATCTTGTTCGCCGAAAAGGTGTGAACGTCGCTGATGCCCGCTGACCGGGCCAGGTTTGTGATGTTCCCGGTAAAATTCCCGCCGCCGGCGTACCCCGGGAATGGATCTGGCGCAAAAGCGTTCACATTATTGAAACTGAAGGTCAGCGAGAGACTGTTCTTGCTAGTAAGTTGGTGATCTCCACGAATGTCAAAGGAATCCTGATTGTTTTGGCTGACCGGGTTCGATAAATAGTTGCCGGCGGAATTGGAGACGTTTGGGGCCGGGAACAGACCCACGAGTTTCAGCGCAGCCGGATCGAGACACGCGGCGTCGGTTGCGGAAGAACAAGACGGAATGATGTTGCCCGGAATCGGTTTTCTCAGGGTGATCGGTGTTCCATCATTGCACGTGTACGAATAATTAGAAAACGGGTCGAAGATGGTTCCGGGATCGAATGCGGGACCAGAACCGTCGGGACACGGGTGAAAATATGTCGCTGGGTTGCCGCTCAGCAGGTCGCTGAAATTCCCGGCCACTTCTGAAGGCGAGGGCGCGATCGAAATGAATGTCTGCGCTTGCCGAATGCGCGTCCCCTGATAGTCCACGAAGAAGAAAGTCTTGTCTTTCCGGATAGGCCCTCCGAACGTCCCTCCAAATTGATTCTGCTTGAAGGGGGCGATCGGCTGGTTGGGGTTGTCGAAGTAATTCTTCGCGTCAAGTGCGGAGTTGCGCAAGAACTCAAAAACGCTACCGTGAAACTGGTTCCCTCCGGATTTCAGAACGACGTTCACCACGGCTCCGCCGCGCCCGATGTCAGCCCCGAAGTTGTTGGTCTGTACTTTGAATTCCTGAATTGCGTCAATCGACGGCTGGATCACCTCGATCCCAATCTGCTGCTCGTTGTTGTCGAATCCATTGAGCAGAAAATTGTTGTTAGTCGCGGTCAGCCCATTCACCTGGATGGCCGCATTTCCGCGCTGATCTTCCGGGATTCCTCCCTGTTGCACGGTGTAACCGGCGGTCGGACCCTGGTTGACGCCGGGCGATAAATACGCCAACTGTACGAAGTCGCGTCCATCCAGCGGCAGATCGTTGACCCGCGCTTGCTCGATCACCTGTCCGATCGAAGAGGTTTCGGATTCGACCAGCGGTTCGGCCGCAGTAACCAACATTTCCTCATTCACTGTGCCGACCGGCAGAGTGAAATCGACGCGCACAACCTGGTTGACGTCAAGCTTGAACTCCGTCTGCCTGGCTTTCTTGAAGCCCGGGTGCTCAACCGACACGATGTAATTGCCGGACTTCAGTTCGGTGACCACGTACTCGCCATTGCTGTTGGTCGTGCTCTTCTTCTCGACGTTCGTCTGGGTCTCAGTCACAGTGACGACCGCACCAGCCACCACTGCCCCTGACGGATCTTTGACCGAGCCCACGATCTTTCCAGTTTCAACTTGGGCGCGGAGATCGGTGGAAATACCTACCATAGCGACCAATGCGAGCAAATACACGATCCGGCAAGGGACGAAGCAGTTGCCGTTCCGGCAATCTGATCTGAAGATCATGACAGGCCTCCCGCCTCATTTGCCGCATATAAAGCTCATATGTATATAGGGTGTCAAGTAAAATGAAGTCATGGATTCTCTCCGGAACTTATTGAGGACATATAAGTATAAGTAAACAAATGCATTAATAAAGTAATGGCGATTGATAACTGGGGGTGAGAAAAGGATATAACGCGAACATGACACCGTTGTATACTACGTATGTATGTGAGGAGAGATGGCCTCGATCACCTCCGAACCCCAAGCCGTCAGCATTGCCAAACTCGGACTTGTTCTGGACAGCGGCAGCTATGTGCCCTACTACATGCAGATCGTGGATCAGGTACGCGATCTCATCAAGAAGAACAAGCTCAACGAAGGCCAGATTTTTGCCTCGGAGGGTGACGTCGCCGAGGCTCTCGGCATCAGCAAAATGCCGGTGCGCCAGGCGTTTCAGAAATTGCGTTCCGAGGGATTGCTGGTCATAGCCAAAGGAAAACGGCCAGTGATCGGTTCTGGACGCGTGCCTTGGAACTTTCAACAGCTTCGCGGTTTTAGCGAAGAAATGCGGCGGCGTGGCCTCGTTCCCTCCGCCCGTTTGCTGAGCATGAGTTTGGAAGATCCCGATCTGGAAGCCGCGCAGGCGTTGAAACTCAGTCCGGGCGAAAGAGTATACCGAGCGCGTCGCCTGCGCTTCATCAATGGGGAGCCGGTTGCGGTGGTCACCAGCTTTCTGCCGGCCAGAATTTTCGTCGGCATCGACAAGCAAGACCTGGAGAACCAATCCCTCTACGCAATCTTCGAGCGCATTTACAAGCGCAAGCTGCAATGGGCGGAGGAAATCATCGGGGCCATGATTGCCGGCGTAGAAGAAGCCGAAGTGTTGCAAACTTCTCCGGGCAGCGCTCTTCTAGTCATCCGCGAAACTACCTACGACCTGCAAAGCGTCGCCATCGAATACAGCCTGTCATTGCTGCGGGCAGACCGTTACACCGCGTCAGTAATCTCTGTACGGAAAAGCTGATTTTCGTCGATCCCTTATTCGAGGTGTCTCTGATCCTCGGACTGATGAAGCGGTCAATCGTCGAGGTATCGAAAGGGCATCGAGCGGCGCTCGCTTTCGCTTGTCTACTTGCCCTTTGATACGGATGAAATGCAGCCCGCCAGATGCGCAGCATACAGGCCGGTGACAATGCCCGTGAAAACGTCGATCGTGTAATGGGCTCTGAGGACCAAAACGGTTGCGATTTCGAAAATCGCGATCAGAACGCCTGCTGCCGTCAGCCAAGACATGTGATCCACAAACGGGATTTCCCTCGTTGCTCGTAACGTACAACGTGAGCAACGACTACTTCTTCTCCACGGCCACACCGCAATTGCGGTATTAGAAGTTTTGGGCGTGGTCTGCTCGATCACAAGGAGATCGTAAGGTCTTAGAGTTATCGACAATTCACAGAGCGGTCCTGTGGGATCTCTAAGCAACAGGCTGGTTCTAGACTCGTATGTTTCAGGAATGAGTGAAGGCTACTCTGTGATGGTTTACGTTGACTAAGACTCTCCACCGGGCCTACGATGCCGTAGAGGAGTGGGGAAAAGAGCGTCTTCCCTATGGCTACCCACCCACTTGGCCAGGACGTCCTTGTCGGCGTGGAACTGGGACACTACCGCATCGTCGAGAAGATCGGCGCCGGCGCCATGGGAGAAGTCTATCGCGCCCGTGACAAGCACCTCCCCCGTGATGTTGCCATCAAAGTCCTTCCGCCCCGTACGCTCATCGACGAATCAGCTCGCAAGCATTTCCACAAAGAAGGTCTGATTCTCTCGCAGCTCAATCATCCTAACATCGCTACTATTCACGACTTCGATACACAGCTGGGCGTGGATATCCTGGTGATGGAATACATCCCCGGGATCACGCTGAGCGAAAAGCTGGCCGGGCGGCCGCTGCCGGAAAAAGAAGTCATCAGTCTGGGAACGCAACTCGCCGAAGGATTGTCCGCGGCCCATGAACACGGGGTAGTTCATCGTGACCTGAAGCCGGGTAACCTGCGACTGACCACCGACGGGCGGCTGAAAATTCTGGACTTCGGGCTAGCGAAGCTTCGGCTTCCCGTGGCCTCGAGCGCCGTCACAGAGAGTCTGAGCGAGACCGAAGCGTTGGCCGGCACGCTACCCTACATGGCACCGGAGCAGTTGCTGAGCCGAGAGACCGACGCACGTACCGATATCTGGGGTGCAGGGTGCGTCTTGTACGAGATGGCCACAGGCCAACGACCATTCCCAGGTTCCGGCCCCACACTGACCGACGCCATCCTGCACGGAACGTCTGTCTTGCCGTCGGCGTTGAATCCGCGCGTCTCTTCGGGCCTAACGACGATCACCTTTAAGTGCTTGGAGAAGGAGCCCGAGAACCGCTACCAATCGGCGAAAGAACTGGCAGTAGATTTGCGTCGGCTGCAAACGGCTGTGGAATCATCGGGCGAGGTGAAAGCCGCCCTTGTTCAAAATGGCACGTCGCGCCAGCGTTTCCTACGTCGATCCGCGAAGCGGTCGGTGTTTCGCCGACGATTGGTTGCACTTTCCCTAGCTTTTCTGGCGTTGTTGGCCGTTGTGTTCGTGGTTGTCCTCGCGGTACGGAAACCCATAAAGGCACCCCAGGCTCAGATGGAGCCACCGCGAATCGCCGTCCTGCCATTTGAGACTCTCGGGACAACAACTCGCGAATACATAGCGGAGGGTTTGGCGGATGAGATTGCCGGACTGCTGTCGCGGGTACGTTCTCTACAAGTAATCGCTCCTGTCTCCGTTCAGCGTTTCAAGACGACTGCGCTTCCGCTAACAGAAGTCAGCAGGGAACTCCGGGCTCGATATTTTGTCACCGGAAGTGTGGAAGGGGGGAATACGAGCATAAGAATTCGTGTTCGCATGCTCGATGCTTCCACCGGCATCGTCTGGGCTCGGAGCTATGATCGCAGCGCGAGCAACAACCTTTCGGTTGAGAATGAAGTAGCGCAAGATGTCGTACAGTCCCTTGCTTTAGCTCTTGGCGGCGAAGAGAGTCGTGCTCTTTCGACACCGGTGACTCAGAACCCGCAGGCGTTCGACGCCTATCTCCATGGCAAGAGTCTGGTCCGTACTTTCAACAATCGCGGACAGGAAGAGGATTATTCCGCTGCAGAAGAGGCACTGAGAAGAGCGATCCAATTGGACCCGCAAATGGCCGGGGCCTACGGAGAATTGGCGCACCTTTATTATCTGCATGACTTAGAGCGCGCTCGTTCAACTAAGGATTCCGAACGCCTTCGTGTCGCCGGGGAGCAAGCGTTGGCGATCGATCCGAAGCAGATCGCTGCGCTCGACGCTCTCGCTATGATGTATGGATGGATAGGTAAGAATGATACCGCCTATCGATACGCACTCAAGGTGTTGGCTCTCAACCCGCACGACCCGGGCTCGTTAATGGTTCTAGGTGCTGTATATGGAAACAACGGTATGCTCGACGATGCTCTGGTCGCCTTCCGAAGGGCAGGCGAAGCCGAACCGCTGTACCTGTACCCGATGACGAACGCAGCCGAGACTCTTGTCATGATGGGACGCTTAGAAGAGGCATGGCAAGAGAATGAGGGAGCCGCTGCAATCGAACCCGACAATTACGGCGTGCTTCTAAACCGTGCGTGGATTCGCTACCACCAGGGCGACCTTGACGACGCGGAGAAGATTGCCCTCTCCGCAGAGTCCCATCTTGCTCCTACGGAGCGCGCTGCCGCTGACCTCATACGGGCATGGGTTTATAGTCGGCGCGGATTCCATGCGCAAGCGCGAGCATTGCTTCGCCGGCTTGAACCATCACTGCCGGTTCGCACCTCGTTCGACCTGCAGTTGTGGCTGGCAGAGGGGTGGGCATTGGAAAACGAGCCCCGCAAGAGCCTGCCACTCCTAAACAGAGTCTCAAAAGTTCAACCAAATTACCCCTGGTTCGAACGCAACGTGAACTTACAGGCATTGCGGGGCAACCTTGAGTTCGAGAGGCTATTGACTGAACTGAAGGCGGAATGGGAAAGAAATAACATAAGATTCCAGAAAGGTGCAGACGTCCTGAGTGGTAATCCGATATCGTCCACCGTCTACATTGAGCGGACACGTCCGGCTGCAGCCACATACAATACAGATTCGCCGATTCCATCCAAACCGATTTCTCGCTCAATCATACTGTCGGCCAAGGCAGCCGTGCAGAATGGCGCCAGGTTTAGAGCGGTCGCAGTTAAACAAAACGTTTGGCAAAGGTGGCCAGCTTCAAAATAGATATTTCGCAGCGCACGGCTAAATTCGTAGAGCCACATCGTACGCTCGAAAACCGCTGTCATGATGAAAAGGGCGCCCGCATATTTCGTCCACCATTGACCAGCGCAAAAAGCCTCGGCATTACGCTTTACACGTCCCAAATGAAGTACGTGCAATTGGTGCCGGTTGGGCGAGTAGTGGTAAAGTCCTTGCTTAAGACCACGGACGTTATGTACCGCGACATAAACCTCAATGGGATGCCGGGCACCGCCTGAAGGGCTCGTCTTGAGACCAATTCGACCGAACGTTGGACTGTTAACCCATTTGCTGACGCCCCAGGTCAAGCCAAGTAAGGTAGCGAGTTCTTCGAGAGTGAGCGGCCGTCCGTCGAAGTCCCGCTCCGTCCTTCGAGCACGCAGGACGTCTGTGAACTTCACCAACAATTTCCACTTCGCAGGCGGCAATTCGATTCGCTGAGCTCCCGAGTAGCGCTTAAACGCAGACGGGGCGCGCGAGGCGCGTTTACGAGCTTCATCGAAAACTTTCATTTCTTCAGGACGAATGAAGTTGACGTCCTTGGTTGCCCAATGGAAAAGACGGGCCTCGACTCCCCACTTGTTCCACCGACGCATGGCTCGTTCGCGGGCCCTCGCAACCGCATCGAAGGGCTCCAGTAGGGTATGCTGTGTCAGATTATCAACCGCCTGGAGAATTACGTTCTTCCGTTCAGCAGCGATAGCGGCTACAAGCTCGGCGGTACGGCGCGGCTGCTCGAAGAAGCCAAGCAACCTAAGCACTATGGGGTCAGCGGCTACTGTAACGTGACTCAGATAGTTCTGAATTAATAGCTTCCCGCCCTCCCAATAGAACACCAGGTAAGGGCTTCGGCGCAGCAAGACGTTCATCGCCGGAGTACCTAAAGTCATTGTCGCGACTAGTTGGGATCCGTTACCGACGCTTCGGCAGGGACTCCGCGTCTTTATGGTAGAAACGGTTGTCCTCCGTGTACTGCTTCACGCCGAGCAGCATCTTCTGGAGGTCCTTGGTTTGTTTCGCGATATTGTTCGGTAGGTTCTTGCTCCGCCAGATGGCATCCAATTGATCCAAAGCATCTTTAAGGTCATTCTTAAAGTTGCTACACTTTTTGTTCGCGTCGTTGTTTTCACCGTTACCGGTTGGCATGTTTCTCCCCTCGCGTTGAGCGCCGAACTGTAGCCGATTAGTCTAATAATGTCAAACGACTCCTGCTGCTGTCGTCCAGCGTTGGGCCTCGGAAGGGATGCCGGTTCGTCGCCAAGGTCGGTCTGTGACCACTACACCAGAAGAATTGAACGCTTGGCTCGGTGTAATCGTGCTCAATGAGCGGCATCTGAAACGACCCATGCACGACTATATCCGCTACTACCACGAAGAGCGAACCCATCTTGGGCTGGCCAAGGACACGCCAGAGGGGCGCTCAGTCGCTAGCGACCGGCCGACGGAAGCAGGATTCAATCATTCGCTCGACTCGGTGGCCTGCATCAACGTTACGCCGTGGCAGCATAAGCGAGTGATTCTTCATACTTACAAAATGTAGCAGTAGTCTGCCTGCTCTTCCTCCCATTCTCCGATAGCCAAAGCCTGAGTATCGCCATCACACCAGCAACACTCGAGAGTTGAGACGACGCCATCCCGCGTTGATTCCTTTTTCTTGCGCAGAAGGTTTTGATGAGGCTCAGCTTCGGGAGAAGGATTAGAGCCGCATGTCACGAAAGCGGAAGAGCAATTGCGGGCGGAGAGCAGAAAGTATGGACCCGCATTGGATCGCGTTTTTGGGGGACCAGGATCGCTTACACAAGCTCGAAGCCGGGAAGCTGCGCTGCCTTTGGGTCGAACGTCAATGTGCGCGTGCACCCGGCCCGCGCTCCAAGCTCTGCGATCAGCGCGTCTGCAAATGATCCACGCCCCTGTTTTAGAGCAACCATGGCAGTGAAGACTTCCTGCTCGTTTTCGATCGCGAGGACCTCAACCTGTAGCAGGCGTTCGACAGCGGTGGCGATGTCCTGAGCTGCTAAGCCATACGCGCGATCCAGAACCCATACAGTCTCGACCATTGCTACCACGCTGACAAACCCCGGATTCTTCGGCGTCAAACGGTGTTCAAAAATTTCGGTAGCCTTGGCTGACTGTCCTGGGTCGTCCTGCGTGAGATAGCGTATCAGGATGTTGTTATCGAGTCCGATCATCGGGGTCGTCGTCGCGGATTTCTCCTCAAAGCACCCTCGGCGGCCGCTATGGTCATTTGCTGGGTGCTCACAGGCCGCCGCTTCCGGGATTTGACCGTACCCCGTACCGCCGAAGCCGGCAGTTTCGGCAACAAGACTACACTGCCGTCGGGATGCACGAAAAACTTGACCCGATCGCCCGGCTGCAGCCCAAGATGTTCACGAATGGGTTTTGGGATGGTGGCTTGCCCTTTGATGGTAATGGCGGTTTCCATATTCTTTCCATTACATATTATAAACTGTAATACCACAGCTGTAGTATGCTACAATACTTACAAGAGTTACATTTCGGAGACTGCCATGAGATCAACCCATTCGATGGTCATCAGCATGCGCCTCCCGGCCGAGAGCGGAAAGCGACTCAAACGCATGGCGAATCGGCATGGATGGACCGCCAGCGACGCCAGTGCACGCCTGGTGGAGGAAGGCTTGCGCCGATCGGAATTTGCATTCATCGACTTTCGAGATTCACCTGCGGGCCGGCAAGCCTACATTCAAGGGAGCACGCTGGCCGTATGGGAGGTCATGCTGCTCGTCCACAGTTATAAGAAAGATGTGTCGGCCGTGGCGAAACATCTCAAGTGGCCAGAAGTGAAGGTCCAGGCAGCTGTCAACTATGCGGGGGCGTTCCCTGAAGAAATCAATGAGGCAATAGCTGAGAATGAGGCGACGGATTTTGAAACACTGAAGCGCATGTTGCCTCAGGCCGCCGAATTCGTTCCCAAGAAAGCCTGAAATGCTCAAGCTTCTTCTCGATGAGCATATCTCACCGGACGTGGCGACTGGACTGCGGCGTCGCAATCGCGCAGTAGAAATCCATTGTATGGTGGACTGGCAAGACGGGTACCTTCTGGGTCAGGAAGACTCTACTTGTTTGCGGGAAGCCGCCGCCCAGAGATTAACGCTGGTTACCTATGATCGGAGGACCATTCCTCCCCTGCTTAAAACCTGGGCGGAAGAAGAGCGAACGCACGGCGGCGTGGTTTTTGTGGATGAAAAAACCATTTCTCCCGCGGATATCGGCGGTCTGGTGTGGGCCTTAGCCAGACTGGCAAGAGAGACCGGGAATTGGGACTGGACTAATAGAATTTATTTCCTGCGTCGCTGAAGGGTGAACCGGACTATTATGTCGAGTCTTCCGCTGGTGAACCAACTTGGTCAATATGCATCAGCCGACAAAGCTTGATACGCTGAAAATAAGAGGCGGGACGCCTCCAAGAAGCTGCCGTTTCGGGATGATTCGGAGGCTTCTGCAGTAACCAAAACGCTTACCCCAGCGGGATGCTGGATCCCCAATAATTCTTACCCGGATGTTCGAACGGGATGTTCGAGCTGAAGGCCACAGCGCACGCTCAGTGCAGCGGGGGCTTCATGCTCAGAACTTTGTTCCTCCAAGTTCGACCCGTCCGCTCCGATTGCTGTTTGTTTCACAAGCTGCTGTATTCTTCGCGGGAAAAGCACACACACCTGGATCGCCAAACCCACCGGATAAATCCGAAGGCTGTATTCCCAGGCTCGTCTGGAAACACGGAGGCGAAACACGCCGTGATCCGGACAAAACTTCCCTGTCTTTTTGCAAAGTGCGATCACAAGAGCTGGGGACTGAAAGCCGTCACGAGAGACCGTGAACTTTCAGCCCCGGTGCAGGTCCCTGCTGTATATAAGAAACCACAGGGGCTGACTAGTCGCGACGAGAGTTAGGCTATTGCGGGAGAGAGCGCATATGCGAACAGCAAAAAATGGTAACGGACATGGCAACCGTCAACCGGAAATTGCGCCGAACTTAATTCATCTACCGGATGGCCGCCCCGTGCGACTCGAAGGTTCTAACTCCGGCCGAAGTAGACACATGAAACCGTGGCCTACCGCGCAGTCTCGGGCTAAAGAGACGCAATTCGAGCGCCTTCCTGATGGCACCCTCATTGACCTCGTCCAGGACAGGTGCGGAGAACTCCGTTTTGTGGTCTATCGCAATGGCGCAGCCACGTTCCACAATACTTTTCAGAACGGGGATGTGACCCTACTCCCGCCGAAAGTCCACCGCAGCTTCGTAGATGCGATGCACTTGCCAAGGTCGCTCGGGACCAGCGAGACGCCCAGAACGTTGCTCCGAGAAATCGATGATGTATTGTGCACTTATTCGGATCTCAAGAAAGCCGATCGTAGATTGGTGGCATATTTTTCCCTTTACATATGGCTGAATGATCTTCTGCATGTGGCCCCATACCTGTGGATCGTGGGTCCATATGCGTGCGGCAAAACCACCCTCCTACGATTACTCAGTGCCTTCTGCCGGCGTTCGATCATTGCCGGCGAGATATCGCCGGCCGCCCTTTACATGTTGGTCACCAATCTGCGGCCCACTCTGCTGTTGGACGAGTTCGAACTCGGCGCAGATATGCAAAGTCGAATGTTGCAACGTTTGCTTCGCAACGGAAGCAGTATGGGCCAGAGAATCTTTCGAGGCTCCAGAGCGTATGACGTTTTCGGACCTAAGGCGATCGCTTCCCGGCAGGGTGCCGGTGATGCGGCACTCGAGAGCAGAGGACTGGTCGTGGTCTCGCGGCCCCCAGCGAGAATTCTTCCCGTGCTGGATCCTAATGCCCTTGCGGAAATTGAGAATCGGTTGCAGCCTAAACTCTTAGCGTTTCGTTTAGAAAATTATGGGCGTGTGAAGCCTGTAACGCTGGCGTCGTCGGGCCTGGCTCCGCGCATAATGGACATTGGTCGCGCTTTAGCACTCCCCTTCCTAGGCGATCCCGAACTCGAGCGGGAACTCCTGGAAATGATCAAGCCGCATGACGCCCAGGCAAAGACCAATCGTCAGGGAGAGCCAGAGTGGGTCGTCATGACCGCGCTCTTGAGAACCATTCACATTCGTGGTGCCGGCACTGCGCTTCTCACCGTTAAGAAACTGACATCGGAAGTGGAGTTCCAACTCGAACGGGCTGGTGAGATTTACCGTCTGAAACCGCGAAGGGTTGGGGACATTCTTCGTTCCCTCGGCTTTCCAACCGAGGGACTAGGCTCTGTGGGCAGGGGACTGAGGATCTCAAAGAATTTAGTCCGCTTGATACACATAAGCGCCAAGAATCTTGGGATCTGCCGAGCCGATATGCACTTACCCGAGGACATAGAGGATGCGTTCGGGGGGACTTTTGAGGAGTGCGAAAAGGACGGATTCGGGGGGACTTGTCGAGACTGTGAGGAGACCGGCCTCCTGTTGGACAAGACGGGAAGGGTTTGAGCTGCCTTGAGAGTGCAGTCACGATAGACCGGCAGGAGCGTCGACACGGAGGCCATACCCTAGGTTGTGCGCCTATTGGTGAACGTAGTGAACGTCGTGAACGTTCTTCATATGCCTACATTGTCGCGAAGGCTCTTGCGCTCGAGGCTCGCCGCGCCATTGGGGGCCGCGCGTGGCACCCACGCGCCATTCCGCCATTCGAGGCACAGAGTTAGATTTGTTCTTGAGCAGCACTTGGGGAGGGCTGATCAACAGACGTCCCACGACTCAATTCGAGTTTCGGGTGTTTTGTCTTCCGCGCAGATCGGTTCGCGGGATTGGACCCACCTTAAGATTTGCTCACACTGCCCGCATTGGTCCGGGATACTGCGCGACCAGAGAATCGATTGTAAGCAGCGTGACACCCTCCACGGTCGCCTGAGCCACCAACACACGATCGAACGGATCCTTGTGAAGCGTCGGCAAGCTCTCGATGGCCACAACGTGATCGCTGACAATCGGCAACTCGCTATAGCCATTGTCGAGCAGGCCGCGACGCAGTAGCCGGGCGTCCACCTTAAAATCACGCCGCCCAGCCCGCGTTTAATCGCTACTTCCCACAAACTGGCCGCAACTAATCAGACGCTCGTTCTCTGGATTCTCGATCAAGGAGCGAGCTTGCGCGGACAGTCGAGCGGGTTCTCCAGCGGCCCAGAGCAGAAGATGCGTATCGAGCAGCAGCTTCATACGCCGCCACCGAAAATCCCTTCAATTTCCTCTCGACCCATTTGGTCGAAGTCGTCGGGCACGGAAATCTGTCCCGCCATAAAGCCGAGTCGGCGGACTTGAGCACCCGTTGGAGCGCCAAGCGCCGTCACCTTCACGACAGGTTTACCCGCCTTCGCGATAATGAACGACTCACCCTTTGACGCCTCTTCCACGAGCTTTGAGAGCTGGGTCTTGGCTTCGTGAATGTTAACCGTCTTCATAATCGCTAAGTGGCCTAAGTTTCATTGGTCTAGTTTAGCGTAAGATGCTGACGGGCCAAGGCTCAGGCGTTCTGCTGACGGTTGATGAGCTTCACATCGGCTGCCTCCGCAGAGTTCTTCAAGACTGAAATGAACCAAACGTGCCCAGTTCTTGGATTTCGTCGGCTCGGAAAGGTACAGGTTATGGAGGTCTGCAGCGTCGGCAACAACGGAAACGTGGAAGAGCGATCGCAAGGGATCCCTGAACTGGTGCAGGAAGGCACGGCTAGCGAATTCCTACCAGTCGAATCTTATGATTCCGGAAACAGCGTCGAAATGGCGGTCGCGACTCAGCAGAGGTAGGGAATGTTGGCGGCATAATGCTGCAATCCAAACGTCGTTCGAAGGGATGGGAGTTCCCGCCTTCTTGAGCTCTCCGCGAACGGAACTATAGGAGATGGTGGTCCGTTCATCGACCTCGAGAATTCGAAAGCTCGGCAAATACTCGGCCAGCCATTGTTCATAGTGAATGTGGTTGCGAGACTGTGAAATCCCGTACCGGTATTCACCCAGAACAATGACGGGAATGGCAACTTGCGCTGCTTTGCGCAGAAGGGGTTCCAGCCCAGGTTCACCCTCGGCTAGGGCCGACAGTCCGTTGGTGTCCAAAATCACAGCCGGTCCTCAGCTTCAACATGCTCGAATTCTTCTCGGATAATGCGATTGATTCTGGCCGTTTCCTTGCGCAGACGGCGGAGTTTGCCGAAAGCCGTCATCCAGGGTTGGTCGGAAGGCCCGCGGTTGTGGGCCAGCTTCTCTTTCACCGCTTCCGTCACCAACTCCCGGAGCGGAATCCCTCGCTTGGCAGCGACCGACTTGGCTCGACGAAAGATGGCATCGGGAATCTCTAGCGTGGTCTTCATGTACATCATGCTCCCATATTTACGGGAGGCCGGTCAAGCGATGCAGTCCACTGGTGAAACAACATCACTCCCGGACCAGAGTGCTTGCTCCCCGCGAAGCACGTCGCCTTGAGCGTAGTTCCGTCCGTCGCGGTCAGGCCCACCACCCGTGGGGCGGGCGCCTGCCCGGCTACACCTTGCACTACCCAAGCCCGGCCAGCGCCAACTGGAAGAACCGTCTGTTAATGAGCGTGTTTCTCGCCGAGTATCGAAAATCATCCCTGCGAAAATTGCCAGAACCGGTTTCACGAAAGGCTTTGGGGACCCGGCTTCGAGGGGGTTCCCGAAACGCCCGAGGCGTGAACCAACCGAAGCCGATCCTTAACGCTCCCGCAGATCAAAAGTTTGACAAGCGAGCAATTTAGGATATATTACGAAAGATTGCTTTTTCTTACGTTTTGGGGCCGTCAGGCTTACTGTCCGTAATTCTGGGAGGTCCAAGATGCCCATCCGCCGCGCTGGTTCCCGCTTTAGTGCCTGGAGTTTCCTGCTAACCGTTCTGTTCCTCGTTAATCATGCTGCCCTGGGCCAGGGCAGTTACACCGCGCAAGTGCGGGGCACGGTCACGGACCCCGCCCACGCCGTGGTAAACAATGCCAAAGTCACGGTGACCAATGAGTCGACCAGTATTGCGACCACTGCGACCACCAACGCCAGTGGAGAATATGTGGTGAACGGGTTACGACCCGCGAGCTATACCATCAAGGTGGAGGCACCCGGCTTCCGCGATGTAGCGCGGACGGGAGTGGTGCTGGCGGTGAGCCAACAGGCCACGGTGGATTTCGCGCTGAGCCTAGCGTCGACTAGGGAAACGGTCACCGTGACCGAAACCGCGCCGCTGCTGGATACAGGAAGCTCATCGCTGGGCACGGAAGTTACGAACGAGTTCGTAAGCCGAATGCCGTTGCAAGGCCGCGACGCCACGCAGTTGGTGTATCTGTCGGCTGGAATTACAAAGCTCAACAACGCGGATGCCTATCCAACCGGAACTGATTTTTCCTCCAACGGGCAGCGTTATGGCTCGGCGGAGATCCGGCTGGATGGCAATCTGGCGACCGGGCCGGAACAGGGGGAGGGGGCAACCAACAATTTGAGTTACATGCCGTCGACCGAAGTGATCCAGGAATTCAAGGTGCAGAACAACAGCTTTGCCGCGGAGTTCGGCAGCAACGGTGGGACGGTGGTCAATGTTCTGATGAAGTCGGGGACTAACAAGTTTCACGGGAGCGGCTGGTGGTTTGGGCAGCGGTCCTGGCTGAACGCCAACGATTTCTTCTCAGTGCGCAATGGAGTGCCGCGGTCGGAGGGCACAGTAGATCAGTACGGTTTTTCGCTGGGCGGTCCCATCTTCAAGGGGAAGACCTTCTTCCTGGTCGATCTGGAGAAAGTGAGGACAATCTCGAAGAGCCTGGTCAGCGCCAGAGTTCCGACTGCACTGGAGCGGCAAGGCAACTTCACCCAGACGCTGACGCAGGATGCCAACGGGAATTCCGTGCCCGTGCAACTCTTCAACCCCTTCAATGTCGACTCGAATCCAGCAAGTCCTACTTACGGCGACCGGCAGCCTTTTCCAGTTGATCCAATCACGAATAGCACGGAAGTAATTCCCCAGAGCATGATGAGCCCGATCTGGAACGCGCTGAACGCTAAGAATGCGTTTCCCATGCCCACGGGTCCGATCGACAACTCGGGCAATAATTTCAACGCGCCGATCATCGAAACGACACCCACGACCCAATTTGATATCAAGCTTGACCACCAACTCACGGGCAAGGTCCATTTGATGGGCCGGTACAGCCAGAACGATTACCATGACACAACCCCTGGTCTGTTTTTTGATGGGTCGCAGACGCAAGTGACCACGCGGAATGTGGCCCTGGAGCACACCTGGAGTCTGAGTTCGCATTTACTGCTGACCAGCCGTTTTGGATTGGAGCGGTACTATCAGAACGAAACGCCGCAAACTGTAGATCCTGCGCAGTTCGGGTTTCAATCGATTCTGACAGAAGCCAATCACATCACAAGGATGACTGAGATCTTCCCGGACAATTATGCGGCGCTGAACCAGCAGTGTTGCATCAATACGATCAATGGGCATACGCAGTACATCTACTCCTCGTCCTTGAATTGGGTGAAGGGAAACCATGTACTGAAGTTCGGCGGGGAGCAGCGGCTTTTCTTCAATAACTTTTTCCAACCCGACGACGCGACGGGGCTGTTTCATTTTTCCGGGGGCGTAACGGCGGCCAATGCCTTCTTCGATCCTAATACACAGGATGGAGACGCGATGTCCGCGTTGGAACTGGGATGGCCGAGCGACGGCCACATCAACATTAAGTCGGCGGTACTGGAGAAATCCAAGCAAACCGACTTCTACGCCCAGGATGACTGGAAAGTGACGTCTAGGCTGACGCTGAGCCTGGGCTTGCGTTACGAGTGGAGCGTCCCCTACACGGAGCGCTACAACCGCATCGAATTCAGCAATTTCACTGGAAACAGCGGGGTTACCGCGGACCTGACCCCGCCCCCGCCGTCGAGCGGGCTTATCGTCGACAATAACGGGAACCCCGTCGACCTGAGCAGTCTGGGGTTGGGACCGACGCAATTGCTGGGAACCACAGCGTTTCCGAGTTCGAGCGTGCGGCATGTTTCCATCGACCGCAACAATTTTGGACCGCGGCTAGGTTTTGCTTACCAGGTCGCTAAGGACACGGTGATGCGGGGTGGCGCGGGAATGTTCTACGGGCTTTCGTCCGCTACCAACTTCCAGTATGCGGGGACGGCATTCCGGAAGTCAGCGCCCTTCCACATCTCGCTGGACGGTGGCGTAACCCTTGCCCCGGGTTGGGCAATGAACAATGTGTTTCCCGAGCTGCCTCCCAACACGCTGCCCCAGCCACAGGGAACCAAGTACGGTGCGTTAGCGGAGTGGGGATTTGGGAACGACAACGATCTGGGGACACTGCCAGATCACAACCCGGAGATTTATCAATGGAACCTCGGGGTGCAACACCTTTTCCCGGCAGGCATTGTCATCTCCGCCGACTATTCGGCGAACCGCAGCACGCACCTGCCCTGGGGAGGTGCGACACGAAACCGCGACACGCTGCCGACGGCGGCGCGGAATCTGTGTGATTCGACGTGCCAGTCTTCGCTGGTGCCGAATCCGTTTCAGGGAATGTTTACCGGGCCGAACGCGGTTTTCAACGAGCCAGATTCCATCTACAACAACCCAACGATTCCGGAAGGCAATCTGCTGCGGCGTTTTCCGCAATTCGATGGCGACTTTGAGGGGCTGCCTCTGATAGCGGCGAGTTCCTGGTACAACGGGCTGCTAGTGCGGTTTCAAAAGCGGCCCAGCCACGGGTTGAGTTTTGAAGGGAACTACACGTGGTCAAAGGCGACCGACTACTCGTCGTATGGGGCCAACAGCTTCATCTTCTTTAGTTCTGCCCCGGTGTCGCTGGGGACTCCACAAGACCTGAATAACCTGAGGGCGGAACACTCCATTGGGGCCAATGACACGCCGCAGCGGTTTGTGCTGGCGGCCGTTTATGACCTGCCGTTCGGACGTGAGCGATGGATGGGTGGAGGCATGAACCGGGTCTTAGATGCGATTGTGGGTGGCTGGTCGCTCAACGTGCTTCTAACGCTGCAATCGGGGCAACCTGTGCCCTTTGCCTTGGCCAATTCGAGCATTGCCGACGGACTGCAGCGGCCGGATATCACTTGCTCCAATATCAGGACCGGTCTTAGCGAGCATGATCTCGCGTTCTCAACCGACCCGAACGCAAGTTACTACAACGGCAATTGCTTCGGGATTCCGAATGACCAGGTGCCGGGGAATGCTCCGCGGTTCTCCGCCAATGCGCGCGGGGAAGGGATCAAGAATACCGACATGGGGTTCTTCAAGGACTTCACGGTTCACGAGGGAATGAAACTCGAACTGCGCGCCGAGTTCTTTAATCTCACCAACACTCCGCGCTTCCGGACACCCGATTCGGTCCTGGGAGACACTAATTTCGGCAAAGTCACCCATATAGCGGGCGGCAGTCACCCGCGCAACGGCCAGATCGCGATAAGGTTCGAGTTCTAAGGGCGAGTGAGGACTGGAAGGACGTCAGGCTTGTTTGTTGGCAAAGCTCCCCCACGCCTTACGCTGCTTCGGCAGGCTGAGAACAAGCCGTGGGGTGTATTCCTGCGCGGCTTCGGGGCTAACTTCCGGAGTCTGCGAAAGCCGTGCCGTTTCCCAGAACTATCCTTTCGAAAGACATTTATGAAAACCATTCAGGCTGTACTCGTGTTTCTCGTACTACTTTCGGTTTCGCTGATGATGCTGGATGCTGCTGCTTCCTATCCAGCGGGGCAGAACTGGACGAACTACGTGCGCATCGGGGCGTACGGTTTGCAGCCAAATAATACCGACAAGATTGTTATCAGCGCGCAAGAGAGCAACGTTTTCGGGATTGAGGTGGACAACGACATTCCGGGACGCTACGAGAGTTTTGTGAATCCGGAGGAGAAGCTCAAGGCAATCCACGACGTGGCGGAAAAGGCGCACCGGGCGGGCAACCGCGCCTTCGTATACATCGCGGGTACGGAATGCATAACGGCGAATGCGGACGCGACCCCGCACACGCTGGCCAAAGAGCATCCGGACTGGTTGCAGAGGAAGATCACGGGCGAACCGGCAATCTTCGGTGGAGGCTCGGCGTTTTGGATCAGGAAAGGCGATGAAGACGTTTGGGTGACGCCGTATGCCAGCGAGTGGCGCAAGATTTATATGCAGCGTGTGCGGCAAATCGCGGGCACGGGAATCGATGGGATCTACGTCGACATCCCGTACTGGATGACGCACTTTGACGGATGGGAAGACACTTGGGCCAGCTTCGATGACTACACGGTAGCAGCGTTCAAGAAGGAGACGGAGCTGGATGCGAAGAAGGATTTGAAGCTGGGCGACTTCTCTGACCCCAATTTCCGCAAATGGGTGGAGTTTAGGATTAGGACTTTCACGGAGTTTATGCATGAGATTGATGAGAACGCGAAATCGGTGAACCCGGAGATCAAGACGATCCCGGAGATTTATCCGGGGATTGAGGAGGAAGCGGTTCGGGTGGGAGCCGACGTGTACAGCCTGTACGGGGTGGTGGACGCGATCGCGCATGAGTACTCGTTTGGCTCGGGCGGGATGGCCTCGAAGCGAAAGCCCCTGGCTTGGTTTGAGTATCAGGTGGGGATGCATTCCTTCCGCGCGTTCGCGCAAGGCAAGGCGACCTGGATTCTCAACTACTCTTGGGACGGCGACAAGAATGTCGACAAGACTGAGGCCATGATGAATCTGGCCATGTCAGAGATCATGGCGGGGGCGAATTTCTGGGACGCGCCCGGGCATTCGATGGCTGGGTCGAATGATCTGCCGACCAGGAAGAAGATATTTTCCTGGATTCAGGCGCACGAGAAGACGCTTTACTTGCCGCGCGTGGCGAGTCATCCGGTGGGAGTGTATTTCTCTTCGGAGACGCGAAACATCTATACCGAGGATTTTATCCGCTCCTACCGGGGAATGCTGATTCTGCTGATGCAGAAGCACTGGGAATTTCAAGTGGTCACTCCGCGGAATCTGGCCGAGTTCAAGGGGGAGACTCTGATTCTTCCCGAGGTTCGCATTCTGAACGACCAGGAGAGAGACTGGCTGCGAAAGTTCGTCGAGCAGCGGCACAACCTTGTAATCACCGGCACCGATGCGACGCAACTGGGAGACACAGCCAATGTGACGCGGTTCCCGCAATGTCCGGGGAACGTGTACATGAGCGCGCTAGAAGGCGACTTCGAGCGCGCGGATCCCGACTCGCAAGCGGATTTCTTGAAAAGCCTCAAAAATGCGAGCGAGGTTGAGGTTGCGGCATCACCCATGGTCGCTACTTCAATAGCGCTGGTCGAGGGGAAGCCGCACGTCTTTTTTGCGAACTTCGCGGGGTTGCGCGGCGGTGTGAACCCGGTGCAGACGCCACAAACTGGCGTGCGAGTCCGCATCGCGAGGAACGGCAAAGCAAAGGGATTCTTTCTGCCGTTTCTGGGCGATGTGCAGGAGGTGAATGGCGTTTCCGAAGCTGATGGCCGTACATCGTATACGCTTCCAGCAATTACCAAGGGAGCAGTTTTCTGGTACGAAGAGGGAGAAGCGAAGCCAACAAAGAAGTAACCAGATCAGGAATTCCTTCGGTTTGGCCCTCAAGCCAGAAGCGACTACGCAAGTTGAACGTATCCGCGGCTAGCCCTCCCAAATGGTTGGCTACATCTGCCCACATTTGCGGAGGCAGAAGACCGCTCGCACTGCCGGGAGTGCTCCCGTCTTCACATAATCTCTCCACCGCATTGTGTGCACTCCTGACGTTCGCGCAATGACCGGAGTCCACTTACCTCTTTCCATCAACGCCTGCTGCCTAGACCTGCTGACGGAGGTTCGGACGCAACGTGAGTGAGCCGTTGTCGTTCAGTTTCTGGTGACAAGCCCACCGCACGGGATAGCGCATTCCCTTAACCTCGACCTCAGCTCTAAGTTTCAATCCTTTCCAATCTGTGAGGTTGGGAAGCACGAACTGTGCCTGTCGAATCTTGCCCGGCAACGGGTATCCGGCATCCAGACAACCGCTGGTGAGCGCCTTTCCGTCCTGGCTCTCCACGGTTACCCTCAATACGCCGGGCACACCCGCGATGCCGTCATTTGCGAAGCCAATGATCAGCCCTAGGTAACTACTGTCCTTATAGCTCCAGATGAAAGAGGGCCTCACCCGATAGCCAATTCGGCGATTGATCCGGTCGAACGCTGCCGGATAAGCCTGGTAGTAGCTCATCAGATTCTTTGCGCTGATCTGGTGGAAGTTCCAGAGCGACCAGTAATTCGCCCCGACATCAATCACATGAGCGATCATGTTCTCCGCCGGGGAAATTCCTTCGTAGCCGGCATTTGGATCAGGAGGTTTACCCGGAAGCCCCTGCTCGAGCAACGCCGCGATCCAGGGCGGACGGTTGCTGAGCGCTTCAATCTGCTCGTTTTCGATGAAAATGGTGTCGCTTCGAATCCAATTGTTGCTGCGGACCGTGCGGTCTACCAGTTCCGAATTGCCAACCCGGCTATAGTCCGGTTGAGTATTGGTCAGTAGAGGAGTCTTCGAAAAGTGCTCGAGCTGGACTTCGAACATATTGGTCCAGGTGCGCTCTGCAGTCAGGTAATCAGGAAAAGGATTGTTGCCGAATGGCCAGGTATGCCCTTCACCCCAGAAGCCATACATGAAAGTGTCAATAAACTCGATGAGTGGATTGCCATCGAACTCCGCCGCCAACTGGCCAACCAGTTCTTTGAATGCCTGCTGAAAAAGAGGATGGTCATACCTGGGCTGATAACGCGCGTGCGGGTTCTGCAGGTATCTTTGCGCCGAAGCGCTGCTCTCCTGATCGCTAAGGACCAGATCAACTTTCGGCACTTTGTCGAGGACAAAATCCGGGAGGGCCGCTTCGTGTGTATAGTCTGGAGCGCACATCTGAATTCGCAATCCGACCCGCTTATTGTTCTTCTTCGCCAATTCAAAAACCAACTTCAGGTAGTCGGACATTTGCAGGCGTCCGGGCCGCGGCTGCACCTCCCTCCAAGTGGGGCGGATGTAAAGCTGCTGGCCTAATGGAAAGCGAACCAGGTCTTCGATCGCCTGGGGAATGTTGTCCGCCTTGATTTCGTTCGTGCCGCTGTCTGCAGTGATATAGGTCACCAGCCCCTTGCCAAAGTTCGGGACGACCTCTTCGGTAGAAGTTGTGGTCATCACCACGTCATCAGTGGGAATGACCGCATCCGGCGGGTATTGAGGAAACGGGCCCTGATTCAGGCGATCGTTCACCGTGGGACCAGAGCCGAAGTCATAGCTTCCCCAGTTATGAGCGGGAACCTTCGCCTGCGCATTGCTCATTCCAAGTTCCGCAGCTACGGCAACAGCGACCGTACTCTTTAGAAAGTCTCTACGCCACATCGGAGCATGTCCTCCTCATCATTATTATTATTCCTTTGAACTTCGGCCATGCTGGCTAGAGCTCCAACTTCGGGGCAAATTGAATCTGGCGCTGCGGTATCACTGCCAAAGTGATCACACCGGAGCGTCAGAACCATTCGTAGCGAACGGATCTGGACAGTGAAGAATTCGAATCTAACTCCCAATATTGAAAAATTCGTGGATTCACGGATCACGCTAACGGACTATCGAACTATTACTATTTACATCGTTTCATTTCGCTTGTCCAACACCAAGATAACAAATATTCGATCGTGTTTGATGAACTTAAACTTGCGGACGCCCAAAACGGCTAGCGCAGCGCGCGCGCGACGGGGGGACAGAGACAACGGCGAGGAATGTAAGGACTCCTGTGCGGGATTGCGGCAGGACCCTTGAGGCTCGCTCCCAAAATCCATTTGACTTGGCAAGTCTTTCCTTGTATCACGATAAGTTTCGTTAGATTTCATTTAATCTTTTCCTTTGCCCGCCACTGATCGAGAAGGTGATCTATGTTTTCAGCTCAGAAAAAGGTTTTGCAATGAGGTGAAGTATGGTGCAATACCTCTTCTTGCCAGCTAGCACGCCAACGCGGGAGAAGGAATTCGAAAAATGGCTTCGCATCTATCGCGACAAGATGTTGTCAAGAGGACAGTATCTTGGACGGCTCTACGACATCGGTTTCGATGCGCCGGAGACTCATGCAATCCGCAAGGACCAGACCATGTACTACGCCTTTTTTGCAAAAGCCGATGGATTCCAGCCTCGTCGCGGTAAATGCCGATAGTCTGACCAGCGACATTTCTCGAACCGGACACGCCTCCGATTACGGCATCTATTTCGACACTGGCAAAGCGGATGTCAAGCCCGAGTCCGATGCCACACTCAAGGAAATCGCCAAGCTCCTCCAGAAAAACGCTCAACTGAAGCTTTATGTCGTGGGGCACACCGACAATGTTGGCAATCTGGCTTCTAACCAGGACCTGTCACAGCGGCGTGCCGATGCGGTCGCGCAGTTGCTTTCCGCAAAATATGGAGTGCTGGCGGCCCGGCTGAGGGCCATCGGCGATGGGCCGTCTGCGCCGGTCGCTTCCAACGACAGCGAAGAAGGCCGCGCGAAGAATCGTCGCGTTGAGCTCGTAAAACAATAAGAAAGAGGAAACGGAGCCTATTTCCAGCTGATATAGGCAGAGTCCGGGAGAGACCGGCGCTAAAATTAGCCGCCCATTGAGGGTGTGCTACTACCTTCAAAAGCTCAAGAGATCTCTGGTGATTCACTTATCTTACTGCTTTGGAGAATCGTATGTAGTGGAAAGCAACAGAGTCTGTCATCTGTGCCAAGCTACTCACGCTCAAATAATACTGTTGCAGGATGTTGGAATCGAACCATTACCTCGCCACTACGATCGCGGGCTCGACCCCGGAGCCAATCCTGCCTAGCGCGGTCAGGCGATTGTGGACTGGCCCTCTCGGCTTGTGGCCGCGGTTCTGCGCTTCCTCGCCGGTCGCTAACACAACCGGCAGTGCGCGGCCCTAGATTCTGGCCGGAATCCCAACAGACTGGCGTGGGAGGATACACTGCGATGTTCGAATGGCGCCTCTCGGAGAAGAACAGATAATGCCGTCTCTAGAGAAGGATCGGTTAGCTGCTGAGGCGATGCAATGCTGGGCCGATTTCGGGGAAGGCTTTTCCTCAGACAAGCAGAAATATCCCGTGCAACAGTTTCGAGCTTTTTGGGCGGTCACAAAGCGCTACGCCGAGTTGAGAGGGTCCGATCCTCTGATCATAGGAGTGTCACGAGTGCAGTTAATGACCTTCTCGATTTCGTCGAAGGGGAACGTAAGTGCGTCCTTATTAGAGTGCCGCGAGGCGTCTGATATCCTCCAAGATATCAGTGGCGCGCGTGCTCGTCAGTCCTCCTGAGGGGTTATGACTGTCGCCAAAACGATCGTCGCCTTCCGCGCGATTGTCGGACCTTTCGCGGGTGGCCTTGAATCACTCCTTGCCCAGACCTACCAGGTGGGCCTAAACGAGGTGAAGTATGTCATTAACGAGGCGAGAGATGTGCAGTCTGATTCCTGCGTTGGTGGCGGCAGGAACTGTGACGCCTGCGCTTGCTGCACAAGATGATTCATTGCCATCGGCAACATTTGCATTCGAAAGTTTGCCCATGCAGGAGTTCGAGCGCGCGCAAGTGCGGATGATCCTGAAGGGCAAACTGGTAACCGGCGAGCGTATCGAGGCGCATGAGACGACTCTGCCGCCGAATGGGTATCCACATCCACCGCATCGTCATGTCCACTCGGAGATGTGGCTCATCCGTGAAGGAACGGTCGAACTTACAATTAATGGCGTCAGCCATCGTGTAGGCCCCGGCGGTCTCGGCTTCGTTCACTCGAATGAGGAGCATGGGATTAAGAACGTCGGTACGGGTCCGGCGACCTACTATGTTGTCGCGATCGGTCCCGGTGCGGACACGTAATGATGAGCCGATATGCGGTGCCGGTGATTGTATGTCATTTGGAGCATGCCTGAATGATGTCGCGACTATCGCGAGCTGTGAATATTGAGGATCTGCGCGAACTGGCGCGCCAACGTGTGCCGAGGATTGTTTTCAACTACATCGATGGAGGTGCGGAAGGCGAATGGACGTTGCGCGAAAATCGACGTGCTTTCGACACGGTCACGTTTCGACCGCGCCAAGCAGTTGCTGTGCCCGAGTGCGATCTGCGAACTCGTGTTCTTGGAGCGGAACTGTCGATGCCGCTGCTTCTGGCGCCGGTGGGTTATCTACGTGTAATGCATCCGGGCGGTGAAATCGCAGCAGCTCGAGCCGCCAGCAGAGCCGGCGTTGGCTTGATTCTCTCCACGGTTTCTGGTCATCGCTTGGAAGATGTGAAGGCTGCTTCCACAGGCGAGGTCTGGTATCAACTCTATCTCACCGGAGGCCGCGCCGCGGCTGAGAATGCGATGCGCCGAGCCATGGATGTGGGTTACAGGGTATTGGTGATTACGATTGATTCGACCGTCATCGGACACCGCGAGCGCGAGTCGCGTGATGGAATGGAGCAACTGCTGCGCGGGAACATCTGGTCGAAGATCCCTTTCGTGCCTCATATATTGGTTCATCCACGCTGGTTGGCGCGCTTCCTTCTCGACGGCGGTCTTCCCGACATGCCTAACATTGTCAGCCCCGAAAGAGGTGTGCTCCGAGTTCGCGACGCGCACACCGCGATGAGGCGCGAAGCTTTCACCTGGAACGACATGCAGTGGATTCGTGCGCTGTGGAAAGGGCCGATCGTCATCAAGGGCGTTCTCACCGCAGAGGATGCGAAGCGGTCGCTCGACTATGGTGCTGCCGCCGTGGTTGTTTCCAATCACGGGGGCCGGCAGCTTGACGGCGTTCCGGCGAGCCTGCAAGTCCTGCCGGAAATCGTTGAGGAGGTCCGAGATAGGGCGGAAGTCCTGATGGATAGCGGAATTCGGCGCGGATCAGACATTGTCAAAGCAATCTGCCTGGGTGCGCGGGCTGTGGTTTGCGGCCGCGCGTATGCATACGGACTCGCTGCGTCCGGCGAAGCAGGTGTTACACGGTCGCTCGAGATGCTGCGGGCTGACTTGGAAAGGTGTCTCAAGCTGTTGGGATGTTCTTCTGTGAGCGCTCTGAACAGATCCTATGTGACCGTGGCGTCTCACTGTTGAAGCACACCCGGGCCGGTGACGAACCTCTGCGCACTCTCGCAGTGTGACATTCCTGCGAAATCGGTCGGGCTTAAGAGCCGTGTTGCTTCAAGTCTCCGACTATGAACCAGTAGGCAAGTACACCTGCTAGAAGAATGATCGAGGCGAGTTGAAAACCCGAAACGTATGAGCCGTACGAGGTAATCAGGAATCCTACCGCGAGCGGGGCTATGATTCCTGCGAGGTTCCCGGCGAAGTTTTCTGCTCCCGTCCAAATTCCGACTGCTCCGGAAGGTGCGCATGACTGAAGAATGGCGAGAAGGTTCCCGGTTGCAAGCCCGACCAGCGAAGCTACGATCAGTAACCCGATCGCGACTCCCGTATCCGCACTGCGCATTGCCGCGATTAGAAAGATCCCCGTCCCGAAAGCTACGGTGACGATGCCTTTCCGGGTCGCTGTTTCGTCCCAACCATGACGGATCAGGGTGTCGGCGATCCATCCACCAATCGGTTCGGAAATTCCGAACGTGAGGAACGCGAGTGAAGCATAAAAGCCGGCTTGCACGATGCTAAGGTGACGCACTGTCACCAGGTAGTCGGGCAGCCACGTCACCAGCACATACCAGTAATAATCGAAACAGAAGAACCCCAGGCAGATTCCAAGCAAGTTGCGATTGAGCAGCGTGCGAGCGTAGGGCCGTCGCTCAGGAATAGATAGCGCTGTGTCGGTGTTCACCGCTTGCAAGCGGCGCGGGAAAACCCAAAGCCACGGCGCGATCCAGAGCAGAGCCGTAAAGCCCAGAATCAGAAAAGTGCGGCGCCACCCGAAATGAACCAGGAGCCCGGGAACCAGGATGCCTTCCAAAACGAGGCCGGTTCGAGTCCCGAAATCGAAGAGTCCGGAGGGCAGACCACGTTCTTTCGGCGGGAACAGGACGCTGACGATCTTGGTTCCTCCAGGCAGGTAAATCGATTCTCCAACGCCAAGTAGAATCCGGAATGCGAGTAAAGCCGGGAGGCTTCCAGCCCAACCCGTGAGCCCCTGTGCGAATGACCAGATAGTGAAGGCTCCAGCATAGAGCCAGCGCAGATTGAATCGATCTGCGGACCAACCAATTGGAATTTGCATCAGCGCATACGACCAGAAAAACGAAGACAACAGCAGGCCCTTGCTTTGCGCTGTGAGCTGGAAGTCTTTCGAGATGAGGGGTAGAGCGAAGGAAATGGCGGCGCGGTCCAGGTAGTTGATTAACGATGCCGCAAAGAGCAAGCTGACGACTGCCCAGCGACGCGTGTTAGAAAAGGGCAAGAGATCCATTTTGCGCAGATCCACCCGGGTCTGAGACAGGATAGATCAACTAACTGGTGCGAGCGAATAGCACTTGCGACGATTGCGACTGCGATATGTTGATGAGCCGTTAGAATACGACCTTTGCCGTAATGCACTGTGGCACGGGTTACGGGCTGAGAGTGCCGTTTGCCCTGCATAACACGAGCTTGCCCGCAATCCCTACAGGCCCCTTCCTAGAACAAGTCAAATGTTAGACTGGCACCCCATGGCGGGACCGGCGAGCGAGGCCTCTGCGGCGCAAGCTGCAGCGAGCTACGAGTTGTCAAAAGAGGAGCTAGGGGCCGAGCAATCTGCGGCGAACCGGCGCCAGTCGTATCAAGCAGCTGCGACGGCGTTTGTGGTGCTGTTCTGCATCGTTGGCATTGCTCTCTGGGGGCTGCCTTTCTATTACGACTTCATGGTCCAACAGTTTGGTTGGACGCGCGCGCAAGTCACGTCGGGCAATGCGCTGAGCAAACTTGTCGTCGGACCCATCTTCGGGTTTCTCGCAGGATGGGTTGTAGACCGCTTTGGGCCTCGCCGCGTGATGATGCTAGGCATCCTGATGGCAGGGGTAGCCCTGGTGGGACTGGGCTGGACCTCAAGCCTCGGCATGTTTTATTTTTTCTACTTTTTCAACGCGCTGGGCTATGTCTGTGGAGGCCCACTGCCCAACCAGGTGCTGTTGACGCGGTGGTTCGATCGATCGCGCGGAAAAGCGATGGGCTTTGCCTACCTCGGGATCGGCTTGGGGGGAGCATCAGTCCCGTGGATATCGCACGCTCTCGTCCAGCATTTCGGATGGCAGGCCGCTCTGCGGATTTTGGGTCTTTTGATCGTGGCCGTTTCACTTCCCCTGGCGATGTTAGTGAAAGAACCACCTAGAGCAGGAAGACTGGCTGGATCGTTCAAGTCCGCGAGTCCGAAGGCAGCATTCAAGGAGGGGTCGTTTTATCTGCTCACCTTGGGGAGTATGTGCTCGATTGCCGCAGTCAGTGGTACTCAGCAGAATCTGAAGCTCTTCTTGAGTCTTGACCGGCACTTCACGCAGAGGGATGCCGCAGCTGTTTTGTCACTGGTGCTGGCTTTCAGTATTGCCGGCCGTTTACTCGTAGGTTGGCTGGCCGATCGGTTCTCCAAAAAGTACGTCATGCTGCTGACTTACTTACTCGTCGCAGCGGGGATCCCTCTGCTGTTCCTGGGAACTTCCCGGCTAGTCCTCTACGTTTCCGCCGCGATTTTTGGCATCGGTCTTGGCGGCGACTGCGCGGATGCTCTCGTTGTAGCAGAGCACTTGGGTGCGCCGGTACCCGATCTTCCATTTACACATGACGGGCTGGAACCCACTCTGCAATCCGCGCGGACGAACTATCAGTTGGGCGCTGCTTATGCTAGCTGCGCAAAGCCCGAGGAGGCGGCAAAGAAATTCCAACTGGCTTCTGCAGCTTCCGCTCCCGATCAGATGGTGTGGGCCTGGCGGGCAGCTCAGAAACTGCCCGGTTTTGACGGGAAGCATTGGCAGGAGCGCCTGCAAACCGCTCTCGCACAAGCAAAGAGTCGTAGCGATACCAGCAGCTATCCGAGCTGGTGGGACTACACTGCCGGTGCGCTCGCGGGCGCACTAGGCAGTCAGCAAGAAGCGGACCAGAGGTTTCAGAAGGCGCTGTTGCTCCCAGACCGGATGCTGTCGTACCACTTCACGCGTATGGCATGAACTAGGGAATGACGAGGTTAAAGGAATAAGGTGTTGCAATCTAAAATAGAAATTCTTGCAGACAAGTTTTCTTTAGGGCAGGCAGCAGCCGACCATGCCGCACGCTCTCTTCGGCGGACGCTGAGCAATCAGGGAAGCGCCCGCCTCGTAGCCGCAACCGGGGCATCTCAGTTTGAATTCCTGGATGCGCTGACTAGGGCGCCCAACATCGACTGGGGCCGGATCGAGCTTTTTCACCTGGACGAATACGTCGGCCTGCCTTCCACCCATCCAGCCAGTTTTCGCAAATATCTCTTCGAGAGATTGATTCACAAAGCCGGAATCACAAGGTATCACCTGCTGGACGGTGATCGCGATCCACACGAGGCGGTTATAAAGATTGGGGCCGAACTCCAGTCGAAACCGGTGGATATTCTCTTTGCCGGAATCGGAGAGAATGGGCACCTCGCGTTTAACGATCCGCCGGCGGATTTTCAAGAGGCTGACCCGTACCTCATTGTTGATCTCGACGAAGCATGCCGGCAACAACAGGTGAATGAAGGTTGGTTCTCGAAGCTGACGGACGTACCTAAGAAAGCGATTTCAATGTCCGTGCGGCAAATCTTGCGCTCCAAGGAGATCATCGTGGTAGTACCGGACACGCGGAAAGCAAGTGCGGTGAAGGCGTGCCTTGAAGGGGATATTAGTCCCATGATGCCGGCATCGATTCTGCGGACCCACCCAAATGCCACTATTTACCTCGATACGGATTCGGCTGCGCTCCTAAGTCCAGGAGTTTACACCGCGCCATAATTTGACAAATATGCCTGCATCCGCGCGAGCCACTAAGCCGAACGTGCTTCCCATCCGCAACTTGCGCTGGTGGATTGGTGCCATTTTGTTTGCGTCGACGGTCATCAACTACATCGACCGTCAGACCCTGTCCCTGCTCTCGCCATACCTCAAAGAGCTCTACCATTGGACGAATTCGGACTATGCGAATCTGCTCATCGGCTTTCGCATTGCGTACTCGATTGGCCAAAGCGTATGCGGAAGGCTGATGGATCGCGTCGGCACCCGGCGAGGGCTCACCCTTTCTGTTCTCTGGTACTCGATTGTGTCTGTGGCCACTTCATTGGCCGGCGGGTTCTACAGTTTCGCGGCGTTCAGATTTCTTCTGGGCGCTGGCGAATCCGCCAACTGGCCGGGCGCGACGAAGGCTGTTTCGGAGTGGTTCCCGAAGCGTGAGCGAGCTCTCGCCACAGCGCTGTTCGACAGCGGTTCATCCATTGGAGGAGCGGTTGCACCCTTTATCGTATTCGCAATCTACAACCATTGGGGCTGGCGTCCGGCGTTTGCAATTCCCGGAATGCTGGGTTTCATTTGGCTGCTCGTCTGGCGTCGCGCGTACCACCTGCCCAAGGATCATCCGCGCGTCAGCGACGAAGAGCGGGGAATGATTCTCGCAGATGCGGCCGTTACCGATGGCCCACTCGGAAAGCCTCGTTCCAGATGGCTCGATCTTTTGAAGCTTCCGCAGACGTGGGGGGTAATTATTGCGAGATCGTTCACCGATCCCGTTTGGTTCTTCATTGTAGACTGGTTTCCGATCTATCTGGTGGCGAAAGGGATTCCGCTCAAGAGCGGATTGATTGCAATCTGGGTCCCCTTCATCGCCGCCGATCTCGGCAATTTCTTCGGGGGAGCAACCTCCGGATATCTCATTCGACGCGGCTGGACACTGGGCGCAGCCCGTAAGGCTTTGGTGGTTTTCGGTGGGTTTGGAGTGACTCTGCTAATACCGACGGTTCTTACCGTCAACCTTGCGCTGATCACTGTTCTTTTTGCTCTGGCGACATTTTGCTATGCCGCGTTCTCGACGATTGCCAACGTGTTGCCTTCCGACCTCTACCGGAGCGACTCCGTGGCCTCGGTCAGTGGACTTAGCGGCATGAGCGCGGGCATCGGGACCATCATCGCATTCAAATTAGTCGGTTACTTCTCCGATGCGAACCAATCGCTGGCCACACACTCCTTCGACAGGATCATTATCGTGGCGGGACTTGTGCCGTTCATCGGAATGATTCTCGTGCTGTTTCTGGTTCGCAACACGCGGGCAACGAAACTGGGGCTAGTGCGCCCGATATAGCCGAAGTTGAAGTCGCAGGCCGCTAGTGAATGTATGCCGCGCCCGGCAGCAGATACTGAATCGGCCACTGTTCGCGCCTCTGGACTAGCAGATCTGACCACTTCATGATCGGCGCGCCGGGGTACGGAATTTGCTTGACCGCGGGCAGGGTTCCTGCAATTGCATTTGCCAGCATGAATCCTTCCTCATCGCTGGCCACGGAAAAGTGTCCCGCATGCAGTTTTAAACGCGAGAAACGGACCGCGATTTCAGCGTCTTCGATCATCTGCAAGAAATAGGGTCTGCCCGTCAAGAGCGAATTGTAAACGTAATCCGCTAACACGCTGGAGAGCGGATTGACGTAGGCGCGGTCGAAATCCAGCTGAGCAAAAGAGGGATCGTCTTCGGAAACCGCCTTGTAGGGCATTCGCGTCTCGCCAAGCCCGCGAAAATCGAAAGTGACGATATCGAAGCCGGCATCCAGGTACTTCCTGATCTCGGGCCAGTCGTCTACGCTCGCCTTGCCGTTCTTGTTGAACCACAGCAACCAGCGGCGACTCTGGTTCGCTGTCCTGTGGATGTGCAACAGGGGCATAACAAGGCTACGGCTGTGACGCAGAACGTAGCGATCGATGGAGGTGTCTTCGAATATCGAAGCTCCTGCACTCTCCCAAGCAATCTCGCTCTCGGCCGGAGTTATGCCGCTATATTGGCTGATGTTCCAGGTTGCGATGCCAGGATAGTTGCTGCCCAGATAAAGTTGCCGGATAGATTCAACCGCTCTTGTCTGGTGCTCACTGTAGTAGTCCCGGATCAGATCCATCAGCGACCTTGCATCTTCGAAGTCCAGCATCACCTGGCCAGTGCGCGTGCACTGCATGGTTTTCTCATCCAAATCTTTGGCGGAACCGAGCGCGTGTCTCTCCGGCAACTGATTGAAATGATCCAAAAATTCAAACGCTGCCTTCTGATTTTCATCGGAGTACTGATGACCGTGATAACCCTCCGCCATCGCGATGCGATCCGCATGACCAAAACGGCTATACAACCTCGACACTTCCTGGAAAGTCTTGTGTGTGCCTTCAATGGGAAAGAAATCGAGCGTCGCTGCGGCAACGAAGACCGGGCGCGGGTACACCAGCAGCAAGAGTCCGGCATGGTCGACGCCGTTCGATATCATGCCGTACAAGTCCTGCTCAGGATCGCTGTCCGGGTCCTTAAAAATCCGATTGTGAATTCGCATGGGCAATGAGGTGATATAGCAGGAGACGGCGGCTACCTTGATCCGGGGCTCGAGCGCCGCGATGTGCATCGCTTGAAAGCCGCCTCCGCTGGTGCCTGTAATATTGATGCGTTCGGGGTCGACTTCTGGACGCGTCAGCAGGTAATCGAAGGCGCGCAGACCATCCCAGATTTCCCAACGTGCCAGGTTTGTGGCTGCGAGATAAGCCAGATTGCCCAGCACTGCGTGCTCCGCGCAGATCCGGTTGTAGCGGCTCTTGCCTGCCTTCGCATCCCAGAACTGGCTGCGCTCCCCCTGGCCCGCAGGGTCCCAGCTGATGACCACGTAACCGCGCCGCACCAGTCTCTGGCAAAGCGCCTGATAGTGTGCCTTCCCGTTCTCTGCGTGGCCGGCCGGGACTAGAACGGCCGGGTGTTTCGTTTGCTCACCGCTGTTGGGGTCGTCGGGCACGTACAGAAGCGCCGTCACGTATACGCCCGGGAGGCTTTCGAAGATCAGCTTTTCAATGTGAAAGCCGTCCATCGCAATGCGTCCGGTGACGTGCGGGTGCAGCGGAGTTCTTGTCGTGGGCAATCCTCCGAGCATGGTCAGAAGCTTTCTGACGTATTTCCTTCTGCACGCGCAGTAAATCCTGCTCGGTGCGAATCCCGTCCCAGACCCTCATTCTCTCTCTGTCTTCGCGCCAAGCCAACTCAGTTTGATACTGAAGATAGGGCGTGATCTGCGGACCACTCGGAGCCAATGGCAATACCGAGAACGCCTCCGGCGGGGGAGTGGATCCACCAAATGTGCTTGCGGCTGTCCAGACCACCACCATGAAGCAAAGAAATATTCTGCTTTGTCGCCGTGGTAGGCTCCGAAGAAACATTCTGGTGCCGGGTCTCACAGGACGTTTTCGTGAAGGTGAACGGCAGTCTGCAACGTATGGCCAGATGAAACTTGCCGCACGCTTTCCCGGCGAATCAGTTCGGTCGGCATCACGAGTTGCTGGGGAGGCAGGTCTGGTTCGTGAATCCGCCGGAGCGCAAATTCGGCTAGATGGCCGCCGAGCTCTCTAGGAAATTCGCGCACCGTTGTAAGCCCGGGATGCAGCACTTCGCCGATGGTGTCATTGAAGCCAGAAACACTGATGTCATCGGGAATTCGGATTCCAGATTCCTGCAACGCCTGGTACACGCCAGAAGCGGCCTGATCCGTGCCCGCAAAAAGCGCGGTGGGCCTCTCTCCGCTGGCTAGTAGGGCTTTCACTGCCAGGTATCCGAGTTCGCGATCCTCGGAACTGATCTCGCTGAAACGGGGTTCAAGCTCGGCCTCCTTCATAGCCTGGCGGTAGCCCGCGGCACAGCGCGCGAACCATGGAAGACGCTGATTGCCGATATACCAGATGTTTCGATGTCCTTGGGCAATAAGATAGCGGGTGATGTCTGTGGAACCCCGCACGTCGTCCGTGAAAACGCAGTCGTACTGTTCCGGTCGCCACTCGCCGACAATATTGTTTCCCACGAGAGAAACGGAATCTTCTTCTCCGAAAGCGCCGCGAGAATACTGACGGAGTGTGTGCCCGTGAGAATGACGCCACTCGGTCGATTGGATCGCATCAACGCCTCGGGAAGACGCAGGCTTCCCAAGGGGGCGTTCAGGTCACAACGAAAACTGATGAAGTGCAGGTCCCAGCCATGCTGGGCGCAGTACACCTCCGCCCCAAGCAGTACTTTCGACTGGAACTCGTTAACCGTGTCGCGGTTGCCGAGTATGAACGTAATCGTGCGATTTCTTTTCCCTGCCGCCAGAGTTACACCCAGTTTTCGAGCAGCGGCCAGAACGGTTGCCTGAACGGAGGGCGCGACATCGGAACTTCCGCTGGCGATGCGCGAAACCGTCGTGAAGCTTACTTTCGCTAGCCGGGCGACCTCGGCGTAACGCTGCGTTTCCTTCGAGTCGGAGGCCGAATCTGGACTCACTTCCAACCTACGAACTGCGCCGCCGTGAGATCGAATCGCCATGCCCTGTGAACACAGGGCATCCAAGTCCCCCCGCGCCGTGACCGACGACACGGCAAACCGCTCGACCAGTTCGCGTACTGTGATCTGCCCTTTTTGTTCGATCAGTTCGAGGATCTTGCGGCGGCGTTGCTCCGCCAAGAGACGAGAGTCTCTTCCAGTCATCATTAAAGTAGGATCCCTCGCAGGAGGAGTACTCTCCTCTGGGTTTGCATTCCCGTATCTTATACACCCCATTCAAGGAAAATAAAAGAAAGTGACGGAGAATGCGGAAGTTTCTGCCTGAATTGGCTTAAATCCAGCCACTGAAGCGGGTCGGAGCGCCGCCGCGCGGCCTTGCTTCCTGCGGCTGAATATCCATAGACAACTTTTGCTTGCGACTGCTTGTGTTTACTTGCGTCACCGTGTAAAAAGGGAAACACCCTCCGCCTGAACTGCACACGGGCACCACTCTGGGTTCTCAAGGAGCGATTCACGAATGAAGCGGCGCGACTTCATGGCTGGCGTGGCGGCCTCAATTCTTCTCGCGGTGACGGAGGGCAACACTGAAGTCCCGGCCCAGCGCCCTCGGCTGCTAATCTCGAATACCGATGCTTTTACCGGTTTGGCTCTGCTAAAAACCAGGTACGCGAACGGAATGCGCCCGTCCGACGATATGGAGGGGTGGGCTCTTTCGTGGCAACTTACCCGCCAAGAGAGTTTTGCGGAGAAGGCCTTGGCCGCGATGCGCGCCGGCCACCTCACCAAAGGGGTGAAGCCTTCGCGTTCCTGGGTAGACTACGCCCGCTGGTCGCTGGTGTTCGATTGGCTTTCTGGATATCCCGGATTCGAGCCGGCCTTACAGAATCGGATTGCGGATGAGTTGATGGCGGGGGCCTCGGCGATGCTTGCGACCCCTGACTTCGCCGATCCAGGCAACTACTCCTACCACAATTATGCCGTGCGCTATCTCTCATTACCTGCGTTCGTCTCCGCCGCACTCGATGGCTTCGCAGGCTGCAACGGCCGTTGCAGTGCGTGGCGTGCACAGGTGGCAAAGTGCCTGGCCAATGTTCTCGAAACCACAAACGTGGTATCTCCCGAGGGCAGCTATCACGAATCTATGGACTACATGCGGATCACTTGGGCCAGCCTGACCTTGCTAGCTGAATTACAGCGCACGACGACAGGTGTAGATCCCGCGCACCAGTACTCCGTGTTTCGCAGTATTGGAAACACCTACTTGTACAAACTGCTTGCCGGATGGCACGCCCTCGCGCGAAGGTGATAACGAATATCCAATTCTGGACTCGCGCGACACTTCCGTTCTCGGTTACGCCGTCAATCGCTTTAAGGATCCGTACAGCGCTTGGCTCCTGCGCAAGAGTGGTTTCTTCCCAAAACAATGGACCCTTCCGGTTCTTGAATTCCTTTGGGATGACCCCGAAGTCACGCCGCGCGATCCATCACTCGCCAGCGAGAATGAGTTGGCGCGGCAGCATTATTTCTCGGCGTAGGACATCTGGTCATGCGCGGCGGATGGAAGCCGGACTCGACCTGGATTGAATTCGACTGCGGGCCTTACCTGGCCAAACATCAGCATCTCGATCAAAACCAGATCACGATCTATCACAGCGGCTATTTGGCAATTGACAGTGGGGCTGACTACACCGACAGCGAGAGCCCTCACTATCTCAACTATTATCGCCGCACAGTCGCTCACAATTCCATACTGGTTTACGATCCCTCGGAAAAATTCTTTTGGTCACAGAATCTTCTGCCCGCGGCCAACGACGGCGGTCAGCGCATGGATTCCTCCCGCTTCTGGAACACGATCCGCAGCGCTGAAGATTTCGAGAGTACTCGCGATCTGTGGAATCTTGGCTCGATGCGCGTGGTGGATCATATGCCCGGCCAATACCACTACGCGATGGGTGATGCCAGCAACGCATACTCGCGCGAAAAGCTGAAGAAATTCACCCGCGAAGTTCTTTATGTACCTGTGCGGAACCGTGCTCTTCGTATTCGATCGGGTCGTCAGCACGCACCCATCCTTCAAAAAGGCGTGGCTGCTGCATGGGGTCAACGAGCCGAGCGTAGACCAAGACGCAGGGCAGGGAGCACCGGGAGCGAAAGAATTCAAGAAGGCTTCGACTTTCCGCTTCCGGGAGGGCTCGGGAGAGTTGCTAGTGCATTCTCTACTGCCACGTGAGCGGGTGATCACACGCCGCGGCGGTCCGGGTCAAGATTTCTACACTCCAGGCGATGACCACGGCGGCCGTTGGGGAACCGGCGAAAATTGGCCGCTGGAGCCGCAGGAGGGCGGACCGTTGCCGCAAGACCCGAAGCTCCAGCACATGTGGAAGACTTTTTGGGGGGACGACTTCTCCAAAATTTCCCCTTCGAACCGGAAAAACGTAGTGCCGGGGGCTTGGCGCATCGAAGTGTCGCCGTCGATCCCCGCCGCGGAGGATTTCTTTCTTCACGTCTTCGAGATCGGCGATACCGGCGCCACTGGCAAGACGCGCAACGAGCTGATCGACGGAGTTAATTTTCTGGGCGCCGCCTCGGAGGCCGGCCCCTTCGTGTTGTTCAGTACTTCGGATACTGGTTCTCAGGGAGGGGAAGTATCGTTGCCGGATCTGGCGTGCGATTCGCTTATCGTGTCCGGCCTGCTGCCGGATACGGTCTACGAGCTTAGTCTCACCGGCCCAAATGTTTCGTCGTCGCCCGCTGCTGTGTTGCCAGGCGTTCTAGCCGACATGCTCCGCTTGCGTACCAACAGTAAGGGCGTGCTGCGACTGGAGAAGACGAATCTCGGGAACCTGCGTCTTCGGATTGCACGAGTTTGAGATTTGGGTCATTGGGAAGAGTTGCCATTTCGGCTGACTGTCCTCAACACACAATGGGACCGGCGCGACGCCAGAGAGTCTCCGGATGGGCAACGGTGAAGGCGCGCATGGGTCTCCCGACTTGTAGCAGCCCCGACGATTGTCCGACGAAGTCCAGCGCGCTATCGCTGACCTCGATCGGATCGACGCTGAAGCGAAGACAACGACGAAGGCAATCTCCTCCGCATCGGGCGGCCTCGCGTTGCGGTTCCGGCCGGTCTGTTGAAGTTCGTTCCGTTGCAAATTACGGTGCAGGAATCTGAACACTAGAAACGATATTCGAGTAGCCGCTTTCCTGGTTGCTCGAATCCACGGCAGTTGTGGCGTAGCAGTAGGACGTGCCGTCCACCACAACCGGATCTGTGAACAACGTACTTGTATTCAGCACCGAGTTGATCTTCGAAAAAGAACCGCACGAGTTCACGTATACCGCACGGTAAATGTTATAGCCAGCGATATTCGGTGACGTGCTCGCATTCCATGACAAGTTGACTGTGTGTGTCGGCGCAGCCGCTCCGGTGCCTGTCACCGTTTCGGAAGTCGTAGAAGGCTGGGCATTGCTGGTGAAGGTGAGCGCGGCAGTCACCGCTCCGGTGATCTGAGGACTGAACGTCACGGTAAAGGAAGCGCTCTGGCCTGCCGGGATCGTAACCGGCAGTGAAAGTCCACCTATGCTGAATACCGAGTTGTTCGAGCCCGCGGCCGTGATCGTAACATTCGCGCCGCTGGCAGTGAGGCTGCCTGATGCCGTTCCGCTCGTTCCGACAACCACGCTGCCGAGAGCCAGGGTGGCTGGAGTAACGGCAAGCTGGCCGGCTGCCGCTGCGCCTGTTCCCGACAGCGGGATCGTCAAGGTGGGATTGGCTGCGTTCGAGGTGATGGTGACATTACCGGCTACGCTTCCGGTGGACGCTGGCGTGAAGGTGACACTGAAGCCCGCGCTCTGGCCGGCTGTCAGAGTGACCGGAACCGTGATTCCAGTCAAGCTGAATCCGGTTCCGGTAATCCCAACCTGTGAAATTGTCACGCTCGACCCGCCTGTATTGGTTACCGTCCCGGACAGGGACTGGTTGCTTCCCACGGTTACGCTGCCAAAACTGAGACTCGTCGGATTCGACCCGAGCGCCCCTGGCGCGACTCCAGTGCCCGACAACGCGATAGTCAGCGTGGGATTCGAAGCATTCGAGGTGATCGTGATTGTGCCGCTCACACTTCCTGCAGATTGCGGAGCAAACTTGACGGTGAAGATCGTGCTCTGGCCGGCTGTCAGAGTGACCGGAGCCGTGATCCCACTCAGGCTGAAGCCGGTCCCGCTGACCCCAACCTGAGAAATCGTGACGCTCGACCCGCCTGTATTGGTTACTGTCTCGGACAGGGACTGGTTGCTTCCCAAGGTTACGCTGCCAAAACTGAGACTGGTCGGATTCGACCCGAGCGCCCCCGGCGTCACACCCGTTCCTGACACTGGGATCGTCAACGTTGGATTCGATGCAGTCGAAGTGATCGTGACGTTGCCGCTCGCGCTGCCCGCAGACGTCGGGGCAAACGAAACGCTAAAGCTCGCGCTCTGCCCCGGTGTGAGGGTGACCGGAGCCGTAATCCCACTCAGGCTGAATCTGGATCCGCTGATCCCGACCTGAGAAATTGTCACGCTAGACCCGCCTGTATTGGTTACCGTCTCGGACAGGGTCTGGTTGCTTCCCAAAGTCACGCTGCCAAAACTGAGACTGGTCGGATTCGACCCCAGCGCTCCTGGTGCAACTCCCGTGCCAGACAAGGGGATGTTCAGGGTCGGATTAGGTGCGTTCGAAGTAATTGTGACATTGCCACTAACACTTCCGGCCGATGATGGCGTGAATGTGACCGTGAAGGTCGCGCTTTGGCCAGCCGTCAATGTCATTGGAGTCGTGATCCCGCCCAGACTGAACCCGGTTCCACTGATCCCGACCTGATAGATCGTGATGCTGGATCCGCCGGTGTTGGTCACCGTCTCTGACAGAGACTGCTTGTTTCCCACCGTCACGCTGCCAAAACTGAGACTTGACGGATTCGACCCCAGCGCTCCTGGCGCGACTCCCGTGCCTGACAACGGAATGGTCAGGGTCGGATTGGATGCGGTCGAAGTGAGCGTGACGTTGCCGCTCGCACTTGCGGCGGATTGTGGAGCGAACTTGACGGTAAAGGTCGCGCTCTGGCCGGCTGTCAGCGTCAGCGGGGCGGTGATCCCATTCAGGCTGAATCCAGTGCCGCTGATCGCGACCTGAGAAATCGTGACGCTCGTACCACCGCTGTTGGTTAGGGTTCCCGAGAGGGACTGACTGCTTCCGACCGTCACGCTGCCAAAGCCCAGACTGGTCGGATTCGGTCCAAGCGCTCCAGGTACAGCGCCGGTGCCAGACAACGGAATAGTCAGCGAGGGATTCGAAGCGTCGGAGCTGATCGTTACAGTGCCAGTCGCACTTCCGCTCGCCTGTGGCGCAAAGGTAACTGTGAGAGTCGCACTCTGGGAAGCATTCAGCGTTAATGGGGTAGAGATCCCGCTGAGCTGAAATCCTGCGCCGCTGATAGAAGCCTGCGAGATGGTGACGCTCGATCCTCCGGTGTTGGTCAGTGTTACCGTCTGCGACTCCCGAGCTCCCACCGCCACACTGCCGAAGTCTTCGGTGGTCTGGCTGAGCCCTAGTTGCCCGTCGGCCGTTCCGGTTCCCGACAGCGATAGGTTCGTCAGAGAATTCGACGCGTCGCTTGTGACCGTGGCCGTGGCGCTAAAAACTCCAGCCGCGTTGGGCGTGAACTTGATACTGAGTGTGCTGCTTTGACCCGCGGGGATGGTAACTGGGAGGCTGGGCGCGACCAAGGAAAAGAACTTGGTCGAGATCGCGGTGCTGCTGATAGTCACCGATGTGGTCCCGGAGTTCGTTGCGGTCACGGGCAGAGTCTTGCTGCCGCCGGCTGCAACGCTACCAAAACCCAGACTTGCGGTTCCGAAAGAAAGACTGCTGGTCTGCTGTTGACTCGAAGGGCCAGCCGCGCTGACTCCCTGGCAACCAACCAGGAAGGTAAGGCACCCCAGAAGAAGGAACGCGCCTGCTAGTTTCCAAAGATAGTTCGCAGAACCCGGTGCCGCCGCAGTCTTTAACATCGTTAGCCATGGAACCTTGTCCCAAGACTCCACGACTCGCCACACCGCGGGGGGACGGTTCGTCATGAGTCTGAAACTCCCGGTGAGATTCGGCTAGATTTCCGAGGTATCAGGAGCAGGAAGGAGTTAGGACATCTGCCAATGGGTTGTTAGGATATGGCCTTTCGGATTCGGTAAATTAGGCGACTGGTTCGAACCGACTCTGTTAGCCAGACCTGCGAACCCTCAACAAGTCCGCGAAACACAATGCGCTGGCATGGCACGCCGGACAGAAGTTCGCCATGGCCCCTTGTGCGAGCGGAAATAATCTTCACTGGCTGAACGTGAGCGGTTCAGTTCGCGGGCGGCAAATTGGCACAAATTTGACGATAAGGTTGTTTGGGAAACCAACGCTCCCACTCATCGTGAGACAGGTTGTGAGTGAGGCGAGCGCAGGCTTGGTCTTGCAGATCGCTCGAACGCCAGAGCCAAAGCACTGCGGACCGTTCTTCGTATCCGGCGAGCACATAGCGGCCGTCGGGACTGAAAGCGGCGGCGCGGAGGTAGCCTGTGTCCGGAAGTTGCGCTAGGCGAGCGCCGGTGACGGCATCCCAGACAGTGAGTTGTCCATGAGTAATCGTGGAGAAGGAGGCGGAAGAAGGATCAGGAACGATTTGGTCAATGTCGCCGCTGGCGGTGAGCGAGAAGCGTCGCTTGCCCGACGGGATGTCCCAGGCCTGTAAGTTTTCGCTCTGCGCCGTGAATAGGATCGTGCCAGATGGATTGAAGGCGAGATGATTCAATTCAGCAGGCAGAGGAATGTGGCTGACGCGGGCTTTGCTGGCGACACTCCAGATATCGACCCAAAATTTGTTTGGCGGTTCATTCGCCTCGAAGGCCAACAGCTTGCCTTCGCCGGCTGCGCGCAGCAGACCGGAGGAAGCGCCCTCCAGCGATGCTGTCGGCTGAAGGCTCGGTAGCGTGTATAGGCGGCTAACGCTGTCCTGTTGGCTAACCAGCACCTTGCCCGATGGATCGATCCGCAATTCTCCAGGGACGTCGGGCAAGGGAGTTACCTTAGGCTGGTCAATGGCAATGAGAAACAGCTTGTTGCTCCACTGGGCAATCACGTGATTTAGATCGACGAAGAAGAGTTTGTCGATAACGGGAGCGCCGTGAAATTCGATGTCGCGTAGAGTATTGCTGCCGATTTCTGCGATTCTCACCATCGGCTCGAAGTCCGCCGAAATCGTGCCGATGGCGAAGCGCCGGCCATCCGGGCTGAAGGCAACGCTGCGTACGTCGGCGGGCAAAGCGAAGGAGGCGGGGCGGTCTGCGGGGCGGATCTTGGAGATGGAAACCGAGCCGTCCATGCCACCAGCGGCGAAGCGGCCGCCAGCAGGGCTGAAAGTTACCACTTCGGCACCGCCGGCATGCGAGACGCGCTCTAGTTCTCGTCCCGAAGGGAGTTCCCACACGCGCGCAGTGCCGTCGTATGAACCCGTGCCGAGTTCTGTTCCATCCGCATTGAAGGAGACGGCGGCAACCGCGGAATTGTGCTTGAGTTCGAGAATCTGGCGGCCCGTCTCCACATTCCAAACACGGGCCAGATTGTCGCCGTGGGCTGCATAAGCCAGGAATTCCCCGTCGGAACTGATGGCGTCGTTAACGATCCATTGCTGTGGAGTGAGGGTCCCGGACGCAGCGGCATGGGTGGCATTCAGCAGTCTACGACCGGTGGTTACATCCCAGACTGAGGCAAAATCGCCACTGGCAATAGCCACGCGTTTGCCGTTGCCGCTGAACGCCAGGTTGAAGCCGGCGTCACCGCCACCCAGCGTACGAAGAAGCTTGCGCTGCACCGGATCAAAAACCGAGATCACACCCTCGGAAGATAGTGCCCCGAGGAGGTCTCCACTGGGACTAAACGATGTGGAAACCATCTTGTCCGCACATTTGAAGTCGGCCACGATGGCGGCGCGAGCAATATCGAAAATACGCACATGACCATCGTCGCTCGCGGTCGCAAGTTGGTTCGCCTTGGGGTGAAACGATATTTGGGAAACCGCTGCACCTTCGAAAATGCGTAACAATTCACGCGCTCCGGGAAAGGTCCAGATATGGACGACGCCGTCGCGGGCGCCAGCCGCGACCAGCGAACCGGAGGAGTTAAACGCCACGGAAACCGCTGCGTTGTTGTCCAGCGACGTGCTTTGCGAAGTGACGGGGACTTCGATGCTGGCCGCGGGCTGCTCGTCCGGGGAGAAATATCCGATTGGCTTTTTGTTTTCGACGTCGATGAGTTGAGTGGACCCGTTGTCGCGCGCTACGGCGAGGGTGGCGCCGTCGCGAGAAAATGCCATGTCGCGAACGCGTTCCGCCGGGTCTGGGCTTTCTGCTGCGTAAGATTGCGCGTCGGCTGGTAAGAGGGAAACCGCCGCCCGCAGCGCACTGTTTCCTTCGAGGGAAGGGCTGATGCGGGTTGATTCGATGGCCAGAAGCGCGGCTTCGGGAACTCGATCCGGACTGTCGGTGAGGACTTTGACAGAGTTGGCGGCGAGGCGGGCGGCGAGATTTTGGCGCGATTCTTCGTGGCTCACGCGAGTCTGATGAAACGCGAAGAGCAATGCCAAAAGAATGGCGATAAGGCCGGAGGCTGCAAGCCAGCGGGTGTGCCGCTGGTTGCGAATATCCGCGCCATCGAGTTCGTCTTTTGGACGATTGTGCAGGGTAGCAGCCAGTTGAAGGACCGCTTCGTGAAAGCGCGGTTCGCGCAAGCGGAGCGGGGTGGCACCGTCGCGCGCCCATTGAACGTCGAGGAACAGAGGCTCCTCAGGAAATGCGCGAAAAAGACTCGCAGGGAGAGCGGTTGTATGCTCCGGCGTGAAAGAGGCCGCGGCGTGATCCCACCTTAGAGTGCCCCCGGTAAGGACAATCAGGACGTGCGACGGCCCATTCTTGCCGATCCAATATTCGGCCTCCTTCGCAACCCAAGGCGAGGCCGCAGCTTCGGGAGAAGCAAGGAGGATGAAGAACGATGATTGATCGAGGGCATCGCGAATACTGGACCAGAGCGCAGGATTCACCGCGAGGTTAGTTTGGTCTCTAAAGATGTGCAAGGCACGCAGCTTGTACCAGGGTTTTGCAAAAGAATGCAGGGCCGATTGAAGGGCAGCTGCCAGCGTGCCATCGGCAGTGTGGCTGTAAGAGATGAAGGCGTTGTAGGCCATCGGTTTATGAAGATACACCAGCGGCACGCCCTCTCGCCTGTCCGGGTCGGACCGCCATTTCGTGTCTTGCAAACGGCAGATCCTGGTGGGGAATATTCCACCTACTTCTCGCGCAAGCGACTCTCATGCGCCTCGGTGCGGGAGAGACGAAGAAGGGATCCCCGCTTTGCTTGAATTCGTGAGGTTCCTAGCACGCACGATCGAGGCTTGGACACGTCAGCGAAGAACAGGGTCAGGGAAGGAAAATTAAAGAATGTACATCAGCGAGAGGAGAACAAGCTTGAAGCCGACGCCGCCGCAGTCGAGGGAGCAACCTCAAGATGGTGCTGCGCCCGCCACTCCGAGGCTTGTTCACGTGCTTGGTTGAGTTGGCGGTCGCTGATCTCCGAACAAGAGGTGTGAAGAGATTGACCCACATCCCCACCAGCGCCGGACGCAACCTGAAGCCACATGCAAGAAAGCGCGGAATCGGGCTTCACCCCAATCCCGAGGTGGAAAGTGTTTGCCAGGTTAATGGCCGCCTTGATGTTCCCGTTCTCAGCCGCCAGGAGGAACATCCTTAAAGCGCGGACTGCGTCTGCCGGGACCCCACGCCCGGACTGGTACATGGAACCAAGATTGTTCTGAGCTCCAGGATTGCCTTGTTGAGCGGCCTTCCGATACCACTCCGCAGCAACATCCAAATCCTGCGGAACGCCCTGACCTTCTTCGTAGCACGAAGCGAGATCAAACTGCGCCGTGTCCACACCTGCCTCAGCCGCGCTTCGGAACAACTGCGCCGCGCGAGCGGGATCGCGACGCACACCCATTCCATTTAGATAAGCGACGCCAAGATTCGATTGTGCTGGAGCGTAGCTGTGCACTGCTGCCTTCTCCCACCACCGAACCGCACTCTCATAGTCCGGCGCAACACCTAATCCCTGAAAATAAAGCAACCCAACATCCGTCTGTGCGGGGGCGTATCCGTCGGCGGCGGCGCGGCGCAGCCATTCCATGCCCTTCTGATAATCCTGACTCACGCCAAACCCATGCACGTACATGCGTCCCAGTTCAGTGATTGCTGCAGGCTCGGCCTGGTTTGCGGCCTTGAGGTACCAAGCAAACGCTTGGGAGAGGTCCTGGGGCTGGCCCAGTCCTTTGGTGTAGGCATATCCCATTAAGAACTGGTCGCGTGCGGACCCGGCTTCGGCGCGTGAGCGAACCTTCGAGATCTGCTCCTGGCTCCGTAACTGGCGATCCAACTCACTCTGTCCGAAGCGACCATTGTCCTCTAACCGCATGGACGGTTCCATGGTTGGCGTGGTTGTGCTTTGCGCCGACGCTAGAGCAAACGTCAGTGTAATCTGCACGGCCAACAATATCCCGCTAACCAAGGGTGCGCTCGGCTGGGCCAAGCTGCCTGGAATGCATGAGCCGCGCATTCTTATCTCCAGAATTTGCAGTGCCGATAGTTCTATGGGTTTTCGAGAAGACGCAAATGTTTTGCTGCAAGGAACCCCACGTTCCCATGCAGCGGAAATGAGAACAGACCGATAAGACCGGCTTCCGAACGCTGCCGACTCGCGGTTGGGGCCAACAGCCGAGAACGGCCCGCGACCTCGGTAATATTGTGCGGAACTATGACGTCACTCGAGACAGATGTCAAGAAGAACTTGGAGATAAAACGCGTCTACAGGTGCGCTTGTCTAGGCGCTGTTGAATCTTGCATCACTTTTGCTCCCTCAATGGATCACGCGTGCCACGTCTGGATTCGCCAGTACTGTGATTTCAGCTTTGTCCCCCTGTGATCCTCCGCACAGACCCGCGAAAGTGAGAAGTACAAACTTATGCGTTGCAACGTTTCGCCACAAAAACGATCACGCGGGGAAGGCAGTGAGGCCGGTTGAGTTGGACTCGTCGTCTGATCCGCCCTTAGAGATTATTGGCGCCCCGGCTCTTATCCTCAGGCGAAACTCTCGATCGCGCAATGAGTAGTTACCGCACCGAAAGACCGTCGTATGCGTACATCAGCGACACCGATGCACACCGATTCATACAGGGCGGGCGCTACTTGCCCGCGCTACATTCGTCACGTTCGCGGTTATTGCGAACCCAGTGGCCCTATAAAACGTGGAGGTAATAAATGAAACGATGGAGCACCTTGTTATTTTTGATTGCTCTGGCAGTCGCATTAATAGCTACGCCACTTTCTGCACAGAAAATTACGGGGACGATCAGTGGCGTGGTCAGTGATCCAACCGGAGCCGTGGTTCCACAAGCCACGGTTCGCATCGCCAACGTCGATACAGGTTTGATTCGCACGGTGACGACCAACGAAATGGGCGAATACGTCGCGCCCGACTTGCCGAACGGCAACTATCACGTCACCGTCACGCAAGCCAACTTCAAGGAAGCTGTGATTAACAACGTGGAGGTGCACGTTGCCAGCACAGCCCTGGTGAACGTCCAGTTGCAGATGGGCAACACCACCGAACAAGTCACAGTCGAAGCGAATGTGATCCAGGTTCAAATCGATAGCGCCCAACTGGGCGAGGTCGTGTTATCGGGCCAAGTCCAGGATCTGCCTCTCAACGGGCGCAACTTTGTCGCGTTGACGCAGCTCCAACCGGGTGTTGCCGCGGCCAGAAGCTACGATGCCGTTGGCAAGGGGCTCAAGGGTGGAGTTGACTTTGCCGTGAACGGCAACTCGATGGACAACAACCTGTTCCTCGTGGACGGCGCCAATAACAACGACGTGGGTTCGAATCGGACGATTCTGGTCTATCCATCGATCGAATCCATCCAGGAATTCAAGATGCTGCGCAATGCCTACGGTCCGGAATACGGCCAGGCCTCGGGCGCAATCGTCAACATCGTCACCAAGAACGGTACCAACGACTGGCATGGCAGCGTCTTCTACTCTGGGCGCAATGATGCCTTGGATGCTTATGACTGGTTTGCCGGACGACAGGCAACTCAGGACCGGGCAGCCAACGTAATGCATCCCAGCACCGGCAGCGTCTATTCCAACCCCAACCAGGACAAGCCGCTGCTTCGCCGCAATGACTTCGGCTACTCGCTTGGCGGCCCCATCAAGAAGGACAAACTGTTCTTCTTCTGGAATCAGGAATGGAATCGGGAAGTTCGCGGCGTGTCCCGCTCTGGGTGCGTACCCAATGCGGCCGAACGCGCCGGCGATTTCAGCAATGTCACCTGTGGTGACACGATCGTTAATCCGTTCCCGGCAGCTTTGCGGGGTGCGAACCAGTGGACGATTGCCAGCCCCCTCAAGGCGATCACCGACCAGATGGGCCAATACCCGCTGCCGAACTTCACCTGTCCGACTACGCCGGCGGGCCAAGCCACGGCCGCAACGGGCGCCAATGGCTGCAATAACTGGCAGGCATTCCCCGGCACGCACTTGAACTATCGCCAGGAGAATATCCGCGGTGACTATAACCTGACCAAGACCCAGGTGTTGACTTTCCGCTACACGCAAGACACGTGGGTTAACCCCGCTCCCAGCGCAGGTTATTGGGGTGACGATGCCTTCCCGCAACTGGAGAGCAGTTGGGCCCAGCCGGCCAAGTCAATCATCGGCAAGCTGACTTCGACCATTGGTTCCAGCCTGATCAACAGCGTGGAGTTCTCCTATTCCAACAACCGCATCATCATCACGCCAGGAGGCACGAATGCGGGTCTGGCGGCGACATTGAACGCGGACTTTCCAACCATATTTCCCGAAGACTTGAAGAGCCACAAGATCGGGATTCCGGCTCTCAACTTGGGTCTGACGGGGGGAACAACTCAGATGCTCTCTCCCTGGAGCAACAAACAAGACCTCTACAATGTGCGCGACGACTTGTCGTGGGTGCACCGCAACCACACGTTCAAGTTTGGCGCCTTCCTCGGATTCAATCTCAAGAATGAGGACAACGGGGGAGCGACTTCGGAACGCACGAACTTCAATACGGCGAATTCGTCCGTAAGCTTGACCCAGGGTACGGCCGCAGTCACCGGTATGCCCTTGGCCAATGCCATGATTCCGGGAAATGTCTACACCGGCTTGTCGGAGACATCAACGGACATCTACAACCAGATGCGGTGGCGCGACTACGAGGTCTATGCCGGCGACTCGTGGAAAGTGAATCGTAAACTGACCCTGGACTTGGGCGTCCGCTACTCGCTGCTGCTGACCCCCTACCAGGTAAATGGAGCGATGACCAGCTTCAACCCCAACCTCTACAATCCGGCCGGCTCGCCGTTTGATGCTTGCAACGGGTTGTGGGTCGTGCCGGGCAAGAGTCCTTGCACGCAAGCCAACACCACCTTTGACCGAACCGGGGCCTATGCGTTCAGCGCAGGAACTCCCGGACCGAACAAGTACCTCAAAAACCAAAACTATCACCTCTTCGCGCCACGCCTGGGCATCGCCTACGATCTGTTCGGCAATGGCAAAACCGCCCTGCGCGCTGGCATCGGGCAGTTCTTCCAGCGGGATCGTTCCGCCATCTATACGATGTCGGCGAACGCTCCCTTCGCGCTGAACGCAAGCGGGTACGCCCGCGCTCTGGATGGACCGTCCTTAACCGCAACCCAGTTCAGCCAGGCGACTACGTCGGCGTTGGGAGGAGTCGATCCCTCTAACACCATGCCAAACTCCTGGCAATGGAACGTGACCGTCGAGCACAGCCTGGCTAGGGAGACAAGCCTGCAAATCGGCTATGTCGGAAACCGCGCCATTCACCAACTCACGACTTCCGACATCAACGAAGTGGCTCCCGCCCAATGGGGCACGTGCGCGTTCATGAGCAACTGCAACTCGCTGCGTCCGTATCCTAATGACGGGTTCCTCACCTGGTGGGCGCATTATGGTGATGCGAACTACCATTCGTTGCAGGCCCTGTTCAAAGCCAAGGTGAAGGGAGCCTTGATCAACGCCACCTACACCTACTCGCATTCCATCGGCAACGTGCCCCTGGATGAATCGAACGGTACCGCCAACTCCCAGACACTAACCTGGGCGGGAAATCCAAGTCTGGATCGCGGTAATACTCAAATCAACCGGCCCCATATCTTTGTCGCCAACCTGCTGGTGCCTCTGCCCGAACTGAAGGGCCAGAATGCAATCCTGCGCAGCGCAGTCGGCGGCTGGGCGGTGGGCGGCATCACGACAGCCTCGTCGGGTCCGTCAACAACGATTAACAGTGCGGGCCTGTCGGAAAACACCCCCATAGGAGTGACGTCAAATCTCAACGCACTCTATGGAACTGGCAACGCGGGTCCGCCATGGGCTCCGGGCTCAAACCGGCGTCCCTCCATCACGGGAAGCAGTTGCACCGCTGGAGCCAGTGGGCCGAATATCTACAACCCCGCTGCTTTCACAGTCGTCGGCCAGACGATTGGAACCATGGGTAATGAGCCTCTCGGCTACTGCCATGGACCCAAGTTCGTCACCACCGACTTCACGCTGCAAAAAAACTGGAAAGTTACCGAGCGGGTCGGCCTGCAGTTCCGGCTGGACGCGTTCAACCTCTTTAACCATCCAAACTTCTCGCCCAATGCCAATGGTTCTCCCATTGGCAAGGTGAATTGCGGATCGCAGGCAGCAGGCTTTAACCCCTGCAGCCCAACCAACAACCTGATCACCGCGATGCAGCCGGGCGGGAGCCTGGCCGCTACGAGTGTCGTGGCCAACAGCGACCGGGAAATCCAGTACGGCTTCAGGGTTACCTTCTAGCTGGACTGTGTGCGTAGAATATAGGAGCGGGCAGGGCGCGAGATTAGCCCTGCCCGCTTTCCTTCATTAAAGTGTGAGGCCAGGGAGTGACTGTGAAACACCGACGCGCTCAGTCCGAACTTGCCCGGCTGAGTTCTTGCGCTCTCTCCCTCGTATCTCTAATGGTGGCAATCCTGCAACTGATTTTCTTGGGTATCCTTTTCACCTCACCAACTCTCGCTCAACAACGAAGCAACGCGGCAGGCCCACCTGCTAGTGAGCGCGCCCGTGGCGCACGAATGTTCACTCCAAGCGCGGAGTTGCAATCGCGTGTGCAAGCCCTGGAATCAGCCAAGCAAGCCGGCGATCCCGCGGTTATTACGACTGCCAGCCGGTCTGTGCTCGCTCTGGCGTTGCGCGAAATGGGCGGGATTCAGCTCATGCAGGCATCCGCCCCGGCGGCGATCGAGACATACCGTCGTTCCATCGACTTAGAGAATTCGTTCGCGGCACGCGCCGATCTTGCGGTAGCGTACCTCCACGCTGAGCGCCTGGATGAATCTCTGTCCGTGATCACTGACGTTTTGGTTGCGGATTCCGAAAACGCCCGTGCCTGGTACGTACAGGGTAAGGTCTGGATGGCGAAGAAGCGATACGACAATGCTGTGACGTCGTTCAGTCGCGTCCTCAGCCTGCAGGGCGATCCCGCGGCCTCGTACTTGCTGGGAGCAGCGTTTCTCCAACTGAACGAAGGCGAGAAAGCGAAGGAGGTCTTTCGCTCGTTATCAGATACAGCGCGCGGTCGCGCGGGCGTCCATCTGCAGCTGGCCGACGCCTATCGTGCGGCAAAGGATATGGACGACTTCTCCCGTGAAATCCGAATGGCCGGACCCAGTGCCAAAGCCCATGCGCTTAGCTCCTCGTCGATGGGATCCGTGATGGCTGATGCTACGCAACTGGGGTCCGGTTTCGAGACGGTGATACCCACACGACAGGAGCGTGCGCGAATTGATCGACTGCAGGTCGAACTTCGCACCGTGCTGGCGAGCGCATTTAACGACCTGGGTGTCGCCGAGGCGCGCCAGGAACGGTATTCCATCGCGCTGGCTCACTTCCACGAAGCGGCAGGCTGGAAGGTAGATATCCCCGGCTTATCGCGGAACACTGGAATCGCAGCGGGCCGCGCCATGGACTATGAGGAATGCGTCCGCGCGCTGCGGCCGGTGGTGGCGGAGAATCCAGAGGACAATGTCGCGCGTGCCATGCTCGGCACGGCCTTGTTCGCTACGCATTCGTATGCTGATGCCGTCCAGGTGTTTACGCCCCTCGGCGACTCTGCCTTGCAACTCCACGAGCTGGCATATTCGTGGGCGTCATCCCTGGTGCAAACCAACAAGTATGGCGAGGCTACTGCGCTACTGAACAAGCTAGAGCAACAACAACTCGGGACTGAAACGCTGACTCTTGTAGCGCAGCTCTGGTCCCAGATGGCCAATTACGAGCACACAGTCCAGGTTTGTGGTCGCGCCCTGCAACTCGACCCGAAACTACCCCGGGTCCACTATACGGCGGGATTAGCATTGCTCCGCATGGACCGCTCGGCAGAGGCTGAACAGGAGTTCCGGGACGAGTTGAAACTCGACGAGGCCAACGTCGATGCGCAATTTCATCTCGCCTTCAGCCTGTTGCAACAGTCCAAGAACGACCAGGCGGTGGAGTTCTTGAAGAAGGTGCTGGCTGCCCAACCGGGTCATGCAGAGGCCAATTACGAACTCGGTAAAGAACTTCGCATTGAAGGCAAAGCCGGCGAGTCACTCAGCTACCTGGAAGCGGCCGTGCGCTTGAAGCCCCAATTCGAACCTGCCCACTACCAGTTGCAGGCGGCGTATCGCGCGGTCGGGCGTAACGAGGACGCTGATCGCGAGGCTCGAATTTACCGGGCGTTGAAGGCCAAGAGCAGAGACATCACTTTGCCGCCTCCGCGCCAGCCGACCCCCGAAAGCCGGTCTTCCAATTGATCGTATGAATGGATGGGTTCGCAACTCGCTGTTCTGTTTCTTGCTGCTTTCACAGTTTCTGGATCAGGGACAGGGCCAGGCCGGGCACGACGTGGCGCCGCCACCTCCCGCCGGCCTCAAGACGGAGTCCTGCACAGGCCGTCCTGTGCCCCAACTTGAGGACATTGCGGAAAAGGCCGGAATTCATTTTCGGCATGTCTATTCTCCCGAGAAGAAGTACATTCCCGAATCCATGAGCGGTGGTGTCGTGCTCATCGATTATGACCGGGATGGCTGGCCCGACATCTACTTCACCAACGCGCCCACAATCGAGATGGCAATGAAACACGAGACAGCCCGGGGCGCCCTCTACCACAACAACCATGACGGCACATTCACCGACGTCACTGACAAAGCTGGCATCGCTACTCCCTGCTTTGCCAATGGTGGTGCGGTCGGGGACTACAACAACGACGGCTGGCCCGATCTCTACATCACCTGCCTCGGCGCGAACGTTCTCTACCGGAACAACGGCGACGGCACGTTCACGGATGTGACCGCAAAGGCAGGCGTTGGTGACCCGCGAAATTCCACCGGGGCGGCATTCGGCGACTATGACAACGACGGCTTCGTGGACTTGATGGTGACCAACTACGTGGACTTCCGGTTCGACAATCTGCCTGCATTCGGCAAGCTCCCTACCTGCACGTTTCGGGGATTGGACGTGCAGTGCGGCCCGCGCGGGCTAAAAGGTGCGGGCGACTCCCTGTATCACAACAACGCTGACGGCACATTTACCGACGTTTCGAAGAGTGCAGGAGTCGATGATCCCAACGGATATTTTGGACTCGGCGTCACTTGGGTCGACTTTAATAACACTGGACGCTCCGATATCTTCGTCGCCAATGATGCGACGCCTAACTACCTATATAAGAACGAGGGCAAAGGAAAGTTCACGGAGATCGGGCTCGAGTCCGGCACGGCGGTCAGTCAGGACGGGACCGAGCAGGCTTGTATGGGGGCCGCGATCGGCGATTACCTGCATAATGGACTGCCCTCGATCTACATCACAAACTTCGAGAACGAATACAACACGCTCTATCGCAATAATGGCGATTGGCAATTCGACGACGTGTCCTACAAATCAGGCGAGGGGCTGCCCTCCATGCCGTTGGTGAAATGGGGAAATGCTTTCTTCGACGTTGACAACGACGGCTGGCTCGATCTGATCTTCGTCAGCGGGCACGTCTATCCCCAGGTTGCCAGCCTTCCCTCGGGCAGCGGCTATCGACAGCACGGAATGCTTCAACTGAACCAGGGAAATGGCACATTCTGTAACGCCACCGACCAGGCTGGACCCGCGCTGATGCAGGCCCGGACGTCGCGCGGTCTGGCCGTTGGAGATCTGTTCAACGACGGACGGCTCGATGTGGTAGTGGAAGACATCGACGGCGCACCCATGCTTCTTCGCAATCACGGTGTTCCGGGCCGTCATTGGGTCAGCCTGGAATTGGCTGGGACCAAGAGCAACCGTCTGGCAATCGGAGCGCGAATCAAACTTTCCGCGGGCGGCATCACGCAGACCGACCAGGTTCGGAGTGGTGGAAGCTATCTCTCGCAGAGTGATTTCCGCGTGCACTTTGGTCTGGGCACCGCGACCAAGATCGACAGCGTCGAGATCCACTGGCCATCGGGTGCAACTGACGTCATCAAGAACATGGAAGCAGACAAGTTCTACGCTGTTCTGGAGGGCAAGGGGGTCGTCCCATTCGAGCAGATTCGCCCCACTGCCCCGCCTCATTAGCTCCGATTTCAAGGCACCTAGGCAACCCAGACTTGATGACCGAGTCGGACCGCATGAGAGGTGCTATAAGGCCTGACAGTCAGTTTGTTGAGCGCGATTGTCCAAGCGGACTAGAGTCTTGTTGCAGGGGGCTGCTCAACAGTCTCGCCGAGTGGCCTACAGATCATGCATGATCAGATCAACTCCCAGTCGTGCGAGGCTGGCATCCTCATTGGAAGACAATCCGCTGACGGCGACGGCACCGGCGACCTCACCATTTTTTAAGACCGGAATGCCACCGCCCCAGCCCACAAATCTGGGATCGCCATAATATGAGATGTCGTGGCCTTTTTCCGGATGCCTGACCCTCTCTCCGATCTCTTGTGTTGGCTTGCCTGCTCGCGCCGCTGTCCACGCCTTGTTCATGGCGATGACTACGGAGGATGCAGGGGCAGCATCCATCCGGGCAAAGGCGATGAGTTCGCCGCGGCAGTCAGCTACCGCGACCACTACGGCTTTCTGAGTCTGGAGCGCCCTGTCCACGATCAGATCGACGGCACGCTTCGCCTCCGCATAATCAATAGTTGGGATGGTTCTCATAAAGCGGAAGCTTATCAGAGGTGGGGACGAAACCGCTGGGTCGGAACGAACATTCGGGCCAGCCGCAAGCGCCGGCCCGGATGCTTTGTCTAAGCTGCGCCTAGAACACAAATTTCAACGCGAACTGAATCAAGCGTTCTGGGGACGCAACACCCCCTTGAACGGTTGAATTGACCACACCGAAGAGGGGTGCTCCGAGTCCGGTCGCGGGCATACCGAAGTACGGATGGTTGAACAGGTTGAAGAACTCAGTTCGGAATTCAATTCCCATTCTTTCTCCCATTTGGGTTCTCTTGAAGACGGCAAAGTCGAAGTTGTTGATCCCGGGCCCGCGAAGTACGGGATCGACCCGCGACTCTGTTCCCGGTCCGAAGTCCGGAGGAGTGGCAAAGCAGGTGGGGTTAAACCACTGGCTGAGGTGGTTGCCGCCGGCTTTCTTGTCGCATCCCGAAACAACATTAGGCCGGATATTTGCGACTCCGAGGTTTGCGGCTTCCAGCGCGGTCGAACCGGAGTAGCTAATCTTCAGCGGGAAGCCCCGTTGGAATGTGGTGATGCCGTCGACACCCCAACCGGAAACCACGCCGTTCGCCAATCCGCTCATGCCTGACAAAAACTTCTTGCCGTGGCCGAAAGGAAGGTCGAGAACGTAGCTGATCACCAAGCGCTGCGAAACATCCTGGGCAGAGAGAGATCTTTCTCCCTTTAGGTTGTTCCAGTCCTGCACGCCGGGAACACCACCGGTCGGCCCTTCGAGCCAACTCGTAAGAGTATCAGTGTTGCTCATGAGTTTTTCATTAGTGTAGGCGACCAGCAACGTACCCCCGCCCTGAAAGCGGCGCGTCACCGTAGCCTGCAGAGAGTTATAGCTGCTGCTGCAGCAACCGAATCCGGCTAGCGACAGACCGTTGTACTCCGGATAGGGCCGTTCCAGTTGACCAGCGAGAACCGTAGCCCCATTCAGCGATGTATTTGGGTTCGTCCCCAGCATGGGGTTTGTGACCTTGGTTAGCAGTGCTGCGCCCTGCGACCAGAGCGTATCCGGAAGTTGGTCGATGTTGGTTGAATACTGCTCAAGATGAACGCCGTGCGAGCCGGCATACGCCACGTCCGCAAAAAAACCTGCAGGCAACTGACGCTGGATGTCGAAGTTCCATTGTTCGACGTATCCGTACTGCGGATTGCCGTGTCCACTAATTCCATAATAGGGAGCAAGCGTGGGGTTGCCGTTGGCGGCCACGAAACTCGATATATTCGGGGTAGCCAGACCCGTGAAGTTGCGTCCAGGTGGGGCGATGATTCCGGAATTCCCGAAGGGGCCCGACTGAGCGCAGCCGAACAAGTCTGATCCCCGTAATGGAAACACCGAGCTGCCGGTGAAGCCAAACGAGCAACCGGCCCCGTCCAGCATGGCAGTGGGAGTTATAAACGAATCTGGTGTAGCGTGGAGCGGCGTGCTAGCAAGGTTGACGACGTCATTGTCGGGGTTCAGCCCAAATGAGACGTAGTTCGGAATGTAGAAGATCCCATACCCTGCCCGGATCACGGTCTTCTGGTCCAAGGCATAGGCGAAGCCGATGCGTGGAGAGAATGCCTTCTTGTCCATCGGGATGTTGTTCTTGCTGGAGTTGCGGCCCGTACCTACGAGGAATGCCTCGCCGGGGCAACTGGTTCCAGCTCCGCCGCAACCAGTGACTGTTGCGTTGGTTGCAGTGGGATCCCAGTAGCTGAGCCGTCCGTACGAGTCTGACCACGTGCCCTGAAGTTCGTAGCGAAGCCCCAAGTTCACCGTAAGCTTATTGGTCAAATGCCACGTGTCGTCCAGGTATAAGGCGCGGTAGACTTGCAAGCCCTTGGTCTGGGCAGGAACCTGAGCAACGCCCTCGGTTTGGTTAACGAAGCTTCCCTGATTTTGGGATAGGCCAAGCAGGAAATCGGCAAATGCGAAATTGGTATTGGAGACAAGATTTACGCCTCCAGTTGAAGTCGTCCAGTTTCCTCCGAAGGCGAACGCGCCGCTGGCGATGTTGGTCTGGAAGTAGTTGTCGTACCCGTACTCGAACTGTGCGCCGGTTTGAATGGTATGTTTGCCGCGAATCAGGATGAACGCGGGCGTTACGTTGTACTGGGTGTTGTGATCGCCAATGGCGCTGTTCCCTTGCGTCCTTCCAACGTCGCCCCCAAAGGGAAATGCCGGGGTCGGAGGGGTTCGCATTGAGCTTGGGGGAGTGTTGTAGGTTGAGGGCCAGCCCAAGGTCGTAAGATCAAACCCTGACAGAAGTGGCTGCCGTCCATAGACGAACCGGCTGCCGGATAGGTTCACGTCGAGAATGGTCGTGGGAGTGAACGAATGGTTTACGCCAATCACGATCATCTTCGTGTGATATTTTTCTGCGCAACGATCCAGGCAGAGACCCGTTCCTAGAGGATTCGACGGCAAATCAGTCAATCCGAAGTAGGCAAATCTCCCGAACAATCGCGTGTTGGACCCAAGATTCTGATCTCCGCGCGCTACGAATTCGTTGGTATTGCCCCCGGAGGGCGCTGCGCTCAGGTAATTCCCCGCATCGCCGGCGAGATTCGGCGAGGGGAAATATTTTTTCCACATCACCTGGGTGGCCGTGCTGAATTCCGAACTCGGAATCTGATTGTTCGGGTAGGGCGTCATACGTTGTCCAGTGGCTGCGTTTACGCTATAGGGGTCGTAAAGCTGCCCGGCTGCGGCACTGCATAAGCCGCCGCTGAAAGTGCCGCCTGCCCCACCCTGAGCGACTGGAAGCGTGCAGAGGGAAGAGAAATCTCCCGTGAGCATCGCGGGCTGCGGAACGGTAGTAGTAAACGGAGATCCCGTGCGCTGCCGGTATTGCTCCCAGCTTACGTAGAAGAAGGTTTTATCTTTGATCACCGGTCCGCCAAGCTGGAAGCCAAACTGGTTCTGTGTCCACGGCGGAGCGACATTTTTTTGACCATTTGTCAGCTCTGTTTGTTTGTTGAAATATTCGTTAGCGTTCAGCACTTTGTTGCGGAAATATTCATAAGCCGAACCATGCCAGGCGTTGGTTCCCGACTTGGTGCTGAGGTTCACGACGCCGCCGGAGAACTTACCCCATTCCGCGCCCAGGTTGTTGTACTGCACTTTGAACTCACCAACTGAGTCCTGGGTAGGAATGATAATGGGCAGGTTGATATAGCCGATATTCAGCGGTTGACCATCCAGATATTGAGCTCCTTGGTTGGCGAATGACCCTCCAACCTGGTAGTTGCCCCAGCTGAAAGGATTCTGGCCGACTGGCGAACCGCCCGACCCTCCCTGCGCAACGGCCGCAGGAGAAACCGTAATGAGGTTGAAGATATTGCGGCCGTTGAGCGGCAGTTCGTCCGCCTTGCGTTGTTCAACCACCTGGCCCAAAGAGGAGGACTCCGTTTGTAGTAACGGGGTCTCCGACGTCACCTCGACGACCTCTGTGACTTGACCAACTGTCAGAGCGGCGTCGATGTGCGTATCCTGCTGCACCTGAACCACCACGCTCGGGCGAGCAAAGTGTTTGAATCCCTCTTTCTCGACGTCAATTCGATATTGACCTTGGAACAAATTGACGAACGTAAAGTGCCCATCATCGCCGCTGGATTCAGTTCGCTTTTCGGCCGTGCCGAGGTTGGTCAAAGTTACCTTGGCGCCGGCAATCGCGAGCCCGGTCGGGTCGGTCACCACGCCGGAAATTGAGCCATACGTGGATTGTGCATTCAAGTACAGGCTGGACATCCAGAGAAGCAAGCCAAGTGACGACACCGCAGCGAAGCGACGAGACAACATGGTCTCCCCCAAAAGGTTGGAATGAGATTCTGGAATCAACTCTCGAGCATTCGCCGGGCAACACGAACCCCGACTAGTCCTGTTGAGGTGTCCCCAAAAACAATTACGCGCTGAGGAAAGGATATGTACCAGTTGAAATAGATCGTAATGGGAGGGGACGATTGCAGAGACCCGAGTTTGCTTTAAGCGAGCGACCGCAGTAATTTCCACCCGCTAGACCTCGCCGCCGCGTGCCTAGGGATGATTCGCTTCTCTCCGCAACAACGCATAAAGGAAGGGTTTGCCGGTAGGTTTCTGGCTGCCGCCCTGCGGCTCAACCGTAACAAAAACAGCGTCTAGTTCGGCTAGTTGTTTCGGATCATCCAGGCGAAGAACCCAGCGCCGGTTCGATTCGCTGTCCATGTAGAGAATCCCGAGATTCATGGCGTGATTTTTCTCGCCTGATTCAGTATCTCTTTTTCCCCAAACCTGAAACGCGCTGGCATTTTTGACTCCAGGCTGACGATCGAGATCAAAGGCATAGAAGATAAGGGACTTGCTTTGAGTATAGAAGACGCGGCCGAAAGGTTTGCGAGTGCGGCTGCCGCTGTCAACATCAAAGACGTCGGCGATATAGAGCTTGCGAGCACCCATCAGTTCGCGAATATCACGGTCGGAAGCAAGATATTGCTCGCTGTCTTTGAGCCTGCGCTCTTGATCGCGAGCCGCGGCTGTCAGTTCGTCGACTCTCGATTCCAGAGAGGTTGTGTGCAACAGGGTACGATCGTACTCGGCTCGCAGGCTTGTAAGTTGAGCCTCTACGAGTTGAAAGGATTGCTCCGCGTCACGGAGTTTGGTCGCGAGTTTGTCGCGCTCGTCTAGTAGCTGGCGAAATTGCTCATCGCGTTCGGTTTTCGCGGCTGATAACGCCGCGGAACGTGATACGGCTGCATTTAAGGCATCTCGCAGTTTGGTGACCTCCCGTTGACTGCTCGCAACCTGGGTCTCCAGTCGAGACAACTGCGCGGTCCGGAGGGCGATCAATTCGTCCGAAGCCTTTTTCTCGGGGGCAAGATCCAGCGAATGCACAAATGATACGGACAGAGCCGGCCCCCCTACAGCGCGGCTGTGGCTGCCTAGCCAATGAGCACCTAGGGCGACCAGTATCAGGACACAAGCCGCCACTGCACCAATACCAAACCGTGCCGCCACATTTCCCGACGGAACTGCACCGTCAAAGTGCAACACCTTAGCTCTTGAAACAGGAGTGACAGGCTCGTCGATCTTGTGAATACGAGCAAACAGCGTCTTCCGCACTGCACGATCGTTCCAGTCTTCGCCTTCCTGGTTGGAACCGTAAGCCGCCGCAAGAAAGTTCATGCCCTCAGTGCTGATCACGGCGTACTCGTTGTACGCTTGCCGGCAAGAACTGCAGACTTGCAAATGACGTTCCAAGTCCAGCCGCTCGCTATCAGCAAGCGCTCCTCCATGAGCTAGCGCGGCTAGTTCCTTGAACTTCTGGTGGTGATCCAGTCGTTCATTTTTGTTCATTGTGTATTTCCCGGAGCCTCTTTACCGCCGGACTCTTGCGCAACCGTTCGAGACCTCGATAGAAATGGTGGCGGACATTGCCGAAGGGCTCGTTGAGCCGTTCGCTGATCTCTCTCAGTTCTAGACCCTGGAAGTAGAACAACTCGAGCGTCTTCCGCTGCATTTGGGTCAGATCTTCAAACGCAGACAAAAGCTGCGAACAATCAATTCTGAGACCCACCTCGCGCTCAATGTCGTCTGGCCCCTGTAGTGTATCGTCCAGAGACTCAATATCTGTACCAGAGTAAAAGCCTCTGCGCAACAAATGCGCTCTGCGATCGCGAGCGCGACTAAAGGCAATCTGGGCCAACCACCCTTTGGCACTGCCTTTGGCAGGGTCAAACAGCATGGCCTTCTGGTATAGAGAGAAGAATGTCTCCTGGACGACTTCCTCAGCCTCACTCTTGTCGTTCACGATCCGAAATGCGATTCCAAAAACCAGCCTCGAATAACGGGTGTAAAGCAAGTCGAGGCCTCTGGAATCTTTGGCTTGTATCCAAGCCATGAGTTCCTCGTCGCTGGGTGACCGGACTTCTGTGTGCTGCGGCCCAGCAACACAACCTTCCCTCCCGACTCCCCATACCACAGGGAATGAGAGTGCGCGCCCATTGGGGGGAGAGCTCATTTTCGAGAGGCAGCCGTTTGTAAGAAAACCCCACAACTACTGAACACACCAGCAGAAACACCAATTCTACGGCGCGAAATCAGAACCTAGCGCGAACCATACATCAGAAGGCAAACGACTTTCCAGAACAAAAGAGCCTCTTGAGAGTCAAAATTATGGTCGGCCGAGGCTGGTACAGTTTTGCGGTCGCGGCCGTATCCAATGGATTGGATAGTGGTGATTGATTTTCTCTCGAGCTAGCGAAGACTTGTGCTAGCGTTCGCTCTTTGCGTGTCTGAGGTTGGCAAATCAGTGGAGCAGGTGGCGAGCTAAATTAGGGGCTTGATGCGAAGGGTATTTCAGGTGTCATTCTTCGGTTTGTTGTTCATGATTGCGGTTCACGGGCAATCGACTCATGCGTCCTTAACAGGAAGGATCACGGATCCGAAAAAGGCGGTGATCACGGGGGCCTCAGTCACGGTCATCAATACAGGTACGGGGATTCACTACCTCGGTCTCACCAATGAAATCGGCGAATACTATGTAACCAATCTGCCTCCAGGAAGATATCGAATCGAAGTGGAAAAACTCGGCTTTAAGGCCGTGATTCAGTCCAACGTGATTCTCCACGTGCAAGATGCACTGGAAGTGAACTTCGAGATGATGTTGGGATCTGCCTCTGAGAGCGTCACCGTTGCGGGAGAGTCTTCTCCAATCGATACGGAATCCTCCTCAGTAGGAACGGTCGTCGAGCAACGAAAGGCGAACGAACTACCCTTAAACGGGCGCAATGTTTTCAATCTCATTGTCCTCGCTCCTTCCGTGATTCCCCAAGGCAGTTCCACGGGCACCCCCGTCGGCGTGAATCCGTTCGGGTGGGGCAATTACCAGGTGAGCGGTTCCTTCGGAAATCAGAGTGCCGAATATCTCGATGGCCAGCCACTAAATATCGGCTATATCAACCTTCCTGTGCTGATTCCCACTCAGGATTCCATTCAGGAGTTCAAAGTTCAGACCAGCAACTTGGGAGCGGAATGGGGACGTTTCGCCGGAGGAGTAACCAACCTGAGCACGAAAGGTGGGACGAACTACCTTCACGGCGAAGCTTACGAATACCTGCGCAACCGCATCTTCAATGCGAATGATTTCTTTCTGAACGCCGCAGGGAAACCGCGTCCCCCGTGGGTGCAAAATCAATTCGGCGCGGAAGCCGGCGGTCCTCTGCGCCTTCCAGCCAACGATGGGCACAACCGGATCTTCTGGTTTGCTAGTTGGGAGGGTTTCCGGTTACGAACTGGGGAACCATTCACAGCAACCGTTCCAACCCCCGAGGAGCGCGCGGGGAATTTCTCGACGGTCAACGCTCCTATCGTGGATCCCTGTGCTGGTACGGTGAACGCTCAAGGCGCATGTCCGGGGAGCACGGTCAGCCCCGTTCAATTTCGTGGCAATGTCATTCCGACAAACCGGATCAACCCCACATCGAAGGCACTCCTCGATCTTTGGCCCACACCCAACGCTAGCGGAATTGTGACCCGGTCCGGAACCATCAATAATTTCAACACAGTGGCTCCCACGGGCGGTAATCAGGACCAAGTGGTCGGGCGAATTGATCAGGATATTACGATGCGCCAACGCCTCTTCGTCCGCTACAGCCATTGGAGCGTAAAAGATCTTCCAATCGATCCACTGGGGGACGGACTGTGCGCAGATCGATGTGCGGAAAAATATTCAACCAACGCGGGAGTAGCGGCGTACAACTACAACATCAATGCCACCACGGTCTTTGATTTCAACGCTAGCCTCAGCCGCTTCAAGTACAACCGGTCTCCGACGAACGCCGGGTTTGATTTGACTTCAATTGGCTGGCCCGCCAGCTACAACGCGGCTGTGCCGCCCTTCATGCGCACTCCGCCGACACCGTGCGTCGCCAACTTTTCCGACAATATTATGTGCACACAGGGACAAAGTTATATTCAGGATCGCGATACGCAATACAACCTTTCTCCAAGTCTCACTCTCATACGGGGCCATCACCGCTACCATTTCGGACTACAGTTCGAGGCGGGCTACGATAATTATGCCCAGACTAATGTGGCCAGCGGTTCCTTCGATTTCTGCGCGTCCGGCCAGCCGTGTTTCAGCGGATTTCCTTTCGCAGATTTTCTTCTGGGCTATGCGGATAATTTCAGCAACTTCGAAAACCATTTCTTTGCTCAAGCTGTCGTTCCTGCCTTTACCGCCGGAAAACAGTCTTATCGGGCTTTTTATTTCAATGACACCTGGCATCTGGCGGAAAAACTAACCCTCAATCTCGGCCTTCGTTACGAACTCCAGAGTCCCTGGACGGAGCGCTACAACCGCCTTTCATACTTCGATCCCAACGCGCCAAGCTTCCTCAATCAGTTTCTGCCGCCAGGCTCACCGCCGGTGAGGGGCGATGTGTTTCTCGTGCCCTCCGGAACGCGCACCAATCTGCCGCTCGCGAAAACCGATTTCGGGCCCCGGATTGGGTTAGCTTACGGAGTGACGCCGAAGACCATTGTTCGCAGCGGGTACGGAATCTTCTGGATTCCTACCGACGTTTCGTTCGCTTTGAATCCTATCAATGACATGGTCAACGCTCCTGGCACAACCTACACGGGAACCGTAGATGGGACTCATCCATATAACTCGATTTCACTTCCTTTTCCAGATGGTATTTCTCCCCCGCCCGGCCGCAGTCTCGGAACCACAGGCACTCAGGAATTCCTGACCCGGGTCGTGCAGTCGATCACCGAGGTGGATCGCTCTCATCATCCAGAGGGCTACGCCCAGCAATGGAATTTGAGTATTGAAAGACAGCTTCCGGCTGGGTTTTCGTTGTCGGCGGCGTATGTCGGTTCCAAGGGGACACATCTCGAACAATATTCCCAGCAGACGAACCAGATTTCCGATGCGCTATTGGCCCAGGCGGCGGCACAGTTTGCGGCTGGAGGGAAGTCAGCGGTCACGCTTTTGCATTCTGTGCCCAATCCTTTTTTTGTGAATGGGGAAGCGCTAGCCCTGGCCGCGTCCACGACCACGGTCGGACAGTTGCTGCGACCGTATCCGCAATACACCAGTGTGGAACTGGCTGGACAAGGGTCGTTTGCCAGCATCTATCACTCATTGCAAATAACAGCCAGGAGGCGATTCGCAGGTGCGGGTTCTCTTCTGGTCGCTTATACCAATTCCAAACTTATCAGCAATACGGATACGCTGACCTCGTGGCTGGAGACCAGTGTTGGCGCGATCCAGGATAACAATAACCTGCGAGGCGAGCGCTCTCTGTCCTCTCAGGACGTACCCCAACGCCTGGTCGTTAGTTACGTGCTGGACCTTCCCTTTGGACAAGGCATGAAATATCTTTCCAACGTCAGCAGTGCGTTGAACAATCTAATCGGTGGGTGGGGAATCGACGGGGTGGCGACGCTCCAGAGAGGCTTCCCTTTGGTTTTCAGCGACGGTCAGGCCAACGATGCTACGCTGTTTGGCGCGGGCTCGCGTCCAAATGTGGCGCCAGGATGCAACAAGGCATCAAACGGACCAAGTACTGCCCGCCTGAGCGGGTGGTTCAATGCAGCGTGCTTCACTGCTCCTGCCGACTTCACGTTCGGCGACGAACAACGAGTCGATCCGTCGCTGCGCTCGCATGGCGTGAACAATTTTGATTTTGCTGTCTTCAAGAAGGTTCTTTTCCGCTCGGACGGAAGGGCAGGGATTGAATCCCGGGTGGAGTTCTTCAACTTGTTCAATCGCACTCAGTTTGGTCCACCGAACACAACCTGTTGTACTGCGAACAACGCGAACTTTGGATTCGTCACCAGCACTGCTCCGGGAACAAATCCGCGACTCGTCCAGTTCGCGTTTAAAGTGTTCTTCTAAATACCTGTATGACGAGCGCACAACTCGCTGAACTTCGACTGCAGCCTGAGTGAAATGCTGGACCGATTGCTACAGTTCGCCTGTCTGATTGCGCTTCTCGCGCCAGTCCCCGGGGATGCGCCATTGCTGGAGGTGAAGTCACCGCGCGGGATCGATTTCATCCTGGAGAATTCGCCCACGCCACAGAAATATCTAATTGAGACCATGCCCGGTGGCGTCGCGCTGCTCGACTATAACGACGACGGTTTGCTGGATATCTTCCTGGTGAATGGCGGCCGAATCAACCACCCCATGTTAGCACCCGAGAACTTCGACCGCCACGACCCTCGTTACTGGAACCGCCTTTACCGACAGAATAAAGATGGCACTTTCACCGACGTGACTCAGCAGGCAGGTCTGGCGAACGCTGGTGATGGTAACTACGGCATGGGCGTGGCCGTGGGCGACTACGATAACGACGGGTATCCGGACTTATATGTAACGAGCTACGGGAAGAACATTCTCTATCACAACAATGGCGATGGGACGTTTACTGACGTCACGGCCAAGGCGGGAGTGGCGGGCGGTGGCTGGTCCGTTTCGGCCGGCTTTTTCGATTACGACAATGATGGAAAGCTTGATCTCTTTGTGACCCGCTACATGGAATGGGACACCCAACACAGTAGGGACTGCGGTGGCAATTTTCACACCTACTGCCCGCCGGGCGAGTTTCCACGGACGACCAACATTCTCTACCACAACCGTGGCGACGGCACTTTTGAGGACGTGACTGCGCGCTCTGGAATAGCGGCCATGAAGGGACACGGCTTGGGCGTCGCCTTCGCCGACTACGATGCCGATGGATTTACCGACATCTTTGTCGCCAACGACGGCATGCGGCAATACCTGTTTCACAACAATGGCAACGGCACATTCGCGGAAGTTGGCATGGAGGCGGGAACCGCTCTCAACCTGGACGGCGGACCGTTGTCCGGCATGGGCGTTGTGTTCCAGGACTACGACAACGACGGCCTGCCGGATGTCATCGTTACCACGCTGCCGCGCCAGACATACGCCGTGTTCCACAATGATGGACGCGGTTCGTTCAGCGATCGAGGGTTGCAAACCGGCGTGACCATGCTTTCCGGAGTAACCTCGGGCTGGGGCGTAGGCCTGGAAGACTTCGACAATGACGGGCTGAAAGACTTATTCGTCGCGCAGGGTCACGTTCTCGACAACGTGGAAAAAATTGATCCGTCATTACACTATCTGGAGCCTACATTGTTGGCGCTAAATCGCAACAGCCGCTTTGAGTCTGTCGACCCGGGAACGGCCGCGCTGGTCGCCGCTCGCGGAGCGGCCTTTGGCGATATCAATAACGACGGGTCGATCGACGTCGTGACGACCGTGCTAGGCGGACATCCGCAGGTGTTCATGAATCGCGGCGGAAGTGCGCATTGGCTGACGATTACTCTCCGCGGCACGCGCAGCAACCGCGACGGTTTTGGAGCCCGGGTGCAAGTGAATGGACAAACTCGCTTTGCCACCTCCGCGGGAAGTTATGAGTCCGCTAATGACAAACGTCTGCACTTCGGACTGGGCGCTGCAAAGACCGCCAAAATAGAAGTGTTCTGGCCCTCGGGAGCACACCAAGTCTTAAATGATGTGACGGTAGATCAATTCCTCGAAGTCCGGGAACCGGAGCGCCCTTGATTCGTTCCACAGTAACTCGCGCGGCAACGGTTATAACGGTGCTTATGCTGTCCCTGCCAATAATGTTGGCCGGGCAGGCCATTTCTCCGGAGGCCACGCAGCACTGGGATGCTGCCCGGCGGGCTGAGAACCAAAAGCAGTTCGACGTTGCCGTTGGCGAATACCGCAAGGTCGCGGAACTCGAACCCAATTTTGCCGCCGGCTTCGTCGCTCTCGGACAGGCTTTTATGGAGCAACACGATTTTTCGAATGCGCTCCCTCCTCTCAAGCACTCTCTCGAGTTGGACGCAAACCTGGTTCCGGCCCACCAGCTTCTGGGTTATGCGCTCTTGGCACAGGGCTATGCAACTGAGGCGATTCCGCATCTTGAGCGTGCTCATGAGCAGGGCGCGCTGGGGATTGCGCAGGTCGAGACTGGTCAGTTCGCGGAAGCAATCACTAACCTGCAGGCCGCACTGCAGAAGCGGGCAAACGATCCCGACTTGCTCTACTACCTGGGCCGAGCAAGCGGGCTATTGTCGAAGCAATCGATGGATACGTTGTTGGCGGCTTACCCAGACTCGGCTCGCGCTTACCAGTCCATGGCTGAAAACTATTTCGTGCTGCGGCAAATGCCCGAGGCGGAAAAACAGTACGAACAAGCTCTGAAGTTGCGGCCCGATACGCCGAATCTCCACCTGGAACTCGGCGAGGTATTCGCCAGGACTTCTCGATGGCCGCAAGCGGAGGAACAGTTTCGCGCCGAGTCCAAGCTCCAACCGGGAAACGCTGAGGCTGCCTACCGGCTGGGTGACGCACTCCTGCACCAAGGGAAGTCGCGCGAAGCGCGATTGGCTCTGGAACGTTCGAACAAGTTGCAGCCGCAGATGCCCGAAACGTTGTACTCCCTCGGTAAGGCGGCCTGGCTCGAAGCCGATGCATCGGCTGCGGAGAAGTCCTGGCTTGAACTTCTTTCGATTGAGAAGCAGGGAGAACTCGCGGCACAAACTCATTTTGCTTTGGCTGGACTCTACCGCAAGCAGGGCAAGACGGCCGAAGCGGAGCGAGAGATGAAGGAGTTCCAAGAGCTAAAGAGCACCGGCTCGAACCAAACTGCTTCGGACCCGCGGGAATAGGCTTCGAGGCCGATGTCTTCGCGGCGACTGTTAACAACTTGGCGGAGGGCATTCAGAGGCCCCCACCTTTGATCTTTATGCGCCGTATGTCGGCGCAGCCTTTGGCGAGCATCTGGGTACACAATTTAGGGCCAGCAGGGAAGTCATGAAGTGATACGGTAATGTAGATGGTTTCGCGGCCGTAAATCATGGCTTCATCGAATCCGATGAGGGGGCGAATCCGATGTCTCGAGCTCCTCGGCCTTTTTTGTGCGTCTATTGCGATCTGGTGGAACCCACTTGCAACGGACATGAAACTCGCTCTGAGCAGCGATGCGCACACCCATATCCTGCTGATCCTACCGCTCAGCGTTGCCCTGATTTACTTTCAAGCCAGAGGGGCTCATCTCGCCTGTGAGCGGGAACGATGGCTTGGCTTGATGCTACTGAGTGCAGCACTGGTTTTACGCGGTTTCACAAGGTGGGACGTTTGGCCTCTGTCGCCCAGCGGTCGCTTATCTTTAAGCATATTTGCGCTCGTGATGTGGTGGATCGGCAGCGTAATCCTCTGCCTGGGGCTCCGAACTTTCCGATCGTTTCTGTTTCCTCTGTGCTTTCTATTTCTAATCGCACCCTTCCCGGAACACGTCTTGAATTGGATCACGGAGTTCCTGCAACAGCAGACCGCTGTGTCCGCGGGCGCTCTATTCCGTATTGCTCGGGTCCCGGTGACGCGCGAGGGGATCATGTTATCCATCCCGGGCCTCGATATCGAAGTGGCGAGCGAGTGCAGTAGTATCCGCTCCAGCATGATGCTTCTGGTCACGACCCTGCTTTTAGCTCAACTCTTCCTTCGTTCATGGTGGAGGAAGATTCTGCTGATTGTGGCAGTCATACCGCTATCAGTAGCGAAGAATGCCCTGCGTGTTTTCACTATCACGGAGCTGGGAACGCGCGTAGATCCAGGTTTTCTGGACGGCTGGCTGCATCACAGCGGTGGGATCGTCTTCTTTGGGCTTACCGTCTTGGTGGTTGCAATGTTGGTATGGCTCTTGCGGCGGGGCGAGTTACGCGCCTCGGGCATCTCCGGGATGAGTTAGTCACCGAACCCAACAAGAAGAAGCCGCACATGGTTGTTCACCGGTGTGCGGCTCTATCTGCTGCTTCAGACTAACGAGTCTGAGGCTTGATAAGGCGGGACCGCACCACTGTGGCCCCGAGGCAAGTAACACCGGCTCCGACAAGGTAGGCGGCCATGGAACCGCCCTCCGGTACCTGTCGACACTTCTGGTCTCGGTCGTGGGCACCGCATCCTTTCTCCCTCACCGACTGGCGTGTCGCCGACATCACAGGCGTCAGGAGCAACAGAGCTGCCATCGCCAACCACCATTTCGCACTTCGCCTGCTCATACTCAACTCCCTATATTTGCCGCAAATTTGTTCAGGAGCCCAGGCAGCACAGGGGGAGGTTTCTTGGGGTGGTACTGCCTGTTACAAACTCAATCGTCGCCAACAGTTCCATTTCAGTCCTGTGCTAAGTCATTGTCAAGATGGGAGTTTTTGCAACTGTTGCAAGAGAATGCATACAATGCAGGTCACACCGGGCTCAGAAAGCACAAAGCCGCCGAGGCCGACAGGTTTGCCTGATGCCCAGGACGATAATGGTCCTCGTCTTGGACTAAGGAGCCGGGATTTGAATGTTGGAAATGATATTCGAGTAGCCACTCTCCTGGCTGCTCGTGTTCACCGCCGTTGTAGCGTAGCAGTAGTTTGCGCCATCAATGACACTGGAATCGACGTACAAAGTGCTGGTGTCTACGCCGGTGTTGATTTTCGAGAAGGACCCACAAGAAGTAACATAGGCGGCACGATAAACGTTGTAGCCGGTAATGTTTGACGAAGTACTCGCGTTCCACGACAGATTCACGGTGTGCGTTGGTGCTGGGGTGCCAGTGCCCTTCAGGGCCTCGGTTGTGGTGGTGAGTTGTGAGTTGTTGGTAAACGTGAGCGACGCCGTCGCTGCTCCAGCCGTTTGCGGGCTAAAGGTCACGGTGAACGAAGCGCTCTTGCCGGCCGGAATCGTCACCGGAAGCGAGAGGCCGCCCACGCTGAACACCGAGTTGTTCGTGCTCGCCGCTGTGACGGTTACGTTGCCTCCGCTGGCGGCCAAGCTACCCGAGGCGGTTCCGCTAGCGCCGGTCATCACACTGCCAAGATCGAGCGTGGCCGGATTCACGGTTAATTGCCCCACCGTTCCGGTGCCGACTGGATTCGTAGAGCCGCCGCCTGCGCTTACGCCCTGGCACCCAAGCAGCGAGCCAATGGCCAACAGAAGCAGCATCGCAGCTGGCGTGTTTCCCAGACACTTTCTAGGGGTTCTTCTTACCGTTTGCTTTTGCATTATTTGTTAGGAGCGAAACCGACCGTTTCCGCAAGGGCTCGCTTTTCATCAGTCTGAAGCCGCAAGAGAAATCTAGATAGATTTCGAAGGTACATGGCGCCTCTCGTCGAATGGTGTACTGCTGCAATCTGTTGCGAATTTCAACACCTTCTTTCCTAAACGTCAGAAATCTCAATCGCAAACAGGCGCAATGCCCTCAGGAATCGGCCTGGGCTGGATGTGTCTATCGAGGCGTTCCCGAGCCTCTCATCAAGTAGCTTGTGCTGTTTGTGTGGCGGATATCGCTGAGCCGGGTCTCGCCAGGAACAAGTCAGCTTTTCCTGAACACCATCGTGTGACCAAAATCACAGACAGCCGTACGACGTGAGATTACAAGAGGTTACGTTAGCTCCTCCGAGTCACCATCACTCGACCTCGCCGGAGTCTATCAGCGGCTGAGGCAGGGAGCGTCATCTTGACTGGCTGCGGCTATGAAAAACTGCGCTTAGCTTTTCGTCGTAACTCCGTTCCCGATCTCCGGTTTGTCCTCTGGTTGTTCCTGCGAAAGATTTTCGGGAATCCAGTAGGACGGATCGGAGGCATAGCCCCATGAAGCAGGAGGCCGTTGATTGCGTATCAGCCTTGGCCTGGACGTAGGCGCGGTTAGCGTTAAGTTGGCGGCTTTAGGTGCGCCCGAAGACTGCTCCGTGCTGGCCCGCCTCGCCGAGGCTACCTCTGCATTCTCTCTGCCTACGCTGCCGCGAAATAACGGGTTCGCGGGGCGTCCGGTTGTGATTTCCGCCTACCGGCGAATTCAGGGCAATCCTCTGCAGGCTGCCTCGGACCTTTTGCAGGAATTCTGCGCCGTTGTGCCGCAAGAGTTGATTACCGGAATCCTCTTTACCGGATCGGGTGGACGGACCGTGGCTCGCGCCTTCAACGCGGGATTTGAAAACGAGTTTCGTGCGCTAGCGAGAAGTATGCGGGCGCTGTATCCGCAAGTGCGGACCGTGTTTGAGATGGGCGGGGAAACGTCGAAGTATATACGGCTCGGGGCAACGAACGGCTCAGACCAGCTAGGGATACTGGACTTCCAATCGAGTACAGAGTGCGCCGCTGGCACGGGATCGTTCATCGACCAGCAGTCCTCGCGGCTGCGGTATGACGTAGAGGACGTCGGTGCGGCCGCCTGCAGTGCCAGCGGTGCCGCGCGGGTTGCAGGGCGCTGCTCGGTTTTTGCCAAGACCGACATGATCCACGCGCAGCAGAAGGGATACACCGCGGACCAAATACTGCGCGGGCTGTGCGAGGCGGTGGCGCGAAACTTCAAGTCCAGCATCGTGAAGGGCCGAAAGGTGGTATCCCCCGTTGCCTTTGTCGGCGGCGTGGCGCTGAACGCTGGAGTGCGGGCGGCGATCCTGGAGGCGTTCAAGTTACAGGAAGCAGATCTGCTGGTTCCGGAACTGCAATGCTGGATGACAGCGCTGGGCGCGTGCATGCTCGCAGCAGAAGGAAATGGCAATGGCCGCACAGGTGCCCTCCGCGCGTTGCCAGCGGAGACTTTAGGCACGGCAGAGTTACCGACCACCGAAGCACTCTCCCTCGACCAAGTGACGCTGCTGCGGGACCGGGCGCGTCCGGTCCAACTGCCGGCGGCCGGCAAGCCGGTGGATGCCTATCTCGGCATTGACGTAGGGTCGGTCAGTACGAACCTGGTGGTGATCGACTGCAGCGGCAATCTACTCAAGGAGATTTACGTTCCCACCGCGGGTCGTCCGATCGAAGTAGTTACGACCGGACTGCGCGAAATCGAGCAAGAACTCGGGTCGCGAATCAGGATTTGCGGCTTAGGCACGACCGGGTCGGGGAGAGAATTAATTGGCGAACTGACCGGCGCCGATACCGTGAATGACGAGATCACGGCGCATAAGACTGGAGCGATGCACGTGTGCCGGCAACTCGAGATGCCGCTGGTGGACACGATCTTCGAGATTGGCGGGCAGGATTCGAAATTCATCCGCATCCACGATGGTGTCGTGGTGGACTTCACCATGAATGAGGCCTGCGCGGCGGGCACCGGCTCGTTTCTTGAAGAACAGGCCGAAAAGCTGGGAGTTGCGATCAAGAACGAATTCGCACGCCTGGCATTGTCGTCGCAAAGTCCGATCCGGCTGGGCGAACGCTGCACGGTGTTCATGGCGCGGGATGTGAGCAGCCTGATGCTGAAGGGCGCGAAGGTCGCCGACTTATGCGCGGGACTGGCTTACTCGGTGGCCTTGAACTATCTGAATCGCGTCGTGCGTGGGCGGAACATCGGAGACATGATCTATTTCCAGGGCGGCACCGCCTATAACGATGCGGTGGCTGCTGCCTTCTCCGTCATTCTGAAGAAGCCCATCGTCGTTCCCCCGCATAACGGAGTGATCGGGGCGATCGGCATGGCGCTGATTGCACGCGATCGCATGCGGGCCAGCGGCCAAGAGAGCAGGTTCCGCGGCTTTGACCTGAACCAGGCGAAATTCGTCAGCCGGGACTTTGTCTGCCGCGCCTGCTCCAACTACTGCGAGATGAAGGAGTTTGTGATTGACGGGGAGAAGAGCTATTGGGGAGACCAGTGCTCCGATAAGTTCCGCAAGCGCTCGCGTACTGACCGTCAACCGGTCATTGAGGATCTCCTCACCCTGCCGGGACACCTTGCTGGAGGCGGCGCTGGCGCCTCCAAAGGAAGGAAGGGAAACTGTCGGTATTCCCCGCGCCATGTTCTTCTACGATCGCTTCCCTTTCTGGTGTACTTACTTGCAGGAACTGGGATATAACGTCGCAGTTTCGCCTCCGACTGATGGGAGCATCGCGGCCAAGGGAGAAGAACTAGCGATTGCCCAGCCTTGTTTCCCGGTCCAGGTGGCGCACGGGCATGTGCACGCGCTGCTGCAAGCAAGGCGTGGATTACGTTCTGCTGCCAAATGCAGTGGACGCGGAGACACCGTTCATGCAGACGGAGTCGAAGCTGTGTCCGTGGAATCAGACCCTGCCGTTCGTAGTGCGGGCCGTAGAGAAACTGGCGAGCGATCTGCACGGCAGGCTGCTGTGTCCGACTATCCATTTCCGCCAGGGGCCGCGACACGTACGCGAAGAGGTGCGAGTTCTGGCGAGCATGCTAGGACGGAGCAAAGCGGCAAGCGACGCTGCGTTAGAGAAGGCTTACCGCGCGCAAGAGAAATTCAGCCAGGCGGTGCGGCAAGCAGGAGTTGCCGCATTGCGGGTACTGAGACGACGCGCGAGCCCGCGATTGTGCTGCTGGGCCGACCCTACAACATTTACGACCGCATGGTGTGTTGCGACATTCCCCGCAAGCTGCGAACGTTTGTACGGCATCAATGTCGTGCCGCTGGACTTTCTGCCACTTGACCGCGAAGACGTCTCGCAGATTAACGAAAACATGTACTGGCAGTCCGGCCGGCTGATTCTGGCGGCTGCCCGGATCGTCAGGACGTAATCCCAGCCTGCACCTGATTTACATCTCGAACTTTAAGTGCGGCCCGGATTCCTATTTGAAGTCTTTTATTGAGGATGCCTGCGGCAAGCCCAGCCTGGTGCTGCAGTTTGACGGACATTCGAACGACGCGGGCTACATTACGCGGTGTGAAGCTTATCTCGATAGCACGGGATTTCTACGATGCCAGTCCTCAAACATCGCTGCGTAACCCGGAAGGTTGGTGCCGACCATCCCCTGGCGGGGAAAGACGGTCTACGTTCCGGACCTGGCCGAAGGAAGCGTCGAGGCCCTGTGCGCCGTGCTGCGCTGGATGGGGATTGAGGCGCTGTCCAACGCCCCACTCGGATGCGCATACGCTCGAGTTGGGCGGCAAGTACACGAGCGGGGACGAGTGTTTTCCCGCCAAAATCACGACCGGAGATTTTCTCAAGATTGCGCAGCGGCCAAGCTTCGATGCCAAGCGCACGGTATTTTTTATGGCGACCACCGACGGGCCGTGCCGCTTCGGTCAGTATGCTCCGTTTCTGCGCAAGATCCTGCGCGAACAGGGCTACGGTGAAGTGCACGTGTTTTCTCCGCATGGAGAACACGGCTATAGCGACTTTCAGGATTTCGACAATGCTTTCGTCCGATCGGCATGGCGAGGCCGTGGTCTCGGCGGACATTCTGCGCAAACTCCTGCTGCAGACCCGGCCTTACGAAACGCAGCCGGGAGGGTCCGACCGGGCCTATCGCGAGTCGGTCGACGATTTGTGCCAGACGCTGGAGCGGAGTTGCTCCGACACGGCTTGCCAGATGCGCTCGGTAACGGCGTCGTTAGTTCGGGCAGGGGAGCGCTTTCACGCTGTACCCGCACGCTTCGACCGCAGCCGGCCGTTGATCGGCATCGTGGGCGAAATCTTCTGCCGTCTCAATACCTTCAGCAACCGGGATCTCGTGCGCCGGTTGGAGGCGCAGGGCGCGGAGTGCTGGATGAGCGACATCGCCGAGTGGATCGGCTACACGAACATGGAAGAGGTCCGCAATCTGCGGCTGGCAGGCCGGTCGTATTCCTGGGGCATGCTCAAGTCGAAACTGCGTTCCCGCATTCAGCATGCCGACGAGCACTCCTTGCGGTCACTCTTCCTCGAGGATTTCGCGGGCTACGAAGAACCCGGCGTCGAGGAAGTGCTGAAGCTGGCGCATCCGTATCTTCCTTTTCCTGGTGCCGAAGGCGAGATGGTGATGAACATGGGCCGGAGCGCCTATCTTGCCCGGCGGGGAGCCGACGGCATCGTGGACATCAGCCCGTTCACTTGCATGAATGGAGTTGTAAGCGAAGCGATCTATCCAAAGCTTAGCCGGGATTACGGCGGCATCCCTATCCGGAACTTCTATTTTGATGGCCAGCAATCGGATCTCGACCGCGATATCGCCATCTACCTCGAGCTAGCCAGATCGTATCGGGAAAGAAAGCCCTATAAGCGTTCTTATCCCTCACGATTCTTACAGCAGCAGGAAGGCGTTGCAGGCTAACTGGTTCCCAGCCTTGCAGCGTTTCAGGTTCGTACTCCAATCATCAACCCGCTGGGTCCGGGCAAGCGTACCCGACGCACGGCGGAGAAGCCTGCGCTCCGCAACCACTCCGCATATTCCGGCTCGCGTAGCTGCTGCCGGCTTCCGTTCCCACCAGCATGTTCAGCGAGAATAGAGCGGCCGCGCGAGGGGCCGTCTTGCTGGGTTCCAGAATAAAATCCTGGACCACGATCTGCCCTTTCGGAGTCAGCGCATTGTAAGCCCGCCGGAATAGCTGGCGGTTTTGCTCCGGAGAAAACATATGACAGATCGCGGAGACCAGAATCAGGTCGTAATTCTCTCCCAGCGGATCGCGCAGCATGTCGCCCACGCGCGTGGTGACTCGGTCCGCAAGCCCGGCTTTCTTAATGTATTCCTGAGTGAGCGGCACGACGTCGCCCATGTCCACAATCTCTGACCTGATCTGAGGTAGGGCCCGCGCAAAAGCGATGGAGTAAGCTCCCGATCCGCCGCCCAGATCGAGCATGCGACCGATCCCGTTGGTTCCGACGGCCTTCACCACTGCGCCTGCCCTTTCTTTCGCGTTGCGATCCATGGCTGCGATGAAAGCTGGCACGAAGTTGTCCTCGTTTTCCTCGCATGGGGCGGCGGGCGTCCCCGTGCGCACAGACTCCGTCAACCTGGACCAGCGATGCCAAATGTGAGCCGTATGCAGTAGGCCAGCCCGGGCATTGTCGCGCGAGCCCTCACGGAAGAAACGAGCGCTCGCCGCAGAGTTCGAGAACGTCCCATCCGTTTTCTCCAACAAGTGCAGGCTCACCAGCGCATTCAGCAGCATTCCGGTGGCTCGTGGATCAGCATGAATTTTCCCAGCCACATGTTCGGCGGACGCGCCATCCGCCACTGCTGTGAACACATCCAGTTGCAGTGCGGTGAGCACGGTTCGGCTGGGCATGTACGCGCGAGTCATCTCGTAGAGATCGTCTGGGAGAATACCGGCTTCATCTCTGGCTTTTACCATGGCGCGATAACGGTCGCGATGTTCTTTCGATTGCGCTTTCATGGCGGGCGGATCGCTCCAAACCAGCCGCGATACCACCTGGCCGGACCGCAGCGAGGTCACGATCTCGGAGACATCCTCCTCTTTAATCTTGCGATACCAGATCCCTCCAGGGTAAACAATCATGATCGGGCCGTCATCGCACAATCCGAGACAGCCGCAGGTCGTGACCTGAACGTCATCGTCCAACCCTTGCGCGCACAGCCCCTGTTGCAGGGCCTGCGGCACGTGCAGTGATCCGCTCCTTGGGCAAGCAGTCACTCCTTCCGATTTTTCCTGCGTACAGATGAAGACGTGCTGACGAAACACTTCCATTTGCATCCTCCTGCGGATGGCCAGAGACTGCCCGGCAGACGGCCAGGTTATGACAGTTGCTTCACTCGTGTGCGGACCTTCTCGAACTCATAGGTCCCGAGGCCACGCTGGGCCGCCATTCTTAGATAGGGCAGAGCAGAAACCTCCAGGTTCCAGTACGCTTTCGCCACGTAGGCATCAAGCGCAACCGGATCGGTGCCTGCCACCATGGTCTTCTTTAATACGACATCTTGCAGATTGCCACCCGTCGGCCCGTTCCGCACCAGGATTCGGTAACAATCGATAAGGGTGAGAGTGGGGCGCATGAAATCCGCGAGGTCTGCGAGGCTTTCGTGGATCTTCTGGTGTAACTGATGCCGAGGGCCACCCAGGATGCCATACCAGTTCTTCATGCCTAAAGTTGTGCCGGTGAGGCTGTGGTGCTTGGCAATCGGAACATTGATGATCTTGTCGACATTCAGGAAGGAATCGAGCACCGGCCATTGGCGCAGAACTTCGCCCCCCAAGTCGACTTCCTTGTATTTGGAAGGATCAGGAAGAATGACTTCGGCGCCTTCGCGCTGTGCCGCCTCCGCGATTCCTGACCGCTGAAAGCAACGGCGGGGATCATTGCAGCTCACGTCGGTCACGAGAATGCGCTTTGCCCCGGCGTTCGTGCACTGCCGGATCACTTCCGCAACTACATTCGGATTGGTGTTGGCCGCCTGTTCGGGAGTGCGGTCCCAGCCAATGTTCGGCTTGATGAGCACTACATCAGCACGAGAAATGAAGCGCTTAATACCGCCCAGTTCTGCAATGGCTTCCCGTGCCAATTGCGCGGGGTCGTCGCCTCCAATGACTGCCATATCGGGTAGTCTCGGATCGTTCGGCACCGTGTGGCTCCGTTTCCCGGTGCGTGCCACCTCTAGCCGAGGACGTTCAGAGCGGCTGTTGAGCCAGAGTCCGATGCTGGTGGTTCCGGCAGCGGCCCCGCCCAGGCGGAGAAGTTGGATAAGCGCGTCGCGGCGACTCAGCGTTGCATTCTCGGATGAATTCATGTTCACACCTCGTTCCGCGATCTGCCTCGGCTCATGCCTTCGCGTTCCCTTTGCTGCGATTCAGCAGGATTTGGTTTGTCAGGGAACGGCTCTCGCCGACGCTCGTCACATAGACTGCCGGCCGGTCCTGAACCGGGCAGGCGTATTCGCACGCGCCACAGCCAACACAGCGCGAAGGATCGAGATAGGGCTGCTTGACTTCTTTTGCATTGCCGGCGGCATCGATTACTTCTGCCGGGCGAAGATAAATTGCTTTCGGGGAGGTCGGGCACCATTCTTCGCACACGATGCAATCGGTAGCCATGGCCCAGGGCAAGCATCGGCCGCGATCGTAAAATGCTGTGCCCAGCCGGATTGGCTTTCGCGCCTGCCACCTCTTCCGACCAGCCCTTCTCCTTGGCTGTGATCTCCCAGATTGCTCCGGTGGGACAGACTTGCGAGCATAACGAGCAACTGGTCTCGCAATAACCGATGCGCGGGATCAATATCGGCGTCCAGAGACCCTCGAGCCCGGCTTCGGTCAAGGCGGGATGCAGAGCGTCGTTGGGGCAGACCTTCATGCACTCGCCGCAGCGGATACAGCGGGACAGGAAATCCGTTTCTTCGAGCGCACCCGGAGGCCGTAACAACCTCTCATGACGCTCGACGGCGAATCCGGGAGTGCTACGCAACAAGGGAACCGTGACCGCCCCTGCGGCCAACCCGGTCAGAACCTTGCGTCTCTGCAGATTCGCTCCCACTCCCTTCTGGGCAGGGAAGAACTTGAACTGCAGCCGGTGCTCGGGACACTCGTCCACGCAGTTCAGGCAGAGATGACACTCCGGCTGGCGCCAGGGAACGCCGCCGATCGGATCATCGCCACCCTGGCAGCGCAACAGGCACCGATTACAGTTCTCGCAGTGTTCCTGGTTCTTGACCAGCCCCAGAATCGCCCCGCGCGAGGCTATCCCGAGCAGCGCCCCCAGCGGGCAGAGAGCCCGGCACCAGAAGCGGGTGATGCGAAAGTTCAGCGTAACCAGAAAGATGAAGATAAGCCCCAGCCAAATGCCCTGCCGGAAGTACGGCTGCTTGAAACTGAGGAACAGCAATCCCAGAATGAAATGCAACACACTGCCGACAGTCTGAACCAAGGCGTATCGGCTGTGCTCGAGCGTGCTCAAGATTGCCCGCAGGCCATAGTCGGTTGCAGGCAGAATGGACAAACCTAACGAGCGCACCAGCAGCGAGAAAGGATCCAGCCATCCCACTATCCCCGAGCCCAACGCCGCGGCGATCAGGCCAGCGCCGAGCAGGTAGTACTTCGTGGTCTGCCAGCGCTTGTAACGGTTGGATTCGATCAGTTGTTTTCCGCGTTTGCGCTCTGATTTCACGCTGCTGAAGAAGTGGTGGATCGAGCCCAGCGGGCAAATCCAGCCGCAGAAGAAGCGGCCAAGAAAAATCGTGGGAATCAGAATCACCAGGCTCCACAACAGCCCGTGATATAGGGCGCGACTGGCGAAAGCATTCGACAGCGCCACCAGCGGATCAAGTCGAAAAAACAGGTTCACCGGATAAGGCAGGCGGATGTCGCTTGCATCTGTGTTCAACGATCCGCGGAACTCGGTGTGCAGCAGAAGAAACAGGAACAGGAGGAAGAAAACGACTTGCGAAAGCAAGCGCAGCCGAGTTGGTTTTACTGAACGCACACGCTCAGGCCTCTCGTCGAAGCGAACTGTCGGCCTGACTCCGCCTTAGGCGCTTAGACTCGAAGGTCCATGTTCTGCTGGGCGGCATTTCCTTGCTGTGAGCAGAATCACGCCTGCTTGTGCGGCTCCATGGGCGCCGCGGCGGGCGTATTATCCAAAAAAACGATGGTACGCAGCAGAAATTTGCGTTCAATCGGGCCGGAACACTAGTTGACCGACTCATCTTGGTAGGCTAAAGTGCAGCAAGTCAGGGACGATATCCTCCGACAGTGCAGCCGTTGGCGCCAAACGCGATCCGAGTTCCCTTCGAGGTGCGACTGCGTCTCCTCGCCCTTAGCGTGGCCATTCTTGGCCTGGTGCTTGCACCCCTAGGAAGCGTCGGATGATACAGGCATAAGCAACGATATCTAGAGATTCTGAAAGGGCCATCATCCACAGGACGATGGCCCTTTTGATTGTTGCAGTTAGAACTGGACAGGCAGGCCTTTCCGAGGCCAGGAAGAAGAGAAGCAAAATGTCAGCCCGTGAGCAAGTAGTGATATTCGACACCACGCTGCGCGATGGCGAGCAGTCCCCTGGGTGCAGTATGACCTGGGCAGAGAAACAGCGCCTGGCGCATCAGTTGGACCGCCTAGGTGTCGATGTAATTGAAGCCGGATTTCCCATCGCTTCCGACGGAGATTTCCGGGCGGTACAGGCCGTCGCACACGACCTTCGGCGGCCAGTCATCGCAGCCCTGGCCCGCTGCTGCCGTGACGACATCGATCGAGCCTGGCAGGCGCTCGCCGGCGCAGCCCGCCCTCGTATCCACACTTTCTTGGCTACCTCAGACATTCACCTGCAACACAAGCTCCGGATCTCGCGGCGCGAATGCCTCGAGCAGGCGCGTGATGCGGTCCGCCTGGCCAAGTCCTATTGCCAGGACGTGGAATTCTCTGCCGAAGACGCCACTCGCTCAGACCGGGATTTCCTATTCGAGGTTCTGGAGGCGGTGGTCGAGGCTGGTGCCACTACCATCAATATTCCCGATACGGTCGGGTACTCCGTTCCCGTTGAAATCACCGAACTGATTCAGACCGTGCGGCGTCGCGTGCGGGGCATTGAGCAAGTGACGATTTCGACGCACTGCCATGACGACCTGGGGCTTGCGGTGGCCAACTCCCTTGCCGCCGTCGCCGCGGGGGCGCGGCAAGTGGAATGTACCATTAACGGTATCGGCGAACGCGCAGGCAACGCCTCGTTGGAGGAATTGGTCATGACCATGCGCGTCCGCCCTGACCGCTATCCGTATCACACGGCCGTCGTCTCCGAGCATCTTTTCCCCGCGAGCCAGTTGCTGAGTGAAATCACCGGGGTTCCGGTACAGCCCAACAAGGCGATCGTTGGCCGTAACGCCTTCGCGCACGAGGCAGGTATCCACCAGGATGGCATGATCAAGAATCCGCTGACCTACGAGATTATGACTCCGCAATCGGTGGGAGTGCCTGGCACCAGCTTCGTTCTCGGCAAGCACTCCGGCCGCCATGCACTCGCTCAGCGCTGCGAGGAACTGGGCTGCCAGTTGGAGCGGAGAGAACTTGACCTAGTGTATCGTCGGTTCTTGGCCCTAGCGGATAATACTAAGACCGTAGAAGACCGTTGCATACTAGAAATCATTCAGGAGATCCGCCGTGGGAACTCGTCGGCCGAGGTCAATGGCCCGGCCCCAATGGCGATTCCTCCGAGAGCCTACGAAAGCGGGTTCGGCGCCGCAGCCGCAAGAGGGATGTACAAGCACGAGAGCGAGCAACAGGAAGATTATCTTTGGGGAGTATGATTCCAGTAAATTCACAAGAGTAGACGTAGAAGGAGTTTGGATCTGATGATGAAGACTGGTGCAGAAATTCTTTGGCAATGCCTGGAGCGCGAGGGCGTAACCCACGTCTTCGGATATCCCGGGGGAGCGATCCTGCCTGCCTATGATGCACTGAAGCACACTCGAATTCATCACGTGCTGGTGCGTCACGAGCAGGGCGCGGCACACATGGCGGACGGGTACGCTCGGGCCAGCGGCCAGGTTGGAGTTGCCGTGGCTACCTCCGGCCCCGGAGCGACCAACCTGGTGACCGGCATCGCGACCGCAATGTTGGACTCCTCTCCCATTGTTTGTATTACCGGTCAGGTGGGCAGCAAGCTGATCGGTTCTGACGCGTTTCAGGAGACCGATATCACAGGCATCACTCTTCCGATCACTAAGCACAATTACCTGGTGACGCGCGCCGGGGAATTGGCGCGCACGCTCCGCGAAGCTTTTTATGTGGCGCGCTCGGGCCGGCCGGGTCCGGTGTTGGTGGACATTACCAAGGATGCACAGCAGTCCACCTGCGAGTTCGATTGGGATGCCGCCAAGCCGCAACTGCCGGGTTATCGCCCCGATCTTTCTCCGGCGCCAAAGGAATATGAACAGGCGCTCGAACTCATTCATAACGCCAAGCGGCCCGTGATCCTACTCGGACATGGTGCGCTCATCTCCGGTGCGATGCGCGAAGTGCGTGATCTGGTGGAGCGCTCTGGGATTCCGGTGGCCCTCACATTACTCGGCCTGGGGGTATTACCCGCTTCTCATCCACTCAATCTCGGAATGATGGGGATGCACGGGGAAGCCTGGGTGAACCACACCATCCAGGAGGCAGATTTACTGATTGCGCTGGGCATGCGCTTCGATGACCGAGTCACGGGGAATCTCAAGACTTACGCCCCGAATGCCAAGAAGATCCACGTGGAGATCGATCCCTGCGAGATCAACAAGAATGTCAAGGTAGATGTGGCTCTGGTCGGCGATCTGCGCGACGTGCTGAAGGAAATGCTGCCCAAGATCGAAACCATCGATCGCCACGAGTGGTTGGATTACATCGATCGGATGAAGGGTGACTCGGCCGTTCGCGATATTCAGAACTTGCCGGACAGCGGCCATCTCTATGCGGCGCATGTCATCAATGACCTGTGGCGGGAGACGCGCGGAAGCAACACCACGGTGGTGACCGATGTGGGCCAGCACCAGATGTGGGAAGCTCAGTATTACAAGCACGAGGAGCCGCGTTCTCTGATCACCTCCGGCGGGTTGGGAACGATGGGATTTGCCTTGCCCGCGGCGATCGGAGCGAAGGTCGCGCGCCCGGACACCGAGGTGTGGGTCGTGGTGGGGGACGGTGGCTTCCAGATGACCATGGCCGAGCTCGCCACTATCGTGCAAGAGAATCTCAAGGTCAACATAGCCATTATTAATAATGGCTATCTCGGAATGGTTCGCCAGTGGCAGGAGTTCTTCTATGAGAGCAATTACCAGGCAACGCCGTTGCTGAACCCGGATTTCGGAAAGCTGGCGGACGCCTACGGAATTCGAAATGAAACCGTGACCCAACGCTCTCAAGTTGTGCCCGCGGTCCAATCGGCCCGGCAACACGATGGGCCGGTGCTGATTAATTTTCAGGTGGAGCAGGAAGATACGGTCTATCCCATGGTAGCGGCCGGAGCGGCTCTGCACGAGATGATCCGGCGGCCCAGTCCGATTGTGGAGACCGCTGCGGACGAGTAATCCCTATGCTGAACACATTTGTGGTGTACGTCGAAAATAAGCCGGGCGTGCTGACCCGAGTGGCGTCGCTGTTTCGCCGCCGCGCCTTCAATATTGACTCTCTCACCGTGGGGCGTACGGAAAAGCCGGAATTGTCGCGCATGACTATCACGGTGGACGCGGATCGCGACCAGGCGCGCCGCATTGAAGCTAACCTGTACAAACTCGTGAACGTGTTGCTGGTCGAAAACATTACGGCCGAGCCCGCTATTGTGCGCGATCTCGCGATGATCAAAGTAGCCGCCACCCACGAGGCACGTTCCCACGTGTTGGAGCTGGCCAGCGTTTTCCGCGGACGCGTGGTCGACGTTGCTCCGGAATCCCTCATCATCGAAATCACCGGCGACGAAGACAAAATTGATGGACTGTTGGAGGTGCTCCGCCCCTACGGAGTACTGGAGATGGTACGTACGGGCATTGTCGCCATGCGACGGGGAAGCAAGGTCTCCTCCGTGGTCTCGGCGAGCAACTCTCTGTCCCAGGCCTCTGCGGACGACGATGTCGACGACGTACAGTACTCGGTTTAGCAAGCGTCGACAGGCAGAGAGTCCGATTTTGACGTTCAGTAACCTAGCGTCTGGACGCAATGCTCCGGCACCATTCCTGGAATTTTCTCGCGCAACGGTGATAAACCCAAAGTGAAACAAGACCGCGAAATTTAAATGACTAAGATAGCCACCGCGCGCCCCCAGAGGACTACAATTATCAGTTCTTTTAGCAATTTCTACGCATTCATAACTCATGTTGAAATTCACACGCGAGCAAGACAAGATATGCCCTCATACGTTGCAAAACCAACTCCGCCCAATCAGGACAAGCGTTGGAAGCTGGTCGATGCCACCATACGGCGTCAGGGCCAGCAACAGCGCGGCTTGATTGAGACGCTGCACACGGTCCAAGAGGCTTTCGGCTATCTCGACGAACAAGCCCTGCGCTACGTCGCCATGTCATTGCGCGTGCCTCTGAGCCGAGCCTACGGCGTCGCCACCTTCTACCATTTCTTTACGCTGAAGCCTGCGGGAGAGCACACTTGCGTTATCTGCATGGGTACGGCGTGCTATATCAAGGGCGCGCAGCAGTTGCTTGATGCGGTCCAGCACGATCTCGGTATCGCCCCCGGAGAAACCACTGCCGATAAGAAGGTCTCGCTGCTCACGGCGCGTTGTCTGGGCTCCTGCGGACTGGCGCCTGCCGTGGTCTACGACCAGGAAGTCGCGGGCAAGGTCGGAACTGCGGCCATGCGCGAGCACCTGAAGAAATGGGCACACCATGACGCCTGAGGAACTCGACCAGATTGCCGAATCCGAACGTGCAGCGCAGACCCAGTTCACGCAGCGCGTGAATGTGTGCGTTGCCGCCGGATGTTTATCGTGTCAAAGCCAGTCGGTGAAAGACGCGCTCGACCAGGAAGTCACTCGCCGCGGCACCAAAGACCATTGCCAGGTCAAGGGCGTGGGCTGCATGGGTCTCTGCTCCGAAGGCCCGCTGGTGTCGACCAGCGCGGGAGTCTTATATAAGAAGGTGGAAGCCGCCGATCGCGCCGCGATCCTCGACAGTCTGGCCGGCGCGCCTGTGTCACGGCTGATCTGTCCTACCGACGTCCCCTTCTTTCAGCGCCAGAAAAAAATCGTGCTGGAGAACTCTGGCGTTATCGACCCCGATCGCCTCGAAGATTACGTTGCAGCGAGCGGCTACAGTGCCCTGATCAAGGCGCTCACCGAGATGTCTTCCCGCGAAGTCATCGATGAAGTTACCAAGAGCGGCCTGCGCGGCAGGGGCGGGGCAGGCTATCCCACGGGCTTGAAGTGGAGCACGGTATCGAAGTCCGTGAGCACTCAGAAATATGTGATCTGCAATGCGGATGAAGGCGATCCCGGCGCGTTCATGGATCGTAGCGTGCTCGAAAGCGATCCGCACCGCGTGCTCGAAGGCATGCTGATCGCCGCGTATGCCGTAGGCGCGTCGGAAGGCTACATCTACGTGCGTGCCGAATACCCGCTGGCCATCAAACGCCTGCGCAACGCGATTCGGCAGGCCGAGCGAGTCGGCCTGCTTGGGTCGAACATCTGCGGCACCCGCTTTAGTTTTCGTGTCGATGTACGCCTGGGCGCCGGAGCTTTCGTCTGCGGAGAGGAAACCGCCCTGATTGCTTCAGTGGAAGGCAAGCGCGGCACTCCGCGGCCGCGGCCGCCCTATCCCGCCATGGAAGGCCTGTTCGGCGAACCGACTCTCATCAACAACGTGGAGACGTTCGCCAATATTGCGCCCATCATTCGCAATGGCGGCGAGTGGTATGCCTCCATCGGCACCGAGAAGAGCAAGGGCACGAAAGTCTTCGCGCTTGCGGGCCGGGTGCAGAATACTGGCCTGGTCGAAGTTCCCATGGGCATTTCGCTGAGGGAGATGGTGTTTGAGATCGGGGGCGGAATCCCCGACAACCGCAAGTTCAAGGCGGTGCAAACCGGAGGCCCCTCTGGCGGTTGCCTGCCCACCGAATGCCTGGATATGCCGGTCGATTACGAATCGCTGGCGCGGGCCGGATCGATCATGGGGTCCGGTGGCATGATCGTCATGGACGAAAGTTCATGCATGGTCGACGTCGCCAAGTACTTCATGGACTTCTGCATGACCGAGTCGTGCGGCAAGTGCATACCGTGCCGGGTGGGAACCTACCAGATGCATCGCATCCTCACCGCCATCGGCAACATGACCGCGACGCAGCAGGACATGAAAATGCTTGAGGAACTTTGCGATCTGCTCAAACACACCAGCCTGTGCGGGTTAGGCCAGTCGGCGCCCAATCCGGTGGTCAGCACGCTGCGCTCGTTTGCCGACGAGTACCGTGCGCACATCGAAGAGCACAAGTGTCCGGCTGGAGTTTGTGGTGCGCAGCCAGTGGGAGAAACCGCATGAGGCCGGTCGCAACCGTCAAAACGTTGAAGATCGATGGCCGCGATTTGAGCGGACGTCAGGAAGAAACTATCCTCGACGTCGCACGCCAGAATGGCATCTTCATCCCGCGCCTGTGCGAGATGGATGGCCTCTCCGACGTCGGAGCCTGCCGCTTGTGCCTGGTCGAGGTGAAAGGACAAAACAAACTGCTCCCGGCCTGCGTGACTGCCGTGGAAGAGGGCATGGAAGTTACGACCGATTCCGAGCGGTTACAGAACTATCGCCGCATGATTCTGGAGTTGCTCTTCACCGAGCGCAACCATGTCTGCTCGGTCTGCGTCTCCAATGGTCACTGCGAGATGCAAATGCTGGGCCAGCGGCTCGGCATCACCCACGTTCACTTCCCCTACCGCTTCCCCAAGGAAGAGGTGGACGCCTCGCACGACCGTTTCGTGATCGATCACAACCGTTGCATCCTGTGCACCCGCTGCGTGCGCGTATGCGACGAAATTGAGGGCGCGCATACCTGGGACATCATGGGCCGCGGCATCGACGCCAAGGTCATCACCGACCTGAACGAACCGTGGGGCACTTCGGAAACCTGCACCAGTTGCGGTAAGTGCGTGCATGTGTGTCCGACGGGTGCCCTGTTTGAAAAGGGACGCTCGGTCGCCGAGATGCTCAAGCGCCGGCAGTTCCTGCCCTACCTGACGATGATGCGGAAAGAGAATGAATGAGTGGGTTGAATGAGCAGGACAAATGAGTGGGTTCAATGAGTAAGAAGCGCATCGCCACCGTATGGCTCGACGGCTGCTCCGGCTGCCACATGTCTTTTCTCGACATGGATGAACGGCTGCTAACCGTGGCTGGCCTGGCTGACCTGGTCTACAGCCCGCTCGTCGACGCCAAGGAATTCCCCGAAGACGTTGATGTGACGCTGGTCGAAGGCGCTGTCAGCAGCGAAGAAGACCTGCACAAGATAAAGATCGTGCGCGAGCGAACGAAGACGCTGGTCTCGCTGGGCGACTGCGCGGTTACGGCGAATGTGCCGGGGATGCGGAATCCCTTCGGTACGAAGGCGGTGTACGACCGGGCGTATCGCGAAAATGTGACCTTCGACCCCGGCATTCCGAACCAGATCGTGCCCGCGCTGTTGCCAAATTCACGGCCGGTGCACGAATTCGTCAACGTCGACGTGTTCGTGCCGGGGTGTCCGCCGTCGGCCGACACGATTTATTACGTCGTGTCCGAACTGCTGGAAGGGCGGCAACCGGACGTTAGTTCGATCACTCGTTTCGGATCTTAGGTCTCAATTCGAAGGTTGCAAGCCGTGGTTCTGGACTCAAGGGAGACGTCGTGAAGCAGGGCACCATCGTCATTGACCCGGTTACTCGCATCGAAGGTCATTCCAAGATCACGCTCCATTTGGGCGAAGACGGCCGGGTCGAGGAAGCTCGCTTTCACGTGACCCAGTTTCGCGGGTTCGAGAAGCTGTGTGAAGGGCGCCCGTTTTACGAGATGCCATCCCTGATGGCGCGTATCTGCGGCATCTGCCCGGTCAGCCATCTGATCGCTTCCGCCAAAGCGTGCGACTCGCTGCTCGCCGTAAGAATTCCGCCGACCGCCGACAAACTGCGTCGCATCTTCGGACTCGCCCAGGTTACCCAGTCGCACGCCCTCAGCCTTTTTCATCTTTCGTCACCGGATCTCCTGTTCGGCATGGATGCGGACCCAACCAAGAGCAACATATTCGGAGTTGCGGAAAAGAATCCCGAACTCGCGCTCGACGGCATCCGTCTGCGCCAGTTCGGCCAGAAAATCATTGAGCGCCTGGGAGGAAAGCGCATTCATCCCGCGTGGATCGTTCCCGGCGGCGTGAGCGAGGCGCTCACCGAGGCAAACCGGGACGCCATCTTGTGGGCCCTTCCCGATGCGCTCGCCATCGCCGAGCGCACTCTGGAGTGGTTCAAGAGCACAACGGAACGCTTCCGGGAAGAGATTTCAGTCTTTGGCAACTTTCCCACGATGTTTATGGGCATCGTGAAAAAGGACAACGGCCTCACCTTTTATGACGGCAAGTTGCGCATCGTCGACGCCTCCGGACACGTGGTCGCCGACGATCTCGACCCCACGAACTACTCCGACTACATCGGGGAAAAGGTCGAACCCTGGAGCTACCTGAAATCCACCTACTACAAGCCCAAGGGATTCCCCGACGGCGTCTACCGCGTCGGCCCCCTGGCCCGGCTGAACGTTGCCGACCGCTGCGGCACGCCGCGCGCCGATCAGGAACTCGCAGAATTTCACGAACTGCAGCGTACCGCCGTGCTTAGTTCGTTCCATTACCATCATGCGCGGTTGATTGAGATCCTGTATTGCATCGAACGCTTGGAACAACTCCTGAACGATCCGGAGATTCTCTCCAAGCACGTGCGCGCCGTGGCACGGCCGAACGCTCTCGAAGGTGTGGGCGCCTGCGAAGCGCCTCGCGGCACGCTCTTCCATCATTACAAAATCGACGAGCAGGGTCTCATCCGCTGGGTGAATCTCATCATCGCGACCGGCCACAACAATCTGGCCATGAATCGCAGCGTCCTCCAGGTGGCCAAACATTTCGTGCATGGCAACCGCCTGACCCCGGGCATGCTCAACCGCGTGGAGGCTGTCATCCGCTGTTACGATCCCTGCCTGAGTTGCTCTACCCACGCGCACGGCCAGATGGAACTTCGCATTCAGCTTCTTAGTCCTGATGGTGAGGTTCTTGACGAAGTGGCTCGCCCCTGACGTCCATCTACTTTACAATTCATAGACTTAAGCATCTTCTCGTAGACCCGGATCGTTGCACTCCGCATCTAGCACGTGTTCAAATCACGGGCCACTGTGATTCCAATCGTCGTCCTTGTTCCCGCGCCGGCGCTAGCCTGAACTGTCTGCGCCGGGGCAGCCAGGATGCGAGAGATCGTCAAAAAGCTGTGGCCGGAGATCGACTGGATTGTCGATCTCCAATTGCGTGAACAAGTTACACAGACTTGGATCAAGGCGCTCGAGCGCAGCCCACTCAAAGCAGACGACCTGACGCGGATCCCCTTCACGCTGCTGGTCCCAAACTGCTCCATCACCTTTATGGAACACAAGCGGTGTGTCGTGCACGTCGCTCGCGACAGCGCCAAAGCCATGCAGGTCTTCATGGGGCGCGCCTTGCCCATCGATCTGGACACGGTGATCGCGGGAGCGATTCTGGCCGACGTGGGGAAACTGCTGGAATATGAAATCGGTCCCGGCGGCGAGAGCCGTCAGAGCGAGCGCGGAGAGGCACTGCGGCATCCGTTTACCGGGGTCGCGCTGGCACTCGAATGCGGCGTACCTGACGCCGTGTGTCACATCATTGCCGCCCACGCCGCCGAAGGCGATCTAGTCAAGCGAACGACCGAGGCTTTCATCGTCCATCATGCCGACTTCATGGCATTCCTGCCGTTCAAAAACCCAAAGAACATCAAGGTGAAATCGTAAGGAGAAAACCCTTGTCACCCCTAACTTCGAGTTCCCCACCCAAAGAAACCGTCACCGCCAAGATGTCGCGCTGGGCGGCGGGCCTGCAGTACAAGGATCTCTCCCCGGAAGCCGTCTATCAGGCCAAGCGCTTTCTGCTGGATTCCGTGGGCTGCGCGCTGGGCGGCTACCAGCAGCATGACGTCAAGATTGCCCTCGCTGTTCTCGATGAAGTTGCCGGCGACGGCCCGGCAACAGTAATTGGCGCGGGCCAGCGGATTGATCCAGTGTCCGCATCACTCGCCAACGCGCTGATGATCCGGTGCATGGACTATAACGACATCTATTGGAAGCAGGACCCTTCGCATCCTTCTGACATTTTTCCCGCCGCGATCGCCTGTTGCGAGCGGGCTGGCAGCAACGGCAAGGAGTTGATCGTCGGGCTGGTGCTCGGCCATGAGTTCGAGATGCGCCTGTGTGAAGCAGCGTTTCCTGGAATCCGCGAACGTGGCTGGCATCATGCCACATTGACCGCCTTTGTTTCGCCCATCGTAGCGGGGCGCGCGTTGCATCTCTCCTGGGGGAAAATCCAGCACGCCATCGGAATCTCGGCCAGCCGCCACTGCACGCTGGGCGCAGTCACCGCCGGCAAACTGACCATGATGAAGAACACCGTCGATCCGATGGCGACTCAGAGTGGAGTGTTTGCCGCTCTGCTGGCGGAAAAAGGATATTCAGGGCCGGAACACGTGATCGACGGCAAGGAAGGGCTGACCCACGTCTTCAAACCAGACTGGAACCTCGACCTGCTGACCGATGGTCTGGGAGATTCGTGGCGCATCACGCAATGCGGCATGAAGGCCTTTCCCACGGAAGCCTTGACCCATACGCCGATCTCCGCCGTCCTCGATCTGGTCAAAAGCAACGATTTGCATCCCGACCAGGTGGAGAAGATCCGGATTCGCTCCCTGGCGCGAGCCGCCGACATCCTGTCCGATCCCAGCAAATACGATCCGCATACCAGAGAAACTGCGGATCACTCGCTGCCCTATGTGATCGCGGCGGCGCTGGTCGAGCGCCAGGTCACTCCGGTGCAGTTCACAATGGAGAAAATCATGGACCCGAAGATCCGGGCGCAACTACAGAAGGTCGAAGTGGTCGCGGATCCGGAGATTGAGAAAGTATTTCCCGCACTACAGAGGGTAATCGTGCACATCGATACGACAGATGGCCGTTCTTTCCACAAGCAGCTTGACTATCCCAAAGGCGACCCGCGCAATCCGCTTGACCGACCAGGAAGTAGAAGAAAAGTTTGCAGCGCTGGCTGACGGAGTGCTGTCCAGCGGCGCTCAAAAGCGCGTGAAAGACTCGATCTGGAATCTGGAACGAGTCGGCTCCGTCAGCGAACTGATGGCGTTGATGGAAGCCGACGTTCGCGCAGCGAAGTCTGCAAGAACCAAAGGAAAGAGCGCACGCGCGAAGGGCCGGAAGAGTCGCAAGACCCGTGCTCGCATAAAGCAGCCCTGCGTCGCCGCAGGACCGCGCCGTAAACGGTGAAGGAGTTCGCATGCCTCAGACTATTGTCGAAAAGATCGCTCAAGCCCACCTTGCCGACGGCCCAAATCGGCCGCTGCGTGCCGGCGACTTTGTCTCCATCCGGCCGTTTCACGTGATGACGCACGACAATACCTCGGCCGTGATGAGCAAGTTCAAGGCAATCGGCGCGAAGAAAATGTACGACCCGCGCCAACTCGTCTTCGCCCTGGATCACGACATTCAGAATCACGACGAAGCCAACCTCAAGAAATATCGTGCCATCGAAGCCTTCGCCAAAGAGCACGGAGTCGACTTCTACCCCGCGGGTTCGGGCATCGGCCACCAGATCATGGTGGAGCGGGGATACGTTGTTCCGGCGTCGTTTGTGGTCGCATCGGACTCGCACTCCAATATGTACGGTGCTCTGGGCGCTATCGGGACGCCGATCGTCCGCACCGACGCGGCTGCGGTTTGGGCTACCGGAGAATTCTGGTGGCAGATCCCACGCACGATTCAGGTCATCCTGGAGGGCACACTGCCGGAAGGTGTGAGCGGCAAAGACGTGATCATCACCCTCTGCGGACTCTACAACCACGACGAGGCTCTCAATGCGGCCGTTGAATTTTCCGGGCCGGGTGTGGCCAGTCTATCGATGGATGCGCGGTTCTCTATCGCAAACATGAGCACGGAATGGGGGCCGCTCGTAGGTTGGTTCCCGGTAGACGAGGTCACCATCCGCTACTTACGAGGCGTACACCAAAACCTGAAGACGCTGGGCATTGAGCGTTTCACGGAAAGACGACCTGCAAAACTGGAGCAAGAATCCGCCGCGTCCCGATCCCGACGCGACTTATGCCGCTCGCATCATGCTCGATTTGAGCCAGGTTACGCCTCATGTCTCGGGACCTGACACAGTGCAAACCATGCAGTCCGTCGCCGCGATCGAGCAGAAAAAAGTCGCAATTCAGAAGGCATACCTGGTTTCGTGCGTGAACTCGCGTCTCCAGGACCTCGAAGCCGCAGCCCGGGTCTTGCGCGGCAAGAAAGTGGCGCCCGGAGTGAAGCTCTACGTGGGGGCGGCCAGTGCCTGGGTGCAGCAGGAAGCAGAGAAACGCGGCACCTGGCAGGCGTTCCTCGACGCAGGAGCAATTCCACTGCCACCCAGTTGTGGGCCCTGCATCGGTCTCGGCACTGGCCTTCTGGAGAAAGGTGAGGTCGGCATCTCAGCCACCAACCGCAACTTCAAGGGGCGCATGGGATCACGCGACGCTCAGTGTTATCTGGGAAGTCCCGAAGTGGTCGCGGCGTCGGCCGTAGCCGGTTACATTGGCGGGCCAAAGCTATTCGCAGATCGCGCTCCGGTCCGCCGCTACGAGGAGTTCACTACTAACGGACATGCGACGGAGCGGGTGGAGATCCTGCCAGGATTTCCGGAGCGCCTGAAAGGCCGCCTCGTGTTCATGCCGCAAGACAACGTCAACACCGATGCGATCTACGGCAAGGACTACACCTATCGCGATGATATGACGCCCGAGATGATGGCGCGTGTGGTCATGGAGAACTACGATCCGCAGTTTGCGCTGCGCACTCACGCCGGAGATGTTATCGTCGGCGGATTCAATTTCGGGACCGGATCGAGCCGCGAACAGGCTGTCACCTGCCTGAAGGCGAAAGGTATTCCGTTGGTAATCGCGGCCAGCTTTTCGCAAACCTACCTGCGTAACGCCTATAACAACGGCTTCTTATGCATCGAGGTCCCGGGGCTGCTCAAGCGCCTGCGCGAGCAGTTCGCGAGCGAGGTCGAGGCCAGAGAAAAAACGATCATCCCTGGCGAGAGCGTAGATGTCGATTTCACTTCCGCTACCGTCACTTGGCGTGGGGAGAGCTTCGCCTTTCCTCCGCTGGGCAGCGTGCCGCAGTTACTAGTGATTGCAGGCGGGGCAGAAAACGTGGTCGCGAAGAAACTCGGACTCAGTCAGAAACACGTTGAACCGATGGTCGTTTCAGGAGATTAAGCAATCATGGCAAAACACACGGTAGTCACAATGCCGGGAGATGGAATCGGGAATCAGGTTCTTCCCGAAGCTCTGCGGATTCTGAAGGCTGTCGGGTTTGACGCCGACTACATCCACGCCGACATCGGCTGGGAGTGCTGGCGCAAGGAGGGCAACGCTTTGCCCAAGCGCACCGTCGATCTGCTGGCCAAGCACAAGCTCGGATTGTTTGGCGCGATTACCTCCAAGCCGAAAAGAGAAGCGGAGGCCGAACTCCGCTCGGAGCTCAAAGGCAAGGGCTACTCATACTTCAGCCCGATCGTGACCATGCGGCAACGATTCAATCTCGACACCTGCATCCGGCCGTGCATTTCGGTCCCGGGCAACCCGTTGAACTTCATTCGTAAGAAGCCCGGCGGAGGCTTTGAGGAACCATTGGTTAACGTGGTTGTATTCCGACAGAACACGGAAGGCCTTTATGCCGGCGTGGAGTGGACAAATCCGCCGGATGCGGTCCGTGCTGCACTCGCTACGCACGCGAAGTTTAAGCCGTTCACATCGGTTCCAGGATCTGATCTCGCGATCTCGGTCCGCATTATCACCCGCGATGCCGCGCGCAAGATCTGCAAGGCCGCCTTCGAGTGGGCCAAGAAGTATGGCTACAGATCCGTCACCATCTGCGAAAAGCCCAACGTACTTCGTGAAACGTCCGGCATGATGGAGGAGGAAGCCCGACGCGTGGCGAAGGAATATCCGGGCATTGTGCTGTGGTCGACGAATATCGACGCGCAAACTATGTGGCTGACCAAGAATCCGGAAGACTATGGAGTAGTCGTTGCCTCGAACTTATTCGGCGACGTAATCTCCGACGCATTTGCCGGACTGATTGGAGGACTGGGATTCGCTGCATCCGGCAACATCGGGGACGAAGTCGCGGTCTTCGAGCCGACGCATGGGTCCGCGCCAAAGTATGCGGAACTCGACCCGCCCATCGTGAACCCGATCGCGATGTTCCTTTCGGCGGTCATGATGCTCGAGCATGTCGGCGAGGTGGAGAAAGCCCGCCGCATCCGAGAGGCCATCGCCGACGTGGTCAACGAAGGCACAGTGCGGACGTATGACATGATGCGCATCCCCGGCGGCGCGAACGCAATCCGGCAGGGTGCAGCGAGTACTACACAAATGACGGACGCAATTCTCGGCAAACTTGAAACAGCCAGAGAACTTGCCTATGCCGGCTCGCAGCGGAGTTCGGTGTGAAGACCAACCAGAGAATGGAAATTCTCTACGACGAGATTCGCGAAGAGAATCTTGACGATCCCAAAGCCCTGCCGCAGAAGCTACTGACGCTGCTGAATGCAGGGTTCGCAGAAGACGAGCAGTGCGTGTTTCTCTCGGCCCTCAAGAAACAGGCTCCCGTTAAGCGGCTCGATTTCCCGGATCGCACCGGGTATGAGTGTTTTGTAAACCATATTCACATCGAGAATTACCTCGAGAATGGCGGACTTCCTCCGTTGGAGCTGTTGGGCCGCGGGATCGCTCTGGCGCGTGAACTGACGGCGCAGTTGTCGCAGTTGCACGGTGGAAAGCGCTTCCGAATCATAGTTGCGTTTGACGGCTCAAGTTGCACGGTTCGTTTTCATACCGTGCGACCCGATGAGGAATGGATAGACAAAAACGGAGCTAGCCGTGCGAAAGAGGCCATCGCGGTTCTGGAAACACAGGAGTTGGAGCCATGAGCAATGCAGTCGGGAGCAATGTGCTGTCGGGAGGCGAGGCGGGCCACTCGGGCGCGGACATTCGCTCGGACCTGCATGTACGGATTGAGCCGCGCGAACGCGGCGGGATTGCCGTGGAACTCGAATCGCGGGTTAAACCTTACTACGGTGACTCGATCCGCAGGCAGGCGGAGGAAGTCCTCGAAGCGCTCGGTGTCCGCCACGCTGCCGTCAAGATTCATGACGAAGGCGCCCTTCCTTTTGTAATTGCCGCGCGCATCGAAGCGGCCGTTCGGCGGGCCGGGTTGGACGCGGGCACGCGGGTGCTCCCCGACCGGATCCCGCTTCCCGAGCCGTCTGCGCGCGATCGTGTCCGGCGTTCGCGGCTCTATGTTCCCGGCAGCGAGCCAAAGTATTTCGTCAACGCGGCCCTTCATGGGGCCGATGGCATCATCCTTGATCTGGAAGATTCAGTGCATGGAATCGAAAAGGATGCTGCCCGACTGCTGGTGCGGAATGCGCTGCGCGCCGTTGATTTTCTGCAATGCGAACGCATGGTGCGGATTAACCAGCTCCCGCTCGGCCTGGAAGACCTGGACGAAATTGTGCCCGAATCTCCCGACCTGATCTTGATCCCAAAGGTCGAAAGTCCAAGCCAGGTCATCGAAGCCAACCGGCGTGTCGACGAAATCAAGGCCGACTACGGCATCACCCGTCCTACCTGGCTCATGCCGATTCTCGAGTCAGCACTTGGGATCGAGAATGCCTTTGCCATCGCGACGGCCAGCGAGCAGATTGTCGCACTGACGATTGGACTGGAGGACTACACCGCCGACCTCGGCGTGGTAAAGACTTCAACCGGCGCTGAGTCGCTCTTTGCCCGTGAGCGGGTGGTGAACGCGGCCCACGCAGCCGGGCTGCAAGCCATCGATTCGGTTTTTGGAGACGTGGGCGACATGGACGGCCTGCGGGCCTGGGGTCTGAGTTCGCGGGCCCTAGGTTTTGAGGGCATGGGATGCGTCCACCCGCTACAGATAGCCGTGATTCACGAGGTATTCGCTCCGACGCCAGCGGAAATCGAGAAGGCGAGGAAAATCGTTGCCGCCTTCAACGAAGCGCAAGAAAAAGGCCTTGGCGTTGTGAGCCTGGGCTCAAAGATGATCGATCCTCCCGTTGTACAACGCGCTCTGAAGTTGATGGCGCGCGCGGAGGCGATGGGGTTGGTGAGTTGAGATCCGGTAGCAACCTGGCGGTGAGGAGTCCTGATGCCAATCCTCGAAAAACTTGAGTTGGTCGCAAACGCAGCGGGACGCATGGTCCCGGAAACAGTAAATGGCCGCCCCCAGACGTCCTACATGGGTGTGGGGCAATACCGGCCTGTCAACGGCAAGGCGTCGCCTGCGATCCGCACCACGGCGGACTATCCCGCGAACGGCGACAAGCGCATCTCTGATCTCGAGACCGCACTCGGGAAATGCGGATTGCGCGACGGGATGGTGGTGTCTTCCCATCATCATCTCCGCGACGGCGACCGCGTTGCGCTCATGGCGCTCGAAGCCGCGGCCAGAATCGGAGTGAAAAACCTGACGTGGTTCCCGAGCGCATCGTTTCCTTCCCAGCAAGGCGCGATTGAGTTGATGGCGGCGGGCGTCATCGACCATATCGAAGGCAGCATGAACGGCCCGCTCGGCGACTACTGTACGCAAGGCAAAATGCGCGGCATGGGCGTTCTGCGCTCCCATGGGGGACGTTGGCAGGCGATTCAGGATGGCGAAGTGCACATTGACATCGCTGTGATCGCAGCGCCCACGGCCGATCCGTTCGGCAATGGCGATGGCTCGCACGGAAAGTCCGCATGCGGGTCTTTGGGTTTCGCGCTGGCCGATTCGATGTACGCCGACCACGTCATAGTCGTAACCGACAACCTGGTCCAGTTTCCTTGCGTCCCCTGGCAGATACAGGGCAACAATGTAGACTACGTGGTCGAGGTCGACTCCATCGGCGATCCTTCGAAGATCGTCTCCGGCACCACGCAAATCACGCGTTCGCCGGACCGCCTCCGCATCGCGGAGTTCGTGGCCCGCTTCCTCCGGGATTCCGGCATCATGCGCAACGGCTTCTCGTTTCAGGCAGGCGCGGGGGGAATCGCGCTCGCCTTCGTCAGCTATCTCAAGCAGATGATGAAACAGGCCGGAGTGAAGGCGAGGTTCGTCCGCGGAGGCTCAACCAAGTATCTCGTCGAACTGCTGGACGAAGGTCTTACCGACTACATCCTCGACGGGCAGACCTTCGACCTCGACGGCGTGCGGTCCCTCGCGAGCAATCCACGCCACGTTGCTACCTCGCCCTTCACTTCGTACAACTATCACGGCAAGGGCAATTTTGCGTCGATGGTTGACGCGGTCGTGCTCGGCGCAACTGAAGTCGACACGAACTTCAACGCGAACGTGGTCACTCATTCCGACGGACGACTCCTGCACGGCATTGGTGGATGGCAGAACTGCCTCGCCGCCGGGTGCACCATCCTCGCGGTGCCCTCATTCCGCGACCGGATCCCCGTGATTGTGGACGAGGTGACCACGCTTTGCGGGCCGGGCGAGTTGATCGACGTGGTCGTAACGGAGCGGGGTATTGCCATCAACCCGCGGCGGCAGGATTTGATCGATGCGGTTCAAGGCTCGAAGCTGCCCATCCGCCCGCTCGCGGAGATCAAGAATGAAGTCGAGCGCATTTGCGGCGGAAAACCACAGAGACCGAAGCGTGGCGATAGGCCCGTGGCCATCGTGAAGTGGGTCGACGGTACCGTGCTCGACACGGTCTGGCAGATACCCTGAACTGAGAAGACGATGGCCGCGCCTCTGAGAAGGTGACCGCGGCCGCAAGACCACTACACGGGCTCAAGCACTCTTGGCTGCGTGTCTTCCCGAACTTGCTTCTCCAGAACCTGCGCGATGAGGTTCTCGAACTGCGCCTGGTCCATGCAGACGGCATGCTGACCGTATCTGGCTTCTTTTCCTGTCACGTGCCAGTAGGGCATCCAGCAGAATTCTTTGCCGTCGCCCGCCCGCTGCAAGGTCACAAGAAACGGGTAGAACGTCACTTCTTCTTGCTCCTCACCCAGCCACGAATCCAGCTTCTCAGGAAGGAGCGCGGACACGACCTTGAAGTCTCCGTCCCCGCCGCCAAGTTGGAAGTTGAGCGTAATGTGCAGTTCCTGCGTTCCCCCGCAGGCCGGGCAGTCTTCGGGAGCGATCTTCTGGAACTCGTACAGCGTGTCGAACAGCTTCTGGTGCGTTGGATATTTCTTATGACATTGAGTGCAGAGAAAGTATTGCGCCGCCATGTCTAAACCTCCCAGTTTGGCGACCCGGGCAATCCAACGCCCGGATCATCCGTGGGTTATTGGCCATCAGATGTGTTGGATTGTAAGGAAAAGGCCGTCCTGAGGATGTGACGGTACTCACAAGCAAAAACGCAACAAACGACTTACGTCGGTCGCGGTATGGCCGGAATGTCGACAAACTCAAAAGACAACGCGCATGCTCATCTGAATCTGCCGCGGGCTGCCGATTGTCTTATTCACCGCGCCTAGACCCGAGGGCACGTTATAGAAGCTGCCCGTACAACCGGGAGTGGCGCTACAAAGTGCGGGGGTGGGAACTGTGCCCACCACGGGAAACTGATTGTAGAACTGGTTCTGGGAAACGTCGTCGATCGGAATGTCGAAACTCGCAGTATTCGTGACATTGAAGAATTCCAGGGCATACTTCAACGAAATGCGCTCGTTGATCTGCGTGACCTTCACAATGGAGACGTCGAGGCGCTTCTGCCAGGCCTGGCGAAAGATATTTCGCTGGCCGCCGGTGAAGTTAGTCTCATAGAGGTCGCCCGGAGGGATGGCGCCACCGAGATCGCCTGGTTTGAGCAGGGGTAACGTGAAGCAGGACTGCTTGAGCGCGTAGAGGTTGAGGTTGTTGGGGTTGGAATTCGCGTAAGCGCCGGACGCGCCCGTGAGCGCGTTCTTCGGTGTGCAGCCGGGAGCCAGCGGCACGATCGGATTCGTGATGCCATCATACACACTGTAGTAGATGCTGCCGACAGCCCCGGTATAGTCGATGATGCTATAAGGCTGACCGCTCTGGAAAACGCCAACTCCCTGAAGCGCCCAACCGTTCGCCAGTTTTCCGACGAGAGAACTCTCCCGTGCAAACTTCGGCACCTCGTAGTTGTAACTGACATTAAAGACATGGGTGCGGTCGAAGTCCGACGAACCGTACGCCGAGCGCAGGTTAAGCGGATTGTTTCCGTTGAAGAACAGGCCCATTCCACTCTGCTCATCCAGCGCGTGAGAGTAGGTGTAGGAGAAGCCCACCTGCAGACCGTGGCTCATGCGCTTTTCGACGTGAGTTTGCAGGGCGTTGTAGGCAGAGACACCGGCCGCTTTGTAAGTTTCCGACTCGGCCGAATAGCCGATATACGGAACGCGCAGGTCGACATTTCCGCCTTCATACGTCGCCACCATCTGCTGCCCGTTGGGCAGTGTCTGGAAATTGAAATTGGAATCGACCAACGTATAGCCGTATGTATACGCCTGCGGGAACGGAGCATTGGGGTGAATAACATTGCTGGGTGACGCGATGCCAGGTTGGTTGAACGGAACCGGTATGACTCCGTGGCGGCCCAGGTTGCCCACGTAGCCGACCTCGATCGCCAGGTCATTGCGCGGCTGCCACTGAATGTCGAGGGTGTCGTTAATCGTGTAGGGCAGTTTGTTGGCCCGGTTGTAGGTGGCGAAAGAAAACAGTTGCGCGCCACTCGCAATCGCGGCCTCATTGGGCAGGTACTGGGTGATGTCGGCGGGGTTGCCGCTGGGCTTAGGGCCAAGACTGGGTCCCCATGGACTGGACAGGGAGTAGTTGGTGCCATCGCAGGTTGGGATGTAGCCCAGGTAGTACGATGCAGGCGGGCAGGCTTGTGCCGTCACATAAGGCGGTGTCTGGTTTACCCCGAACGGGCCACCGTTAATGACGCCCTCAGCGAAGCCCGGCGAAAGATAGGTATAGAGCTCTCCGCGGTCGTAGTAGATCCCGGTACCGGCGCGAATGACAACCTTGTCGTTGAACCTTCTGGGACTCCATGCGATGCCGAGGCGCGGCGCCAGACCCCACTGTCTCCCAGTGAGAGTCGTGTTGCTCACGCCTTTGGTCGGAAATAGCTTGTTGTTTCCGGCGATGATGAAGCCATTGTTGGTGATGGTGTCGCTCGCGCCGTCATACGAGTACTGGGAGGGATTAAAGTTGAAGATGCGGCCGTATTTCTCGGTGAGTCCGCCATTCCAGTCGAAACGTAGTCCAGCAGTGATGCTAAGGTTGGAGCGCAGCTGAAATTTGTCCTGGACGAAGGCACCCGACTGTCCGGCGCGATAGTAGCGATTCGCATTGCCCTGCAGGAACTTGGTTGTCGTGAAATCGTCGTTCGTATTGACGAAGCCTTGAAGGAATTGAGAAAAATCCGCCGTCGAGATCATTCCTTGATTGGTTCTCAGGTCGCGGGTGTTGAGTTGGGTGTAGGAGTAGCTTCCGCCGAAGGTGACTGTGTGGCGTCCGTGCATCCAGATGGCATTCGCCGACGGCATGATGCGATTTTGAAAAACTCCAGTAAACGCCCCTTGCGATGCGGATCCCTGGCCGATCGTCAAAAACTGCAAGTTGGCGACGCCTCCTGTGTTAGCCGAACTGCTAAGTCCCAGAGGATCTACGATCGTGATGCCCGGAAAGTAGGTTGAGCCGAAGGTGTTAATCCCGAGTTGCTGTGGCGTGAAAGGCTGCCCAATCGTGCTGTAAACCTTCTCGCGGAGTATCCCGATCACTTCCGTCACGCTCAGATTTGGCGTGAGGGTCTGCGAGTTGGTGAGCGATGCGACCTGGCTGCCCGCGTCGAGATATTGCGGAAACCCCGGTATGTTCGAATACGCATAAGGAGCGACGGAGGGGTCGTGTTGGTAGTAGTACTTCGCTGAAATCGTGTTCTTCGTGTTCCGGTTCCAGTCGAGATTGGCGACCGCCTGGTTGGATGTGAAATAAGCAGTGCCGGGACTGATGGCATTTTCTGGAAAGATGGGCGTGGCAGCGACGCCATCGTCGTTAGGAATCAGGTATTGACCATTGGGTAACTTGGCTTGAAACAGCGCAACTGCCACGGGGCTCACAGGGCCGCCCGATTGCACGAGGTTCGTGCCCCAATACGCGTCGGAGATTGTTTCCAGAGCTTTGACGGAGCGGTCGTTGCTCAGCCCATGTGGCACCAGCATGCGCGATAATCCGATCTCCTGATCGGAGTCGTGCACGTGCTGGAAGGCGACATATCCGAATAGCTTGTCCTTGATGAGCGCGCCTCCCAGCGTTCCTCCCGCAGTATATCGGTGCATCTGCGGAACTTTATCGTTGGCGGGCAGGTTGGCGTCCTGCTTGTAGAAGAAAGGCGCTGCGTTGAGCCAGTCGGTGCCGCGATGGACGTAGCCGCTACCGTGAATGGCATTCGTGCCCGAGGCGGTGCTCATATCGATATGAGCACCGCTGGTCGAGCCTTGCTGCGCGTCGTACATCGAGGTATTGACGCGAACTTCTTGCACCGTTTCCGGAGCTGGTGTGGGAATCGCCTGCCCGATCGCCAGGTAGACCGACGCCGTGCTTTGGATCGGTGCGGCGCTGGTGCTGGCCGCGTTGGCCACGCCGGTATTATTCACGATGCGGGCCGATGCGACCTGGCTGGTGCTCTTGCCGTTGAAGAGGTTGCTGGCGTCGACGCCGTTGACTAGAAAACTGTTGCTGGTGTCGCGCTGCCCGTTAGCCCAGATGGGTTGATTGCCCAAGCCACTGTTGACGCCCGTCCCGCCGGGCAGTTCCGCGTTCACGCCGGGAGATAGAATCGCCAGTCCCGTGAAGCTGCCTGTCGGCAGAGGAACGGCATCGATCTGGTTCTTTTCGAGAACGTAGCCGTTTGTGGTGTCGACTGCGTTCATCATCGGGTCGGCTTGCACGTCGACGACTGTGCCCACCTGACCCACTGGCAAGGTGGCGTTTACGGTCGCGGTGCGGTCTGCCTGGACCATGATCGAAGGAACGCGCTGCGTCTGGAAACCATCGTGAGTGAAAGTCAGGGTGTAGGTGCCGATGGGTAGATTCACAAAGTCGTAGCTGCCGTTCGCGTTCGTTTTCAGGGTGCGGGTCAGTTTGGTTTCATCGCCGACAATGGTCACCGTCGTTTCCGGCAACACGCTGCCGGTCTTGTCCGTAACGGTACCGGTGATGCCGCCGAGCGTACGCTGTGCGTCCGCAGAAGTAGTGAATGCCAGTGACATCAACAGGGGGTACACCAGGCAGGAAACAGCAAATCCGACTCGCTTCGATGTCGAGGACATCAATTTGGCCCTCCTAGGGACTGTCGAAAACGACTGGCGCAACACCACCATCGATATGCCCGCAAGCAGTTGCGCGTGCACAGAGCCAGTCTGCTCCGAGTGCAAGACTGCGAAGAAATGTACGCTAAGGCGGTCGAGAGGGAAAGATGGTGAGCTAGTGAAAGTTTTTTTGCCGTCGATTAGTTATTCTTATTGCCTTGGTCAGATGGAGCTGATCCGCATCGCTTGCGTGGAAAACACTGTCTACCAGTGGTTTAGCTCTCAGCGGGAGCCGGACTCCTGCGCCGCCGCACCACAAACCAGATCAGACCCGCGGTGAGGTAGACGAGATAAATGTAAGGCAGTTTTCCATACGGTCCTTCGGGCACGGGATAGAGATTACCGATCAGTGCCAGCGCCATAACGATCGCTGCCAGCCAGGGGAGCACTTGCGCTCCCGCCCGGAAAACGCCGTGGTCGCGCAGGTAACGCGGCAACGCCACGCAAACCAGCGCGTAGGCGACGATGAATCCGTAGGTTGCCAATGAGCCCATCCAGCCGTAGACGTCCAGTCCGCTGGCGCCGCGCCCGGCCAGCACCGCCACCGGTAATAATGCGGCAATCCCGGTGATCACTACCGCCAGGCTCGGCGTTCGATTATGCGCATGGGTCGCACGCAACAAGCTGTGAGCGAGCCCGTTGTGGGCCATGAGTAAGAGCACGCGCGCCGCTGCCGTGATGCAGGCCAGGGTTCCCGCGAACAGGCTGACCAGCGCGCCAATGTCGATCAGCAATCCGAAGACTGGAACGCCACCCACTCGAGCCAGCACGTACATGGGGGCCTGGCTTGCTCCCAGATCCTGTCCCACAGAATGAAATCCCACGACCTCGGCGTAAGCGCACACGGTGAAGAACGCGCCACCCAATAGAGAACTCAGAATGACCGCTCGCGGGATTGATTTGAGTGGATTGCGCGCTTCCGATCCCAGAGTAGTCGCGCTTTCGAAGCCCACAAAGCTGAAGAGCGCCAGCACCAGCCCGAGGCGCAGGCCGCTGCCCGTCATGCCGCGAAGGCGGAGTTGGTCCCAGTCCCAGTGCCATCCGTGACGCACCAGCAATAGCGCCACGACCGCCACGATGACGGCCACCGACGCGGCCTCGATCCACAGCATGAGGCGGGCAGAGATCTTCACATCGCGATAAGCAATCCAGATCGAAACTCCGGTGACGAGCACCGAGAGCAGAACCGCCGAGAAGCCATGGCCGGTGGCGTCGCGAAGCAGCAGGTTGGCATAGTGATAGAAGCCGCCAATGACGCTGGAGCCTGTAGCCACATAAGCGAGCAGAAGGCTCCACGCCACCGTGGCCTCGAGCCACGGCGGCAGAATCATAGAAGCGTAGTTGTAAAGTGATCCTGGCGAAGCCGAGTGCTGGGCAAAGCGGCTGATGCATAAGGCGACAAGTAGGATCGCGCCAGTTGCCAGCACATAGGCCAACCAGGTTCCGTTCCCCGCCAGCGCGCAAACCAGCGGGATGGTTGCGGCTGGTGTGGTTGTGGGGGCCATCGTCGAGACGGACTGCGCCAGCGTCTCCATCGGCGAAAGAATTTCGCGCCGTAATCCGTAGTCGGCGGTCGGAGAATTCTGCTGCGCTGCTGGCTCCATGCTGGTGTCCATTTCCCTCAACGCGGATTGGGCTGGGATTGTAACACCCACCACATACGGAACGGGGTGACGATTTCTATTAGTGCACTTCGGGAATCACGTTTTCGCGATCGCGCCAGTGGTCGACGATGTCACTCACAATCTTGTCGCCAACTGTCTCGGCTGCTTCCAGCGCCGGCATGTACGCGGAGTAGTTTCCTGAGACCATCTCTTTCAGACTCTCGGCGACGGTAACGCCCGGTGGTTCGCGGTCGTAGTTGCTCACGGTGCGCAGCACGAGGACGCGTTGAAAATCGGCGCGTCCAGCCTGGCTCAAAAACGCGAGAGCCTGGAGCGTACCCGAATCTTCCATCGCAGCAACCATGTAGTTGCCTTTGCCGGTGGTGTAATAGCGGCTCCACTCATTCGCCCAGTCCTCGAATTTTGAGCCGTGCCAGAAAGTGCTGGCCGAAAGCACAGTACCTTTTGTTACGAACGGCGCCTTGAGAGCATTTGGGAAGCCGGGGAAGCGAGAGCGGAACTTGCGCAGTGAGTCGGTATCGGGCAGAGGAACTTGCTGGGTCAGACGAAACGCCCAGTCGACAAGGCCAGGATTGAGGTTATAGACCTCACCGTAGCTGGCCACCGCGGGTTGTTCGTAGGGTGTGCCTTTGCGAAGGGGAAGGTATCCTGTAGACCAGCTCTCCGGAATTTGGCGTGCGTCGATCTCGAACGACAGGTCGCCGTCAACCACGTAGTCGGCCCAGACCGCGGAGCCAAGAGACACATCTGCAGGATCACCTCCTCCGATTCCAGCGATGATCCAATAGGCTTTCGAGAGATCGAAACGGGAGTCCAAGCCGAGCGCGGTAACCGACGCAGCGGCCTTCGCCGTTCCAACCCCGGTCACCATGCCCAGCACGCCGTCTTTGTTCATTCGCAGATGGTGATAGCCTGCGGGCAGCGCGTAGATCTGATCGAGGTGTTTTCGCTCGACCCAGAGCTGAAATTCACCGGGCACGTCGCCGGTGTCCTCTCCACGCTCGAACATCGTGACGACCACGACTTTCACGCGGATTGGTTGGGCAGCTGTCGCAGACTGGGGGAGGACCGAACTGGTTAGGAGCACAGACAGAAGTAGCTCCGCGAACAGTCTGGCGCCGGTTCTCATCTGGGAATCGATTCGCGAACTCGGGCATAGCCGGGCTTGATCGTCTTGTAGATTAGGTCGCAGCGCTGGCCATATGGCAGAAAGGCGCTCTTCATCGCGTTGATGGTGATTTTCTCGAAGTCGTCAAGCGTGAGCCCGAAGGTCTCGGCCGCAGCCTCAAATTCCTGCGTCATCGAGGTGTTACTCATCAGCCGGTTGTCGGTGTTCAGTGTGACGCGGAACTTTTCTTGATACAGGATTCTGAAAGGATGTTGCTCGAGGCTCGGTGTAGCGCCAGTATGGACGTTGCTGAGCAGGCAAATTTCGAGCGGAATTCTCTTGTCGAGCACGTACTGGGCGAGGTCGCCTAACATTACTGTTTTGCCGTCGGCAACCGCGATGTCATCGATGAGCCGCGTGCCGTGACCGATGCGATGTGCCCCGCAATACTGAATCGCCTGCCAGATGGACTCCTTCCCAAAGCCCTCTCCCGCGTGGATCGTGATGTTGAAATTCTCGCGCTGGATGTAATGAAAGGCATCCACGTGTTTTTTCGGAGGGTAGCCTCCTTCCTCGCCGGCGAGGTCGAAGCCTACAACACCACGCGCGCGGAAATCGACGGCAAGTTCCGCCATCTCGAGCGAGACGTTCATGTTGCGCATGGCGCAAATAATCAGCCCGGATTGCACCCCGAAATCCTGGCGTCCGCGCGCCAACCCTTTGAGCACCGCAGACACTACCTGCTGGTGAGTCAGTCCCTTCCGCGTGTGAAATATGGGCGCAAAACGGGTTTCAAAATAAACGACGCCGTCTTTGCTGAGATCCTCGGCTTGTTCATAGGCGACGCGCTCCAGCGCGTCTTCCGTTTGCATGACCGCAATAGTGTGCTGAAAACCTTCGAGGTATTTGGCGAGGCTTCCCTGGTTCGCGCCCTGGTGAAACCACTGCCCTAGCCCTCTCGGATCGGTTGTAGGCAACTCCTTGTAGCCCACGGTGTTGGCAAGTTCTATAACGGTTTGCGGTCGCAGTACGCCATCCAGATGCTCGTGGAGCAGAACCTTTGGCAGTTTCTTCAGCACGACCGTTTCGAGTCTCATCGCAGTTGAAGAATAGTATCCCATGCGCGGTTGCTAGTGGTGTCTCACGTCTCAGATTGAATTGAAAATGAAATGCTAAAGCTGCGGCCGAAATCAGCTCTCAATACGGGATCTTGTTTGGCTTTTCCTGCCATGCACGGAAGGCGGCGATGGCCTGTTCGTGCATCATCTGGATGATCGGAATCGAGCGCAGGGGCAGCGGCCGCGCGAACTCCTCGTAGATGAAAGAGTCATCGAACCCGATTTTGGAGGCTTCGGCGGCCACGTTTCCGAAGTAGATTCGTGTGATTTGCGCCCAATAGATCGCACCGAGACACATCGGGCAAGGCTCGCACGAGGTGTAGATCTCGCAGCCCTTGAGCACGAAGGTGCCCAGCTTCGCGCAGGCGCTGCGGATGGCGACCACCTCCGCGTGCGCGGTCGGATCGTTGCTTGCAGTGACGCGATTGACTCCCTCGGCTACGATGCTATCGTCTTTCACGATGACCGCGCCGAAGGGGCCACCCTGGCCTGAGAGAACGTTGTCGAGGGAGAGCTGAATGGCGCGAGCCATGAAGGGATTGTCCATGTTGAACTCTTTCAGTGGGTTGTGACCGACGGTGTGATGCTGCCGGCAACCGCGATTTCACGCAAATTAGTCGACATGGACTCCGTTCGCAGCCGCTTCGCTGAGCAAGGAGTATAAGCTGGAATCCTGAAAAATTGTAACCACGCAGTGACTGGTCAGGAAACGACCCGCCACGATTGCAAAGACTGGACGCTTCGGGATAGCCTTTATCCTCCTACTTCGTTAGGGCGGGGGCGGAATTTGGGGCTGCGGGCTTTTCTTTCACGCCGGATCGTCACGCCGCAAGGGATTCGACCCGGTGCGGTGCTGGTGAATGGCGAACGAATTAAGGGGATAGTCGCGCCGAGCGAAGTGCCTGCCGAAGCTTCCCGAGAGGATCTTGGTGATGTCGCCCTTCTGCCCGGTTTAGTCGATTCGCATGTTCACATCAACGAACCAGGGCGGGCGGAGTGGGAGGGTTTTAACACCGCGACGCGCGCGGCCGCAGCCGGCGGCTACACGATGCTCGTCGATATGCCGCTTAACTGTATTCCGGCGACCACTAATGTGGCAGCGCTCGACGCGAAGCGGCGAGCGGCGCAAGGACAGTGCCGTGTCGATTGGGCCGCCTGGGGCGGAGTGGTTCGAGGAAATCACGAGGAGCTTGAATCGCTCGCGAGGTCGGGGGTGGTGGGATTTAAGTGTTTCCTGGTGCATCCGGGCGTCGATGAATTCACCATGGTCGGCGAGTCAGATCTGAGGGCGGCTTTGCCGCTGGTGGCGCGTACGGGACTGCCGCTGTTGGTCCACGCTGAGCTTCCGGGCCCGCTCGACGCGGCTACGAAGCGTCTGCGGAATGCCGATTGGACTGAATACGCGACTTATTTGCAATCGCGACCCGATGAGGCGGAGGTCGCCGCAATTCGGCTCATGTTGTCGTTGTGTCGCGAATATGGATTCCGGCTGCACATCGTTCACCTCGCGACGGGTCAGGCTTTGGATATGTTACGGCGCTCACGGGCAGAGGGCTTACCCGTCTCCGTGGAAACATGCCCTCACTATTTGCATCTGGATGCCGAGACAATTCCGGACGGAGCGACGCAATGCAAATGCGCCCCGCCGATTCGGGGCCGGGCGAATCGCGAACAGCTTTGGCAAGGGCTGAAGGAAGGAGTCATCGATCTGGTGGTGACGGACCACTCACCATGCCCGCCTGGGATGAAACGGTTGGAGCAAGGGGATTTCCGGAGCGCATGGGGCGGCATCGCGAGCCTCTCGTTGGCGCTCCCGGTGATGTGGACCGAGGCACAGAAGCGAGGATTTTCACTTGCGGAAATCGCGTGCTGGATGGCGGAACGGCCTGCGCAACTCGCGGGATGCGAAGCGCGCAAAGGAAGAATAGCCGCCGGCTATGATGCGGACTTCGTCGTCTTCGACCCGGAGGCTGAATTTACTGTAATGCCGGATGAATTGCATCAGCGCCACCCGGTCTCGCCATATCTAGGCGAGAAACTGAGAGGCCGCGTGAAGAGAACTTACCTGCGCGGTGGGCCGGTGTTCTGTGATGGAGAATTTCCTGGTGATGCTAGAGGCCGGGAGTTGGTCCGTAATTGATCCAAGCTTAGCGGCAAGTCGTTGTATGCAAAGTAGCGTGAAAGCTGAACTCATTGTCGGCATGCCGGTTCCGCGCAAGGAAGGGCGGGACAAGGTCACAGGTCGCGCGCAATACATCGACGACATTGTGATGCCCGGAATGCTCTACGGCATCACCGTGCGGAGCACCATTCCGCGCGGAAAGATAAGGAAAATCACTTTCGGCGACGGCGTGGCCTGGGATGAATTCGTAGTTGTCTCCGCAAAAGATATTCCCGGAGCGAATTGCGTTGCTTTGATCGCGGACGACCAGCCCTACCTGGCGCATGAAGTCGTGAATCACCCCGAGGAGCCGATCCTGCTGCTGGCTCACTCGAACCAGCATGCTCTCACGAAAGCGTCGAATGCGATCACGATTGAGTACGATCCGTTGCCCGCCCTGTTCACGATTGAGGAGAGCGAGCGCCAGGCAGAGATCATCTGGGGGACCGACAATACGTTCAAACGATTTCTGGTCGAAAAGGGCGAGATAGATGCTGTCTGGGCGAAGGCCGACTATATCGTCGAAGGTGAATATACGACCGGGGCGCAAGAACAGTTGTACATCGAAAACAACGGTGTAATTGCGAGCTTCGACCACGAGAGTGGAATCACAGTGTGGGGTTCCCTGCAATGCCCCTATTACGTTCACAAGGCGCTGATGAAGCTGTTTGCCCTCCCGGAGGATAAAGTTCGCGTGGTCCAGACCGAGACCGGCGGCGCTTTTGGGGGCAAGGAGGATTATCCGTCGATCATCGCGGGGCACGCAGCGTTGCTTTCCATGAAGTCAGGAAAGCCCGTGAAGATCGTGTACGACCGCATGGAAGATATGGTGGCGACTACGAAGCGTCATCCTTCGCGCACCCGGCACCGCACTGCGGTGAGCCGCGACGGCAAGATTCTGGGCGGCGAGATCGATTTCGTTGTAGATGGTGGGGCGTACGCAACTTTGTCATCGGTCGTGCTTTCGCGTGGGACGATTCATGCCGGCGGTCCTTATTACTGGCCAGCTATTCGTGTTCGCGCCAAGGCCGTAGCGACGAACGCACCGCCGCACGGGGCGTTTCGTGGATTTGGCGCGCCGCAGAGTTTGTTTGCCATGGAGCGACACATGGATCGCATCGCCGCCACGGTAGGCCTTTCACCAGTCGAGATCCGTCGCCGCAATTTTCTGAAGACCGGACAAACGACGACCACAGAGCAAACCATCCACGAACCCATCGATCTCGACCAGCTCCTTGACCGTGCACTCGCACTCGCCGACTATCACGCGAAGAAAGAGCGTTTCCGAAAAGAGAACGAGTCAGCCACCCTCAAAAAGGGAATCGGCTTCGCGGCGTTTCTGCACGGAGCGGGATTCACTGGGTCTGGCGAGCGCTATCTGGCCTCGGTGGTGGGCGTCGAGGGTTGTGCGGATGGCCGAGTTCGGGTGCTGGTGTCGAGTACCGAATTCGGTCAGGGAACCAAGACCGTACTCTGTCAGATTGCGGCCGAAACGCTGGGCTTGCCCTACGAAGACGTCGACATTGCCCCGGCCGACACGGGGGAAGTACCCAACAGTGGTCCGACCGTCGCTTCACGCACGGTGATGGTGGTCGGAAAGTTGGTGCAGTCGGCGGCGCGTGGAATTCAGCAGACCCTGATCGCTTCGGGACTACTTCAAGAAGGATATTCGCGAGACGAATTCTGTCGCGCCTGCGCGCAATACGTAGCCGAACGCGGAGAGTTCAAGTCCTGGGCGCGGTACGAGCCGCCGTCCGGGATCTTCTGGGATGACGAGAAATATCGCGGCGCAGCCTACGCTGCCTACGCATGGGCTGTGTACGTTGCGGAAGTAACGGTCGATCTTATGACTTACAGCGTGAAAGTGGATGACTTTGTCGCCCTGCAGGAAGTGGGCAAGGTTCTTCATCCCGTGCTGGCTCGTGGCCAAATTACTGGCGGAGTTGCACAGGGAATCGGCTTTGCGTTGTACGAAAATGTTCTGTGGCAGGGTGGCCGCATGCAAAACGGGCAGATGACGAACTACATTATGCCGACGTCGGCCGATCTGCCCCCGATTCGCGTGTACTTCGAAGAACTGGGAAACGAGCACGGGGCATTCGGCGCGAAGGGAATCGGAGAATTGCCCATGGATGGTCCTGCTCCGGCGATCGTGAGCGCGATTGAGGACGCGCTGGGGATTGCTTTCAACTCTATCCCTTTGCTTCCGGAGGATATTTTTGAAGCGACCATTGCGCGCGCTCGAATTGCGAACGACGGGCGCGCCCTCCAAGGAGTTCGATGAATACTCCGCCCGCCCAGTGCGAGGTTTCGTTCACGGTAAACGGCACGAGTCAGATAGTTCGCGCCTATCCCATGGAAAGGCTGCTCGACGTGTTGCGGCATCGTCTTGGGCTCACCGGACCAAAGGAGGGGTGCGGGGAAGGCGAGTGCGGTTCGTGCTCGGTGCTGATGGATGGAATGCTCGTGAACAGTTGTCTGGTGCCGCTTTTGCAGGTGCAGGGCGCACGGATCGTCACCGTCGAAGGGCTAGCAAAGGGTCCGCAACTGCACGCGCTGCAGCAGGCCTTGCTTGAGTGTGGTGGCGCGCAGTGCGGGATCTGCACCCCAGGTTTTCTCATGGCCGCACTTCATCTCCTGAACGAGAGACCGCAGCCCACCGTGGAGGACATAAAGGAAGGCCTCGCGGGCAATCTCTGCCGCTGCACCGGATATGCGCAGATCTGCGAAGCCGTGGCGCAAGCGGCGGTGGGCGGGGCAGTACGCACATGAGTTCTGGGAAACAATAGATGAGGTCCGACCCGGCCGATTACGAACTGGTTGCGCCCAAGAGTCTGTCAGCCGTAGTGTCGCTCCTGGCCGACCAGCCTGGCCAATGGTTGCCGATCGCGGGCGGAACCGATGTAATGGTGCAGTATGCCGCCGGTAAACTCGCGTCCCGCAAACTGGTGAGCTTGTGGAATCTTCCGGAGTTGCGGCGCATTGGGATTTCGGATGATGAGATCAGCATCGGCTCCGGTTGTACCTACACGGACCTGCGTCGGCACGAAATCGTGGATCGCGAATTCCCGCTTTTAGCGAGCGCAGCACGCTGGACGGGAGGAATTGCAAATCAGAATCGCGGCACCCTGGGCGGAAACATCGTGAATGCTTCGCCCGCGGCGGATTCTCTGCCTGCTCTGCTCGTGTACGAGGCAGAGTTGATCCTGGTCTCCGCGCGCGGCGAGCGGCGCGTCCGCTATCTGGATTTTCACACGGGTTACAAGCAGACTCTGCTGGCGGCAGATGAACTAATTCGGGCGGTGTGCCTGCGGCGTTTGGCAGGCTATCTGACGTATGCGCGCAAGGTCGGAGCGCGGAATGCGCAAGCGATTTCGAAAGTCTGTGTTGCGGCTTTGGGTCGGGTTTCTGGCGATGTCATCGAAGATGTTCGCATCGCTGTGGGCAGCGTCGCCCCCGTGCCGATGCGCTTGCAGAAGACCGAGCAGTTATTGAAAGGCAAGACATTCGATGCCGCGCTGTTGGAGCGCGCATGTGAGACTGCTATGGGCGAGGTTCGTCCAATCGACGACATTCGATCGACGGCTCGATATCGCGCCGCTGTGGTCGGGAATCTGGTCGCCGAGTTCCTACGCAAGATGACTGAAGGGCGACAGGGAAGAATGAGCTACGTACTAGCCAGATGGAACGGGCTCTCTCCCGAGGAAGCGGCTCTGGAAATCCTCGAATGCTGCGGATCGTCCGCGTGGTCCCGCCAGTTGGCAGCAGGCAGGCCGTTCCATGACAATTTATCTCTGATCGCGGCTTCGGATCAGATTTGGAATCGCCTCCCACCGCAGGACTGGATGGAGGCGTTGTCCAAACATCCGCGTATTGGCGAGCGACGAGCGCCGCAAGCGTTATCGGCGCAGTCGGCCGTCTGGTCGGCGCAGGAGCAGCAGGGCGTGACGGCCGCCGGAGAATCCATCCAGTCCGCTTTGGTGGAAGCGAATCGGGAATATGAACAACGCTTCGGCCGCGTGTTCATCGTCTGCGCAACCGGAAAGTCGGCGAGCGAGATGCTCGAGATTCTGCGCAACCGCTTGCGAAATGACGATGCAACAGAGTTGCGCGTGGCGGCCGAAGAACAGAGAAAGATCACGAACCTCCGGCTACAGAAATGGCTCCAGAGATGAAACGCATTTCTACCCATGTTTTGGATGTGAATCGCGGGCGACCAGCGACCAATGTGCCGGTGCAACTGGAAAGGCGGGAAGCGCCAGGGCATTGGCGCCCGCTGCAATCCGCGCACACGGACCAGGATGGCCGATGCGTGCAGATGTTGCCCAGCGATGAATTGCCACCGGGAGTCTATCGTCTCGTGTTCGATACCGCGAGTTACTTTGACGGGTTACGAGGGGACAGTCTGTATCCGGTGGTCGAGGTAACATTCCAGGTGCGCGACGGCGAATCGCATTTTCACATTCCGCTTTTGTTGAGCGCGAACGGGTACACCACGTACCGGGGGAGCTAGGGTTGGATTTTTCGATTCGAGAATGGCTAAACCTTGGCGCGCGATGGTTTCATGTGTTCGCCGGAATCATGTGGGTTGGCCAGACCTATTATTTTACTTGGCTTGATGCGCAGTTCGGCAAACTGGAAAAGCAAGCTGCCATAGACGGCGCTGCTCCCGCAGTGTGGATGGTGCACAGCGGAGGCTTTTACGCTGTTGAAAAACAGAAATCCCTGGGTGTCAGCGCTGAGCAGGTACGCTGGTTTCGCTGGGAAGCATTGATGACGTGGCTCGGCGGAATGGTGCTGCTGGTGCTCGTGTACTACCTGGGTAGTGGACTCATCGACCCCGATGTCGCAGATATTTCCAAAGAAGCCGGCATCGTAATTGGGTTGGGCGCACTCGTGGCCGGGTGGTTTATCTATGACGCGGCGGTCAAGTCGCCTCTGGGACGATCGCACTCCGCATTTGCGGCGTTTGGCCTGATCACGACCGCCGCGGTCTCGTGGGGGCTGATGCATCTATTCAGCGGACGTGCCGCCTATATCCACGTGGGCGCGATCTTTGGCACCATCATGACGGCAAACGTGTGGTTCCGGATTCTCCCCGCGCAACGCGGAATGATTGCTGCGACCGCTGCGGGCGAGAAGTTTGATGCGGCTCTGGGTGCGCAAGCGAAGCTGCGCTCCAAGCACAACACGTTCATGGCAGTTCCCGTTGTTTTTCTGATGCTGAGCAACCATTACCCGGTGGGAACGTACGGAAACCGTTATGGTTGGCCGGTGCTGATCGTGCTGGTTGTGCTCGGATGGATTGCGGCAAAGATCATTCGTGAAGCTTAGGCAAGCCAGAGGCGCGCATCTGGAACAAGTGAACAAAAACGAGGCCACAAATCTTGCAGAGGAAGTGATCGCACGGTGTCGAAAACTCGCGTCGTTTTCCGAGGATGCGAATGCGACTCGGCGATCGTTTCTGTCCCCTCCGATGCGGGATGTGCATCGGGAAATAACCAGTTGGTTGCAACCGCTCGGGGTAAAGGTGCGAGTGGATGCTGCGGGGAATTTGCGGGCTGAGCATCCGGTCGACGGAAAAGCGCCACGTTTGCTCATCGGCTCGCATCTTGACACGGTGCCGAATGCTGGCGCGTATGACGGCGTTCTTGGCGTGATGCTTGCCGTGGCTTTACTAAAGGGACTGAGCGGACGGAGACTTCCTTACGCAATCGAAGTGGTGGGCTTCTCGGAGGAAGAGGGGGTTCGGTTTGGCACTCCATTTATCGGCAGCCGGGCGTTGGTGGGACGACTCGATGAGGATCTGTTGAACGCGCAAGATTCTCACGGAGTTTCGGTACGCCAAGCGATCACCGACTTCGGGCTCAACCCAGCCGAGGTCGGGCAAGCCAGTTTGCCGGATGATGCAGTAGGCTACCTGGAATTTCACATCGAGCAAGGGCCAGTGCTCGATAACCTGGGACTGCCGCTTGCGGTGGTCGACGCGATCGCTGGTCAGAGTCGTTTAGAGGTTACGTTTGTAGGCCGTGCGAACCATGCAGGGACGACGCCGATGGATCTGCGGTTCGATGCGGTCGCCGGCGCGGCGGAATGGATTACTGCTGTGGAGGGGGAAGCAAAAGCCGTTCCGGAGTTGGTCGCGACCGTTGGTTCGGTGGAAGCGACTCCTGGCGCTGCCAACGTAATTGCTGGGGAAGCGCGACTTAGCCTGGATATTCGTCACCGCGATGACAGCCTTCGAGCGCATTCCGTCGATAGCCTGATGCGTCATGCAGAGCAAATTGCACGGAGGCGCGGCCTCTCGGTGAACTGGAGCAGCCGCATGAATCAGCCGGCGGTTGCGCTGGACTCATTTCTCAGCGGGCAGATTGAAGAAGCGATCCGCAGGACCGGTTTTAAACCCCACCGAATGGTCAGCGGCGCGGGGCACGATGCGATGATCATGGCCGAAAAAATTCCTTCAGCAATGGTTTTCCTGCGAACGCCGGGCGGTATCAGCCACGATCCCGCGGAATCAGTCGCAGTTGAAGATGTGGAGAAGGCTATCAGGTGCGGGCTTCAACTGCTGGATCAGCTAGCTGCGTCGCCCGCATGGCGGACAAGGACGTCTCGTGCATAATCTCGGGCAAACACGAAGTTCACAGCATCCGAATCACCTCCTTTTGACGTCAGACACTTTCGTTCGCACCGCGCTTCCGGGGATGAAACGGTGCGCGGCGGTCGTACATGCCGGGCCGGCCATGGGCGCGGCATTCACAGAGTACGTAGCGGAGTTCGATTCAGGTGGGGAACTGGGGCACGCGCTGGGCCAGCGCTTTCTTTACGTGATTGATGGTGCCGTGAGTGTTGCTCTTAAGGGAAGACGAACCGAACTCGGCCCTCGCGGATTTGCTTACGTCCCCGAGAGCGTTTCGCATCGAGTCACGGCGTCAGTGACCAGTCGCGTGGCGGTGATCGAGAAGTTTTATGACGCTTTGAAGTCGGTCGAACCACCGCAAGCCATCGTTTCGAATGAAGACTCCGTTTCGTCGCACGCCCTGAATGACGATCCTGATTTGCAGGTGAAGTGCCTGCTGCCCGACGAGATGAGGTTCGATTTCGCAGTGAATACGATGGTGTACCAGCCCGGAGCCGCTTTGAGCATGGTCGAGATGCACGTAATGGAACACGGCCTGATCATGCTGGAGGGCGGAGGGATCTATCGTCTCGGGGACTCATGGTATCCGGTCACCGCCGGCGATTTCATCTGGATGGGACCATGGTGTCCGCAGTGGTTTGGCGCGATTGGAAAAGTACCGGCGAAGTACCTTATTTACAAAGACTGGAACCGGCATCCGTTGGCGGGCAACCGATGAACCTCGAAATTAATAAGGGAAGGCTGGTTTCCGAGATTGAGGCGCTGGCGGCGTTCTCGGATGCGGAAGCGCCAGCCGTGACCCGCGTTGTTTTCACACCAAAAGATATCGAAGCGCGCGCGTGGATTAGAGCGCGCTGCGAAGATGCCGGGCTCGTGGTTCGTCAGGATGCTATCGGCAACATTTTCGGACGGTGGGCTGGATCGCACGCGGCGTTGCCTGTGGTGGGAACCGGATCGCACATCGATGCGATTCCGCATTCGGGGAAGTACGACGGTGTGGTGGGAGTGCTGGGCGGGCTTGAAGCGATTCGGACGCTGCAACAGGCAGGATTTCGCCCACGGCACGCAATTGAGTTGTTGATCTTCACCTCCGAAGAACCCACGAGATTCGGAATCGGCTGTCTGGGAAGCCGTCTGCTCTCGGGAACTCTGTCGGTCGATGCTGCGCGGAAATTAGTGGACAACGATGGCGCCTCGGTGGAGGACGTTCGCCGGAAGGCGGGGTTTACCGGAGAATTGGAGCAGGTAAAGCTCGCCTCTGGCTATTACAAGGCGTTTGTGGAATTGCACATTGAGCAAGGTCCCATCCTCGAACGGGAGCATGTGCCGTTAGGTGTGGTGGAAAGAATTGCCGCTCCGGCCAGCTTGCGCTTGACAGTTGAGGGCGCAGGCGGTCACGCAGGTGGGGTCCTTATGCCGGACCGAAAAGACGCGTTGTGCGCCGCGGCGGAACTCATCCTCGCCCTCGAACAAGCCGCCCGAGCCAGCGGGGCAATTGACACGGTTGCGACAGTGGGAATCTGCGACGTCTTTCCCGGGGCGGTCAACAGCATTCCCGCTAGAGTCCGCATCAGTGTAGACATTCGGGATACCAGCCTTGCACGTCGTGACGGCGTCGTACGGGCTTTAGAGGAGAGTTGTCGTTCCACATCGGCAAAGCGTCAGGTCACCATTCACTCAGAGTGGTTAAACGCAGATGTGCCTGCGGAATCTGACCCAGGTATCGTCGCTGCCTTATGTGAAGCTTGCGAAATGCACGGCTTCAGGTTCCTTTCCATGACGAGTCGCGCCTATCACGATTCTCTGTTTATCTCTCGCATCGCTCCGGTGGCTATGTTGCTTATTCCATGCCGCAATGGCTTCAGCCATCGCCCCGACGAATACGCGTCCCCAGACGACATCGCCCAGGGAACACTCGTGCTCGCAGAAACCTTGTCGATCCTTGCCGAATGATTCGCCGGGGCCGCAGCAAGAATCCAAAGATAATTCGCCAACCGGTGGGTCGAGCTCGTATGCCTCCGACCGGCTAACGAAGCGCGCTAGCGCTCGCCCGGCCTAACGCTGGACGTCCCCGAGGTAGGAGGCATCCGCGCACGACCTCAACTTTAGGTAAGATTCAAGGACCCGGTTCGCATGAAGTGCGCCGGCGCCGGGATTTCGTTAATCGACACATTAAGAGACAATAACGATTTGGTGTTTACCAGCCAGTCTCAGACCGGTTCAAAGGACCATCGCAAATGAAAGCTGCGGAGTTGGCTGACCACTTCGAGACGGTTTACGGCGGGCGCCCGAGAATTTATCGTGCGCCCGGCCGAGTCAACCTGATTGGCGAGCATACCGACTACAGCGACGGGTTCGTCATGCCGGCTGCGATCGGCTTCTCGACTTATGTGGCCATCGCCCCAACGCGCGACCGGAAGCTCGTCATCTATTCCGAAGAATTCCCCGGCCACTTCGAGTTCGATGTCGACAACCTGCCGCGAGAGCGCACCGGGGCATGGTGTGACTACGTCGTGGGCGTTGCCGGTGTTCTTCAGCGGCACGGGCAGAAGCTTGCTGGAGCAAATCTGCTCGTCCACGGGGAGATCCCAGTGGGAGCCGGGCTGAGTTCTTCCGCTGCGGTTGAGGTCGCTTCCGCGCTGGCCCTGATGGGCCTCAACGGAGCGAGCCTGCCCTTGCCGGAGATTGCGAAACTTTGCCGTCAGGCAGAGAACAATTTTGTAGGAGCGCGAGTCGGCATCATGGACCAATTCGTCTCGTGCATGGGAAAGGCGGGGCACGCAATTCTTTTGGATTGTCGTTCGCTGGAGTTCGAGCTCGTTCCCATTCCCCAAGGCATTCGGCTTGTGGTTTGCAACACAACGGTCAAACACGAATTGGCGAATGGCACCTACAACACTCGCCGCGAAGAGTGCGAAGAAGCGGTTCGTTATTTCATGACCTGGGACCCCGGCGTGCGCGCCTTGCGCGACGTCTCTGTCGATGTACTCAACCAGCACGCCGCCGACCTCCCCGCGACAATCTTGAAAAGATGTACCCATGTGATCCACGAAAACCAGAGGACGATTGAGGCCGCCCGCGCGTTGGCGGATGGCGATTTGGCTCGCATGGGTGAGTTGATGAGTCAGTCGCATTGCAGCTTGCGCGATTTGTACGAGGTCAGTTGCCGGGAACTCGACATCATGGTCGAAGCAGCCGAAGGCCTTCCCGGCTTTTGCGGCGGGCGTATGACGGGAGGTGGCTTCGGGGGATGCACGGTTAATCTCGTGCAGCAGCAGCACGCGCACGACTTCGCAGCGCAGATCTCAGAACGCTATCGGCAGGCCACCGGAATCAGTCCTCAAGTCTACATTTGCTCCGCCGAGGACGGCGCTCAGGCAGTGAGCGACCCCGCGTGAGTTGCCCCCTCGCGCTCCTGTTAGACTACTTCGCGGTCTGGAAACACGGTAGAGTCGAGCCGGGAGATGCGGGATGAGTCCAAAGCCTTCCCTGATGGCCGAGTTGATCGCGGAGTTTCTCGGAACCTTTGTCCTGATGCTTTTTGGCACGGGCGTCGTGGCAATGGTCGTGTTGTTTCCATCCACAACTCCTGGCGGCATCGTGCACGGCGGTTTCACCAACATCACTTTCGGCTGGGGCCTTGGGGTGACGATGGGAATTTATGTCGCCGGCAAAATCTCGGGCGCCCACTTGAACCCTGCTGTGACTCTGGCTTTGGCGGTGTTCCGTGACTTTCCGTGGCGCAAAGTACTCCCATACTCCGCTGCTCAGACTGCGGGCGCTTTCGCGGCAGCAGCGCTCGTTTTCTGGAATTACCTTCCAGCATTTCACCAGGCAGATCCGCAACTGGAACGCACTGCGGGGGTATTCACGACCTTCCCCGCATTTCCGCAATTACCTCAAGCCGGCTTTCTGGACCAACTGATCGGCACCGGGTTGTTGGTGCTTCTGGTGTTCGCGATTATCGACGAATTTAACTGCCCTCCTGGAGCGAATCTGGCGCCGGTTTTGATCGGGTTGGTAGTTGTGGCGATCGGCATGAGTTTTGGCGGAATGCACGGTTACGCCATCAATCCCGCTCGGGACTTTGGTCCTCGCCTTTTTACTGTGTTCGCTGGGTTTAGGAACAATGGCCTCACCGACGGAACCCGTGTGTGGTGGATTCCAGTGGTCGCACCTCTGGCCGGTGGACTGGCAGGAGCGGCCATTTATGACTTTGGCATCCGTCGCTTCCTGCGCTCTTCCGAATCGTCGACGGCGCGGTGAGCGTTGAGAAGAAAAAAATGCGATACATCCTAGCACTGGACCAGGGTACGACGAGCTCGCGAGCTCTTCTGTTTGACCAGACTGGAGCAGTTCGCGCCGTCGCTCAACAAGAATTTGATCAGATATTTCCTCAGCCAGGATGGGTCGAGCACCGTCCGGAACAGATCGTTTTCTCACAGATTGCTGTGGCGCTCGAGGCGATCGCGAAGGCGGGTGCGCAGGCAGCCGATGTGGCGGCCATCGGCATTACTAATCAGCGTGAGACGGCGATTGTGTGGAATCGCGAAACCGGGCAACCTGTGTTCAACGCAATCGTGTGGCAGGATCGCCGCACCGCCGATCTCTGCGAACGCCTTCGGACCGAGGGCCATGGCCCTCTAATTCAGCGGAAAACAGGACTGCTGATCGATTCCTATTTCTCGGCCAGCAAAATCTCCTGGATTTTGGACAACGTTCCGGGGGCACGCGGCCTCGCCGAAAACGGCAAGCTTGCATTTGGCACAGTCGACACCTGGCTGATCTGGAGGCTGACCGGAGGCCGTGTTCATGCGACGGATGCGAGCAATGCCTCTCGCACCATGCTCTTCAATATTCACACGAGCGATTGGGATCACGAACTCCTGGATCTGTTTCGAGTGCCTCTCTCGATGATGCCGACGGTGCGCGCCTCCAGTCACGTCTATGGCGAAGTAACTGAGAAGGGGCTGGAAAGGATTCCAATCGCAGGCATTGCGGGGGATCAGCAAGCCGCCTTGTTTGGACAGCGATGCATTCGGCCCGGTCTGACCAAGAATACCTACGGCACCGGCTGCTTCATGCTGCAAAATACCGGTACGCGCGCTGTGCCTTCCTCCAATCGGCTGGTCACAACGGTTGCCTGGAAAATCGGCGACACCACCGAGTATGCCCTGGAAGGCAGCGTGTTTGTCGGCGGCGCAGTGGTGCAGTGGTTGCGCGACGGCTTGGGTTTGATTCGCAAATCCGAAGAAGTGGAAGCGCTCGCCAAGTCCGTTCCCGACAACGGAGGAGTATATTTCGTTCCGGCATTCGTCGGATTGGGTGCGCCACACTGGGATTCGTACGCTCGAGGCTCGATTTTCGGACTCACCCGCGGCACGACTGCAGGCCACCTGGCCCGGGCTGCCGTCGAGAGCATTGCTTACCAGGTCGCGGACTTGCTCGATGCGATGCGTAAAGACTCCGGTGACCCGGTGCACGAACTTCGCGTGGATGGCGGAGCCGCGGCCAATGACGACCTTATGCAGTTTCAGGCCGACATTCTCGGAGTACCCGTCGTTCGCCCTGCCGTGACCGAAACCACAGCGCTCGGCGCCGCATACCTGGCGGGTCTCGGAGTCGGTTTTTGGCACAGTGACATTGATGCGAACGCAGGGAAAGAACGCCGCTTTGAACCGAAGATGCAGGCATCTCAGGCGCGCTCCCTGCGCGAGCGATGGAACGAGGCCGTTTCCCGGTCAAAGAACTGGGAATCGGCCGGCTAGTGGTTTGAGGAATTTGTAGAATGCTATCTTCTTATCACCGTTGCGCGTGGCGAATGATCGCGACTACTGTCCTGTTCTTACCTCTCTTAGCCTCTTCGAGTGCCGCAGTGCAAGCTGTTCGAGAAGGTGACAGTCTTACCCTGGCTAATGAGTCGGTATCGGCGACTTGGTCTGTCCGAAATGGAGCATTAGGTTGGCAGAGCCTGACGAACCGCTACACCCGGGCCAGCCTGCCGCTGGATGGCAGCCCGTTTGAACTGGTACCCCGAGAAGGACCGGTCCTACGCTCATCCGACTTAAAGATCGTTGCGGGCCCATTGATCGAAGAGATCGCGATTTCCACCAATTCGCCCAGAGCAGCGGATCACTTGCCCGGCCGCCAGATTCACGTCGAGCTCGAAGATACGTCCGCAAAGCTTCGAGTGAGTTGGAAAGCCATCCTGCATGACGGTGCAAATTATGTTCGTCAGGAGATAACCATCCACCCGGAGCAACAGCCGTTCGCGCTGACGCAAGTTAATCTGGTCGACGCGATCGTACCGGGAGCCGCGGTTTCGGGCCACGCGAAAGGATCGCCCGTAACAGCCGGGATATGGTTCTTAGGGTTCGAGCATCCCTTGTCCGAGTGCCGTGTCCGTGGAGATCGAGTCTCGTGTTGGCTCTCGCGCGAACTCCCATTGCATGCCGGACAAAGCGTAACCTTCTCATCCGTCTTTGGTATAGCGCATCCCGCGCAGTTGCGGCGCGACTTCCTGAAATATGTCGAACTCGAACGCGCTCACCCCTATCGCACTTTCTTGCATTACAACTCGTGGTACGACCTCGGTTACTTCGACCGGTACAACGAGCAGGGCGCGCTCGAAGTGGTGCAAAGCTTCGGCGACCAACTCACCAAGCAGCGTGGCGTGAAACTCGATAGTTTTATGTTCGACGACGGTTGGGATGACCCCACCACTCTCTGGAAGTTCAATCCCGGCTTTCCCGACGGACTCACGAAGGTCGCGCAGACGGCGGCCAAATACGGTGCTGCGCCAGGGATCTGGCTTTCTCCGTGGGGAGGCTATGACAAGCCGAAGCAACAGCGTTTGGCCTCAGCTCGCGCACAAGGATTTGAGACGAACGAAGGCGGCTTTGCCTTGTCAGGGCCAAAGTATTACCGCTACTTCCGTGACACGTGTCTCGACCTGATTGAGAAATACGGCATTAACCAGTTCAAATTCGATGGCACCGGTAACGCCAACGAGGTAATCGCAGGCAGCGAGTTTGACAGCGACTTCGACGCGGCCATTCATCTCATCGGAGAACTGCGCGCGAAAAAGCCTGATCTCTATGTCAACCTCACGACCGGAACTTACCCCTCGCCGTTCTGGTTGCTCTATGCGGATTCGATCTGGCGCGGAGGCGACGACCACAGCTTTGCCGGCGTCGGCACGAATCGCCAGCGCTGGATCACTTACCGGGACTCGCAACTCTATCGCTGGGTCGTCGAAGAGGGCCCGCTGTTCCCACTGAATTCGCTGATGCTGCACGGTCTCGTCTTCGCGCGATACGCGGAGCGGCTAAACAGCGATCCCGGTCACGATTTCTCCGACGAAGTGCACTCGTATTTCGGAGAAGGCACGCAGTTGCAGGAGATGTACATCACTCCCTCGCTGCTCTCCGGTCAGGACTGGGATGTTCTCGCCGAGGCGGCGAAGTGGTCGCGCGAAAACGCGAAAACTCTCGAAGACTCTCACTGGATCGGTGGCGATCCCGCGCTACTTCAAGTTTATGGCTGGGCGGCGTGGTCGCCCGAGAAAGCGATCGTGACCCTGCGCAATCCGAGCGACCAACCCCAGGATTTCATCGCCAGCCTCGCGTCGATTTTCGAACTCCCCCGCGGTGAAACTCCTCCCTTTGTTGCACGCAGCCCGTGGAAGAATGACAGCGTCCAACCGACGCTTACCATCCCCGCGCAGTCTCCGCACACCTTTCACCTGCGGCCTTTTCAGGTGCTGACGCTGGAACTTGTTCCGGCAAACCAAGACCCTCATGTGGGGACAGCCGCAGCCGTCAGCCATGGCACGATCGCCGCATCTTTGGCATCATACGCGCAGTGAGAAATCCGCCATGAAAGCAGCTGTCCTGACCTCGCCGCAACCGATTTCGCAACGGCCTCTCAAAATCATCGACGTCGCAGATCCCGAACCAGAACCTGGTCACGTGCTCCTGCGCGTCCGAGCCTGCGGTGTGTGCCGCACCGATCTCCACATTGTCGAGGGAGACCTGGCACCCAGAGAGCCCGAGATGATTCCCGGCCACCAAATTGTCGGCGAAGTCGTGGCCGGTGCGACGAAGGAAATTCCTCTCGGTTCGCGTGTCGGCGTCTCATGGCTCGGCGGGACGGATGGCACCTGCCCCTATTGCCAACGCGGCCTCGAGAACCTCTGCGACGCGCCCAACATTCACCGGATACTCCGTCCGCGGCGGATACGCGCAGTTCGCTCTTGCCCGCACGGACTTCGTCTGCCCGCTTCCAGCAACCCTTGACGATCTGCACGCCGCTCCTCTGCTCTGTGCCGGGATCATCGGCTTCCGCAGCCTGCGCGTGGCCGGGGTCGAACCCGGCGAGCGCGTCGGACTGTTTGGCTTCGGCGCGTCGGCGCATCTGGCGATCGCAGTCCTGCGAGCGTGGAACTGCGACGTGTATGTGTCTACGCGCGGCAAGTCTCACCGCGAACTGGCGGCGTCGCTGGGGGCGGCATGGGTAGGAAGTGAAGTCGAAAAGCCGCCACTCGAACTCGACCGCGCTATCACCTTTGCCCCAAGCGGAGACGTCGTGATTGCTGCCCTCGGCAGCCTCCGCAAAGGCGGCGTAGTCGCGATCAATGCCATTCACTTGGATCGCATTCCGCAATTCGACTACGACCATCTTCTTTGGGGCGAGCGTCAACTGCGCAGCGTAGCCAACATGACGCGGGCGGATGCCCATGACTTTCTAGCCTTAGCGGCGCAGATCGGCCTGAAGCCGAAAGTCACGCTGTTTCCTCTGGCTCAAGCGAACGAAGCGTTGATCGCCGTGAAGAACGACGCGGTAGATGGCGCAGCAGTGATTGTCCCGTAGCCTGGCGAGGTACGATCATCCCGCACAGGAATAACCTGCGGGACTTAGCCGCGGATGTGTTTGCGAAAGGATGGTCATCACGGACGTCTGTGATCCTGATCACACAAGAAGATTTCTGCCCATGTCAGCCTATCCCCTACCGCAGGGTTTCCTGCCACACCTGTAGGAACTAAGGAGGGCGCTCCCCATGTCGCTGGGAGAGTTGTTTGGATCGATAAGAGGGCGTCGTCGCCCGGCCCCGCAATCCTATGAAGAGGGCGCCCCCAACTCGGAAATAACAGATGCGTCCCCTACGACCGACGACTTGGTGGATTTTCAGTGCCGTGATTGTTGCTTCAAGGCCAAAGGCACCCACGGGGATGTGGAAATTGCCGCTCGCGCGCACCGTCATCCGAACTTGCTGTTGGTACCCATGAACAGTGCTGAGAGGGAGAGACTCTGGAAAAAGCACTTCGAGGAGTCAATCGCGCCTCTGCTAGCGGACACCACCCGCCTGCCGCAACCCTATCCTCGTTTCTATATCTGGGGGGTCACCTTGGCGGCCCTGTTGGCAACTGCCGGGGGCGCATTGTTTTCTCGCAGGCTGGTCGATACGTGGTTTCCCTCCATGGGCGGTTGGATTCACGGCTCGTTTATGTTGCTGATCGTGGCCGGACTCCTCTACACCTTGCTGAGGTATGAGAATGAGCGTCGCGGCGCCCACATTCATCGGTTGAGGGTGGTGGCGGAATGCAACCACCAAATCCGCAACGCATTACAAGTTCTGATCTGGAATCACGACGGCCGCCTCGATCAGGGCTCACTGGGAATCAGTCACCAGATCGCCGATGCCGCGCACCGCATCGAGTTAACTTTGTCCGAAGTCTTCCCCAGACTCTTGTAATGGCGGCTATCCGACTGACGAAACGTTGTCCTAGAACTTATTGATTGGGGAGAGTGAAATTATCGCGATGAACAAGACACAGAAGGCGACCGCATGAGCTAGTTCGCTCCAGCCGAGGCGGCGGACGAGCAATGGTCCGGGCTTCTGGATGAAGTAGAACCATCCTCGAAAAAGAAGTGGGCCGAAGGCCAAGGACGCGAACTCTGGCAGCAACCCTGTCAGGCAGGTGACGGTTAGCACGACAGTCATGACAGCCTGTCCGGCGGCGAAGGCCCAGCCATGGGCGAGCTTTGCTCGCAGGCCTTCGATCCTTGCCGTGTGGATGCGGAGTTGGACGTAGTGGATCTGATTGCCGGCGAAGATCAGGTTGGCCAGCCAGAGCATCCAAGCCGTCGCATCAAACTTTGCCGTCATCACGTAGTACGCGGCCGGCGCCGCCGCCGTCAGGCCGATGGTGCCAACGATTTCCGAGAGCATGCGGGTGCGTCGGCCCAGTTTCTTGAGCAACGTTTGTCCGACGAAAGCCACAACGGCTACGACTCCGATGAGCCATAGGCCGGGATTGCGGCCTGCCCAGAGCAGGACGACGAGCGCCGCAATCGCAATCTTGGCTAATATCACAATTACGATTGCGACCTCGCGCCGCTCCTCTTTGGTTTGAGCGCGCATCGCTGATGTACCAAGTAGACTCTCCACTGGAGTTCTCAGCCAGAAGAGCGCAAGGGCAGCCGTGAGCAGCATGAGAAAAGGGGTGACGTGTAGGCTTGCGCGCAAGGCAACGCCCGCGCCGGTGACCATCGGAACCAGTAGAAGCGCCCAGGCGCCGTGTTCGCGGGGAAGAATCAGCGCCCGGCGGCGGGCGCCCCGCGCACTCTCTGCGAAGTCTGCCTCCGCTCTACTCAAACCGGAAGGCGTCTGTACCCACATCGATCGTGGTTGCCCGATATTGGCGTGTACTCCCATCAACGCCATCCCGCCATATGAATATGCTGCATGCCTTTCACCGCACGCATGTACTGCGCGCGTTCGAAGGCTCCCGGATCGGGGCAGCGGAGCTGGCTCATGCTGCCTTGCATCTGGATTACGGATTCATACTCGTGTTCTTCCATCCAGTCGCGCAGTTCGCGTTCTACGTGGCGCAGATGATTGATGCCATGGCGCATCAGGGCGGAACACATCATGGTGACGTTGGCCCCAACCATCAGCAGTTTGATAACGTCCTCGGCACCGTGCACTCCGCCGGTCGCGGCCAGACCGGCCTTCAATCTGCCATACAGAATTCCGATCCAGGTTAGCGGCAACCGCAAGGCCTGCGGTGTGCTCAGCAGAACGTTTGGACGGATTTCCAGTTCCTCGAGATCGATATCTGGCTGATAGAAGCGGTTGAACAGCACCAACGCATCGGCCCCGGCTGCATCGAGGCGATGGGCCATGTTGGCCATATTACTGAAGAATGGGCTCAACTTCACCGCGACCGGAATTTTGACTGCGGACTTCACCGCCCCCAGGATGTCGAGATAGTTCTTCTCGATGTCCGCGGCGGCTACGTTGGGATCAGTGGGGATGTAATAAATGTTGCACTCGATGGCATCGGCGCCCGCACGTTCGATCTGAGCAGCAAACTTCGTCCATCCTCCTAGCGTCGAGCCGTTGAGGCTGGCAATGATCGGGATCTTTACGTTCGCTTTGGCCTTACGGATGTGCTCCAGATATCCCTCGGGGCCGGTCTGGAACTCGCTCGGCTGCGGGAAATAGGTGAGCGATTCAGCGAAGCTCTCCGTCCCCGCGTTCAGGTGATACTCCAGGTCCATTTCCTCCTGCCGCAACTGCTCTTCAAACAGGGAATATAGGACCACTGCGCCGGCGCCCGCCTCCTCAAGCCGGCAAATGCCCTCGACATCTCGCGAGAGTGGGGACGCGGAAGCTACTAAGGGCGAGCGCAACGTCAAGCCAAGATAGGTCGTTCTCAGGTCAACCATTTCGATCCTCCTCGCGCGGCTACCGCGCAGCTCCGGTCGGCGCCGGTTTTTCTGCGGCGGGAGCAGTTTTCTCGGCGGCCGGTTTCGCAGCCGCAGCCGGTTCTGTTTTGCGACTGGCCATGTATTCGTAAAAGTGATAGCGACGCTCAGCGTCCTGCTGTGCCAGCTTCCAAAGCTTCTCCGCCACTTCCGGCTTGCTCTTGGTGAGCATTTTGAAGCGCGTCTGCTGCAGCAGGTACTCCTGCACCTTGCGGGTGGGTGCCCGCGAATCGAGCACCAGCGGGTTTTCGCCCGCCTCCGCGCGCTCCGGATTGTAGCGATACAGCAGCCACTGGCCCGATTCGATGGCGACTTTCTGATCAGTCATGGACGTCGTCATGTCGATTCCGTGCGCGATGCACGACGAGTAGGCGATGATGATGCTGGGCCCGTCGAAGGCTTCAGCCTCGAGAAAGGCTTTGAGCGTGTGCTCGTCTTTTGCGCCCATGGCCACACTGGCCACGTAGACGCTGCCATAGGTCATGGCCATCATCCCAAGATCTTTTTTGGGGCCAGGCTTGCCGCCCGCGGCAAACTTGGCGACGGCGCCGCGTGGCGTGGACTTCGACGCCTGGCCGCCGGTGTTCGAGTAGACCTCGGTATCGAGAACCAGCAGGTTGACGTTGCGCCCGCTGGCCAGCACGTGGTCGAGGCCGCCGTAACCGATGTCATAGGCCCAACCGTCGCCGCCGACGATCCACACACTCTTTTTCACCAGCATGTCGGCGACAGCGAGAAGCTGCTTCGCCTCCGGTGAGTGAAGCTTCAGTAGCCTCTCTTTGAGGATGTCGACCCGCTGCCGTTGTTCGTAGATGTCGGCTTCGTCTTTCTGCTTGGCGTTGAGGATCGGGTCGACAAGTTCACCTCCCACCGCTACCGCTACGCGCTGCAGCAACTCGCGGGCAAACTCGGTCTGCTTATCGATCGAGACACGGAAGCCGAGACCGAACTCAGCATTGTCCTCGAACAGGGAGTTCGACCACGCCGGTCCGCGGCCGTCGGAGTTCTTAGCCCATGGGGTAGTCGGCAGGTTGCCGCCGTAGATCGACGAGCAACCGGTGGCGTTAGCAACGATCGCGCGATCGCCGAAGAGTTGGGAAACCAGCTTCAGATAAGGCGTTTCGCCGCATCCCGAGCAGGCGCCGGAAAATTCGAATAGCGGTTCCTGTACTTGCTGCTGCCGGATCGTCCCGACTTTAATTTTTCTGCGATCGAGTTCAGGAATTTTCAGGAAGAACTCCCAATTCTCGCTCTCGGGCGCGCGCAGCGGCGGCTGCGGTACCATGTTGATGGCCTTGAGCCGCACCTCGCTCTTGTTCTTGACCGGGCAAACGTCCACGCATACGCCGCATCCGGTGCAGTCTTCCGGAGCGACCTGGATCGTGTATTTCAGGCCCTGCCATTCCTTGTCGCGCGCTTCACATGACTTAAAAGTCGCGGGAGCGCCTTCGAGGTTCTTGCTGTCGTAGACCTTGATGCGGATCACGGCATGCGGGCACACCATGGCGCACTTGCCGCACTGGATGCAGATCTTCGAATCCCACGCCGGAATCTCCAGCGCCAGATTGCGCTTCTCCCATCGCGCCGTGCCGGTCGGAAATGTGCCGTCGCAGGAAAACGCGCTCACGGGAAGTTCATCGCCGCGTCCGGCGTAGATTGTGCCCAGCACGTCGTGCTCGAACTTTGGCGCACCGGGGAAGACGTCTGGTATTGCGGTTGTGCTGGTCACGTTCTCCGGAACCTTCACTTCGAACAGGTGCGCCAGGGTCTCGTCCACGGCCGCCATGTTCTTTTTTACGACTTCTTCGCCTTTGCGTCCGTAGGTATCGCGGATCGATTGGCGAATGGCCTCGATGGCCTCATCGCCCGGAAGAACCTTCGAGATCGCGAAGAAGCACACTTGCATGATGACGTTCATACGCGAGCCCATGCCGGTGTCGCGCGCAACCTGGTAGGCGTCAATCGTATACAGCTTCGCTTTCTTCGCGATCAGTTGGGACTGCACTTCGCGCGGGAGGTGGTCCCAGACTTCGTCCTTGCCAAACGGACTGTTCACCAGGAACGTTCCTCCTTCCACCAGCGTGCTCAGCATGTCGTAGCGCTCGAGGAAGATCCACTGGTGGCAGGCAATGAAGTTTGCCTTCGAGACCAGGTAGCTCGACCGAATCGGCTGCGGGCCGAAGCGGAGATGCGACACTGTCATTGCGCCGGATTTCTTGGAGTCGTAAACGAAATATCCCTGCGCGTAATTGTCCGTGTTTTCACCGATGATCTTGATGGAATTCTTGTTGGCGCCGACCGTACCATCTGCACCCAGACCGTAGAACATCGCGCGAATCACGCTGTCCGGTTCGGTCGAGAACGCGGCCTCGTAGTCGAGGCTGGTGTGCGTGACGTCGTCCTGGATGCCAATCGTGAAGTGATCTTTCGGTTGGCTTCGCTTCAGGTTGTCATAAACCGCCTTCACCATCGCCGGAGTGAATTCCTTAGACGACAGGCCATAGCGCCCGCCCACGACCGCAGGAGCGCTCTTCAGGCGGCCGTAGCCCAGTTTCAATCCCTCATGCAGCGCGTTGACAACGTCGAGGTACAGAGGTTCGCCGATCGCTCCTGATTCCTTCGTGCGATCGAGTACCGCAATCTGGCGTACGGTGGCGGGCAAAGCTTCGAGGAACGACTTCACGCAGAACGGCCGATACAGGCGGACTTTCAGCAGCCCAACTTTTTCTCCGCGCGCATTCAAGTGCTCGACGGTTTCATGCGCGACTTCCGCGCCCGAGCCCATTATCACGATGACGCGCTCGGCATCGGGTGCACCGACGTAGTCGAACAGGTGGTAGGAGCGTCCCACGACCTCGGCGAACTTGTTCATGACCGCCTGCACCTTGGCCGGCGCGGCGTCGTAGTAGGGATTGGCGGTTTCGCGAATCTGGAAGAAGACGTCGGGATTCTGCGCCGTGCCGCGTAGCACCGGGTGGTCCGGCGAGAGCGCCCGCTGGCGGTGCTCGATGACGCGGTCCAGGTTGATGAGCGCCCGCATATCGTCTTCATTGAGCATCTCGATCTTGTTGACTTCGTGCGAGGTGCGGAATCCGTCGAAGAAATGCAGGAAGGGAATCCGCGTCTCGAGCGAAGCAGCATGTGCGATCAGGGCCAGGTCCATGGCTTCCTGCACCGAGTTCGAGCAGAGCATGGCCCATCCTGTGGTACGGCAGGCCATTACGTCGGAGTGGTCGCCAAAAATCGAAAGCGCATGCGTGGCCAGGGTGCGCGCCGAGACGTGAAACGCTGTCGGGGTTAGTTCTCCCGCAATCTTGTTCATGTTCGGGATCATGAGGAGCAATCCCTGAGAGGCGGTGAAAGTCGTTGACAGAGATCCGGTCTGCAAGGCGCCATGGACCGCGCCGGCCGCCCCGCCCTCGCTCTGCATCTCGATCACATGGGGCACGCTGCCCCAGGCGTTGGGCACGGTCTCCGACGCCCACTGGTCCGCCCACTCGCCCATCGGCGACGAAGGCGTGATGGGGTAAATGGCGATCACCTCGCTTACGCGATAAGCTACATGTGCGACCGCCTCGTTGGCGTCCATCGTCTTAAACTTGCGCTTCATGACATCCCCCGTTCAGAAATTGCACGGCGGCCACCCGGGTGGCCTCGCTATATTTTCAGGATGCAGGAAGGGAGGTGTGGATGTCGGGACGTGGATTCACACACGGGTGTGATTAGGATCACAAACTGAGGGAAGGACATGGCGCCCGAGCGGATGCGAATCCCGTCGCGCCATACTAACCATCATCAAATCATTAACTTACGGTCCGGTCCCACCGGTATGGCAGTCGGCGCAGTTGACCTGTGTCAGATCTCCCAAATCGACCGGGTGCTGGAATGCCGGTGGCGCGACGGCGGCCACGTTGGCGGTGCCGTCGGTTTCGGACATGACGGTGTGGCACTGGTTGCAGTCCCGCCCAACCACCCTGCCATCGGCACTGACGTGCTGCCCATCGTGGCAGCGGAAGCAACCGCTGTAGTAGTAGTGGCCCAGGTTGTTGGGATGGGTCTGCCAATTCAGCTTCATTTCCGGGAACGCCGTGCGCCGGAAAATCTGCTGTACCTCGGTGACCGCGTTGCGAATCTCCAACTGCTTGGTCTTCGCCACATCCGGATACTTGGTCTCGTAGAAACGCTGCAGTCCGCTCGCAATTCCTTGCATGGCGGCGTCGGTCGTCGCATAAGTTCCGGTCAGGACGGTAACGGCCTCCTGCTTGATGAAGGGGAGGGAAACGTCAAGCCGGCGTGCCACCAACGCCTGATCCACGGACTGATCCGGTGGAACATAGATGTGGGTCGGGCGGTTGTGGCAGTCCACGCAGTCCATGTGGTGCCTCTCAGCCTTGGCAATCTGATCTCTGCTCAGGGCCGAGTCTTTGGCGTAATACTCAGTGACGCGTCCCTGCGTGTCTTCGACGTGGATGTAGGGGATGGTCTGGCGCTTCTCATCGGCCGCCACGTAGTCGATCTTGTTGCCGATGTTCATGTGCCAGTGGATGCCTTCGGGCGCGCCTGTGGCGGGATCGCCTCCGCCGGTCTTGATCAGCATCCGGACCTGGCGAAACGTATTCTTCTCGTCGTTGGCGTAGTGGGAGAAGATCTTGAGTTGCCCGCCGTAGAACTTCTTCGGCCAGTGGCATTGCTCGCAGGTTTCCTGCGCGGGGCGCAAATTGTGCACTGGCGTAGGAATGGGCCGTGGAAACGTGTTGAAGACCGTCGCAAAAACCTGACGGCTGCCGGAAAGCTTGGATTTAACGAACCAAGTCGCCCCGGCCCCGACATGGCACTCCGCACATGCCACGCGGGCATGCGGAGAAAGCTGGTAGGCCGTGTATTCCGGGCTCATCACCGTGTGACACAACTGCCCGCAGAACGCGGTCGATTCGGTGAACTCGTATGCCTTATAGCTGCCCGCTCCGCTTACCACGACAAACACCACCAGAAACGTTGTAAAGGCGACCACCGCGCTTCGCTGAGTCGGATCGTTGAGATCCACGCGTGGATAGAAAGCAGTCGGCGCGACTTGCTTCCGTCTCTCCAGGAGTACGCCGGCCAGCATGAGCAACAGGCCAAGAATGAGAAACGCGGGCGACACCATGTAGGCTAGAATCCCGATGTAAGGGCTCGGCCGGACTGCGATTTGATCGATGAGAAAGAAAAGGAAAATATTGGCCACGCTGACGATCCCCAACGCCACTCCCGCAAGGCTGACCGGGTTCCGCAGCAGCATGCGCGAGCGGTGCCAGGGTTCCACCGCCGGTGGGGGGGATTTCTCAGTGTCCATGCTTGACCTCAGTTGGCTCAGATTCCTGGCGCTCTGCGGCTGATTCTGGATCGTGGGTGGCCTCATTGAGCGCTTCGGTCATAACGATGTCGTCCAAGCCGTGTTCCTCGCGGTAGTGGTGCAGCGGCATCTTCCCGTCCCACCACGCCCAGTTCATCGGATAAACGTCGGGATCGAGAAACACTTGGTAGAAGTGCCAGACCACGATCGCGAGAGTCGCCAACACGGCTTCATAAAAGTGAATGGCAGTTGCCACATCCAGCCACCAGCGCGGCAAGTGATTCCCCACCGAAACCTTGGCCCACAACATAACGCCGGTCACGGCCATCACGATCATGCCCCAGACTAGCGCCCAGTACTCAGCCTTCTCCGCGTAGTTAAAGCGGGCGAACTCAGGCTTGCGCGAAGTCAGACCGAGATAGTAGCTGAGATTCTGCCACGCGCCGCGCACGTCGTCCAGCGTCGGGAAGAGATCGCGCACCAGTTTTCGTCCTTGCCGGGTCGCCACAGAGTCGAACAGATGATACACACTTACCCCGATCAGTACGACGGCGGCGATGCGATGAAGCAGGTGTCGCTTATGCTCACCCAGCGACAGCATGGAAGAAAACCATGAGTCGGGGAACTTCAAGGCAAAGCCCGTAAGCACAAGCACGATGAAACTGATAAGCAGAGCGGCATGTTGCAAGCGAAAACGGAGCGCCATACGCACGACGAAATTCTGCTCGATCTTCCTCCGGGCTAGCAGCTTGGCCCGCCAAATGATGAAGTTGTGCGCCAGCATGCCGCCGATCACCGCGAAAATCATACCCAGGTAAAAGCGGCGGATCCAGCGCACGGCTTTGCTGCCGATATCAGCCGAGAGCGGCGCATCCACGTGAACCTTGGCTGAGGCGAACTTTTCCGTCACGCCCGGGTGGCACTGTCCGCATGTCCGGGCGAGATTGGCCCGGTTGATCGTGGACCTCGGGTCGCTGGAAGGAAAGATGCTATGGGTCCCATGGCAACTGGCGCAGTTGGCGACCACCTGTGAGCCGCCCCGCGACGCCAGTCCGTGGTAGCTGGCCAGATACGTGGTCTCGCGGCGGCCTTCCACGCCAAATTCCTGGGAGAGCCGGACTCCCTCGTGGCAGCGCGCACAAGTCGCCAGACCCACGTTTTGCGCCGAGACCGGGGAATTGGGATCGGTGTGCGACTTGATGGAGTGAATGCCGTGACAATCGGTGCAGACCGGCGCTTGCCCGTTGCCCTTTGCAACTGCTTGCCCGTGGATGCTCTGCTGGAATTCCTTCGAGATGGCGTCGTGGCACTTTCCGCAGGTCATGGGCACGTTGAACTTGAAGATCGGCGACTTCGCGTCTTTCGCATCCAGAATCTCGTGCGTGCCGTGGCAGTCGGTGCAGACCGCGGCCTTTTCCGAGCCGGCGGCCACGGCATGTCCATGAACGCTTTGTTCGTAGGAGGCAACCATCTGGGCGCTCTGGCCGCCGTCCTCCATCACGAATTTCTGGCTGTGGCATGCGCCGCATGTCGCGGGAATGTTGCTGTGGTGGACGCGCGATTTCGGATCGCTCGCCGGCAGCAATTCGTGCGGGCTGCCGTGGCAGTCAACGCATGAGGCCGCGTGAGTGTTGCCTCCCTCAGCCGCCTTGGCGTGGAAACTGCGTTCGTACGCCGCTTGCTCGTCGCCATGGCAGGCAGCGCAGGTTATCTTCTGCGGAGGAGTTTCGTGACCAGCACTCTTCACATCCGTATGGCAGTCCACACAGGTAAACATGCTGCCGTGGATGGAGTCCTTGAAGGCCTGTGGGTTTACATAGAGGCTGGCTGGCTTGCCGTTGACGTCATGGGTCAGCGTGGGGTCGCTGTGGCAGGCCAAGCACTCGTCTGCCGATGGTTTCTGTGGTTGCTTTGCAGCAGCGTGGACAATTCCGGCGGTCAAAAGCAGGGTGAGGGCGATTCCAGACGCAAAAATATTCCATATTGTTCGCGTGCGCATACTCTCACCCGCCATTCCTTCAGAATTGAACGATTTAGTGGCGGCATCGAGCCGCCTTTCCCAACCTACTTCTTTGCCAAGCCGCGAATGTAGGCAACCAGATCCTTGATCTCCGTGTCCTTCAGTTTGCCGGCGTAGGGCGGCATCTTGGCCTTGCCCTTGGTGATGACCTCAGTCAACTGCGCGTCGCTTTCCTTCTGGACATCGGCGGACGTGAAGTCATGCGCGCCCATCTTCAGCCCGGTCGGAGAGCCCTTGCCATCTGCACCATGACACATAGCGCACTTGCCCTTGTAGGTGGCGGCGGCGTCCTGCGCCACTGCTGATGCACTGCCGGCCGCCATTACTGCGCAAGCCAGCAGAATGAGCAGACCCGTTCGTAGAAAGAGAGATTTCACTTTGTGCCTCCTGAGATGATTGTCGCAACATCACCGAGCAGGAGCGGCCCACCCTGGGTCCACTCGCCTCACTCGCGAAAGTAGGTTCGCATGGCGGCAAAAGTGGACCTATGGCAGAAGTCACTTTGCCCTGTGATCGAAATCACTTCGATTTCTGACGCCAATTGTGACACGTATCACAAAGCCGCGTGCGATGCCGCACTGCCTCTGGCTGTCACAGAACCCTAGGATGGAATAATGCCTAGCCGGTTGGACTCCTCCATGCATGCCCGCGTTATCTCGAAAACGCCTTTCGCGCAAACCGGAGAGGAATCCCGAGAACAGGTGGACGTGCCCGCATTTCGGCTTCGGCCACTGCAAGTCACGTGGGAGATGACGCGAGCCTGCGAATGGAAGACGACGTCGGCTCGCGCTGCCATACGCTCGGTCCGGGACAAACAGGAGTTCTCTACCGCGGAAGCCTTTCATCTCATTGGACAGGTGGAAGCGATGCGCGTACCCCTCCTTGCGCTGACCGGCGGTGATCCGCTTCTGCGTCCCGACCTGTTCCCGCTGGTCGAGTTTGCTGCGCGCCGTTCCGTACGGACTTCCCTCACTCTGATTCCAACGCCATTGCTCGACGCTCAAGCCATCGCCGACTTGAAAGGATGCGGGCTCATGCGGGTGGCGTTTTGGCTGCACGGTTCCTCGGCCGCACACCACGACAGCTATACCCGCCTCCCCGGATCGCATCATCGCACGCTGGAGGTGGTCGGATTGTGCAACGAGGCTGGACTCGCGGTGCAAATCAATACCATCATTGCGCGGCGGAACTTCCATGACGTGGATCCGATGATTGAGCTTCTCACGCGCCTGGACGCGGTTTTGTGGAATGTGTTTTTCTTTGTTCCGGCTAGCCTGGCGGAGAGGGAGGAAATGCTGACTGGCGAGCTGCACGAAGAGGTTTTCGCCAGGCTTTATGCGGCTTCGAAAAGCGTCCACTTCCAGATCAAGACCACGGATGGGCAGCACTATCAGCGTTACGTTCTCGAGCGCCGGGCGCGGGAATCGCGCGGCGGACTGAGCGCAGCCGATGTTTTGACCTCTGCCCCCAAGGGGGTGAATGACGGCAAGGGTCTCGTCTTTATCAACCATCACGGGGACGTCTATCCCAGCCGGTCCCTGCCGCTGTCAGCTGGCAACCTCACCACTCAGTCGCTGGCGGATGTCTACAGCGAGTCCCCGCTATTTGTGTCCCTTCGGGACAGTTCTAAGCTGAAAGGGAAGTGTAGACGCTGTGCCTTCCGCCAGATCTGCGGCGGTTCGCGGGCTCGCGCTTACGCCGTCACGGGCGACTTGTTCGCCGAAGAACCTTGTTGCGCGTATCAGCCATAGAGCTCGGATTCTTCTACGTTGTCGCTACTGTCTAGACATCGCTGCGGTTCGGCCCCCAAGGCACGGCTCCGCACGGAAGTGAGCAATTTTGAACAGACGTTCCCCAGCCAGCTTCTTTAGTTTCTGATCGGGGATTTCGTTCAGTAGGCGAGGCCGTCATCAAGAGGTCCAACGCTGAGCGACGGAGTCAGAATCTCGTTCGGGTACTTGCATTCTTGAAAGAGCGCGTCGTAGGCTGGAGAATTCACTGCGTTTCCAGTTCGGCCACTTTTTTCTCCGTTCTCCAAAAATGTGATTGAAATCACATTGAAGTGTGATTTATCACCCGGCAAACCCAACCCGAAGATCGCTAGTATCAGGCCCATCTTTGGAACCGCTAGAGGCTAATAACCTCAAGAACTTATAACTAGGAGGCGACGATCATGCGCTTTCGGGGAACTACGTTTGTTTTGAGTTTTGAGTTACTCATTTTCGTGGCGGCGCTGAATCCACCTAAGGTAGCAGCGCTCCCGAGCTACGCCCGGCAGACGGGGCTGGCTTGCAGCGGCTGTCACTATAATCCTCCGGAGCTCAATCCGGCAGGCAGAAGGTTCAAATTGATGGGCTACGTCGATAAAGCCGACGAGACCAAAGTCATCAAGACAGACGGAGGCAAAAAAGCTGCCGCGCTTGACCTTCTCTCGTCACTGCCCCTTTCCGTCATGATGGACGTTTCGTTCACCAACACCAAGTCACCGGTACCGGACACGAGTGCCACGTCGACTCCGCTGCCCACGACCCAGAATGGCAATTTCGAATTCCCTCAGGACATCTCGCTCTTCCTTTCTGGAGCGTGGACAACCCACGTCGGAAGCTTTCTGCAAGTCACCTACAGCACCCAGGGCGACCACTTCAGCATGGACAATACGGATATTCGCTATGCGAATTCCACCAAATGGGGAGGCAAGGAACTCGTTTACGGCCTCGACATGAACAACAATCCCACCGTGGAAGATCTTTGGAACAGCACTCCGGCGTGGGGTTTTCCGTGGGTGGCCAGTGACGTGGCTCCTACTCCCAACGCATTCCCCATCATAGGCAGTCTGGGGCAGGATGTCGGTGGAGTCGGCGCCTACGCCATGTGGAACAACCACCTATATTTCGATGGAGCGCTTTATCGTTCGGAGCACGTTGGGGGTGTTCAGCCTAATCCTGGTACCGGTGCCGGTATTAATATTCGTGGGGTGGCTCCGTACTGGCGGCTGGCCTGGCAACAACTGACGGGGAAGACGCAATACGAGATTGGCACCTACGGGATGCACTTGCGATCGACTCCCAACGCAATCACCCAATCCGACGGGTCTAGCTTCCCTTGGCAGGATTCGTACACCGATTTCGCCTTTGACACGCAGATCGATCGGACTCTGTTCCGAAAAGATGTGCTTTCCTTCCGGGCAACGTACATCCATGAGAACAGCGATTTGCTGGCCAGTTTTAACACGGGTGCGGCTGCCCAAGGCTCTCACCATCTCAACACGGTGCAGGCCAATGCCGAATATCACTTGGGCAACAAGTATTCGGGCACCTTCGGTTGGTTCAACACGACGGGCACGTCCGATCCAGGGCTATTCCCCTCCGGGCCGGTGAGCGGCAATCTGAACGGCGATCCGAGAGGCGCCGGTTACATCGCCAACGTCTCGGTCTGGCCGTGGCAGAATCTGCAACTGGCGGCGCAATACACCGGATACACACGCTTCAATGGGGGCAACATCAACTACGACGGCGCGGGTCGCAATGCCAGCGCCAACAACACCGTGTTTTTGGATATCAAATTCCTTTTCTGATGTGGCATTTCACGAGTGGTTTTAACGACAAAGGAGATTTTATGAAGGGTACGAAAGCGTTGATCTTGGCAGCAGTCGCAGTTGCGTTATGCAGTACGGCGTGGGCGGGAGATATCGAGGGCAAAGTCACCGGCATGAAGGGCCATTCGGTCGTTTACGTCGATGCGATTGCAGGGAAAACTTTCCCCGCTCCCAAGGACCACCCGGTGATCGACCAAAAAGGACTGATGTTTTCTCCCCACATCGTGGTGGTGCAGCAAGGTACAGCGGTCGACTTCCTGAATAGCGATAATGTGGCCCACAACGTCTTCTGGACCGCGGTTGGCACCGATAAGAAGGCCGGCCACAATCTTGGAACCTGGCCCAAGGGAGAAAAGCGGTCCTACACCTTTGACAAAGCTGGTGTGGTGCCCCTGCTGTGCAACGTCCATCCCGAGATGGCGGGGTACCTGGTTGTCAGCCCAACGCCTTACTTTGCTGAAACGGATGACAGTGGGACTTACAAGATCAAAGACGTTCCCGACGGCAGCTACACGCTGGTGGTCTGGCACGAGGGCGCCAAGAATCAATCCAAGCCCGTGACTGTGGCCGGTGGCGGCAAAGCGGATTTCACCCTGACGAAGTAAGGAGTAGTGCAGCGGGGAGCGACGGCGTGCTGTCGTTCCCCGCCGTACTTGCCTCACAGCTATCAATCAGGAGAATCAGTTGACTCTAGCGGTCCCTCGGACTAAAAGTGCCGCGATGCTAAAAAGATTCAAAGACAAGAAGGTGGACGGGGACTGGCTGCACACAAATTTCCCCTGCATGATGGCCTGTCCGGCTCACACCAATGCCGGACGCTACGTGGGCCTGATTGCCGAGGGCCGGTTCGAAGAGGCCTACCGCCTGGCGCGCGAACCCAATCCGCTGGCCAGTATTTGCGGAAGAGTCTGCGCCCATCCCTGTGAGACGGCATGCCGTCGTGGAGAGATTGACAAGCCGATCTCGATCCGTGCGCTGAAGCGCTTTCTTACGGAACAGTACGGACCTGAGTCGAAACACCCGATCAACGTCAACGAAGGGCGCGGGCAGAAGAAGCTGCCCTACAAGGTCGCGGTGGTTGGCGGCGGTCCGGTGGGCCTATCGGCCGCGCATGACCTCGCTCTGATGGGCTATGCCGTAACGATTTTCGAAGCGGCTCCGGTTGCAGGAGGAATGCTGTACCTGGGCATCCCGGAATACCGGCTGCCGCGGGACGTGGTCGAGGCGCAGGTCCGCGAAATTCTTGAGACCGGCGATATTACTCTCAAGCTCAATCAGGCGGCCGGGCGTGATTTTTCAATCTCTGATCTCCGCCGTCAGGGATTCGACGCCGTGCTGATCGCGGTGGGTGCACACCGCAGCCGTGACCTAACCATTCCCGGAGTCGATCTCGACGGTGTGCACAAGGGCATCGACTTCCTGCTCAACGTGAATCTGGGGTACAAGTTCACCATCGGCAAGAAAGTCATCGTCATCGGCGGCGGCAACGTCGCCATGGACGTGGCCCGTTCGGCGGCGCGCGAGATGGTCAAGCAGCATGCTGCCGGCGTCGAGGATCTGGAGCCCTCTGACGAAAATGTCTCCGCGGTCGCTACCAAGGAAATGGTCGACATCTCGCTCTCCGCCCTGCGCATGGGCGCGCGCGAGGTGAATCTGGTCTGCCTGGAGCGCCGCGAAGAGATGCCCGCCGCTCTGGAAGAGATTGTCGAGGCCGAGGAGGAAGGCATCATCATGCATCCTGGTCTCGGTCCGAAGCGAATTGTGGGCAGAGACGGCAAAGTGGTTGCGCTCGAAACCCTCAAGACGAAGTGGGTCTTCGACCAGAATCGACGCTTCAACCCGGCCTTCTACGAAAATAGCGAGAGCCAAATCGAGTGCGACACCATCATCATGGCGATCGGTCAGGCTCCCCGTCTCGACTTCTTTACGCCGGACGATAAGGTAGAGCTCTCGCCCCGCGGCCTGATCGCGGTGAATCCTCAGTCCTTGATGACTTCGGCTCCCGGAATCTTCGCCGGGGGCGACTGCGTATTTGGTCCACGGCTCATCATCGATAGCGTCGCCGACGGCAAGCGCGCGGCAGTCGGCATTGACGAGTATCTGCGCGGCGGGAAACATCCCGAGCCGATCATCGAGGTCGAAGTGCTCAAACGGCACGCCATGACACTGGGATATCTCGACATCAGCCGTCAGGCGGTGCCCATGCTTCCCCTCGAGCGCCGCACCGGCGTGACCGAAGTGGAAGTCGGCTACGACGCGGCCGCCGCGGTCGCCGAGGCGCAGCGCTGCCTGCATTGCTGGGTCAATACCATCTTCGAAGGCACGCCGGAAGACGGGAGCATGTGCATCCTTTGTGGCGGCTGCGTGGATGTTTGTCCGGAAAAGTGTCTAGAGCTGGTTTCGCTCGACCGCATCACCTTCGAGCCCGAAACTGCGAAGCACATCCGTGACAACCAGGAATGTTTTGGCGTGGAGTTCGACGAAGTTGCCGCCGACGAACTCGGGGTCATCACCGGCGCCGCCATGCTGAAAGACGAGACGCGCTGCATTCGCTGTGGCCTGTGCGCGATGCGTTGTCCGGTAGGGACGATCACGATGGAGTCATACAACCTGCTTCCTGCTGAGCCGACCGGCTTGATCTCAGTGGCCTCAATCGGAGCGGGGTTGCAGAATAAGTAAGAGGCGATCATGGCAGAAGAAAACATTGCTGACCAAAAAAAGACTACGGAATCGGCGAACGACTTAAGCCGCCGGCAATTCTTCGCAAAACTCGGTCTCGGCTCGCTGAGTGTAGCGGCGGTCGGCACCGCGGCTTTCTCCTATCAGTACCTGGAACCCAATGTCCTTTTCGAGCCGTCGCCCGTGGTCAACGCCGGCAAGCCCGATCGCTATCCTCTCGACTCGGTCACTCTCGACGTGAATTCGGGTATCTACATCATTCACTCGCAGGAAGGCTACTTCTCTCTGAGCGCGGTCTGCACGCATCTGGGCTGCCTGACGGCGTGGAAGCCGGAGTTGAACATGATTGCCTGTCCGTGCCATGGGAGCAAATTTGAGCAGAGCGGGAAGAAGATCGAAGGCCCCGCACCCAAGCCGCTGCCCTGGAAGCGCATCTGGCTCAACGACGACGGCGATCTCCTGGTCGATCGCTCGACCGATGTCCCGCCGCTGGCACGGGATTCCTTCGTGAGGGTCTGACATGGCGAAAACCGTAGACCAATATTTTGATGATTTGCGAGGCACGCGGGTGTGGCGCTCGATCTTCCGCAGCGGCACCGGTTCGAGCACGCTAAAGCGCGCGCTGGCGATTCAGCAGAATGTGTTTCTGCACCTGTTCTCGACCAAGGTGCGCACTCGCATGTTGAGTTTCAGTGCGACCTGGTACCTCGGCACACTGACGCTCGGGACATTTCTGATCCTGGTCGCAACCGGCATTCCCTTGATGTTCTACTATCACCCCTCGGTTCCGCAGGCCTACGCCGACACTAAGGATCTCGAGTTTGTCGTCTCGTCGGGACTGTTCCTGCGCAACCTCCACCGCTGGTCTGCGCATGCAATGGTATTTCTGGTTTTCGCGCACATGTTCAAGGTTTTCTATCGCGGGGCCTATCGCGCGCCGCGCGAGTTCAACTGGGTGATCGGTGTTGTTCTTCTTCTGATCACGCTGCTGCTCAGCTACACCGGATACCTGCTTCCCTGGGATCAACTGGCTTACTGGGCGATCACCGTAGGATCGAACATCGCATCGGCGGTGCCGGTCTTCGGCGACAAAATTCATTTCTTGCTTCTCGGCGGCAATGCCGTCAACGCCAACGCGCTGCTGCGCTTCTATGTTCTGCACTGCATGATTCTTCCGTTGACGGCGATGTTCTTCGTTGCGATCCATTTCTGGCGAATCCGCAAGGACGGCGGACTCTACGCGCACTCCAGTGAACCGGCGGTTGTGCGCGCTCAGGGCTCCAACGGGAAGGAGAGGCAATAATTATGGCTGACTCCAAAGACTTCATCGCTGGAGTGGACTCCAACGCCAAGAAATCTCCGCGCCGCATCGTCTTCATCACGCGCCGCACGTCGGCCCAAGTGAAGGCCGAAACGGAAGATCAGATCCAGACCTTTCCCGAAGTGCTGTTCCGAGCGGCAGTCGCAGTAATGTCGCTTGCAGTTGTCCTGGTGTGGATTGCGCTCATGTTCAACGCTCCACTCGAAGGCCTGGCCGATCCATCGCATACGCCGAATCCGGCCAAGGCCCCGTGGTACTTCCTGGGCCTGCAGGAAATGCTGCACTACTTCCCGCCGGTGGTCGCGGGCGTGCTTGTGCCGGGGCTCGTTGTCATGGCGCTGATTGTCATTCCGTACTTCAGAGTCAACATCGAAGCGGATGGACTCTTCCTTAGGGATCGTGAGAAGCGCCTCCGCATTTTTTATGTGGTGGCCGCCGCCCTTTCGCTGTTTCTCCTGGCGTTCAAAGTCTACGCCGCGCTGGTTCCGACGTTGATCATGGCCGGAATCATGCTTCTGGCGGCGCAAAGTTCTCCTGATTCACCCTCGGCCTTTCGCCGGTATCTGGCCGCGCGGCCGCTTTCTTATTGGGTGATGACTTGGTTTTTATTTGAACTGGTGGTGCTCACCGCCATCGGCACATTCTTCCGGGGGCCAGGATGGTCCTGGGTTTTGCCGTGGCAGAGTTGATCGCGATGTTCATACCAATACTCATAACTCTGCGTACAGGGATGCGGCGCTCATGAACGAAAAACCTCCGTCGCTCTGGCAAAAACTTTTCGGGGACAGCGTTCGCGCTTTCGGCGTGGTCAGTCTGATTTTCCTGGTTTCGCTGGCGATCGCTCCCGCCAAGAACTTCTTCAGCGAGTGGCGCCACTATCAGCATGGCTACCTGAAGATGATCCGCAACCGCAGCGAAGCCAACACGCTACAGCGGCACTTTAAGGGCGGAATCGAGCAGATCTGGCTGCCCGAACTCGGCGTGGTCGATCGCTGCACCAGTTGTCACGTTGGTCTGAAAGAAGCGAGCCTGGTCGACGTTCCGACGCAGCCTTTCCGCCCGCACCCTGTCATCCCGCATAAGCTCGACGAGTTCGGATGCACGGTCTGCCACCGCGGGCAAGGCGCCGCCACCACGGTCGCCGAGGCGCATAACAGCACGCTTGCGTGGGAGCAGCCGATTCTGCCGGCCAAATACATCGAGTCTTCGTGCGGCGAGTGCCACCGCGGCCCGCTGCCGGGCACTCCGCAATTGAATCAGGGACGCAACCTGCTGGCGCGCTACGGTTGCGTCCACTGTCACATGGTGAAGCTGCCCGACGGCACGACCATGAGGGCGACCGACGACCCGCCGTCGCTCTCGCACATCGCCGACAAGACGACGCGCGAGTGGATCTATGCGTGGCTGAAGGATCCGCAGGCCTACGCGGCGACATCCACGATGCCGAATTTTAAACTGACCAACGACGATGCGCGCGACATGTCGGCCTTTCTGATCGCGAACAGCACACCCGTGGCGGGAGACACGGTTACGCTTACAGCGAAGGCGTCGTCTGATCCGTCGGCTGGAGGCAGCCTCTACGGCGAATCCTTCTGCGCGTCGTGTCACGCCGTGCAGAATGCGGCAGGAAATATGGTGGGCGGCGATGTTGGCCCGGAACTTACTCGCGTCGGCAGCAAGGCCAAGCCGGCATGGCTGCAGGCCTGGCTGCGCAACCCGCGAACCTATGACCCAGCCACGGGAATGCCGCACTATCGCTTCAACGATGGACAGGTTGCGACGCTTTCCGGGTTCCTCGAGGCGAAAGCGGATTCTGATCTGCTCGCCAATGTTCACCTCGACGCCGGCACGCCGGAGCAGATCGCGCACGGCAAGCGCCTGGTTTCCGACTACGGCTGCGCTTCGTGCCACGAGATCGCGGGCATCAAGAAGCCGGAAAACTTCGCGCCCGAACTCAGCCACATCGGCAGCAAGCCGATCACGCAGCTCATTTTCCTGCCTGGCATGCCGCATACTCTGCCAGACTACATCGCTGGCAAGATCAAGCAGCCGCGCGCATTTTCTCCGGGCCTGAAAATGCCGCAGTACGCCTTCACGCCGCCACAGATCGACTCGCTAACCACAGCGCTACTCTCGTTGAACGAGCGCTCCAGCGCCCTGCCGTCGTCGCTCGCCGTGCCCGCGACGCCCGAGTCCGACTACCAGCCCGCAGGCAGAGCAGGGAAGTTGATGACCGATCTCGCCTGCTTCAGTTGTCACCGCATCAACGGCCACGGCGGCGATATGGCCCCGGACCTGACCTGGGAAGGCAGTTCGGTACAACGCGAGTGGCTGGTTCAGTTCTTCAAGAATCCGGGAACGCTCCGGCCGTCGCTGATTCGCCGAATGCCGCGGTTCAACTTAACCGACGGTGAGGTCAACGAACTCACCGACTACATCATGACCGTTTATCAGAGTCCCGCGGTCGACCGCGATGCGATGCCGCTCAGTGGCTACTCGCAGGGCCAAGTCGAACTCGGCAAGCAACTCTTTTACGGCAAGTATTCCTGCCAGGGCTGCCACATCGTCGACACCAAAACGGACAAGGGCTACATCGGCCCGACTCTCACCAACGTCGGTTCACGCCTGACGGCGGCTTGGATCAATCAGTGGATGAAGAATCCGCGGGCCCTGAGGACGGGCACGGCGGAGCCGAATCGCGCGATGAGCGACGAAGATGCCCGCGCGCTCACCGCCTTCCTAATTTCGCAGAAAGGCGGAGCCAAACAGGAGGCCGCAAAGAAATGACCCGCACTTCTAAGGTCGTCCACAGATTATTCATCGCAGTGCTGTCGACATTGCTCGCGACATCCTGTTCGCACAAGAGTGAGTCGGCAGCGTTGCCCAAACCGACTGCATTCGGTGCCGCCATCGTCGAATCCAGCGGCGGCAAGCAGAGTGCCCAGACCGGCAGCCTGCTGCCGCAACCCGTCGTAATGCAGGTGAATGACGAACAAGGATCCGCCGTTGCCGGGGCCCTTGTCGAGTTCGACGCCGCTCCCGGAGTCACGTTCGATCCCCCAAATGGCCTCACCGATTCCAGCGGGCAAGTAACCACCAATGTTTCTCTCGGAGGCATGGCTGGCCGCTACCAGATCTCCGCCTCTACCTTCGATAAGTCGCACAAAAAAATAGAGCTCAAGCTGGAAGAGATCGCGCTAGGCTACCAGCAGACCGTCGGGCGTCATCTCAACGATCAATATTGCGAGCGCTGCCACAATCCCGAATCCACTGTCGAACGAGTTTCGAATTACGATAATCTCGAAGTGAAGCCTCACCCCTTCACCGAAGGCGACACCCTCAACAAGATCAGTGACGCCGATCTCACTGCCATCATCTCCCACGGCGGCCCGGCTCTAAACAAATCGGCGCTCATGCCAGCATGGGGAAACACCCTCAGCAAATCGGACATTCAGGCGCTGATATCCTATATCCGTGCCGTTTCCGATCCCCCATCTCGTAGTGCTGGGCCGGTGTATGCCAAGAATTAGTCTTGCTCTGCTCTACTCATGCTTCACACTCCCCACTGCGTGGGGACAAGTGCTCCCTGCCAACGAGGTATTGTGCGGCCGACTCTGCCGACAAAATGGATTCCGACCAGCGCGCCCGGGAAACGTTCCTGCAAGCTGATTCCCGATGGCATCGTGAAGGAAGTCGATCCGCAGGCACATTTCGTTTCCTATGCATCCCCTGGTTTCATCGCATTCCGCAGCGGCATTTATCTGGAGCTCTCAATCAACACGGCGCTCGCGGAGCTCTAACCGTCTCGCCGCGTTGGCCTTCGACGGGCACATCGCGCTCCTAATCCGGCTGGCGCTCGGCTACCTTACGGATGATTCCCAGTTCGACGGCGTAGGCTTCAGCAGCACTCTTCAACTTGCCCCAGAAAAAAGGGGCCGCCAGTGCAAGTTCCCAGGTGGTCGAGTTCTTTTTCCCCTTCTCGGCATTGCGCTACCAACATTACGACTGCACCGGGCAGCAGTTGGTCGATGCGGGAACGGTTCTCATCAACGGCGAGCATGTCAGTATCGACCTGCAGATCGCAGAAGGTGGCCGGAATCGTTGATTTCCGCCCTCGTGATTTCGATCACGCAAATGTGTGAGTCTGCTCACGCAGCCCTTCTCGGAATTCGTCCAAAATCCGGGCAAATGCTCCCCTGACTCACCCGAAAGCCTCAGTCGAGTGTGACCACAATCACAATTCTCCGTGATCAAATATACGGAGTTTACCCTTCCACTCTGGCATCCTGATTCCCAATTGAGGTGGCCTATGACTCAGGACGATCGCGACATTCTAGAGGTGCTGAAGTTTGAGTTGAGTTTTCTGGAAGACGGAGGTTACGGGCGCTCACCGCAAGCGCCTTGGCGCGCGCCTGCGATCTTTGAGGATTCCCCCATTTGCCCGAACTTCTGCGACCCTACCCGGCCGCATGCCTGTGAGAGTTGCCTGCTGGAGGAGTTTGTTCCGGAAGACCGTCGAGCTGAGAGCGTACCCTGCCGCTTCATTAAGCTTACCAACGAGGGGCAGACAGTGGACGATTTGTACCGCACCGGAAGCCAAGTCGAAATGGAAGAGGCCTTGGCCCGCTGGCTGCGCGCGCAGATCGCGAAGATCGAGAGTGAACGCGGCTTAACTGCCCAAAAAGGGGCAGCCTGATCCCGCCGCGTGAAATTGCAATCGAAGGCACGCCAGCGAGTGTTTATGCCGTGGCGCGATGAGCCCGCAAATATTTCTCCCAAGGAGACGCAAAAAGCCATGAGCGAAGAGCATGCATATCGAGTCGCGGCCTGGTGGACATCTGGACGCACCGGTCTGGCCAAATCGGATTCTGCACCGAACGCGATCCACTTTACGGCACCGACGGAGTTTGGCGGTCTGGAAGGCCGATGGACGCCCGAAGAGCTTCTGCTGGCCGCGGTCGCCGGATGTTACACCACTACCTTGCGAGCCATTGCCGGCACGGCACAATTCGACTTCACGGACTTGCAGGTGGAAGCAAGCGGAACCGTGCGAAAAGCAGAATCAGGCTACAGCTTCACCCAGATTGTGCTTCGCCCGAACTTGAAGATTGCCGCTGCGGAGGAGCGTGAACGCGCTCTCGACCTGCTCAAGCGGGCAGAAAAACTGTGTCTCGTATCGCGCGCCCTCGGAACGTCGCTGAAGTTCGAGCCTCAGCTCGAAATCATCAAGCCGGCGTCGATTGCGTGAAACAATTTTCGCGCTGTCGCGCTAGAGTTCCAGCACCGCGGAAATGGACGACGGGTCGTCCATGGCCCGTAAGCGAAATCCTACCTTCTTGAAGATGGCCTGCGTGGGTAGATTATCGCGCAGAATTTCCCCTGACAGCCTCTGAAATTTCTCTGCTCGGGCCACGCGAGCTACGCTGGCAAGCAGTTCTGTGCCAAGTCCGCGACCTTGCCACAGATCGGAGACGAGGACGGCAGCCTCGGCCTCCGTGCTATTGATGGCGCTGAACCGGCCGACTCCCAGGATTTCGTGCTGCCCGGTCTCGGGAATCTTGCGATCGGCTACCAGGGCAAAACCGCGATCATAACTGCCGAAGCAAATGCGCACCAGTCGCTCGTGTTCCACTCTGGTGCTCAGACTCAGAGAACAGAAGTAACGCAGATATACACTGCGCTCCGAAAGCGTGGTATGAAACTGGACCATGAGCGGCTCGTCTTCCGGCCGAATCGGCCGGATCGTCACCGGCGTTCCATCGTTGAAGCGCCATTCTGAAACATACCGCGACGGGTACGGCCGGATCGCTGGTCGCGGCAGTTGTTTGGGGTCCACTGTTGAATCGTGGACCACCACTCTCGCATCAAGCGCGACGAGTTGATCCGGGCTGGCCAGCAGCGGATTGATATCGATTTCTTTGATCCAGGGCTGCTCCACTACGAGCTGGCTGAAGCGCACCAGCAGTCCTTCGAGCTCCGCCAGGTTCACCGGCTTGCGTCCTCGTACGCCCTGCAGAGCCGCGTAGATTCGCGTTCGCTCCATCAACCGCTGCGCCAGCGTCGTGTTCAGTGGTGGCAGCGCCAGCGACCGATCGCGGTAAACCTCCACCATCACTCCGCCGGACCCAAACAAGATGACTGGTCCAAACTGAGCATCCACCGTGCTGCCCAGAATCAATTCGTAGCCGTCCCGCTTAACCATCGGCTGCACGGTCACTCCGGCAAAGTGCTCTGCTCCAGCTTTCTGCGCAACCGAGCTCTGGATGGCGCGGTAGGCGTTCCGAACTCGTTCCGCATTCTGCAGCCTGAGATGAACTCCATCCACATCCGTTTTATGTGCGATGGTGTTCGAAAGAAGCTTCAAGACCACTGGATACCCAATCTCAGCAGCGAAGCTCACCGCCTGCTCTTCGTTTTCCGCCGCACGCGTATCCACGACCGGAATTCCGTAACAGGCGAGGAGTTTCTTGGCTTCAAACTCGTTGAGCATCGTCCTGCCTGCGGCGCGCACGCGCTCAACGGATTCCCTGACCTTCCCGCGCGCATCGGCCCCGGTCTCCGGTCCCTCGATGAACGCCGGAGTTTCATAGAGTCCGCGCAGATTGTCGGTGTAGCGCCACATATAGGTGAAGGCGCGCGCCGCGGTGTCCGGATAGGAGAACGTGGGAATGCCAGCCGTGTTGAGAATCGCCGTTCCTTCCGCAACTCCATCTCCGCCCATCCAACTGGCCAGTACTGGCTTGCCTGAACCATGGGCATAGCGGCTCATTCGTTCGGCAACTTGCGTGGGATCAGCGTGACCCTGGGGAGCGATGATTACGAGCAATCCATTGCTACCGGGATCCTTCGAGGCGACGTCGACTGCTCTGACAAAGCAATCTGCGTCCGCATCCGCCAGAACATCGATTGGATTCGCGTGACTCCAGTGCGGGGAGAGAAAGCTGTCCAGTTCATGCAGCGATTCCGCGGACAGTGAGCTGAGCTCACCACCAGTCGCGATCAGTGAGTCGGTTGCGAGTACTCCTGGCCCGCCAGCGTTGGTCACAATGGTGAGGCGCGGACCGCGCGGGCGCGGCTGCTTGCTCAGGACCTCCGCCATGTAAAAAAGGTCTGCAAGGTTCTGTACCCGCAAGACCCCACAGCGCCGCAACGCCGCTTCCAGTACCTCATCGCTTCCGGTCAACGCTCCGGTGTGGGAAGCAGCTGCCTTCGATGCGGCTTCTGACTTGCCGGCTTTGATCACGATGATTGGCTTGCTGAGCGCGATTTCCCGCGCTGCCGAAAGAAACGAACGCGCGTCTCCGACGGACTCCATGTAGATCAGAATGCTTTTGGTGTGAGGATCGTCTCCGAAGTGATAGATGAGATCACCCCATCCCACGTCAAGCATCGAACCCGTGGAAACGATTGCGCTGAAACCTACGTGTTCGCGCTGGCTCCAGTCCAGGATCGCGGTCTGCAATGCGCCGCTCTGGCTGAGAAAGGCGACGCTGCCTTTCTGGGGCATCACTCTCGCAAAAGTTGCGTTCAGTCCAATGGTCGGATTCATGAACCCCATGCAGTTCGGACCAATCAAGCGCAGCGATCCTCGCCGCAGATGCTTCTGGATTTCGTCTTCCAGCACCGCCCCCTCATGTCCCTGTTCGCGAAATCCCGCTGAGATCACTACCGCGGATTTCACACCCGCGTCCACGCACTCCCCGATGATTTCGGGCACCGTCTGCGCAGGCGTGACCACCAGCGCCAGGTCGACGCCACCAGCGATGTCTCCGACGTGTTTATGACTCTTGATTCCGAGAATGTCTTCGCGGATGGGATTTACAGCGTGGAGCCTAAGGGGAACCTTGCTTTCCAGCAGGTTGGAAAGCACGCTGCGTCCCACGGTTCCTTTCCGATCCGTGGCACCGATGACGGCTACGGAGCGGGGCAGGAACAGCGATTCCAAGGCGGGCCGCCGGGGTGGCGCGCCCATTTTGAAAGGATCGACGAGCGGCGGCACGGAAGCGCTAAATACTTCACTCACGGAAATACCTCCCGCTGCGACGGATGCTCTATTCTTTCACAGCCATGCTCATTCGCAGTATGAAGGCAGGTGGCGGAACACGGCTGGAAGCGAACATCCACACTCCACCCATCGTGACATAGTTTTCTCGATACGTCTGTGTTCCTGATATGTCCTTAATCACGGGGGCTCGTGACGGTGATCACACGCGCAAATGCGATGCTACAATTGATGCAAGGGAGGGTGCTTGATGCGCGCCCCTTATGGACTAAATATTCTTGATAACTGCCTCACCTGCGCGGTGAGAGAGGAACATCTATTTTGCAATCTCACCGTGCATGCCGGACAACGCCTCAACGACATTAAGTCGACCGCCGTTTATCCCAAGGGTGCGATGCTCTTCATTGAAGGGCAGCAGCCGCGGGGTGTGTTCGTACTCTGCGCCGGGAAGGCAAAACTTTCCACTTCTTCCCGCGAAGGCAAAACCATCATCACGAAAATCTCCGATTCCGGAGACGTTCTCGGCCTGAATGCGGTCGTTTCCAATCGTCCGTATGAAGTCACCGCCGAAATGATGGAGCCTGGCCAGGCCAACTTCATTCCTCGCGACTCCTTGCTGCAATTCCTCAAGGATCACGGAGAAGTGGCCTTGCGAGTCGCCGAACAGCTGAGCCGCAACTATTACACCGCCTACGAGGAGATCCGCACTCTGGGTCTCGCCACCTCGCCGTCGGAGAAATTTGCCAAGCTTCTGCTGTCCTGGTCGGCCAAGATCACACAAAGCGACGGTGCCACGCAGGTCAAGCTCACGCTGACCCATGAGGAGATTGCCGAGATTATTGGGACCACCCGCGAAACTGTCAGCCGACTGTTTTCCGAGTTCAAGAAGAAACAGTTGCTGCAGCTCAAAGGGTCGACCCTGGTGATCCGCAATCGACCGGCATTGGAAAAGATCGTCCAGTCCTGATTGGTGAGGACATGCTCTTGTCGCCGGGAGAACGTCTCCCCCCGGCGCGCTGAGCTTTTCTATCCCGCGACCGTCAGTACCGGACACGTCGCGTGCTCCACAACGTCGTGTACTGCCCCCATTGGCGTATGCGCTGCCGTTCGTGGCGAGGCTGTCCGGTTGGCACCCATGACGATCAAGTCAACCTTGAATCTATCTACTGCTGTCAGGATCGCCTCCGAGACGAAGTCGGTTCCCACTACGTACTCTGGTTCTTGCTCCAGACCATGGTTCGCGGGCAGGCATTCTCGCAACTGCTGGAGCACCCGCTTGCGCGATGTGCTTTCCCACTCCTGCAGTTCGTCGGCCGCAGCCAACGCAGGAGCATAGGCCGAAAGGCTTCCAGTTGTTGCAGGCATAGGCGAGATCATATGCAGCAGGATCAACTTGGCCTGATTCACTTTCGCAAGAGCTAGAGCGAGCGGTAACGCCTTCACCGAGCCTTTGCCGAAGTCGGTTGCGAATAGAATTCGGTGAAATCCTGGCTCGCGAGTGATCGCTTCCAGGTTCGGTCCGGGACCAATGGTCATGACCGGGCACGGTGCGACACGCAGGAGTTCCTCCGCCACCGAACCGAGTGCCAGTTTGCTTAGGCCTCCTCGCCCTCGCGTTCCTATGACCAGAAGGTCAATTCCTCCTTCTTTAATTACTGCCGCCACGGCCTCAGCCACCGGGGCCTGTCTTACGTAGGCCGTCGTTATCTTAGCTGCGGGTGCCGCGTCACTGACAAAAGCTTTGAGCCGCTCTTCCGTGTCGATACGCTGAAGATCGATCTCGGGCGGATTCTCCAATGAGGCATACCTCCAATCGGTCCGCATGACGTGGATCACCGACACCTGCGTGTCACTGTCCGTCGCCAACGTTAGCGCGCTACACAGGGCCCGGCGGGAAGCTTCGGAGAAATCTGTCGCCACCAGTATGTGCTTGAAAACCGCGTTGGTGCGGGAGGGATTATGCGCTTTCAGTTCTGCGACTGTCATAGACACCTCCGTTGACGTTTCGAACATGGAGCGCAAAGCCCGAAGCGCTCATGCCGAGACGCATTCAAGGCCGCTGTCGTCGCCTCCGGGTGACAAATAGGCGGCAATTGGAAGACCTTTCCTTGGTGCAGATACCGGAAAACCTCTACGCACACGGGATTGGCGCACTTCGAGAGCATGGCGCCCTCCTGCCAGCCACCACCAAAATGTTACGTCTGCCGCGTTGGAAATGAGGTGACGGCAGATACTAGCCCAGGTGACTTTCATCACTACCTCCCGATTCCTGAGTTGCAAAGAAGTCACGAGAGGCTGTAGTCGGCGTTTTCCGCGGGAAAGCCGCGCTCTGGCGCTGGTTTACAATCGTGCCAGTGAAAGCATTCAGGACCGCAGCTACAACGAAAATCATGGCTCTCTGTCTGACCTGCGCACTGGCGCAAGCCGCGTCATCGCAGACCGGCGTGACGTCCGGCAGGCAGGAAGCAATCGCAGTATCCACAATACATGTGTCGCCCAGCACCGCGCCGTCTGCCGATGCCGAAATGGCCGACCGCGTGCGCCAGGAATTCCGTCATGCGTGGGACGGTTACACACAATACGCCTGGGGACATGACGCACTCAAACCATTGAGCAAGAGTTATCACGATTGGTACAGCTCGCCCTTGCTGATGTCCCCAGTCGACGCCCTCGATACGATGATTCTCATGGGCATGAATGACGAAGCGGCGACGACGCGAGCATACGTCGTCAAGAACCTGTCATTCGACCGCGATATGTACGTCAAGAATTTCGAAATCACGATTCGTCTGCTGGGTGGCCTGCTCAGCAGTTACCAACTATCTGGCGACAAGGGACTGCTCGCGCTCGCGGACGATTTTGGGGACACGCCTGTTGCCGGCGTTCAACTCTCCCACGGGAATGCCCTACGTGTACGTCAACCTCAAAACCGGCGCGGTTCGCGGAGAGCTAACCAACCCGGCGGAGGTAGGCACCTTGCTGATCGAGTTTGGCACCCTCAGTAAACTGACCGGCAAGCCGGTGTACTACGAGAAAGCCAAGCGAGCGGTAGTCGAACTTTACAACCGGCGATCACCCATCGGCTTGGTGGGCTCTACCATCAACGTGAAGTCTGGAAAGTGGACCGACCCGGTCAGCCACATCAGGGGAGGCATAGATTCTTACTACGAGTACCTGCTGAAGTCCTGGCTGCTGTTTGACGACAAGGAGTGCGAGCGTATGTGGAAGTCGAGCGTCGAGGCGATCAACAAATACCTCGCCGATACGACAACGACTGGCTTCTGGTATGGCCAGGCGGACATGAACACTGGAGCCCGTGCGGGCACCGAATTCGGGGCGCTCGACGCCTTCTTTCCGGGCACGCTGGCTCTTTCCGGCGACCTCGATCGCGCGCGCAACCTGGAAGACTCGGCCTACAAGATGTGGACGACCTTCGGCATCGAACCCGAGGAAATCAATTACAAAACGATGAGCGCCGTCTCGAAGGGTTACGAATTGCGGCCGGAGATCATCGAGTCGGCGTATTACCTCCACTACTTCACCCACGATCCGCGTTATGTCGAAATGGGGAAGGCCTTCTTCGACAGCCTTGTGAAGTATTGCCGCACCGATGTGGGTTATGCCGCTTTAAGCGACGTCGAAAAGAAAACAAAAAAGGACGAAATGGAAAGCTTTTTCTTCGCCGAGACCCTCAAGTATTCGTACCTGCTCTTCGCTCCGCCGGACACGATCGATCTGAGCAAAGTTGTTTTCAACACGGAAGCTCATCCCATCCGCAGGACCTGGTGAGCGATGACTCGACTGCAATGTGCTGCGCTCTTCTTCGATCTCGATGGGGTACTGATCAACTCCACTCCCGCCGTCGAGCGAGTGTGGCGCCGATGGGCAATCGAGCGCGGATTCAACCCTGAGGAAGCGGTTGCCCGCGCCCACGGCCGCCCCAGTATTACCACGGTCCGGGAATATCTTCCCAACGCCGACCACGAAGCCGAAAATCGCGAGGTCGAGCGCCGCGAAATCGAAGACCTCGAAGGCGTGGTTCCGCTACCCGGCGCGCTCGAACTGCTCTCCAGTCTCCCCAGCGACCGCTGGACGATCGTGACCTCTTGTACGCGCCCACTCGCTGAAGTCCGCATTAAAGCGGCCGGACTCCCTGTGCCCAAGAAGCTGATAACCTCCAGTGATATCACTAATGGCAAACCGCATCCTGAACCTTATCTAAAGGCCGCCAACCTTCTTGGTTTTGACGCCGCCGAGTGCGTTGTGCTGGAAGATGCTCCCGCCGGAATTCGCTCCGGCAAGGCCGCCGGCGCCAGAGTCATCGCTTTCAAGACGACGGCTCCGGACCCAGCGCTGCTCGCCGCAGGTGCCAACTGGATTGTGAATGATTGCGCGGACGTACTACTGCTGTCCGCGTCCAACGACGGACTGACCTTGGCTCTTGCTCCTTAGGCGTCTGCAACCCTCGCACCCGCAGACATTGGGCCTTCGAATCGCTTGGGTACGAATTTCTTCGGCAACCGCCATGGCCGGTTCCCGCATCGAAACTTGCCTATTCGAGAGTAGACTGATTGCAATATTCCCGGAGGATTACACAAGTAAGGAGAGACCGCGATGAAAGACAGGCTGATCCTTTTTGTCCTCGCCAGCTTGCTAACCGTAAACACTCAAGGCACCGCCCAGGATACGCAACGCGAGCCCTCAGCCCGCGCCCAGGAACGAATCACCCGCGAAGTGCGCCACGAGCTGTTGATGCTTCCCTACTTCGGCGTCTTCGACTACATCGCCTATAAAGTGGATGGCTACAATGTGACTCTGCTCGGCCAGGTCGTGCGCCCTACGCTCAAGTCCGATGCCGAGAATGTTGTGAAACACATTGAGGGCGTCGAGAAGGTCGACAACCAGATCGAGGTTCTTCCTCCATCGCCCAATGATGACCGCCTGCGTTTGCGGCTGTTTCGCGCGATTTATGGCTTTCCCGGACTTCAAAAATACGAACTCGGAGTCCAGAAGCCTATCCGCATCATTGTCAAGAACGGTCATGTGACCCTGGAAGGAGTCGTGGACAGCGAAGCTGATAAGAATCTTGCCGGTCTTCGAGCCAACGGCGTCTCGGGCACTTTCTCGGTCACCAACAACCTGCAGGTCGTGAAGCCCTAAGTCGGAAACAGGTATGAAGAGGGACTACCTCCCCAAAACGCGGCGCGTCGTGGCAACCGATATCGACGCGCTGACGCCATCCTCGCGGCGTGTCAGGGTTGCGGCGAGCCGGATCTAGCTCCGACTCGCCATGCCGCGCTGTTTTTGTCGCTCGCCCGGCGCGTATAATGCTCCCGGATTCACTTCCATCCCTATACGCCGACCGGAGGAACAGCATCATGAGTCTTCATGCTATGAACCGCCGCACCTTCCTTGAAACCGCAGGTACCGTCTCCGCTGCCACGCTCCTGACCAGCCGCCTGGGTTGGGCTGCCGCAGAGCACAAGGCCGAACATATCGGGGTGCAACTCTACACCGTGCGCGACGCGATGAAAGAGGACTTCGACGGCACCCTCGCCAAGGTTGCGAAAATCGGCTACAAGGAAGTGGAGTTCGCCGGATATTTTGGCCGCACCGGTGAGCAGGTCCGCGCCGCGCTCGACAAGAATGGCCTGACCGCGCCCTCCACGCACGTTCAATATGACGAACTCGACGACAAGTTTCCCTCCGTCATCGAAACCTCCAAGACCATCGGCCTGAAGTACATTGTCTGCCCCTGGATCCCCGAGGACCTCCGCAAGTCTCCCGACATCTGGAAGCAGGCCTCTGAGAAGTTCAACCGCTGCGGTGAGCAGACCAAGAAGGCCGGCATGCAGTTTGCCTATCACAATCACTGGTTTGAATTTCTTCCGGTCGACGGCAAGCTGCCCTACGATGAGCTGCTCAAACAATGCGACGCGAACTTGGTCAAAATGGAGATGGATCTGTGCTGGATTACGGCCGCAGGCGCCGATCCGATTAAGTACTTCAATCAGTATCCCGGCAGATTCCCGCTGGTTCACGTCAAAGACCTGAAGCAACTTCCAAAAATCACGCCCGGAGGTCCACAGAACTTCGGCGACACGGTCGATCTGACCGAAGTGGGCAGCGGACTTATCAACTGGAAGAACCTCTTCGCGCATGCAGGAAAGGCTGGCATCGAGGTCTACGTCGTCGAACATGACCACCCGAAGGCGCCGTTCGACAGCATCGCCACCAGCTACGCATATCTCGAGAAGTTACGTTTCTAGAGTTTGGCCCGACGTTGGCCGCCGCCTCGTCGGCGGCCTTTCTCAGGCAGTCAAGCTCGCGGAGATCCATGCAAGTCAAGCGCACGCCCAAAACGTACGACGTTTGCATCATCGGCTCTGGTGCGTCTGGAGGCACTGCCGCCAAGGTGCTCACCGAAGGCGGTCTGAGTGTCGCGTTGCTCGAGGCGGGCCCCCCGCTTGTTCCCGAGCGAGATTACAAAGAGCACGTCTGGCCCTACGACTTGCCCCATCGCGGCGCAGGGGTGGGCGGCCGGGCGCGCCGTGGGCTGGAAGACGAATTCCTCGCCCCGAACGGCGCGTGGGAAATCGAAGGCGAGCCTTACGTCTCAGCGCCGGGCTCGAAATTCCGCTGGTTCCGCTCTCGCATTGTCGGCGGACGCACCAATCACTGGGGACGCATCGCCCTGCGTATGGCGCCTGTGGACTTCAAGGTCCGCTCGCATGACGGCATGGGCGACGATTGGCCGCTCGGCTATGACGACGTCGCTCCTTACTATGACAAGGTCGAGTCCTACATCGGAGTCTTCGGGACGAAGGAGAACATTTCCAGCGCCCCGGACGGGATTTTCCTGCCTCCGCCCAAACCGCGCTGCACCGAAACCATCATCAAGAAGGCATGCGACAAACTGAGCATCTTGTGTGTGCCTTCGCGGCTGGCAATCCTGACCCAGCCTCACAATGGCCGCGCCGCCTGCCACTACTGCGCGCAATGCGGCCGCGGCTGCATCACCGCCTCAAACTTCAGTTCGAGCCAGGTGATGATTCCTCCCGCACAGAAGACCGGCCGCTTGACCCTGATCACCGGCGCCATGGCGAGGGAACTGATCGTGGGGAAAGACGGGAAAGTCGCCGCTGTTTCCTACATCGACAAGGCGACGCGCGGCGAGCAGCGCATTTACGCTCGGGCTTTCGTGGTTGCGGCCAGCGCTTGCGAATCCGCTCGCCTTCTGCTGAATTCCAGATCCACGCTTTTCCCCGACGGTCTGGCCAATTCCTCCGGAGTAGTGGGCCGCAATCTGATGGACACCGTCGGCAGCGATGGCGGTCGGTTATTTCCCGGCTCTGGAAAGAATGCCGGCCCACAACCACGACGGCGTCGGTGGCATGCACATGTATTTGCCTTGGTGGAAGTTTGATCGCAAGAACGACTTCCTGCGCGGCTATCACACCGAATTCGGCGGCGGACGCGGCATGCCCGGCATCGGTGACTACGACGACCTGTGCGACGACTTTGAAGGCTACGGTGGTGCTCTCAAGCAGGAGTGCAAGAAAAAGTATGGCACCTACATTGGCTTCGCCGGCCGGGGCGAGATGATCCCTAACGAAAACTGTTATTGCGAAATCGATCCCTCCGCTGTCGACCAGTGGGGTATCCCTGTGCTTCGCTTTCACTGGAAGTGGAGCGACAACGAAATCAAGATGGCTCGCGATATGCAGGAAACCTACCGCGAAATACTGGAGGCGGCCGGAGGAATCTATCTGACCTCGACCCGTCCCGATGGGCCACATCCTTACGGAATCGCCGATGGCGGCGTGATCATTCACGAAGTCGGCACGGTCCGCATGGGTGCGCACTCCGCGACCTCTGCTTTGAACCAGTACTGCCAGACGCATGATGTGAAGAACCTGTTTGTGACCGACGGCGCCTGCTTTGTCACCAACGCCGACAAGAATCCCACGCTGACCATCATGGCGCTGACCTGGCGGGCCTCGGATTATCTGCTTGACCAGGCCAAGAAAGGGAATCTGTAGCCGGAGCACGACCATGCCCATTTCACGAAGAGATATCCTGAGATCGCTGACCCTCACGGCTGTGACCGGTTCGGTGCTGCGGGTGATTCCGCTGGAAGCGGCCGAATACGCTCATCGCATGGTGAAGGCGGAAAAAGCCGGAACCGAAGACCACGTCTATACCCCCAAGTTTTTCTCCGCCCACGACTATAAAACGCTGCAGACGCTCTGCCAGACCATCATTCCGTCGGATGACGATGCCAAAGGAGCCATTGAAGCCGGCGCCCCCGAGTTCATCGACCTGATCACCAGCGAAAACAAGGACTATCAAGTCGCACTCGGCGGAGGACTGATGTGGCTCGACAACACTTGCATTGATCGTTACAGCAAGACGTACCTCGAGTGCATACCCGAGCAACAGAAAGAAATTCTCGATCTTATCGCCTACCGCAAGAATGCCAAGCAAGATCCAAGTCTCGGGCAGGGAATAGAATTCTTCGCATTCTTGCGCAAGCTCACCGCCGATGGTTACTTCACTAGCGAAATTGGCATCGAGTACCTGGGCTACATCGGCAACACATTTCTTAAGGAGTTTCCCGGCTGCCCACCCGTCCCGGAGACGTAATCCTCTCTGCGAGTCGGCAACGGTGGACGGCCGCGAGGGGACAGGTCCGCACGTAACAGGCGCGCACAGGCATGTTTGTGGCACCGTGGATGGCGTGGCGAAATCGGACCGAAGCGATTACATCGATTGGGACGCGGGGCGCGAGGGCTATGTCCAGTCCAAGCCCCAGTATGTTCCCGTCGTCCAGTTTCAGAAACCTGCCAAAACGGTCGGCGGCCAACGCAACCTGCTGAGTATTCGCGCGGAAGAGCGCTTCGGAAGCCTCATCGCGGCCGCTGGGACCATATGGGCGGTGTACGTGGCGACGCACGACTATGACAGCCGATGGCGCATGCAAATCATGCCGCCCGGCCCAGTCGAGGTATGTGCTTTAGGCATTCTTGCCTGGCTTCACGCGAAATGGCGCCGCTCCACCAAGGTCGACTAAAGACAGCCAGCGCGATCCTTCCAAATGGGCCGAGTCAGCTTTTCCCGAACGGCTCCTCGAGCGACGGACTTTGCGGCGTGAACAACTCCGCACCACTCTCCGTGACGTGCATATCGTCTTCCAGGCGAATCCCGAATTCTCCGCGAATGTAGATCCCCGGCTCGTTGCTGGTTGTCATATTGGCCTGCAGTTTCGTGGTGTTGCCACGCACCAGATAGGGCCACTCATGGCCGTCCATTCCCATGCCGTGCCCGAGCCGGTGCGTGAAATATTTGTAGTCGGGACCGTATCCGGCCTCGATAATCACTTTCCGCGCCGCCGCATCCACGGCGCCGCACTCGGTGCCCGGTCGCGCCGCCGCCAGTGCTGCCGCTTGCGCGCGATGGACGATGTCGAACACCTGCTTCATCTTGTCCGACGCTTTGCCCAACACGAATGTCCGCGTGATGTCGGATTGATATCCCTCGACCGTGCAGCCATCGTCGATCATGACGATCGAGCCCTCGTGGATCACCTGCGGCGTGGCAGATCCGTGCGGGAACGCGGAGTATTCGCCGACCATCACGCTCGCCTCCCCCGGAAATCCCATCCGGTTATAACCTCTATCGATCAGCTCACTGACATCGTGCTGGGTCATGCCGTCGCGCATTGCCTGATACACGGCCTCATACACCGCAAGTGTCACCTGAGAGGCGAGGCGCATCAGCGCTATTTCGTGGGCGCTCTTGATCATCCGGCAGCCCGCCGTCACAGGAGTGGCACTCACAAAAGTTGCCCGAGGCGCGGCTTTGGCGATGCCGTCGGCGAAAACGTAGCGGACAGTTTCCTCGATCCCGATCTTGCCGGTTGCGATGCCGCGATCCTTCATCCCCTGTGCGATAAGTCGGTATGGGTTCTCATCCTCTTGCCATGTGCGCACGTCGGCCTGCGCAGCGTCAGGAATGTTGCCGATCTGCTCCCGCGCTCGACCCTCCTCGAACGCCGGGCAAACGTAAAACGCCGCGCCCTTCGCCGGCAGCACGAGCGCAAAGGTGCGCTCGCCGCCCCACCATCGCATGCCAGTGAAATACCGCAGCGATGTGCCCTCCATCAGCAGGATGGCATCGAGCCCGTTCTCGCCCATCAATTTGCGGGCGTGCTCCTGGCGCTCGCCGCGCTCCTCCCGCGTGATGGGCAGTGGCCTCGCTCTTGCGAGACTGGAGCCGCGCTAACGATGGCGGCAATGAGAAGTCATCCGCGTTGCTTGCCGTTGCGGTTGCAACCAGCTGTGGCACTGCCAGGGCCGCGCCCGCCGTAAGGCTTCCCACCTCCAAAAAATCGACGCCGAGAAATCATGAGCCTCCCCCGACTGAGACAGTCGGGCCATTATAGAGGGAGAGAGTCCCGGTTCTTCGATTGGAGGTTGAAGTCAACCACCCCATGCTCGTCTGGCGGATATCGGAAGGCACGACTTCAACGTCGTGCCATCTAATGTTGGATAAGGTGTCCGGCCAAAAGCCGCTAAGGTATGCTCTCTCCATCCCATGGAATCCGGCTTCCAATGCGCCGCCTGCGGAGAGTGGAACCCGACCTCCGTCGACGAGTCCGCCGGACGACGGCAGAGCTACGTCGAAGACTGCCAGGTCTGCTGCAAGCCCAATATCCTGCGGATCGAGTACGATACTTCTGCGCAGGAATTCCTGATTACCGCCGAGCAGGAATAGCCCACCCGGCCTCGGAACTCGGACTCAAGCTCCAGAAACCAGAAACAGTCATCATCCTCGTTGCCTCCACGCTATAGTTACTTGTTCGGCGAAGCCTCGAAAGGGGGGCGCCGTATCTAGAGAAGGAGGCACCGCGATGGCAACAGGCTACAGCGCAGGCAGGATGGTTGCCCACAATATGGTCACCACGCAACTTGAACTCGACGGCTTCCGCGTAACCCGCTCCCTCGGAGTCGTACGCGGCATTGTGGTTCGTTCCCGCTCTATCTTCGGCACGATCGGTGCTGGACTGCAGACCTTGGTCGGCGGCAACATCACGCTGCTGACCAACTGTGCGAGAAGACGCGCCAGGAAGCCTTCGATCTCATGCTGCAGCACGCGGCCGAGCTGGGGGCGAATGCCGTGGTCGGCGCGCGTTACGACGCAACCGAGGTGACGCAGAGGGTCACCGAAGTTCTGGCCTACGGCACCGCGGTTTTCGTGGAACCTGCGAAGTAACAACCCGCCGGCGAAGAATAAACTCTAGGAGAGCAGTTTAGGAAGACTCATCTGCCGCTGAGCGAAGGTATTCTCCATCTGACGTTGGACAAATAGAGCGTTCGCAATTGCGCCCAGCCAGCTCATGCCAACTGCGTAGTCGATCACGTCGCGCACCAGCGTGCCGCTGACACCTTCCCTCATTTCCGCCGCAAACTCATGGCGGTGGCGCCAGGTTTTGAATGGACCCGAATCCTGCACGTCAGCAAAGTAAACGAGCCATTCGAATTCGGTGATGCGTGCGACCCACCGCGCCCGGACAGGCAAGAAGGGGAACACGCGAAACGAAGTAACGATGGTCGAGCCTACGCCCGCCGCCTTGTCACTCGACACGCCGGGCGTTGGCTCAGGTGCCGGCATCCGGTTGAGTTGGATCAGTCGTGTTCCGCTCGCCGCAGGCATGATTCGTGGCAAATTTTCAGGATTCGAGAAGAACGCGAAAACCCTGTTCAGCGGGAAGGGAACCCACTGCTCGAATTTCAAATGGCTGGGCATGCCGCTCGAGCTTAACTCAAGCGGCAAGCCGCTGCACTCCTACGGATTCGAGGGCCCGGTTTCCGGCGCAATCCCCAGCGGTCGCGGTTCAGAGCCGATCACATCGCCCGACACAATCATTTCAACGCGGCGATTTAACTTGCGTCCGGCTGCTGTGCTGTTATCGGCCACCGGGTTCGCCTTTCCGAGCCCAGTGGCGGTCACGTGATCAGGCACCACTCCAGACGAGATCAGGTATCCGCGCACGGCTTCAGCGCGTTTGTCAGACAAGGTCTGGTTGTATTCGTCGCTGCCAATGCTATCTGTGTGGCCTTCAATCTCCAGCTTGAGATCCGGATAGGCCAGCACAATTCCCGAAATCTTGGCGAGGCGTTCACGAGCCTCCGGTTTTAAGGTGTACTTGTTGAAGTCAAAGAGGACGTCCGGCATGCTGACAATAAGTCCACGAGCGGTGTCGCGGGTCTCCAACACTTGATTCAGCTGGGCGAGCAGGCGTGCCCTCATGGCTTCTTTTTGCTGGATCGCTTCTTGAGTCTGCCGTTCGGCTTCTGCTCGCTGTCGATCAGCCTCCGCAGCTGCGGCCTGAGCCTGTTGCTGCTGAGCCTGAGCAGCCGCCTGGGCTTGTTCGGCCTCAGCTCTGCGGCGGGCATCTTCTTCAGAGCGAACCTGTGCCTCCTGCTGCTGCTGTCTGGCGGCTTCGGCATCGGCTTCGGCCTTGGCCCGCGCTTCCGCGCTCGCTCTTCGAGCAGCTTCTTCGCGCTCTTGTTCTTGGCGGCGCAAGCTCAGCACCCGCGCATCTTCCGCCATCTGAGTTGCGCCGCGTGCAGCGGTTCCGATAGGCGTCCGGCCTTGTTTACGCTGGTAGTAGTCCTCGGCGCGCTGCAGCATATCTTCCGCCTTCGCGATGCTGTCGCCCGCATACTGTTGCGCCTTGGCCGCATGGGCGATGGCCACGGCGTTCCGCGCCTCGAGAAGGTCAAGCGGAACCTCGGGTCGCGCCTGTGCGGATGGAAGCTGATCGGCCGGAACGTCGATCGTGTATTCCTTTCCTTCCAGAACATCGAACTTCGCGTCAATCACTTCCTCAAAACCTTTGGTCTGCTGAAGAATCACGTTCTCCGCCACCACTTCGTCGCTGGGATGAGTCACCGAAAAGTACGGTTCCGCCGTCACGATGAGCCCGAAAGCCTGCAGGTCGGTGGTGACGTTGAGCCGGCTCTTGCCGTTCTCGCCAGGCAGAACCTCGCCGAGATTCACAGCTCGACCCTCGGGTGTAATCGCCCACAATACATAGGTCAGATACTGACCTCCAAACTTGAGGGGCGGCTCCATGTGGTTCAACTCCACGCCGATGGCTAGCCGACCGGCCTTGCCGTCGACCTTGGCCTTGCCCGTGATCTCGGGCATGAGACTGGTCCCCTTAAAATCGACGGTGGTGGACCCGCCGCGATTCCTGTAGTTCACCGCCCGAGCGTTGCGGGCATAAACACTGACTCTGAAGATCGGTCTTTGCGTGTCGGGTGCGTTTGCATTCTGCTGGGACTGCTGATCCGCCTGATTACCCGGCGCCGGATACAGCGGCGGCGCAGGGTTTTGCTGCGCAACCGCCAGTGCGGGAAGAGACAGAGCGACGATGAGAGGAAAATGAGTTCTTTTCATGATGGCAACACTCCCGACTTCTTTTAATAAAGAAATGAGTTGTCGCTTGGATGACAACTCGAAAACAGAGGGATGGCGGGAATCTTCAGTTTCCGAATAAAGTCGAAATTTCCACAAGAAAAACCGCGCCACTGGCGGAGATCAAGAAAAATCTTAGCGAACGAATAGCGAAAGAACCAAGAGCGTAAACGCTACTACTAGTGGTCGCTCAATTGGTTAACCACAAGCCTTCGTATTTTCCGGAATCAGTGCAAGAGTGGGACTACCACCATCAAGTTTCGGCTTGACAATAAAAGACTTAGAGCTAAGATTGTGGTACAAAGTGGTACGAAGTGGTCATGGCGGTATCGGCGGTCGGAGTTAGGAGCTGCAAAACGAGGAGCCGGTGGAAAACCGACCCAACAGTACGATAAACAGCCCGATTCGCCCGACTTTGACCGAACTTTGCGCTGCTTTTACCTCCCTTGTGGCTGTCGTAGCGGCAACCAGACAGAACGCCCCGTTAAGGGGAAATGGCCTCCGTAGGGGCCTCTCACATGTTTCGCGGCAATCATCCAACCCGGGTCGACGAGAAGGGACGCCTCAAAATCCCGGCCGAGTTCAAGCGGGTGATCGACGAGAAATACGGTCAACAATTCTACATCACAAGTTTGGACGGGAAGGTTGCTCAAGTGTATCCCTTCGAGGAATGGGAGCGGATCGAGCAGAAGCTGGCCGGGCTCTCCAATTTCAATCCTACGAAGAAGAAGTTTCTGGATCGAACGAACTATTACGGGCAGCAAGTGGAAATGGACGGCCAGGGACGGTTGTTGCTGCCCCAGTTGCTGCGCGAATCGGGACAAATCAAGGGCGAGGTAGCGGTTCTGGGGAATTTGACGTACTTGATCGTCAGGAACCTGGAGCTGTTCAAGAAAGAGATCGAAGAAGAAAAGTTCACGCCTGACGATGAGAAGACGCTCGACGAACTGGGCATCTAGTGGGCGAGGGTTCAACAGACACCCCTCAGGGGGTTGGACGTGGTGGAAGGGGAGCGAGCCACGTTCCGGTTCTTTTAAAAGAAGCGATCGACTTTTTAGCCGTGCAGCGCGGTGGGACTTATATCGACGCTACGGTGGGTTTGGGCGGGCACAGTTACGAAATCGCAAAACGCCTCGGCGCACCGGGACATTTGATTGGGCTCGATAAAGATCCAGCAGCGCTGGAAATCGCGCGCAAGAAGCTCGCACCGGAAAGCTCGGATTGGCCGACAATCACGTTGCTGCATAGATCCTTCGCAGAGATTGCGAAGGGCGAGCAAGCAGCGGGGGTCGACGGAATCCTCGCCGACATCGGAGTGAGCAGCTTGCAGTTAGATGATGCAGCGCGCGGGTTCAGTTTTCAGGCGGATGGCCCGCTCGACATGCGGATGGACCCGCGGTCCGAGCGCACCGCCGAACAAGTGGTAAACCACCTCGACGAGCGACAGCTTGCCGATGTGATTTACGAATTCGGAGAGGAAAGGAGGTCGCGGAGAATCGCCAGAGCCATTTGCCGGTCGCGGCCGATACGATCCACCGCACATCTTGCGGACGTCATATCAGCCGCGGCCCGGCCAATGAACCCGGCCGAGAGGAAGATTCATTCCGCGACGCGAACTTTTCAGGCTCTTCGAATCTTCGTAAACCGCGAACTGGACGATCTGCGGGCGCTGCTCGAAGCCGCGCCCCGGATCCTGAAGCCAGGGGGACGCGTGGTGGTGATCAGTTTTCACTCGCTGGAGGACCGCATCGTGAAAGACGCGTTGCGGGATGGCGTGAGGCGCGGTGACTTTCGTGTGCTAACGAAAAAGCCGCTAACCTCATCTGACGAAGAAAGCGATCGCAACCCGCGAGCACGCAGCGCGAAGTTGCGGGCGGCGGAAAAAGTTTAGCTCCGGAAAACCTGCCGGAGTTCCCGGCATGAGCTGTCCTGGCGTGCCGGGCCTACAAGGTTCAGGTCTGTCCAAAGCGGACGCAAGATCCGCTGGATCGGCAAGAAACGGGTTCCGTGGTAGGAATCCATTTTGAGGTTGCGGGAATGTACACGGGCACATTGATCAGAGACTTGATGGCGACGGTAGAACAAGCTGAGCGGCGGGCGGAACAGTACCGGACCGCCAATGACCGGGAAGTGCCTGCGATTTTCGCGATGCAGGTTCCGATCACAGAAGGTGACCAGGTTTTCATGGGAGCAGCATAATGGCGGCAGCGGCGGCAACAATTCGCGGCATGGGTCCGGCAGCCGGGCGCCGTCCATTCTGGACGGGCACACCGGAAATCTATTTCTCCAAGGCGATCGACAACTCCCGCCTGGTCAAGGTGGAAGATCCCCGCCGCAACCGCGAGATGAAGCAGTTCGGCACGGCCCTTGCCTGCCTGTTCCTGCTCGTCCTTACCTATGCCTGGCAGCACTTCAAAGCCATTGAATACGGCTATCAGATTGAGTCGGCCAAGCGCGAACTCAGCGCATTGACCGAGATGAACCACGCTCTGCGCCTCGAAGACGCCTCGCTACGCGATCCAGAACGGATTGACGTGTTGGCTCGCCGCATGGGTCTGCTCCCGCCCGAACCCGGCCAGGTGATGCACATGGACTCCGCCGTAGCCGATAGTCAAGCTCCGGTCATGGCCAGCGCAGCCCCCGTAGTGGTCGTGGGCCAGTAGAGATCTATGTTTGTGTGGGTCCGGATCTTTGACCCGGACGGGCCGAGCGCAGCTCGGCTGGCTTTCGTCGGCGGCCTGTTTGTACGTAGGCCGCCATGTTTGTCTGAGGCAGAATTTTTCTGCGCGAAGGTGAGGTCGTGACTAACGACCCTCGACGATTTTCCATGGCGACCAGTCCCAATCCCGGCAGCAGCCCCCGCCTTTCCCTGCTGGGCGCCATGCTTCTTCTATGGTGCGCCGCCATCTGCGGACGCCTGATTTATCTGCAGGTCTTCTGCTACGGGAACTTCGTGAAGCAGGCGGGACATCAGCAGCAACGCGCAATTCCCCTTGCCCCAAAGCGCGGAGTCATCTACGACCGTGCCGGACGCGAGTTGGCGATGTCAGTGCTGGTCGATTCGGCCTTCGCCGTCCCCACCGAAGTTAAGGATCTTCCCACGGCGGTGTCGCTCATCTCGCGCATCACGGGCGACGATGCCAACGTAGTCCTGGCGGATTGCCGCGCCCACAAGACGTTCTGCTGGGTAGCGCGAAAAGCGAGTGATGAAACCATCGGGCGCATCAAGTCGCTCAACCTCCAAGGCATCCATTTTCAGAAGGAGCCTAAGCGCTTCTTTCCCGCCCGCGATCTTGCCGCGCAGGTGCTGGGTTCGGTCGGCATGGAGGACTCCGGGCAGAGCGGCATCGAGCATGAATTCGACGAGAAGCTCCGCGGCCGTCCAGGGAAGATGTCGATCTCGGTGGATGCCCGCAAGAAGTGGTTCTCCGATGTCGAGACCCAGCCCGAGCCCGGCGAAAACTTAGTCCTGACCATTGACAAGAACATCCAATACATCGCCGAGAAGGAGCTTGACCAGGCCATTCACGACACGCAGGCCATTGCCGGCACGGTAATTGTCGAAAACCCGCACACGGGAGAAATCCTGGCCCTAGCCAATCGCCCCACCTTCAACCCGAACCTGCGCAAACAGATCACGCCGGCAGCGCTCACCAATCGCGCTGTGAGCTATGTCTACGAACCCGGCTCAACCTTCAAACTGGTGACGATTTCGGCGGCGCTCGAAGAAAAAATCACCAATCCGGATGAAGTCTTCGACTGCCAAATGGGATCGATCGTCTACAACGGCATGCGCATCCGTGACGCGAAACCTCACGGCCTGCTGCCGGTTTGGGGCGTTCTTGCTGAATCGAGCGATGTAGGCGCGATCAAGATCGCGCTGCGCCTGGGCGAAGACCGTTTTTACAAGTACATTCGCGCCTATGGATTCGGGCAACCGACCGGCATTGAGCTCCCTGGAGAGACGCGAGGCCTGACCAAGCCTCCCAGCCGTTGGTCGAGGGTCTCGATTGCCGCGATTTCGATGGGCCAGGAGATCGGCATCTCGCCTCTCCAACTCGCGGGCCTCGTCTCCACCTTTGCCAACGATGGCGTGTGGGTGGCCCCGCGCATCGTCGCGGGAACGACCCAACCGCAAGCTATGGTCCAGACCGTTACCTTTCATCCCGCAGAGGGCCGACGCGTTATTTCCTCTTTTACTGCCGCCGAGATGCGCTCGATGATGCAGAAGGTCGTGCTCGAAGGAACCGGCCGCAAGGCGATTCTGGAAGGATATTCGGCGGCGGGGAAGACCGGCACAGCGCAAAAAGTGGATCCCGCGACAGGCGCGTACTCGAAGACCAAATACATCGGATCATTTGCAGGATTCGCGCCCGTCAACAATCCCCAGATTGTTGTGGCCGTGATCCTGGATTCGGCCGTCGGACTCCATCAGGGCGGCCAGGTATCGGCGCCGGTGTTCCGCCGCATTTCACAGCAGGTGCTCGAATACCTCCACGTCCCGCACGATCTACCACTGGCTCCGCGGCATCAGTTGCTGCTGGCGCAGTCGAAGATGAAAGACAAAGAGCTGGAGGAAGGGACGCCCGATCACCCCGGCGAACCACTAGAGACCGCCGAAGTCACCGGAGATTCTTCAGGGAAGCCGAGTGTGGCGCGGGCGCCCACGCCCGCGAATGCCCGAACCCTCAACGGCCCAGTAGTACAAGCAGCCATGCGTGAGCCGATGGCAAACGGTTCGCAAGCCGCGTCCCCCACTCCAGCAGTTCCGGAAAAGCCTGGCGACACCACAGCATCCGTGCAAGAAAAACTACCCTTAACCGGAACGGTTGTCTTGGACGTGGAACAAGGAGGCATTGAGGTCCCTTCGTTCGTAGGCAAGACCGTGCGTTCCGCACTCGAAGCCGCGCAGGACGCCGGCTTGGAACTTGAGCCTGTCGGCAGCGGGGTGGCGCGCCAGCAGTCTCCCGCCCCCGGAACACACGTTCATGCCGGATCGCGCGTGACCGTCCAGTTCGGCCGCTAGTCAAATCTCAACCCCAGAGGAGGCAGTTAAGTTCGAGGAAGTCCGCGAATTCCCCTCTGTGCCTCAGTGTCCGCTGTGGTGAAGCTCCTTCCGTTTGACCCGCCGAAAAACCGCGTGTTACGGTTATCAGTCACACCATCCCTGCAGACCAGCCACTGCTCGTGATCGAGGCTTATTTTGTCTTCCGTTGAGTCCACTCCCGCCATCCGCAAAACTGCGCTGAACGCGGTCCATCGCCAGATGGGCGCAAAGATGGTGGAGTTCAATGGCTGGGACATGCCAGTGGAGTATCCCGCTTCAATCGGTTGCGGAATCATCAACGAACACATGGCCGTACGAACCGGGGTGGGCATCTTCGATGTCAGCCACATGGGCGACATTCGTCTGGCGGGTCCGCGGGCTCTGTCGGCAGTGCAGCACATCTCCATGAATGACGCTTCACGGTTGGCCATCGGCCAGGCGCAGTATTCGGCGATGCTTTATCCCGAAGGCACGTTCGTTGACGATGTGATCGTTCACCGCCTTGCCCAAGACGAGTACCTTCTGGTCATCAACGCAGGCACGCGGGAAAAAGATTTCAGCTGGGTGCGCGACAACACTCGCCAGTTCGACTGCGCCGTAGAGAATCTCTCGGATGACTTCACCCAGATCGCCATCCAGGGCCCAAAGGCAATGAATCTGCTGCAGAAGTTAACCGATGCCGATCTGAGCGCAGTGAAGTTCTACTGGGTGACGCGCGGCAATTTGTGTGGCATAGACAATATTTTGATGGGGCGCACCGGTTACACGGCCGAAGACGGATTCGAGATCTATATCCCCGCCGACGAAGCGACCAGCGCCCGTGTGTGGAATGAGATTCTCGCCGCAGGCAAGGAGTTCGGCGTTGTTCCCTGCGGCTTGGGCGCCCGCAACACCCTTCGCCTCGAAGGTAAGCTCCCTCTGTACGGCCACGAAATTTCCGATACGATTAACGTTTGGGAGGCAGGGCTTGATCGCTTCTGCAAAATGGAGAAGCCCGACTTCCTGGGACGCGCGGCTCTGGAGAAAGCGAAGGGCGCAGGCGTGAAGCGGTCTCTGGTGGGCCTTGAGATGACCGAGCGCGGCATCGCCCGCGACGGGTACAAAGTGCTCGACGCCGGTGGTCGCGAAATTGGATACGTAACCAGCGGCTCGCCCGCGCCGTTCCTGAAAAAGAACATCGCCCTGGCGTACGTGCCAGTGGAGTGCACTGCGATCGGCACAACGGTGAAAGTGGAAATCCGCGGCCAGGGCGCAGCAGCGGTGGTAGTTCCCACGCCGTTTTACAAACGGCCGAAGACTAAGATGTAGCGCTGGCATCTTGCCGGCTGTCGCGAGGGCATCTTGCCCTCGCCGGTGGCAGCGAGACGTCACCACTACGGCCGCCGGGACGGCGGCGCTACTATGGTTAGCTAGAAGCTAGAAGCTAGCAGCTAGGAGCTAGAAGCTTTTATGTCCTATCCAACAGATCGCAAATATACCAAAGAGCATGAGTGGATTCAGCCGAACGGCAGTTCCGCCACAGTCGGTATCACCGACTACGCTCAGCAATCGCTGGGCGACATCGTGTTCGTTGAAGCGCCCAAGGTCGGTGCAGAACTGGTTGCCGGCAAAACGTTTGGAACGGTCGAGTCGGTAAAAGCCGTGTCAGACCTCTTCTCTCCCGTCACTGGGACGGTGACCGAGATCAACGGGGAACTGGCCACCTCACCCGAGAAAGTGAACAAAGATCCGCACGGGTCTTGGATCGTGAAGCTCACGCTCAAGAATCCGAGCGAACTGGACGGCCTGCTCTCGGCTGCAGACTATGAGAAGTTCGTCGCAGAAGAGGCAGGACATTAGGAATTTTCGAACGGCGATTTCCGAGCAATCGCAACTAAGCAGTCAAGAATCGAAAATCCGGTGCCCTTTTTGCTCATGAATCAAACCGCCGCACGGCGCCCGCAATCCGAACGACTCCCTGGCACATCTATATAACTTCCTATGCGCTATTTACCCAAATCTCCCGCCGACCGCGAGGCCATGCTGAAGGCCATTGGCCTGCGCTCGGTCGACGACCTGTTTGCGCCCATCCCCGCCGAATACCGCCTGAGTCGCGATCTCAAGATCCCGCGCCAAATGGCGGAGTCAGAGATTGTCGACTTCTTCCGCCAACGCTCGCGTGAGAACGGCGATGGCTACACCAGCTTCCTGGGCGCAGGTGCGTACTTTCATTACCGTCCAGTCATCATTGACGCGCTGATTTCACGCGGCGAATTCCTCACCGCCTATACTCCGTATCAGGCCGAAATTTCTCAAGGCACCCTGCAATCCATCTTCGAATTCCAAACCATGATCTGCGAGCTGACCGGCATGGAAGTCGCCAATGCCTCCATGTACGACGGTTCGACCGCCGCTGCCGAGGCTGTGATGATGGCCGTTCGCCTGACTGGTCGGCGCTCCGTGGTCATCGCGCGCAGCCTGCACCCCGAGTATCGCGAAGTGCTCGCCACCTATGCCACGCATCAGGCCATGCCGTTGTCTGTCGCCGGGTTTGGAGATGACGGCCGGTTGAATCTAAAGGAACTCGAGAGTTCGATCACTTCGGAAACTGCCTGCATCCTCGTCCAGTCTCCTAATTTTTTCGGCACAATTGAGGACGTCGCGGCGATCGGTGAAATCGCCCACAAGCACGGGGCGATGCTAGTGGTTTCGATCGCGGAAGCGGTCTCGCTCGGAATCGTCGAACCGCCGCGGCATGCTGACGTCATCGCAATGGAAGCCCAGTCATTCGGCGTGCCGCTGGGATTTGGCGGCCCCTACTGCGGCGTCATTGCAACGCGCGAAAAGTACGTCCGCCAAATGCCGGGCCGCCTGGTCGGCCAGACCCTCGACAAGCAAGGCAAGCGCGGATTCGTGCTTACGCTGGCCACGCGCGAGCAGCACATCCGCCGCGAGAAAGCGACCTCGAATATCTGCACCAATCAGGCTCTGGTTGCACTCATGGTCAACATCTTCATGACGGTCTACGGCAAAGTCGGGTTGAAGGAACTGGCGAAGCAGAATCTGGCGAAGACAGCCTACGCTGCAGGTCAATTCGCGAAACACGGAAAAGTCCTGTTTGCCGCCGCGCCACGTTTCAACGAGTTCGTCGTCCAGACCAGCGAAGATCCATCCGCCATCAACAGCCGCCTCCTGGGACACAAGATGGTCGGCGGCTTACCGCTGAAGAAGTTCTATCCCGAGTTGGGGAATGCAGCCTTGTGGTGCTGCACCGAGTTGACCACCCGTAGCGCCATCGATACCGCGGTCGGGCTGGTAGCCGAAAGTGAACGTTCCGTGCGCTCGGCAAAAGAAGAAGTGGAAGAGGTGACGCGATGAAGCACATGACCCGCAAAGCCACGCGCCACATCAACCAGAACGAAGGTTTGATTTTCGAAAAGTCGTCGCCGGGCAAAGCGGCTTGGAAGTTGCCGCCGCTCGATGTGCCCGAGGTCGACACGGCGAAGATCCTCGGCTCCTTCGAAAGAAAGGATCTGGGAAACATGCCGGAAGTAAGCGAGATCGAAATCATCCGCCACTTCACTCGGCTCTCCACCTGGAACTACGCCATCGACCTGGGCATGTACCCCCTCGGCTCCTGCACCATGAAGTACAACCCGCGGGTGAACGAGGCTGTAGCTCGCGTGGAGGGAATCGCGAACGGACATCCCTACCAGCCCGAGAAGATTTCCCAGGGCGCGTTGCACATCCTGAAAACGCTGAGTGAGCAACTGATCGAGATCACTGGGATGGACGCGATCACCTTGCAGCCCGCCGCTGGTGCGCATGGCGAGATGACAGGCCTGCTGATAGTTCGTGCTCATCACCAGTCGAAGGGAAACGCTCGCAAGAAGATTCTTATTCCAGACTCCGCCCATGGCACGAATCCTGCGACGGCCGCCATGGTGAACTACTCGGTCGAAAATCTGAAATCCGATTCCCGCGGCATGGTCGACATCGGCGCGCTGGAAGCGCAGATGAACGAAGACATCGCCGCCCTGATGCTCACCAACCCGAACACGCTGGGCGTGTTCGAGCAGGACATCCACAAGATCGCCGACATTCTCCACGCCAAAGGCGGCCTGCTCTATATGGACGGCGCCAACATGAACGCGCTGGTGGGGAAAGCCCGTCCCGGAGATTTCGGCGTTGATCTCATGCACTTGAACCTGCACAAGACGTTCTCCACCCCACACGGCGGTGGAGGCCCAGGTTCCGGCCCCGTTGCGATCAAGAAGGCACTCGAGCCGTTCTTGCCGAAACCGGTGATCATCACACGGCCGGATGGCACGTTGGCGTTCGACTACAATCGCCCGCATTCGGTTGGTCGTGTGCGCGCCTTCTACGGCAACTTCGGAATGTTCGTGCGCGCTCTTGCCTACATCCAGGCGAACGGTCCTGACGGCTTGCGCCAGACCACCGAAGATGCGGTGCTCAACGCCAATTACATTCGCAAGGGACTGGAAGGCACATACGATCTGCCGTACGCCACGCCCACCATGCACGAGGTCGTCTTCAGCGACAAGGTGCAGGCGAAAAAAGGCGTACGCACCATGGACATTGCCAAGCGCCTCATTGACTACGGATTCCACCCGTATACAACCGCCTTCCCGCTGATCGTGCCCGGCGCGTTGATGATCGAACCGACCGAGAGTGAATCAAAAGAAGAAATGGACTTGTTCATCGAAGCCATGAAATCGATTGCGGAAGAAGTGGAAGAAGATCCGCAGACCGTCCTCGACGCGCCACATACTACGCGGGTTTCGCGCTTGGATGAAACCGCCGCGGCCAGAAAACCCGTCTTGCGCTGGAAGCCTACCAACTAATCTGCGACCCTGGGCACGCCGAGGCACAAAACGACGACGGCGCCACCCCGCAATCGAGGCGGTAATGCGCTATGGTCTCCGGCTGTTTCCGGCGTTAGCTCTTCTTCGAAGTCACCGCAAAAAATGCCGCAGCTTCCTGCTCCACGTTCTTACTGTCGCAATGGGGACACTTGGGTGTCTCCTTGTCGTGCTCGTTCAGCGTAAGAACGATTTCGAAGGGCTTGTGACAATCGAGGCAAACGTAGTCGTAAACGGGCATGGTAGCCTCCCGTGGGAATGCCGTTGACAGAATTGTACGCCCGCGCGGAATGGCGGATTCTTGATTCTTATTTTTGGAATGAAGATTGTTGAATGAACCCTGCCGGCCGCCCGCCACCTCGAACCAGAAGGGTTTCATCCAACAATCAGAAAATCAGCAATCATTACTTCGCTGTGATGTCGACCGACGCTCGCGTCGTCTCCCAATCCATCCGCAGCATACAGCCGTTCCCCGCCTTGTCGTAGGCGATGGTGAAGTTCTCCACCGGCGATGGCAGCTTGGCAACTTTCATGTCCACTCGCCCCAGTTCATCGCTTTCATACTTGTAGGGGATGCCCCACTCCCCAGTCTTCTTGTTGATGATCAGGGTCCACTTGTCGGCGGTCGGGACGGTGAAGATCGTATAGCTGCCGGCGGGCACCGCCTTTCCGCCCACCACCACATCACTGCTGGTCACAAACGTTGTCGCTGCGTTCGCCCCCGTGCGCCAAACCTCACCAAAGGGCACGAGGCCGCCGTAGATTTTCCGTCCCTTCATGCGCGGGCTGGAGTAATCGGTCTTGATGGTCTTGCCGCCGCCAAGATCGCAAGACGCCGACGCCGCCGGGCTCGGCTTGCCCTGACACGCAGCGAAGATGGTTAGGGTGAGAATCACGAAGGTGAGGAAGGCAATGTTCTTTTGCATAGTTTCTCCTTTGAGTAAAGGCTAAGAGTGATTGACGTCTCAGAAGGGATTATGTCAGCGGAGCCCATTATGCTCCACCCACTGGTGCGGTTACAATCGCCCCATGCCCGTATTCGACGAAAAGCAGGACGAACTGGAACACTACGAGACCATGATGGGTGTCCCCCGCGGCCGCCTCGCCGTCACCATGGACATGATCACCGACGCTATGGCCCTGGTCGGCCAGCACGGCGTCTACTGCCAGAGCCAGCGCTGGCCCGGCAAGCCGGTCATGGACATCCAAATCATCATGAAGAGCCTGACCGACGCGAAGGAGCTGATCCAAAGCGTTATGGAAGAGTTGAAGAAGCCCGCCGCGTGACCTCCATGTCGCTCAGTCTCTGTGGGTCAAGGTTTTACCGTCACCATTACTACGCCGTGCAAGGCCACGCGCCCCGAGAATTTGCCGGTGAACTTCCCCAGATCCTTGTGCATCCACACGTCGCGCACAGCCGCGCTGAGATTCCCGGGATAGCCCAGATCTTCCCACGTCACTGAGATTTCCTGCTCGCTGCCGCTGCGGTTCAGCAGCACGACAGCACGGCTGCCGTCTTTGAGTTGCTTTGCCCAGACCTCCAAGTCGCCGTTCTTTGCGACCCGCTCACCCTCTCGGCCCATCGCGTCCTGATCGACCGCAACCACTTCCTTGTTGGTGAGAATGTCATGAATTTCCGGCCGCATGTCGCGCAGGTCATTGCCCGCGATCAGCGGCGCCGCCAGGATCGCCCACAGGCTGAAATGCGTGCGATATTCCGTGTCGGTCATTCCCGAATTCCCCACCTCAAGCATATCCGGATCGTTCCAGTGCCCCGGCCCCGCGTAAGATTGCAGCCCCACTTGCTGGTCGAGAATCGCCAGCACTCCGTTCGAGCAGCAACTGCCGTCGGGCCATTTTTCTGTGCCTCCCCAGCGGTCCTGGATGTCGCCCGTCGTACGCCAAAGATTTCCCCCAACTTCTTTGCCCCAGAGCCAAGGCTTCGCCGTGCCCCATTCACAGATGCTCAGCACAATGGGCCGTCCGGCCGCGTCGAGTGCGGCGCGAATATTGGCGTATGACGCCCTCGCATCCTGCGAGGTGGTGTGGCACCAGTCGTATTTCAAATAGTCGACTCCCCAAGCTGCGTACTGCACCGCATCCTGGTATTCGTGCCCGAGGCCTCCCGGACGCCCCGCGCAGGTTTTCGAGCCCGCATCGGAATAAACCCCGAACTTCAACCCCAGCGAATGAATGTAGTCGCCCACAGCCTTCATGCCGTGCGGAAATCGCTGCGGGTCGGGGACGATGTTGGCGTTGGCGTCCCGGCTGACCTGCCAGCAGTCGTCGATGTTGACATATACGTAGCCTGCGTCTTTCATGCCCGACTTCACAACTGCGTCGGCCATGCTTTTAATCATGTCTTCGCTCACGTTGCAGCCGAACTTGTTCCACGAGTTCCATCCCATGGGAGGCGTCAGAGCGAGATTCGCAGACGGGGATGTAGTCCCTTGCGCAAGAAGATTTGGGGCAAGGAGCCACACGCAGAATGGAATAATCAGGGAAATATGTCTCGTTTTCATGCCCCACGTTTTACCAGAACCATCTGTAGATTGATAGATGCTGCGTGAACCCTTGCCCGAAAGACCGGGCGGTGGGCCGAGATTCGATCTACAATGCCGGGTTGCTTATCCCAGCGAGTCGCGTCGTGCTCAACGGAGGACCTTTCATGCGCACGTTTTCCGCCTTCTCTGTAGTTGCACTTATAGCTTGCACTCTGTCTCTTAGCACCGGCCTCGCTCGTGCCCAGGCCGCGCCCGTGCCAGTTGGCATCTTCGAGGACCATGCTGATGTGGGCACGGTTCTGCACCCAGGTTCGGTGGATTACGACCCGGCAAAACGCTCCTACACGATCAGCGGCAGTGGAGAGAATATGTGGTTTGCCACCGACGCGTTTCACTTTGCCTGGAAGAAAGTGTCCGGAGACGTGACCTTGACTGCCGACATCGCCTTCCTCACCAAAACCGGGAACGAGCACAAGAAAGCAGTTCTGATGCTGCGGCAAAGCCTCGATGCCGATTCCGTTTACGCCGACGTCGCTCTGCACGCCAGCGGTCTGACCTCCTTGCAATTCCGCGACGAGAAGGGCGCGGTGACGCGTGAGATTCAGTCGAACCTCTCCGCTCCTGCGCGCCTGCGCGTCGCCAGGCGTGGCGACTATGTCTATATGTCGTTGGGAGTCGACCAGGCGCCAAAGCTGGAAGTCGCCGGCGGATGGCTGCGCATTCCTTTCCATGGACCAATCTACGTTGGGCTCGGCGTATGCTCGCACGACAAAGATGTCATCGAAAAGGCGGTCTTCTCCGACGTAGAACTGATGCAACCCGCTTCGCCGCCGGTAGGTGAGCCTGTCCTGTACAGCACACTCGAAACCGTCACAGTCGATTCCGCCGATCGCAAAGTCGCCTATCTTGCGCCCGGTCGTGTCGAAGCTCCCAACTGGACTCGCGACGGCATCGCGTTCCTCTTCAACCGCAATGGTCGCATCGAACGGCTTCCTGTGAGCGGCGGCGAGCCAAAAGTTCTCGACACCGGCCTGGCCACTCGCTGCAACAACGATCACGGCATCTCGCCTGACGGCACCCAACTTGCCATTAGCGACAATTCACAGGAGAACCACGAATCGCTCGTCTACATCGCGCCCATCGCCGGCGGAGCACCGCGACGCATCACTCAAAAATCGCCGTCTTACTGGCACGGCTGGTCCCCCGACGGCAAAACACTCGCCTTCGTCGGTCAGCGCAAAGGCGAGTTCGATATCTATACGATCCCAGCGGCGGGCGGCGAGGAGACGCAACTCACCACCGCCAAGGGATTGGATGACGGCCCCGAGTATTCGCCCGATGGAAAATATATATACTTCAACTCCGAACGCACCGGCCACATGCAGATATGGCGCATGAAGTCCGACGGCAGCGAGCAGGAAAAGGTCTTCTCTGACGATCTCAACAACTGGTTCCCACACATCTCGCCCGATGGCCAGTGGATGGTGTTCCTAACCTACGCCGCCGACGTGACCGGCCATCCTGAAAACAAAGATGTAATGCTGCGCCTCATGTCGCTGGCGGACAAGAAGATCACCGTATTGGCGAAACTGTTCGGCGGACAGGGCACGATCAACGTTCCATCGTGGTCGCCAGACGGCAAACAACTGGCGTTCGTCAGCTACCTGCTGATTCCGCCCGAGAGTCCAAGCAACTAATCGGTGGAATCAAACTTATGTCGCGCCGCATTTCTATGCATTCAAACCATAGTTCCGGGCCCTGCCGGTTCTTCGTCCGTCTCTGCGTGTTCGTCATACTTCTGTCATGCGAGTTCTCTCTCGGACAACAAACGAGTAAAGAAACCGATCCTCTCCCGGACTCCCCGAAGCCGAACATCGCCAAGCCTAAGGGCTTCCTCGCCCGCTGGGCCGACTTCTACCGCCAAGACTGGTCGGGGACAACACCTGCTTCGCCGTCGCCGCAGCGCCGGGGCCTTCCTTCGCCGTTGGATTCCCCTCCGTTCCCCAATTCGGATTGGTCGTACGGTGGTTCCCCAGTAATTGGAGAGCCCGACACGAACAGCTATCCCCTCATGACCGCAATCAACCAGGCGAGGAGTCGGACGAAGATCTATGGATGGATCGATCCAACGCTTAACTTCAGCACTTCCGCCCACACCAATGCGCCTGAGGCGAACGACAACTACTCCAATCGTTTTGAGATGAACCAGTTCGTCCTCTACGCCGAGCGCCTGCCCGATTCCGTGCAACGCGATCATCTGGACTGGGGCTACCACCTTACGGCCCTTTACGGCACGGACTATCGCTTTACCATAGGCAAAGGCTACCTGAGCAGCCAGTTGCTGAACGACCATCACCAATACGGCTTTGATCCCACCCTCGAGTATGTCGACGTTTACATTCCACAGGTGGCGCAGGGTATGAACCTTAGGCTGGGCCGCTTCATCTCGGTGCCCGGGATAGAGGCGCAACTGGCCCCTAACAATTACATCTTCAGTCACTCGCTGCTCTATGCGATCGATCCATTCACCGACACAGGTCTGATGGCGACGGTGAAACTAAACGACCAGTGGATGTTGCAACTCGGCATCACCGACGGCCACGATGTTGCCCTGTGGACGCCCGATGCGAAGCCCTCCGGCACGGCTTGCCTGAGCTACACAACCAAATCGGTGAACGACAACTTCTACCTCTGCGCCAACGGCATCAACAATGCCAAGTACGCCTACAACAATCTGCAGCAATATGACGCCACCTGGTATCACAAGTTCTCAAAGACCGTCCATATGGCAACCGAAACCTGGTATATGTACGAGCGCGACGTGCCCGCTCTCGGAGGCAATATTCAACCGGAGATGGGCGCCAATGCCGCCTATTGCCGGGCGGGACAACAGCGCTGCACTGCTCCCGAATATGCCTTCGTCAATTTCCTGCAAAAGCAACTTTCTGCGCACGACTTTCTGTCATTTCGTACCGACTTTCTCAACGACAAAAAAGGCCAGCGTACCGGCTACCAGACTCGCTACTCAGAGAACACCATCACGTGGTGTCATTGGATCGGTACGACGATCCAGATCCGCCCGGAGTTACGCTTTGAGCGCGCATGGGACAGAAATGCGTATGACAACGGTCGACATCATAATCAGTTCACGGTGGCGAGCGATTTGATTTTTCACTTTTGACGATGGTTTGCAGTGAGATCTACCGTCCGACCTTCTCGTCAAAGAACTGCGCCATGATTTCCAGCGCCTCCTTGGTTTCCGGAAGCTGAAAGTGATACCAGAACGCGTGTGGCATCGCCTCAAACACGACCAACTGCGCATCGTTCCCCGCACCCAGAAGGGCGCGATGGAAAATCGTCGTGCTGCTCAATAGGATGTCGCGCGTGCTGGTCACGAGCAAGCTAGGCGGCATACCGTGCAGATCGGCAAATAGCGGAGACAGCACCGGGTCTCGCCGATCCGTCTTGCCGACGTACTGATCGTCGTGCGGATGATTCGCATCGGTCGGCTGCAACTCGCCGGGCAGGCCGTTGAGCGTAAACAATTGCCACGAGTCGCCGGACCGGCTGAAGTCCGCGAGACCCGAGAAGATCCCGAGCGCCGCCGGAATCGGCAGCCCCAACTGCCTCAGCCGCACCGTAACTTCGGCTGTCAGAATCGCTCCCGCCGAGGTTCCGAAGATCCCAATGCTATGCGGCTTGTACGTCTTCAGAAGTTCTTTGTACACCCCCACTACGTCATCCACCGCCGCAGGAAACGGATTCTCCGGCGCGAGCCGGTAGTAGACCGACACCACTTTCGTCTTCGCCAGATTCGCGATGGGAACCCCTTCTATCAGCGAGCCCGAGTCCGAATTGAACCCACCGCCATGCAGGTTGATGAGAACGCGGTTGCGATTGGCTTCGGGCGTCTCGAGTGGCGTGATGATGTCGGTGCGCACGCCGGCAGTCGTGGTTTCCTCGACGTTTACCGGGTAGTACTTGCGCGCTTCTCCCGACCCAAACTTGCGCCACGCATCTGTGTGTGCGCGCCGGTCCGCGAGCGATTCCTCTCCGGATTTTTGCTTCGTCAGCGATGCCAACCACTGCTGCGCCTCCGGACTGATGGTGGTCGGCATCGGCACGATGCGCGTGACATATGCGGTCCCATCTGCGTTGAAAGTTGCTGAGTCCTTCTGCAACGCCGGGCTTGACTGCGCGACCACACTTAGGCTCACCGCCAGCGTGGCGCTGGCAACGTAAGGCAGCATTCGAAGGCTCATTCGACGATTCCTGTGCGAGTGTCTGTCGGCCACAAAACGAGTGGTTGTCATCCTGAGCGGCGTGCTTTGCCGCGAAGGATCTGTGCAATTGGCCACGAGTGCACAGGTCCTTCGCTTCGCGAACGATGACAACGCAGTTGAAGAAGTATTTCTACGCCAGCGTATATTTCCCACGCTCGATCATCCGCTCTGCGATCTTCCGCCGCAGTTCAATGGTGTTGAACGGCTCATACTTCGCCAGTCTGCGGAGGATGGCGAGTTGCGTTCGCAGCATGTCGCCATCGGCAACGGCAGCGATCACCCTGCGCGCCGCTGACTCGACCTTCTCGAACGACTGCGACAAATAGACCCGCGTCATCGCGACCGCCAGCCCCGCGGCCGCTGCGCCCTTGGTCTCGGAAAGCTTTTGCGCCCGCAACACCGCCGATTCCATGGCGTAGGTTTCAATCGTCATGTCCGCGATGGCGCCCATGATCTCCTGCTGATCCTGGATCGCCTGCATATATTTTTGCGTGGCCGCGCCGGCGGCGAACAAGCCCAGCTTCTTGGCCTGTGCCACCAGTTTTCGTTCCTCCACCAGCGCGCCTTCCAAGTCTTCGCCGACGGACGGTCCTGAGAGCACTTCGTCCATCAGTTTCTTGATGGCCGGCATCAGCGGCAACTGTCCCGTCATGGCTCGCTTCAACAGAAAGCCGGTGATGATCAGCCGGTTAATTTCATTCGTTCCCTCGAAAATGCGGTTGATGCGCGCATCGCGATACGCCCGTTCGGCCGGATATTCCTCAACAAATCCGTAGCCCGCGTAAATCTGCAGGGTCTCGTCGACAACATAGTCGATCATCTCCGATCCCCAGACTTTGATGATCGAGCACTCGACCGCGAACTCCTCGATCGCCTTCAGCGTCTGCTTGGCGGCGTCCGCGGCCGTTTTGTCGACCTCGCTCAAAGCCGCGTCCATCAGCGCGACCGTGCGATAGACCAGCGACTCACCCACGTAAAGCAGCGTCGCCATGTTGGCGATCTTCTCCTGTACCAGTCCGAAATCCGCGATGACCTTGCCGAAAGCCTTACGCTGCTTGGCATAGCTGATGGCGTTCTCCAGCGAGACCCGCCCTCCGCCCAGGCACATCGCCCCGAGTTTGAACCGTCCTATGTTCAAAATGTTGAAAGCGATGAGGTGGCCCTTCCCAATTTCGCCGAGCAGGTTTTCCACCGGCACCTTGCAGTCGTTCAGTATGATCGGGCACGTGGACGAACCACGAATGCCCATCTTGTGCTCCTCGGCTCCCACCGAGAACCCCGGAAAATTTCTTTCCACCAGGAACGCCGAGAACTTTTCACCATCCACCTTCGCGAACACGGTGTACAGGTCGGCGAACCCGGCGTTGGTGATCCACATCTTCTCGCCGTTCAGAATGTAGTGCTTGCCATCCGGAGAGCGTTGGGCCCGGGAGCGGCAATTCAAAGCGTCCGATCCGGAAGTCGACTCCGACAGCGCATACGCACCCACGATCTCTCCCGCCGCCAGTCGCGGCAGATACTTCTTCTTCTGTTCTTCCGTGCCAAAGTAAACCAGCGGCAGCGTGCCAATCCCCGTGTGTCCGCCCCATGTCGTCGCAAACCCGGCGTACTTGGCGATGTGGTCGGCAATCACCGCGGCCGTGACCTTATCCATCTCCAGTCCGCCATAAGCCTCCGGAATCTCCACCGAGCTCAGCCCCAGCTCGCCCGCCTTCTTCAACAGATCCCGCGTCACCGAAAAATCTTTATGCTCGATCTTTTCAATGTTCGGGATGATCTCGTTGATCGCAAACTCTTCCGTAGTTTGCCCGATGAGCCGGTGCTGTTCGGTGAAATCTTCCGGCGTGAAAACTTCGTCCGGCTGACGCGACTCGAGCAAAAAACTGCCGCCGGAAATCCTGGTTTTAGGAACTATTGTGGTTGCCATATCCCTCCCCGCAAGGAAAAGGCCCGGCCCTCAGGCCAGCACGAAATATTTCAATTCTAATGCGGGAAGGGAGGGAATGATAGGTCGCAAACGCCGCGTTTCAGCGGCTTTTTGCCGGGATTCTCGTATTCATTGTCGTCCGCCTACTCAAGGGAACCAGGGGTTTCCAGCGTTGCCTGACATTCGGGCCCAGCTTCCGTGGTGACCAGCATTTGATAGCGCTGCAAAACTTCGGTCTGCCGCAGCTTCAGGTCTTCGCAGTCTTGCCCCGGCGGGTTCTGCCCGCAGGCGTCCTGAATCCGCGCCTTGAGACCTCGTAGTTCATTGACCAGAATCGCAGCCCGGCCATCGATGCTCACGCATTCATCCGCTGACACTACACACCGCGCTCCGTTCCATCGTTCCGCGGGCGTGCAGCTGTACGATGGCGTGCACACTGCTCCATTCCACGTTTCACCCGGCTGGCATTGCTCGAACGGTTGAATGGCGGGCTCAGCAATCGGCGTATTCGCAACGCATCCACCCTTGCCCGCCGTCTGCCCAGGCGGACAAGAGCATGGCCCGTTGGGACACACTCTACGCCGCAGGTCGGTTCGCGGAGGATCAGCCTTCCACTCCGTCCCGTTCTCTTTGCACGGACCGGTATCGCAGATCCGGTGCCGCAGCTGGGGAGGTCCGGGCTTCATCACGGGAGCTTTCTCCGGGAGATCCTGCCCGATGCGAGGCGCCGAAACAATCCTGGTCTCTCCGGAAATTTTCTGATCGGGAATCACTCGCCCTTGATCTAATCTCGGCGCATGCGTTGGAGTCGCAGCCGTAGGGCCAGAGCGAGGCTCAGTCGGCGCGGGGCTCGATCCGTGGCTGGCCGTCGAACCAGAGCTCGGGGTAATCCGGCTCTCATGCACACTCACGGCCCCCGGAACGCTAACCGTGCTGCTATGAGACACAGGCGCACTCGTCGAAGTGCCAGGCGCCGGACTGGGTGCTGGCGCAGTAGTCGGAGAAGATGGCGAGGGACTGGGTGCGCTTCCCGTTTCATGGTGCTGCGCGAATGCGATAGAGGAAAAAAGCAGAACCGCCGCAAAAGTAAGGCTGGAGAGCCGCACAAAGCACCTCCTACCTATCGAACAGAACCGAGCTTGGGGGATCGCTCTATATACTTGGACGTTCCTGGCCGCCGAATGGATAGTCCAAGTCATGTCAAAGTGCGTAACGATCGGGTAAAGAAGTGTTACGCAAGGTTCCTCAGCGATCCGGCGAAACTGCCCGTTCCTGCGCACTCTTCACACGGTAGCGGCTTGCCGGTTGGCAGGTTGAAGAGCCAACGGAGTGTGTCGAATCTGTATCTTTATCATCCCGCGCTACCACATAGCTCCGGATCGAATAGCAGGTCGAATCTGTCGTGTATTCCCCGCCTGGTAAGAGCGTAATCAGAGGCGGGTGGAAGCTCTGGTCCTTCATGAACAATCGGAATCCTTCCTCGTGGGTGAGTCTGTGGCCTGTGAGTTTGTGGCCTGGCTTGCTTCCATCCTGACTCTGAGGATTCGGCGTAAAAAGCAGCTCGGACTTCGGATCCGGAATGATCTGCCATGGTTCCCGCTCGGTTTGCCCTGCAGGATTGCTGGCGCCGTAACTGACGCTCGGATCAGCCGAGGCGCTCTTTCGATTTTGAAGCTGTGCCGATGCGATTGTAGTGCAGACGATCAGCACGCTAGGAAGAAGGCGAGCGATAAGCATGGCAACCTCCCGACTGAGCAAATTATAGCGCCGATCTATCTGGTCGAGAGATTTCCTTCGTGGACCTTAGTGACCTTCGTGGTTGAAGAGTTGTCTTTCCTTCCACTCCGTCCCATTCACAAAGCGCCGAATCCCGTCCTTCAAGTGGACAACGTTGAAGTTGATCAGCAATCCGAGAGATTTACCGCTGAGCTTGAGGTAAGAGATGATCTGAGCCTGATGAACCGGAGAAATTGCGTCAACCGACTTGATCTCCACGACGATGAGATCCTCAACCAGCAGATCCATTCGATACCCGATTTCCAGCTTTACACCTCGATAGACGACCGGAAGCGCAACCTGGCATGCAGCCTGAATACCCGATCGATGCAGTTCGTGGTGTAAACACGCCTGGTAAGCACTTTCCAGCAACCCCGCGCCCAACTCCGAATGCACTCTCATCGCCGCCGTGATCACCGCATGGCTGACTTCTTGCGCACTCATTCGACGGACCGGAACCGTGGCCATGCTTCCAGAAGTATCCGGTTCTTCCGTCCGAGTCTAGGTTGAAGGTCACAATTTGAAAAAAAAGATAAATCAAGAACCAAAGCGGGAAACACAAAGGACACTAAGGTTCACGAAGGAAATCTCTTGCTGGGGTTTCCTTCGTGAACCTTAGTGCCCTTCGTGGTTAGAGGTTTTCGAAAATTCCCGCTGCGCCCATGCCGCCGCCCACGCACATCGTCACCATCCCGTAGCGCGCCTTGCGTCGTTTCAGTTCGCGAATGACGCTCGCGGTCAGCTTGGCCCCAGTGCATCCCAAAGGATGCCCGAGTGCGATCGCGCCGCCGTTCGGATTCACTTTTTCCGGATCGAGCCCAGCTTCCTTGATAACGCCCAGCGACTGCGCCGCGAAAGCTTCGTTTAATTCGATCACGTCGATGTCAGAGAGCTTGAGCCCGGCCATTTTCAGTGCCTTCGGAATCGCGAACACCGGGCCGAGTCCCATTTCTTCCGGCTTGTATCCCGCCGTCGCGAACGATACGTAACGGGCCAACGGCGTGATGCCCAGCGCCTTGGCCCGCTCCGCCGACATCACCACAGCCGCTGCCGCGCCGTCCGACATCTGCGACGAATTTCCCGCAGTCACAGTGCCCTTCACGTGGAACGCGGGCTTCAACCCAAGCAGCGCCTCGAGCGAAGTGTCGGCGCGCGGGCCTTCATCGATTTTAAAAACAATCTCCTGGCGCTTCGGCTTCGATCCGTTCGGCGTGCTGAAACTCACCGGCACGGGCACTACTTCGTCATCGAACTTTCCCGCTTGAATCGCCGCCAGCGCCTTTTGATGACTGCGCAGCGAGAATTCATCCGCCGCCTCACGCGTGATTCCCAGTCGCTGCGCGACCCGTTCCGCCGTCAGTCCCATCGAGAGATACGCGTCGGGGTAGTGATCTACCAGCCACGGATTCGGCGAGATTTTATGTCCGCCCATCGGAATCATCGACATTGACTCCGTGCCCCCGGCAACGATCGCCTCGGCTCCCCCGCTCATGATGCGCTCGGCGGCCATAGCAATCGCCTGCAGGCCCGACGAGCAAAATCGGTTGATGGTGAGCGCCGAAACTTCCACTGGTAGACCCGCCCGGAGCGACGCGATGCGGGCAACATTCATTCCCTGCTCGGCCTCTGGCATGGCGCAGCCGAGAATCACGTCTTCGATCTCCTTCGGATCAAGTTGGGGCACGCGCTCCAACGCGCCCTTGATCGCAACCGCAGCCAGTTCATCAGGACGCGTAGCCCGCAACGTGCCCTTGTAGGCGCGTCCCACAGGTGTTCGAACCGATGATGCAATGATGACTTCACGCATAAGATTTCTCCATCCGGCTTTTCATTTGATGCGGGCCAATCCGCGTCAGCGTCAACCGCATCACTTCGCTGGCGCGTAGAAGTAGTAGTCGGCCGTGTAACTGCTCTTCGTTTCCGCGTCCTTGTGCGACTCGTCGCAAGGGTCGTTTCCGGGTTTTCCGCCGTGCGTATGTACCCGCTGAATGGTGGTTACACTTCCAAGTTGTCCCTTTCCCGCGTTGGTCACGACATTTACGAGCAACCAGGGAATTGAATCTGAATCGAGCGAGTCGACATGGGCAGCAGCTTTCCCCGTGACCTCGCTGCCATCTTTCAGCTTCCAGGTCGGCCCGGCGGAATGCTGTCCGATCACCTTATCTTTCCGATCACTGAGCTCCGCTTCCGGAGCCTTGAGGGTCCAACTGAACTTGCCGTCCGCACCCGCTTTGCAGGTATAGACCTGCGATCCCTTGCCGTGCACGAACAACACAGGCTCCAGACCAGCGGGCACGACGATTGCATCCGGCACATCCGGCGCGGATTCTTTTAGTGGCGCATCCTTCTGCGCGTCAGTTTGAGCGTTGACGAGCGATGTCAGGGAAATGACAATGGCGAGCCCAATGAGCGCCGCAGGAGCGCGTAGAAGTGTTGGCATAAGTACGATTGTAGCGCAGCAGAAATTCGGAGGCGCGAGTTTGCCCTTGACGGCGCCTCTGGGATTCTGTAGCATCTCAGGAACAAGTTCGCTCAACAATTTAATTGGGGAGCGGACCTGAATTTCATGCAGAGTGGCTGAGGGACGAGCCCTGAGACGCCACGGCAACCGATCTTGGATCATATATCCCGGATGTCTGGTGCCAACTCTCTCCTGGAAACAGGGAACATGGGATTCGGCTGCGAGCTTTACCAGCATCCGATAGCCTCTTTTCCTTTTCCTGGAAAAAGAGGCCTTTGCTTTTTAGGCCGCTTTTTCAGGCTCGTCTTCAGCTATTCGCAGTACTTGAAAGAGAGCGAGTAGCGATATGTCTCACTACGAACTGCGGTGCCGGGAATGCGGACGGACCTGGGGAAACCAGCCCCGCTCCATCTGCGACGACTGTTTCTCTCCTCTGGAAGTGACCTACGACTATGACGCGCTGCGCGCGCAGGTTGGCCGAGGGAAAGGCCAGGGAACTTTCAGCCGAGCGAGCATTGCCCAGCGGCCGCCGAACATGTGGCGCTACTCCGAACTGTTGCCCCTCCCCCCGGGCTATGAACCGCGGCTGCCGGTCGGCTTCACTCCACTGTTTCAGGCTCCCCATCTGGCTGAACAGTTGAGCGGGTCGACCGCCGCCGCGAAGAATCTATACATCAAGAACGACGCGGTTTGCATGCCTACGCTCAGCTTCAAGGACCGGGTGGTCGCTGTGGCTCTGTCGCAAGCGAAGGCCTTCGGCTTCGATACCGTGTCGTGTTCGTCCACTGGCAACTTGGCCAACGCCGTCGCTGCACACGCCGCGCGCGAGGGACTCAAAGCGTGGATCTTCATCCCGTCGGACCTTGAGCCCGCGAAAATTCTGGGCACGAACGTGTTCGGAGCAAAAGTCGTGCGCATCGCCGGCAACTACGATCAAGTCAACCGCCTGTGCTCGCAGATTGCCGACGAGCATCGCTGGGGCTTCGTGAATGTGAATTTGCGGCCGTACTACTCGGAAGGATCAAAGACCGTCGGCTTCGAAATCGCCGAGCAACTCGGCTGGTGTTTGCCGGACAACGTGGTCTGCCCGATGGCCGGAGGTTCACTGATCGTCAAAATCAAGAAGGCGTTCGATGAACTGATCAAGCTAGGCCTGGTCGAAGCCAAGGAAGTGAAATTCTTTGGAGCCCAGGCGACGGGCTGTTCTCCCATCTCGACTGCGGTCAAAACCGGTAGCTCCGAGATCGAGCCGCAGAAGCCGCAGACGATTGCGCGGTCGTTGGCCATTGGCAATCCCGCCGACGGACACTATGCGATCAAGACCATCAAAGGCAGCGGCGGATGGAGCGAAGATGTCAGCGATCCGGAAGTCATCAATTCGATCAAGCTGCTGGCGGAAAGCGAAGGCATCTTCACCGAAACCGCCGGCGGTGTGACTGTGGGTTGCGCGGGCAAGCTTTATCGTCAGGACCGAATCCTGCCTGAGGAAACGACCGTCCTCTGCATCACCGGCAACGGTCTGAAGACTACCGATGTGCTCGCCGGTGTCTACCAGACCGAGCGCCCGATCGCGCCGAAGCTGGCCGAGTTCGAGAGCTATCTGCAGCGGACGCTCGAACCAACCGACGTCGCGACAGAAATTCGCGGAGTCGTTGCCTCAGAAGAAGCGGCCGGAGTGGGAGCGTAACATGCCGATCACCGTACAAATTCCGACTGCGTTGCGCAGGCACACTTCGGGCGTTGGTTCGATTACGTGCGCAGCCTCGAACCTGGGCGAACTGTTCTCGGTGCTCGACGAGAAGTTTCCTGACCTCAAGCCTCACTTGCGCGATGACAAAGGCCAGATCCGCCGTTTCCTCAACATTTATGTGAATGAAGAAGACATCCGTTTCCTGGGCGGGCAAGGATATTCTTTCCAGGAAGGCGACGAGGTTTTGCTCGTGCCGTCGATCGCGGGTGGAACAGGGTCGTAGCGTCAACCATCCATCAGCTCGAAACCGTCAGACCGAAACCGTCAGTTCGCAACAGGCAACAATAGTTATCTCTGCCGGATTGCTTTCTAGTGCTGATTCCTTCCGGCTGATCTCGCGGAGATACGTAGCCTCCTTTTGCAGTGACCATACAAAACAATCTCAACACCAGCTGTTGTCATGCATGTTTCGTGATGTGATCGTTGTGATCAGATGACGACTCAAGAAAATCATTCGCGGCGCGTGATCTGTCGCTATCGATTTCTGCGTCCATGCGTCTGACGTGGCAAGTTGTCACACGAGCCATCGCTGCTTCCGGTGACAAGCGACGAACGGTTCCTGACAGCGACTCTGGAGCGTGCCATGAAGAGTCGCGTGTTGGTTGTCTTCCTTCTGCTCGCGGGTTGGGCTGCGGCGCAACTCGATACGGGCATGACCATCCGGCGAGTACGAGTGCAGGTCGCGTTAGCCAATCGAGGCTGTGACGCAGCCACTCATGTGAAGCTGATGGGCCATAGTGGCCCTATCGCCGAGGCGACCGCGAACGAGCAGTGCGAGGCGGATTTCTTCAACGTGCCGGCCGGTACATACCATTTCGTCGTGTCGGGTCAAACCATTGCCGACACCGATACGGGCGCGATTGAAATGAATCCCACAGCGTCGGCGGAGTTCGAAGTGCGGGTGGCTCGCGCCGGCGAACTGGCGCCGCACTATGATGCGCCCGCAAGTGCCTTGGTGTCGGCCTCTGATCTAGGGGTTCCGGCCAGCGCGCGAAGAGAAGTTGACAGGGCCTACAAGTTGCTAGGCAAGCAGGACTTGACCCATGCGGAGCAAAAGCTGCGGAAAGCGATCGCGATCTATCCTGACTTTGCGGTGGCGTACAACAATCTGGGAGTGATCTACAGTCGTCTCGGTGACCACGAGCGCGAGCGCGAGGCCCTGCAAAAGGCCATCAGCCTCGACGAACGCATGGCTCCGGCTTATGTCAACCTGGGAAAGATGAGTATTGGTGCCGGCGATTTCGCGAGTGCCGAGACGGCGCTGAACAAGGCCTCTCGATTCGATCCTGTCGATCCCGCGACTCTGATTCTCCTGGCGTATGCGGAATTGATGGACCGGCGCTTTGATGAGGCGGTCGCCACCAGCCGGAAGGCACACGCCCTCGACAAGCCTCATGCTTTGGCGCATCGCCTGGCGGCGAACGCGTTGGAGCAGAAGGGACAGGCCGCAGCCGCAATTGCGGAACTGGAGCTGTTCCTGGCGGAAGAGCCGACCGGGCCTCGTGCCGACGCGGCGCGCAAGGAACTGGCGGACGTACGCGCTGTTTCGCACTGACATCCGCACTGAACGATATCCAGTCTCAGTATGGTGTCGGAGCAGTTACCTGTCCCGTCGAGAGATGCAACTCCTTCGTCCGGTCGATCACCCACTGCGGCATGGCGGGCTCACCCCGCGGAATCTTGCCCTGGGTGATCGCCCAGTGCTCGAGCCAGCCGCTGCCTTCTTCGCCGACGTAAGTGTCGGGCAGGCTGTAGGCCGAATCTGACAGCGCATCCTCCAGCGTGATGAAGCGATAGCCTCGCTTGCGAAGAACGTCGAGCAATTCGCCGATGTGGTCGGCTTCCAGGTTGCTGGCATGAAGCAGCAGAATCTGCTTCGGTTCGTAGCCGACAATTTTGGCCGAAAGTTGTTCCGCGTAAGCGAACTCGTCGTCGTGATGCGCAAGATAGTCCTTCACCAGTTGCTGCTGCAGCGCCGTGTCATTGCGCTTCTTGGCGTCCTCGTAGACTCCGGCGAACATCCAGTCCCAGCCGTCGAGCGTGATGGGAGCGATGCGGTAGCCGCGCTCGACGAGAAAAGCCTCGGCTTCGCGCCGCGTGAGCAGGTCGCGTCCGGTATCGAGATAGGGATGGCGGAAATACCGCAGCTTCATCTTGTGCGCCGCGAGCAGCATGCGGGTGACGCTTTCGCCCTGGATCACGTCGTCTTCCCACGCCTTCAGTCCGACCTGGTTCAGCGAGGCGTGGGAGAAGGTGTGATTGCCCAGCTCAAAGCCGGAGTCGAGCCACATCTGGAGCGCCTTGATGCGCTCATCCACCTCTCCCGGCTTGTAGAGTTTCTTCTCGTTGACGAAGCCGACCACGGGAATCTTCTGGTCGCGGAGCGTGCCCAGCAACTTCGTCGTCATCGCGGTGATTTCGGCAGCGGGCAGGCGGTCGGCCATGCCGGCAGGTAGATCGTCAATCGTGACGGCGACCTGGCGATCCGGCTTTTGTGGCGCTTGCGCTTTCGCGGAAGATGGGACGAAGCATAGCGCATAGAGAGAGGACAGCAAGATCGGAGACATTTTCATGAATGAGTCCTCATGGTCGCGATGAATGCGGAACAGGTATTAGATCACGAGGGGCATCCCTCCGGCGAAAGGGATGGGACGAGGTTTTTTGAGATTTTGCATCTGGGGGCATGCGCCCCGTGATTGGGATTTTGAGCGTAAGGGCGATATCTCAACAGTTACGAATCTCACCGTGCCGGTATTGCTGCGAGAGCATGACCTTTCACGTGATTTCCTTGTCAATGGCGGTCCGCCGCTTCGCACTAGCGAGCAGGTAGGTGATCGGCCAACTCACCACCACGAATGGCAATAGCCGCATACTCCACGAAACTCCATGCCATGGTCCGCTGCTCCAAACCTCGTGGGCGGTCTCATACCAGCCGCTCATCCACGTTACAAGTATCGTGAAAATGGTGATGGCCGAAGCCAGAACGTATGCGGCACGCAACGGTAGCACCCGTCGCCGTACTCCCATGAACGCTCCCCAGAGAGCTGAAAGCGAGAACAAAAAGGTTGCAGGGTTGAGCGGCAGTGTGGCGGCCATCAAAAGTCGCAGAGGTTGCGGGTCACGCAGGATCAGATTCCCGGACAGTATGAATCTTACCAATGCGGAATCCAAAACCATGAGGTAGAACACGGACCACGTGAGCCACACGGCACGGCCTGAAAGCGAACCCAAGACGAATCCGCACGTCCATGACCAGAGAAGCAACGCGATCGCCAGGCACAGCAACCACGCCATGTCTTGCTGAGGGGTCAAGAGGGTTCCGAAGTGCACTCCATATGTGTAATAAGCCATCAGCTGTTGTCCGAGATCGACGTTGAGGCGGGACGCGATTCGACTCAACGGCAGTCCTGCTAGACAAGCAATGCCGAGTAGGGCCAGCCAGGGCTGCCACCCCGTCCACAAGCCAATTTGTCGGCGGACGATCAAGCCAAGAACGTCCCGTAGCGCCCTGCCGATACACTCCCCGGATTCCGCGAGATCTCCACGCACCGCCTGGCGCTCGTCGGCGTCTAGCATTCGAGACAAAATGTCGACCAACCGCCAGCAGAGTCGCGTCATCATCGGACCGCGATTCGGTTCGCCTCCCATGAGACACCTCGGCTTACTCGCCTCACTACGATGTAAAAATCGCTCGCTGCGCGGATGCCAGTTACAGTAACACGCACCATACGCTTCGGTCGGCCACCTCGCTGCGGGGTAGGATCGCCCATCCACGTTTTAATGAGGCCCTTGGTTTCCAAACGATCCAGCGTCGTATAGAGGGCTCCTATCGAGCAACGGTGCCTTGTTGCTTCCTCAATTTCTTGGCGGATAGCTGCCCCGTAAGCACCTTCGTGCAAGCGCGTAGCTGCGCTGAGTATCAGGTATTCGAACTCGCCAATCATAATTAGTTCTACATTGTGATGCTTCAGGAATGCGGTGTCAAGACTCGCAAACGACGCAATGGATGCAGTCTTTGGAGCGAACCGAACAGTCCGCATGTGGCGTTGTTTTACGCAATCAGATGGGCGTTTACGCTCAAAATTTCCCTGGGTGATCTGGGATCACGAGACCTGTGTCAGCGTCGCCCCATTCGACTACTGGCATCGTGTATAATCTAACTAACTGGTTAATTAAGTTCGAACCATCATGGCCCGCCTCTTCCATCACCGCCACGTTCTGCACCGCCGCATGGGGTCGCGCGGCCAGCCCGAGGAGAGCCGCGCCGCGATCCTGCAGGCGGCGGCGCAGGAGTTCGCCGAGCACGGCATTGCCGGCGCGCGCACCGACGCTATCGCCCGCGAAGCTCGCGTCAACAAGGCGCTGCTCTACTACTACTTCAAAGACAAGGAAACGCTCTATGGCGCGGTGCTCGACGACGCTTTTTCCGGCCTGAAGGACACGGTATTCCGCGTGCTCGACGGCGACCTGCCGCCGCGCGAGAAAATCCTGGCCTACGTGGGCGCATATTTTGATTTCATCGCTTCGAACCAGCTTTATCCGCGGCTGATGCAGCGCGAAATGATGCGGGCGCGCGAAGGCCAGTCGCCGCACATCGACAAGGTGATCAAGAACTACATTCAGCCGATTTTTGGACGGGTGAGCGAAGTGCTTGCGCAAGGGAATCGCAGAGGGCGAATTTCGGCCCGTGAATCCAGCGCACTTTGTGCCTTCCATGGTCGCCATGATCGTTTTTTATTTCAGCAGCGCGCCCGTGATGCAAAAAATCGTCGGCTTTAATCCGCTCGCGCCGGAGCGGATCGCCGAACGGCGGGCGGCGGTGCTGGACTTCATTTCTGCCGCGTTGTTTCTCCCCAAACCGAACGCCACGCAAGGAGCACGCTCATGAGTGCGCGCAACCGTTTCCTCATTCTGCTCGGCATTATTTTCGTCATTGCCGCCGTCTACTACTTTTTCTCCGCCGATCATTCGCGCGATCTGGTGCTGATCGGCACGGTCGATGCCAACCAGGTGATCGTCAGCGCGCAGGTCGAAGGGCGCATCCAGAAGTTGCTGGTCGATGAAGGCACGCCGGTGAAGGCCGGGGACTTGATCGCGGTGCTCGATCCTTCGGAGTTGCAGGCGCAGGAGGCCGCTGCCACTGCGACTATCGCCAGCCTGCAACACAAAGTGGCGGAGATGCAGCACACCGAAGAGTCGACCTCGGGATCGACCTCGAGCGACGTGGCGAATGCGCAGGCGAAGCTTTCTTCCGCGAAGGCGCAACTGCTGCAGGCGAAAGCCACGCTGGACCGCACCGAAAGCGACAGCCGCCGCACCGTCGAACTGGCCAAGGCGGGAGTGGCGTCGGATCAGGAGCGCGTGCAGGCCGAAACCAATCTGCAAGCGGCGCAGGCGACGGTGCAGGCGCAGCAGGAACTGGTCAAGGCGGCGGAGGCCGATTTGAACTCCGCCATCGCGCGCACGCATCAGGCCAATGCGGCCAAGAGCACGGTGGCGTCGACCGAGGCCGATCTCAAGAACGCGATCGCGCAAAAGAATCAGGCGGCGGTGCGGCTTGGGTACACCAACGTTTATGCGCCGGTGAGCGGGACGGTCTCGGTGCGGGCGGCGCGGCAAGGCGAAGTGGTGAACATCGGCGCGCCGATCGTGACCATCGTCGATTTGAGCGACACCTGGGTGCGGGCCGCGATTCCGGAGACCTACGCCGACCACATCGGCTATGGCGACGTGCTGCGCGTGCGCTTGCCGGGAGGGACGATCACCAGCGGCAAAGTTTTCTTCAAGGGCGTGGAAGGTGATTTCGCAACCCAGCGCGACGTGAGCCGCCGCAAGCGCGACATCAAGACCATCGTGCTGAAGGTTCGGCTGGACAATCCCAAGGGCGCGTTCGTGCCGGGCATGACGGCGGAAGTGCTGGTTTCGCCCGATCAGATCAAAGGCAGCAGTTCGCCGAGTGCCGCCGCCGCGGAGCAACGATGATGGCAGAGTCGAACCCAAAGCCGAACCAGCCGACGAGTTCGCCCGCCAGCGTGCCAAATCACACGCTGGAGAAGCCCGTTTACGATCCCAGCGGCGCCGTCGGCCATCGAGGTCGAGCACATCGTCAAGAAGTACGGCGATTTCACGGCGGTGGACGACGTTTCCTTCAGCGTGAAGGAAGGCGAGATCTTCGGCCTGCTGGGGCCGAACGGAGCGGGCAAGTCGACGCTGATCCGCATGATGACCACGCTGATCCCGATCACCTCGGGGAAGGCGCGCATCGCCGGACACGACGTGGCCAAAGAGCCGAACGCGGCGCGGCGCATGATCGGCGTGATTCCGCAGGCGCTGACCAGCGACCTCGACCTGACGGTCGAAGAAAACATGAACATCTACGCCAAGCTCTACGACGTGCCGGCGAAAGAACGCAAGAAGTCGATCGACGAACTGCTGGAACTCGTGGACCTGACAAAGTGGCGCGACGCGCAAACCAAGACGCTTTCCGGCGGCATGCGGCGGCGGCTCGAAATTGCGCGCGGGCTGGTGCACCATCCGAAGATTTTCTTTCTCGATGAGCCGACCACCGGACTAGACCCGGTTTCGCGTGTCGCCGTGTGGGAGATGCTGGGGAACATCAAGGAGCATCGGCAACTGACCATTCTGATCACGACGCACTACATGGACGAAGCCGACCGGCTGTGCGACCGCATCGCCATCGTCGATCACGGCAAGCTGGTGGCGCTGGACGCGCCCATGGCGCTGAAGGCGAGCGTGCCGGGATCGAACGTGATCGAAGCGCAGTTCGAGAATCCTCCGGCCGATTGGGAGCAGCGGCTGCACACGCTCGATGATGTCACTTCGGTGCAGCACGAAGGCGCGGGCATGTATCGCGTGCTGACCGGCAACGGCTCGCGCACCACGACCGAACTGGTCGAGATGGCGGTCACGGCCGGAGTGGCGGTGAAGTCGCTTTCGGTGCAGAACACGACGCTCGACGACGTCTTCGTGCACTACACCGGACGGCAGCTGCGCGACGAACTGCAGAAGGCCTATGCCTTCGTCATGCCGCAGCGGCCGGGGCTGCAGCCATGAGTGCAGATCCTGTACGCCTGAAGAACGCTTGCTGAGATGACGCCAGAGGCGGGAGTCAAGTTTATGAATCGGATGATGGCCATTGTCGAGCGCGAGATGCGGAAGTTCTTCCGCTCGCCGGCGCTGATGCTGGCGTCGATGATCTTTCCGCTGGTGCAGTTGATCATTCTGGGCAACGCGTTTGGCGGAAAAATCCACGATGCCAAGGTGGCGTTCGTCGATCAGGACGGCGGCCCGCAGGCGCTGAGGATTCGCGAGGCGTTCGACTCGGTGCGCGCGAATATTCGCACCTTCGCAGCCGATCGACTACGACAGCGACAAGCAGGCGATGGAAGACGTGCGCAACGGCAAGCTGCAGGGCGCGGTGATCATCCCGCCGCAGTTTTCCCGGCGCGTGTATGAGGAGAACCATCCGCGCATCGCGCTGGTCGTCGACAACAGCGACAACTTCATGAGTTCGGCGGTCGAAGCCGAACTCACGGATCTGACCAACGCGCTCAACCAGCCCACGGTGTCGCCGCGCATTCTGCAGCAGACCGCTCTGGATATCGTCGAACTCTATCCTTACATCGAGTACATGAAGTATCTGCTGCCGGGTTCGCTGGTGCTGGCGATGTTCGTGTCGGTGATGATCGGTGGCGGCATGCTCTACATCGACGACAAGGCGCGCGGCGTTCACGAAGGCTACCTGGTCACGCCGATCACGAAGCTGGAACTCGTGCTGGGGCTGAATCTGGCGGGAGCGATCAAGGCGGTGATGACCGGCGTGATCATCGTGATCATCGGCTCGCTGATGGCGGGCGTGGGGACGATTTTCAATCCTGTGACCATGTTCGGGTTGCTGATCATGATCGTGCTGACCTCGCTGGCCTTCAACACCATGATGTTCCTGCTGATGGTGCGCATCGAAGATCCGCTGGTGCCGCGCGCCATGTTCGGCATTCTCAACACGCTGCTGTTTTTCCCCAGCGGCTCGGTCTATCCGATTCAAGCTTTCCCGCCGTGGCTGCGAGGAATCGCGCGGGTCGATCCCTTCACCTACGCGGTGGACGGGTTCAAATGCCTGCTGCTTAAAGAGACGACGCTCTCGGCGGTGTGGAGTGACATGCTGTTCCTTACCCTCTTCGCCATGATCACGCTCGGCATTGCGATTCCACTGTTCAAACGAACGCTGTAAAGTCAACCGCCGAGACCGCCGAGAACGCAGAGAAATCGAAGACTTGGGTTTTCTCGGTGCTCTCGGCGTGCTCGGCGGTGAATCGGTTCCGGGAACTTTTAACTTGCGTGCCGTGTCCGTTATGCTAGAGGAGTATGACCCTTCTGGACGCCAAAGAATACGACCTGGAAAAAGATCGGAAGCGGAAGAAGCGAATCATTTCTGCAATCGTTCTAGTCGTGATCGTGCTTGCCGTGGGCTGGTGGTTTCGCTATTGGCCGGAAGAACGCATCGTGGGCAAGTTCTTCGATTCTCTACAGAGGCAGGATTACAAGACCGCGTACGGCATCTGGATGCGCGATCCGGAGTGGCAGCAGCATCCGGAGCGGCATCCGAAGTATCCGTTTGGCGACTTCTATCGCGACTGGGGTCCGGGCGGCGAATGGGGAGTCATCAAGACCCAGAAAGTTTACGGAGCGAGCACCTGCCCGGGCGGCGGCAGCGGGGTGGTTGTCGATGTGGTGGTGAACGATCGCGCCGAGCATGCACAGGTCTGGGTGGAAAAATCGGACAAGACTCTGAGTTTTCCGCCGTGCGAACTGATCTTCCGCTGAACTCGCGCTGAACTGGTTTCAGGCGGGGGTTTTATCCAAGGACTTCAGAGTTTTTTCTAGCGTCGCCTCGTCGCTTACGTACAGGCTGGTTTTCGAGCGGTCGATCTGCCGCATCAATCCCCACAGAACTTTTCCAGGTCCCACTTCGATGAAAGTGTCGACCCCGTGAGCGATGAGCAGGCGCACACATTGCTCCCACTTGACTGCGCCAGTGACTTGGCGGACCAGAGTATCGCGGGCCCGTAGGTCGTCGGTGACGAGTTCTGCGTCCACGTTGCAAGCAACGGGATAGACCGGCTTCTGCATGTTGAGCGCATTCAGATCGGCTTCCAGGCGATCCTGCGCGGGCTTCATGAGCGAACAATGGAAGGGAGCGCTGACAGGCAGCAACACCGCCTTTTTGGCGCCACGTTCGGCGGCGAGCTTTACGGCACGCTCAACCGCCGCGGTATTGCCGGAGATTACGATCTGCTCTGGCGAATTGATGTTGGCGGGCTCGCAGACTTCCCCTTGCGCGGCCTCCTCGGCAGATCGCGACGACTTTCGCGATCTCCATGCCGAGGATGGCAGCCATCGTGCCCACGCCAACAGGCACGGCCTCCTGCATATACTTGCCACGGTTGCGGACGGTGCGCACGGCGTCGGCAAAAGAGACCGTCCCGGAAGCAACGTGTGCGGAATATTCGCCGAGGCTGTGGCCGGCGACGTAACAGGGCTTGGGAATTTGCGTCTCTAGCACCCGCAGCGCGGCGACTGAGACCGTGAGAATTGCTGGCTGAGTGATCTCCGTGAGACGAAGCTCGGTTTCTGGTCCCTCGAAGCAGAGCTTTGAGAGTTTGTAGTCGAGAGCCTCGTCGGCCTCCTCGAAGGTCTGGCGAGCGATGGGATACTTCTCTGCCAACTCTTTGCCCATGCCGACGGCCTGCGAACCTTGGCCGGGGAATAGCAAAGCAATTGTGTTGTTGGAATCGGTCATGGAGGTCGAAGGTAAAACGGTGATCTAGCTCGGCTGTGCAACTTCCGCTTCGACAGGAGCGGGCCGCAACGCGGCCAGGCCGCGCTCAATCGAGTCGTTAATCCCGCGTTCGGCGAACTCGGCTGCGACGCGCACGGCATTCTTGATGGCGTTGGCGTTCGACGAGCCATGCGTGATGATGCACACCCCTTTCACGCCAAGAAGAGGCGCTCCGCCATACTCGGTGTGGTCGAGGCGCTTCTTGAAGTCGGTGAAGGCGCTGCGCGAAAGCAACGCTCCAACTTGCCGTGTGATGGTCGCCTTTAGCGACTCTTTCAGCGCCGTGCGGACCAGGTTGGCCACGCCCTCAGAAATTTTCAGCGCGACATTCCCGACGAAACCATCGGCGACGATCACGTCCACTTGGCCGTTATACAGGTCGCGGCCTTCCACGTTCCCAATGAAATTCAGCGGAAGTTGTTTGAGCAATTGAAACGCTTCGCGGGTGAGTTCGTTCCCTTTGGTTTCTTCTTCGCCGATGGAGAGCAATCCGACGCGCGGGCCGAGCGCTCCCGATCGCCTGCCGAATGTATTTCCGAATGTCCTTCCAAGCGTCTTTCCGAACATGGCCCGAAAATATATGTCTCCCATGACGGCGAATTGTTCGAGATTCTGCGGTTTGCAGTCGACATTGGCGCCGACGTCGAGAAGCATGGCAGCCGTTCCGGGTGCGGTTGGGAAGACCGCGGCCAGTGCCGGCCGATCGACGCCAGGAACCGCGCCCAGCACGACTTTTGCCGTAGCCATGGCGGCGCCGGTATTGCCAGCGGTTACGAAACCGGCGGCTTGTCCTTCGCGCACCATGCGCAGCCCAACCCGCATGGAGGAGTCGCGCTTAGCGCGAATCGCGTCCACCTTGTCGTCCATGGTGATGTATTCGCTGGCGTGGACGATTTCGATGGGCAGCGTCGCAGCCGCACGGTGACGCTGCAACTCTGGCCTGATTATGGATTCGGGACCGACCAGCAGCACGCGCACTCCGTACTGGCGAGCGGCAAGTATGGCACCCTCGATCTCAGGCTTCGGCGCACGGTCCGAACCCATCGCATCCAGCGCGATCACGCTAGGCATGGCTATGAGTTAGCTGGCTTCCTCAACGTCGAGCACTTCTCGCCCCTTATAGTACCCGCATTTCGGGCAGGCCCGGTGAGGCATTTTCTTTTCGTGACAGTTGGGGCATTCAGATAGTGAATGGCCTTTCAGTGCGTCGTGGGCGCGTCGCGTGGAGGTGCGCTTCTGGGAGTGTCGCCGTTTCGGATTAGGCATGGTTAAAATTCCTCATCTAAAAAGCTGTCAGCTATCAGCTCTCAGCCTTTGAGTCTGATCGCTGATTACAGATTGCTAATTGTGAAACCTCATCACCGGAACAAGCTCAATCATTGAGCGTCGACAGCTGAAAGCTGACGGCTGATAGCTGACAGCTTCCTTTCAGTGTTCCAGCTTGCTGCGAATCTCTCTCAGCGCCGCCCATCGCGGATCTTCCATGGGAACGGCGCAGGAGCACTTTTCCTGGTTCAGATTCTTGCCGCAATGCAGACATAAGCCCCGGCAATCTTCGCTGCAGGTGACCTTCAAGGGCAACGCCAGTAAGACCTGCTCGCGCAAGACGTCTTCGAGCAGAATTCCGTCGCCCTGATAATAGCCGATCTCGGCTTCCGCGTCGGTCACCGAAAGCTCGTCGCGTCCCGCGTCGGCACCCAGCGGACGGTACAGCAACTCGAAGTCGCGCGTCACGTCCTGCCGCACTGGCTCCAGGCAGCGGGCGCATTGCAACTCAAGGCCGGCCGACAATCGCCCTCGCAGGCGGATATCCTTGATTATCTTATGCTTGCCGTGATGCTCCTCGACCAGTTCGGCGCGCCCTGCCGTCTTCAGCGGCGTGCGCTGGCGGGCTTCGTCTCCCAGTTCGATGACATCGGGCTGGAACTCCTCTTCAAAATCGAGAGGATGGCGTTCCAATTCTTTGGTGTCGAGGAACATACCGAAACCTCCGCGGCAATCATGCCATACCAGCCCGCGGAAGCACGCCAAGAGGCGTAAGTACCGCAAGGAGCAAGACTTAGGATAAAGGGAAGGCGAGTGGGTGTCAAGAAAGGCGCAACAGCATTGTAGGTTGAATGTAGTATCGAGACTCGAAGCTCCTTGGACTATGCTAGAATCTCCCTAGGAAAATGCTATGGCAACGCTCTACGTGGAAAATGTTCCCGACGAAATCTACAAAGCCCTGCGCAAGCGAGCCCGCGCCAACCGCAAGTCGATTGCGGCGGAGGTGATTTCGCTGCTGGAGCAGAACATCCCGACCGAAGCAGAACTGAAGCGGCGACGGGAATTCTACGACCGGATGGCTGAACTCCGAGCGCGGCAACCCGAGGGTCCCGGTCCATTTCCCTCGGCCGAAGAGATGATTCGCGAGGACCGCGAGCGGTGATCACGTTTGTTCTCGATGCTAGCGTCGCCGTAAAGTGGGCGATGCCGCTGGCTAGAGAACCCCTGACGGACGAGTCTGTACGACTGCTGAAGCGCTACATTGCCGGCGAGGTGGACTTCATCGTGCCGGATGTCTTCTGGGCCGAACTCGGCAACGTTTTGTGGAAAGGTGTCCGGCAGCGCCGATGGAAACGAGACGAAGCCGATAACGTTGCCTCAGACATGAAGGCACGCGATTTCACGACAGTGTCGTCCCTCGTGCTGCTGCCGGAAGCTTTGAAAATCGCCTTCGCCTACGACCGGAGTGTCTACGACTGTTTGTACACGGCACTGGCCGTACAAGCGAAGACCGACATGATCACCGCCGACGAGCGCCTAGCCAATGCTCTGGCGGCACACTTGCCGGTGAAGTGGCTGGGCGCATTTTGAGCCCGCGCTCGAACCATTCCAACTCCGCGATTTAATCACTCAGCCGCAGCGCCTCAATCGTCCGTGTGGCAGATTCTTCGAAGATCAGCTTCCTCTCGAGATCGATGGTGTTCTTGTCCAGACGGCGTGGAATGAACCACGCCACTGCGGCAACGGGCAAAAGAGCGATCATTCTCAGAGGTTCCGCTAAGGCCGACGACTCGAACTCCGGCGTGGAAATGGCATAGAGCAAGTATCCGAAACACACGGATAGAAGCAGCACAATGGAATGTTGTTTAAAGATCGGGAGCGTGCAAGTGAACGGCACTTTGCGGAAACGAATCAGGACAATGTTTGTCAGCAGTACGGACCATGTCCCCACCAGCACCGTGTGAAGGAACGCAACCCGCACGCCTTCCAAGTAAACATAAGCTGGCAATACGATGGTCAAGACCAAAGGCAGGGCTAGGGCGAGGACCACCTTTCTTGCCAGGCTCTGACACTCCTGCCGATCTGGATCTAGCATCAACTGGAAGATCCAATTGGAGCGCAGCTCAACCGGAATCTCGAAGACGATCCGCAGGCCGATGATGATGAGAAAGGTAAGGATGAAAGGGATCGAGAGCGCGCTAGGCGAAAGGGCTGCTTGATGCAGCGATTTCGCGCCGGCAAAAGCATTCATCAGAGCCTGCGACGCCAGAACTATGCCCAGCCCGCCAATCCCAGTCAGAACGAGGCGATGCATTTCGCTGCGAGCCAAGGTCTTCCACACAAAGGGAAAGCAGCCTTTCTGAAATGGAGTTCGCAGCACGAGTCGCCCCAGGAACACGCCCGCCCGCGACCTTCGAGGGATCGATGCAGTGACCGCCGTTTCGGCCATCTCCGGAATGCGCACGAAATGGCGGTGATAGCCGATCGCATAACAGCCCATGGCGACCGCCGTGAGGACCGGAATCCCTGGAAGTGCTAATCGGGCGAGTTCCGTCATTGCGGGGCTCGCGCGGCCGCGCAAGGACTGACACAGACTCAGAAACCAGCAAGAAGGAAGCAGCAGAGTCCATGGCGGCAGCGGCCCGTTCGTGCGCAGCAACTTGTCCGGGACCGCGAAACTGGTGGCGAGAAGAGTGACCAGATAGACCACCACGACGCCGCGAATGTAACTGGAGACTCGCCGCAAAGCACGCGGGGGTAGAAAGGCCATCAACAGACCCAGCATCGAGAACACCGCCAGGAAGGCGAAGACGCTCGCCAGCACAACTCCGACGGCATGGACTGCGGCAAACTTCGCGAAGAACAAAAACTTGTTCTGCGTCGCTCCTACAACCATGGGGAACAGAATGCACGACGCCGCATTGACGTCGAGTGCAATCAAGATAGCCAGTAAAAGAACCGCCACAAGGTTGGCAAGAAAGATAGCCCGCGTGGAAATGGGCAGCGGGACCAGGTTCATGTAATCGCGCCGGTCGGGGAAGATCGCGTCCCATCGCCAGACAGCGGCCGCGCCGGTTACGGTCATAGAAAGCACGATAAAAAAATACTCGTCGGGAACGGACATCAGCAGCGGATCAACGTTCAGGGTTCCGCGCATCCACTGCAGCAGGGTCCCGTACTTGTCCAGCAAGAGAATCGACACGAACCCGCCAGGCAGGGCGAGCAAGGTGAGTGCGACGCCAATGCCGAGATCGAGCCCTTCCATGTCGGAGTCGCCCCCGCCGCGGAAGATGCGAGACACGAAGAGTTCGACCATCCGCCCGAAGGGGCGCTGGCGGTAGTATTCCCACCAGTGACGGATCGGATCGGTCAGCAGGCTGATCATGCGGCCTTCATCACTGCGACGATATCGCGCGCCACATTCATGGTGTCGACATCGTCGACCAGGTGGAGGAAGGTGTTCTCCAGCGATTGGCCGAGAATCTGGCCAATGCTCGCTACTGAATCCTGGGCGATGACCACGCCTTTGCGCAGGATCAAGACATCGGAGCAGACCTTTTCGACGACCTCCAGCACGTGCGAGCAATAGAAGACGAGTTTGCCCTGCTGGCCCAGCGCTTGCACCAGATTCTTGAAGATCAGCGCCGAGGCTACGTCCAGGCCGGAGAGTGGCTCATCGAAGATGAAGATGTCGGGGTTGTCCATGATCGCAGCGATGAGCAGAATGCGCTGGCGCATTCCTTTCGAATAAGTGCCGATGCTCGTGTGCCGGTGCGGATGGAGGGAGAACAATTCCAGGAGGGAATCAAGCTTGATTCCCAACCTGTGGGAGGCCATGCCGCGTAGGGTGGCAACCATTTCCAGATATTCCCAGCCGGTCAAGTACGGATAGAGATGAGCCTCTTCTGGCACGTAGCCGAGGCGTTTCCGGTACGCCTGCAGATTGTCTTGAATGTTGTGACCGTCGAACTGAACCACGCCCCGCGTCGGCTCCAACAGGCCGGTGAGCATTTTCACTGTGGTGCTCTTCCCGGAGCCATTCGGGCCGAGACAGCCGAGAACCATTCCGGAACGCAGCGAGAACGACAGGTCTTGCACGGCGGGCAACGATGCGTAGCGCTTGGTAAGGTGCACGGCTTCGAGCATGGCCACCTCGCGAGACGAAGTTCTGGCGGCAGAGTACCCGATGATTCTTGCATAGACACCGGCGTCAGAAGATAAGTTCCGTCGTAAAACGCGCCTGGACGCTCTCCAATAAACGGCGCACGCAACATTTATTGTCCCGCCGGCATCTTCAGCCCGAGTGCGTTCACGGTAGTTTCGTCCAGCAAGGCCCTCCCGTCTTTCTTCGTGACCACGCCGAAGCCGCCGGAGTAATCCCACATCGCCCAGCCAATGTTGTGGCGTTCGAGGGAGGTACGGACATCTTTGATCCAGGCGGCGCGGTCCGGCGGATCGACACCGTCGCGGAACGCGCCGAATTCGTTGCAGACCAGCGGGACTCGGTTGCGCGTGGCCCAGTCCGAGGCCTGATTTATCTCGGCTTCAATGCGCGACGCATCCCAATGGTCTTTTCCGTAGCGGATCACGTAGAGCCGGTCGACCGCTTCAGGGACCCCGGCGGCGACTTGCGCGGCATTCTCCGGCGACGACGGATAATGCAGACCCTTCAACCAGCGCCAGTAGTACGCGCCCCAGGTCGCGGCCTGATGGGTGAAGATGTGTGGCTCGTAAAAATGAAACACGTAAATCACGTTGGGATCGCGCAGGGGTTCGAGGAAGATCATGTCGTCATCGTCATCCCAGCGCGCCCCGGTGGCGAGGATCGTGTGCGCGGGCGCCCCTTGCCGGATCGCTGCCGCCAGCTTCGCTTCTACGCCGTACCACCGGTAGGGATCGCGCATCTCGGGTTCGTTCAGAATCTCAAAGAACACACGCTCGGAGTCCCACGAAGAATAGTGTTGTGCGACCGTGCGCCAAAAATCGGCGAAGCGTTCGACGAACTCGTCCTCTTTCAGTCGCGCTTTGAAATCGGAGTCGGGATGCATGTCGATTTCGACTGCCAGCCCCGCATCCAGGATCATCTTGACGGCAGCATCGAGGTAGCCGAAGTATTCCGCCGTGCCGTTTTGATGATTGGCGGCATTCATCATCGGTTCGGAATTGACGCTGAGCCGCACATGATCGAAGCCCGCCGACTTTATCAGCGCGATGTCGGCGGCCGTGGTCCAATTCTGGAAGTGCTCTTTCGTGTATCCCTTGGGATCGTAAACCTGCGCAAACCATTCGCTGAGATTGATGCCGTGGCGCAGGTGCACTAGGCGCGACGCAGGCACGGAGGATGATTGAGCCGGCACCAATGCGACGCAAGCGACTAAGAAGAAGAGAAGGTTAACGACCCACCTCGACATGAAAGTGCCTCCCGAAATACTTGGACTTCATGTGGGGACAGCCGCCCTCGGCTGTCGTTGGGCGCAGCCCGGCTGTCGTTGGGCGATTAGCTCAGAATCGGCAGCGCCCGAATTCTCTTTTTGGTCGCGGCGTAGATCGCGTTGCACAGCGCCGGAGCCAGCGGAGGTATCGACGGCTCGCCGATTCCGGTCGGCGCTTCCGAACTGGCAACTGTATAGACCTCGACTGCCGGTGTTTCTTCCATGCGCAGCGGTGCGTAATCGTCGAAGTTGCCCTGCACTACGCGGCCTTTGTCGAGCGTGATCCTGGCGCGCAGTGCGTTGGCCAACCCGAAAACGATTCCTCCCTGGATCTGCTGCTCGAGAATGCCCGGGTTGACGACTTGACCGCAATCGACGACCGCGACCACACGATGCACGCGAGGCTGCCCGTTTTCCATCGTGATCTCGACTACCTCAGACATATAGGACGCAAAGCAGCCAAAGCACGCGACTCCGCGATAGTGGCCTGCGGGCAGGGGTTTGTCCCATCCGGCTTTTTCGGCGGCCAGTTGCAGCGCCCCGCGCATGCGAGCCGTGTGCCAGGTCGTCGTGAAGTAGGGAAGATCCTGATCCTTCGCCAGCAGGTGAAGCCGGTATTGCAGCGGATCCTTGCCGGCTCCCACTGCCAGTTCATCGATGAAACTCTCAAGGGCGAACGCCGCCTGCAACGCGTAGACCGACCGCATCCAGCCGAGCGGGACCGCAGTCTTGGTCATGACGTACTCAATCGAATAGTTGGCGATGCCGTAGACCGGGCCGGCCTCGTCGGGCAGGTCGGGGTCGACATTGTTCGGGGTGGGTTGTCCTTTTTGGCCGCTGATCGAGGGTGAAATGATTCGGTGGGTCAGCGCGACCGGGAACCCAAAACCATCCACCGCGGCGGTGAGTTGATGCAGGCTCGCTGGACGGTAAGTGGAGAATCTCATGTCGTCTTCGCGCGTCCAGATGACTTTCACCGGGGCGTTGATTGCCTTCGAGACCTGTGCGGCCTCGACGGCGTAATCGTGCTCGAGACGCCGGCCAAATCCGCCGCCCATCAGCGTCACGTTGACTTTGACTTGATCGGGATCAAGTCCGATCGCCGGCGCCACCGAGTCGCGGCAATCCTGCGGCACCTGCGTCGGCGCCCAGAGTTCACATTTCGTTCCTTGAAAATTCGCGGTACAGTTGCCGGGCTCCATGGGAGCGTGGGCCATATATGGCAACTCATATTCGGCGGAAATGCGTCGACCGGACGCTTTCGCGGGATCACCGGCCGAGTACAGGCTCGCTATTGATGCTTTGTCTCGCTGTGTTAGGGCCGCCTTGAGTGACGCCATCTCTGCGGCGGTATTCAGGTCTTTATTTGGGCCGTCGTCCCAGGTTACGTTGAGTACGCGGCGTCCTTCCATCGCACCCCAAACGCTGTCGGCAACCACGGCCACAGCAGAGTCACCGATCTTGCCCACGTAACTCACTCCAGAAATCTTTTTCGACTCTTTGTCGTCAAACCCCGAGACCTTGCCTCCGATTGTGGGACACCGCGAGAGCAGCGCGAACTTCATCCCAGGCAGGCGGAAGTCAATTCCAAAGACGGCTTCGCCCGTCACCTTTGCGGGCGAATCCAGGCGCGCCAGGCGTTGTCCGACCAGCTTGTAGTCCTTGCTCTGCTTCAAGGTCACGTCGGTGGGGATCGGCAGCGTTGCCGCCTTGCTCACAAGTTCTCCAAAGCTCAGACTTCGATTGGAAGCGGCGTGCTTGATGTGGCCACTCTCTGCCGTGCACACGGATCTCGGGACCGCCCAGGTTAAGGCTGCGGCGGAAATCAGCATCTCGCGCGCCGCGGCACCGGCCTTGCGCATGGGATCCCACGTGGTCCGAATGCTGGCACTTCCGCCGGTTGTCTGGTCGCCAAACAACGTGCTTGCTCCGGCCTGCTCGATTTCGATCTGCTTCCAGTCGGCCTCAAGCTCCTCGGCAAGAATCATCGGGAGCGCCGTGCGCACACCCTGGCCCATCTCCGAGCGTGCGACTACGATCGTGACTTTGCTGTCGGGCGTGATGCGCAGATAGGCATTGGGCGAGAAGGATTCTTTCCCGGAACTGGCGCCGCGCGGCAGGTAGAAGCCGATCACAAGTCCGGCGCCGGCCGCGACTCCGGCGGTGACAAATTCACGGCGGGAAAGTGGGCTCATCGGGCACCTCCGTTCCCGGCGGCGCGATGGATCGCTTTGCGAATCCGCTCATAGGTTCCACAGCGGCACAGATTGCCATTCATCGCCTGGGTGATCTGGTCGTCGGTGGGATTCGGAGTTTTTGCCAGCAGCGCCGCGGCCGACATGATCTGTCCTGTCTGGCAGTAGCCGCATTGCGGAACTTCCTCCGCGATCCAGGCCTGCTGCAATACGTGCAGACCGCTGGCTCCCAGGCCTTCGATGGTGGTCACGTTCTTGTCCGCGGCCTGCGAGACTGGAATGGAGCAGGAGCGGATCGGGGAACCATCCAGATGCACGGTGCAGGCGCCACACAATCCGGCGCCGCAGCCGAACTTTGTTCCCGTGAGTTCGAGAGTGTCGCGGAGAACCCAGAGGAGAGGCGTTTCAGGAGAGACGCTGACTTTCTTTGCACTTCCGTTAACGCGGAGTGTGATATTGGCCATGTTGATCCAGTTGTAGAGTTTGGTAACCGGACAACATGGTACTCAACCGTAGGGAAAAGGGGAAATGGGGAGCGACCTGAGTTTGACCTACTTGAGTTCGGCCAGCTTCTGGGTGGCGATCTGTCCCGCCTCGCCTGTGGGATTCTCTTTCTTGATGGTTTCGTAGGTGCGCTTGGCGTCGAGCGGCTGGTTGGAACCATGGTAGAGTTCGGCCAGTTGCAATTGCGCCGTCACCTTAGTGACTGAGGTCGTCGGCTTATTGATCAACTCCTGATAGAGAGCGGCGGCTTCCTTGGTGCGGTTGGTCTGGCCATAGAGTGAAGCCAGTGCAAGCTTGGCAACCGACGACAGGTCGCGGCTGCCAGAAGAAACTACTTCTTTGAAGTTCTTCTCGGCCGCGGTGTTGTCGCTCAAATTCGATGCAGTCACGCCCAGAAAGTAATGCGCCATATCCGCCGTTTGGGTGTGGGCATACTTGTCGACGATCGCCTGAAATTGTTTTCTGGCGGCCTCATTGCGCTCCTTGGCCGAGGTAAAGGTAGGGAAGTCGGGCTGAGCCGGAGTGCCGGCAGGGCGCAACGGGGTTTGCAGTGTGCGCACCGCCTGCGAGAGTTCCGCGCTGGCCTTTTCGTCTTGCGCGCTCAAGTAGAACCAGCCGCCAGCGACCGCGGCGATCACCACGACAGCTGCGACTACGGTAATGGTCAGGGTGGAGCGGTGCTCGACCGTCCAGTGGGCAGTTCGCTCGGCGGCATCGATCGTCGCTCGGCTAAAGGCATCCTGTTTTAAATGATGGCGGGTTTCGGCGCGCACAGACTTCCCTTCTAGTGGTGGTTAGGGCTGGACAAACTGACAGTCTAACAGGGGGCAATCGGGGCGTCAAAAATGGGCCGCGATGCTGTGAATTACTGCCGAAGAAATACTTGATTATCGGCCTTGATCGGCGTCGTCTAGGCGAATTTCATTTTGGGAAACGCTTGGGTTATGGGGTATACCCCTCCCCCCCACCTCTCTGAAAGCCGCGACGGGCGCGGGGTTTGCAAAAATGGCTTCCAAAATCTTGAGCCCCAAAGCTTTAGGGGTCAAAATCTTGAGAACAAAAGAGTTACGGTCTTTTTCGTGGCGGTTGCGTGGACTGCTCCCGCCTTGACGATGATCTGCTCTTTGGGCTTTGTGGTCAAGGTTGGATGTCACAAAACTGGGCTGTGGAAAGAAAGTCAAAGGCCCCGCCCGGCCGCAAAGAACGCGACAAAGGACGGGGCACTCGGCCTCGAGTTGGGGAGCCCTTCCTACCGACGTTCCGACTTTCGCGACGGCGGCGGCATCTGCTACTCTGCTTTCCGCTCAAGAGGAACCGAAAAAATGCTATCACCCAGATACTCGTTCTCAATTCTTGCAGTTCTAGTGTGTCTTACCCTCTCCACGTCCGCGGCTGACAAGAAGACGAAAGACGCGAAAGCCGATGAAACCGCCAAGCCTTCTTACGAATTGCCTCAACCCGCGACCGAGAGCCTGGACTACACCATGTACCAGCGCATCCGCGAGGAGGGACTGGGGCACTCGCACGTGATGGAATATGCCTCGGGGTTGATGGATGGGATCGGGCCGCGGCTGACGGGGTCTCCGAATCTGAAGCATGCCAACGAGTGGACGCGCGACCAGCTGACCGCCATGGGATGCAGCAACGCCCACCTCGAGGATTGGGGCGAATTTGGCTTGGGATGGCGCCAGCTGAATACATGGGTACGAATGTCGGCTCCGGACACGGCGGTGTTCATCGCGCAAGCGCTGCCGTGGTCGCCTTCGAGCCACGGGCCCATCGATGGGGGCGCGGTTTGGGTCGATGCGAAGGACGAGAAGGATCTGGAGAAGTACAAAGGCAAGCTGGCGGGCAAGATCGTTTTCTTCGGCGAGATGCGCGACGTGAAGCCGGTTGACAAGCCGCTGTTTGCGCGCCGGGATGATGCCAATCTGAGGGAGACGGCCGAATATCCGGTGCACATCGGGGCGCACGAGGATTTTTTTCAGACGTTCATCAAACGGTTGGAATTCCGCGAGAAAGCTGGACAGTTCTTCGCAGCCGAGCATGCGGCGGGCATCGTGGTGCCGAGCCGCGACGGGCGCGACAACGGCGGATCGGGCGGGACGATTTTTGACGACGGCGGTGGCGGCATGGGCTGGTTCACGTACCAGCGGGAGCACGCCGAGCCGCTTCCGGTGGTCGTGATGGCCATCGAGAGCTACGGGCGCGTCTATCGGCTGCTCAAAGCGAATGCGCCGGTCAATGTCGAAATGGATGTGGAGACCGAGTTCACGGGCGATCACGAGCACGGCTTTGACACCATCGCCGAGATCCCCGGTACCGATCCCAAGCTGAAAGATGAAGTGGTCATGGTGGGTGGACACCTCGATTCGTGGGCATCAGCGACCGGTGCCACCGACAATGGCGCGGGAACCGTCGTAGCGATGGAAGTGATGCGCATCCTGAATGCCCTGCACGTGCAGCCGCGGCGCACCATCCGTGTGGGTTTGTGGACCGGGGAAGAACAAGGAGAATTCGGCTCTTACGGCTACGTGAAACAGCATTTCGGGTTCGTACCGCTTTCGACCGCTCCCGACCAGGTGAAGCTGCCAGATTTCCTACGTAAGCCTGCCGGTCCAGTGCAGCTGAAATCGGAGCAGCAGAAGATTTCCGGGTACTTCAACGTGGACAATGGAACCGGAAAAATTCGCGGCATCTACCTGCAGGAGAATGCAGCCGTGGGGCCGATCTTCCAGCAGTGGATGGAGCCGCTGAAGGACCTGGGCGTCGGCACCATCACGATGCGGGACACAGGCGGCACTGATCACGAAGCGTTCGACTCGGTGGGGGTGCCGGGATTCCAGTTTATTCAGGACATGCTCGACTACGGGTCGCGCACGCATCACTCCAACATGGACACTTACGAACGCCTGCAACCCGATGATCTAGCCCAGGCTGCCGTGGTGGAAGCCATCTTCGTCTACAACACCGCGATGCGCGACCAGATGTTGCCGCGCAAGCCGCTGCCCCATCCGGAGCTTGAGGAGCAGCGCAAAGCTCCGCTGAAGAACGTGATGCCGGGAGCGGAGGCGCAGGAAGGCCAGAAAGCGGCGGACTAGGTGGCACTGCCCATTTGCGCCACGCTCTGTCGACGGTCTCCACTTCTCGCGCAAAGAGCGCGCGAGAAATGGGGCACCCAGGACACTCAGGGCAGGTCCGGCGCTACTCCTAGATTTGCTCAGGCAAACCTTATTGGAGTAGCCTCGTCTAACATCACAACCTCCACTTCTGGAGTCTCCCATGGCTGCGATTCATCTGCTCATCAACAACCGCGCGCATGAGGTCGAGATCGCTCCGGACACGCCTCTGTTGTGGGTGTTGCGCGACAACCTGAACCTGACTGGCACCAAGTACGGTTGCGGGATGGGAGTGTGCGGAGCCTGCACGGTCCACCTGGATGGCGAGGCCGTGCGTTCGTGCCAGACCGCGGTGTCTTCGGTCGGTACGAAAAAAATCACCACCATCGAGGGCCTCTCGGCGGACAACTCGCATCCCGTGCAGAGGGCGTGGATTGCCGAGCAGGTGCCGCAGTGCGGATATTGTCAGCCGGGGCAGATTATGTCGGCGGCGGCGCTGCTGGCGAAAAGTCCCCATCCCACCGACGATCAGATTGAAGCGGCGATGATCGGCAATCTATGTCGCTGCGGCATGTATCAGCGGATCCGGCGAGCCATCCATCGTGTTAGCACCGGCACCGGGAAAGGAGCATGACCATGGCGATCAGCCGCCGGGAGTTCGTAGTTCGAGGAACAGTGGCAGGCGCAGGGCTGATGATCGGCGTGCGTCTTTCCGCGCCGCTTCTTGAGGCACAGGAAAACGACCGTGGGCCGAAAAAGCCGGCTCCGAATCCGTTCGATGCCTGGATTCATGTGAAGCCCAGCGGACAGATTTCGCTGATCGTCGCCAAGTCGGAGATGGGGCAGGGGATCAAGACCGGGCTGGCGATGATTCTCGCCGAAGAAGCCGAGGTCGATTTCAGTTCGGTTAGCGTGGAACAAGCCGAGACGCGGCCGGATATTTATCCGCACCTGGGTACAGGCGGAAGCGGCAGCACGATGGAGAATTTCATGCCGCTGCGCCGTGCAGGCGCGACCGTGCGCGAATTGATGATTACCGCGGCGGCGACGAAGTGGAATGTGCCGCCGGCTGAGTGCACGGCGAAGAAGGCGAACGTGCTGCACCAGAAATCTTCGCGCAAAGCGAGCTACGGGGAACTAGTGGAGGCGGCTGCCAAACTGCCGCGGCCTGATCCGGAAAAGGTGCCCCTGAAAGATGTTTCGAAGTTCGAAGTGATCGGGCATCCGGTGCCGCGGGTCGACATTCCGGCGAAGGTGAACGGCAGTGCGCATTTTGGGATTGACGTACGCGTGCCTGACATGCTGTTCGCGGTAGTGGCGCGGTGTCCAACGTTCGGCGGAAAACCGGCACACTTCGACGCGGCCAAGGCGAAGGCGGTCGCCGGAGTGCGCGATGTCTTCGAGATCCCGGCTATGCCCGCTGACATGTTCACCGCAGGAGGTGTCGTGGTCGTGGCGGACTCGACTTGGACCGCAATGAAGGGTCGAGAGGCTCTCCAGATCACCTGGGAGCGCGGCGCAGCCGTCTCCGAGTCGAGTGATGGCATGCGCGCCGCTTTGCACGAGGCGGCGCAGAAGGCGGGCCAGCGCCTGCGCAATGACGGAGACGTCGAGGCCGTGCTCTCCAATGGCGCGAAGAAGGTCGAAGCTTTGTACGAGCTTCCCCTGCAGGCACACGCCACCATGGAGCCGATGAACATCACGGTTCACGCGCGCGGGACCGACGCGGAGGTATGGGCACCGACACAATCGCCGGATTGGGTCCAGCGAACCGTGGCGAAAGTGTTGGGCATCACGAACGAAAAAGTCGTCGTTCACACAACTCTCATGGGCGGGGCGTTCGGACGCCGCTACATGGCCGACTTCCCGGCGGAGGCGGCGCAGATCGCCAAGGTCGTCGGCAAGCCGGTGCAGTTAGTGTGGTCGCGCGAAGACGACATGACCCACGACTTCTATCGTCCCGCCGCATGTCATCGCATGCAAGGTGCGGTAGACGCCTCCGGACGCCCCGTTGCCTGGTTCCATACGCTGGCCTCCACGTCGATTAAGGGATTCTGGGACCCGAAAACTCCGGCAGGGGACGACGAATCCGGGGGAGCCCGGCAGATGCCGTACGCCATTCCGAACGTGCGGCTCGAATACAACCCCGCAGAGAGCGCCGTGCCGCGGGCCTGGTGGCGGTCGGTCGAACATTCATTCAACGGTTTCGCGGTGGAGAGCTTCATTGACGAACTCGCGGCTGCGGCAGGAAAGGATTCGGTCGAGTTCCGAAAGATGCTGCTGGTGAAGCCGCCCAACTGGAAACCGAAGGACGACGAAGACGTGGACCCGGCACGGCTTCGAGCAGTGCTTGAATTGGCCGCCGAGAAATCGGAATGGGGCAAGCCCCTGCCGAAGGGCCGTGGCCGCGGCATCGCTGCCTACAAGTCATTCGGCAGCTACTTTGCCGAGGTAGCGGAGGTCACGGTCAGCGGCAACAATTTCAAGATCGATCGCATTGTGGCCGCCGTAGATTGCGGGCAGATCGTGAATCCGGAGTCGGTGCGTTCGCAGACGGAGGGCGCGATCATTTATGGATTGAGTGCGGCACTGAAAAATGAGATCACGATCAAGAATGGCGCGGTCGAGCAGACGAACTTCGACGGCTACGATCCCATCCGGATCAACGAGGCTCCGCCGATCGAGGTGCACCTAACGCAGAGTAAGGAGGATCCTGGCGGGATGGGTGAGCCGGCCCTGCCGCCGATTGCACCGGCGGTTGCGAATGCAATTTTTGCGGCGTCGGGACAACGGCTGCGGAGGCTGCCGCTTCAGTTGAAACCTGTGGCTTAGTGCGTGCTTCTCGGCAGAAACACAAACGCCGCCAACCGTTGGCGGCGTTGCTGATCAGAGAGTCCTCGTTAGCGCGGGGCTTCTTCCAGCAATCCCTGCTCCAGCTTTTCCTGGCACTCGATGCAGTGGCGGGTCCACGGCACCGCCTCCAGCCGCTTCGCGTTGATCTCTTTGCCGCAGTGGATGCATTCGCCAAAGCTGCCTTCGCGAATGCGGGCCAGCGCTTTCTCCACCATCTGCAGGAGTTGCCGCTCGTTGTTGCTCTGGCTGAACAGGAACTCTTTGGTGTAGGAACTGGCGGCGCGGTCGGCGATATCCTGCGCCGTGTCCTCGTCGGCGGAGCGGCCGTCGGCCTGCGTGCGATTCACAGTGCGGCGCAATTCCTGCTGCCGCGTTTCCAAACGTTTCTTAAATGCTTCCAGCTTCTTCTTGTCCATAGGTCACTTCAATCGGCCCATTCAAAAGTAGCCATAACAAAAGTCTTGGGACGACTCCTTCTCCGGAGGCGTCCCGATTGGTTAGGGCAAACCATGATGATAAGCGCCAAAATTGAGATGCGTCAACCGCTTCAAAGGGCTGCAGCAAATCACAACCCGTCCCCGAATACTATTCGCGAGCGTACGGCGGCGATGTGATTTGTATCACCGGAATTTATTGCGGACCTACCGCGGCAGCGGGTTCTTCATGCTGGTGAGCGCGTACCCCATAACGGCCATGGCGGCAGCGTTCTCACGCAACTCGCTGGGAACGACCTTGTCCAGAGTGTCGGCAGCGCTGTGATGGTAGTGGAAGTAGGTGCGGCCATCTTGCATGATGCCCAACGAGGGTACGCCTGCCTCCGACATGGCAGCAATGTCGGCTCCCGGAGGGTAAGGGCTCGATTGCAGCACAGTCGCTCCAATACTTTGCAGTGCTCCTACTACGGGCCGCAGTAGTTCGGCTGCGGGTGCCGTCATCTTGAGATCAAACCCTAGCGGATGGGCAGCCCCGGCGTCACTTTCGATCGCGGCAACATGATTGGCGAATTCGGAAGCATGGTCTTTGGAATATGCCTGGCTCCCCGATCCCCCGGTCTCTTCGTCCATCCAGGCAATGACGCGCAGGGTGCGCTTGGGTCGCAAATGCAATTTCTGGAGAACCTCGGCCGCTTGCATGGCGACCACGACTCCTGCGCCGTCGTCGATGGCGCCGGTTCCCAGGTCCCACGAATCGAGATGGCCTGACACCACTACGAGTTGCTCTGGATGTTCGCTACCCTTAAGGTCCCCAATCACGTTGTAGCTGATCCCGTCGGGAAGTTTTTGCGGCGTCAGGGTTAGGTGCATACGGACCCGGCCTTGCCCGGACAGATGGGCGATCAACTCGGCGTCTTCAGCGGTCACCGCGCCAGCGGGGATACCCGCGGGGGAACTCCAGCCGGTATGCGGCAGGCGGAAATCGGAATCTCCAACGGAGCGTACCAGAGCAGCTACCGCTCCTAAGTCCGCCGCCGTTTTGGCCCCGGCTCCGCGGTAACGCACGGCTTCGCCGTAGGCCATAAAAGCCAATCCCGCCGCGCTCTTCTGCTTGTCGAAAAGTTCGTTGAACAGCACGATCTTGCCGGCAACCTGGTCGCGACCGAGCGCTTTCAATTCGTCGAAATTGTTAACCACGACCACGTCGGCGATGATTCCTTCCTCGGGCGTAGCCGTGCTTCCGCCCAAGGCCGTGAGTACGATCTTCTGCGATGTGCCTGTAGCCTGGCCGGGGTATTCGACCAGTTCCGCGGTCTCGGCTCCACGCACCCAGTGCGGTACTTTCACTTCTTCGAGTTGCACCTCGAGCCCAATCTTGCGCAGTTCGGAAGCCACGTAATCAACGGCGGCTTTCGCTTGTAGCGATCCGGTGGGCCGCGAGCCGATGTTTTCGGTCAGGTGGGCGAGCTGGCGGTAGGCGTAGTCATCGCCCAGGGCGGCAGTCTTGATAGCAGCCAGTTCGTCCAACAACTCCTGCGGGAAGTTCTCTAGCTGAGGCTGCGACATCTGCGGCGCAGACCCGAACGGGGCCGCCGATGGTTTAGGTTGCTGGCTCTGGGCGTTCAGCACGTTCAGCGGAACCAGCGTGAGAAGCGCGGCCAGAGCGTTTCTGGCGAAGGTAGTCTTGGTCATGGCAGGCAGCCAGTGTATCTGAGCGCAGGTCTGAATGAAAAACCGCCGCTTCTAGAACATCTTTCTGGGGCAAATAAAAATGGCCCCATTCCTGGGGCCAAGTTCAAAGAGGCAAAAGGTGGGTATGTCAGGAAAGGCGATGCAACATGCCATTCCGCCAGGAATGGCAGTTCGGGAAGTGACACGGAGAATCGAAGAGAGTGGTCATGCTTGAGGTAGCGGCCTCTTTAATACCCACCAATCAAGCATTTCCCGCGCCAAAGCAAGCAAACTTAGTGATTCTGATCACTCTGCGTGGCAAGTAAATGACCGCAAAGGATTTAGTGGAGCTCGATTCGAGAGTTAGCCCGAGCTTTCGTGGTAGAGCAAAAATGTAGAAGTGCACAAGAATGCACATTCGATGCACTCTGCTACCAAGCAGCCGAAATACCAAGCCCGGCGCGGCTTTTAGCCGATCCGGGCGATGGAGCTTTGGAATTTCTTAGCTGTTTCCCGCCACCGTGCGCAGCTTCCCAGGGAGGAAGTGATAGGGTGGCCACGGACCGCTGATCGCCACTTCACAGTTCTTTAACTGCTTGGCGGCGGTGGTGTAGCGGTTCTGGTATTTTTCCACGCTCTTGGAGTCAATCAGGTGGGCGATGTCGATGAGCATGCCCTCCGGAGCCACCTTCTTGCAGCTTACTTCCTCCTCGAGGGGGTTGAAGAGCTTGTGGACCTGCACGGATAAGGCCCGAGCCTTGGTCTGGCGCTCCCGCTCGCGCGACGCCTTTACGCGCAGCTTGGAGAGGTAGTCGCCGCCGACAGTGTCAGGCAGTTCGACGTCGATCATGGCCTCGCGCAGGGAGCCGTCCCGGACGACCAGCTTGATATGCATCTCGGACTTGCCCCGCAGGCGGGCGACGCTCAGGCCAAAGGCGCGCCGGTTTACCCGCACTGCCTGGCGGAGCGCATCGTCGCTGTCAAAGATGGTTCCGAACTTGAATGGCAATACGGTTGAATTGCGGAAGCAGTTGCTGACCACGCGGGCGTGGTCGATTGCGGATTTTTGGTCCAGTTCACCGGCTGCGTGGTCATATTCGCTGACAATCACCGCGAATTCACCACTGGGATAGCTCAGAACCGCAGCGCCATTGACCCCTTGAACGCCCTCCAGCAGGAAGGGGCGGCGAGTGCGGGTTCCATTAGGGAGGGTTTGATGCTCGGTAAGACAGTACGCGTACCACGCCATATTTGAACTCTCCGAACCGGGATGGAGGCGGAGCAAGCCGCTTCCACGTCGAGTTTTTTACCCAAAGCTGTGAGACTGCGAGTTTGGAAGTATGGAAACGGGCGGTACAGGGTCGTGAACGAACCGGGAATGCTTACAGTCACATTCCCTATTTGCATATTACTTTAGGCACCTTGAAAAAAGCAACTTTTTCGTTACGAAAGGCATCATTTGCTTTTACTTTCCACTGGAAGCCCGGTTGGCGCGCTCCTGCAAAGCCAGAAGCACCACTCGCAGCATCTCGTCCCAAGGAGCGGGTTTGCCGGTCCAGATCTCAAACTGGCGCGCGGCCTGATGGACGAACATCTCGATGCCGGGAATGACCTGCGCGCCCCGTTCTTTGGCCAGTTTCAAAAGGCGCGTTTCGGCTGGATCGTAAACCATGTCAAAGACATAGCGGGCGTTGATCTCGTTCTCATGCAGCGGCGACTCTCGCGTGTTCCCCATTCCCACCGGAGTGGCATTGATGATGACATCGAAGGCCAGCTTCTTTAGATCGGCGCGCTTCATGATGCGCGCATGGGCCCGGTGTGCCAGTTTCTTGGCGGGGGCAGCGCTGCGGTTGAGAATGTAAACCTCTGAGCCCCGCTCCTTCAGTCCGAACACCGCCGCGCGAGCGGCTCCGCCGGCTCCGAGAACAAGGATGCGCGCACCTTCCAACGTATTCAGCCGGCGTTCCAGAGGCCGGACAATCCCCGAGGCGTCCGTGTTGAAGCCGTAAAGCTTGCCATCCTGCGCACGCACCACCGTATTGCAGGCGCCGATCTTGGTGGTGTGGGAGTCGGTGTTGTCCAGATGCGGCAGGATCGCCTCTTTGTAGGGCATGGTCACGCTGATGCCGTGAATGGGGATCTCGCGCACGCAGGTCAGCAGATCTTTCAGGGTTTTAGCATGCAAGGCGAGGTAGACGGCATTCACATTTTCGCGGCGGAAGGCGGCGTTCATAATCGCCGGAGACAGCGAATGCGCAATGGGATCTCCGACCACTCCGTAAACGCGCGTGGCGGCGTCCAGTTGATCGATGCGATACACGTTGCGTAATTCCTGGGCGGTCACCTGCCCAGGAGCAGTGGCTTCCCCGGCCGTAGCCGACGCGAAGGTGAAAACGCTCCCCGCTCTAACGCCTAGCACGCGGCTGATGATTCCTTGCTCTCCCATGCACATGCTCACCAGGGAATGGCGGTCGCCCCGGCGGCCAAGGAACTTGATCATCGCGACGTTGTCAGAAAGCGTCGTGGCTGTGCTGACGACTTTGTAGAAGTCGGCGGGATATGCCAGCATTTTTTCCAGCGTCTCGTCAAGCTTCTTGGTCCCCCGGAAATCGTGGAACGAAAGGATCAGCGCGGCACGGCTCCGCAACTTTTGAAGTTGTTCTGGCTTGCACTTGCTGGCGGTTTGAAATTCGACGTCGACCAGTTGGCAACCGGCTGCTGAGGCCTTGCCGAGGATATCCAACTGGGAGGCGATCGAACCCTTGAATTTCCCTCCGCTGCTGACGCGGCGGCAGGTGGCAATGACCACCGTTCCGGGATGAGACTCGGTAAAGCGTTTGATCCTCGGCAGCGCCAACCCGGGTTTGGCGAGGTAGTCCAACCTGAACTCAAGAAAGGAGTTATCCCTGACCAGAGCCTCTGCCTTTTCGACCATCTGGTTGGGATCGGCACCGATCACCGCAACGCAGACTCGAGGCAAACGCAAGGGCAGAAGACGCGGCGGGTAGCCGGGGGTGGAGGTCATTTCCAGGTTCGATCACTCACGTTCATGCGCATTAGTGGAAACGGCGAATTATTACAGGGGAGTAATTCCATATGCAACAACGGATTAGTAGTTCCAGCGAAAAAACTTTTGCCTAGGGTGCCCCTCACCCTCGTAACCTTGACCCACCCTTACCCCCTTGTTACCTTCCGGCTGAAGCCTTTCTTTTCTGGCATTTAACTAGGGACGGGGACGCTCGGTGGTCTCGCCCGGAGGTAACATGAAGAAAACAGGACTGTTATTGTTGTTGCTGGCGACGGCGGGATGGGCTCAATCGGGCCAGGATGCTACTGCCGACGTACCGCAAGGAACTGCGCCAAGTTCGGCCAGTTTCCCTACTGAGCGGGTACAGACCCCGACCTACGCCGATTTGTATTGCGCTGGCTTCATCAGCAAACAGATCCTGCCCGATGCCAACTATGTCGCCGGTGGCCTGGAAACGCCCAGCACCACGAAGTTTACGCGCGGCGACGTGGTGTATCTGCAGGGAACCGGCTATAGCGCCGGAGCCGAATACGAAATCGTGCGTGCCCTGCGCGATGTCAACGAATACGAGATATACCCTGGGCAAAAGAAGCTGCTCAAGGAAACCGGCCAGCCCTATGAGGAAGTCGGCCGCATCAGGATCATCGACACGCGAAGCCGGATTGCCATCGCGCGTATCGAATACGCCTGCGACGGCGTCAATCCGGGAGACACCGCGATACCGTTTGCCGAAAAGCTGACTGTAGCCTTCCACATTCCGGTGAAATTCGATCTCTTTTTGCCCTCCAGCAGCAAGCTTTCCGGGCGCATTGTGATGGGCAAGGATTTCGATTCGCAGTTGGGTACCGGCCACAAGGTCTATATCAACCTCGGCGCGAACCAAGGCGTCAAGGTGGGCGACTACTTCCGAGCGGTGCGTTCCTATGACGCGGATCTAAACGACCCGGTGGATTCGCTCTCCTTCAAAGCGGCGATTGCCGAGGACACGCAGAAGAAGACGCCCTCGGTTGACCCGCATATGTTCACCAAAGGGAACGGTCCGGTGATTCACGTGCGCGATCTGCCGCGCCGGTCTGTCGGCGAGATCGTCATTATCGGCGTCACGCCGACCACCGCGACGGGCATGATCGTTTTCTCTTTGGAGGATGTGCACGCGGGCGATAACGTAGAAGTGGATCAAGTGAACTAGTTCAAGATCAACTGACGCGGTCTGAAGCCGGGGACGGGAAACCGTCCCCGGCTTCTCTTGTGAGATTATGAGTCTGAGGATCTGGTCTTCAAGATTGATAAAGCTTTAGTCGAAGAAGCGCGGCGCGTTGGCGAACATCGTTCCAACGAGGAGGCGGTTGCCGCGGCCCTCGAAGAATATATACGTATTCACAAACAGAGAAGGATCTTGAAATTGTTCGGGACGGTCGATTTCGATCCGAACTACGACTATAAGGCCGAGCGTCGGCGAAAGCGGATGGGGTGATTGCCTCGAAATCGTCGGCGAGGGCGTTCTGCCTTACTCCCAGATTCTGTCGTAATACCCACCGGCCGTTGCTTGAAAATCAAAGAAGCGGATCTTGTCACCCTCAAACGAAATGACAACGGCTTTGCTCAGGTCGAATCCTTTTGGCAAACTCCGCGATGCCCAGACCTTACTCTCATAGACATAGACGACCTCGCTCTCGGTCACTCGCTTGCCTTTCCACCTGTATTCTGTTTCCGCTGTCCGTTTCAGGATCAGCCCGTTCTTTTCACTTTTCGATGACTTCACAACGATATAGAGGCTTGTGTTAACCGTGCCTATACCGCCTTTCGACAACTCCCACCTTGTGGCGAATGTGTCCCGCTCCTCTGCGGCGCGAGATTGATTGGCGCTCTGACTGACACCTTGTACGCCAAATAATATGGCCACAAGCAACACCGAAGCGACACAAGTAGCGAATCTCATGATGTTCTCCCTCTCAAGTTGCTTTGGGCCCGGAAGTGGACGTGATTAGGGAAACTCTGATTGAGTCCTCCAGAATGAACAGCAGGTTTCTCGACTCCTGAAACGGCAATTCTGCTCGAAATGACAAAGTTGGAGTTAATCAGAGTTTCTTTAGATTACCTGTCCCAGAGGGCTCATCCCCGAAGACTTCCGCCGTGAAAGCTTCGACGGTGGCGCCTTGCTGCCAGGCGTTCAACGGCAGGCCGGCTTTGCGGCAGGTTTGTTCGAGGAAGGTCACGCGATCCCAGTGATGTTCTAGCGGAACCTGCGGCAAAAGCAGGCCGCGGTGTCCGGCCATGCCGATCAGAAGCCCGTGGCGGCCAACTTCGACGGCCTCGGGTTGGATTGGTTGTGGGGGCGAGAGGATGCTGAGTTCGATTTCCAGCGACGGGGCTTCCTCCGGGGTTACGGGGTAGAAGCGGGAGTCTTCAAAAGCCGCCGCGCGAGCGGTCTCAGCCACTGCGCGATAAAGCGAACTGACAGGTAGGACGTAGCCCACGCATCCCCGCAACTGGCCGCCTATGTGAAGCGAAGTGAATACACCACGAGGCTCGGCGAGGTGTTCGCTTGGCGGATCGAGAGGGATTTCCCGCTGCTGCAGGGCGGAGAGAATTGCATCGTGCGCCAGGCGAAGCAGCAGGGTTCGCTCGTCGTGAGAGTATTCGGACTCGACTGCTGCCGGACTATGTGGAAGTAGCGACATCGCGGTCCGCCTGCGGCGGCACCGGCACGGGCTTTCTGCGCCGGCTCAGGATGAAGGCGCGGCGACGGCGCTTGACCACGCGCCGGTCAATTCTCGACCAGAAGGCGACAAAGTAGTCGATCGCCGACACCAGCGATACAGTCACCATGAACCAGATCGCCAAATAGGCGATCCAGTGAATGGGGAAAAAGTAGTGGCTGTAGATGGGCCATTCCTTCCAGCGATGATCGAGAATGACCGCGACAACCGAAACGATTTGCACCACCATTTTAAACTTGCCCAGTTCGCTGGCTTCGATCGTGAAACCTTCCGAAGCGGCGATGGATCGGAGGCCGCTTACCAGGAACTCGCGGCCTATGACGACAATCGCCACCCACGCGGGCACCAGGCTGGGGTTAAGTTGCACCAGCACGACGAAGGCGGCAGCGATCAGAAGTTTGTCGGCCAGCGGATCGAGCAGAATTCCCATCGTGGTGATCTGCCCGCGCCGGCGCGCAAGATAACCGTCAATCCCATCGGTCATCGCAGCGGCGATGAACACGAAGGAAGCCAGCAACTCCTTTTCGCCGTTGGCGCTGCTGAAGCGAGCGCTGGAAAGGATCCAGATCAGCAGAGGGATACTGAGGATGCGGCTCAGCGTGATGGAGTTGGGTAGATTCACACTTCGGAGACGGTCCCGGAGGCCAGCCGGAAACTGGATTGATTATGCTCCACCGCAGAGGGGAACGCAATGCACGATGGTTGCAGGAGTAGGAGGAGGCGGGCTATCTCCGAGTAGCCAAGTGCCACAACTGAATCGCCATGCCCGCGAGAATCACGAGCGCCCACAGGCAACCGCCCACAACGCGGATGATGCGGCTAGTTCGAGAGAGGCGAACCTCTCTGTTGAGGCCCGTTCGTATGGCATCGCCCAGCGCAATCAGAACCAATGTCATCAAAACCCACAGCCAGAGTGGGCTCACCCCAGGCGTTATTTCGGCGCCGGAGTCATCTTATCCGCCTTGGGCTGCTTGGCGATGATCATGTCCTTGATCTTGTCGTAGGTGGCCTGCGGAATGATCTTCTTCTGTACGAGTTCGTTCTTGGCGCGGTAGGGCCGGCCATCGATGATCTTCTGCGAATAAGCATCGCCAATGCCTGGCAGCGCCTTGAGTTGATCTTTGGTCGCCGTGTTGATGTCGAGTTTGTCTGCGGCAGCCGACTTCTGCCATCTGCGCTGGGGCCGCCATGGCTTCAGGCTTGGAGCCCGGTTCGGGTCCCTGCCCTGCGGCCACACCACTGACGAGCGAAAGCGCGAAGATCAGAACTGCGATTTGTGCCAACAGTTTTCTCTCTGCCGATCTCATGAATTCTCCTTTACTGGCCGTTACGCGTAAATGCCGCGCTGGCGGATGGTGTACGCCACGCGGTCGATCGCCAGCATATAGGCCGCGATGCGGTTGTTGACATGGTGAGTTTCAGCGTAGCGCACGACGTCGTCAAACGACGACTTCATGATGGTCTCCAGTTGCTCGTTGACCACCGACTCTTTCCAGAAGTAGCCCTGGCGGTCCTGCACCCATTCGAAGTAGGAAGTAGTAACGCCGCCGGCGTTGGCGAGGATGTCGGGAATCACGAAGACGCCCTTATCGTTGAGCACGTCATCGGCGGCCGAGGTGGTTGGCCCATTCGCGCCTTCGGCGAGGATGCGGCACTTCACCTGGTCAACGTTGCGGCTGGTGATGACGTTTTCGGTCGCGGCCGGGATCAGGATTTCGCACTCCGTGGTCAGCAGGTCGGCGGCTTCGCACTTCTCCGCGCCGGGGAAGCCGTGTACGGTTCCATTCTTTTGGCGAAAGTCCACCAGAGCTTTCAGATCGATACCGTTCTTGTTGTGCAGGCCGCCACCCACTTCGGCGACGCCAATCACCTTGTATCCGACCTCGCGACATCAATTGCGCAGCATTGGAGCCGACGTTGCCGAATCCCTGCACGATGACTCGAGCGCGTTCACGATCGATGCCCAGCTTGCGGCAGGCCTCGTCGCACACCACCATCACACCGCGGCCGGTGGCTTCGCGGCGTCCGCGCGATCCGCCGATATTGATCGGCTTGCCGGTCACGACGGCGGTCACGGTCTGGCGCATGTGCATGGAGTAGGTGTCCATCATCCAGGCCATGATTTGTTCGTTGGTGTTGACGTCGGGGGCGGGGACATCCTTCTCCGGGCCAATGAATTCGATGAGCTCCGAGGTATAGCGGCGCGTCATACGCTCGACTTCGCCCATCGACATTTTGTGCGGGTCGCAGATCACGCCGCCCTTGGCGCCGCCGAAGGGGATGTTGACCACGGCGCACTTCCAGGTCATCCAACTGGCGAGCGCGCGCACTTCATCGAGCGTGACGTCGGGTGCGTAGCGGATCCCTCCCTTGGCCGGGCCGCGCGCGATGGAATGTTGCACGCGAAAGCCAGTAAAGACTTCGAGATGGCCGTCGTCCATCTGGACGGGAATGTGCACGATAATCTCGCGGTTGGGATAGCGCAAAACCCGCCACAGGCCCTCATCGAGGTTGAGTTTCTGAGCAGCCAGGTCGAAGCGGGCGCGCTGCGACTCCCACGGGTTGGTCTCTTTATCCACGTGCGGGGGGGTGGCGATCGTTGTCATAAGAATATTCTCCGGAATGATGGCAGGTCGATGCTTGGCCGGCGCCGGACGATTCCCGGTCGGGGGCGGGCAAACGCTCCGAGTATATGAGCGGGGATGGTTGAGAAGCAAGCTGAGCGGGAAGGCGGTGCGCCAGTCTTATCAACACCAAGTCATCAGGAGACCCACCTCTTTATTTGGCAGGTGTCGGGCTGTTCAATTACCCTAGCGCCCTATGGCCTTCGCCAAACTTCTCTTGCACATCGCTCTAGGTTTGATCCTATTCGCTTCGATCCTAGACTCCGCGGCTGTATTGGCGCAATCTCCATTCACGTTGGAGCAGGTTATGGGCTCGCCTTTTCCGGCCGAACTAGTGGCCGCCACGCATGGCAGCCGCATCGCCTGGGTTTTTGATGCGAAGGGAGTGCGCAACGTGTGGGTGGCTGACGGTCCTGACTTCGTTCGGACGGCGCACCAGGTGACTCATTACAACGCGGACGACGGGCAGCCCATCGCCAGCCTGCGGCTCACGCCCGACGGCAAGGCTGTGCTCTATGCGCTGGGCAGCGAATTGAATGACGCAAAAGAGAGCGCCAATCCTGAAAGCTGGACGAAGGGTGCCAAGCAGCAGGTCTTTGCGCTGGATGTGGATGGTGAGAACGCCGCGCCCCGGTTGCTGGGTGAGATGGGTTGCCCCGACGAGGGCTGTGAGGATATTCAGATTTCACCCGACAGCAAGTGGGCTCTGTGGTCCGCACAGAAAAAGCTTTGGCTAGCCAGCGTGGACGGGAAACAGCAGGCAAAGGAACTTGCCTCGGTGCGCGGAGCAGCAGAGCAACCAAAGTGGTCGCCCGATGGCAAGCACATTGCTTTCGTCAGCCAGCGGGAAGGTCACAGCCTGGTTTCCATTTACGATTTTGATGGCGATTCCATTCGCTACCTCGCGCCGAGCGTGGACAAGGATTCCATGCCTCGCTGGTCGCCGGATGGCAAGTGGATTGTCTTTGTCCGCACTGCCGGCGATGAGCAGAAGCTGCCGCTCATTCCGGTTCGCCCCAAGCCTTGGTCTCTTTGGATTGCCGATGCCGCCAGCGGAACGGCGCGCCTGCTCTGGCGCAGCGGGGAGAAGTTAGACGATTCTCTGCCTGATCTCACGGAAGATGCCTCGCTCAACTTTGCGGCTGATGGACGAGTCGTATTTGCATCGGAGCAGGATGGGCGCAATCACTTGTATTCGATTGCCGCAGGCGGGGGCGCGGCCAGACTGCTCACGCCCGGCGACTTTGACGTGGAAGACGTCACCCTCAGCGCCGACAAGGCCTGGGTTATTTACTCTTCGAACCAGGACGATGTGGATCGGCGGCACTTGTGGCGCGTGGCGGCAGCCGGCGGCACCCCGCCGGCCCTGACGAGCGGCGAGACCATGGAGTGGTCGCCCGTCGAGACCGGCGACGGCAAGAGCATTGTTTGCCTCGGCTCCACGGCGACCACACCGGCCATGCCCTATGAGGTGACCGCGAAGGGCCGCGAAATGATCGCGAAGCAGGCACTGCCCAGTGACTTTCCATCGGCTTCGCTGGTGGTGCCCAAGCAGGTAATTTTCCGTAGTGAAGATGGAGTCACACTCCACGGCCAGCTTTTCCTGCCGCGCAACGCGAGTGGAAAGCTTCCCGGGCTGGTCTTCATGCATGGCGGACCTGTCCGCCAGATGATGCTGGGATTCCACTACATGGATTATTACCACAATGCTTACGCCGAAAATCAGTACCTCGCCAGCCGCGGATACGCCGTGTTGTCGGTGAATTACCGGCTCGGCATTATGTACGGACGCGCCTTTCGCGAAGCACCCAACACGGTCTGGCGCGGAGCGGCGGAGTATAAGGACGTTGTGGCCGCCGGGCGATACCTGCAGTCTGTTTCGGAAGTTGATGGAGAAAAGATTGGATTGTGGGGTGGTTCCTACGGCGGTTTTTTGACCGCCATGGGGCTGGCCCGCAATTCAGATCTGTTCAAGGCGGGCGTGGACTTCCACGGCGTGCACGACTGGAGCGTCTTCCTCACCGAGCGTCCGTACTTCGGCAATCTGGCTCTGCGCCCACCGGACGCCGACGCTGCGGTCAAGCTGGCATGGGATTCCTCGCCCGATGCCTACGTTAGCACGTGGAAGTCGCCGGTACTGCTCATTCATGGCGACGACGACCGGAACGTGCCCTTCATCCAGACCGTGGACCTGGCGCAGCGGTTACGCGAGCAGCACGTATCCTTCGAACAACTAATTCTGCCCGACGAGATCCACGGATTTCTGAGGTGGCGGGACTGGATACGGGCCTACACCGCGACCGCCGATTTCTTTGACCGGACGTTGAAGCGCGGGGAAAAGATCGGGTCGGGCGACTAATTTCCAGAGCGGCGCGAAAAGTAGAAAGGCACCATGAACCTTGTCGACACTCTGTTCGGTCGTCCTCTCGCCACTGAGGAAGAAAAGGCGGAGCGGATCGGGCCGCTGAAGGGTATTCCGATCTTTGGCCTCGATGCGCTGAGTTCGGCGGCGTATGGTCCCGAAGCCGCTCTCACATTGCTTATTCCGCTGGGCATGGCGGGCTCGATCTATGTGTGGCCGATCACGATCGGAATCGTGGTCCTGCTCGGCATCGTGTACTTCTCTTATCGGCAGACCATCGCTGCGTATCCGCAAGGTGGAGGCTCGTATACCGTCGCGACGGAAAACCTGGGGGAAGGGGCGGGCCTTCTGTCGGCGGCTGCGCTCATGATCGATTACGTGCTGACGGCGGCCGTTGGAATCTCCGCGGGAGTCGGCGCTCTGGTTTCGGCCGTACCCTCACTACAGCACGATACGCTCCCCATATGCCTGGGGATTCTGGTTCTCATCACCCTCATCAATTTACGCGGAGTGCGGGAGAGTGGCGGCGTATTCCTGTTGCCGACCTACATCTTCATTGTTTGCCTTCTGGGATTGATCGGGATTGGCATCTTCAAGACGCTGGCTGCGGGAGGTCATCCTGTTCCCGTGGTTGTGCTTCCGAAGTTGACGGCAGTGACTGGAACCGTGAGCGCGTGGCTCCTGCTGCGCACCTTCTCGAGCGGTTGCACCGCGATGACGGGAGTCGAGGCCGTGAGCAACGGGGTCATGGCATTCCATGAACCTACCGCTCAAACCGCCAAGCGGACGCTGACCATCATCATTGCGATCCTGATCGTGATGTTGCTGGGAATCGCGTACCTGGTCCCAGCCTACGGAATCGCGGCGACGGATGCGGGAATGCCCGGATACGAAAGCGTGCTCTCGCAGTTGCTGGCCGCGGTCACGGGGCGCGGCTCATTCTACTGGCTCAGCATTGGCTCGATCCTGGTGGTGCTGTCGCTTTCGGCCAACACGGCATTTGCGGATTTCCCCCGCCTGGCCCGCGCGATCGCGCAAAACGGATGTTTGCCGCACGCGTTCGTGATTCGCGGACGGCGGCTGGTCTTTGCCCAGGGTGTGTATGCGCTCGCCCTGCTGACTGGCCTTCTGTTGATTATCTTCCGTGGCGTGACCGACCGCCTGATTCCTCTGTACGCGGTGGGCGCGTTTCTGGCGTTCACGCTTTCGCAGGCCGGAATGGTGGTGCACTGGAAGCGCAACTGTGGGCCGGGCGCGGAGCGCAACATGCTGTTGAATGGACTCGGAGCCGCGGCTACCGGGATTACCACCGCGGTAGTGCTGGTCGCCAAGTTTGTCGATGGTGCATGGATCACGGTTCTTCTGATTCCGGCCCTCATTCTGATGATGCGGTCGGTGCGCCGCCACTACTCCGTGGTAGCGCTGGAGATCGGGAAGAGCACTCCGGTCCAAACGGAAAATCTTACGGAGCCGGTCGTGCTGTTGCCGATCGATCGTTGGAGCCTGGTATCGGAAATGGCTCTGCGCTATGCCTGGACACTGGCGAAAGACATCCATGTGCTGCATGTGCGAAGCGAGAACGAAACACAGAAGCTGCGCGGCCAGTGGAGTGAGATCGTGGAAAAGCCGGCCCGGGCGGCCGGTCTGGCCTTGCCTAAATTGGTTGTGCTCGATTCACCGTATCGCTTCATCGTGAAGCCGATCGTGGACTATGCCATTCAGCAACAGGTCGCGCATCCGGACCGCAACATCACGATGCTGATCCCGGAATTGGTGGAGAGCCACTGGTATCACTATTTCCTGCACAACAACCGGCCGGAAGCCATCCGGGCGCTGCTGCTGTTCAACGGCAATCAGAGAATCACGGTCGTGTCGATGCCGTATCACCTGCGGGCTTGAGCGTGTGGGATGCGCGCCGAAATCTACAGCTTAATCTCCATGCCTTCGGCGGCGGCACGGACTTTCGGATAGTAACTGCGTGCATTTTCGACGACCTTGTCGACGATGGCGTCGGTGTGCTCGGGATCGTGATGGTAGAGAATCAGTTCTTTGGCGCCGCTTTCCATCACGACATTGACGGCTTCGCGCCAATGGCTGTGTCCCCAGCCGCGGCGGCGGGCGGCGTATTCTTCGGGAAGGTACTGCGCGTCGTAGATGAGTATGTCGGCGCCGTCGGCGAGCTTGCGTACCGCTTTGTCGAACTCGGCATCGCCGGGCTCATTATCGGTGGCGTAAACCAGGATGCCGTCCTTGGTCTCCAGGCGAAATCCCATGCATCCCTGGGGATGATTCAAGTATGCCGTCTTGATAAAAATGCCGTCTCCCATATTGAGGCAGCCATTTTCGATGTCGTAAAAGCGCCGGGTCGCCTTCATGTGATCGAGGTTTACGGGGAAGTAAGGCGCAGCCATCTGCTCGGCCATCACCTGCTCCAGGCGGCGCGTCCGGCCGGAGGAGTGGAAGATGAACTGGCTGTCGGGATTGTCATACAGCGGACGGAAAAACGGCATGCCTTGGATGTGATCCCAGTGAAAGTGTGACACAAAGACGTGCGCCGCGAAGGGCCGGTCGACGAATTCGCGCTCCAGTGCGTGTCCCAGCATGCGGAAGCCGGTGCCGCAGTCGAAGATGAAGATGCGATCTCCCAGACGCACCTCGACGCAGGAGGTATTGCCCCCGTAGCGCAGGTTCTCGGGCTGTGGAGTGGGGGTGGAGCCGCGCACGCCCCAAAACTTGATTCGCATGAAACTCCGCTACTGCTAGTCAGTAATCCTCTATCGCGATCATCCCGTCAATCTGATCGCGTACCGGCGCAAAATGCTCATAATACGCAAGATATTCAAGATTCTAGTCGTTACGCTGAGACCGGCAAGGTGACCAAAGTTTTTTTACGCAGAAAGAATGGCATGCGTGGAGCGGGCACTACTGCCCGCTTGCCGGGAGCCTCGAAAAGCAGCGGGCAGGAGTGCCCGCTCCACATGGGCCTGTCTCCACATGGGCCTCTCTCCACTGGCCCTATCTCCACACGGCGTCCCCTATAATGAAAGCCCGCAAGCTCGCGCCGGCTCTCCCTGCGATTGAGCCCGCCCGCCGCGCGGTTAGGATCCCAAACGATGCTGCAGCCTGACTTTAAACAGTTTTCCCGTCTCGCCCGCGAGGCCACGCTGGTGCCGGTGGTGAAGTCGGTTAGCGCCGACCTGCTCACACCGGTTTCAGCCTTTTTTGCCATCGCCGAGAAAGAGCCCTATGCATTCCTGCTGGAATCAGTCGAGCGCGGCGAGCAGATCGGGCGCTACACCTTCCTCGGTGCGCGTCCTTACATGCGTCTGAAGGCCCGCAAGGGTAAGGTCGAGATCGATCGCGGCCGCCGTCGCGAGGCGTTGCAGGAAAGTGTCTTCCAAGCGGTGAAGCGGTTGCTGGGGGAGCATCATCCCGCGAACGTGCCGGGACTGCCTCCATTCACGGCGGGAGCGGTCGGATATTTTGCCTACGACGTCGTGCGGCAGCTGGAAAAGATTGGCGAGCACGCAAAGGATGACCTGAACGTCCCCGACGCCGAGCTCATGTTCTTCGATCGTCTTTTGGCGTTTGATCACCTACGTCACCAGATTCACATCGTCGCTGCGGCCGACGTGAAGCGCGAGAGCCCGCGCCGCGCCTACGACCGCGCGCTGCGTGACATTGCTGCGCTGGAGCGAAAGCTGGCGGCCGGACTGAGCCCGGCGGTTTGGCGCAAATCCGAAAAAGCCAAGGTGGGCAAACTCAAGGTGCATGCCGGTACCCGTCGTGACAGTTACCTGCGCAACGTCGAGCGCTGCAAGGAGTACATCGCCGCAGGCGATATCTTCCAGGTCGTGTACTCGCAAAGGTTTGACTTCACGCCTGAGGTTGCGCCTTTCGACCTGTACCGCGCTCTGCGGCAGGTGAATCCGTCGCCCTATCTTTACTTTCTGCAAATGGACGGGACCCATATTCTCGGGTCTTCTCCGGAAATGCTGGTCCGCATCACCGGTCGCAAGCTGGAATATCGTCCGATTGCGGGCACACGTCCACGCGGGCAAAACGAAGCCGAAGACTTGCGTCTCGAACAGGAAATGCGCCACGACGAAAAAGAGCGCGCCGAACATGTCATGCTGGTCGACCTCGGACGCAACGACCTGGGACGGGTCAGCGAGTATGGCTCGGTCAAGGTGAAGGACCTGATGTACGTGGAGCGATACTCGCACGTCATGCATCTGGTATCGGCGCTGGAGGGCACGCTGCGGAAGGATCTCGACGCGCTTGATGCTTTTGCTGCATGTTTTCCCGCTGGAACGCTGAGCGGGGCGCCAAAGGTGCGCGCCATGCAGATCATCGAAGAATTGGAGCCCACGCGCCGTGGCGTCTACGGCGGATCGGTTCTCTACGCGGACTTCGCGGGGAATCTGGATTCATGCATCGGCATTCGAACGCTGCTGATGCAAGGGAAGAAGGCATATCTGCAGGCCGGAGGGGGAATCGTGGCGGATTCCGATCCCGCGAAGGAGTTTCAGGAGTCAATGAACAAGGCGCAGGCGCTGCTAAGGGCGGTAGAGAGAGCGCGCGGGCAGTAGTATTCGTTCTGGACTCGCTCCTATTCGCATTTCGGAGGCGCTGAACCCGGAGGCGGAGGCGGGGCAGCGCAGTGCGGCGTGATTTCTCCCGCGCCAGGATCGGTATTCTTAGAGTTGTGGGCGAAGCACCACTGCACCAGGGTGGCAGGGTAATCGCGCCGGATAGCTATCGGCAGATCGGAATCACGGATCTCCTGAAAGGTGAACTCGATCGTGCCGTCCGCCGCGACCGTGCCGAGCAGATATCCGTAAACGTCTTTTCTTGAATTTGGCGGCGCCGGCACAGGGAGCTTATAGCGTTCCGCCCCTCCAGTTCCCACAAGCCAGCCGGGCAGGGAGTCGCCTTTCTTCTTAAGGGAATCCGTATCGAAAATGTTTTCCATGTAGAAGTGGGAGTGGCTGGAAAGTACGTAGACGGGCTTATGCGCCTGCTCACGGAACTTCAGCAGAGCGTCGTAGGCGGCTTCACCACTCGATCTTGCCGTGTCCACCGGGCTGTCACCCATGCTGTGAGCGTTGGCAATACTGTCGGGTAACGATTCATGCATGCCGACCACAACGCTTTTCACTTTTGAGTCCGCGGCGGCGTCTCGTTTCAGAATGCCGGCAAGCCAGTCCAGTTGCGACGGTAAGAAACAGTCGGAAGCATTGTCGAGATAGATGAAATCCACGCCGTTTTGTACCCAGTGGTAGTAGGTCTGCGGGGATAGAGGCTCGACGGGGCCCGAATCTAGCCGTTTCTTGTCCTTCTTCTCGCTGCTCTTCTCGGCCGAGCCTTTAGCCTCTTCGTCTTCCGCTCGTTGAGCATGCAGCGTCGGTTGGTCGAGCCAGGCAGCAAACTCGCGACGAAACTGGTATTTGTCCTTGGGCGGGATGATCTCGTGGTTGCCGATGCCCACATAGAAGGGCAGATTGCCGAAGGGGGCGATCTGATGTTCGATAAAGTCGGGCCAGGCGCGCGGCAGGTAGAGACTGCAACTCAAGAACTCGCCGTTGTTGGCCGCGGCAAATGCCATGTCTTCATCGATCTTGTAGATCGCTCGCAGGTCGCCGAGATGCCAATAGAAACTTGGCGCGAACCGGGCGCTATGAGCGGCGATGGCGGGCATGATGATGTCTCCGCAGTTGCGCGAGTCGCCGGAGGCGATGAAGCGCCAGGATCCTTCTGGCAATGGGGCGGTGGTGGGCAGCGCCACACCACGGCGAATGATGCGTTCAGGTCCTGCGGGTACGGACTGAGCCGCGGCGGAGCCAGCGAGCAGAACCGCCAGAAGAACCTTCCTCAGAATCCGGGGAATCGATAAATCTAGACGTGAAGTGTTTCCGTTGCGACGGGGGGGCGCCATGCGGAGTTTCCCTTTCGCTGTCGGTGGAAAGTATAGACGACGGAACTGTCGCTCAGCGCGAAAGGAAGTTTTCTACCAGCTTCTTGCCGGCGTCCGTCAGCACACTCTCGGGATGAAACTGGACGCCTTCTACCGCATGCTGCCGGTGGCGTAGGCCCATGATAGTGCGGCTTCCATCTTTCTCTGTGGTCCAGGCGCTGACTTCCAATTCAGCAGGCAGGTCTCCTTCCTCCACGATGAGCGAGTGGTAGCGAGTAGCCGTCATAGGCTGGGGAAGACCCTGGAAGATCGTCTTATTGTCGTGCAGGACGGCGCTGGTTTTACCGTGCATAAGGTGAGCCGCACGGACCACCTTGCCTCCAAAGGCTTCGCCAATTGCCTGATGTCCCAGGCAGACGCCGAGAATGGGGATCTTTCCCGAGAAATGGCGGATCAGGTCGATACTGATGCCAGCCTCGTGAGGGGTGCAAGGGCCGGGGGAGATGACGATCCGCTCCGGCCGCATCGTTTCGACTTCGTCCACCGTTACCTGGTCGTTGCGGCGCACGTCAACCTCGGCACCCAGTTCGCCGATGTACTGGACCAGGTTGTAGGTAAAAGAATCGTAGTTGTCGAGGACAAAAACCACGTCTAAGCCCTGATACAAGCTTACACCGGGTTGCCTGAACGGTGCAGGTCAAGGCGGTAGCCGGGCGCCTCCCCTGAAAGAGCCACTCACTGTACTCAGAGGTGGTATTGACCGCAGCCGTGGTGGGAGGCATGCTGATTGTTGGAATTGCCACTTCGTGGTCGCCACTTCGGAGGGAAGGCATGGCCGAGCCGCAGCAGGAAAAACGGGGTGCACGACGTTTCGCTCTCCGCGTACCTGTTACAGTCACTCACGGTGAAGATCCCAGCAAGAGCGAAATCGCCCAGATTCGCGATGTCAGCGCGCGCGGAATCTGTTTCTTCCTGGAAGCTGCCATAGCCCAGGGATCTCCGATCGGCTTCACGCTCACGCTTCCACCTGAGATCACGCTGACGGAAAGCATTCGCGTGCAATGCAAAGGTCACGTGGTGCGTGTCGACGATGGCCGCCCGGATGGCAAACTCGCCGTCGCAGCGGTCATTGAGGAGTATGAGTTTCTGCCGGAAGCGTAAATATTGCAAGGAGTTAGTGCATAGGGCTCGATAGTCAGCCTCCACATTCCTGACCCCAGACCGCTCGTCTGCCTTCTCCCACACCCTCGCAGGTGATATGTTTCTTTCCAGATACTCCTCAGAGGATCTTGTCTGTGCGACCTGCGCTCAAGGCGGTCTGCTTGATGCTGGCTCTATTGGAGGCCAGCGTAGTGGCGCAGACTTTCGGCCCGCCGCCGACCGTCACGAGCGTCCGCATCATCCACGAGCGCGGCGTCCCTGCGGTTGAGATCCTCACCCGTGGCGGCCCAGTCATTCCTGAAGTCCAGATTCTCGAAGGTCCTCCACGGCTGGTCATCGACCTCCCCAATTCCCTCATCGGGGTAGCTCGAAAGCGAATTGCCATCAAGCAGGAAAACATCCTAGCCATCCGCATTGATCAATTTCAGCAGAAGCCTCCCGTCACGCGCGTCGTCCTCGACCTGCTAGCGCCATATGGCTACAGCTGGGACGGAGCGGGCAATCGCCTGATGGTCCGTCTCAAACCTCCCGAAGTTGACGCCGCCAAGAAGTCGCCATCGCAAGCGCCGACGGCTGCGAGCTTATCAACGGATGCTAATTCGGTTGTGCCGGTAAGCAGCGGGGCGGGCTCGGTCGCAGCGGCCGCAAGCCGGCTCGCGGCAGGCTCTTCGCTGACCGCCGGCACTGAGACGGCTGTGCTGCAGCTTCCTCGCGGTGGGGAAATCCGCATCTGTCCGGGAACCACGGTCTCGGTTACGCCCTCAGAGAGCAAGCGCGACATCATGGTCGGGATGAGTACCGGCGCTATTGAAACGCACTATTCGCTCGAGGCTTCCGCAGACTCCGTGCTCACTCCGGATTTCCGGGTTCTTTTCGCCGGGCCGGGGGAATTTCACTATGCCGTGAGCGTGGACTCGAAAGGCAATACCTGCGTGCGCACTCTGAAGGGGAACACCTCTTCAGCGATCGTTTCGGAGTTGATGGGGGATCGGGTCTATCAGGTAAAGCCGACGGAGCAGGCTGTGTTTCGATTGGGCCGCATCGACAAAGTAGATGCTGATGTTCCGCTGGAGTGCGGATGCCCTCCGTCGCGACCTGCCCCCGCATTAGCCGACGCTCACCCGCAGGTGTCGGAGGCCGAGTTGCCCGCCAGCGCGCACCTCGGCGAGACATCAGCGCCGGCAGCCGCGGCCAGCATTTCTCGGGGTACCGGTGCTGCACCAACCACACTCTCCAATGGGCCGGAGACTGCTCCGCTGCCCGCCTCTCAGGCCAGCGAGGTGCACGTCCAGGTGGATGCTCCGTTCGTGTTTACCGCCAAGGACCGCGCTGCCAGCGCGCCGCCTGCGCCGGTGCAGGCGGCGAGAGAGTTACCCGTGGAGGATTCCTCTTCGCGGCAACTGCACCTGGATGCGGTGGTGCAGCCTCCGCCACAGGAAAAGAAGACCAAGGCCGAACATCGCGGCTTTCTGCATCGGGTCGGGCGATTCTTCGCCGGCATCTTCAGCTAGCTTTCACGATCTACCGGGAAATCCTTTTCGCTTCAAGCCGCGTCTTACCGCAGGTTGGCCTTGAGATCTCGCATCCTATCCCAGGAGCGCGCCATGACTGCTGCACCGGCCGGACCGACTCAACTCTTTTCGACATTCTCAGGGCAAGCCGACGGGATGTACCGCACCCGTCACGAAGCCTTTCTGTTTTCTCTCCTTGGACAGGCCCTCATCTTGGGACTGCTCACGTACTTCACCTGCTGCGCGATCGGGGGCCCGGCCCGAATCATTGGTCCAATGGCAAAATTCCGTGATCTGCCGTTGGTGTTCTCTGGGAGCAATGGTGGTGGCGGCGGCAACTTCGACAAGCTTCCGGCTTCACGCGGCAATCCCCCACGCGCTTCACTCGACGTTCAGGTTGTCCCTCCGAACGTGATGATGCCGACAGAGATGCCAAAACTCCCCGCCGAAGAGACGGTGAGGGTGGCGCCGGAAGTCAAGCTGCCAGAGGGCGGGCAGATCGGCGATCCCATGTCGCAGTTCTCGCGCGTTCTTTCGAACGGACCGGGCGGACCGGGCGGCATTGGACCCGGATGTTGCGATGGTGTGGGAGATTCCACCGGACCCTATCTAGGATCTGGTCCGCGAGGAATCTTTCCTGCAGGCAGGAAGGGAGTCACCGTGCCTCAGGTCATCTACAACCCGGAGCCCAGTTTCTCCGACGAAGCCCGCAAGGCCAAGGTGCAGGGCGTCGTACTCCTGTTGCTCGTCGTGGGGAAAGACGGGCGCCCCTATGACGTCCGCGTCGGACAAAGCCTGGGGATGGGCTTGGATGAGAAGGCAATCGAAGCCGTAGGTCGCTGGCGATTCAAACCGGCGACACTCAACGGGCAGCCAGTCGCTACTCAGATTGCCGTGGAAGTGGATTTCCACTTGTACTGATCGCGATCACGGCAAAGACTTCGGGGCCTTTTAGCCCCGCGGGGAGTCGCCGGTTGCTCTTCGTTAGTCTCGGTTGATGGCGCGCCGCAGAGGTTCGACCTTTTCACGGAGGTCAGAAGCCAGATCGGCGCCTCGGCTGGCGACGTCGCGCACCCGGTCGCCAGCTTCTCGAACCCGATCCTTCGCTTCATCGGCCCAATCACCGACCGTGTCCTTCGCGTCTTCGTAACCGCGCTGCAGATCGCGGCGAAGTTGCTTGCCGCTCTTGGGCGCGAGCAGAAGCCCGGCCAATGCTCCGGCGCCCAGCCCGATCAGCAGAAAAGTGATGGCGGTGCCGACATTGCTACTTTCTGAAGATTCATAACGTCCGATGTGCATAAATGACGACCTCTTTTTCCGCCCTGGCGGGTTGCCTGGGCATGAGCGCGAGGCTCGAGTGCGGCTATGGGGCAGCTTTGATTCTAGTCCTGTCCAAGAGGTTGCTGCGACGTTCCATTCGTTTAGGGGTGTTCCTCTGGAGCACGTGGAGTTCAACTTCGGGGGCCGTTTCAGTTTGGGCGTGGTCCGTCCCAGAACTCGAAGTAGAGGCTTGCAGGCGGCGACGCCGTTGTTCACCGGCAAGAGACGTTGCCAGCAACGTATCTACGAATGCCGCTTCACGCTGGCCCATCCTCGCCGTTTCCTTTCCCCCGCACCTGTGTGTAAAATAAGAATTTAGCCATCGTAGCGGCGGCACTAGTGGCACGCCCGCCTTCTGCCGGCTCCGCAAACTGCAATCGTACAGGAGAGTTCTTAACCGATGTCGATCCCTGCCACCCAGCTTCGTCCCGGCATGATCATCAAGCACAACAATGATCTGCACTCCGTTTTCAGCGTCGAGCACCGGACGCCCGGCAACCTGCGCGCTTTCATCCAGGCCAAGCTTCGCAATCTGCGCACGGGCGCCATGTTCGAGCACCGTTTCCGCTCGCCCGATCCGATCGAGAAGATCAATGTCGACGAAGTCGAGATGCAGTTTCTCTACGCCGACGGCGACAGCTACTACTTCATGGACACCACCAACTACGAGCAGACTCACCTGACCAAGGAGGTTCTGGGCGACGCGGTCGAATACCTGATCCCCAACCTCGAGATCAAGGTGGAGTTTTTCGACGGCAAGGCGGTGGGAATTGAACTGCCCCAGACCGTCATCCTGACCGTGGTTGAGACCGAGCCCGGCCTGAAGAGCGCCACCGCTTCCAGCGTGACGAAGGCCGCAAAAACTGAGACAGGGCTTGTGGTGCAGGTGCCGCCATTCATCAACGAGGGCGAAAAGATCAAGGTGGACACGTCGGAAGGCGCATACCTGTCCCGAGCATAAAGGTTCAAGGTTTCAGAGTTTCAAGGTTTCAAGGTTAAAGACATCGACTCTGCCTTGAAACCTTGAAACTTTGAAACCTTGAAACATGACTAATCCTGAAAAGCCCATCCAAGCTCGCCGTTTTCTGGTTCGTGGACGCGTGCAAGGCGTAGGCTTCCGCTGGTTCGTGGAGCGGGAGGCGCACATTCTGGGCATAGCCGGGTGGGTGCGCAACAATCACGACGGCAGCGTAGAAGTGCTGGCGCAGGGAACGCGCGACCAGCTCTCCGGCCTTCATTCCCGCTTGCGAGAAGGTCCACGCGCGGCTCGCGTGGATGCGGTCGAGGTCTCAGAGGCCAGCCCGATTGCAAGACTCACCGCTTTTCGTATTGAAGGAGCTTGGTAGATGCCCTCTACTGTGGCGATGAATGCCAGCCAATTGAAGAAACTCATTCGTGAAGTCCCCGATTTTCCCAAGCCCGGGATTTTGTTTTACGACATCACGACGCTGCTGAAGGATAAGGTGGGCTTCGCCACGCTCATCGACAAGTTTTCCCAGTACTACATTGGGCGGTCCGTCGACTTGGTGCTGGGCATGGAAGCACGCGGCTTCATCTTCGGACCGGCGCTGGCCTATCGCCTGAATGCAGGATTCGTTCCCGTGCGCAAGCCGGGCAAGCTTCCTGCCGAGACGGTGAAAGAAAGTTATGCTCTGGAATATGGCACCGCATCGCTGGAGATCCACAAGGATGCGATTCAGAAAGGCCAGCGCGTGCTGATCGTCGATGACTTGCTCGCCACCGGAGGTACGGCCGTGGCCACGGTGAGGCTGGTGCTCTCGCTCGGCGGTCAGATTGCCGGCCTCGGGTTCGTGGTGGAACTCGATTTCCTGAAAGGGCGGGAAAAACTGAGAGATTTCGACGTGATGTCGCTGCTCCATTACGACAAGTGAAGAAATTGCAAAAATGAAAAACGGGCGGGGAAGTTCCCGGCCCGTTTGCTTCCCGCCTAATTCAGGAGAGCCGCTACCATCCATCCCACGCCGGCCCAAAAGCCTGCGCTAATTCCGCAGACGAGAACAAGGCCCAATACTGCATTCCAATTGATCCGGCCAGGCGACCCGGGCTGGTCAAGCTTGGAGTCCTCCTCAAACCAGGACTGCAGAAACGAATTTTCCACCGAAATGACCGGGGGAGGCTGAATTACACTCCGCACACTAATTCCGCGGGTGCTTGCAGGGGGGGACGACCGAAATACTCGGAAGTTCATGAAGCATCTCCGTTTTTGTGCTTGGCGCCTGCAAGTGAATTGCCAAATCACCAATAGGCGCAACTCTCTGATAACTATGAGGCTTTCGAGCGGAGAGTCACCGGATCGTTTGAACCGTTGTTAGAATTTCCCCACCTCCCTTTGAAGGTGTGGCAAAAGTTCTCACTTACACCTTACACACCTGTCTTTTCCTATGTCTATCTACATGATTTTCCGGATTGACCGGTGAAATACGAGCTGATCAGGGGTTTTCGGCTACGGACAACCTCGACCCTTTGGGCAGGTATCCTTTTCGCTGGAACCAGTCCTCCATCGCATCCTGGAGTGAATCTAACGGCACACGGACGCCGATCTCCATGCGGCCATCGGAAATCGGTAGGGTGTCGTCGAAGACGCTGGCGTTCGTGAAGTTGCGCATGGAGAAGCTGTCGAGCCACTTCAGCGGACAGGGGAGCCGCTGGCCGTCTTGCTCATACTCGACGCGGATCTTCCGGGCAAACATGAATTGATTTAATCACAGACGGTCTGGGTTTGGTCTGTGTGGCGCGGGCACTTCTGCCCGCGGAGTCTAACCACGATCCGACATTGGAATTCGATAGCCGCGGTCAGCGGGCGCAAGGCGTTAAGGCTGGCGGTTTTGCGAAGAGCTGTTACTCTCCACTTTAAACACGTTATTCGTCAGGTCACTCTCGGGCACGCTGCCGTCATTAACGACGATATCCTGCGGGGCCCCGGGTGTCTCCACCCGAATGGACGCCTTACTCTTGGCGCGAACTTCGAGCCGCTTCCTCACTTCTCCGCCGTTAAATTTTACGATGAGGGGAACCTCTGCGCCCGAGGCTCCCCGATTTTCCACCGTGATGGTGAGCAGGAACTCATTGCTGGTGGCTTTTCGCGAGAAGGCGGACTCGACTTTGAAATCAGGCAGGCCGCGGTCATGGTAGACCCAGTCGTCGAAGAACCATCCCAGATCGCGCTGGGTTTGCGCGCCAATGAGTCGCGGCATATACGACGGTTCTTTATCCTCTTCGGGACGGTAGGAGGCAAGCGCCTTCTTGAGGGCCGCATCGCCAATCATGTCGCGCAGCATCCACCACACGTACATCGCCTTGCTGCGGTACAGTTCTTCGTTGGTCGTGTTTACTAAGGACCGGTTCATATCGTCTTCCGAGCGCGGCGGCGCCACCGTCTGCTTTTCCGCCTCGCTGAAAGCGGACCGATGCAGCGCCATGTAGTCGAGAGCGGCTTGACGTCCCTTCTGCTGTTCGAGATAAAGGGCCTGCGCGAAGTGGGCGAGCCCTTCCTCGATCCATGGACGAAATGACAAGAAGGCTGCGTGCGTCAGTTGATGGGCCGCAGCCAGACCCGCGAGCCTGGAGTCTGCGCCGGCAAGCGGCGTCAGCAAAAGGGCACCGCTCTCGAAAGGCGCCGCGTTGGGATCAGGCAGTTCGGCCGTTTTTGCCCGCTCGCGCTGTGTGCCGAACCATTCGGTAATAAGGCCGAAGACTTTTTCCGCCGCGTCTGCGAAATTTGTCGCCGCTGTGTCGTGGCCGGAAAGATAACGTACTTCGATACCCGGCTTCTCCAGCACCTGATAATCGGCAATCAGGAGAGTCGCGGCGTCGAGGCGCCGCGGCTGGGCATTGCAGTCCGCAACCCAACCTCGGACAGCAGACCCGGGATATCTTCGCTGGTGCGGCACAGGTACGCATGGGACTCCGTTGACGAGAATATGCGGGTTGGTCTCGCTAACCACCTGTGGTGTGTCGTTCTCGTCGAAGAAGGCTTTCGGCCCGGCCCCGTTCACCTGGGGCAAGTCAATGTCCAAATGCATGTGTGATCCGGCTTCGCGATCCTTCCAGTGGGCCAACACCTCAAAAAAGCTGTCGCCTTCGGAAAGATTCGCCGCCTCGGTTGCAATCGGATACCACACCACGTACCCTGCCCCGCGAACCGCGGTGAAACTCGAGCCGATCTGATCCCAATCCGTGCTCTTCGCCACCTCCTCCGGCGTGCCAATCCGCGTCAGCCGCGTCGCATCGAGCAAGATCACCCCCTCGTAGCCAATCTCCAACTCGACCGTCCCCTTAGGCGCGATTGCCTCGGGCAACGTCACGATCGCTTCCAAAAGACCGCCCGTGTGATCGATGTCAGACGTATATGGCTGCTTCACGAACTGCACTGCCTTGTCGCCTGCTTTGATGGATCGCCAGTCGAGTGACGATGAAATCTGTAGCACCGCGATCTTCTGCGGAGTCGGCGAATCATTGCGCAGCGTGATCTTGCCGCGGACGCCGAGACGATGCTGCTCGGGTTCGACTTGCAGGCTTAGGTCGTAGTTGGTGAACGTGAAGGCCTCGCGGTCGAGACAGAAACCATTCACCACAGGGGCACAAAGTACACAGAGGAGACTCAAAATCCGGAAGTGGAACTTCATTTCGTATTCGATGCGGCTTCGCCCGCGCGGCGCTGCCGCACGATCTCATATAAGACGACGCCCGCGGCCACGGAAACATTTAGCGACGACACTTTCCCGAGCATTGGAATCGACACCAGGAAATCGCATTTCTTCTTTACCAGGTCGTGGAGTCCCTTGCCTTCCGCACCCAGCACCAGCGCGCAGTCCATCTTGTAGTCGAGCGCATCGTAGGTTTGCTTGCCGTGCTCGTCAAGCCCCACGGTCCAAATGTTGCGGTCCTTCAGTTCTTCCACGCTGCGGGCGATGTTGGTGACTTTGGCGATCGGCAGATGTTCGCTCGCGCCCGCCGAGACTTTTGTGACGGTCCCGGTTACGGCGGCCGCGCGGCGCTCCGGGATTACGACGCCGTCGGCGCCCGCCGCGTCGGCCGTGCGCAGGATCGCGCCCAGGTTGTGCGGATCCTCTACGCCATCGAGCACGACCACCAGGGAATACTGTCCGCGCTTGGCTCCGACCACGTCGTCGAGATCGCTGTACTGCTTGGCCGACGTGACCGCGACGACTCCCTGATGCGCCGCGTTCCCGGCCATGCGATCGAGTTCGGTGCGTTGCAGGAAGCGCACCGGCACGCTCAGCCGCCGGCAGTCTTCAATCAAACGTTGCAGGCGAATGTCGTGCCGCTCCTTCGCCATGCCCACCCACTCGAACGCCCGTCCGCGGGCTTTCAGCGCCTCGGTCACGGCATTGATGCCATAGATGTAATGCATGAGTTATCAGTGTACCGCGCTGCGGCGTTGCTCAGGACTTGGACCCCCTGTCATCCTGTCTCTAACGACGCGGGTGCGTGTCAAGCACATTTTGCCGACAGCTCTCCGCTGGCGCGTCGGGTTTTAAAGAAGCGCCATTTCGCTCTAGCAGAAAAGGTTTTGACGTCCAGACCAAGGCCGTGTCCTTTAATCTCGCGGGGGACGCAAGGTCCCGCCATCCATCTCTTCGGGGCGTGCTCCCATGATTCGTGCTTCGAACTCCCCGCTGCTTCGGGGAGGCAGGCTGCCTACTCAAGCGCTCGGTTCTGTCGTCCCACCACAGGATGACTCGGGCTCGCCTGCACGACCGCCCTGCATAGTTGCGCGTAGGTCCATCTCTAACGACGCGGGTGCGTGTCAAGCACATTTTGCCGACAGCTCTCCGCTGGCGCGTCGGGTTTTAAAGAAGCGCCATTTCGCTCTAGCAGAAAAGGTTTTGACGTCCAGACCAAGGCCGTGTCCTTTAATCTCGCGGGGGACGCAAGGTCCCGCCATCCATCTCTTCGGGTCGTGCTCCCATGATTCGTGCTTCGAACTCCCCGCTGCTTCGGGGAGGCAGGCTGCCTACTCAAGCGCTCGTTCTGTCGTCCCACCACAGGATGACTCGGGCTCGCCTGCACGACCGCCCTGCATAGTTGCGCGTAGGTCCAGTCTTCGCGCAACATCAGGTACAACCTCACCGCCAGCTTGCGCGCCACCGCCACTTTGGCCAGGGCGCGATGTTTGCGCCCCGCCAAGCGACGATAGAAGCGTCCCAACTCGGCGTCGTAACGTGCCGCCGACTGGCCTGCCTCCACCAGCAAAAAGCGCAGAAACGAACTGCCCTGCTTGCTGATGTGCCCCAACTGCTGCCGCCCGCCGCTGCTATGCTCGCTGGGAATCAGTCCGAAGTAGCTCGCTACTTGCTTGCCCGAAGCGAACCGCTCCGCCGGCCCCAGCGTCAACACCATGGCCAGCGCCGTCACCGGCCCCACTCCCGGATGCGTCTGCAACCGAACCGCCGCTGGCCGTTGCGCCACTTCTTCTTCCACCCGCCGGTTCAGTGGCTCGATCTCGGCTCCCAGTGCGTCCAGTGCCTCCAGCAGTTGCTGGCGCCGTTGCGCCGCATAGGGCAACATGGGCAATTGCTCCAACTCCGCCCGCCCCGCCTCCGTCCACAACTTGCGTTTCTTCTGCACTCCCTGGCTCAGCGCCATGGCCTGCAACTGATTCTTCACTTGCGTCCGCGCCTGCACCTGCTTGTGCCGATGCACCAGCAACTGCCGCACGTCCCGTTCCTCTAGACTCGGCACCCAGATCCGCGGAAACCGCCCTTGCAGCAGCAGCTCCAGCACATGCTCGGCGTCCCGCCGGTCCGTCTTCTGCTTCCGCACCACCGCGGCCCGGATCGCAGCCGCATCCCCCAGCCACAACTCGAACCCCAACTCCGCCAGCAGCCGCTCGAACCACGAATAGTGTCCGCAGGCTTCCATTCCCACCCGCACCACTTGGCCCGCCAGCGCGCGGTAAAACTGTTCCGCCTCGGCGCGGTGCCCCAGACGCCGCTCCTGATACTCTCCCGTTTGGTTGTCAAAGATCGCGACCTGCTGAAAACCCGGATGAAAATCACAGCCTATAATCAGCATGACGTTGGCTCCTTCTCTCGAGCCTTGGTCTGTTTTGTCACAACCAATCTACTCGCTGCGACGAGCCAACGTCGTTATGCAATCAAGCGCAGCGAAGGACCTATGCATCTCGCCGACAGCGCCTCTGTGCATGCGGTTGCATAGGTCCTTCGGTCCGCGAAAGGCGCGGCCCTCAGGATGACAAGGCGGTGCTACGACGGTCGGGCTGAAGAAGGGACACGATGTCCGCCGGTTCTGGCCGCTCCGTGTAATCCTCATTCGCGCTCGCGTAAACCACCGTGCCTTCGCGATCCAGGATGTAGGTCGCCGGAATCGGTAACTCCCAACTCTCATCCCCGTTGGTGAACGGCAGATTGACGAATGCCCGGCGATACACCGCCTCCTGCAGCGGAGGTACGCGATAGGTCAACCCAAACTGCCGCGCGACGTGATTTCCAGCATCCGAGAGCAGGGGAAATCGCAGCTTGTGCTGATCATTCATGAAGAACGACTGCCTGACCGTCTGCGGCGAAATGGCGACCAGCGCGGCTCCAGCCTGCTCGATCTGTGGCAGGATGAGGTTCATGGCCTCCGTCTGCCCCACGCAAAACGGGCACCACCGCCCGCGGATGAAGCACAGCACGAGCCGTTCCTTGGCGAGCAGGCCGGAGGAAGACACGATCTTGCCGTCGTGATCTTGAAGTTCGAACGGAGGCGCCTTCGTGCCGACGGGCAGGATGTTTGCTGCGAGATGCCGCGCCTTGAGCTCGGCGACAGCCTGTGCGTGAACTGCCTGCATCTCGGCGGGAACGCATTTCGCAATCAGTTCCTTCCGCTCGGCAAAGATTTCGCGCAGCGGGCGTGCTTCAAGACCTAAAACTGACTCTTCGAGGGAGCGCCATTTCATAAAGGTCAGCTCTCGAGGCGGTATCCGTGCGCATGGAAATATAAATCCCGGTCGCGCACAAAAGAAGATTCGGGCATTCCCGGACGCACGCGCACAATGAGCTCGCTACCCGGCGGCAATTGTTCAAGATAGCCCCTTGCCGACCCGGCCCCCCAGGAAAGGCTCGGTATGCGAGCCCGTGTACAGCTCTCCATCGAGCCTGTACGTGTAAGTAAGGACCACGACAATACAGCCAAATCCTCCTGCGCCCTTCTGCGAGGTTGTGACCTCACCCTTTACGATCGGCCAGGACTTGGCGCGATGCGATCGGAAGAATTGGATTAGCGCCCTTATGAGGAAAACGATGAGTACGTCCGCGAACAATCTGCCCTCCGGGTCGTTCGGCCGTTACATTCCCGGCAGCTTCATCCCCGCCAGCCTTCTTGCGAAGCTGGGCTTTCCCATCTGCTTGAACATCTTCTTCATCTGCGCGTACTGGCGCAGCAGATTATTCACTTCCTGCACGCTCGTACCCGACCCGCGAGCGATGCGCTTGCGGCGGCTGCCATTGATTACTTCGTGATGGTTGCGCTCGTGCGTGGTCATCGAATTGATGATGGCCTCGACGCGGTTGATCTGCTTCTCGTCGACGTTGTCGGCGGCCTTCTGCAGGCCGGAGAACGGGCCGATCGAGGGCAACATTCCCATCAGGCTCTTCATCGATCCCATCTTTTTGACTTGGCGCAACTGGTCGCGAAAATCTTCCAGCGAGAAGCCATCCCCGGAAAGCGCTTTGGTGGCCATTTCCTGCGCCTTCTTCTTGTCGATCTGCTGCTCGGCCCGCTCGATCAGCGACAGAATGTCGCCCATGCCCAGAATGCGCGAAACGATTCGATCGGGATGGAAGGGCTCGAGCGCATCGTACTTTTCGCCCACGCCGATGAACTTGATGGGCTGGCCGATCACTTGTCGAATCGAGAGCGCCGCGCCGCCGCGAGCGTCACCGTCCATTTTTGTGAGGACGATGCCGGTCAGCGAAAGCTTTTTGTGGAACTCGTCGGCGGAGTTGACCGCGTCCTGGCCGGTCATGGCGTCGGCCACGAACAGAATCTCCGACGGGTTCAGCAGCTTCTTCAGCGACTGCATTTCTTCCATCAACTGGTCGTCGATGTGCAAACGACCGGCGGTGTCGACGATCAGCACGTCACAGCCGGAAACGACGGCCTCGCGCCGGGCCTCTTTCACCAAGCGCTCGACCGTCGCCGTGTTGGCCTCGCCTACCTCTCCTTCGTAGAGGTGACTCTTGACCGCCTGCGCCACAATCTTCAACTGCTCGCGCGCCGCCGGACGGTAGACGTCCACCGAAACCAGCAGCGGACGATGCCCGCCATTTTTGAACCAGTGCGCCAGTTTGCCCGAAGTCGTCGTCTTGCCGGAGCCTTGTAGACCCGCCATGAGCACGACCGTGGGCGGCTGGGAGGCGAACTTCATGCGCGCCGTGTCCTTGCCGAGAAGTTCGACCAGTTCGTCGCGCACGATCTTGATGACCTGCTCGCCCGGCGACAGCGCCGTCAACACATCCTGACCCACGGCCTTGGCGCGAATCTGATCGATGAGTTGCTTGACGACTTTGAAGTTGACGTCGGCCTCGAGCAGCGCCAGCCGAATCTCGCGCAGCGCCTCGTCAATGTTCTCCTCGGTGAGCTTGGCCTGTCCGCGAAGGCTCTTGAACGCGCGTTGTAGTTTTTCCTGTAAGTTCTCGAACATAGAGGTATCAGGCTATTTTAGCAGCGAGGCCGATGTTCACCCTGACTGAAGTAGGTCGGCGTGCGGAAGACGCCTCCGCCCACGGGGTAGTCAGTTTGGATCCTTACACCTCCCCTGAGGCGTCATCCCGAAGCCCGGCGCTCTTCAGCCGGGCGAGGGATCTCGCGTCGGGCCATCCCTTCCGTCTCCGTTGCGTAGAGATCCTTCGCTCCGCCTGAAAAACGGCTGCGCTCAAGATGACCTCACGGGGAGAGATCACTCGCGCCCGCGGAAATGAGCGCCGTTACTCAACCTTGGGCCGCGCCAGTTCGATCCGTTCGGTGGTGCGCGTGTATTGGATGCCGCCCATGCGCCCAATCAGGTCGAGCGAGTTCCGATCCAGCCGTCCGTCCTTGATGTGCGCATCATCCAGGTAAATGGAGACAATCTCGCCGATTACCAGGCTGCTGCCGGTGGGGGCAGGAGAGAAATCGAGGATCTGATACAGCCGGCACTCGAAGCTCACCGGAGATTCTGCCACGCGTGCCGGTCGCACGAGTCGGGAGGGCATAGGGGTGACCTTCGCCAGTTCGAATTCATTGACCGTGGGGTCGTAATCGCCGCTCGTTACATTCATCGCTTGCAGCAGTTCGTAGGTAACTATGTTGACCACGAATTCCTTCGTTTCTCGGACGTTGCGCAGCGTGTCTTTAGGTTCGCCGTTGGACGCATCTGCCTGCTTTGGCTGGCGCAGTCCCGGGGAGAAGCCCAGCAACGGCGGGTCGACACACATCGCGTTAAAGAAAGAAAAGGGCGCCAAGTTCGGCTGCCCCGAGGCGTTGAGCGTGGAAACCCACGCGATCGGACGCGGCGCGACGGAGTTGAGCAGAATTCCGTAAACCTCGCTGTGCGGAATGTCGGAAGGAATAAGGTTCATATTGTTATAACTGCTGTGCGTGGATAAAAGTCACCGACGGCTCTGTTGTACCTTCGGTGACGCCGCTCCCGAAAACACTTCCTTCGCTGCCACCACCGTATTGCAGTGGATCGTCACCGTGTCCTCCACATTCTGCGCGTAGCCTCCGGCGAAGGTTACCATCACCGGAATGCCACGGGCGTGGGCTACGCGGAAGACGAGTTCGTCGCGCTTCTTCAGTCCCTCGATGGTCAGGTCGAGTCCGCCGAGTTGGTCTTCGCGATAGGGATCGGCGCCGGCGATGTAGCACATAAGATCGGGCTCAAACTGCCGCATGCCGGAGCTAAGCGCGTTGTCGAGCCAGGCCAGATAGTCGTCGTCACCGGTGCCATCGGGCAGGTCCACGTCAATCGACGACGGCGGCTTCCATAGCGGATAGTTGTTGTGCTGGTGCAGCGAAATGGTGAAGACGTCGCCGGCATGGGCCTCGCGCATCTTGCCTCCACGTGGCCTGCCCCCGGCCTGTTCCAGCGTAGAACTGGAAACCGAAGGGAGCAGCGAACTCGCGGTACGCGTCCCGGCAAAAATCGAGGCGGTGCCGTTGCCCTGATGTACGTCGCAATCCACGGTCATCGCGGTGCGAATCTTGTCGTCGCGTTGCAGCCGCCGGATGGCCACCGCCACATCGTGGATCATGCAGAATCCCTCGCCGTGGTCGGGAAAGGCATGATGAAATCCGCCGCCAACGCTGATCGAGACCTTGTCTGTCAGGCACTGGCGTGCCGCCAGGATCGATCCACCCGCCGCCAGCCAGAAAGCCTCCGCCAGATCGCGCGAGTAGGGAACCTCCATTTCCATTTCTTCGCGCGGGCTGAGCGTGCCCGTCTTCAGCTTCTGCACGTACTCCGGCTTGTGCACCAGCAGAATGTCCTGATCGCTCGCCGGTTCCGGCTCTATGAAATCCTGAGCATCGGCAATGCCGTTGGCGATGAGCCGGTCGCGAATGCGCCGATACTTTTCGGCGGGGAAGACGTGGTCGCCGATGGGCAGGTAGTAGGCGTCGCTGTAGACGAGCTTGAAGGGGAGCATAGCGAACCTTAGATCATACCTCTAGGCCTGTCATCCTGAGCGAAGCTGACGTGAGCGAAGCGAACGGCAGCGCAGTCGAAGGATCCCTATAGGCTGGGAAGAACCATACCGCTGAAGGGAGTTCTTCACGTCATGCGGGACCATCAGGAGAACTCCTTGCCGGGCTTAAGTGGACGGACGGGGATTAGGGATCCTTCGACTCCGTCACTGCTTCGCGTTCGCGAACCAGCGACTCCGCTCAGGACGACAAATGAGATGTGAGACCCGGAAAGGACGGACTACCTTTTCTTCCCCACCTGAACAGCCGGGGCGACCATCTGCCTCCTGACCGGCACGATTGCCCCTTTCGACGGGTCGGCCGCGGCATTGGCGCGGGTGAGCACTTCCTGCTGGATGTACTGCACGAACTCCTGAATCTGGCGCTGCATCTCCTCCATGCGCTCCCGCATTTGCAGGATGATGGCCATGCCAGCGATGTTGACGCCCAGGTCGCGGGCCAACGAGAGAATGAATTCCAGCCGCAGCAGGTCTTCGTCGGTGTAGAGACGGGTGTTGCCCTCGGTGCGCGAGGGCTTGAGCAGCCCTTCACGTTCGTACAGCCGCAGAGTCTGGGGGTGAATGCCATACATCTCGGCCACCGAGGAAATCATGTAGGCACCCTTCGACTTCCGTTTGGTCATAGATCTCCCTGGTTCGATTCTAGTGCACGATCAAAATTTCTTCCTATCCAAGCCGGAAAATCCCGCCAACCCCAATCGCGTACGGGCATCCAAATTGCGGAGGATTATTATGGACGAAAATAACGTTGTCAGTGTGCTGAAGGACCTTATTGAGACCTGCAGAGACGGACAGAAGGGCTACCAGGACGCAGCCGAGCACATAAAGCGTCCGGAGCTAAAGAGTTATTTCATGGAACAGACTGCCGAACGTGGGCGGTTCGCGGAAGAACTGCAGAGCGAACTGGCCAAAGTTGGCGAGCCAGGCAAAAAGGTTTCCGGCTCCGCCTCCGCGACATTACACCGCGCATGGATTGATACCAAGGTTGCATTGGGCGGAGGAGACAAGACAATCTTGGAATCCGTGGAAAAAGGCGAGGATAATGCCAAGGAAACCTATCAGAAGGCACTCAGCGGCGGATTGCCGTCGAACATCGCCGAGATCGTGCGTCGGCAGGCCGCGAGCGTGCAACGCGCGCATGACAAAGTTAGGATGTGGCGAGACACGGCGGCGGCCGCCTGAGATTCAACCCAAACAGAAAATCAAAGAGGACCGGCTTTACCCGGTCCTCTTGGTCTTAAGCGAACGATCGATCAGGCCGCCGGCTGCGGCTTTTCTTGCCGCGGAACCGACCATCCTGCGGGCTTAAGCGCGTGATTCAGGAAATAGGCGACGAAGCCCGCCGCGATCAGGATCATCCCGAAGCTGAACGAGCTCATATTCCAGATTTGCTCATGCTCGCTGCGGACCACCGAAAAGCCCAACAGTAGCATGGGTGGAATGCCGATGGCAAGCGCTCCAAAGAGCCCACCCGGCACGCGAAACGGCCGCGGCAGGTCCGGTTCGCGGAACCGCAGCACCGCCAGCGCCACGAACTCGAGCAGCAGGCTGGCGCCATAAAGAAGGATGTCCAGGGTGACCAGCCGGGCAAAGCCCAAGCCCAGGCACATCGCCCATCCGGCGGCCAGCGCAAGGATGGCAACCCATGGCGCCTTCGATTTCTTGTGCAGTTTACCGAAGATCCCGGGCAGCATGCCGTCCTGGGCCATGGCCAGCGGCAGTCGGGAGTAGCTCATCACCAGCGCGTTGAACATGCCAAAGGCGCTGATGATTCCGCCCAGCACGACGCCAATCCGTAGCAGCGGGCCGCCCAGAAGACCGGCAATGTCGGCCCACGAGCCAGTTTCCCATGCGGTCGCCTTCAAACCGGTCATCCACATCGCGACGAAGGGCAGTACGTAGCTGACTGCCACAATGCAGACGGCGACCAGCATCGCCCGCGGATAGGTCCGCTGCGGACGCTCCACTTCGGCGGCGATGGTCGAGGCGTTATCCCATCCCATGTAGTTCCACATGCAGATGAGCAGCCCGCCCAGAATGTCGACGGTCGAAGTCGTGGGCTTGGTCACGGCGTTGGCCAGCGCTCCAAGCTTGAACGGCGCCAGCAGGACGATGGCCACGAACGGCGCCGACAGCGCCAGGAACAGCCACAGCGAGGTGAGCGAAACCACCTTGACTCCGGCGATATTCAGGAGAGCGCACGCGATCACCACCGCCAGCGCCACCCACCAGCCGCGATTGTTCTCCTGGAACCACGGGAACATGCGGGTCAGGTACGCCACGAACAGGGTGGGATAGATCGCCATGTCGAAAATGGACGCAACCAGCGAGAGCCAGGCTTCCTGAAATCCCCAGAAGTTGCCCAAGGCGCGGCGCACCCAGGCGTAGTAGCCGCCTTCGAAGGGCAGCGCGCTCGAGAGCTCGCCGATCATAAAAGCCGTCGGCAGGCTCCAGAGAAGCGGAGTCAGGATCAGAATCAGGATCGCGCGTCCGTAGCCGGCGCCATGCACGATGTCTTCGGTGCCATAGGTTCCGCCCGACACCATAAAGAAGGTGGCGGCGACCAAGGGCCAAAGCGTGAGGCGGACGAACCGTTTCTTAACGATCGGGTTCCGGGTGGGTACGGCGGCGTGGGGCTGGGGATTGCCGGGTTGTTGGTGCGGGGCGGGAGCTGCCAATTTCTATGTCTTCCTCCTCAAGCGACTCACTCTCGCCACCGCGTCTCCCTTGGTCTCAGAAACAAGACTTGCTGCTCGCGGCTCCCGGGTTGCCGAGCGGATTCCCCGGGCATTTCGGCGAAGTTAGTTCGCATTTGTGAGATTACGGGAATTTTCATCAGATGCAAGATTTTTTTGACTTTTTTTGCAAATTTTTGTAAGCAACCGTTGTGGTACGGAGGTAATCGAGACGGAGGGCTACGCGCAGCTGATGATCGATTCGATCCGGGAGATCGCATCGCCTCTCACGCCAAAGTAGAGTACCCTGCGCTGGACGATTACAGGCGAGGAAGCCCGTTGCGCTGGGAGGAAACAAATGTTTGCACGACTGATCGAGAACTGGGTCTACGGTGGGTTCTTGGCCGGTTTGATGTTGCTTTTGTTGACTCCTGTCCTCGTGCACCCTTGGCCCGCTTCGCTCATGGCCACCTTTCTCTGCCTGCCGGTTTACATGGTTCATCAATACGAGGAGCACGACAATGATCGTTTCAGACTCTTCGTCAATCAGACGATTGGGAAGGGAAGAGTGGGACTGTCACCGTTGGCTGTCTTCGTTATCAACGTGCCCGGGGTGTGGGGCATCATCGGGATATCTCTGGCATTGGCAGCGACGGTTAGAGTTGGCTTCGGATTGGTTGCAATCTATCTGGTGCTCCTGAATGGCACAATTCACGTCGTCCAGGCGATCATTTCCCGAGGCTACAACCCAGGACTGGGAACCGCGATCACCTTGTTTCTTCCCCTTGGCGGGTACGGTATCGCCGCCATTCATCAGGCTGGTGGCGGGACATTCTTGATGCACATGACCGGTGCGACAGCCGCGATTGGCATTCACGTGGCAATTATCGTCCACGTAATGCGGCCAACGAGCTGAGGCTCTTGGCCTTACTAGAAAATTCCGTCCTCAGGCTTTGACTTAATGCGGGGCTACGCCCATCCTAGAGTTTCAGTTCCCAGGTTTCAGCGACCAGATCTTTGCGGCTCCAGCTCTGATGTTTCTTCTCGGCCACCAACTCGAAGCCCGCATTTTGGTAAATACGGCGCGCGGCAGCCAGTTCGCTCTGTGTCCAGAGCATAATCTTCTTGTAGCTGGCGTCCCGGGCGAAGCGGACGCATTCCTCGACCAGGCGCTTTCCGATTCCCAACCCGCGAGCGGATGGTTCGACCAGCAGCAGTCGCAGCTTCGAAACCGACGCCGACTTCTTCACCAGGAACACCGATCCTACATTTGCGCCGTCTTTTTCGGCGACCCAGCAGCGTTCTCGGGCGGGGTCGAATTTCTCGATGAACTCGGCCACAATGCCCGCCACCAGCGCCTCGAACCGCTCGTCGTAGCCATACTCTTTGGAATAGAGCAGGCCGTGACGCTGGACGACCCATCCCATATCGCCGGGGCGATGTGCGCGAAGAACGTAGGAAGGCACGCGCTCGCTATTAGGCAACAACAGGGATTCGATGGCCCTCATCGCTCGAATGAGTTCGTCTTGCTTCGCCGCCGGCAACTTGCCGAGCATAGCGCGCACCTGATCACTCGATCGGGTATTCAGGGGTTCGAAGGCAGCGCGCCCCTTCTTCGTTAGCCTGAGTAGTGTCTGGCGGCCATCCGTGGGAGACACTTCTTTTGCGATCAAAGTCGCCTTCTCGAAGTTCGCCAGAATGCGGCTCAAGTACCCTGCATCCAGCCCCAGGTCTTTGCAAAGTTCGGCGGCTGTCGTGTGTTCCTGCCGAGCCAGTTCGTAGAGCGTCCGGCACTGGGTCAACGAGAACGGACTATTCAGCAAACCCTCATCGAGGAGCCCGATCTGGCGGGTATAGAAGCGATTGAAGCGCCGAATCGCCGCAATGTGCGGTTCGGGGTCCGCCGCAAGCGAGAGCGGGGTCATGTGGAGTAGTATCTGCAAATAAGTTGACTAAGTCAAGTAATATAAATGACTGAGGCAACTGTATAGGTCGCGCGAAGAGCCTAAGCGCTCCCCGCGACCGCCCTTGCTGTTAGCGTGGAGTGTATTTATCATGCCGCGTCAGTTGGGAGGGTTCTATGAAATTACCGTTTCTCGCTGTCGTTCTTTCCGTGGCTGCACTGTTTGCGGCGCAGCCATCGCAGGCGCAAAACGCCTTCACGCCCGATCAGGTGAAGTTCGGCCCGGCTCCGCCGTTCCTTCCGCCGGGAGCACAATTGGCGGTGCTTGAAGGCGACCCGATGGCTTCCACCGGCGACTTCACCATTCGCCTGAAAATGCCCGACGGCTACAAGGTCGCGCCACATACGCATCCGCACCGGGAGAATGTGACCGTGCTCTCTGGCACGCTGAAAGTCGGCATGGGGGACCAGTTCGACGCGACCAAGATGATGAGCTTTGCGCCCGGCAGTTTCGCCTACCTCGATCCGACGATGCATCACTACGCCGGAGCCTCCGGGGAAACTGTCATTCAGATCCACGGGATGTCGCCGGTGAAGTTCAATTACATCAATCCGGCAGACGATCCCACGCCGAAAAAGTAAATTAAAAAAAGGCCCGGCTTCTGGCCGGGCCCTTTAGTATTTTCTGGGTGTCCCCAGTATCCTGTGTGGTTAGACCTTCTGCCACAGCTCCGCCCGCGGGTCCTCCGGGTTCAGCTTGGCCAGTTCCCGCAGCAACTCTTTGGTGCGCTCGTCGCGGGGCATGGGCACCGTGACCGTGATCTCGACGATTTCATCTCCACGCACACCGTCCTTCGTTGCGGAGGGCACGCCTTTTTCCCGCAAGCGCAGCTTCTGGCCAGACTGCGTTCCGGGAGGAATCTTCAACAGCGCCCGTCCGTCGATCGTCGGTACTTCGATCTTGGCGCCCAATGCCGCTTCGGTGGCGCTGACCGGCACGGTCAGGTAGATGTCATCGCCGTCGCGCCGGAAGATCGGATGCTCGCCAGTTCGGATGATCGCGTAAAGATCGCCCGGCGCTCCGCCGTGGGCCCCGGCGTTGCCCTTGCCGGGCAAGCGAATGCGCTGTCCGTCCCGCGTGCCGGCCTTGATGCGGACCTCCAGCGGTTCGGTTTTCGTCACCGTGCCTTCGCCGTGACAGGTCGGGCAGGTTGTCAGGTTCTTTCCCGTCCCGTGGCATCGCGGACACTGCACGTTGAACTTCATCCGCCCGCCGGTCTGGGTGATCTGTCCGGTACCGCCGCACTCCGGGCATTTGCCCGGAGACTCGAGGTACCCCTGCCCATGGCACTGCGAGCAGACATCGTTCCGCGAGATGTTCAGCCGCATCACGCCGCCGCGAATCGCCGTCCAGAAGGGAACGTTGACCTGATACTCGAGATCGGTCCCCGGCTCTGGGCCTTCCTCGGCTGGCGCTGCGCCGTGCCCACCCCCGAAGATCGACCCAAAAATGTCGCGAAAGCTGCCGCCACTACCGCTGCTCTTTCGGCCGCGGCCCGCACTGTCGACGAGATCAGAAAAGTCGAACCCGCCAAAATCGAAGGGAGCGCCTTGTGCGCCACCTGCGCCGCCTGGAAATCCGCCCGGAAAACCTCCGGGAGAGCCTGCGTTTCCGCCCGCGCCGCCCCCAGCCCGCGCATACGCCTCTGCTGTCGCGGGATCAATGTTGTCGGAGTAAAACCCGACCTGGTCGTAAATCTTGCGTTTCTTGGGATCGCTGAGGACGTCGTTGGCCTCGGAGAGCGCTTTGAACTTCTCTTCCGCTGCCTTGTCCCCCGGGTTGACGTCCGGATGATACTTCCGCGCCAGCTTGCGGAACGCCTTGCGGATATCCTCCGCCGAGGCGGATTTCTTCACGCCGAGAATTTCGTAGTAGTCCTTCTTGGAAGTAGTAGGCATCTAGCGCATCTGAAACTGCAAAAACGGCGAACAGAACTTAGTTAGGAATTTCCCGCTTCCGCTTATCTTCTACCACCAACGTCAAATCCTCGACCTCCTGCGCATCTACATACACCGGGATCGGCCGCGTTCCGTTGGGCGTGGACACAAAAACGAGCCACCGCGCCTCGTCCTCGGCGAGGCTCAAAAAATACGTTTCCCCATTGACCTGAAAATCCACTTCGATTCCCCCTAATTAAACCGGCCACGGATCTCACGGATCTTCACGGATATCCGTGTTCATCCGCGCCAATCCGTGGCCAAGTCTTGCTTACTTCTTGTCCTCTACGTCCACGTACTCGGCGTCGATCACGCCTTCGTCCTTCTTTTTGGCCTGACCATCACCACCATGATCGCCGCCCGCGCTCGCGCCTGGCGTTGGCCCCGGGCCCGGCCCCGGCTGCGCCTGTGCCGCCTTGTACATCTGCTCGGCCAGCTTGTGCGACGCCTGGGTCAGCTTCTCGCGCGCCTTGTCCATCTGCGCCTTGTCGTTGGACTCCAGCGCCTTCTTGGCGTCGGCGACAGCGTTTTCCACGTCGCCACGCTCCGAGCCCGAGATCTTGTCGCCAGACTCGCGCAGCATCTTCTCGATGTTGTAGACCATCGAGTCGAGCTGGTTCTTGGCCTCGATCGAGTCGCGTTGCGCCTTGTCCTCGGCCGCGTGCGCATCGGCTTCCTTCGCCATGCGCTCGACTTCTTCTTTTGACAGACCAGAAGACGAGGTAATCGTGATCTTCTGGTCCTTCTGCGTGGCCATATCTTTCGCGGTCACGTTCAGGATGCCGTTGGCGTCGATGTCGAACGTCACCTCGATCTGCGGCACGCCGCGCGGAGCCGGCGGAATCCCGGTCAGGTGGAACTTGCCCAGCGTCCGGTTCTGCGCCGCCATCGGCCGCTCGCCCTGCAGCACGTGCACCTCAACCGAGGTCTGACTGTCGGCCGCCGTCGAGAACGTCTCCGTCTTCTTGGTCGGAATCGTCGTGTTGCGCGGGATCATCGGCGTCGCCACGCCGCCCAGCGTCTCAATCGACAGCGAGAGCGGAGTCACGTCGAGCAGCAGCAGATCTTTCACTTCGCCGCCCAGCACGCCGCCCTGAATCGCCGCGCCGACTGCGACCACTTCGTCCGGATTCACGCCCTTGTGGCCTTCGCGCCCGAACAGCTCTTTCACCAGCGCCTGGATGCGCGGCATGCGCGTCTGCCCGCCGACCAGCACGACTTCGTTGATCTTGCTGGTATCGATGCCCGCATCCTTCAGGCACTGCTTGCAGGGTCCCGCCGAGCGCTGGATGATGTCCTCCACCATCCCTTCGAGCTTCGCCCGCGTCAGCTTCTTCACCAGATGCTTCGGCCCGGTGGCATCGGCCGTGATGAACGGCAGATTGATCTCGGTCTCCATGGTGGTCGAGAGCTCAATCTTGGCGCGCTCGGCCGCGTCGCGCAGACGCTGCAAGGCCATCTCGTTTCCCTTGCCCCGCAGGTCGAGGCCTTCGTCTTTCTTGAATTCGTCGATCAGCCAGTCGACAATGCGCTGGTCGAGGTTGTCGCCGCCCAGGTGGGTGTCGCCGTTGGTGGCCTTGACTTCAATCACGCCTTCGCCCACTTCCAGAATCGAAATGTCGAACGTTCCGCCGCCGAAGTCATACACGGCGATAGTCTCGTCCTTGCCCTTGTCGAGGCCGTAGGCGAGCGCGGCCGCCGTCGGCTCGTTGATGATGCGCTTCACTTCCAGGCCAGCGATCTGCCCGGCATCTTTGGTCGCCTGCCGCTGGGCATCGTTGAAGTAGGCCGGCACGGTGATGACCGCCTCGGTCACTTTCTCGCCGAGATAGTCTTCCGCCGCCTTCTTCAGCTTCTGCAGAATCATGCGCCGAAATCTGCGGCGGCGTGTGCTCCTTGCCCTGCGCCAGCACCGCGACGTGGTCGCCCGACTGCACGACCTTATACGGCACCATCTTCATCTCTTCGCCGACTTCGTCATAGCGGCGTCCCATGAACCGCTTGATCGAATACACGGTGTTCTCGGGATTGGTAATGGCCTGCCGCTTAGCCACCTGCCCCACCAGCCGTTCGCCGGTCTTGGTGAAGCCCACCACGGAAGGCGTAGTCCGCCCTCCTTCTTCATTCGCGATGACCTTGGGCTCGCCACCTTCCATCACTGCCACGCAGGAATTGGTAGTCCCCAGGTCAATTCCGATAATCTTGCCCATAAAACGCGCCTCCTAAACTTGATAAGTCCTTTGCCAGCAACGAATTATTGCCGCGAAGTGCTTTTATATCAACCACATGATAGGACTTGAGTGAATCACTGTCAAGTTTTTAGATGCTGGAGATGCGGCAGGGGATGCGAGCTATTCTCCCGTTGTTGGCGTCCGGCGCTAGGACTTGCGATACTGGGGTCTGAGATGCCGTTGACGATCGCCTCAACTAAGCTACAGACTTTTGCCCATTGACCAGCAGCCTTGGCAGGAGCATAATTCGCGCGTATTTTGGGCCCTTCCCCATTCTCTCTCTGAAACATTTTACTTCTGCAATGAGGAGGTGCACGTTTATGCGCTCAGCTGGGTTTCGTCTCGCGCTGATCTTTGTTTGTGGAGGCTTGCTTGCTGGAGTGGATCAAGCTGCCGCTGCAAAGACTCTTTGCGTCAATCCCGCAGGATCGAATGGCTGTTACAAGACGATTCAATCCGCTGTCAACGCCGCCAAGGCCTTTGACGTGATCAACGTTGCGGCCGGAACGTATGCAGAAGAGGTCGTCATTGGCAGACCGCTCTCGCTGCTCGGAGCGGGCGCCAAATCGACTGTCATCGATGCCACCAATCTGGCACATGGCATTTTTGTGAACGGTTATGACAATCATGGCCTGAGAGACGTCACGATCGCCGGATTCACAGTGCAGAACGCCTTGTATGAGGGCATTTTGCTGGTGAGCGCATCGGACGTCACCATCCGCGACAACACGATCAAGAACAATGATGCCGTCCCGGGCGCGGTTTTCACCGGGGCGCTGACTGGCTGCCCGGACCAGCCCGGCAGTGGCACTTACGAGACCGATGAAACGGGGGATTGCGGTGGCGCCGTTCACCTTGTGGGCAGCGTGAATTCGACCGTGTCTGGCAATTACATCACGGGTAACGCCGATGGGGTCCTCATCAGCGACGAGACCGGGGAAAGCCGGAACAATCTGATCATCCGCAATGTCGTCGTGGACAACCCGTTAGAGTGCGGCATTGTTCTCGCCTCGCATGCGCCGGCGGGCCAAACGAAGGCGAATCCGATTCCGGCCCACAATGGAGTCAACCACAATACCGTTGCCGAGAACGTGTCCTCGGGCAACGGCGTGAAGGTCGGAGGCTCAGGAGCAGGCTTATTTTCCGATGGCGCCGGTCAGGGAATGGTCTCAAACAATGTGATCATCCGAAACAAGCTGACGCGCAATGGGCTGGGAGGGGTCGCTCTGCACACGCACGTCGGCCCGGCGTTTGGTCTACCGCCCGACAACATGAGTGGAAACAAGATCATCGGCAACTTCATCGCCGGGAATCTGGCGGACACGTTTGACACCGCGACTCCCGGCCCAGTTGGAATCAATATCAATAGCGGCGACGGTGGCTCACCCGTGCGGGGCACGGTCATTTCGCACAACGTGATCTGGGATGAAGCGATCGACGTCGCGGTCAACACGCCCGCCGATGTTGACATTCATCTGAATGACTTGCTCGGCGGCAAAATTGGCGTGGGCGACGTTTGCGTGTTGGACGCTTCGAAGGTGTGCACGGGCACAATCGACGCCACGGAAAATTACTGGGGGTGTCACGCAGGGCCGGGCGGCCAAGGATGTACCACGAGCAGTGGGTCGGATGTCCGTTTCGCTCCATGGCTGAGGGAATCTAGCGATCACGATGGCGATCACTAGCCACCTGACATCATGCGCTCCGAGGGCCCACCGCCTTCGGAGCGCGCTTCAATCAGGCGCTAGGCGCTACTCCATCTCCACTTTCCACATCGGCTCCCCGCCCAGCGAATGATAGAAGCCCCATCCTGCTAGAGCGACCACGCTCAGCAGCGCCAGAACTGTCGTGCCCATGTACCAAGCCGAAAAGTCGGCGGTGAAGGGCACGCTTCCGAGCATGTCGACGGTGAACGCGGCAACCGCGAGCGGCACCAGCCCAAATCGAAAGACAATCAGGACCAGTACCCCGTAGACCAGTAACAGCGCTGGAAGGTCCACTGCCAGGTGCGTGCTTTGCAGCGATCGCAACCCGACAAACAGGGCGACGAAGGCAATCGCGGCGATCCAGTCCTTGCGTACGAGCACCTTCAAGCCCAGCAGCAGGAAGAAGAACTCCAGGGTGCCAGCAATCGAACCGGGAATCTTCATCAGCCACTGGCCGAATGCCTGACGCCCTCCGAGCAGGTAATCGGTGGAGTTCAACTGAGGAGCAGCGCCCATGTGGGCGAGAGGAATATTAGTGAACTCGAAAATCAGGATCCAGACCACGCCGAAGGTGACCCCCAGCAAAATGTCGCGCCCCACCAGCGGATCGCGTAGCTGTCCTGAAATCAGCCGGCTCCACGAAATGATGGCATGGGGCCAGCGCCGCCGAATCCACGGCTCGACCGCCAGGTAGAGCATCCACATAATGCCCCCCAAAAACAGGCCGGAAGAAATGGCTAGCACCATGAACCCAAACGTTTGAAGGCCGGGCACGAAATGCGACCGGGACAACCACAGCAGTATTTCCAGCACAAACATTACGGCCGCCAGCCGGAGCGCGCCGTCGCGGTCGGCGCGGCCCTGGCGGTAGTTGCGCCGGGCGAGCCAGGCTCCTGCCGCCAGCAGGGCAGTCAGCAACAAAACTCCGATGATCTGGCTCAGCCGGTTCTTCTTGTCGTCCGTGGTCTCGGGGGCAACCATGCGCCATGGTTTGTTCCAATCGCCGATCATCGCGAAGAACACAGGCTTGCCATGCCAGGCCGCCGCTTCCACCCTCAGCGGCCGCGTCGATCCCGGCCACACGCCGGTCCACGCGGCCCGCATGTCTGCGGCTCCCAACGGAGTCCATTCCGGAGGTGACGGTTGCAGTTTTGACTCATCCAACTCGGCGGCCGCGAACAAGGGCTTCCAATCCGGCCTCGTCGTTTGCGCCGTCGCACTCTCTTTTTGAGGCGGAATTGCCTGCAGGTAAATCAGCCTCCCTTTGGCGTCGATCTTCAAATTGATCATGCCTGACAACGTGGTCGGAGGATCTTCCTCTGCGATGATCCCGGGAACGAGCAAATCTCGATACTCGCTGGCCGCCATCAATTTGGGACTCTGACGGTACCAGAACTCCAGCATGGTCGGACGCCCTGCCATGACTTCATCCCAGTTCGGCGGGGCCTTTTCCTTCTCGAGGAAGTCCCTGAGATTTGTGTCGTAATCGAAGCCGAAAGCGCGGTCTGCAGGTTTTTCGGAATATCCCACCTGCTCCAGGATCTGTCGCGCTCGCTGCGCGAGCACCTCAGGCGGTTGTTCCGGATGTATCTTCTCCAGCGCGCCGTAACGAACCGTCAAGTAGGTTCCGAACCCCAGTCCGATCAGAACCGCGACCAGGCACGCAACCGCAATTCCCGGCCGAAGGCCCGCCGTTTCTCCCGCCGCGGCTACTACCTGCGGCGACGGGGTTTCTCCCGCCGCCAGCGCCGCCGCCAGCGGATCGCCGCCCGGAAGCGCCGCCGCCACTGCCAGCACATTTGCCGGACGCGCCGAAGGCTCGGTCTCGAGGCAGCGCAGAATCACCCTCTCGACGATCGGATCTAGATCCTTCACCACAGAGGAGGGACGGCTGGGAGTACGGTCTCCGTGTGCGTGCAGAACGCCCGCCGGTTTTTCCGCAAACGCCCGCTTGCCCGTGAACACTTCGTAGAGCACCAGCCCGAGTGCATAAATATCACTGCGCTGGCTTACCTCTTTGCCGGCAATCTGCTCCGGCGCCATATACGCCGGAGTTCCGCTGCGCACCTCCGGCCCGCGAATGCTGTCCGCCAGTCCCGCCAGACCGAAATCGGTGATCACCACCTGCCCGCGCCCATCGAGCATGATGTTGGCCGGCTTCAGATCGCGATGCAGCACGCCTTTGGTGTGCGCCGCGGACAGCCCCGCGCACAGTTGGCGCGCGATTTCCAGCGCCTTATCCTGAGGAAGCCGCCCGATGCGCCGCAGCAGCGAAGCCAGATCCTCGCCGTCGACATACTCCATAGTGAAGAACGTCTGACCGTCCACGTCCCCCACGTCATACACGCGGCAAACGTTGGGATGCGACACCCGCCGCGCGATGCGCACTTCGTTGCGGAAGCGCTCCAGCAGTCCTTCGTCGCGCGTAGCCTCGTCGGGCAGGAATTTCATCGCCACCGCCTGGCCCAGCGTCAGATCGTCGGCGCGATAGACCTCACCCATGCCGCCCCTTCCCAGCAAGGCGATGATGCGATAGCGTCCCGCAAGCAGACGCCCGGGAAGAAACCGTCCTTCGCTGAGGAGGAATTCGGCGGCACTTGACGTCGGGGATGACGACGAAGCGGGTGGCGTCCGTGGCGGCTTAGGCGACGACGGAGCCGGGACGTCGATCGTGGCCAGATCGTCGGTATTCGCCACCGGCGTTCCGCAGAGCGAGCAGAAACGAACGCCCGCCGACAACTCGGTCCTGCAGGTTGAACATTTCGCCATTTTTTTCCCGCTACAGGATACCGCAGACGTCAGGCCCGAGGCCCCGTGACGCCTGAAGGCCCCGCGCCGCCCGGATGTATTACCATCGCAACGATGACCTCACGCTTGGGCCGCTGGCTGCGGGACCCTCTAGTTCTCTTGTGCCTCACGGCAGGCCTGCTCGCGTTCGTCGTGCAATCCGGCGAACTCGGCACTGCCGATACCATGCACCGCCTCCAGACTACCCACTGGATCTGGACCTCGCAGCCCCAAGTGTTTCCCAACGAGTATCCCGAGTTCGGCCTGCACGGCCGCGGCGGCCAACTTTATAGCTGGTATGGCATCGGCCAATCTCTGCTAATGCTCCCAGCGGACTTGGTCGGAACGTGGATCGCGCATTGGCACGTCTTCACCGATTACGAAGACGATCCCGCCGTGCGCAGCATCGTGGTCAGCTACAGCACCAACATTCTGGTCAACGTGTTGACGGCGATCATCGCGTTCCGCCTGCTCCGCCAGTTGCTGTTCAGCGTGAAAGAATCCGTCGCCGGCGTATTGGCTCTGATGTTCTGCACCACGCACCTGCACTACACCCAGAACATGATGGAGAACAACTACATCATGCTGCTGACGCTGGCCGGATTCTCGTTCCAGTACGAGTGGCTGCGGAGCGGGAACCGCCGTGCGCTGTTCGTCGGCTCGGCCGCGCTCGGACTCAATCTGCTGACCCGGCTTACTACCGGACTCGACCTGATCGCTGGAGGTATTTTTCTGCTGGCAGTGCTGTGGTTCGAGCAAGCATCCTGGCGGCGAATGTGGCAGCGCTTCCTCGACTACTCCAAGATCGCCGCACCCGTCTACGCGTTTTTCCTGGTGGCCGATCGTGTCTACCAGTTTTACCGCTTCGGGTCATTCACCAATACCTACGTCTCACTTTTTGCCAAAGAGCAACGCCTGCAGGACCCGACTCTACCCGCGAACTTCCCCTGGAGCACGCCCTTTCATGAAGGTTTCCTCGGCGCTCTCTTCAAGCCGGAGAAGTCGATCTTTCTCTTTGACCCACTTCTCCTCCTCGCCCTAATACTCCTCGTGATGTTGTGGAAGCGTCTGAACGGCGAAGTTCGCGCCTATGCGGTGACGGCGCTGCTCCTCTTGATCGGGTACATCAGCTTCTATGCGTGCTACACCTACTGGGCGGGGGACTTCGCGTGGGGAGATCGTTACGTTTCAACTGCTGTGGAACTCGTCGCGTTTCTCGCAGCCCCCTTGCTTCTGCGCTATCGGGAGAACTTGAGCAAAGTGATCTGGCGCGGCGCCGTGGTCCTGATCGTCGCCAGCCTCATCATCCAGATCGCATCACTGGCGTTCTGGCTGCCGCTCGAGATCTACCAGATGGAAACGCTCGGTCACCCCAGGTTCGTCATCCCGCTACGCTTCAAAAACATCGCCGCCTTCGCGCTCGGCAAAATGGACGTATGGGGACTCAACACTGACGAAATGACCTATGACAAGTGGGACTACGTCCACATCACAACCTGGAATTTCCTGCCGTTTCTGCTACGGCGCGTCGGCGCCGCACCACGCTGGGTAGCAGACACGGCTTTTGTGGTGTGGGGTGTCGCTCTTGCTGCGCTGGCCGCTGCCTTGCAGCGGCTCAGAGTGACGCTACGGTACTGACGGGTTTGATTTCCGAGTGGCCGACCAACCGGTACTTGACGGATCATGGGAATTGACACCGATTCTCAATCCAGCCCCACGCGGTGGACAAGGTCACGAAATCGCGGATCGTTGCGGATGGGATCGAAGTGGGGATGTACCTTGAGAAACTGGAGGATGTTGGAGTGTTCTTTGTAGCCCTGTTCGAGCGCAGCAAAGGCCTGATCGTTGTCGTCGAGCCCGAGATAAGCATTCACAAATGCCCCGGCTGGGACGTAGCCTGACTTCTGCCGTTGCTTCAATTCGGCGAGCAGTCGGATCGCGTCGGCGCGTCGTCCGGCGTGGGCATAGGCTCGGGTCAACACACCCAGGACTCCGGGGCTTCGATCGGAGATCGAGAGTGCCTTTTCCAGAGGCGGAATGGCCTCTTTCGGTTGACCGTTGGCGATGAGTGCATAGCCGAGGTACCACAGCGCACCGGGATCGTTGGGCTGCACTGAGACTGCAATACGCGACTCCTGGACAGCTTCGGGAAAACGGTGGGCGAGGAAGAGAAGCCAGGCAAGATCGGAGTCCGAGACCTCAAAAGGGTCGAGTTGGCGACCGCGACGAGCCCACGTCAGAGCCTCATCGGTTCGCCCCTGAATCGCAAGCCAGTGAGCCATGCCATCGTGAGCGGCACCACTATTTGGATTTAATTCGAGAGCGCGGCGGAATTCGGTCTCGGCCCCGGCCCATTGCCAATCGAGCATTTGCAGTAGAGCCAGCCGCAGGTGCCCTGGGACAAACTGTGGATCAAGTTCGAGGGCTTTTCGCGCAGCAGCCATGGATTTGGGACGCACCTCCTCCGGACGAACCCCGATAAAAATCGAGCTCAGATAGAAATAGGCATCGGAGAGTCCCAGATATGCTGGCGCGAACGATGGGTCCTTTTCAATCGCGCGCTGGAAAAATTCGATGCTCTTCTCGGTATCGGCCCTGTTATTGCTCTTCTGGAGCGCGAACTGTCCTTTCAGGTAATTCTCATATACCTCGGGAGCAACGGGAGGAACGCTCGCCAGCCTCTGTCGTTCCGGTCCCGTGATGGTCACTTCGACTTTGTCCGCGATCGATTGGGCCACGTCGCTCTGCAAGGAAAGCAGGTCCTTCAGTTCGCGATCGTAGGTTTCAGACCAGAAGTGCTCGTCGGTCGCGGCGCGGATCAACTGGGCGTGGACACGGATGCGGGAGCCGTCGCGGATCACCGAGCCTTCGACGATGGCGTCTACGCCGCCGAGTTGTCGGGCGATATCCGGCACTGAAAGATGCGTGTCTTTGAAACGCATGCTCGACGTGCGCGAAATTACCCTGAGTTCCCGAATTCCCGAAAGGCGGCCGATGATCGACTCGGTCATGCCGTCGGCGAGGTATTCCTGAGTCGGGTCTCCGGAGAGGTTCTTCAGCGGCAGAACGGCGAGAGATCGGATCGGCGGGTGAGCCGTGCTTTTTGCGGCATTTCGGCTCAGCAGCCAAGTTATGGCCACAATGGCGACCAGCGCGGCCGTTCCGAGCAGGATGCGACCGCTTATGGGTACGTGTTTCCGCTTGATTGCCAGAGTCGCCGGCGTTGAACCTGCCGCGTTTGAAATCTCTGGCGGGATTGACACAACTTTCGGCTGCGGACTGGGCACGCTCCGGACCTCGTCGGCCTGTCCAATGAACCGATAACCGCGTCCGCTGATAGTTTGAATGAATCGAGGAGAGTCCGGATCATCCTTCAGGGCCTGGCGGATCTTGCGAATCGCCGAGTTGATGCCGTTATCGGTGTCAAGAAAAGCGTTCTTTCCCCAAACCCGCTCGACGATCTCTTCTCGCCTGACGACCTGTCCGCTTCGTTCGACCAAGAACAGAAGGACCGCAGCAGGGATGCGCTCCATTTTCAAGACACGACCGGAGCGGTACAGTTCGTCGCTGCTCGGCTCGAACTCGAGACCCTCACCCAGGTGGATGCGGTTTTGAGTTTTCGGCGGTTCCGATGCCACCATGCCCCATCTCCGGTGGGGTCATTGATTCTACATCGATTCCGGAGACATGGGACGGGCGCATGCATTTCCAATGACTTAGCGGGACAGAAAAAGTCAATGGAAGCGACAGATGCCCGCCATTGAGTGGCAGGGGCGATGCGTGGACCATGGGGCAGCGTGGGCTGCAAAGCAGATTAACTTTGGAGGTTTCTATGAGAAGAAAAACCGCTGTTCCGGCGAGAGCCAAAAAAAAGACTTTCGGGCTCGTTTGCTGGTCGCTTCTGGTGTTTGGATCCGTAGCCGCAAGAGCAGATGTCGTTTTGGACTGGAATGCAATCGCAGTAAAGACTGCCGTAGCGAACAAGCAGAACCCCTTTGCCCAAGCCCGCTACGCGGCGATCGTACAACTGGCTGTCTTTGAAGCGGTCAACTCCATTACACACGACTACCAACCATATCTTGGGACCATCACTGCGCCGCCGGATGCCTCACCCGACGCAGCAGCGATAGAGGCTGCGTATCAGGTGCTCAGCACCTACTTTCCAGCCAGCCAGCCGACGCTTTATGCCGATTGGACGAACTCCATGCAGTCCATACCGGACGGCTCAGCCAAGACCGATGGCATCGCAACAGGGGACGCCGCAGCTGCGGCCATGATCGCTCTACGAGCTAACGACGGCTCGTCACCTCCGCAATTCTACACACCCGGTCCACCTGTTCCCGGGGCATGGCAGGCGACACCGAGTTGCCCGCTTGTAAATGGAGTCGCGGTCGGAATCGCCTTTCAATGGCAGTACGTAACTCCGTTCGGCATTTCGAGCGCCAGTGACTTTCTCCTTGATCCGCCACCGGCGCTCACGAGCCACAAATACGCCCGGGCGTACAACGAAGTGATGACGGTGGGCAGTGTTGATAGCACACAGCGGCCTCCAGATCGGGCGAATGTCGCCCTCTTCTATGCGGCTTCATCGCCCACTCAGGTGTTTAATCAGGCCGCGGAGCAGGTCGCAATGGCACAGGGCCGCTCGCTGTCGGACAATGCCCGTGCTCTGGCCCTGATCAATATGGCGACGAATGACAGCCTGGTGGCGTCATTCCTCAACAAGTACCGCTACAACTTTTGGCGCCCTGAAACGGCAATCCATGCGGGCGACACCGACGGCAACCCGAACACCGCGGGTGATCCGAGCTGGGCTCCATTCATCACGACGCCGTGCTTCCCCAGTTATCCGTCGAACCACGGCAGCGCAGGCAACAGCGCGGCGGAAGTAATGAGACACATTTACGGCGAAGCCGGGCATTCGATCACGCTGACGAATCCTGCCGTTCCCAGCATCGTCTTGCAATACACCTCGTTTAAGCAGATTACCGACGACATCTCTGACGCGCGTGTATATGGCGGGATACATTTTCGAACCGATCAGGTCGCAGGCGAGCACTTGGGAAGGGCAGTAGGAAAAACTGTATATGAGCACAACTTGCGTCCCGTACACGGTGACGACTAAGACGACTAATTGGTTAGTGCGAAAAGGGCTCCCATTTGTGTCATGCGTCGGGCAACTGCCGGTCAATTGGCACAAGTGGGAGATAATGCTCTTCTCAAACGAGCTTCTGCTCCGATCCGAAAGGCTTTCACAGCTCTTAGCGAATCGCGGGCAAACCGGAAACAATCTGTGGCGAGAGTTTTTCTCCAGGTGAAAAGCTGAGGGCGGAAATGCGACTTCCGCTACTCCACTGTGACCGACTTTGCCAGATTCCGCGGCTGGTCCACGTCGCAGCCACGGCGCACTGAGATGTGATAGGCCAGCAACTGCAGCGGAACGATCTCCAGGATCGGCGACAATTCTTCGGGCGCCGGTGGAATGTACAGAACGTGATCGGCCGCTTCCTTGATCTCTTCGTCCCCTTCGGTCGCCAGCGCGATCACCACTCCCGAGCGCGCCTTCACTTCCTTGAGATTGGAAATCGTCTTTTCGTAGCGGAGCGCCGACCCAGGATTATTCGCGTCCCTGGTCGCGATGATTACCACCGGCAGGTTCTCATCGATCAACGCATTAGGTCCGTGCTTCATCTCGCCCGCCGGATAACCCTCGGCGTGAATATAGGAAATTTCCTTCAACTTGAGTGCGCCTTCCAGCGCGATCGGATAGTGAATGCCGCGCCCCAGAAATAGGAAGTCATGCACTTTCTGATAGCGCTTGGCCAACTCGTCGCAGGCCTCATCGTGAGTCAGAATATTTTCGAGCTTGGCCGGAATGCGGGTCAGTTCCTGCATTGCCGTGCGCGCCTGCTCCGTACTCATCGTCCCGCGCAGCTGCGCGAGATACATCGCGAAGATGTACAACGCGGTGAGTTGTCCGGTGAAAGCTTTGGTCGAAGCCACGCCGATCTCCGGCCCGGCGTGCGTATAAATGGTCCCGGCGGCCTCGCGCGTAATCATCGATCCTACAACGTTGCAGATGGCTAGCGTCTTTGATCCCCGCGACTTGGCCTCGCGCTGCGCCGCGATCGTGTCCGCAGTCTCGCCCGACTGAGAAATCACCAGCGTGATCGTGTCCGGATCGACAATTGGATTGCGATACCGCCATTCGCTGGCGTAATCCACTTCCGCCGGGACCCGCGCTAGCGTCTCAATCATGAATTTGCCAGCCAGCCCGGCATGCCAGCTCGTGCCGCAGGCGATGATGTTGATCTTGGTCGCAGCTCGAAACTCCGCCTTGCTCACCTGCATCTCATCGAGGAAGATCTGCCCCGTATCCTGCGAAACCCGGCCCAGCGTTGTGTCGCGCACCGCACGCGGCTGCTCATAGATTTCCTTGAGCATGAAATGCTTGAACCCGCCCTTTTCCGCCATGATCGGGTCCCAGGTCACATGCTGCACCTGCCGCTGGATCGGCTTTCCCGAAAAGTCGGAGAGTTGCACGCCATCGGTAGTCACGACCGCCATGTCGCCATCGGCCAGAAAGAAAATGTCGCGCGTGTGATAGAGAATCGCGGGCACATCCGAGGCCACAAAGTATTCGTCATTCCCCAGGCCGATCACCGCCGGAGGGCCATTCCGCGCCACCACGATCTTGTTGGGATCATCGGTCGAGATCACCGCCAGGGCAAACACGCCGCTTATCTGTTTCACAGTCTGCCGTACGGCCTCTTCCAGCGACGGCCGCTTGCCATTTCCCGACTGAGAGTATTTCTCTACCAGGTGGGCGATGATTTCGGTATCGGTCTCGGTCGTGAATTTGTGCCCTTCCTCGATCAGTTTCTTCTTCAGACTGAGATAGTTCTCGACAATCCCGTTGTGCACGACCACGATCTTGCCGGTGCAGTCGCGGTGAGGATGCGCATTCTCCTCGGTCGGGCGCCCATGCGTAGCCCAGCGAGTGTGGCCGATGCCATAAGTGCCATCAATCGGCCGCTGGCGAATGGCTTCTTCCAGGTTTTGGAGTTTGCCTTCGGCGCGCCGGATCTGCAGTCCATCGCCATTGCCACCGACCGCGATACCCGCCGAATCATAGCCGCGGTACTCGAGCCGCCGCAGACCATCGATGATGATCGGAACGACACTCTTCTTGCCGACGTAACCGACAATGCCACACATGGGGAAAACCTCTGGGAATCGCGGTGCGCTCTACTCCGCCATCGAGAAACGGAACTCTTCAATCACCGGGTTGGTCAGGACTTCGCGGGCAATTCGCTCGACTTCGGCCTGCGCCTCTTCGCGCGAGAGCCCGCCATCGAGGGTCAGTTCGAAGTACTTCCCCTGGCGGACACTCTCCAGACCTTTGTAGCCCATCTTCTTGAGTGCACCCTGAATCGTTTTGCCCTGGGGATCGAGAACGCTTTTCTTGAGAGAGACGTAAACGTAGGCGGTCATAAACACCTCATTATACGGCAGGTTCTGGCCGTGGGCCTCGACGAGTCAGGGCCTGAGGGTCACAAGGGTGAGCTTCGCTTCTCAATCCCTCAGACTTTGCTCAACTTTTGATCCAGGTCAGCGAGCGCGTCCTGCAAGAGCTTTTGGTGCCGCGGGTTCGAACTCGCTTCCATTTCCTGCAGCACTTTCTCTCGAGAGAGACGGAGACTCTCTTTTTCTCGAAAGCGAGCTGCTTCTTCCCGGCTCATCTTTGGATGACGTGGGCTCGACGGCTCCCCAGCCTCCGCCTGCTGCGCTTCCACCGACTTGCTTTCCCACCCTCGCGCCACTCGTCGATTATAAGTGAGTTACCTCTCCGGGAAGCCGCGCTCGGTGAACTGGGGCGACAAAGAACGACCGTTCGGTAGAAAACGTCATTGCGTCACCAAAGAAAGAACTACTCTTACAAAATTTAATGAGTATAATTCGCGGTAACCGGGTCGCTTTTTGAGGGGGAAAGCGTCGTGATGGGAGTTTTTTTCTGTGCCCCCCCCAAGCGCTCCACGCTTGAAACTTGGATTGTCATGCCACTCTGAAGTTCCGGAGGTGGGTGACATGGCATCGCCTCCAGACGCTCCTCAGCGGTCTTCCAAAAATCTTCACTACCCCTCTAAGTATCAGCCCTACACTTCCGCTTTCTCATCGGGGAATACCCGGCCGAAAATTCAAGTGGATCCGGGATTGCGAGAAAGTGATGTTTGGGCTCTAGATATTGTGGGGAGGTGTTTCACCGAGAACTCATTGGGTGCTGCTACTCGGCCAATTTTGCCGAATGAGGTCTTCTGCTATGGCGAGTGATTTAAGCGCCTCACGAGCAGGCGAGCGAATTCCGTTCGCGCAACCCGAAGCTCTGACCGACCCAGAACAGTTGGTAGCGGCTTATTTCAGCTCCTCTACAGTGGGACTGTCCATCCTGGACTCTGAACTACGCTATCTGGCGATCAATGACGCTCTCGCAGCCATGAACGGCAGACCTGCAGCCGACCACTTAGGCAAAACGGCCCGGGAAATCCTCGGTGACTTCGCCGACATCGTGGAGCCCAAGCTTCAACACGTGCTCACCACGGGGCAGCCAGTCCACTTCGAGGTTTCCGCTCAGCTGCCAGCAAGAACGGAAGTCGGTTACTGGATTTTGCACTACCTCCCCATCAAAAATGCGACCGGAGCTGTCAATCGAATTGGCGTGCTTGTGGTCGAGATTACTGCGCAACGAAAGCTGGAAGAATCGCTCCGCGACGCTGACCGCAAACTGCACATAGAGATGGATCGCCTGCAGATGCTGCTCGAAGTAACGAATATTCTGTCCTCAAACTGGAACGTCCAACAGGTTTTTCCCAGGGTCTCAGCCCGCATTCGCCGCGTCCTGCACCAGGAATGCGCCACGTTTGTCTCGTACGACCCCGCCACCGGCTTGTTGGTCCGTCAGGCCGTAGATTTTCCTCTTGCCAGAGGATTCACCGACAACGTCCAGATCTTCGCCAGCAATAGTCCCGCTGGCCGCTCGTTGCACGAACACACCCCGATGATCTTCTCGACGGAGCAACTCCAAGGCTTTGACGCTGACATCACCAGGGGTGTCCTGGCGGAGGGGCTGCGATCTCTATGTTGCGTCCCTCTTCTTCGTCCCAAGGGTCCGCTTGGCGTGCTGGTCCTTGGCAGCACTCGCAAAGACGCTTTTCAGCCAGAGGATCTAACTCTGCTGAACCAGGTCGCCGCTCAGCTCGCAGTAGCCATCGAAAACCATAAGGCTGTGGCCGAGATCGAAACCCTCAAGCGGCGCCTTGGGGAAGAGAAGAAGTATCTGGAAGAGGAGAGTCGTTCCGAGGGTCAGTTCGCCGAAATCATAGGCGAGAGTCCCGTTCTGAGGCAGGTGCTTGATCAGATCGCCACCGTCGCCCCGAGCGACGCTACCGTTCTGATCCTGGGGGCGACCGGCACGGGCAAGGAACTGGTTGCTCGCGCCATCCACCGCATGAGCACCCGCAAGGATGAAATCTTCGTCAAACTGAACTGTGCCGCCATTCCCACCGGTTTGCTGGAGAGTGAACTCTTCGGGCATGAGAAAGGAGCTTTCACCGGCGCCGTCACCCAGAAGGTCGGGCGCATGGAGTTGGCTCACGGCGGAACTCTCTTCCTCGACGAAGTCGGAGAAATTCCCCTCGAACTGCAACCGAAGCTCCTCCGCGTCCTTCAGGACCAGGAGTTCGAACGACTGGGCAGCACCCGGACCATTAAGGTCAATGTGCGTCTGGTAGCGGCTACCAACCGGGACCTCGCCCGCGGTGTGGCTGAGCACCAGTTTCGCAGCGACCTGTTTTACCGCCTCTTTGTGTTTCCCATCCGCGTTCCTGCCTTGCGCGAGCGGCCCGAGGATATCCCTCTGCTGGTCCGTTATTTCGTCCGCAAATTCGCCCAGCGCATGAATCGCCACATCGAAACCGTTCCGACCGAGACCATGAACAGGTTGACGGCATGGTCTTGGCCGGGCAACGTCCGCGAACTGGAAAACCTGATGGAGCGATCCGTCATTCTCAGCGAGGGTAACGTCCTGCGCGTATCGCTGTCTGAATTGGTCCCCGCTCCTGTGTCCCATTCCCAGCCCGATCAGGCGTCCCAGGCAGACCACACTCTGGATAATGCCGAACGCATGCACATCATTCGCGTACTGCGCGAAGTTGGCGGTGTGCTTTCGGGACCCCGCGGTGCTGCCAACCGCCTTGGTTTAAAGCGAACGACCTTGCAATCCAAGATGCGGCGCCTGAAAATCACCCCTCAAGACTATTCCGGCCCCTCCTCGCGCTAGAAATTCATGCGTGACTTTGATTTGACGCCTAAACGGCAACTGCCGACGTGTCGGCATCGGTCGGGAGCAATACTCTCATTTTTCTATTTTGGAACTTGTTCCAAACAGGGAAGTTCGCCCTTTCCCATCTTCGAACTAGCTACGGAACGAGAAGTGCATGTCATATGGTTTACTTTTGATTCAGGTGAGAATCGCCCCTCTTTTCGCCGAAGTCCGAAGCAGATGTTCCCATGAGAATCAAGCGTAACGTCAGCCCGATCGTTGGGTGAACTCGTTTTAGTTTTGTACGACCAAAGGGCTTCATATAGGAGTTTCATACATTGTTAGCCACCAGCAGATGTCAACCATTATCAACTCCCTCCGGGGATCAGATTTCCGGAACCCCATTAGCACTGGCCAGACCGGCACCTTGCCGCCAGCGCTGCGATTCAAACCTTGCTTTGGGATGGAGCGCAACTCCAACTGAGTCCCTTCCGGCCGCACAGGTTCGGCAGGAGGTCTCTCCACACCCGGGCCAGATCGATCCTTTTTACCTTTTTGCTTGTCACCTCGAATGGGAACAGCATGAAGAACCGAGCGCAGCCTGGGAGTTGATCGCTGCGGCCAGGAGCTCCCACAACGATACCCGCGCTCACGCCCGTGCCTTGCTGGCCAGTTCCCATCACCTGTGCGGTGTTAGCTCAGCCTCAACCTTGCTCGGCAAACCGAAACGCTCCTCCTCCCCCCCGGAGAATGACATGAAAGCTCCCTATGGGCTCGAAATCGTCGACAACTGCGCGGAGTGCGCCAACACCAATCCCGGTTTTTTTTGTGGTCTTTCGCAAGCCGCTCTGGAGTCGCTAAACCTGATCAGCCACAGGAGCACTCTGCCGGCGGGCGCAATTCTGTTCGTCGAGGGACAGAGCCCGCGCGGCATGTTCATCCTGTGTTCGGGCCGGGTGAATCTTTCGACCACGTCGCGCGAAGGCAAGATTCTCATTCTCAAAACCGCCGAAGCCGGCGAAGCCCTCGGTCTTAGCGCTGCGATCTCAGGCCTGGGCTATGAAACGACTGCCGAAACAGCCACTCCCAGCCAGCTGAACTTTGTCGATCGCCGGCACCTGCTGGAACTGATCCAGTCCCAATCCGAGGTTGGTCTGCATACTGCGCAGTCTCTGAGCCGCGATTTCCACGCCGCTTATCGGGACATCCACGATCTCGTACTTAGTCGCTCTTCCGCCGGCAAACTGGCGCGACTGTTGCTGTCGCAATCGCACGCTGAGAAGGCGGAAGAGCTCGAATCGCGCATCCATTCCTCCATGACCCATGAGGAGATGGCGCAGCGCATTGGTGCGTCCCGCGAAACCGTAACTCGCCTTTTAAGCGATCTCAAGAGAAAGCAATTGCTCCGCCAGGATGGTCCCACGCTGGTCATTCGCAATCGCAACGCGTTGGAGGCTCTGGCGGTGTGATCTTCCCCCTGAAAAAGTGGAGGACGGCTCTTTGTCTAAGCCGTCCTCCAGAGTTTCGAGAAGAGGCCCTGTTTTTTTTGCAGGTATTGAATGTACACAGGAACGCTGATTACCGATTTGTTCGCCGAAGTGGAAAGAGCTGAGAACTTTGCCCGGCGTTCGTTGTCCGAACCGGCAGATTCACGCGCTGCCGGAGTTGCGGCCGACTCGAATAGCGATTACGGCGAGAAGAAAACCTCAAAGGCCGAACAACTCCCGCAAGCGCTTGGTCTGGGCCCGGCTAACCGGAATCTCGGTCTGCTTTTTATCGTCCATACGCAATTGGTAAGAGCTCTTGAACCAGGGGATGACTTCGCGGATGCGGTTGATGTTCACCAGGTAGGAGCGGTGCGCGCGCCAAAAAAGATTCGCGTCTAGGCTCGCCAGAAGTTCCTCCAGCGTCCGGCAATTCGAATGTCCTTCGATGCCCGCCTGCCCCCCCGTCACCACCGTGATGACGCCGTCTTCGATCCATGCGTAGCAGATGTCTTTCTGGTCCACCAGAAACATGCGACCCAGTGCTTTGAGTAGAACTTTCGTCGCCGGTTGTTTCTGCGATTCGATCATTTTCACCAGGGCGTCGATTTTCTCCGCCGGCAAAGCGCCCGCTTCCTGCTTGGCCCGCGCCTTTTGAATCGACTGCGCCACCCGTTTCTTGTCGAATGGTTTCAACAGGTAATCAACCGCATTTACCTCGAACGCCTTCACCGCATATTGGTCGAAGGCTGTGGCAAAGACAATCTTGGGGAGAGGGACCTTCTTGTCTAACAGCTTCTTGATGACTCCAAAGCCGTCGAGCCCGGGCATCTGAACGTCCAGAAAAACCAGATCCGGATTGTGCTCTTTGATGAGGTTGACGGCTTCCAGTCCGTTCTTGCCCTGCGCTACGACATTCACATCGCCGTCATTCTTCAGCAGAAAAGCCAGTTCATCGCGGGCCAGCTGCTCGTCATCCACGATTACGGCGGATAAAGACATGGTTACTCCGGAGGCTTTGAAGAGGCCGCTGGGTTGAGTATAGTGTGCCGGTTCCGACGCCGCAACGCGGCGGTGTGGCTTCCCTCGCCGATCTTCCTTGTCGTGCGCTTACCCCGCAGCATTACTGGCGCTGCATCATGCTGCCCATGTCGAACTTGGTGTAGCCGGACGGGATCTCGAACAAGCTGGCAGGCTGCGATCCTTCCTGGATATTCCGTAGTTCAATTCCGCCCCCCGTGCCACCATCCGTCTTGATGACGCAGTGCAGCTTGGTGTCAACCCAGATATGACTCTTCTCGCCCTTGTTGGAGACCCCTTCGTACTCCACCGTACTGCGCCCATTCACTGTGTCGCTGCCGATCTTTGTGCAACTGCCCCAGTTCTTGTACGTCCCCGCCTCTTCGGCGGTTTTCTTCCACTGCGGGCAAGCGTCATTCACGTCTTGCACGCGCCAGAACCTGTTCACCAAGGGCCGAACCATCATCTGCGGAGCGTCCATATACATGTGCCGCTCCGCCATGAGCACTGTGAACTTATTTTGCGCCTCATCCATGATGACTGCGCTGGGTCCCATCGCCGCATTCTTCCCTTCGACCTCGAAGCGGATCTTATCCTTTGCCGCGTACACCTTTTTCAAGCCTGCTGCGTTGTCTTGTCTCTGGTTCACCACGTCGGCAGAAAACTCCTGCGCCAGGACCAGACTACCTGCCAGCCCGAACGCAAGCACGCACACGTGACGCAGAGTTACTCGCAACATAGGGAATCTCCTTTTCGGGGAAGCATAGCAGAACTCGATCCCGCGTCCAACGCGGAGTAGCGTAAATAGCAACCTGGTCCGGCTCCCCGGATCAGTGGCCGCTGCGTCCCGGAGGCTTCGAAATATCTTTCGCGATCCACTTCGACAGGAACGTGCTGGGATGCTCTCGGAATCCCAGCCTGCGGTATAACTCGAGCGCCTTCGCATTCTGTCGCACGACTTCCAGATGAAGAGTGCGAATGCCCTCCGCCCGCGCCGCGTTCTCCACAAAGGCCATCGTTTTCCGTCCCCATCCGTGCCCGCGATACTCCTGCTGCAGGTAGATTTCGTCGACGAACGCGTCCCGGCCCAGCCACTCCAGGCTGTAGCCGAAACACACCACAACGTACCCGACCGCGGATGCACCATCCAGAATGAGCCAGGCGCGGCCCAACTGAGCATCTCTCAGCAGCGCTGTCAGCGCCAAGCGAGCCTTCTCGCGATCAAATCCATGTCCGTCGAAGTCGTAATACGCACGCATGAATTCCAGAAGCACATCGGCATCGGACTCCACTGCCACCCGAAAATCCGGCTCCGAACTCATACGACATTTTCCAGCGCCAGCGCCATCCCCATCCCACCGCTGACGCACAGCGTGGCCACTCCGCGCTTCGTGTTGCGTTTGAGCATCTCGTGCAGCAGTGTCACCGTGATCCGCGTCCCGGTGCACCCAATCGGATGCCCGAGCGCGATCGCTCCCCCATTCACATTCAGGCGCTCGCGGTTGAAGCCCAACGCCCGGTCGCATGCCAGCACCTGCGCCGCGAATGCCTCGTTTAGTTCGATCAGTCCGAAATCCTGGAGCCGGAGATTGTGCTTGTCCTGAAGTTTCTGCAGCGCGGGAACCGGCCCAATCCCCATCGTCCGCGGATCCACTCCAGCCGCCGCGACCGCCGCAATCCGTGCCAGCGGCTTCAAATTGTTCTGCTTCACGAAGTGCTCGCTCGCGACCACAACCGCCGCTGCTCCGTCAGTAATGCCGGACGAATTTCCCGCACTGACGGTTCCGGTTTTCGAAAATACGGGAAGCAGTTTCGCCAGTTTTTCCAGGCTAGCGTCGTGAAATGGATGCTCGTCGCGGTTAAACGTCGATGTCCCCTTCTTTCCCTCGATCGTCACCGGCGCAATCTCCGCCTCAAAGCGCCCCGCTGCAATGGCCCGCGCCGCCCGCGTCTGCGACATCAGAGCGTACTCATCCTGTTCGTCGCGCGTGATCTTGTACTGCTCAGCCAGCACCTCGGCGGTTTCACCCATCACCATCTTCGCCAGCGGACAGAAGAATCCGTCACGATACATCCCGTCCACCAGTTCCTGGTTGCCCAACCGGTATCCCCATCGTGCACCATCGAGGTAATAGGGAAGCCGCGACATCGACTCTGTGCCGCCCGCTAGAATACAGTTCGACTCTCCCAGCACAATTGCCTGATACGCCAGCGCGATCGCCTTCATCCCCGACGCACACGCCTTGTTCACCGTGAACGCCGGGACGTCCTGGGGCACGCCGCTGCGTACCGAAATCTGCCGCGCCGGATTGGGTCCGCCTCCAGCCTGCCGGGCATTCCCGAAGATAGTCTCCTCAACCTGCGAAGCCTCGACTCCAGCCCGCTCGATCGCCGCCTTCGCCGCGACGACGCCCATATCTGCCGCAGTCTGCGAAGCCAGCGACCCGCCAAACTTCCCGATCGGCGTCCGCACCGCCGAAAGAATATAGACCCCCTGCACGCGTCACCTCCAAACGTTTGAGTCTAGCAGGGAGGCCTTTTCTGTGGGGACAGCCGCCTTCGGCTGTCCGTCGAGCGAAGCTCGACTGAAGCGCGGGGTGCCGGGTGCCCCACTTCTCGCGCCTTGTGCGCGAGAAGTGGGATTCTCTCCATGCAAAACGCCCGCAGTGTGAATCCCGCGCGACCGGTCTACAATCTATTCCAACAGCACACAGCCAACACTCCACCAACTTCCGTCTTTGCGAAATCCACGAGTCCTAAGGAGGTCTCCATGCCGCACATTGATGTAGGAAAAGAAAACTCCACTTCCATCACTCTCTACTACGAAGACCACGGTTCCGGTCAACCCGTCGTCCTGATCCACGGATACCCTCTCAGCAGCTCCTCTTGGGAGAAGCAGCTCCCAGTGCTGCTCGCCAACGGTTACCGCGTCATCGCCTACGACCGCCGCGGATTCGGAAAGTCCAGCCAGCCCACCACCGGCTATGACTACGACACCTTCGCCGAAGATCTGCGCAAACTCGTCACCCATTTGAAGCTCCGCGATTTCACCTTGGTCGGCTTCTCCATGGGTGGCGGCGAAGTCGCGCGCTACATCGGAAAGTACGGATCGAAGGATGTGAGCAAGGCCGTCATCATCGGAGGCATTCCGCCCTACCTGCTTAAGAGGGACGACAACCCCGAGGGAGTCGACGGCGCCGTATTCGAAGGCATTCAGAAAGCGGTAGCCGCCGATCGCTACGCGTTCTTCACCGAGTTCTTCAAGAATTTCTATAACGCCGATGTTAATCTCGGAAAACGCGTCAGCGAGCAGGCAATACAAGCAAGTTGGAATACGGCGGCGATCTCCTCAGCCACCGCCAGTCTCGCCTGTGTCCCGACCTGGCACGAAGACTTCCGCAACGATGTCGCCAAGATTGACATTCCCACGCTGGTCATTCACGGCGACGCAGATCGCATCGTGCCGTTCTCAGCCGCCGGACAACGCACGGCCAAGTTGATCAATGGCGCCGAACTCGTCGTGATTAAAGACGGCCCGCACAACGTCGCCTGGACGCACGCCGACGAAGTCAACGCTGAACTGGTCAAGTTCCTGGCGAAGCCTGCCGCCAGACCCCAGGCCGCAACCCCAAACAGGAAAGCCGTCGCGTGAAACGAAACCTGTGAGGCGTCATCCTGAGCGCAGCCGTTCTTCAGGCGGAGCGAAGGATCTCCCGCTGATCAGCGACCGCCGTAGAAACTCATCCGCGGGTCCCCCTTCCTTGCGCGCTCGGTGCGCAAGGGTGGGGGCTTCTGTAGATTACGGTGCATCTTGCCCGGCGAGGATCAGCCCTTGCCATTCCACCTAACCTCCGGCATAATAAGAGTTTGTCTTGATCTCGCCGGACTCTTCCGGAACAAGGATATACGTCTCGTGTTAATGATTCGTCTGGCGCGCCGTGGTGCGCGCAAACAACCGCACTATCGCATCGTGGTGATTGAGAAGGCGCGCGCGCGCAACGGCCGTCCGGTGGAAGTGGTCGGGACCTACAATCCCCGCACCAATCCCGCCAGCGTCGAACTGAAGCGCGATCGCGTCGAGTACTGGGTGTCGAAGGGCGCTCAAATGTCGGAGCGGGTGAACAAGCTGTTCTCCAAGACTCCGGCTCCGGCCCCCGCCGGCTCCGCCGCCTAGAATCGCGCGCGACTGAGCGATTGGTCTGAATTCGGGAAGGGCACGACTTCAAGTCGTGCCATAAGCGCCGCATGATGCGCTGCGGCTTTAGCCGCTGAGGGATCCCAAGGCTCCGGATTTCATCACGGATGATCTCCACCGCTGAGAATTGCAGACTATGACTGAACCCTCTGGAGATGTGCGCGCTCTCGTGGAACTGATCGCGAAGTCGCTGGTCGACGCGCCCGATGAAGTTTTCGTCGAGACAATTCGACGACGACGTGATCGAACTCGAAGTGGCCGAGAGCGACGTGGGCAAGGTCATTGGACGCCAGGGCCGCACCGCTCGCGCCCTGCGCGCCCTGTTGAGCGCCGCCGGCCACCGCGCCCACAAGCGCTACACGCTCGAAATCATCGAGTAAGAGTAAGGCGGGCGGAGTAAAGGAACGCGGGCGGCGAAGCCGGTTGTGTCAGGGCCGCCTTCAGGCGTGCCGTTTGCGGCGAGTGGGAGAACGGGCTTTAGCCCTGAGGGTTCAGCCTCGGCAAGAGTCCCGACTTCTCGCAGAGGACGCGAGAATTGGGGCTCCCGATAAGTTCAAACGGCGAGTTTATCACCCTGGCCCGCGTGGTGAAAACGCAAGGCCGGCGCGGCGAGGTCGCCGCCGAAACTCACAGCGATGTCCCGGAGCGTTTCGCCGCGGGCATGAAACTGTTCGCGCTGGCCAAAACGCCGCCGGAACGCAAGCCTCCGGCGCGAATTGGAAATCGAAGATCTCTGGCCGCACAAGGGCCTGCTGGTTCTGAAGTTCGCGGGCGTTGATTCGATTTCCGACGCCGAGACTCTGGTCGGAGCGAACTGCAGGTTCCCCGCAGCCGAGCGCGCCAAGCTCGAGCCAGGCTGGACCTACGTCAGCGATCTGGTCGGCTGCGCGGTGCTCGATCATGGCCGCGAAGTCGGCCGCATCGCGGACGTTCAGTTCGGAGCCGGCGAAGCGCCGCTGCTGATCGTGACCAGCGAGAGCGGGCAGGAAGTTCGATGTGCCGTTCGCCGAAGCGTATCTGGAAGCTGTCGACATTGCGCAACGGCAAGTGCGCATGAACCTTCCCGAGGGCATGCTGGAAATCAACGCCCCGGTGACGGCAGAAGAAAAGCAGGAACAGGGCACAGAGAAAGAAGAAGCAGTAGCACAAGCGAGTTTCTCCTGTGTTCCGCTGTGCTCCTCGGTGGTTAAAGGGTTTAGGTTCGCCAATGAAGGCCGATATCGTAACGATCTTCCCGGACTTCTTTCGCGGACCGCTGGATCACGGCATCACCCGCCGGGCCTGCGAGATGGGCCTGGCGAAAATCGAAGTCCACGACCTGCGGCAGTTCACGCACGATAAGCACCGCACCGTGGATGACCGCCCTTTCGGCGGCGGCGAAGGCATGGTCCTGAAGCCGGAACCGCTCTTTGAATGTTTGGAGTCGCTGCAACTGGCGTCGCGGCAAGCTCGCATCGATGACCGCGTAGCGGACGCGCAAAGCAGTCTGTGATTTTGCTTTCCGCGCAAGGCCAGCGCTTCACGCAGAAGGTCGCAACGGAGTTGGCCGCGCTCGATCGCATCGTGCTGATCTGCGGCCGCTACGAAGGCGTAGACGAGCGCGTTGCCGATTTTCTCGCCGACCGCGAGCTATCGATCGGCGACTACGTCCTGAGCGGCGGAGAACTCGCCGCCGCGGTCGTGATCGAAGCGGTGACGCGGCTGCTCCCGGGCGCCGTGGGCAACGAAGCTTCCACGCGGCAGGAGTCATTTACCGCGCACGCGGAGGCGCGGGATGCGGACGGTCCAGATTCCACCTGCGGTTCGGGCGGATTGCTGGACTATCCGCACTACACGCGCCCCGCAGATTTTCGCGGCGATGGCGGTGCCGGAGGTGTTGCTCAACGGCAACCACCAGGAAATCCGCCGTTGGCGCCGCGAGCAGGCACTGAAGAAAACGCTGCGCAACCGTCCGGATTTGTTGGAAGGAGCAGCCCTGAGCGAGGAAGACGCAAGATTCTGGCCCGGCTGAAAAGCGGCCGCAGTAGGATGAAGCTGCACTCGAAGATTCAGATTCGTATGAAAGCTCGTATCAGGGTATGTCTTTAGGAGTACCGTAGAGTAGCAATAAGAATTGCGCTTTCAGGCGCTGGCCCTCGAGCAGAAACGGAATCGAACGAAGAAGGGAATCACATGTCAAACTTAATCATCGAAAAACTGCTGGCCAAAACCAAACGCACCGACATCCCCGAATTCCGCCCGGGCGACACCGTCCGCGTCCACGTCAAGATCAAGGAAGGCGACAAAGAGCGCGTGCAGGCCTTCGAAGGCGTGGTCATCAAGCGCGACAACGGCCCGCAGGCCAGCTTCACCGTGCGCAAGATCAGCTTCGGCCAAGGTGTCGAGCGCATCTTCCCCATTCACTCCAAGGTGATCGATAAGGTCGACCTGGTGCGCTCCTCCAAAGTGCGCCGCGCCAAGCTGTATTACCTGCGCGCCCTGCGTGGCAAAGCAGCCCGTCTGCGTGACGTGGAAAAAGCTTAGCCTAGAGATGGCTCGTGTGGGGCCGGGTCTCTGACCCGGCCAGGCCGAGCATAGCTCGGCAGGTTTTTGTTTCCGTTGGTTGGAGATTTATCCCGCCGCGACCAGCGGTTCGCGGACCACTTCCACTTGAGCGAACTCCTCGACCCTCTTGGTCCGCAGCCGGCTGAGCACGTAGCTGAGCAAAGGCCCGTCGCCCCGGCGTATTTCCTGAAATTCCACGCCCATGCCGAGGCTCTCGACGAGATACTTCACCCGCGCTTTCAGCGCGACGCTCACGTCGAACACGTTCAGCATCAGCCGGAAATCGGTGCCGGGGCTCAACGGGCCTGCGGCCGTGATACGCGCGCCAAACTCGGAGATCTGCTGCACCTCACCTTCGACCCGCTGGGCGCCGTCGATGACCTCTGCCTGCCCTTCGACATAAAATCGCGGCCGCCGCCGCCGGTTGGCATCCGGCCGGATCGACCCCTGTGCCCTATTCCTCTGCGACCCATCCAGGATCACCGGTTGGTACTGCTCTTCCATTTGGCGCAGTTCTTCCTCCCAGGGGGTCTTGCCTTCCTCGACACATTGCACGGTAAACTGCCCGCGCAGTGGAGAAGCCGGATCCGCCGTCCAGATGACCTGGCAGAGCGCCTTATTCCGCCCGCGCTCTACCACCACGACGTCGCCACAGTTCACGGCGCGCGTGCCGAGCAGCCGCGCCCCGCGCGGATGAATGTCATACGTGCACGCCATCTCGGCCGACCGGCGCCCTTCCTGGCCGAACAGGCTCCAGCGTACCGGGATCGCCACATGCACCAACTTCCCCGTCAGTAGCCCGTCTTCGGTGTGGTTCTTGTTCTCCAAGAAACGCCTCGCTTCGAATTCTCTTAACGTGAAGTTACCAGTACATGTCCGACCGGGCAATGTACTGCGGTAATCGAAAGGATGGTTACTGATTGGCGTTACCGTGGTGGTGGAAGCTAGGTTCGTCGGTACAGAAGACCGAGCGAGTGAACAGAGCAGTTGTCATTCCGAGCAGAGCGAGGAATCTGCTTTTTTTCACTATCACTAAGTTCTCTCTTGCATGATTCATTCCTTCTCGACGAAGATGATGGACAGATCCCTTGGCTTCTGTCATCAAGTCTCCGACCGGGCGGCCGCTCTCAGCTTCAGCGGCGAAGTTGCGCCTGCTCAAAAAGCTGCGCTGCACGCTGCGCTACGAGAAGAAGGCATGGGAGTCCGGGGCGGCACACGTCGCAGGTGTCGACGAAGTCGGCCGCGGATCGCTATTCGGCCCCGTCGTGGCAGCGGCCGTAATTCTCGATCCCGCTTACCGCGTGCGCGGCCTCCGCGATTCCAAGCTGCTATTGCCCGACCGTCGCGAAGTGCTGGCGGAACGCATTCGTGAGCACGCCGTAGCCTGGGCCATCGCTGCCGTGGATGCGGCGCGCATCGATCAGATCAACATCTATCAGGCGTCGCGTGTGGCCATGCGCGAGGCTGTAATGCTGCTAGCCTGTAAGCCCGACCACCTGTTGGTCGATGCTGTGCGCCTCGACTGCCAGCTCCCGCAAAACCCCATCATTCACGGCGACGCGCTCTCGGCCTCGATCGCCGCCGCGTCCATTCTGGCTAAAGTGGAGCGCGATCGCATGATGTGCGAGTGGGACGCGGTCTTCCCCCGCCTACGGCCTCGCCTCGCACAAGGGATACAGCACGCCGCGTCACCTCGCTGCTCTCCGCGAGCATGGCCCCAGCCCGCTGCATCGCCAGTCGTTCGCGCCAGTTTGGCAGAACCCCGTGCCGCAAGAGGCTTTTGCCTTCATGAACGAGGATGATTCTCAGGAGGACGCCGACGCAGACTTAGCAGAGGGCCCCTCCGAAGTTCTGGCGGAAGACCTGGCGGGATAGTCGCTCTAGCCAAGGCTTCCCTATCATCATTTCGAGATGTGTGCGCTCGGTCACTGACTCTTTGGGCACGATCGGATGA
>CAWFUU010000020.1:0-110956 GCA_963819035.1 uncultured Acidobacteriaceae bacterium | reverse complement strand
GCAGGCTTGGGAACATCCCGAGAGCAGGAAAATTTCATTCTGGCGGGGATCACCGTTGTTGCGCCTGATGGTCCGCAACGAACCGGGCCAAGCGCGGATTGCCGGACACCGTCCGTTCCAGTTGTCGAACCAGTTCAGCGGAAGGTCCCGAGCGAAGCAGGGCCTCGATTGCGGGTTCAGAATGGAGCGTGTCTTGCCGCACAAGATCGAGGAGGAAGTCGATTCCCTCCGGTTGGCGCGTGAGCGCGGTGGCAGAAAGCAGGCCGGAGCGGAACCACGGGTCGCACGGTGCATCATCCACGAATCGCTGGTGCAGGGCGCGAAACGACTCCGGCGAGCGATCGGAGGCAATGGCCAGCGCCGCCTCCGCGGCGGGGATCGTCTCCGGCGGCAAGAAAACGGGCGAGCCACGGAATCGCGCCCTTGCCCTCAATCCGCAAGATGCCGCCATAGCAGGCGCCCAGCACTTCCGCTTCGTCGGCACCGAGCACAGCCCGCAACCGAAGTAGAAGAGCAGCATTGGGAGAGCCGATCTGCTCGACAGCCCGCACCGCCTCCACGTGCACGGACTTATCTTTGTCGCTGAAGAGTTCGAGCAAGTTGCAGCAATTCCGTTTCTAGCAGGCTGCGGCACTGCACGAGCGCGAGTGCGCAGGTGCTGCGCAAAGCTCCGGCGGTATCGGAGCGGCCTCCCCAGACCGGCTCGAGTTGAATATGCCGCCGTTCCTTGCAGGAATACCACGGCATCCTGATGCTCAAATGCCGCAAGAGCGCGGCTCAATGCATTTTTCGCCCAGCACTGCGGATCGGTCTTGACGGGGTCAGAGAAAAATCGCTCGAACGCAGCCAGCACCTCGGGGATCAATTCGGCTAGCGCCAATTCTCGGACCAGCTCAGCCGCCTTTGCGACCACGTAGTTATTGCGATGGGCCAGCGCCTTGCGCAATGCTACGGCAGCCGATTCGGGTGCCTGTTGCCGCAGGGCGTCCAGAGCGGCGAGTTGATCCTCGAAGCTGCGGCGCGCAGGCATGTGGGCAAGTGTAACGCGAAGGCGTGAAGTCGTAGCCCACCTCGTTTCCGGCGCTACACACTGGTACAACTCACGGTCGGATTCTTGACAGGCCTCCCGACTGAACGTTAGCTTTACGCAAACTCGGGACGGGGAAAAACACAAAGCTGTCGTTGGGGAGGAGACTGTGTCAATCAAGAAGACGCTTCCGGCCGCGGTGTTTGCCTGCCTCGCGCTCGGGGCCGCGCACGCTCAAGATCCACTCAAAACCGAAGCAAAACACTACTCATTAGCTTTTGAAAACGAGACCGTTCAGGTACTGAATGTTCACTACGGCCCACACGAGAAGTCAGGGATGCACGATCACCCTGGCGGAGTGGTCGTCATACTCACCGGTGGCCACCTGCGGTTTACCGATCAGACCGGAAAATCGCACAACGTGTTCGCGAAACCCCGGGGAATCGCGCTGGTTTCCGCCGTTAAAGCACAGCGTCGAAAACCTGGGCGATACCCCCTGCAACTCGATCTATATCGGGATGAAGGCCAAGCCAAACGTGGTGAAGGCGACTGTGGAACCCGGCGATCTGGTGTCGGACGCCGAAACCAAGGCACTGGTTGCCCAAGTCCTGGGTTCGATGAAGTAGCAATGGCGGATGCTGGCCCCGGATCTTCTATCCCTTACGGCTTTCCCACGGAATCGAGTGCTGGAATCGGGGCCTCGTTTGCAATGTTCGCCTCGAAGTAGCGCCGCTGAAAGTACAGAGCCACGTTCACCAGCCCGATCATCACCGGGACTTCGACCAGCGGCCCGATGACCGCCGCAAACGCCGCCCCGGAGTTGATGCCGAAGACTGCCACCGCCACCGCAATCGCCAGTTCGAAATTGTTGCTCGCCGCGGTGAACGACAAGGTCGCCGTCTTCGAATAATCCGCCCCCAGCTTGCGCCCCATGTAGAACGAAACCAGGAACATCACCACGAAATAAATCAGCAGCGGAACAGCGATCCGCAGCACGTCCAGCGGCAATCGCACGATGTAGCCGCCCTTCAGCGAGAACATCACCACGATCGTGAACAGCAGCGCGATCAGCGTGATCGGGCTGATGCGTGGGACAAAGCTCTTCTCGTACCACTGCCTTCCGCGCGCGCGCACCAGGGCGAAGCGAGTGATCATTCCCGCCAGGAAAGGAATCCCGAGATAGATGAAGACGCTCTTCGCGATCTCGCGGATCGAAACGTTCACCACCGAACCGTGCAAGTCCGAACCACTCGGGCAGCATGGTGATGAAGACCCAGGCGTACACCGAATAGAACAGCACCTGGAAGACGGAATTGAAGGCCACCAGTCCGGCGGCATATTCGGTGTCGCCCTTGGCCAGTTCGTTCCACACGATCACCATGGCGATGCAGCGCGCCAGGCCGATCATGATCAGGCCCGCCATATACTCCGGATAGCCGCGCAGGAAACACGATGGCCAGCACGAACATCAGCACCGGCCCGATCACCCAGTTCTGCACCAGCGACAGGCCGAGCACTCGCTTGTTGCGGAAGACCTCGCCCATTTCTTCATAGCGGACCTTGGCCAACGGCGGGTACATCATCAGGATCAGGCCGACGGCGATGGGAATCGAGGTGGTGCCCACGCTGAAGCGGTTCAGAAAGGGCACGATTCCGGGCACGCCCATCCCGCCGCCACGCCAATCAGCATGGCGGCGAAAATCCACCCGTCAGGTACCGATCCAGAAAACTGAGACGGACGAAACGTTGGTGCTCATGTGCCTGCTAACCTCGGGGATAGCGCGTACCGTTTGCGGCCTGCGGGCAGGTTGAATTTCATTGCCGCCCGATGTTCTGGACTTCCTTTTTGACCGCGAGACCGTCAAGACTGCTCAGGGGCAAACTGAGGAACAGTCCGATCCTACGATCGAGGGTAACGAACGCTTCGCGGAAAGCCCGTTCCACTTCTCCCTCAGTTCCCCGAACCGCCGCTGGATCGGGAATGCCCCAGTGGGCCGAGATCGGCTGCCCCGGCCACACGGGGCACACCTCTTTGGCCGCGTTGTCACAAACGGTGAACACGAAATCGAGACTGGGCGCTCCGGGTTCGGCAAACTCTTCCCAGCTCTTGCTGCGAAGACCGGCGGTGGGAAGGTGTGCAATTTCAAGTTTGCGGAGCGCTTGCGGATGAATCTTACCGGCGGGATGGCTTCCCGTACTGTAAGCGGTGAAAGTCGGGCGGCCCTTGAAATTCAGAATCGCTTCCGCCATGATCGACCGCGCCGAACTCCCCGTGCACAGAAACAGAGCGTTGTAGTGCTTTTGCATCACGATCCTCCTGCGTCAACTCAGTTACAGCACGTCGGACCGCAACAGGGCGCTTGTGCGCCGATCGGCTTCACGGCGCGAATAAAAGCACTCAGAAACTTGCCATCGACCTGCGGCGCAATAGCGTCGACATCGATTCCCTGCCCTGAGAGAAGATCGCGGGCATCTTCGGCGCGATAGATCCGCGTAGGGTCGACTTCAACCTGCTCGAACCCAGCTGCGGCGAGTTTGCTGCGGTAGTCATTCTCATCGAGGGCGCCGGCGATGCAACCGACCCAGGCCAGCACACTCTGCCGAATCTCCGGCAGAATCTCGCCCCGCGTAACGACGTCCGACACCGCAAAGCGCCCGCCCGGCTTCAGTACCCGGAAAGCCTCGCGCAGCACTTTGTCTTTGTCGGCCGAGAGGTTGATGACACAGTTGGAAATAATCACGTCGACCGAGTTGTCGGGCAGAGGAATGTTCTCGATCTCGCCCCTGAGAAATTCGACGTTCTCAATGCCCGCCCTGTCTTTGTTGTCATTGGCCAAGGCCAGCATTTCGTCGGTCATGTCGAGGCCGTAGGCCTTGCCCGTGGGGCCGATGCGCCGGGCCGAGAGAAGAACATCGATGCCACCGCCGGAGCCCAAGTCGAGCACCGTCTCGCCGAGTTTTAGCTGAGCCAGTGCCGTCGGATTGCCGCAGCCTAGCGAAGCCAGCAGCGCTTCTTCGGGAATTTGTCCGGCCTGCGAAGCGTCGTAGAGATTAGTGGTGATGGGATCGGCGCATCCCGTGCCTGGAGCCGCGCCGCAGCAGCTACTGCCTCCGGATTTCACACGCAGGGCGGCTTCGCCATATTTCTGTTTTACGACTTGCTTGATGTTGGTTCCTTCGGAAGGAATTGGGAAGGGCACGGCTTTAGCCGTGCCGTCCACGCTCGAAAGGTATCCGGGCTTTAGCCCCTGAGGGGCATCCTCGGCCGCTGAAGCGCTTTTTGAATCAGATATCGTCATCATTGACTCCTATTTGCAGATTTGCACGATGTCTCGTGGCTTGAGGGCTTTGTTGCGAGTGCAGCACTCAGCATAGAGAAACTGCAGCAATTCCTGCAGCGCATCGGTATTGGCGGTGTAGCGCAGGAAAGTCCCTTCGCGCTTCACCGCGACCAGGTCTTCGGTCCTGAGCTTGTCGAGATGATGCGAGAGGGTCGAGTTGGGGATTTCCAGTTCGTCCTGAATTTCGCCGACGACAAGTCCTTCGGGATGAGCCGAAAGCAGCAACTGCATGATGCGCAAGCGCGGCTCGGTGCCCATGGCGGAAAACATGTCGGCGTACTTGGCAACCCGTTCGGCGGCCTTAGTGGGAGAAGGAAGCTTGGATAAGGGTGCGGCCATGTTTCGATAATGCTAGAAATATAGGAAGATGTCAAGGGCAAGAACAGCCGAGCTGCGCTCGGCCCGTCCGGGTCAAAGACCCGGACCCACACATGCTTAATCGTTTATGCTGAAGGCGAATGATCCGTACCCTTCGCCCATTCGACCCGTGCCCGATCAAACTCGTCATCTTCGATCTCGATGGCACGCTGATTGATTCGCGGCTCGACCTGGTTCATTCCGTAAACGCGGCGCTGCGCCACATCGGGCGGCCCGAACTGCCCGAAGACGTTATCGCCAGCTACGTCGGCGACGGCGCACCAATCCTGATCCAGCGCGCTCTTGGCGGTGAGACGGTGGACGAATCGCTGGTGCGCAAGGGATTGGAGTTCTTCCTTTCCTACTACCGCGAACACAAACTGGACCACACCACCGTGTATCCCGGAATCGCCGAAGCTCTGGCGGCCATTCAGAAATCGCAGAACGGCGTTTCTCGAAAGATGGCTGTCCTTTCCAACAAGCCGGTGATTCCGTCACGGGCGATCGTCGAGGCGCTGGGGCTCGGGCCGTTTTTTTCGCAGATCTACGGTGGCAACAGCTTCGCCACGAAGAAGCCGGACCCAGAAGGCGTGCGCATTCTGCTCGCAGAGCAGGGGGCCGAACCTGATCATGCTGTGATCGTGGGCGACTCGCACGTCGACATTCGCACGGGGCGAAACGCAGGCCTGCACACGATTGGCGTAACCTACGGCTTTGCGCCTCATTCCCTGGAAGATGAGCCTCCCGACGTGCTGGTCGACAGTCCCCGCGAGTTTGCCAACGTTTTCGCTGGGCACGCGGAAAAAGCTTGAGGGTCCGGTGTGGAACGGGCACTCCTACCCGCTTGCCGGCAGCATCGATGAGGCTAGCGGGCAGGAGTGCCCGCTCCACACACCCCGATCTACGCTACACTTCTGCATACGACGAAACAGCGGGCACGACACTTTAATGACGACGAACCACTCTGGCCCAGCCAACAACTTCACGCCAAAGGAACTGCGCAAGCTGCGTAGCCTGAAGGATCCGCACGGCATTCAAAAGTTTCTCGATGACATGCCTTATCATCTGGAAGACACGGCATGGTCCCCGCGAAAGGTGTTGGCCGAGGAGTCCTCCCACTGTCTGGAAGGTGCGATTTTCGCGGCGTCGGCCTTACGGGTGAACGGATATCCGCCGCTTCTGCTGGACTTCGAGGCCGACCACGACACCGATCACGTGATTTCCATCTTTCGCCAAGACGGTTGCTGGGGCGCGATCGCCAAGTCGAACTATACCGGCTGCCGCTGGCGCGAACCGGTCTATCGAACGTTGCGCGAACTGGCTCTGAGCTATTTCAATTCGTATTTCAACCTGCGGCGTGAACGCACGTTGCGTCGGTATTCGGTTCCGGTAAACCTGAAGCGTTTCGACCGGCAGAACTGGATGACCACCGACCAGCCAGTGTGGTTCATCGTGTACCACCTATTCGATATCAAGCACTATCCGCTGCTGACCAAGGCTCAGGAAAAACGGCTGCATCGCATCGATGAACGGCTTTTCCAGGCCGAGTGCTTGGGCAAGGCCTATAAAACGAGAGACTAGCTATAAAGCTCCAAACCGATTCTGCCGATGGAAGAGAAGACCTTGCTTTAGCCCAACCATCGGGCGCATTCTTGAATCCGGGTCCGACCGGCGGCTAGGCACCGCATGTCTCTCCGGTCCGGGAGCATCGATTGGAAGGCCGCAGTCAATCCGGAACCCGCCCTGCTCGTGAGGTTGTGGACGCCCGCCGTCATCCCCGTTTCAAGCTGGAGGTCGACATTCGCGTCTATCCTCGCGATCGTGCGGTGGTTCGCGGCCACACCGTAGACATCAGCGAATCCGGAATTTCCGCCATGCTGCGGGAAGAACTAGGTTTGGACGAAGTGATTCGTCTGGAATTCAACCTGCCTCATGGAGAGGTGGAAGTACACGCCGTGGTTCGCCAACGTAACGCTTTCCGCTACGGCTTTCAGTTCCTGGACGCCAGCGAAGCGCACGATATCATTGGGCGGACCTGCCGCGAACTGGCCCTCAACCAGACTGACACAGAGCTCAACCACTAGAATCTCGAAACAAAACAATCGTTTCCAGCGATCTGGTGGAGCATCTCGTGGGAACTTAGAACCTTCTAAGATCGTAAGATCTGCATATGAGAGTCTGGGGTCTCGCGCTGATCCTTTTAATCTTGAGCCTGCCTGGGTTGGCCCAGCAGGAAGGTTCTCCTTCTGCGCCGGCGAACCCTCCAGCCGCAGCCTCGGAGCCAAGTGCGCTTCCCGCGGCCACAGAAACGCCGAAGCCGGAGGAGCGCCCCAATCTCGACTTAACACCCGATGCCGACGGCAAGCTCTCCCAGCCGCAGATGCAACAGTTGCTCCGCGTGGTCGCTGACAAGGATGACGAGAATAACAAGAAAGAGCGCGACTACACCTACATTGAGCGCGACGTCGACCGGAAGCTGGACGGCAAGGGAGAAACCAAATCCACCGAGGCGAAAACCTACGAGGTTCTCAAGATCTACGGCGAGCAGGTGCAGCGGCTCATCGAAAAGGACGACAAACCACTCTCCGAGAAAGATGCGGCCAAGGAAGAAGAGAAGATCCAAAAGATCATCGACAAGCGCAAGAACGAATCCGATGCGGACCGCAGGAAGCGCGAGGAAAAACGAGAGAAAGACCGCGAGGATGGCCGCAAGTTCGTTCGCGAGGTCTCCGACGCCTACAACTTCAAGCTCGTGGGTACGGAACTGGTCGGGGGCCGCGAAGCCTGGGTTATCGACGGCGAGCCGCGTCCGGGCTACGTGCCGCACATAAAGGAGGGGAAGTATCTCTCCAAGTTTCGCGGGCGGGTCTGGATCGATAAAAGCGACCTCCAACTCGCCAAAATGGACGTGGAGTGCCTCGACACAATCTCATGGGGTCTGTTTCTGGCTCGCATCCACAAGGGTACGCGCTTCATGCTGGAACAGACACGGGTGAACGACGAAGTCTGGCTGCCGCTCCACCTGACGGCGAAGGTTGATGTACGGCTGGCCTTGGTAAAGAGCTTCAACGTGGACTTGGAACAGACCTTCCGCGACTACAAGAAATTTCGCACCTCGGCGAAGATTGTGGGCGTGAGCGAAGTGCAAGATCAGAAGTAGACTCCGCTCAATCCTGTTTGCGAGGCGCAACCAACCTTATCTCACGCCGTCCCGGACAAAATTCTGCCCTGATCCCCGTGCTTTATAATGCGAGGTCCCGAGCGCAGAGCTTCGCAGCATTCCCGAGTCCTCGATGCGTTCGCGATGGCGTCCATTTTCGATCTCATCGAAAGAGGCCCTCATGTCGGATCTTACCCGTCGTGATCTCATTCGCTCCGGTCTTGCACTCTCCGGTTCGACTCTTGTCGCTGGCGCAGCAAGCCGCGCTCACGCTCTGCTGGCGCGCTATCCTGAGACGGCTGCCGAAGATCTGGCGGCCGCAGGTCCCCGCGAGCGCCTGCTGTTTGATTTCGGATGGAAGTTTTTTCAAGGCCATGCCTCCGACTCCTTGCGCGATCTGGACTTTGGCAAGGACCAGGGAGATTTCGCCAAATCGGGCGAATTCAAGTTCGCCACAGAAAAATTCGACGACTCGAAATGGCGTGCCCTCGACCTGCCGCACGACTGGGCAGTCGAGTTGCCGTTCGTACGCGACGAAGACCTGCAATCCCACGGCTACAAACCGCTGGGCCGCCGGTATCCCGAAACCAGCGTTGGCTGGTATCGCCGAGTTTTCGATATCCCCAAAGAAGACGCTGGACGGCGCGTTGCCATCGAGTTCGACGGCGCCTTCCGCAGCGCGCTGGTGTTTTTGAACGGCTATTTCATCGGCCGCAACGATAACGGATACGCGCCCTTCCGCTTCGATGTCACCGACTTTCTCAACTATGGCTCCAAAAACTATTTGGTCGTGCGCCTGGACGCCAGCTTTGGCGATGGCTGGTTCTATGAAGGTGCGGGTCTCTACCGGCACGTGTGGCTGACTAAAACCGACGCGCTACATTTAGGGCGATGGGAGAGTTATGTGCGGCCTGCCGTGAAAAGCAACTCGGTTACCCTGAGTCTCGGCACGATCGTGCGGAACGAGGGTCCGCAGCCGGAAGATTGCCACGTATACTGGCGAATCTTGGATCCGGGCGGACACACTGTCGGGGAAGGCGGCACCCAGTTGCAAACGATTGCGGCCGGCGGCTCGGCAACTTTCGCAGATGCTCCAGACCTGCACAGTCCCGCGCTATGGTCACCGGAGGCACCGAATCTCTATACGGCAATCGTCAAAGTCGGGCTCGACGGGAAAGTTCGCGACGCCGAGCGGATTACTTTCGGCATTCGCGATCTTAGGTGGGATGCCGACCACGGATTTTTTCTTAACGGCAAGCGAGTCGAGATCAAAGGCACCTGCAATCATCAGGACCACGCCGGAGTGGGCGCGGCCCTGCCTGACCAGTTGCAGCGATACCGCATCGCGGTGCTGAAAGAAATGGGATCCAATGCCGTGCGCACCTCCCACAATATGCCCACTCCGGAGTGGGTCGAAGCCTGCGACCGCATGGGCATGATGATGATGTGCGAGACGCGCATGATGAGTTCCAACCCGGAAGGCCTGGCGCAGCTTGAGGTGATGATCAAGCGCTATCGCAACTCTCCCTCGATTATTCTCTGGTCGATGGGTAATGAAGAGTGGACGATGATGCCGCAGCCTCAGGGCGTTCGCGTGATCGACGATATGATCGCCAGAGCGCACGAACTCGATCCGACTCGGCTCTGCACGGCCGCGGTCAATGCCGCTTTCGAGACACATTTCCCGGAGCAACTGGATGTTATGGGTTTCAACTACAACCTGGGCGCGCACGATCCCTGGCACAAGGCGCATCCCAAGAAGCCCTGTGTTGGCTCCGAGACGGCCAGCACCGTCTCCACTCGCGGCATCTATTCAACCGACAAGCTGCGCAACTGGGTCAGTGCCTACGACGTGAACCATACTGCCTGGTCCCAACTCTCCGAGGAGTGGTGGAAATTTTATGCGGCGCGGGAATGGCTCGCGGGCGGCTTCGCCTGGACCGGTTTCGATTACCGCGGCGAGCCCACGCCCTACGGCTGGCCCTCGATCAACTCTCAGTTCGGCATCGTGGACACGTGCGGCTTTCCCAAGGACAACTTCTATTACTACAAGGCATGGTGGGGCTCGGAGCCAGTGCTGCATCTGTTCCCGCACTGGAATTGGGATCAGCGCGAAGGCGAGCCGATCTCGGTGTGGGTGGATTCGAATCTTGATTCGGTCGAGGTCTTCCTGAACGGACGGAGCCAAGGCTCGCAGAAAGTGCAGCCTCTCACGCATTTGGAGTGGAAGGTGAAATACGAGCCCGGCGCGCTCGAGGCGCGCGGGACTAAAGACGGCAAAGTCGTGCTCGTCGAAAAGCGCGAGACCACAGGAGAACCGGTATCGATCCGCCTGACTCCGGACCGCACCGAAATCAATGCCGACGGCGAGGACGTGTCTGTTCTTCGCGTCGAAGTGCTCGACAAGGAAGGCCGCATGATTCCGACGGCGGATAACATGATCAGCTTCAAGGTTACCGGCGAAGGCAAACTGATCGGCGTCGGCAACGGTGACCCCAACTGCCTGGAGTCCGACAAGGACCCGAAGCGGAGCTTGTTCAACGGTCTGGCGCAAGTGATCGTGCAAGCCACTCGTACGCCAGGGACGATCACCGTCGAAGCTTACACCGAAGACTGGCCGCCACCAAAACTGCCAGTCACTCGAGTGACGATCACCACCAAGAAAGTAGAGTTGCAACCGGCCGTGACCTAGGCATCTGTCCACGCGCCAGATCCGCAGTGCTACCTCAGGGAGAGTCATGTCCAGATCACGAAGAGAATTCCTGACCACCACATCGCTGGGAGTGCTGGCCGCAGCCGCCATCTACCCGGCTGAGGCTCAGGTCCAGAATCCGGGGAACCTGCCTGCCGGCGCACCTCCAGCGTTTGGTGCCGGGCCGCCGGTCGGACCCGCACTCACGGCTTCGACTTTCGCCGAAGCGGAGAAGTTGACCCAGTTTCCGTTGACCGATCCGGAACGCGCCATGGCGGCGGCGAGTTGGCCCAGAACGCTTGCTTCGGTGTACGAGCGGCGGACCGGACCGCGAAAACTGGCGCTGGAGGCGACGCTCGCTCCAGGCACGCGCTGGGATCCCATGCTGCCCGGACTGACTTCGGTCCTGGCGCGCGACAAGTTTGTGCGAAGTAGCGTCCCCCCGATGCCTCTCCCCGCCAATGACGAAGACATCGCCTTCGCTCCCGTAACCCAACTCTCGGCTTGGATCGAAAAGCGACAGCTGAGTTCGGAGCGGCTGACACGCATCTACCTGGGCCGCCTTGAGCGGTTCAATCCCACGCTACGCTGCGCCATCACAATCACGCGCGATCTCGCGCTGCAGCAGGCGAAACAGGCGGACGAGGAAATTTCCCAGGGTAAGTATCGAGGTCCGCTACACGGCATACCCTGGGGCGCCAAGGATCTACTGAATACAGCTGGCATACCGACCACCTACGGGGCAGAACCGTATCGTAATCGCGTTCCCACCGAAGATGCCGTGGTGGTCAAGCGCTTGCACGCGGCCGGCGCGGTGCTGGTCGCAAAGTTGAGTCTGGGCGCCCTCGCGCTCAACGACGTCTGGTTCGGCGGGCAGACCATGAACCCCTGGCTACTGGAGGAAGGTTCGTCGGGTTCGAGTGCCGGACCAGGCGCAGCCACGGCGGCTGGGCTTGTGGGATTCTCCATCGGAAGCGAGACCGGAGGCAGCATCGTAAGCCCCTCCATGCGCTGCGGAGTTACCGGCCTGCGTCCTACCTACGGCCGAGTTCCCCGCACTGGCGCCATGACCCTGTGCTGGTCGCTTGACAAACTCGGTCCAATGACCCGCGGCGCAGAAGATGCGCTGCTGGTCCTCGCGGCCATCTCCGGCCCGGATGCAGGCGACACCGCAAGCGTACCCAGCCACCTCGATTTCGATGCCAATGCCAGTGTGAAAGGCCTGCGCGTCGGTTATTTGCCGGCGTGGATGAACGAGCGTCCCGCGACCGAAGTGGATCGGGCCGCTCTTGAGACGGCGAAGAGCGTGGGCATGCAGTTGGTGGAGGTCTCCCTTCCCGACTGGCCCTATGATTCATTGAACCTCATCCTATTTGCCGAAGGGGCGGCGGCATTTGAGGATCTGACCTTATCTGGCGGGCTGCGCGAGCTGAAAGCCCAAGTGCCGGATGCATGGCCGAATCTGTTTCGGCAGGCCCGCTTCCTTTCGGCCGTAGATTTTGTACAGGCCGATCGCCTGCGCCGCAAAGTGGCTCAGGAGATGGCGCGAGTGTTCTCGGACGTAGACCTCCTGCTGGTGCCCTCGCTCCGCGACGAAATGTTGGTAATCACCAACTTCACTGGCCATCCGTCGCTGACGTTGCGCGCCGGATTCGTGGAGGTGCGGAAAGCGCGCAGCGACTGGGCGCCCGATCCGGACCATCCGTTGCCGACATTCAGCACGCCGCGCCGAGTGCCGCATGGCGTCACGCTGATCGGGCGACTCTTCGACGAAGGCACGCTCGGCGCCGCTGGAATCGCCCTGGAGCGCGCACTGGGAGTATCGAACGAGAGGCCGCAGGGCTTCTAGCTTGCACGTGCGTCAGAACTCGTTTTGCGGACTCAGGGCGGAGGATTCCAGCCGCGAAGCGGCGCAAGAATAAAGCCCACGGCGAAAACCGTGGGTGAAAGTGTGAAAATGAGCTAGCCCCGAAGGGCCGAAAGACGAGTTCTCGCACACACCTGCGGCTCCACGTGACGCATTGCCGCTTCCCGGCGTTTATAATAGAAGGATTCTCTGTCGGCAAAATCGGATTCTGTAGAAGCCCACAGAGAAAACCCAGCCGAGCTTGGCTCGGCCCGGCCGGGTCGAAGACCCGGCCCCACACGAGCAGGTTCCTCCCCTTCGCGTCGCTCGGGGTTACAACGATTGCGAGATAGAGGACAGAAACTGTCCTCAATTGCATTTAGCTTCTTGTCGCGAGCCTCGGGTTAGGCTGATGGCTGAGAGCTGAGGCTGAGAGCTTCTTTCATGGACTTCAAACTCGTCTCCAGTTACAAACCGCAGGGCGATCAGGCCGCCGCGATTCAGGCGCTCACCCGTGGACTGTTTGACCGCGAACAGCATCAGGTTCTGCTCGGCGTCACCGGCTCTGGGAAGACGTTCACCATGGCCAAGGTGATCGAGGCCCTGAACCGACCCACCCTCGTCATGGCGCACAACAAAACGCTGGCCGCGCAGCTTTATCACGAATTCAAGAGCTTCTTCCCGCACAACGCTGTCGAATATTTCGTCTCCTACTACGACTACTACCAGCCCGAGGCCTATGTTCCCGCCGCCGACCTCTACATCGAAAAAGAAGCGACCATCAATGACGAACTCGACAAGCTGCGGCTCTCCGCGACTCGGTCGCTCTTCGAGCGGCGCGACGCGCTGATCGTGGCCTCGGTGAGCTGCATCTACGGCCTTGGCTCGCCGGAAGCCTATTACGGCATGATGCTGTTCCTGGAAAAGGGCCAAAAGATCAAGCGCGAGGACATCACGCGCAAGCTGGTCGACATCCTTTACGAGCGCACCAACGGCGAGTTCCGCCGTGGTACGTTTCGCGTTCGCGGCGACGTCATCGAGGTCTTCCCTACTTACGACGACATGGCGTACCGCATCGAGATGTGGGGAGATCAGGTCGAGTCGCTGTCGCAGATCGATCCGCTGTTTGGCACGGTCAAGCAAAAGTACGTGCGCCTGCCGATTTATCCCAAGACGCATTACGTGATGAAGGAGGAAACGCGCGCGTCGGCCGTGGATTCGATCAAGAAGGAACTGGCCTGGTGGGAAGTCGAACTCGAGAAGCAGGGCCGGCTGGTGGAGTCGCAGCGCATTCACCAGCGCACCATGTTTGATCTGGAAATGATCAAGGCCATGGGCTATTGCCACGGCATCGAGAACTATTCGCGCCATTTCACCGGACGGCTGCCGGGTGAACCTCCGCCCACGCTGCTGGACTATTTCCCGCGCGATTTCCTGATGTTCATCGACGAGTCGCATCAAACCGTGCCCCAGGTGCGCGGCATGTACGCCGGCGACCGCTCGCGCAAAGAAGTGTTGGTCGAATATGGCTTCCGCATGCCGTCGGCGCTCGACAACCGCCCGCTGACGTTCGAGGAGTTTGAGCATCGCACCAATCAGCTGGTTTACGTTTCGGCGACGCCGGGGCCGTATGAACTAACAAAATCCGCCGGCGTCGTGGTCGAGCAAATCATTCGCCCCACCGGGTTGATCGACCCTCCGGTGGAAGTGCGTCCGGTCAAAGGCCAGATCGACGATCTTCTGCACGAGATTCGCGCCCGCGTAGAAAAAGGCGAGCGTGTGCTGGTCACGACTTTAACCAAGCGCATGTCGGAAGATCTGGCTGAGTACTACGCCGAAGTGGGCGTGAAGTGCCGCTACATGCACTCGGAAATCGAGACCCTGGAGCGGGTGAAGATTCTGCGCGACCTGCGCAAGGGAGAGTTTGATGTATTGATCGGCATCAATCTGTTGCGCGAAGGCCTCGATCTGCCGGAAGTTTCCCTGGTGGCGATCCTCGACGCCGACAAAGAAGGCTTCCTGCGGTCGTCGGGTTCGCTGATTCAAACCATCGGCCGCTGCGCCCGGCATTTGAACGGTCGGGCAATTCTGTACGCCGATCGGCAGACAGACTCGATGAAACGCGCCATGGACGAGACCTCACGCCGCCGCGCGATTCAGACCGCCTACAACGAGGCCAACGGAATCACGCCAGAATCGATCGTGCGCCCGCTCGATATGACGCTTGCAGCGATAGTAGCCGCCGACTATACCGATTTGACGGGTGGCGAAGCCGAGGGCATGCCGGAGTTCAAGTCGCAGGAGGAAGTCAACACCTACATCGGCAAGCTCGAAAGCGACATGCGCGAAGCCGCCAAGCGCTTCGAGTTCGAGAAGGCCGCTAGACTGAGGGATCAGATCAAGGAATTGCGGACGCAAGAGTTCTTGTTCGCGTGAGCGCCAGCTGTGTATTTTGTTACCGCCCATACGCCGCAGCCGCGGCCAGCGGCTTGCGATGCAACGTGTACCCGTCGTAGGTTTCAGGGCGGAAGTTGAGATTTGGGGCGTAGAGCTTTTCGGTTTGGCTCAGGAACAGGTATCCGCCGGGTTCCAGGTAGAGGTGCAGGCGTTCGATCAGGGCAGAGCGCTGCGCGCGAGAGAGGTGAGGCAGCACATCCATGCAGAAAATGCAGTCGAACCGGCCGATGTAGACCGGTTTGGTCAGGTTCATGGTGTTGAAGGTGACGAGGCTGCGCAAGCGCGGCTTGACCAGCAAGTGCGCGCCATTGTTATTCGACCCATTCGATCCGTTCGATCCATTGCGCGATGCCGCCGCCGATCCATTCGGGCCCTGGGTTTGAACCGCCTCAGGCGCACCATTGGAGCCGCCGCAGACGCTTCCGATTTTCGAGAAAAATGTACGGATCGTTGCGGGAGGCAGGCCCGTCAGCGCCGATTGCGGGTAGAGTCCACGCTCGGCCACTTCGATGGCAGAAGCCAGCAGGTCGCTGCCGACAATGTGGATCGACCAGTCTTTCGCACCCGCTAAGGCAGACGCCGGTGCACTGCTCTCGGAGATTCCGCCATTCCGGCTCGCGGCAATCTTTTCCCTGGTGTCCCGATCTTTGCCGTCCTTGCCGTTTCCGTTCGTGCATCCGCCGCCCGAGCCATTGCCCAGCGCATCACACACCGCCATCGCAATCGAGTACGCCTCCTCCCCGGTGCCGCAACCCGCACTCCACACGCGCAGGGTGCCCGGTACGTCGTCGGGCTTGCGGGAGTTAATCTTTTGCGGGACGACGAAGCGGGCCAACGCATTCATCGCGCCGGGATGACGGAAGAATCCGCTGTTGACGTTGAGGACGCCGTCCAGAAACGCCGGCAACAGGGCAGGATCCTGATCGGAAGCGCGGAGACGCTCCAGCAGCGCGCCCGTGGATTCCAGTTCCTGATGCTCCAGATACTCACCCACATGCGCCGCCAGTGCGCTGTTGGGGCAATCGAGCAGGATGCCGGCCTGGCGCTCGACCAGCAACCGCAGCTCCGAGAGTTCGTGCTCGAGAATGGTGACGCCCGGCATCAGTCTATGCATAGATCCTTCCCACGATCGTGGGCAAAAGCCCCTACACAATCATCAGCGGCACCCGGGGGAGGGCTGCACTCAATTCTCAATTCTCACTTCTCAGTACTCACGCGCCGGCAACGGCGGCATACGATTTGCCGGTGTCTCTTTCTACCTGCTGCGCGACGACATTCATTTCCTTTTCCAGAGACGAGAAGCGTTGCATGATCTCGTGAATGCGCAGCGCCATGTTTCGGATGGTTTCGATTTGCGCGCGCGTCTGGGCGGAAAGGCTGCCAGGTTCCAGCAGCAGCAGGTCCGAGTTTCCCAGCACAGAAGTGAGCGCGTTGTTCAAGCTGTGGCGCATCTCCAGCATGTAGCGCCCTAACATCGCCTGCCGCTCCAGCATGGCGCAAGAAAGTTCGGCGGCGCGGGCGCGGGTTTCAGCCCGCGAACGGTGCACGGCCTCGCTCCCTGCCAGAACCAGAATTTCAAGCCAGTACTCGTTGGGCCGCAGGATGGAAATGCGGGGCCAGCGCTCGTGCACCAGTTGCGCCGTGGTGGCATCGTGGCATACGCAGAAAATCGGTTGACCGGTGGAGTGCAGAGGCTCCAGAACTACCGAGAGTAAGTCGCGCCGCAACTTCCCGACGATGGCCACGTCGAAGACGTCCACCGCAAAGCGCGGCCACAAATCGCCGCTCAGGAGCGTAAACGTCGGAACGTTGCGCTCCATCTGCCAGCGGGCGGTGACCCGCCGCGAAAAATCGGCTTCGTCGGAAATGATCAGTACGGTCGGTGTATCCACTGCCACGCTTCCCTTTTCTTAGCCCTTCTTGTTCGGTTCCGGGGCGGGATCAGGTTCCCAGCCCGGCGTGCTCGAAACTTCAAACTCCGGAGCCTCGGCGGCCGATTTGCCTGCAGGCGTAGCGGTCGGCCGCGCCGCAGCGGGCTTGGCCAAAGGTTTCGCAACGCCAGCCGTCCCTGCCCCAGCGGCCGCAGCCGCCGTATTCGCTTTGGGTGCAGGTGGTGCGGGTTTGGAGGCTGCTGGCGCAGTCGCCGCCGTCTTAGCTGCCGGCGCCGGTTTCGCCTTGCCATCCGCCTCAGAAGCCTTTCCACGGCCAAGGGCATATTCCACCGAGGCCCGCAGATCGACCAGCATGCGCAACGGCTGTCCGGACGAATACTCCGCCTGGAACATCACTTTCCACGACTGGCAAATCATCCGCAGGCGAAGGATCGGTTCCTGTGCGGAAAACTGAGCCCGTCTGCAGTCGATGGTCTGAACGCCCTTTTCTTCCAACTCGGTCAGCCCGTCCACGATGAGGTTGAGATCGCCCAGCATGAGCCGGAAGAAGACGCGCCGCATCAGGTAACCAAAGCGCGTGAAGGCCACCAAGGCCACCGGCAGATAGAACAGATCGCCGGCCTGAGTCTTGGCTTTGCGCCCTTGCTCGAGAACGCCCCCATGCAAAAGCTCGTCGAGCGCGCGGCAGCGGCGGGCGGATTCCAGAACGCGATCGAGTGCGTTCAGCCACACCGGGGTTTTCAACTCCACCTGGTTCAGCACCGGTTCCAGGGTCTGCGCCACGTAGGACAGATCGACTTCGGCATCATCGAGGCCCGAGGGCGCCATCTGGCTGAAATATTGCACCATCAGAAAATCGATCTTGTCGCGAATCCCATCCGTCTTGGGAGTTTTCGCCAGAAAGTGCTGCAACAGGTTCAGCAAGCTTTCCGGAGTCACCAGCGCGCTGGTTTGCAGGAACTGCCGCAACTGGTGAACTTGGACCCGCTGGTCCATTTCGTCGAGCCAGAGGTTCGCCTGTTCGACAGCGTCTTTTCCGGGCGTTTCTACTCCGGCTTCGAGGTCGGCGCTGGCTTGCACGTCGATGGCAAACTCACGCGCCAGTTCGAAGTAAACGGGATACAGCCGTCGGGCATTGTTCCATTGGGTGGCGAGATCCGGTACGGGCGTGGAAGGAGTCATGATTTCACGATCCAGTTGGGCACCTCTGCCTTAAAACGTGCGGCCACAACGGTGCGGCCGGGGTGATACTGCACCGCCACCACCGAAGCCTCAACATCGAGCGAACCATCGGAGTTGCGCAGCCGAAGCACATCCGCGAACTCCAGGGGCGTGTTGCAGGCAAACAGAACTTCGTGGGGAGTGCCAAATTCAATCACCGTGCTCTCGGTGAAATTGGCGCCGGTTGAATTCCCGGATTCCAGGGTGCGGGCGAGTTGAATGGGAATGCGTACCGGAGCGGCCTCCGGAAAAAATCGGGCCAGCCCCGCCACCGCGCTGGTGGTTGCTGCGATGCGTCCCGTTGCTGTGGCTTGTTGCGCCAAGCGGATGAAACACCCCTTACCCAGACTCGCTCTGCCCGACTCACAGCGGATCAGCTTCCATTCCGGGTTAGGAATGATGGCAGCCAAACTCCGCCGCAAAGAGAACGAGCAACGCGGCAGCCAATTCTTGGAACGGAAGGTCTAGCACTGATGTGGGTGTATTTTCACTAGGTTAGCGCGTGTTTTCGATGCGGTGGACGAGGGCCGCGGCACCGTATTGTCTCATCGTGAGACTTTGTCTCACAATCGCCGGGCGATCTTAAGAATCGGCAAGAATTCGGCAGCCCTCGAAAGTCCCCCCTAGATTTCGGATTCCAGTCCCGCCGCTCAACTCGCCAATCGCCGACTAGGCGGCCGCGTCGCATAAGACACCGCAAGCAACACCAGAAGTAGCAACGGGGCAAAAGCCACCGCTCCGTCATGAGCCAGATAGTGGGCAACCACGGCCGCGATCCAGGCGAATGTGAAGCCGGCGTAAGCCCACTCTTTCAGCCGGGGCAACCCAGGGACTACAAGAGTGATCGCCCCCAGCAGTTTGGCGATCCCAAGAAGAACTCGCAGTTGTGGGGGATACCCGACGTGGGCAAATCCCTGCACCGCCTGCGGGTTGCCCGACACATAACTGAACCCGGCGAAAATCGACAGCGCTGCCACCAGGCCGGTTGTCACCCAATAAATCACTTTGCTCGCCATGCAGTTGATTTCTCCTCAGGGAAACGGGAATGAGGATTCTGATGCAGGGTCCGGCAAGTCCGATTCAGCCTTTTCGGAAACCGCCGCTAATGAGAGGCGTTCACTGCAGCGTGTGGCTTGACGACGATCCCGAAGCCCCTACGCTGATGTTGTAGCGCTTCAGCTTACGGTAGAGGGTCGCGCGGCTGATGCCGAGCATGCGTCCGGCGAGGGCTTTATCGCCATTGACCTGCTCGAAGACGCGCTGGATCGTCGCCCGTTCGATGTCCTCCAGGTCTGTCGTCGACAATGGAACTCGCGGAGACTCGGTGGCAGCCATCGCCTCGGCAAGATCAGGGTCCATCACCGTCGATCTACCCGCCGCAGGGCCACCACTCGCCCCGGCCCCCGAAGAACCGGCAGCAATCGAAGGCGGCAGGTCGCTGAGATCGATCGTGCGTCCGTTGCCCAGCGCGACCGCGCGCTCGATGCAGTTTTCCAGTTCCCGCACGTTGCCCGGCCACTCGTATCCCATCAGCGCTTTCATGGCGACGCTCGTCACCAGCAATCCCGAACCCGGCGCGTAACGCTCCAGGAACCAGTGCACCAGCATCGGAATATCGCTGCGCCGTTCGCGCAGTGCTGGAACGTGCACGGTCACCACATTCAACCGAAAATAGAGATCTTTGCGAAAGGTTCCGTTTTTGTATGCCGCCTCAAGATCGCGGTTCGTCGCCGCGATGACGCGCACGTCCACTTTAACCCGCTGGTTGCTCCCAACCGGACGCACTTCCTTCTCTTGCAGTACGCGCAGCAGCTTGGCCTGCAACTCCAGAGGGAGTTCTCCGACTTCATCGAGGAAAACCGCTCCCCCGTCGGCGGCCTGGAACAATCCTTGCTTCGATTTCAGCGCTCCGGTAAAGGCTCCCTTTTCATAGCCGAACAGTTCGCTTTCGATCAGCGTCGGCACCAGTGAGCCGCAATCCACAGCGACAAAGGCACGGCCGGCGAAGGCACCGCGAAAATGGATCGCCCGCGCCACCAACTCTTTGCCGGTTCCGCTTTCGCCATAAATCAGCACCGGCGTCCGCGTATCTTTCAGGCGCGAGACCATGCGCAGCACTTCCTGGATTTTGGCCGACGATCCCACGATGCCGTGCACCGCGGTCTCCGAATCGGTGCGCTGGCGCAGAAACTCGTTTTCTTCGACCAAGCGGATTTTTTCCGCCATCCGCCGCAGGAACAACCGCAGTTCTTCCAGCGGAGAAAACGGCTTGGTGATGTAGTCGTAGGCGCCCAATTTCATGGCCTGCACCGCAGTTTCGATCGACCCATGGCCGGTCATCACCGCCACTTCCGTGCGCGGCAGCAGCTTCTTTACTTTTTCCAGGAATTCCAAGCCCGACATGCGCGGCATCACCATATCCGTCAGAATCATGTGCGCTGGTTGCTCTTCGAGCAGCGCCAGGGCGGACTCACCGCTTTCCGCCTCCAGGCACACATACCCGAGGGCCTCGCCCACCGTGACGCAAAGTTTGCGAATGCTCTGCTCGTCGTCGACAATCAGCAGGCGGATGCGAAGATCATCTTTACTTCCCACGCTGTTCACTGCGCCTTTCCCATGGCCTTGGTGACGGCCTCGATCAACTGCTGCACGCGGAACGGCTTCTCCACGCAGGGAGCACCAGTTTGGCGCAGCGTGGCCACGGTTTCTTCGTTGGCAATATCCCCGGTGATGAAGACAATACGCGTCGCTAGATCCGGTCTATGGCGCACGATCCAGGCGTGCACCTGCCCGCCATCGACGCCGCCGGGTGTGCGCATGTCGGAAACCACACCCAGATACGCTCCGTTTTCCAGCAGGCGAAGAGCCTCCACCCCCGACTCGCAGCAAACGACGGGATATCCGCTGCGCTCCAAGGCGGCTTGCACATAAGACATCACCGCCGGCTCATCCTCAATCAGCAGGACTGGAAGCGTAGGCGGTTTCACGGCGGGTACGTTCATTTTTGTATCACTCCTGCCGCCACCCCGCGGGAAGCTGTGTGCGACGTCGAGGGCAGGCGCACGATGAACGTCGCCCCCTGCCCACCATGATTGTTGTGACACAGGATCTCGCCGCCGTGTTCCTTCACGATGCCGTAGCAGATGCTTAGGCCGAGCCCGGTTCCCTTCCCCACCTCTTTCGTGGTGAAGAACGGGTCGAAAATCTTGTCGGGATGAGAAATCCCGTTGCCGTTGTCACGGAAGGAAACTTCGACCGCGTCTCCGGCCTTAGTCGACATGATCTCAATGCGCGGCGGACGCCCGACTTCATGCACCGCGTCATAGGCGTTGTTCAGAATGTTGAGGAAGACTTGCTGCAACTGGTGCGCGTCCCCCATGACTTCGGGCAAGTCGTCGTCGAGATGCTCAACCACTTCGACGCCGTGGCTGTTGAAGTCGTAGGAACGCAGTTGCATGGTCCGGCGCAGAATCGAGTTCAGTTGCACCGACGCGCGTTGCGGCGGCATTTGCCTGGCGAAACTCAACAGATTCTGCACGATCTGCTTGGTCCGCTGGGCCTCCTGCAGAATGACCCGCAAATCCTTGCGCGCCGTTTCCGGCAGATCCGGATTCTCCATCAGCAGGTCAGCGAATCCCAGGATGGCGGTGAGTGGATTGTTGACTTCATGCGCCACGCCTGATACCAACTGCCCCACTGCGGCCATCTTCTCGGCATGCACCAACTTGTCCCGCAGAACCGCGGAATCCGTGATATCGGTGAGCACGGCCACGATGCTGGTGACCGTTCCCTGCTCATCGCGCATGGGGCTCAGATTGGCGGAAAACTTCCCGGCGATGCCATTGCCGCGAACGATCTGCAGTTCCAGATTGTCCACCTGCTGGCCGTCGAGGGTCCGCTGCAGCGACTCCGCCAATGGCTGATCGGAACCGGAGGCAGCCAGTTCGCGCAGCGGCCGCCCGAGCAGTTCGCGTTGATCGAAACCGGCGTCCTGCCAGCGGCGATTGGCGTAGCTGACAAGGCCCGCCGTATCGGCGACCAGGATCAGACTCTGCGTGTTGCTTAGAATCTTGGCCGAGAAATCACGCTCGCGGTGCAGTTCGGACTGGTAAGTCCGCAGGCCAGTCACATCCAGCATCAGCCCGCGAATCTGCTGCAGACGGCCCAGGTTGTCGTACATGCCGAAGGCATTGATCAGCACGTGAATCGGGGAACCGTCTTTGCGCCGCAGCGTCGCCTCGAAGTTGCGCAGGTGGCCCTCCTGCTCCAGGACCTCGCTATGGCGCTGGCGTTGACCGGGCGAAAAGTAGAGCTGCGTCGGAATGTCGATCTGCAGCAACTCCTCGCGGCTTCCGTATCCCAGCATGCGCACCATGGCGTCATTGACTTCCACAAAACGCCCGGCGGGCGTGCTGAAGAACAGGCCTTCCTGAATATTGTCGAACAGCTCCCGGTAGCGGCGCTCGGCCTCGCGCCGGTCCGAGATGTCCTTGAGAACGTGGATCGTCTGCATTCCCTCGTCCGACGCTCCATGCACGCGCGAGGTCGAAACCAGGAAAGTGCGATCAAAAACCGGATGCACGAATTCGTCAGCATCATCGGCCATGGCCCGGCAGAAGGGACAGGCATGGGCCGCGGCGGCACTATTGAGCGCTAGCAAAGCACGCATGTCCATGCCGATCAGATCCGCAGGAGGCACGCCGATCATCGCCGCAAGCGAGCGATTGACCCGAAGCACCTTCCCCGCCTGGTCGTGCACCACGATGAAATCGGCGATCGCATCGAAGATCTCCATCCAGTGCCGGCTGGACTGCTCGATTTGCGTGAACAGGCGGGCGTTCTCCAGCGCCATGGCGGCATGGCCGGCTACGGTTTCCAGGAAGACGCGGCTTTCCTGATCCAGCGAGCGCGAGCCTCCCGCCAGGCAGAGCAGGCCAGCCAATTCTCCGCTGGCGCCGGGCAGTCGCACCACGGTGCAATCCTCCCAGTTCAGCCTGGCGGCGGCATCCGTACCAAGCAACGTCTCCGCTGTCCCGGAGAGGACACTCTGCGTCCCATGCGCGGCATATCCGCCGAGAGCCTCTCCGATCGACCGATTCACTGCCGGGTCAAGTCCCGAGTTCTGGTTTAGGTCGGCTCCGGACGAAGGCGGTGTGCTGCTTCGATCCTCTGCCCGCGCCGATTCTTTTCCGCCAAGACCAACGGAAGAAGCCTCAGTTCCTCCCCCCTGCCGATGCAATGCGACCACGTGAAAGCGTCCCTCGTGCCGGACCGCCAGCAGCCCGGCGCGGGAACCGGTAAGTTCGATGACGCGGCTCAGGAACCGGCAGGCAAAGTCCGGCAGGCGCAGCGCGCCATCGATTTCTCGCGCCAGTTCGATCAGGGCTTCAGCCCGGCGCCGATGCTGTTCGGACAGGTGCAGGTTCCGCGCCACCTCGAGCACCACTGCTGCCTGATTCGACAAGGCGCGGGCGCGTCGAATGTCCTCGGGCGAAATCCCGGCTGCGTCGAGGCGGTCGACCACTCCGAACATCCCTAACAGCTGCCCGCCCGATCCCAGCAGCGGCACTACCAGGATCTGCTTCAGCTTGTATTTCTCGACGATGTCGACGTTTACTCCAGGAGTGCTCTTGGCATCGTCGGTCCAGAAAACATCCTTGGCGCGCAGGGCTCGGGTGGCAATGCCTTCCGGAAACGAGATATCAGCGCTGCGCGCCTGACCATTTTCCACCCCGTAGCGAATCCGGAACTGATTGTCCTCCAGTAGGGCTATGAAGCATCGCCCGAAGCCGAGAAAATCTGCGGCATGAACCACAAAAGCCTGCAGAAAATGCTCCAGATCTCCGCTGGAACTTAGTTCGGACGAAATCGCCAGTAACTGGTGGAGTTCGTGCGACTGGGCGTGCGCCGTGGAGTAAAGTTCCGCGTGGGCCAGAGCTACGGCTCCGAAGCCGGCAACCGCTGACACCAGCGCTCTCTCTTCGGCTGTGAAGGCGCCCTCGAGCCGCGGATAAATGATGATCGCGCCTTGCGTGTGCGTAGTCCGGAGTGGAGCCGCGATCAACATTCCCGGGGAAACCAGATTTCCCAGCGAGTGTGCCTCCGCCCCGACGGAGAGTGTGATGGGTTCGGCGGCCGCGATCGCACGCTGCGCCAACTCGGCGGCGAACCGCAGCGTTTGCCGGTCGTGGCGGGAACGAACTGTGTTGGCCAGTTGCGGCGTCTCCGCCGAAACCGCGCGCAACTCAAACGGCCCCTCGCGCTTCAACAACACACAGACGAGCCGCGTCTTCAAAAGGAGCCGCAGTCGATCGGCCAGGGCCTCGATCACCGCCGCAACATCGGGAGTTCCATGCAGAGCATGGGCCACGTCCGCCAGAATCTCGGCCCGCCGATATTCTTCGCGAGACGCCTCGCTTAGGCGGTTCGCTTCCAGCAGACTGCCCAACTGGCCAGCCAGGATCGTGCCCTTGGCAGCCAGATCTTCGTTGAAAAAGTCTTCGTCGGAATCATGCAAGAACGCGGTGGCGCCGATGACCTCGTCGAAGACCATCACCGGGGCTGCCATTAAAGAGCGCGCGCCAAACTCTCTCGCCCCCGGAAAACTCATCGAATGCACGTGGTTCGCGAAAATCGTGCGCCGCTGTCGGACCGCCTCCGCCGTCACTGAACTCTGTTCCGGACGGATGCGCGTTCCGACAAAGGTTGCGGCTAATTTCCCGTCCGCTTGTTCTCCGACCAACTCATCCCCCGGCTGGCACCGCCAAAAGTACACGCCTGAAACGCGGAAGAAATCGCGGGTGGCGCGGCAAAACAACTGAATCAGAGCGTTGGCGTCGGCACGTTCACTCGCCGTGGCCGCAATCCGGAGCAGCAGCTTCTGGAAGCCCTCATCGGAGCCAGGAACGAAGCTGGTTTCCGGGGAAACAAACGGGCCGCGACCAGAAATGCTCAATCTGCGATCGGTCGTCAGGGGAACCTGTTCGCGATTCACAAGTGCTTGAATCTAATGGGAAACTACAGGTCATCTCAATTTGAGTCAAGGGAAATGCACCGAAAGGGGTGCCTTTGTGTGAAATCCCGAGACTAGATTGAGACAAAGTCTCAGACTGAGAAGGAGAAACAGATTTGACGGGAATGAGACTGGTCTAACCACAGAGCCCTCTCTCCGAGCATCCGGCACCGAGTCGTAACTACATTAATTCCATACGCATACGGATCATTACTTCGGTTTTCCCCGAAGCGTACTGGTGGCCCGCACCTTGCACGGTCACGGTGGAGAGCTTCTTCATCTGACGGAGGAATTGTGTCTCGACGAGCCGCAATCGCACTCATGGCCGTAATGACCTTAGCCGGGGCTACGGGCCCGGTCCAGGTTGCTGCACAGACGGCGCAGAGCGAGGAGATCGTGCGCCGCGCCAAAACTAAAGTGCAGCCCGCGTATCCGGAACTGGCGCGGAAGATGAACCTGGCAGGCACAGTAAAGATTGAGGTTGTCGTCGCACCCAACGGCACGGTGAAGGATGCCCGAGTCGTGGGCGGCCATCCGGTTCTGGCCAACTCCGCGCTCGACGCCGCCAAGAAATGGCGCTTCGAACCCAGTTCTACGGAGAGTTCCGGGGTCATCGATTTCAAGTTCGAACCGCGGTAGCGAGCTTCGCACGCGGAGGAGAAACGGCATGACGATTGGCAAAAAGCTGTACATGAATTTCGGCGTGATCCTCACGATGGTCTTAGTGCTGTTTCTCGTGAACTGGTCCGCGGTGCAACGCGAGCACGACGCCAAGAAGGCGGCACAACAGTCGCTCGACCTGGCCGACGCCACCAACGCCGTGCGCTTTCAGATGATGCAGAACCGCCTCTACCTGAGCAACTACCTGCTGAGCGGCGATACGCGCGAAGTGGACCGCATGACCGAGGGTCTCCGCACCCTCAACGAGAAACTGGAACAGGGCAAGACGCTGGCCAACTCCGAACAGGTGAAGACGGCGTTAGGCAAGGTGCAACTGCTGGAACAGGCTTGGGGAAAAGAGTTCGCGCAGCCGCTGATCGAGAAGCGCAAAGATGTCGACTCCGGCAACGCCACCGTCGCTGAATTGCAGATTTACTATCTTCAGAAAGACGCCTCCTCCTGGGTGAAGAACTCAACTGATGCTTTGGATGTCGCCGACGTAGAGAATCGCAAGCTGGTGGACGAGCGGCGCCAGTCCGACGAGAACGCTGCCTCGCGCACCATCGCAGTTTCCGTGTTCAGCACCCTCCTCGCTCTCTGCGTCGGGGCGATTGTCGCCTTCCGCACCGCGAAATCCATAACCCACCCACTCACGAACCTGATGAACGTGGCGCGCGGCATCGGAAACACCGGCGATCTGGAGCACAACATCGACGTCACCCGCGAGGACGAGATCGGCGAACTGGCCCGCACCTTCTCGAAGATGGTGACCTACCTCAAGGAGATGGCTGGCGTTTCCGAATCCATCGCCGGCGGCGACCTTCGGGTCGAGGTCAAGCCGCGCTCCTCGCACGACACGCTGGGCAATGCCTTTGCCCGCATGGTCGACGGACTGGCTGGACTGGTGCGCAGTGTGCGCGACGCCTCCTCGCAGGTTGCCAGCGCCTCTAATCAAGTGGCGGGCGCCTCGGAAGACTCGGCCAAGGTCGGACTGCAGGCATCGTCGGCCATCGACGAAGTCACCAGCACCATGCACGAGATGAGTGTCAACGTGCAGAACATGGTGAAGAGCACGCAGGTGCAGGCCTCCAGCGTCAGCGAAACTTCGGCCTCGATCGACCAGATGGTGGCTTCGATCCAGCGCGTCGCCGACACCGCCAAGGTCCTGCTCGATATCTCGAACCGCTCCCGCGAAGAGGTGCACAGCGGTATCGCCACCATGGAAAAGGCGACCGACGGCCTGAACCGCATCAACACCACCATTAACTCCTCGGGCGAAATCATTGGGGCCCTCGGACAACGCGCCGACGACATCGGCAAGATCATCGAAGTCATCGACGATTTGGCCGAGCAGACCAATCTGCTCGCACTCAACGCCGCCATCGAAGCCGCCCGCGCCGGAGAACATGGACTCGGCTTCGCGGTCGTCGCCGACGAGGTCCGCAAGCTGGCCGAAAAATCGGCCCAGTCGACCAAGGAAATTTCCGAACTGATCCAGAGCATTCAGAAGGAAGCCCGCAAGGCGGTCGAGAACATGGACCGCTCGACCTCGATCGTCAACGAGGGCCTCGAACTCGGTGGCGAGTTGAACGGGGCTCTGCGCAAGATCTCGAATGTGGTCACCGAGGTCTACAAGTTCGCCCAGGAAATCGGCGCCGCCACCAACGAGCAGTCGCACGGCTCATCGCAGATCGCGCGCGCCACCACCCGGCTGAACGAAATTACGCACGAAATCAACTCCGCAGTGGAAGAGCAGGCTTCCGGAGCCCAGGCCGTGGTCAAGGCGATGGAAAGGATGCGCGAACTGGTGCAGCAGTCCACCTCCGGTTCCACCGAACTGGCGGCTTCGTCGGAGCAGATGTCGAAGATGTCGCGCGGGCTGCTGGAATCGCTCGACCGCTTCTCGCTGGAAGAGGCCTCGCGCCAGTCGACGGGCAGCAGCGGTGACGCTTCCGGCCGCGCTGCGCGCCGCGCCGCGGCGGGGGCGCAGTTCTAAGACCGGGATGCCGAGGAGTGTGAACCGATGAGTCGTGAACTCCATATCGTGGGCTTTCGGGTCGGACGCGAGACCTATGGCGTGCCCATCACTTCGCTGCATGAAATCGTGCGTGTACCCGAGATCACTGCCGTGCCCGACGCTCCCGAATATCTGGAAGGAGTGATTAACCTGCGGGGCAAGATCGTTTCCGTGATGGACTTGCGCAAGCGCTTCGGAGAAAAACAGGCGCTGCTAAAGAAGCAGAACCGCATTCTGGTGGTCGAACATGGGGGAAGGCTGGCCGGGTTGATCGTGGATTCGGCCTCGGAAGTATTGAAGATTCCCTCCGACGCCGTCGAACCTCCTCCGGCAGTTTTTCAGGACGGCGGTCTGAACTGCGTCACGGGTCTGGGTAAGGTCGGAGGACGGCTGGTAGTTCTGCTCGACATGAGCAAACTGCTGGCCCCCGCAAGCCTGCAGGCAAGCGGAGCAACCGCGGAAAAGAAGGCGGGAGTCAAAGGCGAGGCACGCGGCGCCGCGGCGCGGTAAGTTTCGGGCCCCGGTTGTGGTTACGTGTGAATTCAGTGTCAGATAAGAACGAGAGCGAGCATGAGCACATCTGGAGCAGCACCTGCTCCCCTACTGACGGACGCAGAACTGAAGTTGCTGCAGGCGCTGATCTACCAGGAGTGCGGCATGCACTTCGACGAGCGCCGCACCCACTTCCTCCAGGACCGGCTTCTGCGCCGGCTGAAGGAATGCCGCGTCGATTCCTTCTATGCCTACTACCGCTTGCTGATCAGCCAGCAGGGCAAGGACGAACTGGCCAAACTGCTGGAAAACCTGACGGTCAACGAGACCAGCTTCTTCCGCCACAAGGCGCAACTGGACCTTTTTCAGAAGACGGTGCTCGAGGAGTTGTTCAAGCAGAAGAGCACCCGGCGCGACTACTCGATCCGCATCTGGAGCGCGGGCTGCTCCACCGGGCAGGAAGCTTACACGCTGGCCATGCTGCTGACCGACGCGCTCGCTTACTACTACCTGCGCAATCCGCTGCCCATGGAGTTGCCGCTGCCCAAACCCTTAGTGCCGGCGCCGTGGCGGGTGGAAATCCTGGCCAGCGACATCAGCTACTCGGTGCTGCGCGCCGGGCAGGACGGAACCTACAACGAGAATCAGATGTCGATGGTCGATTACGGCTATCGCCTGCGCTATTTCGACAAGGTAGGGGATCGCTACGCCATCAAGAAGCCGCTGAAGGAAATGGTGCACTTCGACTTTCACAATTTGAAGACCGAGTATCTGCCCCAGCGCAATGACGTGATCTTCTGCCGCAACGTCATGATGTATTTCGATGAAGCCGAGCAGAAGCGGCTGATCGAGAAGTTCTACCGTTGCTTGAATGCCAACGGTTATCTCTTTGTCGGACACGCGGAAAGCCTGCTGGGCCTGACCAAGAAATTCCAGATGGTACACAAGGACAGCGGCACCGCCTACCAGCGGCTTGAGGTACGAAGTGCGGAGTAACGAATGACGAATCTGCCCGATGAGCGCAGCGTGGAACTGCGGGAGCTCTTCTTTGAGACTTCGCAGGAACTGCTGCAGGCGCTGAACGATGAGGCGCTGAAGCTCGAGAAACAACCCGGCGACGAGGAGATCGTGCGCAGCATCCGGCGCACGGTGCATACCTTGAAGGGCGACGCGGCGGCCTGCGGCCTGCGCGAACTGAGCGAACTGGCCCACCAGTTCGAAGACGCCCTGTCCCTGGAAAACGCTGCGACCCAGGCCGCGGTGGCCGAGATTGCCTTTGCCGCCGCAGATGTCTTCGTCGAGATGATTGCCGCCTACCGCAGCGGCAAGAAACTGCCTTCGACGAAGAGCCTGAGCAAACGAATCCAGGATCTCACGGCCGCGCCCGACGCCAAGAAATCGCGTCGCACGCGGAAAACCGGCGCCGCGACCACCGCGAAGCCCTCTCCCCAATCGGTCGCAGAGTGGACCGAGTACGAAAAACTCGCCATGACCCGGGCCCAGGGCGACGGGCTGGCCGTTTATCACGTAGTAGTCAAGATCGATCCCCACTGCGCCATGCCCATCGCCGGGCGGCAACTGATTCACAACGCATTGGGCAGCGTCGGTGAGTTGCTGGCGGTGCGGCCTGACGTGAAATCCCCGGCCGCCTCCAAGCAAGTCGAGTTCGTGCTGGCCAGCACCCAGACGGTCGAGCAGATCGCGGCCAAGGCCCGCATCCCTACCATCGCCCAGGAAGTCACTGTCGACCTGATGCTTGCGCCCAGCCCGGTTCTGGACAAGGCCGAAACTGACGCCGATCCGGCGCTGGACGCCGTTGGCGAAAACTCGCCCGAGACCTCGGCCAACGCGGCTCCGGAGCCCGCCTCTGTTCCGTCGCCCGAAGCTGCCGCATCGCACGTCACGCAGGAAAACATCCTGCGGGTGGAAGCCGGACGCATCGACAACGTCCTGAACCTCGTGGGCGAACTCATCATCGGCAAGTCGATGTTGCAGCAGGCGTTGAACGAATTCTCCAAGCGCTATCCCAAGGAACTGCTGCGTGGCAAGTTTGCCGACGCCATGGCTTTTCAGGCCCGCGTCCTTAATGACCTGCAGCGTTCGGTGATGAAGATCCGCATGGTGCCCGTCGATCAACTGTTCCGGCGCTTCCCGCGCATGGTGCGCGATGTCGCCCGGCAGTGCGGGCGCGAAGTGGATTTGGCCGTCAGCGGGCAGGAGACCGATCTCGACAAGGGAATCCTCGATGCCATCGCCGAGCCGCTCACGCACCTGGTCCGCAACGCCATCAGCCACGGCATTGAATCCCCCGACGAACGCCGCCAGGCGGGTAAGGCGCCCCAGGGCGTGGTCCGCCTCAACGCCTATCACCAGGGCAATCAGGTCATCGTGGAGGTCAGCGACGACGGCCGCGGCATCGATGCCCGCAAGATTCGCGCCAAAGCCATCGAGCTAGGCCTCACGACGCCGGAGGAAGCAGCCCGGCTGAACGAGACCGAGTCCCTCGATTTCATCTTCCGTCCCGGCTTCAGCACCGCTAACGAGGTCACCGAGGTTTCCGGGCGCGGGGTAGGGATGGACGTTGTTCAGAGCGTGCTGCACCGTCTCAAAGCCTCGATCAGTGTGGAGACGCGTCCCGGCCAGGGCACCACCTTCCGGCTGAAGCTGCCGCTCACGCTGGCCATCATCAAGGCTCTGTTGTTCTGGGTCGAGCAGCGGTTGTATGCCATTCCGCTCAACGCAGTCATGGAGATCGCGCGCACTTCCGAATCGGAAGTCCACCAGGTGGACAACTACGAAGTTCTGCAGTTGCGCAACCAGGTATTGCCCCTGCTGCGGCTGGGCCGTCCGGCGGCCGACGGAGATCACAAGTCCAAGCTCTTTGTGCTCGTCATTCTGGTGGCAGAGAGGAAGTACGGTTTGATTGTCGATGCGCTCGAAGGCGAAGAAGAACTGGTGATCAAGGCTCTGGACGACCACACGTTCTCCACCGATCTGGTCTCCGGCGCCTCCATTCTGGGCGACGGGCGCGTGGTGCTGATTCTCAACCTGCCCGCCGTGGTCGAGCACGTGGCACGGTCCCGTCCCGAGGATGCCGGGCACGCCAACTCCGGGCTGCTACTGACGCACGCCGATCGCGCCAGCCTGGTGCTGAGCCCCTCTGTGGGAGGGCGCGTATGAAGAGGAAATCTGTGCGCGTCCTCGTGGTCGACGATTCGGCGCTCATGCGCAAGCTGATTCCCCAGATGCTGACTGGCGACGAATCCATCGAAGTCGTGGGCACGGCGATGGACGGCACCTTCTGTCTCAAGAAGATCGATGAGTTGAAGCCCAACGTGGTCACTCTGGACCTGGAAATGCCGGGCATGAACGGCATCGACACGCTGAAAGAAATCATGCGCCGTGAGCCGGTGCCGGTCATCGTGTTCAGTTCCCACAGCACCGAGGGCGCTTCGGTCACCATGAAAGCGTCTGGGGTTGGGCGCCTTCGATTTCGTCACCAAGCCCAAGGACGCATCCGCCCATATGGCGGAAACCTCGAAGGAACTGATTGCAAAAATCAAGGCCGCGGCCGAATGCAAACTGAAACCGCGCGTGGTGATGGGCGTTCCCCAAAGGCCTCAGAAAGCCTCGACGCTGGCGGGAGCGCCGACCAGGGTCGTGGCCATCGGCGTCTCCACCGGAGGCCCGCAGGCGCTCGAATACCTGTTTACCCAGCTGCCGGGAGATTTTCCCGGAGCTGTCGTCGTGGTGCAGCACATGCCGGATGGATTCACCGATATGTTCGCGCGCCGTTTGGACGAACTGAGCCCGCTGCGAGTGAAGGAAGCACAGTCGGGCGACGTGCTGCAACCCGGGCGCGTTCTGATCTGTCCCGGAAGCCGTCACATGAAAGTAAAGCGCCTGCCCATGGGAGACATCGTGGTCCTGGCCGACGAAGCTCGGGTGAACGGGCATCGTCCCAGCGTTGACGTTCTGCTGCGCAGCGTGGCGGAGGAGTTCCGGGCGCACTCGATCGGCGTGCTGATGACCGGCATGGGCGACGATGGCGCCGAGGGTTTGGGAGCCATCAAGAAAGAGGGCGGCATGACGATCGCCCAGAGCGAGGAATCCTGCGTGGTCTATGGCATGCCGAAGGCGGCCATTGAGCGCGGATACGCGATCCGCGTGGTCGCCCTGGATGTCATGGCGGCGACGCTACAAGCCCTCTGCGGCAGGAATTCGGGCTCCGATGTGGGGTCCGGCCGGGCAGTACGCGCCGGGAACTAGGGATCGGGCTCGTCGAAGTACCCATGACCAGAGTGATCTGGTTCGGGCGAGCCGGGCGTGATATGCAGTTCATAAGGGGAGGTCTGTATGGAGCAGTTTGCACCTGTGAAACGTAGCAAGGACGGTCAGCCGGTCCGCTATCTGATCGTGGACGACTCCGTGTTTGCCCGCAAGAACCTGGCCCGCATGATCGAAACGTTCGGCGGGCAGGTGGCAGCTGAAGCCGGCGACGGCTTGACTGCCATCAGCGAGTTCGACCGCACCCATCCCGACATCGTGCTCATGGATATCACCATGCCGCAGATGGAAGGCATCGAGGCAGCCGAACGGATCGTACAGCAGCACCCGGAAGCGCGCATCGTGATGGTGTCGTCGGTGGGCTACCAGGAAAACATCGTCGCCGCATTGCAGCGGGGCGCACGCCATTTCGTGCAGAAGCCGGTCAAGCCGGAAGTGCTCTACGAAGTCATCAAGTACGTGCTGGGCGAAGACGGCGTCGTCGCCAATGCCGCCGGAGCGGGAGTCTAACGCAATGAAGATGGAATTGATCCAGCCTTTCATCAACTCGGCGGATGCCGTGTTGTCGCAAGGTCTGCAGGGCGCCACCAAGGTGGGCAACCTAACAATGGAAGAGGAGGCCTATCGCCGTAAAGGGGTTGCGGGCATGATCGCTCTGACGGGCGACATCGAAGGGCGGATCATTCTCGACCTTGAGCCGAACACCGCAGTGCGCGTGGCCAGCCACTACGCGGGCGCCGAATTGCCCGAGTCCGATGCGCTGATTAAGGAAACCATCTTCGAACTGGCCAACCAGGTTGTGGGCAACGCCATCTCCGCGTTGAACGATCAGGGCTTTCATTTCCGCGTTCACCCTCCCCTCCTCCTCACGGCTCAGGAAGGCGACAAAACCAGCGAGGACACCGAAGCGTTGGTGATCTGCTTCGAGACTTCCCTCGGCAACGTCTACATGAACGTCGCCTTGCGCTATAACAAACGGCGCATGGCCGATCACGCGGCAGTCGGAGCCTGATGCCAGTCGGCAGCAGGCACGCTCAAATGAACGGCTAGCGGTCGGGCACAAAGACGACGCTCTCGGCGACCTCCGCGATTCGGCCCCGTGCAAGGATTAGTAAGAGGATTACTGATTCACTCCACTTGCCAGAAATCCGCCATCCACGGCCAGGACCGTTCCCGTAACAAAGCTGGCTGCGTCGGAGGCGAGGAAAATTACCGCGCCCACCAATTCTTCGAGCTCGCCAAAGCGTTTCATAGGCGTGCGCATTAGTACTTCTTGTCCCCGGCCGGTGCCGACCAGGAATTTTTCACTGAGCGGAGTACGGAAAAATCCGGGCGCGATCGCGTTTACGCAGACTCCGTGGCCTGCCCATTCAATGGCCAGCGACTTGGTCAGCGACGCAAGGCCAGCCTTGCTTGCGCTGTAGGCTGCTACTTCGTATAACGCCCGGAACGTCCCCATGGAGGCGATGTTGATAATGCGCCCGTACCGGCGTGCAATCATGTGGCGCCCGAAGATCTGACAAGCGCGAAGGATCCCGGTGAGGTTGGTGTCTAGAATTCTGTTCCAGTCGGCTTCGGCAAAATCCAGGGTGGGTGCGCGCTTTGTGACGCCAGCAGCATTGATAAGAATGTCCACTTTGCCGAGTCCGTCGAGGCAGGCTTTCAGCAACTGGTCCAAAGAGTCACGGTCCGCAACGTCGCACGTCACCCGCAAGGAGCGCCGGCCCAACGATTCGATCTCGTCGGCTAGAACTTTCACAAGTTCAATGCGTCGCGCGCTGGGAACAACATCGGCGCCCGCCTGCGCCAATCCGAGCGCAAGCGTCTTGCCGATTCCAGAACTACCGCCGACAACGACTGCGACCTTCCCGTCGAGTTGCAAATGCTTATAAGCCATGTCACCTCGTGTGTTCGCGCTATCCGGCTACCAATTGAACATTGTGCCGTCGAGTTTCCGGTTTACGGGCAGATAGGCACGCTCGTAGGGAAACCGTTCTGCAAGTTTCTGATCGTAGTCGACGCCCAGTCCGGGCGTGTCGCCAGGATGAAGGTAGCCGTTCCTGAACGAATACGAATGCGGAAAGACCTCGTCGGTTTCACGTTTGTGTGGCATATATTCCTGGATACCGAAATTGTTCACCGAGATGTCGAAGTGCAACGCGGCCGCCATCGCCACGGGAGAGAGGTCCGTCGCACCGTGGCAGCCGGTGCGGACGTGGTAGATCTCGGCCAGCGCGGCGATTTTTCTGAGATGCGTCAGGCCTCCACCGTGAACCACAGTCATGCGAATGAAATCGATCAACTGCTCGCTGATGAGAAGGTGAGCGTCCCAAACCGAATTGAAAACTTCGCCAACCGCCAGTGGCGTCGTCGTGTGCTGGCGGATCAAGCGGAAGCCCTCCTGCAGCTCGGCGGTCACTGGGTCCTCCAACCAAAAAAGGTGATAAGGCTCCAGGCTCTTGCCCAGGCGCGCGGCTTCGATGGGAGTCAGACGATGGTGCACGTCGTGGAGGAGATGGAGGTCGTCTCCAAACTTCAGGCGCAGCGCCTCGAAAAGTTTGGGGACATGCATCAAATACTTCTCACTGGACCAGATGTTCTCGGGCGGCAGGCCTTTCTCGGCGGGCTCGTAGTGCGATTTTTCGCCAGCGACGCCGTAGGTCGAGGGCAGCCCAGGAATTCCGGTTTGGGCGCGCACCGCGAGATATCCCATCTCTTTGTATTCCGCGACCTGGTCTGCAGTTTCTTCGATGTCGCGTCCATTGGCGTGGCCGTATACCAGCACTCCAGTTCGGCATTGTCCTCCGAGCAGGTTGTAGACCGGGGTCTTGAGCGCTTTGCCTTTAATGTCCCACAGTGCCATGTCGACGGCGGCAATCGCGGTCATCGTCACTGGGCCGCGCCGCCAATAGGCGCCGCGGTAGAGATACTGCCACAGGTCTTCGGTCTGAAACGGATCGCGCCCGATCAAGCAGGGAGCCACGTGGTCCGCTAGATACGACGCCACCGGCATCTCACGGCCATTCAGAGTCGCATCGCCCAGCCCGTAGAGGCCTTCGTCAGTCGTAATCTTCAAGGTGACGAAATTGCGCCCAGGGGAACAGACGAAGACTTTGGCGTCCGTGATTTTCAAACGAGTTCCTCAAAAGTATGGTATTGAGTGTAACTAAAGCAGTCGATTCGGTGTACTAGTGTCGTGTCCAGTAAATACGTGACAAAATCTGACGCACACTTCGAAGCAGCGCTGCCAGAGCATTGGCGCTGCAAAACAAATGCATGGGTCCTTCGCTTTGCTCAGGATGACAAGTTCGAAATTATGCCGCGAATTTACAGGACACAACACTAGAAGCAAGCTGGAAGGTCCGAGGCGCCGGCGACACGCTCATCACCGGACGGACTGCGGCTGCGCATCAGATTTGCACCGGCTTGAGCCGAGGTGCGAGCGCCTGAACGAAAGCGAGGGCGACAAGATAGGCCAACCCTGCGAGCACGAACACCGGCACGTAGGATCCGGCGCTCTGCAGAATGTAGCCCACGGCCTTGGCGATAAGCATTCCGGCAATCGTCCCCGCCATGGTGGCGAAGCCTACGACCGATGCTACTGCGTTCCGGGGAAACATGTCGGAAGCGAGCGTGTAGATGTTTGCCGACCAGCCTTGATGCGCTCCAGCGGCAAGCGCGATCAGCAACACCGCGAGCCACGCATTCGGAGTGCTCGCCGCCAGCATAATCGGTGTAACGGCCAGCGCGCAGACGAGGAGGGCAGTCTTGCGGCTGGCATTTAGAGACCACCCCACCACTCAGAAGAAAAGACGACAGCCATCCGCCGGTGATGCTCCCAATGCTTGCCCCGGTATAGATAATGAACAGGGGGAGCGCCATACCTCTCAAGTCCATGTTGAACTTACGGCTCAGGAAGTCGGGTATCCAGAACAGGTACACATACCAGAACGGATCGGTGAAGAACTTGCCCGATGCCACGGCCCAGGCCTGATTTAAAGTCAGCAGAGTCCGCAGTGGGATTGGTGTTGCCTCGTCGTCCGGATCGCTCCGTATGTAGGCCAATTCTGCGGCAGAGATGCTGCTCTTTTCCGGAAGTTGATAAAACATAACCCATGCCGCGATCCACAGCACGCCAAGCGATCCTGTGGCGATAAAAGCGGTGCGCCATCCGAAGCGATAGGTGAGCCATTGCACCGCGAATGGAGTGACAATCGCGCCCACGTTGGCTCCGGAGTTAAAGAGGCCGGTTGCCAGAGCGCGCTGCTTTTTAGGGAACCATTCGGCTACAGCCTTCACGGATGCCGGGAAACTGCCAGCTTCTCCAAGGCCCAAGAAAAAACGCGCTGCCGCGAATTGAAAGATGGAAGCCGCGGCCGCGTGAGCGATGGCCGCGACGCTCCAGACAAAAACTGCCAGCGAGAAGCCCTTGCGGGTGCCTATCCGGTCGATCAGCTTTCCGACAAACAACACCCCCACCCCATAGGCGAACTGAAAAATGAGGACGATATTGCTGTAATCCACATCGGTCCAGCCGAACTGGACCTGCAGCGTTGGCTTGAGCAGGGCGATCACCTGCCGGTCCATGTAATTCACGGTGGCAGCGAAAAATAACAAGGCACAGATCAGCCAGCGTCTGCGACCGCTAAAGCTCCCGAATTGATTTGATGAATTTTCAACGACAGAATTCGGCATGGCGGAGGTTCAAGGGATTGTACGCGGGGGAGAGGTACACCACTAAACAATCACTGACCACCGAAATGGTCGCTGTCACGGCAATTTTCAAAACGGCTCGGATCAGTAATCAAGAACGGCCCGAGGCGTACAATCTCATTCGCGGCGAAATTCCACGGCTTAGTCCAGCAGGCTGCTTCCTAGGCGCACCAGCTTAAAACCATGCACGAAGATCCTTAGCGCTGCGGCCATGGAAACAACCTTATCTGTTGGACGACTTGGGTCGAGCATGCTCATAGAAATCGGACATGTGGAGGCGATCTTCCGGTATCCCGTGAAGTCCATGGGCGGTGAACGACTCGAGGTCGCCAACCTGGGCTGGCACGGCCTCGATGGTGACAGACGCCTTGCATTCCGGCGGATTGATGACCGCAGCGGGTTCCCGTGGCTCTCAGCAAGCAAGCTTCCCGACCTGGTGCGGTTTACTCCGCTCCGCCGTGATGCTGCTGACGGGGACCTTCCTACGCATATTCGCACGCCGGATGGCGAAGAGATGCCTGTGTTCGGGGAGGACTTGGCCGCGGAGGTCGGACGTCGGTATGGGTCTCCCGTGCAGATGATGCAGTTGAAACATGGGATCTTCGATGAAGCGAGCATCTCCGTGATCGCGTCCGATACGGTGAGCGAGATCGAACGACTCGCCGGGCGGAGCCTGGACATACGAAGATTTCGCCCGAATGTTGTGGTTCGCTTACTGCGATCGGGTTCCTTCCAGGAGGACGACTGGGTGGGCGGTGTGCTCGCGTTCGGCGAGGGGGACGACGGGCCGGCCATCACGGTCACGATGCGCGACATCCGCTGCTCGATGGTGAACCTTGATCCCGACTCGGCAAGTCCAGCACCAGAAGTGTTGAAAGCGGTCGTTCGTGCACACCAGAACACGGCGGGAATCTACGGCGCTGTCACCCGCATCGGTCAACTGGCGGTCGGACAGAGCATATTCCTCCGTGCGGCTGAGAAAAGGGAACGTGGGTGATGGAACACAGTGTCCCGGAACGTCGCAACCCTGCGTTCAACCTGAGGCGCTGTCACGGCTCCATGTTTGTTGACAAGATTTGGCACCCGAGCGCAAACTTAGGGCCATTCGTGCCCCGCTCGGACTTCGCCTAGCCACCGTTTCTCTCCTCTGGCCAAATTGCGCTGTGTCCTGCTTCGGTCATGCGCGGGAAGGCAATGGATGTCACCTCGGCAACAGCCATCAACGGAAAGCACAATGTGAGGGCAAATGCGCCTTTAGGAATGGGATTCAAATCGAAAGGTCGAAGCTAGCGCTAGATTACCAACACCGTGGCTGAAAATTCATAGGGGGATTTATGGCAACGCTCAGAGTCGCAGTGAAACCAACAATCGCACCGATGAAGGTGGCGCAGATTACTAAACCAGGAGGAGATTTCGAGATCGTCGAGCGCACTATTCCTGAGCCGGATGCGGGACAGGTGCGCATCAAGGTGCAGGCCTGTGGTGTTTGCCACAGCGACGTGCTCACAAAAGACGGATTGTGGCCCGGAATTCAGTATCCCCGTGTTCCCGGACATGAAGTGGCCGGCGTCGTAGATAAAGTGGGCGAGGGTGTTTCCGCATGGAAGAAGGGGCAGCGGGTCGGTGTCGGCTGGCACGGCGGCCAGGACAACACGTGTCGGGCGTGCCGCCGCGGAGATTTTCGCAATTGCCAGAACCTGAAGGTCTGCGGCATCAGCTATGACGGCGGGTACCAGGAATACATGGTGGCTCCGGTGGAAGCACTGGCGGCGATTCCGGACAATCTAAAAGACGCCGAAGCAGCGCCGCTGCTCTGCGCAGGTATTACGACTTATAACTCGCTGCGGCACAGTGGTGCCTTGCCCGGCGATCTGGTGACGGTGCTGGGGATCGGCGGGCTGGGTCACCTTGGAATTCAATTCGCGAACAAGTTTGGTTATAAGGTCGTGGCGATCGGGCGCGGGTCGGAAAACGCCGCGCTGGCAAAGAAACTGGGTGCAAGCATGTACGTCGACAGCCAATCGACGAACGCAGCCGAGGCACTGCAGAAACTGGGCGGGGCACAGGTGATTCTGGCGACGGCCCCAAGCTCGAAGGCGATGTCGGAGCTGATCGATGGCCTCGGGCCAAACGGCAAGCTCATGGTAATCGGCGCGACATTCGATCCCATTGAGGTCACACCGCTGCAGCTCATCAGTGGAAGTCGAACGATTCAGGGCTGGGCCGCGGGCACACCAGCTGATTCCGAAGACACACTGCGCTTTGCCGAACTCAGTGGCGTGCGTCCTATGATTGAAACATATCCGCTCGAAAAGGCGGCCGAGGCTTACGCGCGAATGATGAGTGGAAAAGCGGAATTCCGCGTCGTTCTGACGATGTGACCTTGCGAAAAACGATCAACACTGCGAGCACTGGTTCAGCGAGTTTGTGAGATAAGTAAGCGTAGCGTCTTTTCACTTTGCTCGTTGGCCAGTGGCTGCTAGTTTTCTGGGTCCCCGTGGTGGTGGCTGCATCCTTTCAATTGTCGACTCATAGCCCAGGGAAAGGAACGTCGCATGAAGCACCCAACTTTTTATCGCGCGGCACAGATCGATGGATTGTCCATCTTCTATAGAGAGGCCGGCCCGAAAGACGCGCCGACGATTCTACTTCTGCACGGATTGCCTTCTTCGTCGCGAATGTTTGAGCCGCTCTTTGCCAGGCTCTCCGATCGGTATAACCTTGTCGCGCCCGACTACCCGGGATTCGGACACAGTGACTGGCCGGATCCGAAAAAGTTCGCGTACACGTTCGATCACTATACTGAGCTCATGAATCACTTCACCGAAGCGCTAGGGCTCTCGCGCTACACGCTTTACATGCAGGACTACGGCGGACCGGTCGGCTTTCGCATGGCTTTGGCGCATCCAGAGCGCGTAGAAGCCCTCATCGTTCAGGACGCTGTAGCGCATAACGAAGGCCTGGGAGCAAATTGGAAGACGCGGCGGGCGTTTTGGGCTGATCGCGCGGCCAACGAAAGCGCGCTGCGCACAAACCTTCTGTCCCTGGCGACTACGCGCACGCGCCACGTCGGAAACGATCCCAACGTCGAACTCTACGACCCCGATGTCTGGACCGATGAATTTTACTTTCTCAGTCAGCCCGGCCAAGGCGAGATTCAGACTGACCTGTTTTACGACTACCGAACCAATGTGGACTCCTATCCCAAATGGCAAGCGTGGATGCGCGAGAAGCAGCCGCGACTGCTGGTGATCTGGGGCAAGTATGACCTGTCGTTCGATCCGGGCGAACCGGAGCGCTACCGCAGGGATGTGCCGAGCGCTGCCGTTCACGTTCTCGACGCCGGTCATTTCGCGCTGGATACTGCTGCGGATGAGATCGCTGCATTGGTCGGAGATTTTGTCAGCTCGTCGCGCCCAGAACTCCTCGCACGACGCGCTGGCTGATGCCGAAATGTATGTCAGACAAAAGGGCGCAAAGACCTCTTCTATCCCTACGGCAAAACATACGTCCAAACTCTCGGTGAACAGGATTAGGAGCGTTCTCGCGTTGGCATTGCACCGCCGCGAGAGCCCTTCACGCCAGTAAGGAGAACTGATCGCCGGAGGATGTACCATCGAAGTCCTCGGCGGGGTCGGCGAACCTTCTCAGTTCCGGATACTTCTGAATCAGCGTGGGTGGGGCTGGCACTCGCGTGCCCGTCACCATGGCCTTCAGCTCGAGTGCGTTGACGCCTGCCTTGCTCTCGAAGTGATTGTTGGTGATGACGTAGGTGGTCTGCGCCTTCTCGGCGACGTTCTCGATTCTTTCTTGCCAGCCTTCCAGCTCTCTCTCTTTGTAGAGATAGTTGTAGCGATCGTTGCGATTGTCGGAATCGAACCACTCGCTGTAGTTGCGGCCGTGCAGCCGCACATAGGCGATCGGCGCCGTGACGTGTTCGGTGGGGCCGAGAGAGCGGCCGAGCAGCGGCTGATCGATGTTGCAGAAGGCTACGTTTTTTTGGGTGAAGGAGGCAAGGGTCTCCTCGTTGTTCCAGCTCGAGTCGCGCACCTCGACCACGCGCGGATATTCGATGAACTGCCGAAGCAGGCGCTCGAGGTATTCGCGGTTCAGCGATGTGTTCTTGAACGAGACGGGAAACTGAATCAGCAGCGCGCCGAGACGTCCCTCGCCGGCGAGCGCGTCCAGGCCCTCGCGGGTGCGGATTTCGTCTTCGTCGGTCGGGCGAATGGTTGCTGCGGAAGTGGGCTCCATTACTGCGGTCGGAGAGTGCGTGAAGGCGCGATAGAGCTTGGCCGTGAACAGGAATCGCGGATTCACCGCTGCCACCTTGCGGCACCAGAGCTTGACCAGTTCCGGCTTCAGCGGACCGTAGAACGAAGTATTGATTTCCGTGGTGTCGAAAAATCGCGCCAGGTATTCGAGGGGATGAACCTTTCGGTGCTGCATTCCCGAGGGATAGAAAATTCCCTCCCAGTCTTTGTAGGACCAGCCAGCGGTGCCGAAGCGAATGCTTCGTGAGTCGAAGCGAGAAGACGGAACTGGGGCGGTGGATTCCATGAGGTGGAACCGCAGACGGAGGGCAGGCCAAGCGTAGCACAAGATGCAAGATTCTAGGACCGAACAGGAATCCAAGGGCTTGCCCCGTGTCGGCTATCGCGGCGCTCCCTGAGCCGACAGGGTCTGGTTCAATTGGCTAGCCAGCAGATTGGCCTGCTCGTTCGAGATTTGAACCTGGCCCGTCAGCACGCTGTTCATTCTGCCCACGCCGCTGTCCTGGAATCTCATGGTCTGGAGAATGGCTGATCCCTGGATCGCAGGTGGGAGGGCGGCCTTCAAGTCTGCGGCAGCCTTGACCACGGAAAGGACGGATCGCGTGACTTTGTCGCGCAGGCTGTCGCCCAGGTCTCCGGAGCGCAACGCTTCGCCCAGCATGCCGCTGGCGTCGATTCGCTGGAACTCAGCCGACAACTTCAGTGGGTTGGCCGGGTCGCCTGCCGGCGATACCTTTATGTTGACCGCGCCATCCGCCTCCGCCAGTTCGCTGTCCGTCATCGGGCCGGATGTGGGCGAGCAGACCCAGCGTTCGAAGTGCAACTGCACGGTCAACACACTCGCTGGAGTCGAGGGTACGAGCATCGCCTGGCGGATCGTGACCCGCTCTCGGCAGGTGTTCGATTGGTCGAACTGCGCGCGCAAAAGCTCGGTAATGCTTGATTGCAGGTCCGACAAGTCGGCCAGCAATTCGAGCTTGAAGGTACGCTGGCTGCCTTCGGCCGCAGTCTGGGAAAGGGTGCCTGAAACGCTGACCGCGACCGGCCGGCCCGCAACGTTGACCGTACTCTTCACTACAGGAAGGTTAAAGGTCAGATCCTGACCGTTGGCCAGCACGATCCCCATTTCTCTTCCCAGCGCGAGTTGCTGGTTCGAAAGCTCTGTCAGGGCCAGGTCGAGACTTTGGGCGCGAGCTGCCATATCGGCGCCGGTAGTTTGCGGTGCTTGATCCAGCTTTTTCTCCTCTTCCTCAAGGCTGGACTCCGCTTTGTTCAGTCTCTTAGTGGCTTCCTTCAGTCCAGACTTTTGGGGCGCCGAGAATCCCTCCACAAATTTCTTGGTGGCACCGCGGGCATTGTTCAAGGCTTCGTCAAGCTTGGTGTTGCCGGATGTGGGTGCAGCCGCAGAGATTTGCACATCCCGTTGTCGCAGAAAAGTCTGCAGTTCGACTTTCGCGGCCTCGCTGATTTTCACGAGGGCGTGGAATTCAGTGATCTGCTGGCTCGTGGCCTGCACGGCCATCGCTTGATGAAAATCCTTGAGGGTATCCTTCTCTTCAACTCCTGTGGGCCGACCCGATCCACCGGGAATGCTTCCGGGGCCGCCGTGCCCGCCGTGGTGTTGGGCGGTCGCTACTCCGGGACACGTCAATAGAATTCCCAGAAGCAGCGAGGTAGGAGCTTTGCAAGAAATCCCACGTAGCCGCATGTTACAGATCTCCCGTCGCGAGGTTGTGGTTGGAAGCGGACCGCCAGAATGGGATGCCGTGACCGCGCAGTCAAGCAATCAGAAAACAGCAACCTGACCAAGCTGGCGACGCGTTTTTAGATTGTCTTAACGGCGGGAAAAATGCCAGAGACTTTACAGTTCTTTGCAAAACCGAAAGAGAAACAACGTTACGAATCGGCAGAGGCGCGATTCACTCTAGCGACAACACCACCCAGTACACACCGTTGGGATACGTCTCGGTGCGAGCGTAGCAGGCGCCGATCGAGAAGGTATGCAGGGTTCGGCTGGCGATGGCGTGGGCTGCTCCGCCCGGCAGAGTTTCCGGATGCAGGCTGGTGTAGGTGAGCACGGTGAAGCGTTCGGCCAGTTTGCGGGCGGGCGCGGTGGCAACTTTGTCGGCCTCGGCCATGGAGCATGCGACACTGTCGGCAATCAACAGGTCGCGGCGCTGTAATTCGGGCTGGTTGGCCTGGCGGCGGATCTGGTTCACGGCGACGGCGATGCGGTCTTTTAACTCGGTGACGGTGTAACTGGGGAGGGCGTGGCCGAAGTCCTGCACGATGTACAACCGGTTGCCATTTCGAACCACGCCCAACCCGACCACGTTATAGGTCGGGTTGAGCAGGTTCGCGCGGTGCGGCGGGGAAAGCATGAGATGTTCGTGTCCGTGCTCAGGGTCGTAGTCAAGCGCAACGTTTTCTCCCTCCTGATCGAGTTGGAGGTCCGTGGTGGCCGCCAGACGTTGTGGCAAGGAGAGTTCGCCGTCAAACTGGTGGGAAAGCTGTCGCGCGTCGACCATCGCCTGCGCATGCGTGCGTGCCGCCTGGGTTAGTCCGGGATCCAGTGTCAAAGGTGGCGCTCCCGCTTGCTGGCGTGCCTGATTCGCCAAGTAGCGAAGTTGCTCTTCGGCCTGGGGTTCGGCATTGAGAAATGGGATGTCGGCTGGAGTCGCGGCGGCGGTCTTCAGCGTGGGACGTTGAGTGTTCTGCGCAGGCGCTGGCGGATCGGCCGACGACGCCATCAGCCGCGTCGCGGGCTGGACCGTGGCGACTCCCGCACCGAGCAGGAACGCGATCAACAATCTTGGAGCTCTGAGCATCCCGTCTGGCCCACCGAGCCCTGGGAGGGATCAGGTTTCAGGCGCAAACTATCTATCGGCTCTTTCCGGCTCAAACTTTGTTGCAAGTGCTAGGCTAGAGCTTGGACTCGAGAGGAAGTGGTTACCTGCGTCTATGGAACTAGCGATCAGTGGGGTCATTGGCCTGTTGTTTGGCGGGGCGTTGGCATGGGTCGTGCTCGCTTCGCGAACCGCTACGTTGCGCGCCCGCTTGTCATTGATGGAAAAGGAGTTAACGGCCGCAAAGACTGATCTGGCAAGGCTTTTGGAGGATCAGAAACAGTGGATCGCGGGCCGCGCCCGGCTGGAATCTGCTCTGGAATCGGAACGAAAGATCAGCGCCGAAAAGATCCAATTGCTGACGCAGGCCGGAGACCGTGCCGCAGCCGATCTGCAGAATGCTTTCAAGGCTCTTGCCGCGGACGCGCTGAAAAGCAACAACTCTTCGTTCCTGCAAATCGCGCAGGAAACTCTGAAGCGGTTTCAGAGCGAGGCCAAAGGTGATCTGGACGCCCGGCAGAAGGCGGTCGCCGATCTGGTCGCGCCTGTGCGCGACTCGCTGAGCAAGGTCGACGCCCAGATTCAGCAAATGGAGATCGCGCGGGGCGAAGCCTACGGCGATCTGAAAGCCCAAGTTCAATCTCTCATCGCTACGCAAAGCGAATTGCGATCGGAGACGGGAAACCTGGTGCGCGCCCTGCGCACGCCCAACGTTCGAGGGCGGTGGGGAGAGATCCAACTGCGGCGCGTCGTGGAAATCGCCGGCATGTTGCCGTACTGCGATTTCGCCGAGCAGGAGACCATCACGGGGGAGAGCGGACGTCTGCGTCCGGATCTCGTCGTGAAACTCCCTGGCGGCAAGAGCGTCGTAGTGGATGCAAAGACACCGCTGCAGGCCTTCCTTGACGCCTTTGAAACAACCGACGAAGACGCGCGCCGGGCGGCGCTGGCCAATCACGCCCGCCAGGTCCGCGATCACATGAAGACGCTCAGCGGTAAGAATTATTGGGAACAGTTTGAGGCTACGCCGGAGTTCGTGGTCATGTTTCTGCCGGGAGAAACTTTCTTCAGCGCCGCTTTGGAGCAGGATCCTGGGCTGATCGAGCATGGAGTGCTGCAGCGCGTAATTCCCGCGTCGCCAACCACCTTGATTGCTCTGCTGAAAGCCGTTGCCTACGGATGGAACCAGGAGAAACTGGCGCGCAATGCGCACGAGATCAGCGCACTGGGTAAGGAACTGCACGAGCGGCTGCGCAACCTGGCGGGGCACATCACGGCGGTCGGCACGGGACTCGATCGTGCCGTTGAGTGCTACAACAAGGCTGTGGGATCGCTGGAAAACCGGGTTCTGGTTTCGGCCCGCAAGTTCTCGGAACTGGGCGCGTCGGTTGTGGAGGACATTCCAGAACTGGAGCCCATCGAGACCACGGCCCGGGCGCTTTCGTTTGAATGGGACGACGAGGACTCACTGCCAGAAGTCACGAAGAAGGATGAGCGCAAGGCTGGTTAGAGTTGGTACGGGCTCAGTTTAGGTTTCGCTGCGCTGAGATCCTTCGCTCCGCCTGCAAAAGCGGCTGCGTTCAGGATGACGTCCCAGTTGTGAGGGGTTTGGAGTCATATCCCACGTGGAGCTATCCGCGAAGCTTCGTTCGCCTATAATTCAAGCCAGTTCTTGATTACCTTCGGAGAACCCTGATGCCTCGCCCGTTGAAAGTCTTTTTAACCTGCATCCTATGCTTCGCTCTGGTGGCCTGCTGGTTCGTGGCGGCGTCTTACGGGCAGGCCATCGCGCCGGTCATCGCCGTCGACCATGGGCCGAACGCCCCGCAGCAGCTTTCAAAACCGTACGTGATCCTGGTCTCGCTCGATGGATTCCGCTACGACTACGCGAAGAAATATCATGCCGAGCATCTCCTCGCCCTAGCTGCCCAGGGCGCCAGCGCACCCAACGGAATGCTTCCCTCCTATCCTTCGATCACCTTTCCCAACCATTACACGATCGTGACCGGGCTCTACCCCGAGCATCACGGCATCGTGGCCAACGAGTTTTATGATCCGGCGCGGAAGCAGACCTACAGCTATTCGATGGTGGGTAAGGATCTCGCCGACGCCACCTGGTACGGCGGAACTCCGCTCTGGGTGCTGGCCGAGCAGCAAGGGATGCGGTCCGCATCTTTCTTTTGGGTCGGTTCCGAGGCCGACGTTCAGGGAGTTCGACCCAGCTACTATCTGAGGTTCGATGGGAAATTCCCGAACGGAAAACGGGTTGAGCAAGTGCTGGCCTGGCTCCATCTTCCACCCGAGCAGCGTCCGCACATGATCACCCTGTATTTCTCCGACACCGACTCTGCCGGACATCGTTACGGACCCGACAGCCCGCAGGTCGCGGACGCAGTTCACGAACTCGACGGCGAGATCGGGAAGTTGGAGGACGGCATCAAGGAATCCAAGTTGCCGGTCGATTTAATCGTGCTGGCCGACCACGGGATGGTCGCGCTGAAAGGCGAGCCCATCTACCTTGATCATTTTGGATTGGACACCTCTCACTTCGCCCCCATCGTGGACTCAGCGCTGTATCCAAAGTCCGAGGATGATGCGCAAAAGGCGTATGAAGCGTTACGCGGAAAGAGCGACAAGTTTACTGCCTACCGACGCGCTCAGGTGCCCACCTATCTTCACTTTGACAGCAATCCGCGCGAGGGCGATCCGGTTATCGTGGCGAACGGGCCTTATTACATCAACGCAACTGCGGATCCCAATAGTCGCGGAGCCCCGGTGGGCATGCACGGTTTCGACGTAACTCGCATGCCCGAAATGAAGGCCCTATTCGTCGCCGCCGGGCCCGATATTCGTCCCGGAGTCGCTCTGGAGCCGTTTGAGAACGTGGACGTCTATCCGTTGATCGCGAAGATTCTCGGCCTGGACATTACGAACCTGAAGACCGGTTCCATTGATGGCAAACTCGGCGCCCTTGCGGGAATCCTCAAAACGCAGTGAGCGCCTGACAATAATTCCAACATCCCGTAGCTGCCGTTCCTCCTCGATACTGCCCACGGAAACCGTATCCAGCAAACGAAGTGGCTGCCGTAAGCGCAACAATCGCAAGGGAAAAGGGATACAGAATCCCGGAGAAACTTCCAGAAAGGCATATTCCGCGCTCGAAAATGCATCTATAATTTCGGAAGTATTTCCTTTTGGGGGATTTAGCCCTTCCTGAAACTTGGTGGCACATGGCAGCGAAGTTGCTCATTGAGGATAGGCGAGACGTAGCCGTCACCCCTCTCCAGCCCCCCAGGGGTTCGGGGCCAGAGCCGAAGTCCATGAATCGGGAAAGCCAAGCTCGTTTTGTCGCGGTCCTGTTGGCCCTGCTGACCGTGGCGGCGGTCGTATTTTCCGGGTTCAATTTTCAGAAAGAACGCGAGTCTGCGGTCCCCGACGACGGCGTGTGGTGGGTTGAGCACAACGGCCACCTGGTCGCCGACCGGGTCGATCCCAACGGGCCCGGCGCGAAGGCTGGAATTAAACCGGAAGACCAGCTGGTTTCCGTCAATGGACAGGAGATCAACAGCACTCCCGGGCTGGTGCGCCAGCTCTATCGCACTGGAGTTTGGTCGAAGGCCTCTTACTCGTTGAGCCGGCAGTCGGTGACGCTGGACTCGCAGGTGATCCTGGCTCCCGCCGACCGTTCGCTGAACAACTGGCTGCGCCTAATTGCCGCGATCTACCTGGGAATCGGCGTCTACGTGCTGCTGCGCCGATGGACCGCGCCGGGGTCGACGCATTTTTACATCTTCTGCCTGGTTTCGTTCATTGCGTATTCGTTCAAGTACACCGGCAAGCTGAACGACTTTGACTGGACGATTTACTGGTGCAACATCGTAGCCTGGGTCTTGCAGCCGGCGCTGTTTCTGCACTTTGTTCTGACCTTTCCTGAGAAGCGGAATTTTGTGCGCCAGCGTCCCTGGCTGTTGAGTCTGGCGTACCTTCCCGGCGCGATTTTGTTGGGCCGACACATCATGGCTCTGCGGCTGGCCCAGGCCAGCGGCCATCTGCGCTGGAACATGGACCGAGAGGAAATGGCCTGCGGCGCTGCGTTATTCATCGCGGCAGCCGCGGTTTTATGGCATAGCTACCTCAATGCCGGCACGACGATCCTGCGCCAGCAACTGAAGTGGGTCACGCGCGGCACGGTGCTCGCCATCGTCCCGTATACCCTCTTCTATGTTGTGCCCTATCTGATGGGCTGGCTGCCCGGCACGGGCATGAAGTTATCGGTCTTGTCGTTGGGCTTGCTGCCGCTGACCTTCGGCTATGCCATTTTCCGCTACCGCCTGATGGATGTTGATCTCATCTTCAAGCGTGGCGTTGTCTATACGCTTGCCGGGGCGACGGTCGCGGGCTTGTACTTCGCCCTCGTGGCCGGCGTGGCCTGGATCGTGCAGATGCAGAAGCCCGCCAGTGGCGCGGTTGGGCTGATCCTTGCCATGGTGGTTACGGCGCTTCTGTTTGACCCGGTGCGCAAGTGGATTCAGGATCGCGTCGACCAGTTCTTCTACCGCACACGCTATGACTACCGGCGCACGCTGATCGAATTCGGCCGCGAACTGAGTTCGGAAACTGATTTGAATGCGCTGCTGACGTCGGTCATGGACCGTCTGTCGCGCACCCTCGGCGTTGATCGCCTTGCCATCTTCCTCAACAGTGGCGATGAACCGGAACTGTTTTCCCTCTCCAAGTCGTCAGGGCTGACTCCGCCGGCAAGGCTTGATCTCAGCTTCCTGAGCGTGCCTCGACCCGAACCGGCTGGACACTTGTTCTTCGAGAACACGCACCAGGTTCCACGCGAAACGGCGGCGGCGCAGGAAACGATCGCGCGCCTTGACCTGAACTACTACATACCCTGCCGCGCCCAGCAGAAGACGATTGCAGTGCTGGGATTGGGAAAGACCACCAAAGGTGACTTCCTCTCCAGCGAAGACGTCGAACTACTTGAGACCCTGGGCGGATACCTGGGCATCGCCATCCAGAACGGACGCCTCTATGCGTCGTTGCAGCAGAAGGTGCAGGAGTACGAACGCCTGAAAGACTTCAACGAGAACATCGTCGAGTCAATCAACGTGGGCGTTATGGCGCTCGACATGGAAGACCGCATCGAAAGCTGGAACGCGCAGATGGAGGTCATGTACGCCATGCCACGCTGGCAGACTCTGACCCAGCCGCTGCGGACCATTTTCCCGGCGGAGTTCGTGGAAGAGTTTTACCGGGTGCGGCAGAACGCCGGCATCAACAACCTGTACAAGTTCCGGTTGAAGACCCCGGCAGGAGAGATGCGCACGGTGAATGTGGCCATTGCACCGCTGGTGACGCGGAGTTTCCATTTCGTCGGGCGGTTGATCATCATGGATGACATCACGGAGCGCATTGAACTTGAAGGCCAGCTTTTCCAGGCCGACAAGCTCACGTCGATCGGGTTGCTGGCCGCGGGCGTGGCGCACGAAGTGAATACGCCGCTGGCCGTCATTTCCTCCTACACGCAGATGCTTGCCAAGCAACTGCAGGGTGATCCGCAAAAGTCGGGCCTGTTGGAAAAAATCACGCGACAGACTTTCCGCGCGTCGGAAATCGTGAACAACCTGCTGAATTTTTCGCGGACCAGTGGTACCGAGTTCGCCGATGTCAACGTCAACAAGGTCATCACCGACACGCTGGCCCTGCTTGAGCACCAGTTCAAGACTGCCAAGGTTCAGGTGCGATCCGAGTTGACGCCGTCAATTTCTGCCATCCAGGGCAACCCCGGCAGGCTGCAGCAAGTCTTCCTGAACCTGTTTCTCAACGCCAAAGATGCGATGCCGGGCGGAGGCACTCTGAGCGTAGCCACGACCAACGGCGATATGGTCAGCGTTCGGGTCACGGATACGGGGTCGGGCATTGCGCCGGAGCATATTCAGCGCATCTACGATCCGTTCTTCACCACCAAGACGACAGCGAAAGAAGGTCAAAACCGTGGGACGGGTCTCGGTCTGTCCGTCACCTATGGCATTATTCAGGAACACGCGGGCAAAATTCGCGTGGAGAGTACGCCCGGGGCGGGCACCACGTTTGCCCTGGATTTTCCGTTAGCCAGGAAGGCAGTGCATGTCTGAGGCAGTCATCATTTCGCGGGCTGCGGTGAATGGAAACGTGTCACACGCGGGTTCGGTGCTCATCGTTGACGATGAGGACGAGATTCGCGAATCCCTGCAAACCCTGCTCGAGATGGAGGGCTTCGCCGTCGAGACCGCGGCCAGCGGAGAAGATGGTTTGGCGCAGATCGGTGAGCGCGCCTTTGATCTGGTGCTGCTTGACCTGGCTCTTCCCGGCCGCGATGGCATGGAAATTCTTTCGGAGATCCGCTCCCACGACTCGCGGCTACCCGTCATCATGATTACCGCCTACGGCACGGTCGAAAACGCGGTACGCGCGATGCAATCCGGCGCCACCAATTTTGTTCAGAAGCCCTGGGACAACGAGAAACTGCTGGCCGATGTGCGCGCCGCCGTGGGTTGGCGGCGCGCCGAAGAAGAGAATGTCCAGCTCAAGCGCGCTCTCAAACAGCGCTATAACTTCGAAAACATCGTGGGCAAGAGCGAGCCCATGCTGAAGATTTTCGACCTGGTGGCGCAGGTCGCCAACAGCCGGTCGACCGTGCTGCTGCAGGGCGAGAGCGGCACTGGGAAAGAAGTCATCGCCAAAGCGATTCACCTGAATTCTCCGCGGCGCGACAAGCCCTTTGTCCCAGTCAATACCGGGTCGATGCCTACGGACCTGCTCGAGTCCACACTCTTCGGCCACGTCAAGGGAGCATTTACCAGCGCGATCGCTTCGAAGAAGGGGCTGTTTGAAGTAGCCGACAAAGGCACACTGTTCCTCGACGAAATCGCGACCATGGGTCTGGAGACGCAGGCGAAAATTCTGCGCGTGTTGCAGGATCGCCGCTTCATGCATCTGGGCGGCATCTCGGAAATTCAGGTCGATGTTCGCATCATCGCCGCCACCAATATCGACTTGCGGCAGATGGTCCGTGAAGGACGGTTTCGCGAAGACCTCTTCTATCGGCTCAACGTGATCACCGTGGAACTACCGCCGCTGCGCCAGCGCAAGGAAGACATTCCGCTGCTGGTCGAATTCTTCCTGAAGAAGTACGCCGAGGAAAACGGCCGCCCCACGCAGCGGGTCACACCCGAGGCGTTGCGGCCGCTCATGGCCTACTCCTGGCCGGGAAACGTGCGGGAACTGGAAAACGTGATCGAGCGCGCCGTGGTGCTTTCATCCGGGCCGGAGATCAGCATGGACCTGCTGCCCGATTCGATGCTGGGACGCGGTTCGTCGCTCGCCCTGCACGAACCGCCGCCCGAGGCCTCGCTGTTTGAAATCGTCGAAGACGTCGAGCGCCGCGTCATCACCGACATGCTGGAACGCTGCAACTGGAATCAGACTGAAACCGCGGAACGCTTCCACGTTCCGCTCTCGACCCTGAACCAGAAAATCCGGCGGCTGAATATCGAGATCAAGAAGAAGGGGCGGGGGTAGGAGCTCTTCTCGGTCTCAGTCACACTACGCACCCAGTTCCCTTCTAGACCTCTCCATCCCACGCAATCAAGCTAGGCCATCGCGACCTCGCCAACGATTCGTAATCATCTGAGGAGCGCTTGGGCTTAGCTCAGGTGCTGAATCACATTACACCGGAACGCTGAATCCAGCCTATTGCAGAGACTGGCCAAAAGAGTAAACTTTTTGGCGACAAAACGTCGTCTCCCCGAAGAGCACTCTCCGACCCTTGAGACGCAGCACCCGCGGAGACGAATGACCCGAATTCCTTCGCAAACGAGGAACCCATGCGAAAGCCTATCGACTTTCGAATAGCGTTATGCAGAAGGAGTGTCCCCCCTCGGTTCGGAAGCAAGCGCCACTTCGTGTTCTTGTTCGGAATATAGAAAAGGAGATACCGAAATGAGATCGAGGATTTTGACGTTGCTTCCCGCGATGACGTTATGGTTTGCGCTGTTGGTCCCGGTTCAGCTCGCGGCGCAGTCAGCCGACGGTCCGAAGGCGCACAACGAATGGACGGTAGCTCAACTTCAGGCGGCGATGACCGCCGGCAAACTCACCTCGGAGGAACTGACCAAGGAGTATATCGCTCGTATCATCGCAATGGACCAGAATGGTCCGGGTGTGAACTCGGTGATTGAGCTCAACCCCGACGCACTGGCGATCGCGCGCTACACCGACATGCTGCGACACCACGGGATCGTGCTCGGCCCCATGCACGGAATCCCGGTGTTAATTAAGGGCAATGTAGACACCGGCGACAAGATGCAGACCACGGCAGGCTCGTTCGCGCTGCTGGGCAGGCCGGCGCTGATCGACTCCACGGTTGCCGAGAACCTGCGGGACGGTGGCGCGGTGATTCTGGGAAAAACGAACCTGTCGGAGTGGGCGAATTTCCGCTCCTTCGAATCCATTAGCGGGTGGTCGGGCTGGGGCGGGCAGACGAATAATCCCTATGGCATCGATCGCAATCCATGCGGCTCCAGTTCCGGGTCGGGTGCCGCGGTGTCGGCGAACTTTTCCGCGGTGTCGTTCGGAACTGAGACCGATGGCAGCATTGTCTGCCCCGCGAATGCGAATGGCGTGGTCGGCCTCAAACCGACGGTGGGCCTGACCAGCCGTGCGGGCATCGTGCCGATCTCCCACACGCAAGACACGTTCGGCCCGCATGGACGACACGTGGCCGATGTCGCGGTGGCCCTCGGGGTGGTACAGAGCCGCACCTACGACGGCCGCGATCCTGCAACTGGCGGCGTGCCCCTGGGATGGCAGGGACGCTTCACTCGACCAAGCAACATTCCCACTGATTACACGAAATTCCTCAACCCCAAGGGCCTGCAGGGGGCGCGCATCGGCGTTACACGCATAGGGCTCGCTGGTTTTGATCCCCTCGTGCCCACGCCGCCTCTCGTGCTGGCGCAGTTCGAAGATGCCATCACCGCGATTACGAACGCTGGAGCTACGGTCGTCGACTTGGACGCCGCCGGCTTCACCTTTCCCCCCGCAAACAACGAGACCCTGGTGCTGTGCTTCGATTTCCGTGACGATCTCGCAAAATATTTTGCCACCCGTGCGGGAGTCCCCATGGCGGGCAAAACGCTGACCGACGCCATCGCTTTCAACAACAGCCACGCCGCCGAGGAGATGCCGTTCTTTAATCAGGATCTCTGGGAGTTCTGTAATGGCCTCGCCACTGGACCCAACGACCCCCAGCCGGCGTTCGGAGGCGTGACCTACAACCAGGCGCTGGCCGAGGATAAAAATCTTGGAGTCAACGGCATCGACCTTGCGCTAAGCCAGTTCAATCTCGACGGCATTGTCAGCGCAACCGATAACCCGGCCTGGGCCACTGACCTGTTATACGGCGATCACTTCATCTTTGGCACGTCGAGCCTCGCCGCGCCCGAAGGTTATCCGATCGTCCAGGTTCCGGCAGGCATGGCGTTCGGAACCCCAATGGGCATCAGCTTCTTTGGCACGGCGTTCAGCGAGCCCAAGCTGATCACGCTCGCGTCCGGATTCGAGGCGGTGACCAGGGTGCGCGCGCACAACCTGCCTACTTTCGCGCCGACGGTACCGTTCGACCACATCAAAGGTACGACACTAAAACCGCCGCACGAGCGGAACGCATTGCGCGGGAATGGCCAAATCCCGCCAGCGTCTCCGTCTAATACGAACCCGCAGCCCGGGAACGAGCTCCGGAGGCCACACCACTTGTGATTCTGTCTGGAGTTGCAGGAACTCCAGGGAACGCAGCGTTGAAGTAAGTGTGAATCAAACATGAGCCGCCCAGGGTTTGGGCGGCTTTTCTTTGCATTCCGCGGCTATGGAAGCGGCGGATGTCCGCCGGCTAGCCCAATCGCGGTGAGAAGTCGGTTAGGGTGAGGAAGGTGGAGTCAACCTTTTCCACGAGCTTGCCGTTCACCTCGGATTTTTCGTGGACACTTTTCCACTCCGGGTCGTCCTGGAAAGATTTCCAGTTGGCGGCTGCCGCTTCGCGGCTGGGATGCTGAAGAATGTAGATCAGCGTGTTGCTCTTCTCCGGCTCATCCAGGGGCGTCCAGTAAACAACGCTTTTTATTCCGTGGCGGTCAAAGATTTTTATGGTGTGTTCGCGAAAGCGTGACAGCAGGTCACCCAATTTTCCTGGGGCTGCATGATACACGCGGAGCTCGTAAACGCTCGTCGTGGCTTGCGCAGGGTTGGCGTTATCTTGTTGAGAAGCGGCCCAAAGGGATGACGGAAGCAATGTCGCCGCAGGAAGCGCTTGGAGCAATGTTCGTCTTTTCACGGCACGCATTCTAGCAGAAGTTGAGCCGGGGAACGCTCACGCGACCTCATGACTAGAAGTGCGAGCCAAGGAACCACGCAACTGAACACTGACAGCTGATGGCTGACAGCTTTCTCTGTTATAGTTCGGTCAAGCCGGCACTTCCGCGAACCAATCGCAAGCCGGACTGCCGAACCGCATGCAATTGACCTCGCCCACGGAGTTTGCCAAGCAGAAAGTCCAGGCGGTTCAGGATTACACCCTGCTGGCCGCCCAGGCCGTGGGCAATCTTTTCCGTAAGCCTCTTTACTTTGGAGACATGGTCCAGCAAGCCGACGTCATCGGCGTAGGCTCGCTGCCCATCGTCGTACTGACGGGCTTCTTTACGGGAGGCGTCCTGGCGCTGCAAACGGCCAATACTTTGGAGCGCTTCGGTTCGATCACCCTGATCGGACAACTGGTTTCTACCTCGATGGTGCGTGAGTTGGGCCCTGTGCTTACCGGACTGATGGTGGCCGGACGCAACTCTTCGGGCATGGCCAGTGAACTGGGGTCGATGGTCGTCACCGAGCAGATCGACGCCATGCGCGCGCTCGGCACCGATCCCATGAAGAAACTCGTCACCCCACGCGTCACAGCGACCGTCTTCATGCTGTTCTTCCTCAGCATTATTTCGGATCTGGTCGGACTCGCCGGCGGACTCATGGTCGCCAAGCTGTTCCTGAGTCTCGATGCCCGCCAGTACTGGAGCAATGCCTGGCAGGTGCTTGTGTTTCAGGATGTCTTTATGGGCTTGCTGAAACCGACACTGTTTGGTTTCATCATCGCGACGATCGGCTGCTACTACGGAATGACGGCGCGCGGGGGGACGCAGGGCGTGGGCCGGGCGACCACCCAGGCCGTCGTGGCCGCCTCTGTCTTGATTCTGGTTACCGATTTCTTTGTCACCAAGCTGCTGATCTCCGTGCTGTCGTATAAGTGAAGCTACAAGGGATCTATGTCCGCTCCCACTTTACCGATCGACGAAGCTGTCCGCCCCGGACAACCACCCTCCGGCGCGGCCATCGTGTTTGACGATGTGTATCTCTCGTTTGAAGATAATCACGTCTTGCGCGGAGTTTCCTTTCACCTTCCGTACGGAGAAACGAAGGCGCTGTTCGGCGCGGCCGGATCCGGCAAGAGCACGATCTTGAAACTTGCGCTCGGCCTGCTACAACCCGATTCTGGACGAATCACGGTTCTCGGCAGTGAAGTCACCAGTCTGCGTGAACAGGACCTGTTCCCCCTGCGCGGCCACCTGGGCATGGTCTTCCAGGAAAGTGCGCTGTTCGATTCACTCACGGTGCGGGAAAACGTTGCCTTCCGCCTCATCGAAGAACACGGCGTCTACGATGACGAGACGGACCGCAGAGTGCGCGAAGCCTTGCGCTTCGTCGAGTTGGAGCACACACTCGACATGTTCCCGTCGGAACTCTCAGGCGGCATGCGGCGTCGCGTGGCCATCGCCCGCGCCATCATCACGCAGCCGGAATTGCTGCTCTACGACTCGCCCACAGGCGGCCTCGATCCCGTGACTTCCAACACAATCGTCGATCTCATCATGAAGCAGCGCGATGTGTCCAAAACCAGTTCCCTGCTAGTCACTCACCGCCTGCAGGACGCGTTTACCATGGCCACGCACGAGTTTGATAAGAAGACCAACCAGGTACGGGCCCTGCCCCGCGGTCAGTATTGCGACGTGCCCATGAGTTTCCTGGTTCTGCGCGATGGCAAAGTCATTTTCGATGGCGACGTCCGCCAGTTGTCCCACAGCCGCGACGAGTACATCCGCGAATATATTTCGTAGGCCACTCATGCCACGAACGAAGTTTCCGGGCTTTCCAACTCGGTCGCGGCTTATATCGCAGAGCAGCGCGACTTTTTTATGCCGAATGCCCACCCCATCACTCCAGAGCACGAGCGACTCCTGTGTCCGTTCTTCCCAGCGGACATTCTCAACCAGGTGAGGGTCATTCGCGGGCGCGCTTCTGAACCCTCGTTTTATCCAAGGTTAAAGGCGATCGGAATCCGCAACGCTCCTCGGTTCTCACAGATGGCAGGCATCACGTTTCAGGATGTCGTTGTGCATGTCGAGCCGCTCACTGAAGCGCTTCTTTTCCACGAACTTGTCCACGCCGTTCAGTACAAGCATCTCGGCTTACAGCGATTTGCAGAACAATATGTTCGCGGTTTTCTAAGTGGCGGCTCTTACGAGGAAATTCCTCTGGAGAAGCAGGCGTACGAACTGGAAGCCAGATCTGCGGAAAATCGCGATGCGGGGTTCTCAGTCGAAGCTGACGTGAAACATAGAATGCGACTGAACCAGTTCTAAACGGGCTTCAATTGCGCGTTCCAGGTGCTTCCAAATACTTCGAGAACCAACGCGTAATTTCAACGGTCGAACGGATACGATTGGGAACCTTCCGCCAGCCGTGTCCTTCATCGGGAAAAAGAACGTACTGCACGGGAACGCCGCGCTGTTTCAGGTAATTCACGACTTGTTCGGCCTCGACGACAGGAACGTTCGTATCGTTGGCGCCATGCAGGACGATGGTCGCAGCTTTGACCTGATCCAGTTTATGGATGGGGGACAGGCGCCGAAGCAGGTCCGCCTGAGTCTTGGGATCGCCATATTCAATAGTCGAGATGGCTGCCATCCAAGGTTCGGTGTGGGCGAAAAATGTCTCGAAGTTGACGATGCCAAACAGATCGGCGCCTGCCTTGAAAAGATCGGGATATTCGGTGATGCCAGCCATGGTCATGTAACCACCGTAAGAGCCGCCCATGATGCCCAGGCGTTGGGGATCAGCAATCTTTTCACTCACAAGGAAATCGGCTGAGGACTTGATGTCTTTGACGGCGTTGACACGCAGTTCGCCGTTATCGAGATTGACGAAACGCTTGCCGAATCCGGACGAGCCACGCACGTTAGGAGCGAACACGGCGATGCCCTCCATGAGCAAGGCCTGGTAGTCACTGCGGAAGCCGGGCAGTTCCTCCCCTTCGGGCCCGCCATGATAGCTGAAGACTACCGGGCCGGGAGCGTTCCATTTTTTTGGCAACCAGAGCCAACCGCTCAATGAGAGGCCGTCCTCGGCTTTGTAGCGCAGGAGTTTCGGGCGCACCAAGTCATCGAAATTCACGCCGGCGTGCGGACTGTGCGTGATCTGGTTGAAACGAGCACTGGCAACGTCGAGTACCCATACGTCGGAAGGCGCGGCAGCACCGTTCAACACCAGCGCCAGTTGCCTTCCATCCCTCGAAAATCTTAGCGAGAACGCCAGTTCTGCTGGCAAGTTGGGGCCAGGAGTCGTCTTCTCGGTACGGAGATCGACCCATGACAGCTCGGATTTTCCTGCCACATTCCAAATCAATGCAGCTTGCGTGCCTTGCTCGTTGATAGCAAAGCTGTCCAATTCAGCATCGTCGCGAGCAGCTACGACTTTGATGGGGCTCGCCTGTCCGTTCTCGCCGATGGTTTCTTTGGCAAAAGCAACCAAATCGCGGTCTTTATTCGAAGAGAGATAAACCGTGTGAGCGTCGGGCGATAATTTTGCAGAGAATTCTCCCGGACCCTCATGAGCCGTAAGGTTCGTCTCCTTGCTATTGCTGGTATCGATCAGGTAGACATCATTGCTTCCGCGGCTTTTCATGCGGGCAACCAACGCAATACGATTGTTTCGGCTAACGTCCTCTAAGGTCCCGATGCCCGGATTCTGGGCGACCATCTTCATCTGTCCGTCCGGGACGGATAGCAGGTAGGAGTCCATGGCGGCGCTGTCGCGGACGTTGGACGACATCATCAGAGCCGAGCCATCGTGGGTCCAAGTTGCGAGCCAATTGTTGTCCTTTGCGCCGCGTGTATAACGTTTCAGCTCAGTCCCATTGGGCCGAACCAGGTAAATCTGCGTGTTCATACCGCCACCAGGGGCGACGGAGAGCGCGAGCCAATCGCCGGTGGGAGACCATTCGACCGCTTGCACGGGATCGTCCAGCGTCGTGACTAGACTGGGCCATCCACCTTTGGAGGGGGCGGTCCAAACCTGCGGAATACCGCTCATGTCGCAGACGAAAGCCAAGGTCTCTCCATCTTGCGAGAAACTGGGGGAACCGCATCGCCCGATCCGGGCCATGCGAGTCACGGCCTCCGATAGTTCGTCGGCAGGAGGTATGTCAGCGGGAGTAGCGACCAGAGTCCAGAACAGCAACGTTGCCCATACGAGCAATCGCATGCCGACACCTCCACCTTTGAAATCTCAGGAAACGCTCGACATCACCCACGGCTCAGCACCCCAGGAAAGGTGCCTGGTAGCTTTCATTTCGGCGTAGTAGTCAAATTCTTCCCCGCCTGCAGGAAGGCATCTACATTCGACTTGTCAATCAGGGCCGAGCCGGTGTCCACGAAGCTCGGAATCGGCGCGTAGTTGTCTTTTGACCAATCCTTATCGAGCGATGCCGGCTTGTGGTGATACAAATCGTCGAGCATCTGTAGGCCGACGAAGGCCATGGTGTAAGGCTTCTGCGCGATGGTAGCTGCGATTCCGCCCTTCTGGATCCAGTCGAGCGTTTCCTGGTCCGTATCCATCGCCATGACAATTTTCCCGGTGACGTGATAGCTGTTCAGCACGCCCGCGACTTCTTTCCCCGATTGCGCCTCCAGGCAGACGAAGCCGTCCACCTTATCGCGCTCTTTGCCGATGATTTGTGTCGTGGTGTCGAACGCAATCCGTGGGTCGCCCTGGATATCGACCACCCGGGTGACTTTGATCTCGGGAGTGCGGGCCAAGCCGTCCTTGTAGCCGCGCAAGCGATCCTGCAGGTTCGGTTGGTCGGGCATGGTGAAGACCACCACGTTGCCTTTGCCTTTCAGTTCCTGGGCCAGGCGCTGACCACCCGTGAAACCCGCTTGATAGTTGTTGGTACCGATAAAAAACAGGCGCTTGCTGGCCGGTGCGTCGGAGTCGATGGTAATGACCGGGATACCCGCCTCCACGGCCTTATCGATGCTGGGCTTGAGCACCGCGGGATCGGTCACGGCCAGCAGGATGCCGGTCGCTTTCTTTTGCACCGCCTGTTCCAAAGCATCGCGCTCGGCTTTGGCATCGTAACTCGGCGGCCCGTCGAAATCCGAGCGCACTTTCAGCGCCGAAGCGGCGTTCGAAAGTCCCGCGGCTGCCGCCTTCCAGTAGGCAACCTGCACGTTAGCCGCGACAAACACATAAAACTCATCGGAAGTGTGCGCCGAGCCGCAACTGAGAACGAACAACAGCAAGATCACAAGACCGGTCAGGTGAAACATTCTGCGCGAGAGCAACATAGCACCCTCCTTCGCCTTATCCGGATAAACGCTCACTGCCGGATGCAAACTTTCAGCGAGAGGATTCTAACTGAGCGGTCAAGCGGAGGCCAGAATTCTAGTGTAGAGCCTTGTCGAGAAGGCTGGAAATGACCGCTTTGTCGACTTCCCCGGCATGGTCATACACACCGCGGTTCCGGACGAATCGAGCGCCACCACGTGAGGGATGCTGCCGCGATAATATTTATTGCGCAGTTCCTTCCTGCTGTCCGTGCAACAGGTGGCTGGCCCGGAACTTCCTATACACCCACCGGAAATGGTTTCGTGTGCGCCGTAGTCCGCAGTGCAGCCCCTCCAAATCTTCCCTGCAGCAACGACATCAATCCCGTATACCAGTACCCCACAACAAAGAGCAACAGGAAAGGGACGGTGATGTAATTTTCGTTGTCCACGGCGTAGTACACCGTCAGCGCGAAGTACGCACCGATCAACAATTCCAGCCATGGCACCCATCCCAGCCGCTTGCGGTACTTGGTGACCCCGACTTTATCTTTCTTCGATTCGACTCGATATTTTGGCGTGCGGGCGAAAGCCGACTTTTTCCCGATCAGAGCCTCGATCACGGCCTTGGTGTTGGTAATAGTCAGCCCAATTCCCAGCGCCATCAGAAATGGCAGAAACAGCAAGGCCCGCGGCCAACTCCGCGGAAAAAGTTCGCGCTGCGACACCAGATAGAAACTGGAAATTGAGAACGTCGACGCCATGAACAGGGGCAGATCGATGTAGAGCATCTGAAACCAGCCCTGATAAAAGCGAATGATCATGGCCGGCAACAGCAGCACCGAAAGCATGATCATCAGCGGATAGCTGATGTTCGCGGTCAAGTGATACCAGGCCTCGATCTTGGTGTGCAGCGGCGCGTCACTCCGCATCACCTGCGGCAAGATCTTCTTACCCGTCTGAATCAGGCCCTTGGCCCATCGCGCCTGTTGGGTCTTGAACGCCGTCATCTCCACCGGCAGTTCGGCCGGACACTCCACATCCTGCAGGTAGAGAAACTTCCATCCTTTGAGCTGGGCGCGATAGGAGAGGTCGGTATCCTCGGTCAGGGTATCGTGCTGCCAGCCGCCGGCTTCTTCTATCGTTTTTCGGCGCCACATGCCCGCCGTACCGTTGAAGTTGAAAAACAGCCCGGTGCGAGCGCGTCCCGAGTGTTCCAGTACAAAGTGCCCATCGAGCAGGATCGCCTCGACCTCCGTTAGAAAGGAATAATTGCGGTTGATATGCGTCCAGCGCGTCTGCACCATCCCGATTTTGGGGTCAGAGAAGTGATGAATGGTGCGCAGCAGAAAATCTTCCGGCGGCGTAAAGTCGGCGTCGAAAATGGCGATGAACTCTCCCTTTGTCGTCTTCATCCCCTCCGCCAGGGCGCCCGCCTTGAAGCCCTCGCGATTCGTGCGGTGGTGGTAGCTGACCGGATGTCCCAACGCCGTGCAACGTTCTACCAGGTCCCGCGCCACTTCGACGGTTTCGTCTGTGGAATCGTCGAGCACCTGAATGTCGAGTTTCTCCCGCGGATAATTCAGCCTGCAGATCGACTCCAGCAGGCGCTCCACCACGTATTGCTCGTTGAAAATCGGCAACTGGACGGTAATCCGCGGCAGTTCCTCAAAATGTGCTGCCGGCTCGGTCGTGCGGTTTTTCTGATGCTTGTAATAGAGATAAACCAAGACGTAGCGGTGTGCCCCGTACCCTGCGAGCAGAATCAACACGATGAAATACGGGATAAGCAGGGCCACATCGAATGCGTTTGCGTGGTAGAGACCACGAAACGTGGTGTCGAGAAAGTGCTGGCGGATGTAGGGCACGATGCCCTTGGAGGCAGCCCATCCCAGCAATGCCATGGGAAAAATGAAATCAGAGGTCAAAGCGCTGTCCGGTCAAGACCTGTATTTTACCGGATTCGCCCGCCTTCCACTGTGAAGTCGCTCACATCGCGGGGGATCGAAGCAGGCCAATCCCCAGCGTCACGACTGACACAGCCAGCACCGCGGCTCCGGCATAGATGAGCGATATCAAACCATTGGGCTGAGTCGCCTGGGGTGAGGGCATCGATAGAAAGAATCCCAGCGGTATCAGAATCGCGGCGGCAGGCACACCAATCCGCACCATCCACAGCACAGAGGGCGGTAGCCTGGCCGCATCCGCCAGCAACTGGCACACCAGCGAAAGAATGACTATTACCCCCGCATGGGCATGACCCGCGCGGAAAAAGTTCTGGCGCAAGGCATTGTCCATGTAGTGGCTGCTGCGATCCCGCAACGAATGCAGCAAGAACAACCCGCCATACTGGATCGACGGAACGGTGATGAGGATAACTCCAGCCATCATTCGAGCTTCCCGAGTCATAGATTCCTCCTATAAAGCCCACACGGGCTCGTTCATTGAATTGTTCGGGTGCCCCACTTCCAGCGCCTTTGGCGAGAAAGCCTGCCCTGAGCAAAGCCGAAGGGTGGAGATTCTGATTCTAGACTTGAAGGGCCTCAGCGATTCTCAGCCACTTCGCCGCCGTCCGGCACGATGAACGCATCCACCCGCAAACCATCCGGTAATTGCGAGCCGGGGGCGAGTTCGACGAGGGTCTCCAGAATCTTAGTATCCACTTTCTCCGTGGGCTCATCAGTCCGCACATTCTTCGGTCCCAGTTGCTGCCCCACGCGTACCACATGTCCCCAGAATTTCTGTTTGCCAAAGGCGTCGGCAGTCACGTAGGCCCGCTGGCCCACTCGCACCTTGCTCACGTCCGTTTCATCGACGTCGACGCGCACGCGCAGCGTCTTGCGGTCGCCGATGGTCAAGACCGGATCGGGCACGGTGGAGGAATTCGACACGCTCTCGCCGCTCCGATGATGCTTGCGTAGCACGTTGCCATCAATCGGCGAACGGATGAATGTCTTCTCATACCGCGCCTCGGCCTCGGCGAGTTGCCCTTGCGCCAGTTTCAGATCGGCCTCCGCTAGCGACTGGTCTTCCTCGCGCGCGTGATCATCGACCAGCGCATGCTGCTGTACCGCCGCGTCATACTTGGCTTTGGCCACGTCGGCCTCGCGCGCGTAGCGATCCAGTTCCTCGCGCGAAACGACGCCCGCGGAAAACAATTCCTGACGACGGTGCAATTCGGACTGTGAGTTCTCCGTGACCGCCTTGGCCTCGTTCACCGACGACCAGGCCTCGTCGCGCTCCTGCCGCCGTGCGCCGTTTATGACTTTGCGCAGCGCCGCTTCCTTGGCCACCACGTTGGCCCGTGCCGACTCCACCTGCGCGCGATAATCCGCATTCTCGAGCTCGGCCAACACCTGCCCGTGCCGGATCGCGTCTCCTTCTTCAACGTTCACCGACTTGAGCCGCCCGCTCAGTTCCGACCCAATCTTGATGTCCTCGGAGTAAGGCTCTACGCGTCCTGGTCCGGCAATCGGAAGAGGCTCATGGCTGGCCGAGGCGGTAGCCGCAGCCGCCGCAGTCTCATGTACGCGCCTCGACGCCACCACCAAGGAGGCAGTTAGCAAAAAGACGCCCAACCCCACCGCCAAAGCAATGCGGCTCTTCAACAGAGTTCGAATCGAATATTCTTCAGTCATAAAAACCCCAGTCCTCATCAAGTCTGATATTCCACGTTCAAACCAAACCCACCGCAGCCTGGGACACACTGTGTGCCAGCAAGCCCGGGGGCACCATCTCCGCCTCATCTGGAGCCGCAATCGCTCCGTCTTCGATTTTCACAATCCGGTCGGCAAAACTCACCACCCGCGAATCATGCGTTACGATCACCACTGCGCGCCCGCGCTGGTGGGCCAGTTCGCTCATCATCTCCATCACGTTGCGGCCGGTATGCGAGTCCAGCGCCGCCGTGGGCTCATCCGCGAGGATGATTCCGGGGTCGCCCGCCAGTGCCCGGGCAATCGCCACCCGCTGTTTCTGCCCACCGCTCAAGTCGGCCGGGAAACTGCCGTACTTTTCGCCCAGGCCCACCTGCTCGAGCAATTCGTGCGCCCGCTTCTTCGCCTTGGCGGTCGAAATTCCCTTCAGATCCAGCATCAGTTCTACGTTTTCGCCAGCCGTCAGCGTGGGGAACAAGTTGAATCCCTGAAAGACGAAGCCAATGTGCTCCAGCCGAAGCGCCGGCAACTGTTTCTCGCTCAGCCCTACCACTTCCCTTCCCGCCACCCGCACACTTCCCGACGATGCCGTCAGAATGCAGCCCATGATTGACAGTAACGTGGTCTTGCCACTGCCGGAGGGACCCATCAGCAGGAGCAGTTCGCCCGGAAGCACGTCCAGGTCAACACCGCGCAAGGCAAGCGTTCCTGTGGCGCCTTCTTCATATTTTTTCGTAAGCTGTCGAACTGAAATTGCGGATTGCATCTACATTCTCCCCAGCGCCTGAAGGCGCCACAGTTTGCCCTCGGGTCGGCACGCCTAAAGGCGTGCCCTGATACGAATCTTGCTAGCCTCTGAACACCATCGCCGGATCGATCCTTGTCACCTTGTTGATCGAAACCAGCGCCGCCCCCACGCACATCGTCAGCGTCAGAAAAAACATTCCCACCGCCATCGACGTCGGCATCAGGATCGCCGCTCCGCCCTTCTGGCTCGCATGCACCACAAACGTGCTGACGATCATGCCCAGCACATAGCCAATGACCGCGCTGATGGCCGCCTGCTTCATGATCACCTTGTAGACGTAGCTGTTCGGAGCTCCCATCGCCTTCAGGGTGCCGAACTCGCGGATGTGATCGACGGTCGTCGCATAAATCGTCTGCGCCACCACTACGAATCCCACCACCAGGCCGAGCGCTGCAGCGATCAGTACCGCGACTCCCGCCCCCGTGGTAAACATCCAGTAGAACGTCGTCATCCGGCTGAACTGCGCTGTTGTGAATACCTCCACATTTGTCACGTGATCGAGCAGTTCTCGCCGCACCCGCTGCAAATCCGCTCCCGGAGCCACCTTCACCAGGATGAACATCGTCTGGTCTTCCCGCAGCCCGGTGTAGTTCTGCGCATTCTTGAACGTGGTGAAGACGTAGGGCGAAGTTGTGAACGACCGAATCCCCCGCGTGAATCCCATTACACGCGCCCGATGCCCTCCGACTTCGAACACTTCGCCCACGCCGGTCACGCCCAGCTTCTGCTTGTATAGTTCGTCCAGAATCACGGCATCGGGAGACTTCAAGTCCTCCACTCGGCCCTCGACCACGTTCCACGGCCGTTCCAGCCGGTCGTCCACGTTGATCCCGACAATCTGCACGGAGTCCTGGCCGCCGTCGTGCCGCTTCCACTGGGTCCAGCGAGCAATGATCTTCTGCGCGTCGGCCACGCCCTCGACGGCGCGCACCTGGTTTAGCTTGCGCTCGCTGAAAGCGACTCCCTGTTCCACGTACGGCACATTTTTCGACGTGATCCACAAATCTGCGCCCGAGTGATCAATCAGGTTGGAGGTCGCGGTCGTGAATCCGATAAACAGCCCCAGTTGCACTACGATCAGAACCACAGAGAACACAATCCCCGTCAGCGTGACCGTCAGCCGCACTTTGTCATGAAACAAATTCCGTTGCGCCAGAGGAGGCATGATTACTTTTCCTCCGTAGGAATGGCAGGCGTCTCATACGCGCTGGGTGCCCCATTTCTCGCGTCCTTTGCGAGAAGTGGGGATTTTTCGGGTATCTCATTTCTCGCGGCTCGTGCGAGAAGCGGATCTCTGACCAGCCCCCGCAGCGTCACGTCCAGCATCATCTCCGCCCGATCCCGCAGGGGGCGCCATTCCACCCAAGGATCTTTGCACTTGGCAATGTTCAGAGAAATCACCCCATGCACCGACGCCCAGAGCGTCTGCGATACCAACTCCGCATCGCGGACCTCTTCCCGAAAGCATCCCGCATCAATCGCCGCCTGCACCGCCCACTTCAGCATGGCGTAGGCGTCCATCTCGGGATTACCCACGATCTCGCGATCCTCTTCATCCAGTTCATGCGCAGGATGCGGCGTCATGAACATGAACACGTAGTGATGCGGGAAGCGCGTGCCGAATTCGATGTAGTTCCGCCCAATTTGCCGCAACCGCTCCAGCGGATCCGAAGGCATAGCCGAACTGCTCATCACTTGCTGCAGGTGGGCAAAATCCTGGCGACACAATTCGTGAAACAGCTCATTCTTGTCGGCGAAGTGAACGTAGATGGCGGTCGGAGAGTACTCGATCTTCTCCGCCACTCGCCGCATGGAGACGCCTTCGTAGCCCTCGGTAACGAACAACTCGCGGGCCGCGTCGAGAATCTTGTCCCGCGTCTCCGACTTCTCACGCTCGCGTCTTTCTTTGACTCCCATAACCTTGGTTCCTAAGTTAACGCCGTTTAGTTAACAACGTTAAGCTACTGCTCTGCGTTCATGTTTGTCAACTAAAATCTGAACCGCCCCTGTTGATATCATCCCAAGCTATTGAATAATAGAGGAATAAGCTCCCTGACAGGCGGATTGACCCAGCCAATGAACGATCCTCTGATTTCGCTGCATAAACACACGGGGGTCCTATCCTTCGCGCGCCTTTGCGAAGGATGGGAGAAACGTGGTTCAAGTGGAGGGTTCGCGTGACGGCGGCGCGGCTCCCTTCTAGCAACTGGATTGGGGACGTGTCCACCACCCAGACCTTATGGAGTCGCTGGCATCGCTACCGTCCGGATTTCATCACTGGATCTTGCGGAGGCGGTGCTCCGAGTCATCCAGCACGTACACGGCTCCTGCGGAATCGACCGCCATGGCCACGGGATCGTCGAAGCCGGTATACAGCGGCCACAGTCCATCCCCGTTAAACCCAAAGCCAAAGCTTGCAAAGGTGGTAATGGTACCTCCCCTGATTTTGCGGATGCGGTCGAAAGTAAGGTCCGAAACGTAGATCGTTCCTGATTTGTTGTCTACCGCAATGCCCCAAGGGCACAGTGTCGCCGCGGTGGCAGATCCGCCGTCGCCCGTGTAGTTGCAAGTCCCGTTTCCCGCCACGGTGCTGATGATGCCCGACGTGTTCACCTCGCGGACACGATTGTTTACGTAGTCGACGAGGAACAGATTGCCGCTGGCGTCCACTGCCACCGCGCTTGGGCCATTGAGTCGGGCGGTCGTGGCCTTGATGCCGTCGCCGTTATAGCCGCAAGTGCCGAGCACTCCCGCGACGATGCTCACGACCGCCGCCGGAGTGATCTTCCACACCACACACACTCCATCGTCGGCCACGTACAGGTTGTTGGCGCTGTCCTTGGCCATTTGGAGTAAGTCGGTGAAATTCACGTTGGCGGCAAAAGTGGAAATGGTGCCAGCGGTATTCACTTTGCGGACCCGACCGTTCAAGGTGTCGGCGATGAACACATTGCCGACAGAATCCACAACCACGCCCTGGGGACCGTTCAGCTTCGCGCTTTTACCAAGTCCGCCGTCGCCAGAGAAACCGCTGATGCCAGTACCCGCGATCGTGCTGATCTTTCCCGCGCTAATCTTGCGCACGCGATTGCCGGCATAGTCCGCGATATAGAAGTTCCCCGACGTATCAATGGCCAATGCCTCCGGAAGGACCATCGCCGCTGCAGTGGCAGCGCCACCGTCTCCAATAAAGCCTCCGGCAATCGTCTTCACGATTCCGCCAGTCACTTTGCGCACGCGACCATTGAGGGCATCGTCGAAGATCGGATTTCCGGCAGAATCGAAGAGCACGTTGAAACTTCCGTTAAACAACGTCAAAAGCAGCGAGTTGCCGTCGCCATCGTACCCAGGGCCCGACCCAGCAAAGGTGCTGATGATTTTGGTCGACAAGTTGACCTGGCGAAAACGCTGTTGACCGCCTCTCGAGATGTAGAGAACGCCATTCTTGACAAGGACACTGCGTGGATTACCAATCCCTGCCAGGGTGGCGAGGCCCCCATCGCCGCTGAACCCCATCTTCCCATTACCTGCAAAAGTGGTGATCGTTCCGACTGGAGTCACAATGCGGATTCGATGGTTGAGGGTGTCGGCAATGTACAGGTTCCCAGCCGGATCAAAAGTCACGCCACGCGGCTGGTTCAGATTGGCGGTTGTTGCCGGAATGTTGTCGCCGTTGTACCCGCACGTACCTGTACCCGCCACGGCTGTAATAACCCCGCTGGTATTGACCTTGCTGACCACGCAGCTGATCACGTTCGAGAAATACAGGTTCCCCGAAGAATCGTAGGTGGGAGAAAACGGCGCGATCGAAGCCTTGGTGGCCGGGCCGCCATTGCCACTGTAGCCAAATAGTCCGTTGCCGGCGATTGTGCTGATCTTGCCGGCGGTGGTGATCTTGCGGATGCGGCCGTTCACCTGGTCGGCCACGATCAAATTCCCGCCGGCGTCCAGCGTCAGGCCGCTCGGGACACAAAGCGTTGCCTGTGTGGACGCCATGTTGTCGCCGTTATAGCCGCAGGCCCCGTTGCCGGCGTACGTCGTGATCGTTCCTGTCGGAGTGATCTTGCGGATGCGGTTCCCGTAGACGTCGCTGACATAGAGATTCCCGGCACTGTCGAGAACGGAAGCGGCCGGGCCTTCGATGGCGGCGCTGGTGGCCGGACCGTTATCGCCCACGTATCCGCCCGCTACGGTGGAGACGGTCTGCGGGCCCAGGACTGCACCTCCGATCGGACCTTTGCCCACAGGGATCGTCTGTCTCACCGTGCGGGACGCGGTGTTGATGACGGAAACAGTGTTCGAGCTCTCGTTCGTGACGCCGACGAAAGCGCTGTCCTGGGTAAACGCCAACCCGTTCGGACCTGTCCCGACCACGACGGTCCCCGCAACCGTCTGGGTACTGGTGTTAATCACGGTTACCAGATTGCCGCCGCCTGCGTTGTAGTTGGCTACGTACAGCCAGTGTCCGTCGGGGCTGACCGCCTCATGAAATGGCCCCGCCGAGACGCTGATCGTTTTGGCAACGACGTTATTCCCGGTCCGAATGACCGTCACGGTGTGTGCGTTGTAGTTGGTGACATAGGCCGTTGTTCCGTCCGGAGAAATTACTACTCCAATCGGGATATTGGTGCCGACCGCGATCGTGGCCACCACGGCGTTGGTCAAAGTCGAAATCACCAGCACCTTGCCTGCGCTGGAGCTGACCACGTAGAGAAAAGCTCCGGTCGGTGTTACGGCCAGTCCGATGGGGTTCTGGACAGCAATCGTCTTGAATGTCTTCGCGGCAGTGTTGATCACGGCGACCGCATTCGCACTGCAGCTGACGTAAGCCGTCTTCCCGTTCGGGCTCAGCGTGATGTCCATGGGCGAAACCAGACCGGTGAGTGTTATGGTGGCGACTACGGCGTTGGTAGCGGTACTAATGACCGACACTGTGTCCGATCCAGCGTTGGTCACGTAGGCGAACGTTCCCGCCTGGTTCACCGCCACGCCATAGGGGGAGATGCCTACCCCAATGGTCTTCACCACTGTGCCGGAGCTGGTGTCAATCACTGACACGGTGTTATCGGTGTTGTTCGCCACGTAGGCGTACGGTAGCTTCGCTTGTGCGATTTGCAGAAAGATCAACAGACACAGCAAAAGCTGCAGGGAAGTCCTCAAGTGGCGCATGCCCCCTCCTTCGGTGATCGATAGGTTGTGTAATGCCCCGGGAAGGCGGGCCGGTCACGGTGTTCCAGCCCGTTGGGCGCGAATTATGTGCCCCTACCGGCGTCTTGTCAATGCCTAAGCGGATGGCTTCCAGTTTGCCCCCACCGCCTGGCTCAGCTACAAATAGAACCATCCATGGAATCCTCATTCGCGGCGTCTGCCCGCCGTTCCGGACTGCTTGAAGTCTGGGCCTGCATCCGCACGTCCTCTTTCTGGATTGTCAGCATCGCCTTGCTGCTTCGCATCGGCTGGATCATTATCGGCCACACGTACAAGTTCAGGAGTACGGACGATAACTTCGGTTTTGGCTGGGAGATGGGCCGGGTCGCCGCTTCGCTAGCCTCCGGTCACGGCTTCAGCAACCCCTTCGGCCCTCCCACCGGGCCGACCGCCTGGGAGCCTCCGCTTTACCCGTATCTAGCCGCCGGAGTGTTTCTTGTCTTTGGCATTTATTCGCAGGCATCCGCGTTCGTACTGCTGGCACTGAACAGTGTCTTCTCGGCGCTGACTTGCATCCCGATCTTTCACATCGCGCGTCGGACATTCTCCGAGAAGGTCGCCGTCGGTGCTGCCTGGGCCTGGGCTCTGCTGCCCAACGTGATGTTCTGGTGCACGCGCTCGGTGTGGGAAACGAGTTTATCGGCTTTGCTGCTGGCCGTGATTTTCTGGCTCGCCCTCAGCCTGGAAGACCGCGACGGCCTATTGCCGTGGGTTGAGTTCGGGTTGTTGTGGGGTATCGTCGCTTTGAATGGCACGTCGCTGCTGTCGTTTCTACCCGCCGCGGGATTGTGGGCCTGGTGCCGGCGCGCCAAACTTGGCAAGCGATCGCTTCCCGGCATTGTGCTGGCGTCGGTGATTTTCTTCGCCTGCATAACGCCATGGCTCGTCCGCAACTACCGGACGTTCGGCCAGTTCATCTTTATTCGGGACAACTTTGGCGCCGAACTTCGGCTGGGCAACGGCCCGGGCGCCGACGGAACGTTGATGTTGTATCTGGACCCGCCGCACGATCTCTACGCGAAGCGGCAGTTTCAGTCGATGGGCGAACTCAATTACATCGCCATGCGCAAACAACAGGCCTTCGCCTACATCAAGGAGTACTACCGTCGATTTGCCGGCCTCTGCGCGAAACGATTCATTTGCTTTTGGGCCTCGCCACCCAAGCCGACGCAGCCCGCATGGCTCGAGCCGGCGAAAATGTCCCTCTTCCTGGCCTCTTCGGTACTGATGTTTTGGGGATTAGGCCGAGCCCTGCGATTGCGCAAGCCGGGAGCGTGGCTGTTCGTTTGGCTGGTTCTGCTGTATCCGGCGATCTACTACGTGGTGTACGCTATCCCGCGCTACCGTCATCCCATTGAGCCGGAGATGGCCATTCTCTGCGTGTTCCTGTTGACCGAGGCAGGAAGAAAGACTAAGGCTGGTTCTCCAGGTCAATCTTCAGAACGTGAATCTGCTTGAGCTTGGAGTCGAGAGTCCCTGTGATTTTCACGCGTCGTCCCTCGAAACCGTGCACCAGATCAGCACGATCCAGGCGGTAAACGTCGTTTCCGGCGGAAAGCACGAGGTAGCCGCCCAGATGTTCAATACAGTAAACCGCACAGGTGTTCGACGTGCGGTAACTTTTGCAACCGCGGGTTCGGGAATAGAGCCAAGGCGCCGACGGTTCTCACCAATTCGCCACCGCTGCGTCTAACCCCTTGAAACGGAGGGAGTCATGAACCGCCATCGATCCGCCACCTGGTCGGGAATCATTCTCGGAACCGGTTGCGCCCTGCTCGCCTTTGCTCTGAGCGCCCATGCCTCCGAACATCGGGGCGCCCTCACGGAAGAATTCCATCAGACCTATGCGCTCACGCCCGACGGCCGGGTTGAACTCGACAATATCAACGGCGCGGTGCACATCTCAGGTCGGGACCGAAATGAGGTAAAGGTAGACGCCGTGAAGTATGCCGACACCAAGGAGAGGCGTGACGAAGCCAAGATCGAGATTGACTCCGGGAAGGACTACCTTTCGATTCGTACCAAGTATCGCGACCATGACCTGAACTTCAACTGGGGCTCGCACAACAATCCAGCCGGGGTCGAATACACGCTGACGGTGCCGCGTACCGCGCGCCTGGACGAAATCAAGCTGATCAACGGAGAACTCGATGTGGAGGGCGTGAGCGGCGAAGTGCATGCCTCCTGCATTAATGGACGACTGGAAGCGCATGACCTTGCCGGACGTGCTCGCCTGGAAACAGTGAACGACCATCTGGAAGCCCGGTTCGAGCAGTTGGCTGGGAATTCAGTCGAATTGAATTCGGTCAACGGCTCGGTGGATCTGACCATCCCGTCGGATTCGCAGGCCGAGATTGAGGCCAGCACCGTTTCCGGCGGCATCAGCAACGATCTTGGGCTGCATGTGAATCATCATCGTATCGTGGGCCATGACCTACGGGGGGAACTCGGCAGTGGCGGCACCCATATCCGGCTGCAGAACGTGAACGGGCACGTTGGCATTCACCACGCACAAGATGGGCGCGCGCTGAGCCCGGTAAAGGACCTCAGCCATCGTGACCGCGACGACCATGACGACGAGATTTGAAGTCAAACGACTCCAGCAACGCCTCTCGCGGCGCATTGTTCTGTCGAATGAAGAAACAGCTCTATGCCTTCACGAATTTTCTCTGGTTTGCTGCCCAACCCGTGTAGAATTCCAGCGAATCAGAATCCCGAGGGCACCAACTAGCGCTTTCGATTTCGGCGAACGGCTCATCTCTCGTCGGCAGATTACATGATTTCGTCTGTTGTCAGTTCGCTTTCTCTCTTACTCATTTCTCTCCTCCCGCTGTCCGTCCCCGCGCACACAAGCGATCGCAAGGAAACGCCGCCACCCGCGGCAACCGGCAAGAGTGCTGACATCGACACCACTGAAAAGGATCGACAGTACGATCTTGCGTTGCGCCAACTCGAACTGGACAGGCTCAAATATCAGCTTGAAGTCCAAAAGGCTCAGGACGAGAAATCGAAAACCGTGTGGACGGCTGCATCCATCGTGCTCTCGTTTGCCATTGGCGCCGGAACGCTACTGTTCGGGATTCTGACCCAAAATCGCCAGGCTCGGCTCGAATTCGAGATGAAGGCCGCCGAGATCGTAATGGACGCCAAGGGGCCTCGCGGAGCGTTAACCAAGGCTCAAATCTTGAGCAGCCTGTTTCCGAAGCGTCTCCCCCGGAATTTCGCCGAGTCAATGGACAAGGAGCACTTCAAAGGCTCCTCGGCGGAGAGCAAGCGCGAACTGCTCAAGTTATTAGCCGAGAAATCGAGTCCGGCGCAAATCGTCCAGTATTGGCAACAGCTGTTTCCCGGAGACGATTGGCCCAAGCATTTGGTGATTACCGACTCTGGCACAGATTCGAGCGGTGAAAAGTGAATATCGAAATCGTCCACACGAAGAACGCTGCAGCTGGCTGGGATATCTCTGCAAGAGCTCGGAGTGAGAATACCGAGAAAATCTCGCGTGCGACGATCAACCTGAATGGTTTCGATGAGTACGACGAAACCTTTTCGCCACCTCTTGCCTCCTGGCAGAACGATTTGCGGCAGCGAGGCCAGTTTCCTGGCAAGAATCGCGTGCGGGTTAGCGTTACCGACGACAATGGAAACGAAACCAGCAATGAGGACGTCTGGGACTAAGTCTTTCAAACGTACCCTATCCAGCTAATAGATCGTGTATCCCGGAGCGGGCGTGCGCAGATCGGGTTTGAAAGCCGTCAGCAACAGCGCTCCTTCGCGCTTGAAGGCCCGCAGATCTTCCAGGCTGTGGAAGGATTTTGTTTTGTAATCATCGGGCGTGGGTGTGTCATCAGGGATGCGGCGCGCCTCGACGCTTTCGAACGCGTGCTTCTGGAGCAGTTCCATGTACTCCGCCGCGGACCGCACGTGAACCGGAACTTTCAGCTTATCGACCCACTGCAGCGAGTACTGATTATCCTTGTACAGATTGATCAGGATGAACAGCCTGCCCCGCGGCGCCATCACGCGGAATAGCTCCATCAGTGCGCGGTCCTGGTCGGGATAGTAATAAAACGATTCGACCGACAAGACCTTATCGAAGAAGTTCTCTTCCCACGGAATCTGCTGCGCTGATCCCCAGACGTAAAGGATATTTTCGAAGTCTTTCGAGGACTCGCGCGCCTGCCGCACCATTTCATCGGAGACATCGAGACCGACCACCTGGCCGAATCCTTCCGGGCCTTCGCCAACCAGCCGCGCCAGCAGCCGCGTCGCCCATCCTGAGCCGCATCCGAGATCGAGCACGCGTTCGCCGGGGCGAAGATTCATGAGGCGAATCGTCTTCTCGGTGATGTCGAGGTGATGGCGCTCCATCTTCTCGCCTTCACCTTCGGCGGCCCAGCGGTTGAATTCGTGCTGCAGCTTTTCGTCGGGAGTCTGGGGTTTGTCGGGCACGGTTTCCTCCGTGAACCTTAGTGTCCTTTGTGGTTGTGATTTTAGATTCTATAACCACAGAGGACACTTAGGAGTACGGAGCACGGAGCACGAAGCACGACGACTTGTGCTAGAGTTTTCCTCCACATGGCGACACGCCCGCCGAACCCACCGCCCCAGCCGACTCCTGGCCCCCTGTATTGCCCCAATTGTGCCGAGGAGGTCACCGATCCTCTGACCTGCGGGGACTGCTCCTCGGTCATCTGCCGCCGCTGTGGCACGCCGCTGGAGTCGCCCGATGAGCTGGGAATCGGATAATGGAACCGCCATCACTTCTGCCCGTCACCGAAGACAACTCTACTGCGGGCAAGCCGACCCTGGTGCGCGGTCTTAGTTTGCTGGATTCCGTGCTGCTGCTGGTTAGCGGCATCATCGGCTCCTCTATTTTTCTTACCGCGAAAGATATTGCCGGCCCTTTGCCCCAGCCGGTCTTATTTCTGGGCGTCTGGGTGCTGGGGGCGCTGATCTCGCTGGGCGCGTGCGTCGCCTTTGCCGAGCTGGGCTCGATGTTTCCCGACTCTGGCGGGCAGTACATCTATCTGCGCGAAGCCTACGGCGATCTGATCGCATTTCTGTACGGCTGGATGCTGTTCGCCGTAGCCAATGGGGGAACCATCGCCGCCCTCTCGGTAGCGTCAGCGGCATACCTGGGAAACGTCTTGCCAGCAGTTTCGCAGGAGCGCGTGGCATTCGCCATCGCCGGGATTGCGGTGACCCGCGCTCATCTGCTGGGGTTGGTGCTGATCGCCATTTTGACTTATGTCAACGTGGTCGGGCTGCGCTGGGGTGCACTGCTGCAAAACGTTTCCACGTGGACGAAGTTCACGGCCATGGTGGCGTTCGTGGTCCTCGGATTCGCCATCGGCAAAGGCAGTTGGTCGAACTTCCACGCCCACGGTGTGGGCTTGATGATGGGGCTCGGGCCGATGCAACTGGTCTCGGCGCTGGGCGTGGGATTGATCGCGGTCTTCTGGGCCTACGACGGATGGGTGTATATCACCTGGGTTGCGGGTGAGGTGAAGGAACCGCGACGGAACGTCCCGCTGGCCATGGTTTTGGGCGTGCTCGCGGTGGGTGTGATCTACATGGCGATGAACGTGACTTACCTGTATGCCATGCCGCTGAAGGAAATTGCCGCGCACGAAACCATCGCCCATGCCGCCGCGGCGGCGTTGTTTTCACCGCGGGCGGCAGGGTGGTTGTCACTCATGATCGCGGTCTCGTGTTTCAGCGCGGCTGCAACCTGCACGCTCTCCGGGGCGCGAGTTTATCTCGCCATGGCGCAGGATGGAGTTTTCTTCCGGCGCATGGCAGTGATTCATCCCAAATGGCGGACGCCTGCTTTCAGCCTGATCGGGCAGGGAGTGTGGGCCGCGGCACTCACTCTAAGCGGACGCTACGACCAGCTTTACACTTACGTGATTTACGGCATGGTGCTGTCGTACACCCTCACGGTGATCGGGATGTTTTGGCTGCGATGGAAGCGACCGGAAGTATCGCGTCCTTACCGGTGCACGGGATATCCTTGGCTGCCGGGGATTTACGTGCTAGTCGGTGCATCGTGGACACTGAACACGATCATCACACGGCCGACCGAAGCATTTTGGGGGACGGCGATCGTGCTGATCGGCGTGCCCGGATATCTGTACTGGAAGCGCGGCAACCGGAAGGCTGCGGTGGAGTAGCCGATGTTCGAGCGGTATACCGAGAAGGCGCGGCGCGTGATCTTCTTCGCCCGGTACGAGGCGAGCCAGTATGGAGCGCCGGCCATTGACACAGAACATTTGCTGCTCGGGCTTGTCCGGGAAGAAAAATTGGTGGGAAGCCGTTGGCTGCCCAGCGCGAAACCCGATTTGATTCGGACCCGAGTCGACGCTTGGGCGCCGCGCGGAGAGCCGATTCTGACCAGCGTCGATCTCCCGCTCACCGAGGCCAGCAATCGGGTTCTGTTTCACTCCAGGGACGAAGCCGATCGCCTGAACAGCAAGCACATCGGGACGGAACATTTGTTGCTGGGATTGCTTCAGGAGGAGTGCCCGGCAGTGCAGCTTTTGCGGGAGCTGGGCGGCGACGCTTCCCGACTGCGCGCGCAATTCGAGAGGGATGCCGAACGTGCCCACGCGTCGGGCTCCGGCAACTCACCGCTTTCCGACCCTGTGCGTTCCGCCACCGCCGAAAGCGTAAAAATTCATGGGTTGTGGTGGAATTCGGACTACATTTACGACGCAGTCAGGCGCTGCCGCCGACACAACTGGCACTGGCACAAAGCCAAGTGGAAGCCCAGAGACCTGGTGGTGCATCGCAAGACCGGCAAACTCTCGTTCGACTTGTCACTGGCTGCGGACTCCGAGAACTTCGAAGTTGTGAAAGGCGGCTGGAAACGGGACCATTGCGCCGTCTGCGGTTGGGAATTGTTGGAGTCGGAAGACCTCTACGGCACTGGCTACACCAATGGCGACCAGTGGTTGTGTCTGGAATGCTATGACAAGTTCTGGCAGCGCCCCGACTTCATCTCGGGATCGTACTCGGACATCACCTAAACTCCAGTTTCGCCTTGCCCTGCGCTTGAGTCGGTGTTATTTGTTCTCGCTCGCGGTAGCCTGATCACGGGACACCTCATTGGCCGAATTCAATCCGAACCGGCAAGCAGACGACATCGCCTTTCTCGCGCCCGGCGTCTCGATCGCGGAGGCAGAAGACCCCAATCGCCCGCGCCAGGTCATGGGATTCCGCGACCTGCTGCTGTTTTATGTCATCACGGGCATCAGCCTGCGCTGGATCGCAACCGCGGCGGCCGCGGGTCCCAGTTCGATCGTCATCTGGATTGGAGCGTGGCTGTGCTTCTACACGCCGCTGGCTCTTTCGGTGCTGGAACTTTCCTCGCGCTATCCCAACGAGGGCGGACTCTATGTGTGGAGCAAGCACGCCTTCGGGGACTTCTCCGGGTTCATGTCGGCGTGGACGTACTGGACGAGCAATCTGCCCTACTTCCCTGCCGTCTTGTACTTCGCCGCCAGCAATGTGCTGTTCGTGCGGCAGGCGGCCTGGCAGCATCTCTCCGGCAACGCGACTTTCTATATTGTCTTTTCCCTGCTCACCTTGAGCGCGGCCACGCTGATGAATATCGTCGGACTCGACGTCGGCAAATGGCTACACAATGCGGGAGCTCTCGCGATGTGGATTCCAGTCGGGATCGTAATTGTGATGGGACTGGTGGCGTGGCATCGCTATGGGTCGGCGACCGCGTTCTCGGTGCATACGATGGTGCCGAGCACTCATCTCAACGACATCATTTTCTGGTCGGTGCTGACGTTTGCGTTCGGCGGATGCGAAACCGCGTCGTTCATGGGCGAGGAGATCAAGAATGCCCGGCGCACCATTCCTCTGGCTCTGCTTTCGGGCGGCATCACGGTCACGATCTGTTACATCCTGGGGACGGTTTCCGTGCTGCTCGCCTTGCCGTCGACTGAGGTCAACAGCCTGCAAGGACTGGTGCAGGCGGTCTCAAAGACCGCGTCGCGCGTGGGGTTCCCCGGTGTCCTTCCCCTGGCAGCTTTTCTGATTGCTCTGAGCAACGTCGGCGCGGCGGGGGCGTACCTTGCGGCGGTTGCGCGCCTGCCGTTCGTCGCGGGGCTGGACCGTTTTCTGCCGCCCGCGTTTGGAGCATTGCACCCGCGCTGGAAAACTCCGTGGGTGGCGCTGTTGACCCAGTTCCTGCTGGGCGTGGTTTTTATTTTCCTCGGACAGGCGGGCACCAGCGTGAAGGGCGCGTATGACGTGCTGGTGAGCATGGGCGTGATTACGTACTTCATTCCGTACCTGTACCTGTTTGCGGCGATGATCAAGCTGCAGCGGGAGCCGGCGGGGCCGGATGTGATCCGGGTGCCGGGAGGCGCGGCCATCGCGAAACTGGTCGCAACGGTTGGATTTCTCACCACCGCACTGACCATCGTGCTGTCGCTGATCCCGCAGCCGGATGAACCGAACAAGCCGCTGGCGCTGTTGAAAATCGTCGGAGGCTGCGGAGCTCTGCTGCTGATTGGAGCCTGGATCTACTGGTCAGGAAAAAGGCGGGCGGCAAGGAGTGATTACCAGCTTGGCAAGACTTGACCAAAACCCATGTGGGGACAGCCGCCCTCGGCTGCCCGCCGGGCGGAGCCCGGGGGTCTTTCAAAGTCGACCTTGGATTGATTCGCACGCGCGAGCTGCGCTCGCGTGGACAGCCGAGGGCAGCTGTCCCCACATGAACCACGACCACTACACAGGCGTCGCCGTTTTGCGGGCCGGATTGAAGAACGGCAGCGTGGCCACCTTCACGTTCGTCTTCAGCCGGATCGCCTCAATCGTGACTTCCATCTGCAGCGGAGTGCCGGGCTTCGACGACTCGGTCTCGATGCTGGCCAGCGCGATCATCTTCTTCAGGGTCGGAGACCAGCTGGTGGTCGTCGCCTTGCCGACTTGTTTCTCCCCTGAATAAACGGGCACCGCGACGCGCGAAGCCTGCGACGGCGCGGCGGGAGTGAGGCCATAGCGTTCGTAGAGTTGTTCGACGTCAGTCCAGTCAACTTCGAGGCCGACAAGTTGGCGCGGCACACCGTGCTTGGCGTCGTGTTCGAGAGCGCGCTTGCCGATGAAATTTTCCTTCTCCAGATGGACCATCTTGGCAAAGCCGAGTTCGTATGGCGAGAATTTCTGTGACGGAATCAGAGCTTTCTTCGAACTCGTGTAGTCGACCTCGATCAGCAGCAACCCCGCTTCCACGCGGGCCACGTCGAGGGCCAGCATGCCGGCGGCGTGCATATCGAACTGCTTGCCCTTGTCGGCCAGAGCATCCCAGACTTTGACCGCGTCGTTCCACGGCATCCAGATTTCGAATCCCAAATCGCCGGTGTATCCGGTTCGCGAAATGTCGACGGGAATGCCGGCAATCTTGCCGCGAGTCACACGGAAATACTTGAGGTTTGCGATGTCGGCCTCGGCCACGGCTTTCAGCAGCTTCGCCGAAGTTGGCCCCTGCAGCGCGAGCGCCGCGACTTTCTCGGAGACATCTTCGACCTGCACGTCCATGTTCAGGCCATTCTGACGGAACCAGCGCAGGCTGGGGTCGGCGGCGGTCCAGCGATACTCGTTTTCGCCGAGGCGTGAAACGGTGCCGTCGTCGATGACCTTGCCTTCTTCGTCGCACCAGCAGCAGTAGATGACTTGGCCGATCTTCACTTTGTTGATGTCGCGCGTGATGACGCGGTTCACCAGCCGAGTTGCGTCTTTGCCGGTGATCAGATACTTGTAGAGCGGCGAAATGTCGATGAGCGCGGCCGCGTTTCGAATGGCGTTGTACTCATGCTCATGATGCACTTCGTACACGCTCACCGTGTAGAAGCCCGACCATTCGCGGTAATTCAGGCTGTTGCAGAGGGGAAACGTTCTCTCGTGAAATGCGGTTCCGATAGGCACGCAAGGTCCTCTTCGTGAGATGGAGTCAAACCTTACAAAGCTTGATGAATAAAAGGTACCATAACCAGGTATGCATCCCGCCCCACCTTCTCATGAGTGGCAGCTCCGTTTGAAGAGCGTAATCTCTGCAATTATGTCTGCATATCGCACGGGTGATTATGCGATAGCGCTTGAGAAAACGGATGATCTGAAGGATGGTTCTACAATCACTGCCCCCTACTGCTACCTTCACGGGTCGATGCTGCACTACCTCGGCCGGTTTGGCGAAGCGGAGGCTAGCTTACGAGCAGGCCTGTTCTTGGAAGTTGATTCGCGTAAGAGGGCTCTTGTCTTTGATACTCTGGCGTCCGTGCTCATGGACCAACAACGATTTACGGAAGCGATTGAATGCTACGAACACGCCAGCCGCGCATGGCCTGATTACGGAGCAAGCCGACGCGGAATTGCGGAAGTCTGGCTGCGCCAAGGACGCGAGTCTCCAGAAGCTCTTAAGCAGGCTCAACAAGCGGTCGCAATTGACAAACGTGCTACGGGAGTTTCGAGGGAAGTCTTAGAACACCGGCTAGGAGAGGATCTGGCGGTGTTGGCATGGGCCCTGGCGGTCAATTCCGCGGGTGCTGGCACGGTCGAGTTTGTATTGTCTGAGGCAATCCGGCTGTGCAGTACAGGCGCGAAAGCGATCTTGGCTCAGGTTCACTATCACGCCGGCAAGGCGTACCTGGCACTACAGAGCGCAAGAAAGAGCGAAGAACATTTTTGTCGTGCAGCGGAGATTGATCCCCAAGGAATATTTGGGGTGATGGCACGCTCGACTATTGCCAAGTCCAGCATGTAAAATCCTCGTTCTGTCATGAACCGGTTCATTTAGTGGACAGTTCTTCCCAGCGGACTCTGATCCCGCTGTCGCCGTATTCCTCGCGCGCGTATCATTGCGTTTTCCTGACATTCAAGCAAGCAGCTAAAGGCTAAGAGCGAATGGCTAATTCCTACGATGTAATCGTAATCGGCGGCGGGCACAATGGCCTGGTCAACGCGGCGTACCTGGCGCGCGCGGGCAAGAAAGTGCTCGTGCTCGAACGCCGCCACGTGCTGGGCGGCGCGGCTTGCACGGAAGAAATTGTGCCGGGATTCAAGTTCTCGGTGTGTTCGTATGTCGTGTCCCTCTTGCGGCCGGAAATTATTCGCGATCTCGATCTTCCGCGTCATGGCCTGGAGATTCTGCCGCTCGATGGGACGTTTACGCCCATGCCCAGCGGAGACTACCTTTGGCGCGTGAATGACCACGGCAAGACCCACCGCGAAATCGCCCGCCACTCCCGCGTGGACGCCGAGGCCTACGACGAATTCGGCAAGGCCATGCAGGCCATGTGCCGGTTCGTGAAGCCGATTCTGAGCATGGTGCCGCCCGATCCGACGACGCTGAATCCGCGCGAACTGATGAAGCTGCTGTTCATCGGGCGGCGGTTTCAGGGCATGTCGAGTTACGACAAATACAATCAAGTCCAGCTTATGACGATGTCCGCCATTGATTTTCTGGATCAATGGTTCGAGACCGACGTGCTCAAGGCAACCATGTCGGCTTCGGGAATTATTGGAACATTTCTGGGCGTGCGCTCTCCGGGCACAGCGTACGTGCTGTTGCACCACTACATGGGAGAGATCGACGGAGCATTCCGGGCGTGGGGATTCGCGCGCGGAGGTACGGGAGCGATCTCGAATGCGATTGCCGACGCCGCCCGCGAAGCCGGCGTCGAGATTCGCACCGAGGCAACCATTTCGCAGATCATTGTGAAAGGCGGCAAAGCCAAGGGCGTAGTGCTCGCCAACGGCGATGAGATTTATGCGAATGTGGTCTCTTCGAGTGTTGATCCGCGGCTCACCTTCACGAAGTTCATGGGTCCCGAGCATCTTCCCGGAGACTTTCTGGAAGAAATCAACCGCTATAAGTTTCGCGGGTCGTCGGGCAAGGTGAACATGGCGCTGGACGCGCTGCCGGACTTCAAATGCATGCCCGGACCGGGCGCCCATTTGCGCGGCGCGATTTCCATTTCTCCGGCGGTCGAGTACATGGAGCGCGCCTACGACGATGCCAAGTACGGCAACTTCTCGCGGCGGCCGTACATTGACATGGTGATTCCGTCGTTGACCGACCCTTCGGTTGCGCCTCCCGGCAAACATGTGTTGTCGTGCTTCGTGCAGTACGCGCCCTACAAGCTGCGACCCGGGCTGAACTGGGACGATCAGAAAGAAGCCTTCGGCGATACGGTGGTCAATACGATTGCCGAGTACGCGCCCAACATCAAAGACATCATCATCCACAAACAGGTGGTCACGCCGCTCGATCTCGAGCGCGAATGGGGATTGAGCGAGGGCAACATCTTCCAGGGCGAGCTCTCGCTCGAGCAACTGTTCTTCCTGCGTCCGGTGCCGGGATGGGCGCAGTACCGGACTCCGATCAAGAACCTGTACATGTGCGGGTCGGCCACGCATCCCGGCGGCGGCATCATGGGAGCCAATGGGCGACTGGCAGCGCTCGAAATTCTGAAAGACATCAAGGGAGCGGCCTAACTATATGCTCTGTCATCCTGAGCGAGGATTTTGCTTCGCGCTAAGCGAAGCAAAACTGCAGTCGAAGGACCTCGTGTTTCTTTCCGCCATCACGAGTGAGTCAAGGCGTTCTCATTCCGGTGGAGCGTTTAACCAATGAGCAGCACACGCGATATCGTCATCATTGGCGGCGGCCACAATGGCCTGGTCACCGCGTTTTACCTAGCCAAGGCTGGATTCAAGCCCCTGGTTCTGGAGCGCAACGCGCAGGTCGGTGGCGCGGCGGTCAGCGATGAGTTTCATCCCGGATTCCGCTGCTCCACCCTGGCGCACACCGCGGGGCCGATTTGGCCGAAGATTGTTCGCGACATGCAGTTGGAGCGGCACGGACTGCGGCTGATCACTCCGGAAATTTGCGTGACTGCCCTTTCGCCCGATGGACGGGCGCTTTCGCTCTATCAGGACGCGGCGAAGTCCGCGCAGGAGATTGCCGCCTTCTCCCAGAAAGACGCCGCGAAGTATCCAGAGTTTCAGCAGTCGCTGGGGAAAATCAGCAAGGTAATCGGCGAAGCGCTCGCCACCACGCCACCGGATATTGACCACCCCAGCAGCGGCGATCTGTGGAGCATGCTGAAGACCGGGCGCGCGATCCGCAATCTCGGCAAGAAAGACATGTTCCGGTTGCTGCGCTGGGGACCGATGGCGGTGGCGGACCTGGCATCGGAATACTTCGAAACGGAGTTACTGCGGGCGGTGATCGCGGCCCGCGGCGTGTTCGGAACGTTTCTTGGCCCGTGGTCGGCGGGAAGCGCGCTGGTTCTGCTGATTCGCGCGGCAGCCGATCCTCATCCCGCGGGGACAGCGTCTTTTGCGGCGGGCGGCATGGGCTCGGTGACGCAGGCGATGGCGTCGGCTGCGAAAGCCGCAGGCGCGGAAATCCGCACTGGCGCCGAGATCATTGAAATTCGCGTGCACGACGGCGCGGCCACGGGCGTGCTGCTTTCCACCGGAGAAGAAATTCGCGCGCGCGCGGTCGTTTCCAACGCTGATCCCAAGCGCACTCTGCTGAAGCTGACTGATCCCACGCATCTTTCGCCGGACTTCGTGCAAAAACTGCAGCACTATCGCGGCAACGGCACGGTGGCGAAGGTGAATCTCGCGCTCTCCGGTCTACCCAAATTCACCGCGCTAAAGAACGGCGATACCTCGGCTCTCAAGGGACGCATTCACATCGGCCATGAGATCGACTACCTGGAGCGAGCCTTCGACGACTCCAAGTACGGCAATTTTTCGCGCCAACCCTACCTCGAAACCGCAATCCCGTCGCTGACCGATCCCACGCTCGCTCCGGAAGGCAAGCATGTGATGTCGATCTACATGCAGTACGCGCCCTACAAACTGAAGGGCGATTGGGAGGACCAACGCCGGGCGCTTGGCCAAACCGTCGTGCAAACCCTGGCGCAATATGCGCCGAATCTGCCGGAAATGATTCTGACCCACCAGATCATCACGCCGCGAGATCTCGAAGAAGTCTATGGCATGACGGGTGGACAGATTTTCCATGGCGACCTGGCTCTGGATCAGTTCTTCACCATGCGTCCGCTGCTGGACTGGGCGCGCTACCGCACTCCGATTCAGAACCTGTATTTATGCGGGAGTGGGACGCATCCTGGCGCGGGCTTGACCGGCGGCTCGGGCGCGAACGCCGCGCGTGAGATCTTGAAAGACCTCAAGCGCTAAGCTCCCGGCAGCTTGGGCAAAGAGTCCAGACGTACCTTGGCGCGGCCGGGTAGACGAGTGCAATAACGATGTTTCGTCAATTACCATCCCGTGAATCATTCCTTCAATACTCAAAACCGTGGATTGTGTCCTTTCAGGTTTCTTTCATATTCTGCGTTTAAAGTGATCAGGTTGCTTTCTTGCAAGCAGCGTATGTCTTGTGGAATTTCCTGGAGGTTTCATGTCGATTCGGAATTTGTTTGCGTGCCTTCTGATCTCGGCCGTTTCGTTCACTCTTAGCGGACGCGCCCTCGGCGAAAGCCAATGGGCGGTCGAAACTACGTTCCGTCTTGGCGGAGACGGCGGCTTCGACTACATCACCGTGGACGCCAAGAATCACCGCCTGTACATCCCTCGCAGCACGCATACGATGGTCGTCGATGCGGATTCGGGGAAGATGGTCGCCGACATTGCCGGCCAGAAGCACAACCACGGCGTGGCTCTGGCGCCCGAAGTCGGACGGGGATTCATCACCGATGGAGCCGGCTCGATCGTGATCTTCGATCTCAAAAGCAACGCAGTTCTGGGAACAGTGGCCGCGAAGGACGATGCCGATGGCATCATCTACGACAAAAGTACTGGTCTGGTTCTGGTATCTTGCGGCGACGCAGGCATGCTGGTCACGCTCAAGGCTGATGCCGATCCAAAGACGGCGAAGATCAATGCGATTGAACTGGGCGGCAAGCCGGAATTTCTGGCGTCGGATGAAGCGGGAAAGGTTTATGTCAACCTGGAAGACAAAGATCAGGTTGCTGTCGTCGACCTCAAGGCTCGGGCAGTTCTGGCGCACTGGCCGGTCGCGCCTGGCGGCTCTCCGGTTGGGCTGTCGATCGACGCCGCGAAGCACCGACTGTTCGTGGGTTGCCGCAAACCCCAGAAGCTGCTCGTGATGAGCACGGATGACGGCAAGGTGATTGCCGATCTGCCCATCGCTGCCGGCGTGGATGCCACGAAGTTCGACGGCCAGCAGGCGTTCGCGAGCACCCGCGAAGGCAAGCTCAGCGTTACCGAGGAGGAAAACGGCAAGTGGGAGATTGTGCAGACAGTGACTACCGGACTCGGTACCAAGACGATGGACGTTAATGCCGCGGCGCACAAAATCTATTTGCCAACCGCCGAGTTTGAGGAAGCCAAAGCGGGCGAGCGTCCGAAGGCGAAGCCAGGATCTTTCATGGTTGTGGTGGTGGGGCGACCGTAAACACTTAGAGTCCGCCCGCGAGCTCTTCGCATGGCTTGGCGGGGTTTCCGGAGGCCAACCGAACGCTCAGGGGCGTCAGTGGCGAGAGGGCGAACACGTTTCCACTCCCCCCGATTGGCGCACTGCTTCCTCCGTCCAGTGCGTGCGCAACCCCTTTTCCAGTAAAGTATTCCTTCAGACTCTTGGCAACTCCGGCGCAAGCGCAGTGCTTTTGGTGTTCTCTGTGCCACTTGATTCTTTGCACCAGCGTTGCCTTAGGTGGCATTCGATTTTTCTGGTGCCACATTTTGTTCAGCACGACGATTGCTCTACCTCACTTTCATGAAGAATAGCGCCGTTCTGCTTATTAGTTGTCCCGATCGCAAGGGCGAAGTCGCCACCATTGCCGACTTCGTTTACCGGCATAACGGCAACATTCTGCACGCCGACGAACACGGCGATGAAGAATCCGGCCTTTTCCTGATGCGGGTCGAGTTCGATCCCAAGGATTTCGACATCGACCTCGCCGACTTCGGGAGGCATTTCACGCCGATCGCGGAAACCTTCGCAATGAACTGGCGGCTGGCTCAGTCCTCGCAGCGCCAGAGAATGATCATTTTCGTTTCCAAGTACGATCACTGTCTTGTCGACTTGCTCTACCGACAGCAGAGCGGCGAACTGGCGTGCGAGATTCCGCTCATCATTTCCAACCATCCCGATACTCAGCCGATCGCCGACTTCTACAGAATTCCCTTCACGGCCATTCCCGTCACGAAGGACAACAAGGCTCAAGCCGAGGCCCAAGCCAATGCCCTGCTCGAGAAGCACCAGCCGGATTTCATCGTGCTGGCGCGGTACATGCAGATCCTGTCGAACGAATTCGTAAGCCGGTATCCAAACCGCATCATCAATATTCACCACTCGTTCCTGCCGGCGTTTATCGGCGGCCGGCCGTACCATCAGGCGTTTGAACGCGGCGTGAAGCTAATCGGAGCCACCAGCCATTACGTTACACAGGAACTCGACGATGGTCCCATCATCGAGCAGGACGTGGTGCGGGTGTCGCACCGCGACACCGTCGAAGACCTGATCCGCAAGGGGCGCGATTTGGAAAAGATTGTCCTGTCACGCGCGGTACGCTTGCACGTCGAGAACCGAGTCTTGGTCTACGGCAACAAAACGGTTGTGTTCTAAATTCTCCGGTGCTCGCCTAGCCTGGCCTCTTGCGCGAACGTTCATGTCCTTCTGGGAGATTCGCCGCTTTTCCCCTTGAGAGTGCCGCCCCAGTGGTAACTTGCACCGGCGGTAACCTTTCGTTTTTACTTAAACATTAGTAAAGAATAAGGGAGAAATCTGCTCTCGGGGGCGTTCTTGGCCGAAGATCTTCGGTTTGAACTAGCGATTCTGGCGACCGTTCAGGGCTTCTACCAGAAGCTCATGGCGGACACGCTGGGTGGGGAACTGCCCGTTCCCAGCGGCCTGGACGAGGATGCGCTGCGCCATTCCGAACGCGAACTTCCCAACACCCTGACCAAGATGTACCGCTGGCTGCATCTGCTCGACATGGCTATCACGCCAGCGATGCTGCGCCAGGCGCTCACCTCCGATACGGATTCCGAAGTCGCCGAGGCCCTGCTGCGTTATTTCGTGCGGCGGCGCGAACCCACGCGATGTCAACCGCGACAAGACCGATCTGATCGCCACTTTTCTCTATCGCCATCCGCGCGTGCCGGGCCAATGGGAACAGAGCGGCTACGGGCTGGACGGCGCTCTGCCGCTGTCTCCCTTCGAAATCGCCCTGATTGAAATCCTGGCCGACACTGATGTGCCCTCGCTTCCCGAGGAGCACGTGCAGTTGCTGCGGCGTTTCGATCCTCTGCGCGAAGAAGTCACCCGCTTCCGCGACTTCAACGCGCTGATCGATTCGGGCATCATTGGACGGGTGCGCGAGCTGAAGCAGTGGCTGGATGCTTCGTTTTATCATCCCGGCGTGCTGGCCACGGTCTCGGCCTACAACGCGATTTTCGGCAAGAAGTTTGACGAACTGTTCGCCAAGGCGCTGACCGAGATCAAGACACTTCGGGCAGGCGCTCGAAGAAATGGGCGGCACGATTCTGACCACCGTCGATGGCGTGGAAGTCACGGTGGAACACGTGGCCGCGATTGAAGAGAACCAGATGCTGGAAGCCGACTACGGCAGCGCGCTGGAGAAATTCCGCCGGGTTTCGAAGCTGAAGAAGGAATTGGACCGGCGTCCGCCGATCCGCCGGTCGCTGCTGGCTCCAGCGGCGCGTGGCAGCGCACGCCGCAGGCAGCGGGGCGGCCGCTCCGCGCGCGGCCGAACAGCAGTCGCGAAGGCCCCGCCGCGGCTCCAGTATTTCAGCCGCCCACCGTCACCGCGCAGCAGATTTCGGCGGAAGAAGGCAAACTGCGGCGGGTGGAAGAATCCATTCGCGTGTTTGTGCGCGTGGCCGACCCGAAATACCGCCAGGTTGTGCCCATGCGCTTCTTCAACCTGACGCTTGACGCCGGCGGAAGCCGACGCCTACAGCGCCGCGTTTCTGGAAGAAAAGAGCCTGCGCGCCGATGTGGCCCGCACGCTTGATCCGCCTGGTCTCGATTTCAGCGCGCATCAGCACCGAACTGGAAGAACTGAAGCGCAGCCAGAAGATGTCGTCGCTGTGGAAACTGCATGCCGATGCCCTGGTGGTGCTGCTCGATATGGCCAGCACCGCCGCCGAGGAGGCCGGTAGCGTGGCCAGGCAGCCGAGCAGGCGATCGCGGGCGTGCCGCCAAGGCGATCCACGATCCGCGCAGAAGCTGCGCAACCGCCGACGTGCGGTGCAAGGCGCTGGCCAACGCTGACCGGAATCGCTTGAAAGCCCGTTCATCCACGAGTCGCGTCGTTGTCGCTCGAGTCGAACTCGAGGACACGCGAAGAAAAACGACGGCACGAAGACGGGCGTTTTCCCGGTCACTTCGTTCGCTGGCACAGCTAGAAGCTCGCAGCTAGTTGATATCGAACTGCTCCTGGTGCACGGCCGGATCGCTCTTCACGATGATGGTGCGCTTGGTCAGCTCTTCCATCTCGTTCAGCAGGCGGCCGTTGTTGGACTTCAACTCCTTGGCCACTTCCGGATGCACGCGCAGCATGACGTCTTCGTGCTCCAGATGCTTGGCAATCTTCCGCATCTCGACGTAGATTTCGTTGCACACCGTGGTCACCGACTTCACGTAGCCGGTGGATTCGCAATACGGACAAGGCGCGCCGATGGTGCGCTCCAGCGACTGCTTGACGCGCTTGCGGGTGATGGCCACCAGGCCGAAATCATTGAACTGCAGCATCTTCGACGGCGCGCGGTCGTGGCGCAGTTCTTCTTCCAGCGCCTGCATCACGCGCTGGCGGTTGCGGCGCTCATCCATGTCGATGAAGTCGATGATGATGATGCCGCCCAGATCGCGCAGCCGAATCTGGCGCACAATTTCCTTGATCGCGTCCACGTTGGTCTTGACGATCGTGTCTTCCAGGCGCGCTGTCTTGCCGACGTATTTGCCGGTGTTGATGTCGATCGCGACCAGCGCTTCGGTCTGGTTGATGACGATGTAGCCGCCGCTCTTCAGCCAGACTTTCGACTTGAGCGCCTTGTTCATTTCTTCGCTGCAGGCCGAACTGCTCGAACAGCGGCGTCTCTTTCGTGTAGAGCTTCACGCGCTTGACCAGCGCGGGCTGGAAGCGGTTGAAGAAACGCAGAATGCGCTCGTATTCCGGCTCGGTATCGACCCAGATCACGGAGAAGTCGGAGGTGACCTGATCGCGCAGCACGCGCTCGACCACGTTGAGATCGTGATAGATCAGCGCCGGCGGCTTGGAGTTTTCGGCGCGATTCTTGATGTCCTGCCACAAGCCCTTCAGGAAGCGGATGTCGGCGCGCAGTTCCTCTTCGCTGGCGCTCTGCGCGGCGGTGCGGACGATGAAGCCGCCGTGGCCGTTTTCGCGCTCGCTCATGATGATGCGCTTCAGCCGCTGGCGCTCTTCTTCCGAAGCGATCTTGCGCGAAACGCCGGTGTGATTCACCGTCGGCATGTAAACCAGGAAACGGCCCGGCAGCGCGATGTGGCTGGTAATGCGCGCGCCTTTCTTGCCGATCGGTTCCTTGGCGATCTGCACCAGGATTTCCTGGCCTTCCTTCAGCAGGTCACTGATCAGGGGAACCGGAGCTGACTCGCGACGCCGGAAACGACGCGCGCCACCACCACCGCCCGGTTGCTGCCGCGGCGTCCGCGCTGACCGCGCCGCTCCCAGGCCGGACGCGGCGCACGCTGCGTGTAGCCCGCAGTTGCCGCCGGAGCGCGAACCTCCACGCGGGCATCGACGGTGCCGTTGCCGCGGGCTTCCGCGTCGAGCATGGCCTCGGCTTCGGCCTGCGCCTCTTCCAGTTCCAGCTCTTCGCTGTCCTCCTCGCCTTCGGCGGGAGCTCCTTCCGCGGCATGCGCTTCGCCAGCTTCGGCCTGCCCCGATTCGCTCAACAATGACTGGTGGATCTCCGAAACCGACTTCCCGGGCCTCGCCGTTCAAGTGTTCCGGGCCGGCAGCGCGCGTTTCCTCTTCAAACTCTTCGTAACCTTCGTCGGAAGAAGATTCGTACTGGATCGCGTCCGCTTCTTCTTCGTCGATGGTCTCTTCCTCCATCGTGCCGGGGGCGGCAAATACTGGAGTCTGATCCTCTCGCGGGGAAGGCGCCGGCAGTTCGCTAGGCTCATGTTCAGTGTGCCGATAATCAATGTGCTCCGATGCGGCAGCGATGTTGCCATCCACCTCCGCTTCGGAGACTTCTTCCACTTCCACCAAAGCGCGTTCCTCTCCGGGCCACCCGAGAGCAGGCGCACTGACTTCCTCCGCACGCCGGAACTCGCGATTCCAGTCGGTCGAAGTTGAGGCCGACTCGGCCGGTTCTTCCGCCACCGCCTGCACCTCTTCGCGCACTTCGTGTTCATGCTCCTCGTGCAGAGGCTCGGCCACCGCTTCCGCAGCGGCAAAAATGGGCTCATCTTCGGGGAACGCTGCCGCAATTGGGGTCTCCGGCTCGGCGGCTTCTTCCGTCACCACTTCGGTTGCATGTTCCTGAGCTGGCGGCGCCTGCGGTTGCGTCTGGGCAAATCGTTGATACTTGGAAATTGATTCTCCGGGCAGGATGATCGGCGTGTACCCCGGAGGCGGTCCGGCCGGCTGATTCCTGCCGGATTCGGTCGCTCGGGGATTTTCTGGCCGCGCAAAGCGCGACTCTGCTCCACGATCTGTGCCTCGGTCGGAGCCACGGTCCGCGCTTCGGTCCGGACCTCGATCGGCGCCGCGATCAAATCCACGCTCCCTGCCATCGGCACGTCCATCCCGACGACCGCCACGACGACGGCGGCGTCCCCTCCAACCACCCCGCTCACGGTTCTGACCATCGCTGCCAGTGCCCTCTTCCTGTACTCCAGTTCCAGGCGCTGCGGGCTGCGCGTCGGAAGCCTCTCCTTCGGCGAACTCCGTCTCCGACACGGGCTCGATTCCGGCTTCCACCGGCTGTGCCTCGGAAGCCTCGACGGCCATAGGGGCTGATTCCGCGCGCGCAGGTTGCGGCCGGAGGTCATGCACGGCGCGAGTGGCCGGAACCGCGTCCGTCAGATCCTCGTCCGTCTCCTCCAACTCCATAAAATCGGAGACGTACAGGAAGGCGTCGCGCTCCAGGCCAATGTCGACAAAAGCCGACTGCATGCCGGGCAGCACGCGCGTCACGCGGCCTTTGTAGATGGACCCGGCGAGGGTGTATTCATTTTCGCGCTCGAGGTAGATTTCCGCGAGCAGATCGTCTTCCACGAGCCCCACCTTGGTTTCGTGAGGGGTAGAAGAGACAAATAGTTCCTTATTCATCAAACACTCCGGTCCCGCCGTTCTTGAGTTAGGCGGGCTTCACCGGGGTGGAGTCAGGAAAGGTGTGGGAGGATTGAAGGTCGCGATGCCGCCCCGGATAGGGGACGACCTGGGTCCCAGGAGGCGACTCCTGACCAGGTGCGCTGCATAAGCTTGGGAATCTTTTGCACTTATCGCTTTAAATTCTGCCGGGGTTTGTGACCGCACTCTCAGACCCACTTGGGTCGGGGGGCCGTTCCCTGCCCGGCTGCCTTCTTAGCTTCAATCCTGCCCAGCCCTCGACTACTCGACTGGCCGGTGAAATGCCCTCTTTACGCGAGGGCGATCGATATTTTGGGGCTGCGCCTCCAAGCGCAGCAACTGCATCCTTGCCGTCCCCGTCTATGCTCCTGTAACCCTTTGTCAGTTTACGAAGCGGCGCATACGAACATTCATTACCATCCCCAGCGCCAGGAACATGAACAATACGGAAGACCCACCATAGCTCATCAACGGCAGGGGTATTCCGGTGACCGGCATAAAGCCAACCACCATGCCAACGTTGACCAGGATATGGAAGCTAAGCACAGCCACCACACCCATCACCACGAACGTGCCAGCGCGGTCGGGCGCTGTTTGCGCGTTCTGGGTCAAGCGCATCAGCACTATGAAGTATAGCAGCAGAATCCCGAGCGCGCCTACGAATCCATGTTCTTCGGCGAAAGCCGCGAAAATGAAATCCGTTTGCGGAACCGGCAGGAAATTCCCGTGCGTTTGCGAGCCTTTCCCGCCCCACAGACCTCCAGAACCGACGGCAATCTTGGATTGCTCAACTTGGTACCCCGACCCCTGCGGATCCATTTCGGGGTCGATAAAACTGGTCAGCCGCTGCTTCTGGTACGACTTCAGCACATGCACCCGCGGCACCAGGAATACCGCGCTGATCCCCACCACCGCCAACAGACCGACCGCCAGACCTTGCTTCCACTGCAACCCACCCAGGAATACCCCCATCACGGCGATGGGAACGTAAGTCAGGGCCGTGCCCAGATCAGGCTGAGCCAGAACCATCAACATGGGAATTCCGACGATCGCCCCTGCCTTCATGAAGTCGGACCAGGAAAGGTCCCGCTGACGCATGTCGGCGAAATATTTGGCCACGGCGAGGATCAGGATCAGTTTGACCCATTCCGAGGGCTGGAAGTGAGTTGCCGCCGATCTTGATCCAGCGCCGCGCTCCCAGGTACTTAGAGCCGAAAATCAGCACCGCCATCAGGGAACCGATGGCCGCAAAGTAAAACCAGTGAATCTGGTCGAGCAGCGCCTGGTAGTTCACCAGGCTCATCAGGAACATCGCTCCAACTCCGGCGACCACCCAATAAATCTGCCTGACGTGAGCCCCCGCGAACTTGGTGTGCACGGTCGCGCTATGAATCTCCATCACCCCCATGGCGCAGAGCAGGAGCACGAAGCCCAGCAGGACCCAGTCGAAATCGCGATATGAAACGTAGCGTGCCATAAAAACAGCTTCTAGCTCTTAGCTGCTAGCTCCTAGCTTTTCCTGTTAGCTCAGTCATCGGAAACAACTTTTCGGTCTTGGTCGTGGCGCCGGCGTCGCGACGCCGGCTGTCGCGGGGGCGTCTCGCCCCGCGGCTTCAGTCTCCCATCAGTGCGCAGGCATTCCTGGTGCGGCGATGGCCGCGATAATCGGTTTCTTGTCGGCATCCAGGAAGAAATGCCCACCCTGCAGTTTGCGCATTTCGCCAGCGGAGTCAGGCGTCGTCCACACGGCGCCAATCTCGACCTTTGCGCCTGACTGCGGCTTGTCCGCCATTTTTGGGGGATTGCGGCGCTGTTTATCGACGAACGCCTTGATCACTTGCGCGACTACGCGGGCGGTTTTGTCTCCGTGCTCGCCTTCCTCGTACAATCCACAAACCACAATCTCTGGATTCCGCCTAGGCTCAACCCCAACAAACCAACCATTATCCTTATGCAGAGCCTTCTCGCTGGCGCTCATCTTGGCTTTCAGCATATTGCTGATGGTCTGTGCGCTCCCTGTCTTGCCCGCCATATCGACGCCCTTAATCTGAGACAGAGCCGCAGTCCCCACCGGGCTGACCACCTGGGCCATAGCATCCGTGATGATCTCCCAATTCTTCGGATCGAGCGGGACCGTCACCTGATCCGGGACACCCGAAGCCTGCACGACGCCGGGAGGCAACTCGGTGGGATTGGTGACGTGCGGCCGAACCATGTGTCCGCCGCTGGCGATCGCGGCGAAGGCGCGGGCCATCTGGATGGGCGTCACCGCCACAGCGCCTTGTCCGATGCCGACGGAAATTGTTTCACCGGCAAACCATTTCTGCTTGAAGTTCCGGATCTTCCACTCTTCCGATGGCATCACTCCGCTGACTTCCTGCGGTAGATCGATCCCCGTCTTCTGCCCCAACCCGAGCATGGTCGCGTATTTTGCGATGCGGTCAATCCCAGCTTCTCCGCCGAGTGTGTAAAAGAAAACGTCGCAAGACTGATAGACTCCCTTGTAGATATCGACGAGGCCATGGGTCTGGTGCCGCGCGGAAATCCAGCACTTGAAATAGCGGCCATAGAACTCCGCGCCGCCGTTGCAAGTACACGTGCATGTCCTGCGCAATGCCTTCCTGCAACCCAGCTGTGCGCCATGATGATCTTGAACGTCGAGCCCGGCGCCAACTGCGCTTGAATCGCTTTGTTCAGCAGCGGCTTGTCGGGATCTGTGACCAACTTGTCCCACTGATCGCGCGACACGTGCACCGCAAAATCATTAGGATCAAAGGCCGGCCCGCTCACCATGGCGAGAATCTCGCCCGTGCGCGGATCCATGGCGACGATCGCTCCGTTCTTCCCTTCCAGCGCCTCTTCCGCCGCGATCTGCAAATCGATGTCGACGGTCAGCTCGAGTTGCTTGCCGGGAATCGCCTCGGTTTCGCCCAGGCGTCCAACTTCGCGGCCATGGCTGTCGACCAGCGCCTGCCGCGATCCGTTCGTACCCATCAGCAGATTGTTGTACTGGCGTTCCACGCCGGAAATGCCCACGACGTCGCCCGCGTTGTACAGCTCAAACTGCGGCTGGTTCAGCATGTCTTCGCTGACTTCGCCCACGTAGCCGATCAGGTGCGCCATGAACCCGTTGCGCGGGTACAGGCGGCGGTGCGACATGATGGTATCCAGTTCCGGCAATTCGTTGCGGTGCGCTTCGATGAACTGCAGTTCGTCGGGAGTGATGTCTTCTTTCAGAAAAATCGGCTGGTACTGCGGCATGTAGGCGGAGCGCCGGATGCGCGCCCGCACTTCATTCGCATCCAGATGCAGGCCCTGGGCAATCAGATCGGCGTCGCCGGCAAGGTCCCGCGAGGAATCCCGCATTAACAGCGCGGTGAACGACGGATAATTGTCGACGATAGTGCGCCCTTCGCGGTCAAGAATCTTGCCGCGCGGCGCCAGCACGGGCACGTTGCGAATGCGGTTTTTTTCCGCGGCCAGGGAGTAGTAACTACTCTCCATCACCTGCAGGCGCCATAGCCCGTAGGCGAGCACCAGGAAGATGGCGAGGATGACGTACTGCGTCGCCGTCAGGCGGAGTTCAGAGACTTTTTCGTCGCGGCCGAACATCAGTTTTCAGTTCGCAGTCCTCAGTTGCGAGTCGGCTATCACTTGGCTTGGTACCGAGAAATGACGTTGCTGACTCAGCGCAGAACCGCGTGCCTTAATTTTAGTCCTTCGAATAGCCGATTGGGGGAATCGACAGTGACGGAAGTCACAACCCGGCACAAGCTGAGAACAGAGAACCTTGTTCACGTCCTTTGTTTGAACTTGTCCAGGAAAAAGTAGATCACGACGCCGAGCACAGCGTTCGCAAGTCCCGCCAGAAACCCGCGACTCCAACTCCAGTTCAGGGTCAGGCTGACCAGCCCGCGTGCGACTGTGAAATAGACGGCCGCATGCACGAGGTAAAAACCAAGCGTCACCAAAAGCCGCGCGCCTGCGTTCTCCACATCGAGTTTCACTCCCAGCGACGAAGCGCCGAAACCGACCACAGTCTTGGCGATTCCGTACAAACCGAGCGGCAGTCCGCCGAGGGAATCCTGCACCAACCCGATAACAGCTCCCGTCAGCAGGCCGGAAATCGGGTTGCGCCGTGCCATCGCGAAGAAGATGGTCACCAGCAGAGGCAGATCAAGATACGAAAAAAGAGGAAAGCGCCGCGGCACGAAAGCCTGCAGAAACAGCGCCAGCAGCGGAAACCCGACGGTCGCCGGAATACTGAACCGGTAGACCTCAACTTGCTCCCCCGATGTGTAGGTAATGGGCACGCTATTGTGGGTTGTCGGCAGGCGGTTGGGAGTTGGAGGGCTTGGGATCAGCAGGCTGGACGGACGGTTGTGCCGGCGCGGGTGCCACGGGTTTCGTAGCCGGACTCTGCGCGGGCTTCGTCGATGGACCCGCGGACGGAACCGCAGACTTGTTCGGGCTAGCTGGCGACTTCACCCCGGTCGCAGGTTTGCCCTGAACGGTGCTTGGAACGTTGCTCGGGACGACAGAAATTTTGTGATCAGCGGAACTTGGGACCGTCGTCGAACCCACGGCCGGTGATGCTCCTGCCGCCGGAACGTGCGGAGTGGTCGTCGCCGATGAGGTCTTGGACTGCGGAACGGCCGCAGAGCCGGTGGGCTTGGGTTCAGGAGTCGCGGTCGACGCGGCCTTCGCCGAACCAACTGAGGTCCCGGTCGCTGCACCTGCGGCGTTCCCGGTAGCGGCTCCCGCGTCCGTCGCCGGCTTGTCGGGCACCGAGGGCAAGCGCTGCGCCAGAATGTCGGCCGCACGCACTCGAACGTTCTCTTCCGCGGTCGCCTGTCTCTCTTGTTTTTCAACCAGCACCAGCACTTCTTCCAGCTTGTCGAGGTTGGCCGCCGCCTTGATCTTGATGTTCAAGAAAAGGTCCTTGCCGTTCGCCACGTTTGCCACAGTCCCGACCGGCAGGCCCTTGGGAAAGATCTGGTCGCCACCGCTGGTCAGAACCGTCTCGCCCACGGGTACCTGCTCGTCGCTCATCACCCGTTCGAGCACGACTTCGCCGTTCGCCGTTCCGCGCAGCACGCCCTGCAGACGCGATTTTTCCAGAATCGCTCCCACGCCGCTGCTTTGATCGTTAATCAGGAGTACTTGCGACACCGACGGGTAGACGAGCATGACCTTGCCCACGATGCCGTCGGAGGTGATCACTGCCATGTCGCGTTGCAGTCCCGCATCCCCGCCCTTGTCGATATATATGATCCGCGAAAGGTCGCTGCCGCTCGATCCAATCACCTGCGCGGCCACCGTCTTCGAGATGAACTGCTCTTTGAATGCCAGCAAAGTTTGCAGACGGCGCGCCTGCGCTGCGTCCTCGCTGAGGCGCACCTGTTCGATCCGCATATGTTCAATCTGTTCTTTGAGATCGCGGTTCTCGGCGCGAACGCCGCGGAGATAGAAATAGTTGTGCCAGATATTGCCGACGCCACGTTGCACCCAGACCACGCTGCGCTCGAAAGGAGTGATCGCGCCGACCGTCCAGATTCGGATCAGGCGGGTGTTTTCGGTGTCGGCGCCGCCGCGCTTAACCTGCACGGCAAGCCCCAGCACCTGCAGAAAGAGCACGCCCACCAGAATAATCAGATTGCGGTAACGGCCGAGGACAGATTCCATGACTCAGTACCCAGTACCTAGTACCCAGTTGCCAGTTTGTAGCGCCGGCGTCTCGCCGGCCGTCGCGAGGCGGTCTCGGCCTCGCCCCCGCAGCCCCATTCTGAGTACTGAGTACTGGGTACTGGGTACTGGGTACTGGGCACTGCTCTATTCAATCGAAATCTTCCGCAGCAGCTTGAAGTCGGAAAGCATCTTGCCCGTCCCCAGCACCACGCTGCATAGCGGATCGTCGGCGATCGAAACCGGAAGCCCGGTTTCTTCGCGGATGCGCTTGTCGAGGTTCTTCAAGAGCGCGCCGCCGCCGGTGAGCACGATGCCGCGGTCGCTGATGTCGGCGGAAAGCTCTGGAGGCGTCCGCTCCAGCGCCACGCGAATCGCGTTCATGATGGTGGAAACGCACTCGCTGAGCGCCTCGCGAATCTCTCCATCGTCGACGGTGATCGTCTTGGGCACGCCTTCGATCAGGTTGCGGCCCTTGATTTCCATCGTCATCGGCTTGTCGAGTTGGTGCGCGGATCCGATTTCCATCTTGATCTGCTCGGCCGTGCGTTCGCCGATCAGCAGGTTGTATTTTCGTTTCAGATAATTCATGACCGCTTCGTCCATCTGGTTGCCGGCCATACGGACGGAGCGCGAATAGACGATGCCGCTGAGAGAAATGACCGCGATGTCGGTGGTGCCGCCGCCAATGTCGACCACCATGTTGCCGCTGGGTTCCGTGATGGGCAGGCCTGCGCCGATTGCCGCTACCATCGCCTGCTCGACCAGATGCACTTCGCTGGCTTTGGCGCGGTAGGCGGAATCCATAACTGCGCGCTTTTCCACCTGCGTGATCTCGGAAGGCACGCCGATCACGATCCGCGGATGCACCAGCATCTTGCGGTTGTGCGCCTTCTGGATGAAATAGTTCAGCATCTTCTCGGTGACCTTGAAGTCGGCAATCACGCCGTCCTTCATGGGCTTGATGGCGACGATGTTGCCGGGCGTCCGGCCCAGCATCTCTTTCGCTTCCTTGCCCACCGCCTCGACCTCGCCCGTGTTCTTGTTGATGGCGACAATCGAGGGCTCATTCACCACGATGCCCTTGCCCCGCGCATAAACGAGCGTGTTGGCGGTGCCGAGGTCGATAGCCAGATCGCTGGAGAAAATGCTAAACAGCGACCGCAGGTTGTGCGCGCGTGATCCGTTGGAGTATCCGTTGTTTGACATGACGAAATGTTTCCTGCGTCTTTTCTAAGCCGCTTCCGGGAGTATCCCGGTCTATCTCTATCCTGTCGGGTGGCTGGCTCTCTCTATTCTACGGGATGCCCAGCCAACCCGCTCAAATTCCAAGTTTCGAGGTTTCAGGGTTTCAGTGTAAGAAGCACCATCGACTGAACTTTCTCGCACTCGCCCGCGTGAAACGTTGCCACCTTGAAACCTTGTTGTCACTGAATAATGATCTTCTTCTGCTGCGTGTTTACGCCGCCCTGCGCCGTCTGCGCCGTCACCGTGATCACAGCTTCTCCTGTGGGTAACGGCGGCGTGAAGTAATGAAATCCGCCATCGGTGCCGATCATCGGCACTTCACTGCCGTTCACCATGACGCGCGCCCCAATCTGCGTCTTGCCTGTCACTTCGATCACGTGCCCGTGCTGAACGAACGGATCCAGGTCAAGCTCGATCGCTTCGGTCTGGTTCCCCTTCGCGATGATGGTGAAGCGGTTCTTCTCGCTCTCGACCGATTCCTTCCCGCCCGTGTCGTAGGACTGCACCATCCAGTAATAGGCGCCCTCGCCCAGACCGGAAACCGTGACCGCCGCTGTGTTGATCTTCTTGTCGACCAGTGTAGAAGAAAAATAAGGGTTGCGGGAGATGCGCAGGCGGTAACCAACTGCATTCGCCATCGGAGTCCAGGTGAACTCCACGTCCTTGGTTGATTCGCCGGAGAACAGCGGAGCCATGTTGGCGGGCGCAATCGGCGTTGGCGGCCCGATTTCCTTCGCCTTTTCCAGATGCGCCTGCTGTCCGGTGAAGCTGACCTTTTCCCAGTTGGCCAGTTTCACAGTTTCGCCGTTGCGCGTGACCTCACCCGTTCCTTTTTTCATCAGGATTTCGTGCTTGTCGGACTTAGGATCGTTATGCACCTGCGCCGCCGACTCCGGAGCCAGTGACGCCGTGGCGCCCGCCACAATCACCCTCGACTGCGATCCCTGGCTGTAGGTCGCGGTCGAAAGATCCACCGTCCCGGTGCTCACCGCAACGGCAACGTTGGTCTGCTGCTGGTCGTTGGCCGAGTTCTCCTCGATCACGATCAGCGAGTCCTGTTTCACGGTGTAGCTGGTGCCGTCGTTGAACACGACCTTGGCCATGCCTTCCGAGCCGGTTTGCACCACGTCGCCTTTTTCCAGGGGGACGTTATAATCCGCGGCCATCCAGCTGTTGCCGTTTCCTTTCTTCACCCGCACGGTGCCATCGAGCGCCGTGAAATGCGCCTGTTGTGCGGTCGAGATCCCACCGCTCGCGCTGGGAGCCATGCCCGCCACGCGCTCGAGCAGTTTGCCGGCCACGTTGTCGGCTTTCTTGACGGTGGCTTCGGTGAACTGCGGAAACGCCACTCGCATCGCGACATAAAAGATTGCGGCGCCTGCCAGGATCAGCAGCGCCACGCTGCGGTATGTGACCGTCGTCCACGCAACGTGGATTCCCGGTTTGCGATTCGCGGAAGACACTTGGCCTGAAAAATCCCCTAAAACTTCGTAATCGGCAGTAAAGGAAAACGGTAGCACAAGAAAAACGGAGGGAAGAACAGGTAATCAATTTGGGAGGTTACCTTGGTTTCGTGCGCGGCGACCGCACCTATTCATCCCAACTCGGGCCATCCTGAAGGCAGCGAAGGGCCGGCCCTGGATTCCTGACACGCCGACGGCCCGTCAGCTATGCTGGTGTCCCTTATGGCCGGCACGTCCACGCTCCCAGACCGCGACCAATCCAGCCAGTCCATGGCCTTGATTTGGGCGATCGCCCTTGCAACTCTCATCTTCCACATCTATTTCAACAACCGCTACGGCTACTTTCGCGATGAGTTCGACTACCTGTCGTGCGGCGACCATCTACAGTGGGGATACGTCGACCAGCCGCCGCTTATCCCATTTCTGATTCACTTCTGCCGTGCACTATTAGGCGACTCTCTTCGTGCGATCCGTTTTATCCCGGCGCTGGCGTCTTCCCTGCTGATCGTGCAGACCGCCGCGATCGCCCGCGAACTCGGCGGACGCCGCTATGCCATGTTACTCAGCGCCATCTGCGCCCTGATCGCGCCGCAATTTCTCTCCAACGGCAGCCTGCTCGGCACCAACTGCCTCGAACCCAATCTCTGGATGGGCTGCGCCTACGTCGCTATCCTCGCGATCAAGAGAAACGACCCCCGCTACTGGCTCTGGTTTGGCGTAATCGCCGGCCTCGGCCTGGAGGAGAAGTATTCCATCGCCGTCTTTGGCTTGGGAATCGTCATGGGCCTGCTGCTCACCGAGCACCGCCGCGTCTTTCTCGACAAGTGGATATGGCTGGGCGGAATCGCGGCCTTTCTCATCTTCCTACCCAACCTGTTGTGGAACATCCACTACGACTGGCCCTTCGTGCAGTTGATGCGCGGCATTCGGGCCGAAAATCGCGACGTGGTGCTTGGACCATTCCCATACTTCTTTCAGCAGACGCTGCTGCTGAATCCCTTAACCGCTCCCATCTGGCTCACAGGATTGTTTGCGCTGCTCGTGGCCAAGCCGCTTCGGCCTTATCGCGCACTGGGATGGTGCTATGTGGTGTGCTACAGCGTGTTCTTCGTGCTGCACGGAAAGAACTACTATCTGGCGCCGGTGTATCCCATGCTGCTGGCCGCGGGCGCGGTGGCGATTGAGTCTGCGCTCGATCGTCCGCGATCTGGGCAACGCCGCCTGCAGTGGTTGAAACCCCTAATCGTCGTCATTCTGCTGGTCAACGGCGCATATCTCGCACCCGTGGTCGTTCCAATTCTTTCACCCGACGGCTTCCTCGCGTATGCGAAGACTCTCCCCTTCAAACTCCCGGTCATGGAGCACTCCCACGCCCGCGCGGCTCTGCCACAGTGGTATTCCGATCAGTTCGGATGGCAGGAGATCGTGGATGAAACCGTTGTCGCCTGGAATCGCCTTACACCGGAGGAGCGCACCGACTGCGGCATCTTCGCCCAGGACTACGGGCAGGCCGGCGCCATCGACTTTCTCGGCCGCCGCTACGGCTTACCCGCGTCGCTGAGCGGACATCAAACGTGGTATCTGTGGGGCCCGCGCAACTATTCCGGCAACTGCCTGATCGTTCTCGGCGACCGCCGCGAACGTCTCGAACAACTCTTTGAACACGTCGAGTACGTGGGCACTTCCGCGGACAATCCATGGGCGCTGGAGACGCAGATCGGCGTCTACATCTGCAAAGGATCGAAGTTCGGCACGTTGAGCGATCTCTGGCCGAAGATCAAGCGCTGGCGCTAGGAAGCCCCATACAAAACATATGGCATCTGTGAGGTTGTGGCTCAGTGTGCGCTTGACATCCCCTCTCGCTGTCCAACACAATCACTGCGCCGCCAAGCCAATTGCGTGTGGATCGTCAGCAGTTTCTCTAGAGAGGTTTCTATGTTTCGTGCCGGTAGCGAAGCTCTGATCTTTTGCCTGCCAGTTCTTCTAACCACCATTGTCACCGCGCAGAAAGTCTCGATTTCGCAGCCCACAGTTTGGGCCGCCAAGCCCGACGTCTCTGCCTTTGAAAAGATCGAGAACGATCGCCTGTCTGCTGCGCAAACCTCGATCGACACCTTGCTCTCCGCCAAGGGCGCGCGAACCGTGGAGAATACTCTGGCCCCATTCGACGAAGCCATCCGGCAGGTCAACTCCGCCACCTACCTGGCAGGGCTGATGGAGCAGGTGCATCCCGATGCGGCTTTCCGCGATCATGCCACTGCCATGTTGACCAAGGCCTCGGCCGCGCAGACTGCCATTTCCCTCAACCACGATGTCTACAACGCGCTCGCCGCTCTCGACCTTTCGAAGGCAGACGGCGCCACCCGCTATTACGTCCAGCGACAGCTTCTCGAATTTCGCCTGGCGGGAGTAGACAAGGACGACGCCACGCGTGCCCGGCTAAAAAAGCTGAATGACCAGGCTACGGAAGAAGTTTCCATGTTCGATCGCAACATCTCCGACGATCAGAAGGTCGTGGAAGCTGAGCCCGGCGAGTTGGACGGCCTTCCGCAGGACTATATCGACCGCCACAAGCCCGGAGCGGATGGGAAAATCCGTATCACCACCGACTACCCGGATGCCCTGCCCGTTCTCACCTTCGTGAAAAGCGACTCGCTGCGCCGCCGCGTCATGATTGCCTTTAACACGCGAGCCTATCCCAAGAACACGGAAGTGCTCACCTCCATGTTGAAGACGCGCTACGAGATCGCCACTCTGCTGGGCTATCCGTCATGGGCCGACTACAGCGCCGCCGACAAGATGATCGCCAAAGGCCATAACATCGCGGACTTCATCCAGCAGATCAACGACGCCGCCCGCCCGCTGGCCCAACGCGAGTTCGAAATGCTGCTGGCCGAGAAGCAGAAGACGAATCCGGGTGCGAAGGAAATCTGGGATCACGAAAGAAATTATCTTTCCGAACTCGTGCGCCGCGAGAAGTACAACTTCGACTCTCAGTCCGTGCGTCCCTACTTCCCGTTCCCGCAGGTTAAGCAGGGCATCCTGGATAGCGCAGCGGAGCTATTCCACGTCAGCTTTCAGCAGGAGCCGAACGTCCCTGCGTGGGATCCCGCGGTCGAAACCTGGATCGTCGTCGATCAGGGCAAGCCCATCGGCCGCTTCTATCTCGACATGCACCCGCGCCCCGGCAAATTCAGCCACGCCGAAATGGTGCCCGTGCTCGACGGAATTCGGGGCAAGCAATATCCCGAGGCGATTCTGGTCTGCAATTTTCCTGTCCCAACCGCGACCGATGCCGGGCTGATGACCTACGACGACGTAGAAACTTTCTTCCACGAGTTCGGTCACCTCATGCACCACATCCTCGGAGGCCAGCAGCCTTGGGCGGGGATCAGCGGCATAAGCATGGAATCAGACTTCGCCGAAGCTCCGTCGCAGATGCTCGAAGAATGGATTCGCAGCCCGCAAGTGCTGGCCAAGTTCGCCCGTCACTACAAGACCGGAGAGCCGATACCCGCCGACCTCGTCACCCGCATGAACCGCGCCGCGGCGTTTGGACGCGGCACCTGGGTGACGCGCCAGCTTTCCTTCACGGCCATCTCGTACGACATCTACAAAGGCAAGCCCGAGGACGTCGATCTGGATGGCGTCACGTTCGCAGACTCGCGCAGCTACACGCCATTCACTCCTTTGCCCGAGACTCATATGTGGGCCTCCTTCGGCCACCTCGGCGGCTACTCCTCCGCCTACTACACCTACCTGTGGGACAAAGTGATTGCCGAGGATTTCTTCGTGCAGTTCGATCACAAGAACCTGCTGGCCGGCGACGCTCCCGCGCGCTACCGCCGCCTCGTGCTGGAACCAGGCGGCTCCATGTCGGCCAACGACCTGGTCAAGAATTTTCTTGGCCGCCCGCACAACATGACCGCGCTGCAAAAGTGGATGGCGGAAGAGTTTGACAGTTCGGCAGAAGGCTCCAAAGCGGCAGGAAAGTAAGAGCGCCGTTGTGAGAAAGAAGCAGCTCATGTGGGGACAGCCGCCCCCGGCTGTCCGCCGGGCGCAGCCCGGCTTTCGCTCTATGACCTCTAGGAAACTCTGGGCGAGCTCTGCGACAGCAGCCCGCATACCGTATCGGTATCGGTGATCATGGTGTCGCCCATATGCCCCAGCGCGGCCAGGGAATGATTCGCCGCCGCCTCGCTCCCGAAGCCGCACGCGTCCCGTACCAGAATCGGCCAGAAACCAAGATCGGCGCCCTGGCGGCAGGTGGGGTCAATTCCGACCTCGAGAGCAATCCCGGCGATGATGAAGCTGCGAATGCCACAATCGCGCAACGCAATCTCCAGAAACGTCCCTTCAAAAGCCGACATTGTGATTTTGTCCACAATGGCTTCACTCGGCAGCGGCCGAAGTTCATCAATGACTTGGAACGCGGAGCTGTCCCTGAGAAACATGGGCTGAACCTTATCCGGCGAGTCCACGCGCTGCCACGCCATTGCCGTCCGGCACTGAAATGCTCCCATCAGTTCCTTCGGCAGGGACATATGCCGCGTAAAGAACGTCCGCAATCCGGCGCTGCGCGCGGCCGCCAGCACTCTGGCCACGCGAGCCGTAATCTCCTGCCCATTGGCGATCTGTGGTTTTATTCCTGCCTGCATATCGTAGACAACCAGCGCGGTGTTCCGTGGGCTTATGACCTCCTGCAGGGTCTTCGGAATCCTCAATCCGCAATGTTCCAGCATCTCGTTCCTTTCGAAGGCTATCTCAGAGTCTGTCGCGGCCGCCGGTCGTATGGCTCGCCAGTGTCGACTGCCGAGTTAAAGAGATACTCCAGCGGCAATGGAGCATCCAGCGCAATGTACTGCCAGTTGAGGAAACCGAGCTTCGACAATGGAAAATCATCCACATAGCTTTTGGCCTCTTCGACGCTGGCGCACTCAAAGACGATGACCACGCCGGGAACATCGGCCCGCGCATAGTTTTCCCGGACGATTCCAGCCTTCCACAGTCTCCAGACATTCGCGACTTCCTCTTGTACGTAGGGCTTTAGCATATCGAGCGTCACCCCAGGTTTGAACGTGTCATAAGCAATAATTTTCATGACTGCTCCCCACTCCGTTGATAAACCAATCGCCGGATCCCTGCAAGAACGCACAATTTTGATAGCTTCTCTCCGCGGGGTTCCTGCCACACTCAGCGCATATCCCGCCCTTATGCTGTAATGGATGCTACCGGCGACCCGAAGCAACCTGGCATTTTGGAAGTGGACCAGCATGGACTTGAAGGACTGCCCCGTAAAAGTCACCGCCGACGTCGTCAGTGGAAAATGGAAGCCGCTGATCATCGTGTGCCTCAAGCCGGGTCCGCAGCGGTACAGCGAGCTGCGCCGGAAAATTGCCGGCCCAACCCACAAAGTGCTCACCCAGCAATTACGCCAGCTCGAGCGTGACGGGATTCTGACCAGAACGGTTTATCCCACGGTTCCTTCGAGAGTGGAGTATGCCCTCAGCCCCTACGGAAAAACGCTGATCCCGGTGCTTAACGCGATGGCGGAGTGGGGTCTGACGCATGCTGCACGGCTTTCACAGGGCCACGATCTCGACGCATCGTCGCCGGAAGACGGTCGCTTGCTGCGTCCTTCGCGAGCGTTGTAGCATCAATCGAAAAGGTTCTTACTAGGAGAAATCATGGCAACCGACACCTTGGCCACGCCTGCGGGTCTGAGCAGCACCCAGACCCGCGTCTTCAAGAATTTTATTGACGGCGAGTGGGTCGAGTCCTCGACCGGAGAGACTTTCGAAAACCGCAATCCCGCCGACACCCGCGACCTGGTCGGCATCTTCCAGAAATCCAACAAGGACGATGTCAACGCCGCCGTCGACGCCGCCAAGCGCGCCTTCAAGAAATGGCGCCTCGTTCCCGCGCCGCGCCGCGCCGAGATCGTCTTCCGCGCCGCCGAAATCCTGATCGAGCGCAAGGAAGAGTACGCCCGCGACATGACCCGCGAGATGGGCAAGATCCTCGCCGAAACTCGCGGCGACGTGCAGGAAGCGATCGACGCCGCCTACTACAACGCCGGCGAAGGCCGCCGCCTCTTCGGTCCGACCGTGCCATCGGAAATGCCTAACAAGTTCGCCATGGCCGTGCGCCAGCCCATCGGCGTCTGCGGCATGATCACGCCGTGGAATTTTCCCATGGCAATTTCCTCGTGGAAGCTGCTGCCCGCCGTCGTCTGCGGCAACACCTGCGTCATCAAGCCGGCGCAGGACACTCCTCTTTCCACCTTCAATCTGGTTCGCGCCCTGAGTGACGCCGGCCTGCCCAAAGGCGTCATCAACATCGTCGCCGGATTCGGCTCCTCCGTTGGCACGCCGCTCGCCGAGCATCCCGACGTCCGCGCCGTTTCGCTCACCGGATCATCCGAAGTCGGCCGCATCATCGGCGGCATCGCCGCGAAGAGCTTCAAACATTGTTCGCTCGAACTCGGCGGCAAGAATCCCATGATCGTCCTCGACGACGCCAACCTCGACCTCGCCATCGAAGGCGGCCTCTGGGGAGCATTCGGCACCACCGGCCAGCGCTGCACCGCAACCAGCCGCATCATCGTGCAGAAGGGCGTGTACCGCGAATTCATCGAGCGCTACGTCGAGCGCGCCAAGAAACTGAAAGTCGGCAACGGCCTCGACGAAACCGTGCAGATGGGCCCGGCCGTCAACGAAAAGCAGCTTCAGACCGACCTCAGCTACGTCGAGATCGGCAAGAACGAAGGCGCCAAGCTGGTCTGCGGCGGCAACCGCCTCGACCAGGGCGAGTACCAGCACGGCTGGTTCATGGAGCCGACCGTGTTCACCGACGTCGATCCCAAGATGCGCATCGCGCAGGAAGAAATCTTCGGCCCCGTGGTCTCGATCATTCCCTGCGACGATCTCGAAGACGCGATCGAAATCGCCAACGGCATCGAGTACGGCCTGTCGTCGGCGCTCTACACCAAGGACGTGAACAAGGCGTTCTCCGCCATTCGCGACCTGTATGCCGGCATCACCTACATCAACGCGCCCACCATCGGCGCCGAAGTGCACCTTGCCCTTCGGCGGAACAAAAGCCACCGGCAACGGCCACCGCGAAGGCGGCATCGGCGCCATTGATTTCTACACCGAGTGGAAGTCGGTCTACGTGGATTATTCCGACAAGCTGCAGAAAGCGCAGATCGATAGAGAGGATTAAGTTCTCACCACAGAGGCACGAGACACAGGGAATCGACAGAGATTTCTCTGTGTCCTCTGTGTCCTCTGTGGTAAAAGCTCTCTGTCGCGATTTTCTCTGCTTCCTCCGCGTCCTCTGCGGTTAGAATTTGATTCATGCCCCTCACCCAAGCCCGCGAGATCGTCGCCGCCTCCCGCCTCGACAATGTCCGCTACGCCATCCGCGACCTGGCGTGCGTGGCCGACGAAGTCACCAAACTCGGCCACAAAGTCCTGCCGCTCAACGTTGGCGACCCGCTCAACTTCGATTTCCAGACGCCGCCCCACATCATCGACGCCGTCTACCAGGCCATGCGCGAGGGCAAGAACGGATACGCGCCGTCGCCCGGAGTTCCCGAAGCGCTGGAAGCGATTCGCGGCGAGGCCTCCCGCAAAGGCATTACCACGGTCCGGGATGTATTCGTCACCTCCGGCGTCAGCGAAACCGTCGATCTTTGCCTCTGTGCGCTGGTGAACCCTGGCGAAGACGTACTCACTCCTAGCCCCGACTATCCGCTCTACTCGGCGGTTTTATGTAAGTTGGGAATCAAGCTCAACGCTTACGATTTGAATGAAGATGACGCCTGGCAGCCCGAACTCGCCGACATCGAACGCAAGCTCACGCCGCGCACCCGCGGCATCGTGCTGATTAATCCCAACAATCCCACCGGCTCGCTGTGCACGCGGCAGATGCTCGAACAAGTCGCGGAACTGGCGCGCCGCCACAACCTGATCGTCTTCTCCGACGAAATCTACGACAAGCTGATTCTGGAAGACACGCCGCACCTCGCCTTCGCCGCCGTCGCGCCCGACGTGCCTTGCGTGACCTTCGGCGGCATGTCGAAAAACTACCTCGTCCCCGGATGGCGCATCGGATGGGGCATCGTCTCCGGCGACGCCGCCGCGGTAAAGACCTACACCGAGGGCGTGCACCGCCTGCTGCGCGCGCGCCTCTGCGCCAACCATCCCGAGCAATACGCGATCAAGCCCGCGCTCGAAGGCCCGCAGGATCATCTCGTCGAAGTGCAGCGCAAACTGCGCTCCCGCCGCGATCTCACGCAGAAATGGTGCGAAGCGACGCCGCGCGTGAGTTGCGTCGCCCCGCGCGGGGCTTTTTATGCTTACCCCAAAATCAACATCCCCGAGAGCGACGAGGTCTTCGTGAAGGAACTCATCCGCCAGAAACACGTCATGGTCGTCCACGGCTCCGGCTTCGGCCAGAAGCCCGGCACGCAGCACTTCCGCATCGTGTTCCTGCCAGACGAGCAGACGCTGACCAAGGCGTACGCGGGGATTGCGGATTTCATTCGCGAGCGGTATGGAAGCTGACGCAGTTAACAGTTCGGCAAGGATATCAACCATGCGGTATGTCGCTGACATCGTCTTGCTATTTTTCTGCGCGGCTGCGCTCGGACAACAAGCGCAGCCACAGTCGAAGGCGACACTGGTTAGTTTGCTTGAGCCGGTATATCCACCGTTAGCAAAGCAAGCCAATATTTGGGGGGACGTCCAAGTTGCCGTTACTGTTCATCCCGATGGAACGACAGAAGCAGCCGTCGAAAGCGGCCATCCCATGCTGAGGCAGTCAGCACTGGATAGCGCGCGGAAATCGCATTTCGAGTGCAGAATGTGCGATTCTGGCTCTCAATATATCCTGGTTTATGCCTTCACTCAGATAGAAGGCAAAGACTGCTGTAGTGCGATTTCTCAGCCAGTGACGGTCAAGCAGGAACCTGCATCAATCAATGAACTGGGACATCCCCAGACTCGAGTGATCGTTTCCGCTGAACATATTTGCATTTGTGATCCTGCCTCTGAATTGACGATGAAGGTCCGCTCAATCAGGTGCTTATACCTGTGGAGATGCTCAGTTCGTTAGTTCGGCAACGACCCACCCCCGTAATGACCATGGTATAATGACCATGATTAAAAAAACTCTCGATGAAGACCATGCCCGCCGGGAAATTCAAAGTCCATTGTCTTGCGGTCATGGACGAAGTTGCCTCCAAGCGCGAAGCCGTGGTCATCACCAAGCGCGGCAAGCCGGTGGCCAAACTCGTCCCCGTCGACAAGAAAGAAAAGGACGACATCTTCGGTTTCTTCAAGGGCAAGATCAAAGTTACAGGTGATATTGTTGCCCCCGCCTTGACTCCCGAGGAATGGGGAGATCTTTATTGATCCTTCTGGATACGCATGTAGTCGTCTGGCTGGCTTCGGACGATCCGCGGCTCTCCAAGAGGGCGCAGGCCACCATTGTTGAAGCCCGGCGAAGCGATCAAGGATTGGCTATCTCCGACTTCACGTTGTTCGAGTTGTCGACCCTGTTTCGCAAACGCCACTTCGGACTCACGACCAACCCGGAATCATTTCTGTCCGAGGTTGAGCAGCGCTTCGTCGTTATCCCGATTACCAGCCGAATCTGTGTTCGCGCTCTCTCTCTTCCACCTGACTATCCCAAGGACCCGGCCGACCTAATCATCGGTGCCACTGCCTTGGTGCAAGGACTCACTCTCGTCACTGCAGACCAGGCCATCCGCAAATCGGGGGTCGTGCCGACCATCTGGTGAACCTTTCTCTGCGTCCCCTCTGTCCTCTCCATCGAAGCCCTTCACGTTATCCTTGGCTTCCTCTTTCTCGGCGATTCTGCTTAAATCAACGAGGGCGCAACCCGACGGGAGGGCATCATGGCCCAGTTCGATCGCATCACCCAAGACGCGGGCATTATGGGCGGAAAGGCCTGCATTCGAGGCATGCGGGTAACCGTCGGCATGATCGTCGGTCAAATCGGCGCCGGGCATACGATTGACGAGATCCTGGCTGACTATCCCTATCTTGAACGAGAAGACGTTCTGCAGGCGCTGCGCTACGCCGCGTGGCTGGCCGAAGACCGCGAGGTTGTCCTTCCCAGCGCATGAAGCTGCTTGTCGATATGAACCTCTCGCCGCGCTGGGTAGCTCTCTTGCGAGAAGCGGGATGGGAGGCGGAGCATTGGTCCGTGGTAGGCAAGCACAACGCACCTGATTCCGAAATCATGGCTTACGCAGCGGAACACGAGTATGTCGTTCTAACGCACGATCTCGATTTCAGCGCGATTCTCGCCGCCACACATGGTCAAAAACCGAGCGTAGTCCAGATACGAATCGAGGACATCAGCCCGCAGGCTTCAGGTCCGCAAGTCGTGGCTGCGATGCATCACCTGCAAGTCGAGCTGGAAGCGGGCGCCTTGGTAACAGTTGGCCCGAGCCGCTCGCGAGTGCGTATGCTGCCTCTGACCATCGAGAAAAGCCTTTAACCGCAGAGAGCAAAGAACACCCGCCAACTTCGCGAAGCCAAGCCACAGAATTCCTCCCCGTCCTTTGCGGCTCTCCTTCGCGACCTTAGCGGTTAAGTGCTTTGCGCTTCAGCTTTCTCTTTCCCAGCGAATCTGATTAAATCAAAGCAGACGCAACCCTGGCGGCGTGCTGGTGTTCCTACAATCGTGGTCGATATTCATTCCCACATCCTTCCCGAAGTAGATGACGGCCCCAAGTCCTGGGATGTCTCGGTCGCCATGTGCCGCGCCGCGGCCGCGGACGGCATCACTCACATGGTCGCCACGCCCCACGCCAACGACCGCTACCACTATGATCGCGAATATCTGCAGGGGCTGGTCGCGCATCTGCAACAACTCGTGGGCGATGCGCCGAAACTCAGCCTGGGCTGCGACTTTCACCTTTCTTACGAAAACATGCAGGACGCTCTGGCCCATCCCACGCGCTACGTCATCGAAGGCACGCGCTACCTGCTGGTCGAGTTCAGCAACTACAGTGTCCCGCAGCAAACTACGGATTCTTTCCTCAAGCTGGGAGACTGCGGGATCACGGTGATCATCACCCATCCTGAGCGCAATCCGATTCTGCGCGAGAGCCTGCAGCGCGTGGTGGAGTGGGCCGAGCAGGGCTGCGTGATTCAGATGACAGGCTCGGCCCTCACCGGATTCTGGGGCGAGCGCACGCGCCGCGCCGCGCAATGGCTGCTCGAACGTCAGGCGGTGCACGTGCTAGCCACCGACGCGCATGATCTCGAGAAGCGCGTCCCGGTCCTCTCCACATCACGCGATGCCGCCGCCGAAATCTGCGGAGCAGAAGTGGCCGAGGCCCTGGTCGAACTCAATCCCCGCGCCATCATCATGAATCAGCCACTGCCCTACTTTCCCCGGCCGCTGGCCACCAGCTACCGCAAGAGCGGCAATTAGCAGTTAGCGCTTGGTTGTTCGCAAGTCACCTTCCGACTTACGCT